>NZ_AP017929.1:0-1200000 GCF_002370355.1 Latilactobacillus sakei subsp. sakei DSM 20017 = JCM 1157
ATCTACTGTGTCGAAACAGCTTAATTAATATATCATCTTTCATGGTGAGCTGTCAAGCACTTTTTATAAATATTTTTTGAATAAATATTCAAAGTTCTTAATATAAATCACTTGTTATCGGATGAATATCTTTTATCTCGCTGACAACATAGACTACTATACCAACATCTATAATCATCGTCAAGTAAAAAATGCATCTTTTTTATTTTTTCTAAATATTCACTAAATTCACTTAATTAGCGATTGGCTAACTGACATTCTGGACAGATGCCATGAACTTCCATCCGATGACCCGTCACCATAAAACCGGTTAAGTTCTGGGCAACTATCTCAACATCTTCTAGTCCTGGGTAAAAAATATCAACCACTTTCCCACAACGATCACAGATTGCATGGTAATGTTTGGTCTGCGCAAAATTAAAATGACTCGAAGCATCCCCGTAAGTCATTTCTTCTATAACACCCAGTTCTGTAAATAACCGCAAATTATTATAAATCGTCGCAACACTCATATTAGGAAAGCGTCCTGCTAAGGCCTGATAAACATCATCAGCGGTTGGATGCATGTGCGTGCCAATCATAAATTCTAAAACAGCCTGTCTTTGCGGTGTAATTCGTACATTATTAGCTTTCAACTTCCGAAGCGTCTGATCCACAATTGTTTGACTCATATCAAATAAGCTCCTTTCTTAATTGATAATCATTATCATGTGTATTGATTGATGTAATCGTACCTTTTTTTAACGACTCTGACAAGTAAAATGATTGTAAAAAGGCAGCAAAAAAACCAGAGTGATTAATCACTCTGGTTTTTCTAAACTTATTTCAATTCAGGTGCATCTGTTTGATAGAGATTCATCGTCGATTTACCATTATTCTTTTGGATAACACTCGTTTTAGTCTTATCAGCTTTCAGTTGTGCTTTAGCATCACTGACCTTATAGCTTAACTTCGTTTTATCAGTTGCTTCAAAGCCTGTTGGCGTATAGAAACGAAGTAAATCACCGGTAATCACCTTATCAGACAATGAGAGTTCCTTTGTAACGTGTTCACTAAGCGCTAAGACACGGAGTTTTTGCGCTTTGGTCATCTTAGTCAATTCCTTACCCGTCTTTGTATCGTAGTAAGTACTGCCGACCTTCGTGTAATCTGGTGCCACGTAATCCCCATTTCTAAAGACCACGGTTTGATTACGGTTAGCCGCTAGGAGATCAGATCCAAATTGGATCGTATCCGTGTTCTTAACGCCTAAGAGATTTAATAAGGTTGGTAAGACATCGATTTCGCCACCATAAGTATGGTTAACGCCACCTTTTAAGCCTGGCATATGGACCATAAATGGTACCCGTTGGAACTGAGCGTTATCAAAGTCGTTGAATTCATCCTTCTTCAATAACTTGGCAACGGCCTTCTTATGATTCCCAGAAATACCGTAATGATCCCCGTATAAGACCAACATACTATTCTTATCCAGGCCTGTCTTTTGTAACCAGGTCATGAATTCGCCTAGTGCTTGATCTAAATACTTAGCCGTTTGAACATAGCCATCGACGGTATCATCACCAGTATCGGTTTTAGCAATCGATTGGTTCTTCTTATCCAATAAGTATGGATAGTGGTTCGTAACTGTGATTAATTTTGCATAGAATGGTTGTGGTAATTGTTCAATATAGCGGGCTGAATCTTGCATGAAGATCTTATCCTTCAAACCATAGCCAACATTGTAATCCTTACCTTCTTTAAAGTACTGTGAGCTAAAGAAATAATCATAGCCCCATGACTTGTAGGTATTATCCCGGTTCCAGAAACTTGGGACATCCCCATGGAATGATGCGGTTGTGTAACCTTGTTGATTTAAAATCGCTGGTGCTGCTTGGAAAGTATTGGTTGTCCCCTGTGTAACCATGGCGGCCCCTTCAGGTAAACCGAATAACGAGTTTTCAAGCATTAATTCGGCATCAGCAGTCTTCCCTTGCCCAACTTGGTTAAAGAAGTTATCAAAGCTTAATGTGTTTTGATCATGATAAAGCTTATTGATATTTGGTGTGACCTCTTGGCCATCCCACTTGTAGTCAATCAAGAATTGTTGGAAACTTTCCAAATGAATGACAAAGACGTTCTTACCTTTAGCAACCCCTGTGTATTCAACATTGGGTGACACGCGGTTTTCTTTTAAATATTTCAAGACGCCGCTCATATTACTACTATCAGCGTTAGCCTTAATCGCGTTATTCTTAGTAGTCTTAACACCATCGTAAACCGTGTAGGCATTCATCCCTAAGTATTTAACAATATAGTTATTATCAAATGTCCGGGTTAATAATCCAGAACGATCCGCTTCAGCCATCCCCAGGTTAGCGCCGAATAAAACGACTGATAATCCAGTAATCGCAAAAGCATTCCGTTTCATGAAAACACGCCGATCAATCTTAATTAGTTTAGTCGCTAATAAGATTAATAATAACAGCACATCCGCAAAAACTAAGAAATCGGAATATTCAATAATGCCGGCAATACTCTTACCCAGGTTATTAGAAACAGCGCCTGAGCCCTTCATTAAGTTAAAGGTTAAAAAATCAGAAAATTCTCGGTAATAGAGAATATTCGAAAACAACCAGACTGACGTTAATAAATCGATAATCATCAACGTTATGTATGATTTGCGGCCATTCATAAATAGCGCAATCCCAAATAACAATAAGGTTGTTGGAATGGGGTTAATCGTCATTAAGAAGGCTTGCATACCACCTTTGACACCCAAGTTAAATTTCGTTTGATACGCATAAATCGTTTTAAGCCAGAATAAAGCCACCGCAAATAGGAAAAAGCCCCAGCGCGTACTCAATCCGGCCTGAATTTTATGACCAATCTGTTTCATCGATACAATAGCCTCCGTTAAAGGTCATTTAGCTTCGTTAAAAGCTATTGACAATCTGACAGTTAGTTTACACATGTCAGTATTAAAAATCAATATGAAACCGAATGCAGTTTCAAATATTAACCCATTTTTAAGAATCTCAATGACTGTTAGATAAAGCGCTAAGCGCCCTAAGTAGCAAAAAAACCACCAAGTAATTTGATACTCAATGGTTAATTAACTAGTCTGCTAATAAATCGTATAGTTCCATTGCGACTAAATCAATATTGTCAAATTGGAATTGTTGATGTGTGCTACTGTCTTCAAGTTCAAAGGCTTGTGCTTGTGGATCATAGCTAACAGTCGCTTTTAAATCGCCTTCCTTTTCAAAACGTCTTTCTTGAACCTCAGCGCTTTGATCTTCTTGCATTGCTACCAGACGTTTGATAATCGCAACTAACTGTGATGATTGCATGGCGAATCCTCCTTTAATAACTATCTACCAGTTTATCAGAAAAAGGCCCCGACTGCACCGTTTATATGCAATTATTTTATAGAATCTGTCCATAATTTAATCAAGGCTTGTGTCCCATCATCGCCAAGGCCCGCTTCATTCACTAATCTTGCGTATAATTTCTTGGCTTGATGTGTGGCTGGTAAATTAAGCCCCATTTTCTCAGATTCTTCTAAGGCAATCTTCAAATCCTTCAAGAAATGTTTTGCAAAAAAGCCAGGTGTGTAATCGCCCGCTAGAATCCGAGGACCATAATTTGCGAGACTCCAATTTTGAGCACTCCCACCATTGACGGTTTTTAAAACAGCTGGTAAATCTAGGCCGGCCGCCTGAGCATAAACCAACATTTCAGTCATCCCAGTCATTGTGCCGGCAATCATAATTTGATTAGCCATCTTAGTGTGTTGACCCTTACCGGCTTCGCCGAAACGTTGTACGGTTTGCCCAACTGCTTCAAAAACGGGCTTAACTTGTTCGTAAGCGGCTTGATTACCACCGACCATCACCGTTAGCGTCCCATTTTGAGCACCGATGTCGCCACCTGAAACGGGTGCATCTAATGCTTGTAACCCTAATTCACTGGCTGTGGCCGCAATTTTTTGCGCCAAAGTTGGTGTACTAGTTGTCATATCCACGACAATTTTATCTGGCGTGACCGCACTAAAAATACCGTCATCCCCATAATAAATTGCTTCCACATCTTGTGGATAACCAACCATTGATAAGACAACATCACTTTGTGCCGTGACAGCTGCTGGTGTGTCCGCCCACTTAGCACCTAAACTGACAACTTCATCTGCCTTTTGTTTCGTTCGATTGTAAACGACAACTGAGTAGTTTGCTTTCAATAGATTTTTAACCATACTGCTCCCCATTACACCGATACCGATAAAACCGATTGTTGGTTGCATGTTAATAACCTCCTATTTTTTAGCACTTAACTTGGGTTTGACCGCTAAAGCGCCAATCCCCATAAACATTCCTAGATAATAAGTGAAAAGTCGCCATAACAACATGGCTAATACCAGTTTACTCGAACTCAGCGTAAAGGTGGCAAATAAAGTCTTGAAACTGTATTCCGCACCACCAGAACCACCTGGAACTGGGAAGAGCGATACAATCATGACGATCATGACGTGTAAAACCATGACTTCTAAGTAATTCACATTCGGACTACCTAACGCCAATAACACGAAGTACGGCACACTATAGTAGAAAAAGAGTTGGCATAGCGTTAATAAACAGCCTTTGATGAGTTTCTTCTTTTCCTTTTTGAGATGGAGACTCTCGGCATAAAACGTATCAATTTTAGTTAACAGGATACCACGCCATTCAGCCATCCGCTTTTTGGAAACGAACCAGCTAACCGGAATTAACAACCAATGTACCAATTGCTTAGTAAATTTATTGTAGTACATCACCAATAATAAGACCGCTAGAACAACGACGTGGACAATCAAACCAAAGTTAATTAAAATCGCCAGCGTGCCAAAGTGCTTGGAAACCTGTGAAAAGCCGATGACCATACTTAATAGGAAGTTGACCAACACCATGAACTGATAGACGATGAATTTCATTAATAAAGCGGAACTCGCCTGGCCCGCTTCCACTCGTGACTGCATCAGTGCGACTAGTTGTGCAGGTTGACCCCCAGAAGAAAATGGCGTAATCGCGTTAAAGAGCTGCGCAATCAATGGAATCCGCAAGGCGTTGAATAATGAAAAATCCGTCGTCCGCCCCTTTAAAAAGACGCGCAGTACTAATGCTTCAAAGAACCAAGAAACTAACATACATAAAAGTGCGACTAGTAGCCAGCCGACTTTTAACCGGCTAATATCTGCCACCAATTGATTTAACTGTAACGTGCGACTCTCATAAGCGAATATGCCGCAGCCAATCGCTAACATGACTGCAAAAACAATTTTATTTGTTCGACTCATAACCGACCCTTTTTCTAATGATCATTGACCAATAAAAAACTGCTGATTATGATCAACAGTTTCTTCAATTATGTCATTTATTTTTTAGTATCCATATCTTCTAATTCTAACAACTCATCTTGATCTAGTTTCAGTTCATCGTATAACACTTGTGATTGCTTATAAAATTGAACCATTTGTTCCGCAAAATAATCTGCCGATATCGCGTGCAACTTATTTTGCCGTGGTGCTGGGTCATCAAAAGCCCCCGGATGATTCAAATAGTTCAAGATTTGATGCAACATTTCATCTTCGGTTGTAAAAGTCGTCCCAATTGACGGATCCGTCAATAATTCACTGGCATAGGGACTGGCCATCACAACAATTTTGACTTCAGCGGCCATTGCTTCAATATACGTTAGCCCTTGTGACTCGGAATCACTCGCTGAAACGAATAAATCTGCCATGTGATAGTAATTAGAAACATCATCGTTATCAATCATACCGGTAAAAATAACGTGTTCGCTCATCCCTAATCTAGCGACTTGTGCTTCCAAGTCTTCACGCGCGGGACCTTCACCAGCAATAACCAACATTAAATCTGGTTTCTGCGCCACCAAGCGTGGTAGCGCATCGATAATAACATCGATCCGTTTTTCATAAGCGACCCGACTGAGTGATAACAATACGGGTTGTTCTTTCGTTAGACCTAGTGATTCCCGTACATCCAAGGTCACTTGTTTTTCGTACCGGCTAATATCGACCCCGGTTGGAATAATCCGAATCGGCGCTTTGACCTGGTAACGATTCAACGTCTGTGACACCCGTTCGGACGGTGCCACAATCCCCGACATGTGATATAAAAAGGCCTTACTCATCTGTTTAACGTGATAAGGACGCAAGAGCTTCCCGTTTAACACATAATGTAAATAATCCTCATACATCGTGTGATACGTGTGCAGACACGGAATCTTCAAGTTCTTAGCAACAAACTTACCGATGTAACCCATCGAAAATTCAGTTTGCGTATGAACGATATCTAAATCTAATTCTTTAGCAACCTGATAGGCATGAAAAAGGCCCCGAACAGCAATTCGCCGGTCCGTAAATGACACAAACGGCACACTTGCAAATCGGAAAATGTTCGGTTCAATTGTTTCTTTATCAACATGTGGATCAGTTGTTGTAAATATGTAAACAGAGTGCCCCTTTTTCTCGAGCCCCTCTTTTAAAGTTTTAATGGAGGTTGCCACACCGCTGACTTGTGGAAAGTAGGTGTCCGTAAATATTCCAATATTCAATTGGTTTCCTCCTCCTTATCTTTGGACATTTGATACCATTATAGTAATTAATTAAATCATATGCAATCAATGTTCTTAATTGTAATCTATTCATACTAGCATAAAAACCGACTTAAGACCTAAAAATGACCGAATTATCTAAAAAAGACACGCAAAACAACCGACTGGCCATTTTGGTGCCTTTTAATATAACCAGCTGCTCATTACTAAGATTAACACGCCCCAGATGGGTAACGCGAGTAATAAGCCATTACGAATACCAGTGAAAAATTGCATCCTAATCACCTCATTTTTTGACGAAAGACAAGACTTGCTATTTACGCCTATTATCTACTATGATAGGGGTAAGTTTAGACGTTGTTTGTTAAGAACGTTCTTGCTTTTACTTAAGTTTTATTAAAAGGAGCAGTCATATGCAGACTTATCGCATTAAGAAGCCACGCAAACTTGAAATCACTTATGATGATCAAATTCTCACACTTCACTACCCAGGACTCTTAAAGAAAAATGACAAAGACGATCGTGAGATTGCCTTTAAAAAATTAAAATCCGTTCGTTTTTTTGAAGCCACTTACCGGCAAGGGCATCTCCAAATTCTCTATCAAAAACCCAACCACGCCCTCGAAAAAATTATCATCAGCTTTGAGGCCGCTGATAACGATGACTTGCAAAAACTCTATCAACTGATGAACGATTACATCGAAAAGCCAGCTGAAGAAGATTTAAGTTTCGTCAAAAAAGGCGAACTAATCATGGCCTACCTCAAGATGAAAGAAGACGGCCTGATGACCGACGACGAATTTGAAGAAAAGAAAAAGCGCATTTTAGGTTTAGAAGATCAATAACCAAAATAAGACCCAAGGCAAGAATTACTCTTGCCCTGGGTCTTTTATGTTTAAACGTATTTTTTATTTGATAAACCCAATCGTCATCCCAATGATTAAAATCACCAAAACAATGACCGTAATCCAGACATATAGATAGTCTTCTTCTTTTGCAAAGGCATAGATTGACACTATAACCCGTAAAACAGGTGTTAAAATCAAGCAGAATAAACCAAACATGATGACCGCGCCGGCTTTCAATTCAGCCATCCCTTGAAAAATCATAGCAAAGGTTGTTGGAAATTGGTGTTCGCCATAACCTGTGCCACCATGCATTAAGAATAAAATCATCCCGATAATTAGAACGGTTGCTGACACCAAAACACCAACCCGTAAGATTTTACCAATTACTAATTCAATTTGCGCCATTTCTTTTTTACGATCTGTCATTAGATGTGCACCCCGAATCCTTTAAGCACCATTTGTAAGCCCATATACAGTAAAATCGGAATAAAAATCATCCGAATAAACTTCGGTTGCAAATGTTGCATAATTCTTGAACCAACTGTTGCGCCCGCTAAAATACCAAGCGCTAACGGTGCGGCAATTTCTGGTAGGATCGCACCACTAAAGAAATAAACTGTTGCTGAAGCCGCTGCCGTCACACCCATCATTAGATTACTTGTTGCACTAGATGGTTTTAAAGGCATCTTCATAATGGTATCCATTGCAGTGACTTTGAAGACTCCACTACCAATCCCTAATAAACCAGAGGCAATCCCGGCGCCAAACATCATCGCAAAACCACCAGGTACTTTTTCAACTTGGTAATCAACTTGTTTTTGATTGGCCTTATCGTAATAAGTGCCATTTAAATTCAACTTTTCAGCCCACTGATCATTAGCTGCACCAACATGTTCTTCGGCCTTTTTACCACGCAGTTTTTGAATCATATTGTAAGTTGAGAATAATAGGAAGCTCCCAAACAAAATGAATAAAAAGCCGGTTGGTACGACGCCGGTTAATAGCGCCCCGATAATCGCCCCCACGGTTGTCGCAATTTCTAGAAACATTGCCACCCGTAAATTCAGCATATCGTCTTTTAAATAAGCAATTGTCGCACCAGAACTAGTGGCAATCACGGCGACAATACTAGCTCCGATTGCGTACTTGATGTCTAAACCAATTGCGAGTGTTAAAACGGGTGTCAGGATAATCCCGCCACCAATGCCGAGAATTGCACCTAAAATACCGGCTAAAATCCCCACCGCCAATAATAATATAATCTGTTGCATAACTTTTCTCTCTCCTCTATGCCATTAAAGCATGTACTACAAGCGCTTCTCGCCTGTTAGTGCTTGAATCTCGGTAATATCTTGACTGACTTCTAAACAACCCAGATACCGTTGTTGTGGATCTCTAACTGCGAAATATCTAATATACACTAATTTACCGCGGAAGTTAATCCAAAAATCGGCGTGATCCTCAGTTCCAGCATGAAAATCGGCTAAAATCTTTTCAACTTTATCCACACTCTTTGGTGGATGACAGTTAACAACTGCTCGGCCGAGGACCGCCCGCGTTCTTGGGAAAATACGGTGATTATTATCAGAGAACCACCGCACGATATCGTCTTGATCGACGAACGTTAAATCAAGTGGTAAAACTTGTAGAATTGCCGTGAGCTCACTCAAGTTCATTGTCCCTGAAGGCAATACAATTGTTGCCTGGTTGTCAGTTCCAATCTCGATATGCGGTTGAGGGGCTTCCCGATTTCGACTCACTTTAGCAGGCCGCTTCTCAGCCGGCGCCTTATCCGCCAACATCGCCTTCACAAAATCAGGCATCTCTGCTGACTTAGGTTCAGCCGCAGTTGCTTGTGTTACAGGTGTTTCAACAGGTGTCCCCTGAATGGCAAAGGGGATTTGGCTAGCCGCCTCTAATTTAGTGGGTGTCGTCTTTACTTCTGGTAGCACTCGACTAACCGGTGCCTGCTTATCTGCTAAAGATTGCGCCATCGCATTTAATTCCTTGGCGATAGCTGGTACTGCCCGCTGTTCTGAAGCCTCTAAATCAGCCTGACTCGGTTGCCAAGGAAGTGGCTCAGGAATCAATGTATAGCCAATTGGTTGACTTTCATCTGCCATCAAGCCCCAATCCGCTGGCGTAAAGACTTCATTGACCATTGGCACCATGATTTCTTCTTCTTTAAAGATCATTTCTTGGATTTCCTTGGTCATTTTTTCAATGGCCGCTTCAACTTCATATTTATCAGGAACCGGTTCACTGATCACCATTTGATAGACGGTCTTCACCAAACCCCGAATTTGATCATCAACGCCCCACATCACTTTTGGTGGCGCAGTGATGCCATATTTATCCATTAATGGAAATAACAGATTTTCCTTGCGTGAATAATGCCGATCAATCGTCAATAAATCTTTTAGCGCTTGTTGCATTCGGTTTAAGTAAGCTTGATCTGAACCCGATTGTTGCCATTTCTTAAGACAAGGTAACAATTCATCCACTAATAACGAATTGATCACTAAATTTTCCAATTTCAAAACAGCGACTGGGTGCCCCGGTTGTTCTTGTGCTGGTGTTTCAGCACCGTTAGGGTTAATTGCACCCTTAAAAACGGCCGCATGAACGTTGCGCAAATGCTGAATTTCCATGGGATTTAAGCCACTGGCAATTAATTCCCGCTCAGCAGACGTAATCTCGGACACATCGACCCCTGAAAATGATTCATCGAAAATCCGCTTAGCTTCCTCGAAAGATCCGCCGTTATGTAACATCTTTAAAATTTCGACAATTCTTTTTTGCCGGTACGCACTGCTATGTTGATCAGTCATCCGCAATCACCTCGAAGTCATTTTCTGTCAAAGTTGCCACGATTTGTGAAAGTGGGATCTGCTTCATCTGCGCACCTTTGGGTAACGTCATAAACCGCCCTGCTGTGTTCAATAATGCAGGATTCGTCACACCGTCCAACCCGATTGAAACGAGTACGGGGACAATCTCTGGATATGCAGTCACTAACTCATAAACCGTTTGACTAAGTTTAATTTGTTTTGCCATCCCTAATACCTTGCCTTTCGTTATTTTTCAAGCCAACCACCATCGATTGGTACCACGGTTCCGTGGATGTAATCAGAGGCTTGACTTGCTAAATACAAACTTAACTGAGCAACCTCTGCCGGTTGTGCCCAGCGACCAGCTGGCGTTTGACGCGCCACCTCTTTGGCCATTTCACCAGCGCCCGCAAAATCGGCAGCGTTCATCGGTGTTTCAATTGCGCCTGGTGCGATGCAATTCGCCCGAATACCTTGGCTTGCGTAATCGTAATCCAGCTGCTTAGTATAACCGATAATCGCATGCTTAGAAGCCGTATAGGCCGCACCGCCGCCGCCAGCCACTAATCCGGCAATTGAAGCCATGTTAACAAAAACGCCTTCGTGGCGAGCTAGCATACTTGGTAGTACCGCATTAGTCACTAAAAACTGGCTTTTCAAATTGACCGCCATCAGATTATCCCAATCAGCCTCACTTGTTTCAAGCGTTGGTGTGTATTGGTCCAATATGCCCGCTGTATTACAGACAATATCAAATGACGACACTGTCGCTAACAAATTTTTTAACGTTGCCGTTAATTGGGGAGCGTCCCGAATATCGACTTGTACCGTTTTTAAACCGTCTGCCGTCTGCGTAATCGGCGCCTTATCTAATGCAATAACCATCGCACCCTCCGCCAAAAAAGCTAGCATTTGGGCCTTGCCAATACCGGAAGCGGCGCCAGTGACTAAAACCGTCTTTTGTTTTAAATCCGCAAAATGACCCATTAATCAACTAACTGCCAATCTTCGGCTAATACATCACAAGAAGTTGGTTGGAACATTGAATAAGCTGGTTCTTCAGTCGTTTTAATCAATAGGTATGGACTGATTGTTTCTCCTTGGTACGTGTCGCCACTAACTTGAACGATGAATAGTTCTGGACCACCCCAGCCTGTCCGCACTACTTTTTTGCCTGCTTTTAACGCAATAATCGCTTTATCGAATCCCATTTGAATCCCCTCTTCTATCCTAATTGATCGGATATAAATTAACCTTATATGGTATTTTAGCACGCCCTAGATAGAGTCGCAATTTTCCCTTTTTTGCACAAAAAGAGACCTGAGATAAAAAAATTTATCTTAGGTCTCTGACTTTAACATTTTATTTTGCGCGGCGCGTAAAAACCCGTTTAATAACATCCCACACACCGAGTGATTGTACTAATCTTTCAGCTGGTACGTGTTCTCTGATAGCGCGTAACACTTTCTTAGGTTCCTTTGAAGCAAAAGTATAGGTCCCGTTTTTCTTGGTCTGAATTGCGTACCGAGGAATCCATTTGCCTTTGAACATGACAGAAGCAATCACGTAATCAACTTCTTCCCACGGAATTTGAATAAACTGACGGGCGTCACGATCATTGAAGAATTCAAAGCCCTTATCGCCAATCATGATTTTGCCGTAATCTGTTAACGCAGTAAAAGAGGTCGCATTGATCACTAATTCGACCTTTGTATTAATTGATTGAACCATTATATCGACTCCATTTCCAAAAAGCTTACTTTCATTATACGCTTTTATAAAAAGGAAGGGCTAGGACAAAGTAAATTTGCCCTAGCCCTTCCTTTGTTTTTTTAACGTGCTTTTCAAGCTAACTTTCTGTGCTTAGCGTCGTGAATCAAATAATCGACTGCGTCGCTCATTCGCTTCCCTATGCTAATGCTCAAAAGTTGACCAAGCTTGAACGCACTTTTTTTTAAACGTGCTTCAGCAGGCATATTTCTGCGGTTAACCAAATTTGCCAAATCGGTACTTTCAGCCCCAATTCGTCAAATCCAGTTAATCCTCAAAATATAAACACCTGCTTACGCACTCTTTTACATTAAGTGTAATAGATGGAAAACAATTCCGACTACGAATAAGCCAAGAATAATAACGATTGGTGATACTTTCTTCTTAAGTAACCACATACAGAATAATGTTAAACCTAATGCAGCTAAACCAGGAATCAAGCTATCTAAGTTATCTTGTAAAGTTGTAATCTTATGATCTGTCAATGACAAGCCTTGTGCTTGTTGTTGTAATGCAGATTGAATGCCTTTAGCACCACTTGGTAATTTATCCCAATCGATGAAAGCACCCTTATCTAATTTAACAGATGAGACAGTTGGTGTGAACTTAACTGATACCCATCTATTAACCAGTGATCCCAAGATGAACATCCCAAGGATTGAAGCACCCTTAGTAATATCTTGTAAAATACCACCAGATAAATCTTCAGTAATCTTAGAACCAGCACGGTAGCCGAATTCTTGTGTGTACCATGTAAATGCCATACGGATGGCATTCCATGCAACGAAATAAATGATTGGGCCAAGAATGTTACCACTCATAGCAAGTGAAGCAGCTAAAGCACCGATAATTGGTTTAACAGTAAACCAGAAAACGGGATCGCCGATACCAGCTAAAGGTCCCATCATACCAACTTTAACCCCTTGAATCGTAACATCATCAATTGGTGCACCATTAGCACGTTCTTCTTCAAGAGCTAAAGTAACCCCAAGAATTGGTGCAGCAACATAAGGATGAGTATTAAAGAATTCCATGTGACGAACTAAAGCTGCTGAACGATCTTCTTTAGTCTTATATAACTTCTTAAGTGCTGGGATTAATGTATAAGCCCAACCACCATTTTGCATACGTTCATAATTCCAAGAACCTTGAAGGAAAGTTGAACGTAACCAAACAGAGATACGATCTTTTTTTGTTAATTTTAGTTGTTCTGCCATTTTTTGTCAGCCTCCTTCTTAGTAGTTGTCAATGATATCGCCTAGCGGATCACCAGTATTTGAGCCACCGCCGTTATTACCTGAGCCTTGTTTTGAAAGGGCTAAGTAGATAAGAGCGAGTGAAATACCGATTGCGCCAAGTCCGATAAGTGTCAATTGAGAGATAGTTGCAAGTACGAAACCAATTGCGAAGAATGGCCATACTTCTTTAGTTGCCATCATGTTGATAACCATTGCGTAACCAACAGCAACAACCATCCCACCACCGATTGCTAAACCATCTGTTAACCATACTGGCATTGCTGTCAACATTTCTTTAACAGGGCCAGCACCGATTGCTAAGATTAAGCCTGCAGGAATAGCGATACGAACACCTTGCATGATAATAGCGATGTATTGCCACATTTCGATCTTACGGAAGTTACCTTCTTTAGCAGCAGCATCCATGATGTGCACGATACCTGTTGCTAATGTCCGTACGATGATTGTTAATAATAAACCAGCTACTGCAAGAGGTACAGCAATAGCGATAGCTGATGTGACGCCGGCTTTGCCTTGGCCACCAAGTACTAAAATAATTGCAGATGCGATTGATGCTAAAGCAGCATCGGGTGCAACAGCGGCACCAACGTTAGCCCAACCTAAGGCGATCATTTGTAATGTCCCGCCTAAGATAAGACATGGTAATAAGTTACCGGTTACAAGGCCGATTAATGTACAAGCAATTACTGGTTGATGGAAATGGAATTGATCTAAGATACCTTCCACACCAGCTAGAAATGCAACAAAAATGACCAAAATCACTTGAATGAAATTCAAATCCATGATTATTAATCCTCCGTTTTCTTCTGATAGTTAATTATTTATTGTTTTGTTTGTCTAATTCTGATTGTGCCTTTTTAAGGATGCTATCCATATTACCGTTTGAATCACTTGGAACCTTACGAACATCAAACTTGATGCCCTTTTCCTTTAGTTTTTCAAATGTATCGATATCATCTTGGTCAAAGGCCAAAACAGTATTAGGTTGTACTTTACCAGTTGAGTGGGCCATTGAACCAACGTTAATTGTTTCTAATGGTACGCCACCTTCAACGGCTCTGAGTGCATCTTGTGGTGATTCGAATAATAATAAAGCACGTTCCTTACCAAAATGTTGATCATCCTTTGCCAACTTGATCATTTGATCGATTGGCACAACATGCGCTTTAATGCCACCAGGAGCAGCTTGCTTAATTAAGTTTGTCCGTAATTCATCTTTAGCAACGTTGTCTGAAACAACAATAATCCGTGTTGGGTTAGTTGTCTTAGACCAAGTTGTTGCCACTTGACCATGTAATAGACGTGAATCAATACGTGCCAAGACATATTTGAACTTACCAGGAGTACCTGTATTAGCAGCTTGTTTTGCTTCTGCCTTTGGTGCTTCTTTTGGTTCTAAGTCTTCAGGTTTAACCCGAACACCAGCCTTAGCTTCATCAATAATATGTGCTGCGATTTCATGAGCAGATGTCATAGATAAACGTGATGCGTATGCTTCAATCAACATTGGTAAGTTCAAACCAGTAACGATTGCCCATTTATCTTTATGAGCTTCGAACAAGCCATTTGCTTGATTAAATGGTGAACCTCCCCAAAGATCGACTAAGAACAAGACGTCATCATCTGCGTCAAACGTTGCAACGGCAGCTTCTAAATGCGCTTTCAAATCATCCGGTCCTTCATTAGGCATAAAAGTAACAGCTTGTACTTTTTCTTGTTCGCCAAAAATCATTGAACCA
This sequence comes from Latilactobacillus sakei subsp. sakei DSM 20017 = JCM 1157, assembly GCF_002370355.1. Classification (NCBI taxonomy): domain Bacteria; kingdom Bacillati; phylum Bacillota; class Bacilli; order Lactobacillales; family Lactobacillaceae; genus Latilactobacillus; species Latilactobacillus sakei. Next base: position 15,039 of record NZ_AP017929.1, read on the forward strand.
GATTGCATGATACCTTTAGCAAACTCCCCGTGACTTGCAATAACGATTCCAACCATTCACAAAAACCTCCTTATAAAATAGTTGTAATAACACACTGATAAAAACGCTAACAATTATAATGAAATATTATGGCATTAATCCCTATCAATCTATTATCACACCAAAACGTTTTTCTTTTTAAAACGCTTTACTCATTTATTCTACCACAAATCTCTAATCTGTCTAATCATTTTTACGTTATCTGTGAAATTGGTCTAGATAATGCCGTTGTTATCCGTTTTCATAAACATACATTGTTCTCAAGTATTTAACGACAACAACATTTCAATGTAGCTTATTTAAATACGTCCCATTAACTCGAATCAATCATAGACCGGTCTATACCCAGATACAGCAAAAGGACTAGGAGACAATTTCTATCCTAGTCCTTTTTTTGTCGGCTGACTACTATCAAGCCTTGTTATTTTTTAGCACTTAATTGTGCTAAGTATTTCGTTCGTTTTGTTTCGTCAAATTCGTTTTCAGATTTAGCGATAATCACGGCTGCTAATGAGTTTCCCATCACATTGACGGCAGTCCGGCCCATGTCGACTAACCGATCAATCCCAGCGATAAAGGCCACACCAGCAGCTGGCACTCCGATTGTTGTAATGGTTGCGAGTAATACCACAAATGAAGCCCCAGGTACACCGGCCATCCCTTTAGACGTAATCATCAAGACCACCAATAGTGTTAGTTGTTGCATTAGACTGAGATGAATATGGTAAGCTTGCGCCAAAAAGAGCGCTGCTAATGATTGATAGATTGCGGAACCATCAAGATTAAATGTATAACCGGTTGGAATGACAAAAGAAGCAATTCCTTGGCTCACACCGTAATCTTGAATTTTTTCCATTACTTTAGGTAATGCAGCTTCTGAACTGGCTGTTGAAAAAGATAGCACTAATTCTTCTTTGAAGACTTTCAATAATTCCAAGATATTAATATGCCAGATTCGTGCCACTAGCCCCGCCACAACGACGACGAAGAAAATCATCGTTAAGTAGCAAATGACTAAGAAATAAACCAAAGGCTTCAATGCATCGAAACCAAATTGGGCAATCGTCACACCGATTAAGGCAAAAACCCCAATTGGCGCTAATTGCATAATCCAGTTAGTTAGTTTGAACATTACTTCTGAAATCATTTCAAAAGCGTTAATGAGCGGTTCACTGCGTTTGCCAAATGTTGCAAGCCCTAATCCAAACAAGACCGTAAAGAAGATAATTGGAATCATATCCCCTTCACTAAGGGCCTTAAAAATGTTAGTCGGCACAATATTCATAATAATATCGCCCAAACCATGATTGCTAGCTGATTTAGCAGCAGCTGTATATTGACCAATTGATCCTTGGCTCAAACTATGGATGTTGATTAACGCGCCAGGTTTCGTTAAGTTACCGACCGTCAATCCTAATGCAATCGCAATAGTGGTCATCATTTCAAAATACAAAAGCGTCTTGCCACCAATTCGACCCAACTTCTTGATATCGCCCATTTTAGCGATCCCGACTACCAAGCAAGAAACAACGATTGGTAATACAATCATCTTAATTAAATTAATAAACAACGTCCCTATCGCTTGCATCACCGCAATTGCAGCTTTGTTTTGGTAGAAAATCCCACCGGCAACTAATCCTAGTGCAATCCCGATTAAAATCCGCCAGCCTAAACTAATTCTAAAATAACGTTGCTTTTTCATCTCTTGTCACTCCATCTTTTAACGCACTCTAACGGTTGGCGCTTTGATTGTCACGCTTAAAGCGTCAATAGTTCTGTTAATTGTTTGATCTCATGTGTTGGCTGTAAAGCCCGATCATGATTGATTTGCCCTGTTGGGTTGTACCAAGCTGTTGCCACACCCACGTTTTGGCCCCCCTGAACATCAGAAGTCAGTGAATCCCCTACGATCAATGACTGGGTCATTGGGACAGTTTCTAATTTCTGAAAAACAGTTTGAAAATAAGCTGGGTCCGGTTTTTGATAGCCTAATTCTTCTGATACGAAAATAGCATCGAAATAATGGGCCAACCCTGAGTCTTGTAGTCGTTGGTATTGCGTACGCGCCACACCATTCGTTGTGATATATAATTTGGCGTGTTGTGCTTGTAACCCAGCTAATAACTCTTCTGATTGTGGCATTAAATCGTGCCCTAATGCCAAATTATCTAAATATTGGCTTGATAATTGTTGACCATCGACCACTTTATTAAACTGTTTTTTGAAAAAAGTCGCAAAACGGGTGTTCAATAATATTTCCCGGGTTAATTCCCCTTGTTCATATTGACGCCACAATCCTTGGTTGAACGTTTGATAAGTTGTTTTAATATCACTCGTTAAGTCGATGTCTTGTGCGTTAAATAGCCGCTCTAATGCTTGGTCCTCATCCGCATCGAAGTCAAATAAGGTATTGTCCATGTCGAAAAATAAATGTTTATATTGCATCTTGCTAATCACTCTCTTTAATCTAAATATTTTAATTTGCCTTTAAAATCAGCTATTTTATTATACCCTTTTTGTTGCATGATTGTTTGTAGTTCTGCCGTTAAGCGGTCAAAGATCTGTGGGCCTTCTTTGTGAAGTGCCGTCCCGACTTGAACCATGCTAGCACCACATAATAGATGTTCAAAAACATCTTGACCAGACTTAACACCGCCAGTGCCGATAATTTGGATCTCGGGTTTCAACCGTTGGTAAAAGGCGTGGACATTCGCGAGGGCTGTTGGCTTAATATAATCACCACCAATACCGCCAAAACCATGCTTAGGTTTAATGCTGACCCGTTCGGTAGCAGCGTCAATCGTGAGGCCGTTACCGATGCTGTTGACAGAATTAATGAATGCCAATGGGAATTGGTTTAAAATGGCGGCCATTTGATCAAAATGAACAATATCAAAATAAGGTGGTAATTTAACCCCTAGTGGTCCTTCATACACTTCAAACACCCGTGTTAAAATTTGTTCAACTGTTTCAAAATCATAACCCGTTTGTGGTTTGCCCGGCACATTAGGGCAAGAAAGGTTTAACTCCACTAAGCCATTAAAATCAGAATCCGTAATCTGTTTCAAAAGCGCTTCGTCTTCATCGATATTAAATCCAGTAATCGATTGAAAATATCGTTTTTCAGGAAAGAGGGTCTGTTGTTGAGAAACATAGTCGAGATAATAGGGTAATCCCTTATTAGGAAGTCCCATCGAATTAATGCTCCCCCAAGGTGTTGATAAATAGCGTGGTTCTGGATTCCCCGCCCTTGGGACCACGGTAGCACTCTTCGTTACAAAAGTGCCTGCTGCAGATTTTTGAATCTGATTTAGTTCGTCTGCGTCATAACAATAAACGCCTGCTGCATTCATTAAACAATTATCAAAATGAATTCCTGCTAATGTTGTTTCAGTTAAAATCAATATTTTCGCCCCTATTCCGCTTTATTTCTATTGATTATACGTGATTTAGTCAATAAATGCCACCCCTTATTCAACACACATATTAAAACACGAACTATTCAGCTTATTGACCAAATAGCATCCTACTAGAGACACTTTTAAGTCATCCCCAATCGTTTTATACTAATAGGAGAACGATTTTCAGATAGAAAGAAGCTTATTATGCAAACCTTAGTTAATAGTAGTGCCGGTGTTTTTATTATCATTATTATGATTGCGGTTGGCTATGCCTTAGCCGCACGTCATTGGTTTAATGAGGATAGCACAGCGCTTATCGCTAAACTTGTCACACAAGTTGCTCTACCACCTTATATGATCATTTCAATCACCAAAGACTTTTCACACGATCAGTTAGCCACCTTACTTCCCAACCTCCGTTTTCCAGTGCTCTCCATGTTACTCTTGTTTGGGATTTCAATTATTGTCGCACGCCTCATTAAAGTCGATGCCAGTCGGCGTGGCTTGTTTGAATCCATGTTCTTCAACTCCAATACGGTTTTTGTAGGCTTACCAATTAACCTGGCCCTCTTTGGTCAGCGCAGTCTGCCCTTTGTCTTAGTCTATTACATGGCTAATACCACCATTTTTTGGACACTTGGCGTTTACTTAATTCAACGAGATGGTGCCAATCAAGAGGGTTTATCCCTTAAAACTGTTTTACAGAAGGTTTTCTCGGCGCCACTAATCGGTTTTATTATCGGCGTTATCCTGGTCTTATTAGATTGGCACTTACCCAGTTTCTTAACACAGTCCTTCACTTATCTAGGCAACCTGACCACCCCACTATCCATGCTCTTCATTGGGATTTCAATTTATAATGCCGGACTCAAAAATATTCGCTTTGGCAAAGATCAACTAGGTGTCTTAGCCGGCCGGTTCATCTTTGCGCCTTTATTAATGACTGCGTTAGTCTATCCAAGTCACATGCCACCCCTCATGAAACAAGTCTTCATTCTGCAATCCTGTATGCCCGTTATGACAAATGCACCAGTTGTCGCACGACTTTATAATACAGACGCTGATTTTGCCGCTGTCATGGTGACCGAGACAACGCTCGGGGCTTTGTTGATGGTGCCGCTCATGATGTTCCTCTTGGGACAACTATTTTAAACAAAAAAGACGCCATCCATTAATTTGGATGACGTCTTTTCATTTAGATAGCGGCATACATGTGTTTGATCGTATCAATCGATGTTTGCCATTTTTGTTGTTCTGCTGTCGTTAACTGACTTGGATAATCCTGTAAGACACCTGCGGCACCAACCATAGCTGGATGGCCAACATAGCATTGTACAGTGTCATCAAAGTTAGAAACGGGTAAGACTTGGCGCGTATTTTGTAAGATAGCTGCAGCACAATGCGCTGCTTGATTAGCAATCCCATAAGACGTATAGCCCTTGCCGCTGAGGATTTCCCAAGCACCTTGGCGAGCGTCAACTTCAAATTGTGCCAATTGTTCTGGTGATAATTGGGTTGCTAGTGGTTGCCCACCAACATGCACCCCAGACCAAGCGACAAATTGTGAATTACCATGTTCACCTAGCACATAGCCGTGCACACTATTAGGCGCAACGTTCAAATAATGGCCGACTGCAACTTGCATCCGGGCTGTATCCAAAGTCGTTCCAGTTCCTAATACGCGTTCCTTAGGAAAGCCAGTTAAAGCTTGTAGATATTGGGTAATTACATCACATGGATTAGTGATGTTCAATAAGATTCCTTTGAAATTAGCGGCCTTTAATTTAGGTGCCCATTGTGCGACTGCTGTTTTCGTATAAGTTAATTCATCAAACCGATCAGCACTATGTTCAAGGATACTAATGTCACCAGCTGAGAAAATGACTAGGTCACAAGTGGCTAATTGACTTTCATCATTAGCTGTAATCTTAACAAATCCTGTATGATCAACTTGACCGGCTTCTAAATCGTTTCGTTCCGCTTCTGCTAATTTTGGCTTTTGGTCAAATAAAACTAATTCACTACAAATGCGCCGGGAAACAAGCGTATAGGCAACTGTACTCCCAACATGACCAATACCGATAATGGCTACTTTATTCATTGATCCAACTCCCAATCAAATATTATCGAACAGCGATGGCTTCAATTTCAACAATCCCACCAGCTGGTAGTTTGCCGACTTGAACAGCACTTCTAGCAGGTGCAATGTCGCCGAAAAATTCTGCATAAACTTGATTAAATTCATTAAAGTCATCTAGGTTGGTTAAGAAGCAGTTGGTTTTAACGATATTTTCTAAACTTAAGCCAGCTTCTTTTAAAACACTTTGTAAGTTCATAATGGCTTGTTTCGTTTGCCCTGCTAAATCAGGTGCGAGTTTGCCGTCTTTTAACCCCAGTTGACCTGACATAAAGACAATCTTATCCGTTGCAATTGCTTGGCTGTATGGTCCTAATGGTTCTGGCGCTTGTTTCGTATAAATCTTTTCTGACATATTAATCAACCTCTCTTGTTTATTGACTACGCTTTCATTGTAGTCCAGATAGCCTCGTTTATCAACCGAGATTGTGTATTATTACACATTTATACACAAAAAAAGAACGTTAGATACTCGGAATATCTAACGCTCTTATTATGAAACTAGATGAATTGAACGATTTGCATTAAGATAGGCACAACGACGACGAACAAGACAGTACTTGTTGTAACGACGTTTGTTGCATATTCAACGTCCCCGTGTGATTGACCGACTAAGATTGGTAAGACAGCCAAACCTGGTGTTGCGGCTTGAATAATTAATGTGCTTTGTTCAATTGTTGGAATTGAAGTTGTATTCTTGAAGAACATCATAATCGCAATCATGATTGCTGGTGCAACAACGAAGCGACCTAATAGGGCTAAGATTGTATCGCGGTCGAAATGGATTGATTTCAAACCAGCATCAGCTAAGATAATCCCAATGTAGATCAATGACATTGGTGTAACGATCCCACCAACCATTGAGAATGTCTTATCAACAAGTTCTGGCAATGGTAAACCAGTTAAAAGATAAATTAATGCGGCTAAGAAACCGATTAATGGAGAAGGTAATAATTTACGCCAGTTAAATTTGCCTTTAGCAGCGCCTTTTTCTTTTGTAGGATCATCATTTGAGATGAAGAAGACACCGATTGCCCATGTTGAAACAGTGTTAGCAACATAGTAGATCAAGAAGTAAGGTAAACTCTTGTCACCGAATAGTGCCAAGTTCAATGGTAAACCAATGAAGATTGTATTGGCATTAACGAACATATTGATAAATGTCCCACGACGACCTGGACGAATCCGGAAAGCCTTTGTTAATAACCAAGCAACTAAGTAACCTAGGGCGAAACTAATTAAAACGTAGATTAAGCCGCCAGATAAACCGACCAACTTTTCACGTGTTAAGTTATCTAGAACTGAAACGAAAATTGATAATGGTAAAGCAACGTTCATGATTAAAAATGAAATTGTACCCTTAAAGTTATCATCGAACTTTTTAGAACTCCGTAGCCAAAACCCCAAAGCAATGACTAAGACGATTTCGACGACACTTGATAATGATGTTAGAAATGCTGCCAACTCTTTCACTCTCCTACCAAATTAATATTTAAATTATAGTGCTTTGTATTCTGGTTCCCATTTCATGTCTGCAACGGCTTTTTGCACGTCAGTAATTTCTTCTTTATTCAAACCTTGGTCAACAGCGCTTTGTGCAACAGCTGTCGCAACAGTTTGTGAGAAGATATCTAATTTTGTAACAGGAGGCAATACGGCTGCGCCGGCTTCTGTTGGGTCAACGATACCACCCAATGAGTGAGCTGCCTTACTGATCATTTCGTCATTTAAGACTTTTGCAGTTGAAGCGATTGTCCCTAAACCAAGACCTGGGTATACTAAAGCGTTGTTTGCTTGACCAATTTCGTATGTGACACCGTTGTATTCAACAGGTGCGGCAGGAATACCAGTAGCAACTAAGGCTTTACCATCAGTCCATTTAATTAAGTCTTCAGCAGTTGCTTCAGCTAATTTAGTTGGGTTTGATAATGGGAAGATAATTGGACGTTCTGTGTGAGCGGCCATTTCCTTCACGATTGATTCTGTAAATGTACCAGGTTGTGTTGAAGTACCAACCAAGATTGTTGGGTGGATTGCTTTCATAGCAGCTTCTAATGTTGTTAATTCATCAGCATTAGCGAATTCACTACGTTTGCGAGCAAATGGTTTTTGTTCTGGTGTTAACTCTGGATCATCATCGAACAATAGACCTTGCTTGTCAACCATGTAGAAACGGCTACGTGCTTGTTCTTCAGTTAAACCTTCTTGTAACATTTCTTCGAAGATCCGGTGTGTAATACCAGCACCGGCAGTACCAGCACCAAAGCTCATGTAAACTTGGTCTGTCATCTTGCCACCAGAAATATTTAAAGCACCCATGATACCAGCTAATGTGATAATCCCTGTACCTTGGATATCATCATTGAAAGTAACGATTTGATCTTTGTACTTGTTCAAGATGTTAGCAGCATTGCTACGGCCAAAATCTTCAAAGTGAAGATACATGTTAGGGAATAATTCTTCAGCGGTTTGAACGAATTGATCAACGAAATCGTAGTAACGATCGCCGCGAACACGTTCATGACGGTTTCCTAAGTATAATTCATCATTTAATAAGCTTTCACGGTTTGTACCAGCATCTAAAACAACTGGCAATACTTGGCTAGGATCAATCCCTGCAGCAGCTGTATAAACCATTAATTTACCAACTGAGATATCGACACCTTGTGTACCCCAGTCACCAATCCCTAAAATACCTTCGCCATCAGTCACAACGATTAATTTAATTTCGCGACCATCAGCAGCATTTGCCAATGTTGTCTTCATTGAATCAGGATCGTCGATTGATAAGAATGCTGCGTGTTGTGGGTTAACATATAAAGCACTGTAGTTTTCGATTGTGTCAGCGATCGTTGGATCGTAAACAACTGGCATGAATTCAGCAACGTGTTGGCTGAATAACTTGTAGAATAAAACGCGGTTTTCGTTAAAAATTGACATTAAGAAAATACGTTGTTCTAACATATTAGCTTTTGATTGATATTGTGCATAAGCTTGTTTAACTTGATCATCAATTGTTTGAACGTGAGGTGGTAACATCCCCGTTAAACCAAATTGTGCACGTTCTTCAGCAGTGAATGCTGTGCCTTTATTTAAAAATGGATCATTTAAAATTTGTTGTGCTTTCATATTAAAAATCTCCTTTACGTCTTATCGATGAACCCAGTGTAACGCGAGTAATATTTGATAGTCAAAACTTACAACTATGATAAAATAGATTTATATGAGCTTTTCAAATCGCATTAAATAGGAGTTTCTATGAAGATTAAAGATTTAGAATATTTTGTCGCTTTAATTAAATTAAAAAATTTTACAGCAGTTGCCGATCAATTTGGTGTCAGCCAACCAACAATCACCTATGCGGTCAAGCGCTTAGAAGAAGAATTCGACACTAAATTAATTCGCCGCGACCAGTCCCATCAATCAATTATTATTACGGATAGCGGTGAACAACTCAATCGACACGCTGTCAACATTCTAAATGAAATTCAATTAACAACTAATGATATGCAAAATCTCTCTGCAACTGAGCTTCGTTTTGGACTTCCGCCGATTATCGGCACCTACTACTTCTCTAAATTAGCGCAGAAATTAGTCAAGGCTGGGAGTATTCAACATTTTGCGACAGTTGATGGTGGTTCTACTGAATTATTAGCTAGTCTAGAAGCTGGACGTTTGGATGCTGCCCTACTTGGCTCTGCAACCCCATTAGAAAATGATGCGCTAACGGCTGAGATTATCGAGCAACATCACTTCAAAATCGTCGTCAGCCCCAAATCACCGCTAGCAACCGCTAAAAAGGTTGCCTTTCGTGATTTAGCCAACGAAAACTTCATTATGTTGGCAGAGGGCTTCGTCCACCCCGTCGTCTTTGATACGCTTTCGACGATGAACCAAATGAACCCTGACATTATTTATCAAACCAATGACGTGAGCATCCTCAAAAGTATGGTCCATGAAAATGTCGGAGTCGGTTTTTTAACTGAAACGGCCATCACACCAGCTGATGATCTTATTGTTTTAGACTTACTTGATCAACCGCAACCAACCTTTTATATCTCATTAGCTTATCGCAAGACACAACTCTTCTCAGCGACTCAACAAGCCTTATTAGGGACTTTAACAACCGCTGCTAAAGAATACCGTCTTGAACAACAAAACAGCGACACCAACTTATAATGAAGTTGATGCCGCTGTTTTTGTTTACCATAGAAAATCGATCACCGTTTTATTAACAGCCTCGTTTTCATGTAGCTGACTATGTTGTGCTTTACGTCCCTTAAATTCAACCTCACGATATGATTTAGCCCTTGGCGCCACTAAATATCGTAACGATTGCGAAGAGACATTGCTGACGCGTCCGTCAGAATCACTACCATCGGATAGGTCCCCATAAACATTTAAGAATTGAACCTGATTTTTTGGCAATCTATGCCTTAATCCCATTAATTGCCGATAAGTAGCGTTAATCTGCTGCGGGCGACCATCTTTAGCTAAATGATTTTGATTAGCACGATCATCCATTCCGATAATACCAGCATAATGACCTGCAATTGAAACAAATTTAGCTAACTGCGGCATTTTTTTGTTTTGGGCATTATTGGCTAGGTAGAAGGCTAACGTTAAATTGCCCATCGAGTGAGCGACAACATTGAACTGCTTAAAATGATGTTGTCGATTGACCGCAATCAATACCCGTTTAAACCATTCACCATTTTGCCGATAATTCGGATTCCGATTATTTTTATAAATAACCTGAATAATGGGCCGGGTAGTACTATCTGTCCAATGTCCCTCTAACGCAACTTGTCCAGTACGACTGACAATTGCCGTTAACACTTTAGTCGCTCTGCCCCGCTCTTCTGCGGCCTCAATCATGCTATCGCTAGAGCGACCGGAACCACCATACCCATGTAAATAAAAGGTCGGTGCGCTGTCACGAACACGATTAGCCTGCTGTCGTGCTTGATTTGAACGCTGATTAATCAGTAATATGCTTAAAATAATGACCAGTAAAAAACCACCGCTAAGTAAAAAGCCCCACTTCTTCATCTTGATCACCCTTTTGATGTGCTTAGTATATCCCTATCGTATCACACCACTTTCATACACGACAATAACTTATTTTTAGACAACAAAAAAGCCCTATTACTAGGGCTTTTAAAACTTGTATAATAATCCATTATACCGGTGATCGGGGTCGAACCGATACTTCCGTGAGGAAACGGGATTTTGAATCCCGCGCGTCTGCCAATTCCGCCACACCGGCATCTTACAGAACGTTTAAGGTTAGCGCCTAAACGCAAAGGCGGTAACCGGATTTGAACCGGTGATAAAGGTTTTGCAGACCTCTGCCTTACCACTTGGCTATACCGCCATAAAAGAACAAATCCTGTCCTTGAAATTGGGCTAGCTGGATTCGAACCAACGCATGACAGGATCAAAACCTGTTGCCTTACCGCTTGGCCATAGCCCAATAATAAAAGGCGGTATGTGGGAATCGAACCCACGTGTGTCGGATCCACAAACCGATGTGTTAACCACTTCACCAATACCGCCATTATTAACATGAATAATTATACCATAGTTGCAATGTTTATGCAACATATAATATAAACAGGGATAGTAGGAATTGAACCCACACTGACGGTTTTGGAGACCGTAGTTCTACCTTTAAACTATATCCCTATAAATATGGAGGAGAGTGGATTCGAACCACCGAACCCGAAGGAGCGGATTTACAGTCCGCCGCGTTTAGCCACTTCGCTACTCCTCCAAAAATGGCGCAGGACAGAATCGAACTGCCGACACATGGAGCTTCAATCCATTGCTCTACCAACTGAGCTACTGAGCCATTTTGAAACGGTCACAACGGGACTCGAACCCGTGATCTCCTGCGTGACAGGCAGGCGTCCTAACCAGCTAGACCATGCGACCAAATTGCGGGAGTAGGGTTTGAACCTACGACCTTCGGGTTATGAGCCCGACGAGCTACCAGACTGCTCCATCCCGCGATAATATAAAGGAGAATGAGAGATTCGAACTCTCGCGTGGGCAGAACCCACCTGACGGTTTTCAAGACCGTTCCCTTCAGCCAGACTTGGGTAATTCTCCATAAAAACTATAAATGTAACAATGTTACAATGACCCGTACGGGATTTGAACCCATGATACCGCCGTGAAAGGGCGGTGTCTTAACCACTTGACCAACGGGCCATACAAAACGGAGAAGGAGGGATTTGAACCCTCGCGCCAGTTTCCCGACCTACACCCTTAGCAGGGGCGCCTCTTCAGCCACTTGAGTACTTCTCCAAATATTTAGATAATGGGCCTAAATGGACTCGAACCATCGACCTCACGCTTATCAGGCGTGCGCTCTAACCAGCTGAGCTATAGGCCCATGAAAAGCGGGTGACGAGAATCGGACTCGCGACAACAGCTTGGAAGGCTGTGGTTTTACCACTAAACTACACCCGCATATTCATGATATGGCGCAGGACAGAATCGAACTGCCGACACATGGAGCTTCAATCCATTGCTCTACCAACTGAGCTACTGAGCCATTTAAACGGTCACAACGGGACTCGAACCCGTGATCTCCTGCGTGACAGGCAGGCGTCCTAACCAGCTAGACCATGCGACCAATTGCGGGAGTAGGGTTTGAACCTACGACCTTCGGGTTATGAGCCCGACGAGCTACCAGACTGCTCCATCCCGCGATAATATAAAAATATTATAACCACCTACAAAATCTCACCAAACGATGGACCTTGTAGGACTCGAACCTACGACCGGGCGGTTATGAGCCGTCTGCTCTAACCAACTGAGCTAAAGGTCCAAGTTTTTTGAAAATAGCGGCGAAGGGGATCGAACCCCCGACCTCCCGGGTATGAACCGGACGCTCTAGCCAGCTGAGCTACACCGCCAAAAAACTTAAATTTATAACATGTAACTTACGTTACAATCGGGAAAACAGGATTCGAACCTGCGACCCCCTGGTCCCAAACCAGGTGCTCTACCAAGCTGAGCTATTTCCCGTTATATGCACCCAGTAGGAGTCGAACCTACAACCTTCTGATTCGTAGTCAGACACTCTATCCAGTTGCGCTATGGGTGCATTTTTCATTATGATGCCGAGGACCGGAATCGAACCGGTACGGTAGTCACCTACCGCGGGATTTTAAGTCCCGTGCGTCTGCCAGTTCCGCCACCCCGGCTTAATCATAATGAAAGCGGAAGACGGGATTCGAACCCGCGACCCCCACCATGGCAAGGTGATGTTCTACCACTGAACTACTTCCGCATCTTAATGCCGACTAGACGATTCGAACGCCCGACCCTCTGATTACAAATCAGATGCTCTACCAACTGAGCTAAGTCGGCATAATAAGATAACTTTCATTGAATATTCAATTGAATGCGGGTGAAGGGACTTGAACCCCCACGTCTATATAGACACTAGAACCTAAATCTAGCGCGTCTGCCAATTCCGCCACACCCGCATTTTGGCGTGTAACTTGGCCGATGAGTCGTGACAGGCTCGAACTGTCGACCCTCTGATTAAAAGTCAGATGCTCTACCAACTGAGCTAACGACTCAATGGAGGTTACAGGGCTCGAACCTGTGACCCTCTGCTTGTAAGGCAGACGCTCTCCCAACTGAGCTAAACCTCCATTAAATATAGCGTGGCAACGTCCTATCCTCGCAGGTAGTTTCCCACCAACTACTATCGGCGCTAAGAAGCTTAACTACTGTGTTCGACATGGGAACAGGTGTATCCTTCTTGCTATCGCCACCACACTATTTGTGCTTGCGCACTGAGAAGAACTTCGTTCTCTCAAAACTGCATAATAAGTAATATTTTCATTTCAAAAGCCAAACATTGCACCTTTGGTTAAGTCCTCGACCGATTAGTACTAGTCCGCTCCATACATCGCTGTACTTCCACTCCTAGCCTATCTACCTGATCATCTTTCAGGGGTCTTACTTCCATAAAGGAATGGGAAATCTCATCTCGAGGGGGGCTTCACACTTAGATGCTTTCAGCGTTTATCCCTGCCATACATAGCTACCCAGCGATGCGCCTGGCGGCACAACTGGTACACCAGAGGTATGTCCATCCCGGTCCTCTCGTACTAAGGACAGCTCCTCTCAAATTTCCTGCGCCCGCGACGGATAGGGACCGAACTGTCTCACGACGTTCTGAACCCAGCTCGCGTACCGCTTTAATGGGCGAACAGCCCAACCCTTGGGACCGACTACAGCCCCAGGATGCGATGAGCCGACATCGAGGTGCCAAACCTCCCCGTCGATGTGGACTCTTGGGGGAGATAAGCCTGTTATCCCCAGGGTAGCTTTTATCCGTTGAGCGATGGCCCTTCCATACGGAACCACCGGATCACTAAGTCCGACTTTCGTCCCTGCTCGATTTGTCAATCTCACAGTCAAGCTCTCTTATACCTTTACACTCTACGAATGATTTCCAACCATTCTGAGAGAACCTTTGAGCGCCTCCGTTACACTTTAGGAGGCGACCGCCCCAGTCAAACTGCCCACCTGACACTGTCTCCCGCCACGCTAAGTGGCGCGGGTTAGAGTGGTCATACAGTTAGGGTAGTATCCCACCAACGCCTCAATCGAAACTAGCGTTCCGATTTCTACGGCTCCTACCTATCCTGTACAAACTGTACAAACACTCAATATCAAGCTACAGTAAAGCTCCATGGGGTCTTTCCGTCCTGTCGCGGGTAACCCGCATCTTCACGGGTATTATAATTTCACCGAGTCTCTCGTTGAGACAGTGCCCAAATCATTACGCCTTTCGTGCGGGTCGGAACTTACCCGACAAGGAATTTCGCTACCTTAGGACCGTTATAGTTACGGCCGCCGTTTACTGGGGCTTCAATTCTGGGCTTCGCTTGCGCTAACTCATCCTCTTAACCTTCCAGCACCGGGCAGGCGTCAGCCCCTATACGTCATCTTACGATTTTGCAGAGACCTGTGTTTTTGATAAACAGTTGTTTGGGCCTATTCACTGCGGCTGACCTGACGGTCAGCACCCCTTCTCCCGAAGTTACGGGGTCATTTTGCCGAGTTCCTTAACGAGAGTTCACTCGCTCACCTTAGGATATTCTCCTCGACCACCTGTGTCGGTTTACGGTACGGGTAGTTTATTTCTCACTAGAAGCTTTTCTTGGCAGTGTAACATCAGGAACTTCGCTACTTAATTTCGCTCCCCATCACAACTTGTCCTTAAAGAATCAAGCATTTCACTCAACTCAAGACTTATTGCTTGGACACACATTTCCAGTCGTGTGCATTCCTTAGCTTCCTGCGTCCCTCCATCATTCAAACAAAATAAACTAGTACAGGAATATCAACCTGTTATCCATCGACTACGCCTCTCGGCCTCGCCTTAGGTCCCGACTAACCCTGGGAGGACGAGCCTTCCCCAGGAAACCTTAGTCATACGGTGGATCAGATTCTCACTGATCTTTCGCTACTCATGCCGGCATTCTCACTTCTAAGCGCTCCACTAGTCCTTACGATCTAGCTTCATCGCCCTTAGAACGCTCTCCTACCGCGGACACTTACGTGTCCACCCACAGTTTCGGTATTATGTTTAGCCCCGGTACATTTTCGGCGCAGCGGCACTCGACTAGTGAGCTATTACGCACTCTTTAAATGGTGGCTGCTTCTGAGCCAACATCCTAGTTGTCTGTGCACCGCCACATCCTTTTCCACTTAACATAAATTTTGGGACCTTAACTGGTGATCTGGGCTGTTTCCCTTTCGACTACGGATCTTATCACTCGCAGTCTGACTCCCGGAACTAAATCAATGGTATTCGGAGTTTATCTGAATTCAGTAACCCATGACGGGCCCCTAGTCCAAACAGTGCTCTACCTCCATGATCCAATATTCCGAGGCTAGCCCTAAAGCTATTTCGGAGAGAACCAGCTATCTCCAAGTTCGATTGGAATTTCACCGCTACCCACACCTCATCCCCGCCATTTTCAACTGACGTGGGTTCGGTCCTCCAGTGTGTTTTACCACACCTTCAACCTGGACATGGGTAGGTCACTTGGTTTCGGGTCTACATCTATATACTCACTCGCCCATTTCAGACTCGCTTTCGCTACGGCTCCAGCTTTTCACTTTAACCTCGCATATAAACGTAACTCGCCGGTTCATTCTACAAAAGGCACGCCATCACTCATTAACGAGCTTTGACTAATTGTAGGCACATGGTTTCAGGATCTATTTCACTCCCCTTCCGGGGTGCTTTTCACCTTTCCCTCACGGTACTGGTTCACTATCGGTCACTAGGGAGTATTTAGCCTTGGGAGATGGTCCTCCCGGATTCCGACGGAATTTCACGTGTTCCGCCGTACTCAGGATCCAGAACGGAGGTCAAGTTGTTTAATCTACGTGGTTATCACACTCTTTGACTCAGCTTCCCAGCTGATTCGATTACAACTTAACTTGGTAACTCCAAAGTTCTGTCCTACAACCCCAAGAAGCAAGCTTCTTGGTTTGGGCTCTTCCCCGTTCGCTCGCCGCTACTTAGGGAATCGATTTTTCTTTCTCTTCCTGAAGGTACTTAGATGTTTCAGTTCCCCTCGTCTACCTTCATTAAGCTATGTATTCACTTAATGATAATACTCGATTAAAAGTATTGGGTTCCCCCATTCGGAAATCTCCGGATCAAAGCTTACTTACAGCTCCCCGAAGCATATCGGTGTTAGTACCGTCCTTCATCGGCTCCTAGTGCCAAGGCATCCACCATGCGCCCTTTATAACTTAACCTATCTTTACCTACGGTAAAGGGTTATTATTTGAGTTTAGCGATATGAACTAATTCATATTTCTATTATTAAAAAACTCTTTAAAACGCAATGTTTTTCTCGGCTTTTAAAACTAATATATTACTTATTATCCAGTTTTCAAAGAACAAAGTTACGATGACTATTGTCATCAATGGAGGATAACGGGATCGAACCGATGACCTCCTGCGTGCAAAGCAGGCGCTCTCCCAGCTGAGCTAATCCCCCATAATGAAACTATTAAATTGGTACAATGGGCCTAAATGGACTCGAACCATCGACCTCACGCTTATCAGGCGTGCGCTCTAACCAGCTGAGCTATAGGCCCAAAAACGTCCTTAATGATGAGAGTAGACCTCTCAAAACTAAACAAAGTTTTGATTTCGCAAATGTACAAGGTTTTCCGTATTATTCCTTAGAAAGGAGGTGATCCAGCCGCAGGTTCTCCTACGGCTACCTTGTTACGACTTCACCCTAATCATCTGTCCCACCTTAGACGGCTGGCTCCCCGAAGGGTTACCTCACCGGCTTTGGGTGTTACAAACTCTCATGGTGTGACGGGCGGTGTGTACAAGGCCCGGGAACGTATTCACCGCGGCATGCTGATCCGCGATTACTAGCGATTCCGGCTTCATGTAGGCGAGTTGCAGCCTACAATCCGAACTGAGAATGGTTTTAAGAGATTAGCTAAACCTCGCGGTCTCGCAACTCGTTGTACCATCCATTGTAGCACGTGTGTAGCCCAGGTCATAAGGGGCATGATGATTTGACGTCGTCCCCACCTTCCTCCGGTTTGTCACCGGCAGTCTCACTAGAGTGCCCAACTAAATGCTGGCAACTAGTAATAAGGGTTGCGCTCGTTGCGGGACTTAACCCAACATCTCACGACACGAGCTGACGACAACCATGCACCACCTGTCACTTTGTCCCCGAAGGGAAAGCTCTATCTCTAGAGTGGTCAAAGGATGTCAAGACCTGGTAAGGTTCTTCGCGTTGCTTCGAATTAAACCACATGCTCCACCGCTTGTGCGGGCCCCCGTCAATTCCTTTGAGTTTCAACCTTGCGGTCGTACTCCCCAGGCGGAGTGCTTAATGCGTTAGCTGCGGCACTGAAGGGCGGAAACCCTCCAACACCTAGCACTCATCGTTTACGGCATGGACTACCAGGGTATCTAATCCTGTTTGCTACCCATGCTTTCGAGCCTCAGCGTCAGTTACAGACCAGACAGCCGCCTTCGCCACTGGTGTTCTTCCATATATCTACGCATTTCACCGCTACACATGGAGTTCCACTGTCCTCTTCTGCACTCAAGTTTCCCAGTTTCCGATGCACTTCTTCGGTTGAGCCGAAGGCTTTCACATCAGACTTAAGAAACCGCCTGCGCTCGCTTTACGCCCAATAAATCCGGACAACGCTTGCCACCTACGTATTACCGCGGCTGCTGGCACGTAGTTAGCCGTGGCTTTCTGGTTGGATACCGTCACTACCTGATCAGTTACTATCAGATACATTCTTCTCCAACAACAGAGTTTTACGATCCGAAAACCTTCTTCACTCACGCGGCGTTGCTCCATCAGACTTTCGTCCATTGTGGAAGATTCCCTACTGCTGCCTCCCGTAGGAGTCTGGGCCGTGTCTCAGTCCCAGTGTGGCCGATTACCCTCTCAGGTCGGCTATGCATCACGGTCTTGGTGAGCCTTTACCTCACCAACTAACTAATGCACCGCGGGTCCATCCTAAAGTGATAGCCGAAACCATCTTTCAACCCTACACCATGCGGTGTTAGGTTTTATGCGGTATTAGCATCTGTTTCCAAATGTTATCCCCCACTTTAGGGCAGGTTACCCACGTGTTACTCACCCGTCCGCCACTCACTCAAATGTTTATCAATCAGGAGCAAGCTCCTTCAATCTAAACGAGAGTGCGTTCGACTTGCATGTATTAGGCACGCCGCCAGCGTTCGTCCTGAGCCAGGATCAAACTCTCGATTAAAAGTTTGTAGCTCTTGTTTTGTTACTTAATTTATTTGCTAGCGAAATTGACTTCGCAAATATGTTGTGCCCCGAAGGGCGACCCTACACATTTGGTTTATCAAAACTTTGTTCAGTTTTCAAAGATCTACTGTGTTGAAACAGCTTAATTAATATATCATCTTTCGTACTAACTTGTCAAGAACTTTTTTTAAATATTTTTTGAATAAATATTCAAAACTTTTAAATTCGATGACGTCGTTTTTGATGATTATCAATTGCCTCGCTGACAACATAGACTACTATACCAACATTCCAATATATCGTCAAGCATTTATTTACATTTTTTTGAATAAAAATGTAAAAAGTTATAAAAACGGACATTTTTGAATAGATATGCAGTGATTGTCCGAATTAATTTAGGTGTGGAACGCCTGTTACTTCCAGTTTATCAAGCAATTCCGTGATTTCACTAGGATTTGCGAACTGATAGCCCGATTCTGCAATTATTTGCAATTGTTCGTCATAGAATTCGGCCGGATGTTCACTCCATTGAAAGACAAAAAACGAAACATTCTCACCTTCAAGGTTAATATTAGCTAAATTAATCAATCTTAGCTCATTAACATCAATTTTAATCGTCGCTTTAATGGCATTTAAAACTGCAGCTAATGGTGTTTGATCCGAATTTTTATGTGTTGATAACATTTTATAATCCGTATCGGCTTGTTTTTGCACTAAAAAATCATATTGACCTTGCTTTGTCTTGTACATGATTGTTCCTGCTACTTTAGCACTCATCTATTTACCCCTTTGGTTTAATTCTTCAATTGCCGCTTTAGTCCATCCCGGTAATCGCTCCGCAATCGGTGCAAAACCTGTTTGAATCCGACGGTTAGTCCAGTAATGCTTCTTTGCTCGTTGTGGTAGTAGATCCTGTGCCTTATGAAGTGCACGTAATGACAAACTAATCTTATGCGTGTATTCATCAACATCTAACACTAATACCTCTAATTGCTGTCCTACTGTAAATTGCTCGTCTAGCGCCTTCACAAAACCATGACCGCACTCTGAGATATGAATCAAGCCTTGAACTGATTCATCTAATGCCACAAAGACACCATACGGTTGAATTCCTGTTACGGTGCCTGTCACTTTTTGTCCAATTCGATAAACCATATTGTCCTCCAACTTTAATTATCCTATCTATTCTAATCCTTGTCCTTGGTAAAAGGCAAGCCATCTGAAACAACCTACCCTATCTTTATAAAAAACCAATAAAAAATACCCAGTTTACGAATCAACTGGGTATCACGATTATCATTTTTAGTGTTTGATTGAAATGTGATTGATAACCACTGGATCAACAGGTTTGTCTTGCATCCCTGTTTCAACAGCATTAATTTCATTAACAACGTCCATACCACTTAAAACTTGGCCAAAGACAGTATGTTTGTGATCTAACCAAGGTGTACCACCTTTTTCGTAAGCTGCAATCACTTCTTCAGGATAGCCAGCACCAGGCATTTGAGACATCATGCTTGGGTTGATGTGTTCATTAGTCACGATAAAGAATTGGCTACCATTTGTATTAGGACCAGCATTAGCCATCGATAAAGCACCATTTAAGTTGAAAAGTTCTTGGCTAAATTCATCACCAAAAGCTTGGCCCCATAAACTTTCGCCACCCATACCTGTACCTGTAGGATCGCCACCTTGAATCATGAAGTCGTTAATTACTCGATGGAAGACGATACCGTCATAGTAATCTTTTTCAGCTAAGCCGATGAAGTTTTCAACCGTCTTAGGCGCTTGTTCTGGGAATAGCGCAACAGTGAATTCACCATGGTTGGTGTCAAAAGTTGCTGTTGGTCCTGCAAAGTTTTCTAAATCTAATTGTGGAAATGTCATGATAGACCTCCTAAATGTTTTTAATTCACAGTATATAATAGCGAATTAATCTAGAAATTACTATTATTATTTCTTTTTAACATGCTTTCCTAATTTTTTTCTAGTATACTATTTCAGAAGTCTACTATAAGAAGGAAGTTATCCTATGCTTGATCCTAACCATCTTTTTGATATTACCGTAATCGGTGGCGGTCCCGTTGGCATGTTTGCTGCTTACTACGCAGGCATGCGTAAAGCCGATGTGCAAATCATCGAGAGCCTCCCTGAACTAGGCGGCCAAGTCGCAACGCTCTATCCTGAAAAAGAAATCTTCGATGTGGCCGGTTTTAAAGGCATTACTGGTGCTCAGCTCACTGCTAACTTGGCTGAACAATTAGCCGTCTTTGAACCGACAACCCAATTAGAAACATCTGTTAAGGCCATCCTACCCCAAGAAGACGGGACTTACATCTTAGAAACATCTAAAGGAACGACGCATACACGCGGTGTGATTGTTGCCGTCGGAAATGGTGCCTTTACGCCCCGAAAACTAGCCGTTGATTATCAACCTGAATGGGAAAATAACTATATCCACTACTTCGCTAAAGAAATGGCACAGTTTAAAGATCAAACCGTAGCCGTTGCTGGTGGTGGCGATTCTGCGATTGATTGGGCCCTCATGCTCGAAAAAGTCGCCAAACAAGTCTATATCATCCACCGTCGTGATCAGTTCCGGGGTCTGGAAAGCAGTGTCGATGCTTTGATGAACTCTTCTATTCAAATTAAGACACCATTTTTAATTGACGGTCTCACAGAAGTTGATCATCAACTCGCCCTTTCACTCAATAAAATGAAATCAACCGATCAAGAACAACTGGTTGTCGATAAATTACTCGTCAACTACGGTTTTATCTCCGATACACGGATTCTCCGTGATTGGGGCTTAACGCTTGATCACCACCAAGTCAGTGTTAACCAACAAATGGCAACCAACTTACCAAACGTCTATGCGATTGGCGATATTGCCACTTATCCTGGTAAGGTGAAGTTAATTGCGAGCGGCTTTGGTGAAGCACCGGTTGCCGTGACCGAACTTTTAACCAAACTCTACCCTGAAAAGCGCCAACCACTTCACAGTACTTCTATTATGTAATTTAAAAGCGCACCGTCTGATCTCAAACGAGAATCAGGCGGTGCGCTTTTTTAATTATGATTTAGCTTTTCGGCTCTTTAATTGGCTCTTAACCGCGGTGATGACCATTGGAATTAATGAAACGGCAATAATGCCTAAAACGACCAATGAGAAATGTTCCTTCACGACTGCGATGTTTCCGAAGAAGTAGCCGGCCCCACAACAAAGGACTACCCACAAGACACTCCCGATAACATCATAACGGAAGAACTTGCCAAATGACATTTGACTACCACCGGCGACAAATGGGACGAAGGTTCTGATAATTGGCATGAAACGGCCAATGGTAATCGTCTTGCCACCATACTTGTTAAAGAAGACCTGGGCCTCTTCAATCTTTTCGGTATTGATAAACTTCCCGAAGAAACGGCTCTTGGTTGCAGCCATCCCAACTCTTTTACCAATTTGTTCGTTTAAAGAATCCCCCGCAATTGCGGCAACTAAGAATAATGCGGCAAATACCCAGATATTCAAATCATTATCTGTTCGAGCCGCTAAAGCAGCTGCGGCAAATAATAATGAATCCCCCGGTAGAAACGGTAAGATGACTGCCCCGGTTTCTACAAAAATAATCGCAAACAAGATCACATACGTCCAATTGCCAAACTGATTGACAATATTGACCAGATGCGCGTCGATATGTAACACAAAATCAATTAACTGCGTCATGTTGATACTCCTATATTTTCATTTGTCGGTACTCACTTTTCTAGCATACCGAATATTAATCCTAAAACAATCATCATTAGAGCTTCTTAATAAATTTTCAATGACTTCTTTGCCCGCCACAAAATAATCAGAAAAAGACCTTCGAGGATGACAAAAAAGCAGATAAAGCACAGCATAAAATACTGCTCGGGTAACACTAAAATAATGGGATCTAACAGCGGGTCAAACTGCCAGTCGAGGTTGCGAAATAGCAATTCATGAAATAACACGAAAAAGCGATCAAAGCTAACACTGGCAATCAACCCAATTACAATCGGCATAACCAGTGCGACTTGCATCGGTCGAATATAGCGCCATTGCCTCCCCGACTTAAAATCACGCCGCCAGCCTCTAAGTGCCGGCACAATCGTCACCAGGAAAATGACCGCCGTTAATAAGAAGAGGTGTTTAACTTCCTTAAAATGCGCCAAGCCATTTGCTGACATCTTGAAATGTGGCAACACTAGCGATTGTCCACCCGGCAAAACCAAATAACGCATCAAGCGGTTAAACTCGTGCATTAACGTCGCCTGGCTCATCTGCATTTGCGCTGCCAAATGAAGTTGTCGGCTTACCAAGTCATAGCTCAACCAACCGATAACAATCGCCGCTAGAATACTCCCACTAACGATACTGAGATAAAAAACTAGCCAGTTGCCCGTTTTTTTGACGCCGTTTAAACTTCCCATTCAGCTAAACTATTGATAATATGCGTTGGTTGCGCCGTGACTTTTGCCAAATCAGCCGGTGTTGAAACGCCCGTATAAACTAATAAGGTTGCCATTTCAGCATTTAAACCCGCTTTGATGTCTGTATTATAGTTATCGCCGACCATTACCACTTGGTCCTTAGTTAACCCGAATTGTTCGAGTGCCATTTCCATAATAATTTTTTCTGGTTTACCGATATAAAGCGCTGATTGTTGTGTTGCGCGTTCAACTAAGGCAATCACTGAACCTGCACCAGGCACTAAGCCACGTTCATTAGGTAAGTTGGTATCGGCATTCGTCCCAATAAAAAGAGCGCCGCGTTTAATCGCGAGCGTTGCCAATTCAAATTTGTGGTAAGTGACATCGTAGTCTAAGCCAACCACCACGTAGTCTGGATCATATTCGTTAGTTCTAAAACCAGCATCTAATAAAGCTTGTTTCAAACCAATTTCGCCGATGACATACACTGTCTTGCCATTTGCTTGACCGCCATTTAGGTTTAACAAATAACGCGCCGTTGCCAATGATGGGGTGTAAACTTGGTCTTCGGTTGCATGAATATCATGGTTATCTGCTAAATTTTTGATCACCGCTGCGGGTGATTTAGTGGTGTTATTCGTTAAAAACATAAAAGGGATGTTCTTAGCTTGGAGCCGTTCAATAAAATCACGTGCTTCTGGCATCTGTTCGCTACCGCGATAAACTGTCCCGTCTAAATCGATTAAGTAGCCTGCGTAGTTTGTTTTTGTCATTTAGTTACTCACTTTCCAGTTTCCTTTGGGGAATTACTCTCTAATGGTCGAATCTTAAAGTGGCGCTTATTAACGGATTTTTTATTCTCCGTGACCGCTTTTTGCGGCTGTTCTTTAGTCACTTTTTGATTAGGTGTTACTTTACGTTCCGTGAAGCCTTGCTTTTGCCGGCGTTGTTTCTGTGGTCCTCGCCGGCGATTACTACGGCGATTTTCGTTGCGAATCTGTGGTTTACCTTGTCGTTCTAAGACAAAATAGGCACAACCAAAATTACAATATTCATATAGGTAGTCTTGGAGTGTATCAATTAATTGATCCTTATTGGCCCGTCGATTAGTTGATTTGTAGAATCCCTTAAGGCGTAGTTGTTCAAAACCCCAGTCCGCCACAATATAATCGTACTTCGCAAGAACCTCGTTATAGCGTTCGTTTAGCTTTTCAGCATCAAAACCATCGCGATAATTGGCGACCACTTCGTAGGCACACTTATCGATGTCAATCATGGTTTCACTCTTAACAACGACGTGCTGTGGTACTTCCGGTTGTTTAGCCGCTGCAATCATTTCTTTTTCAAGCGCCCGAGTTACCTTCTTAGCAATCTTCGGTTTTGTTTTTGTATCCGCCACGGCGAACCTCCTCTTCCCTTAAACGGGATATTTTTGTGTTAAATAGGTAGCAACTGCATTTCTCAGAAAATCAGGGAACATAATTTCAGTCTCCCCGACAATTTCAATGGTTGGGAAAAACGGAATAAAGAGATAATGATCAACTGTCGTCAACGTATAGCTAGCTTCAGGATCAATCTCCTGACCATGCCAAAAGACGCGGCGTAATGTCATATCCACTGTAATCCCATCATAAACGATGTCTCCAAAGATTTTACCACGGAAACTCATCCCTTTAATCGGGAACTTACGTAAGAATAACCGATTTTTTTCCATTTCTAAGACTAACCGCCATAAATCGTAGCCCTTTAAAGTGACTTTAATCAAATGCATCGGATGCGGTAATTGACTCTGCAGGTCATCTTTGGTGACCAAACCTGCTTCGAGCCCCCCTAAAAATAGGCCGGTGTTCAAAACAGCGGCTTCTGTTTGCGTTGCCGCTTCAATCGCTTTTAACCCGGCCGTCATCATCGGTGACTCTCCAATGGTAGCAATCGGCAGTGCTTCTGGCAAGTCGGCCACCACTTGGGCTGCTAATTGGGCATGCCCTTGTGCTAAATAACCCGCAATTTCAGCCTCATCCGCCGCTTCTTCTGGTAAATCGGCCGTCAAGACAGTGCGGGCTTTCCGGTCAACCGGGCGATGGTTAGCATCGAGTGTTAACGTGATATCGCCAATATAATGACCGTACTTTTCGGCAGCCGTTAATAATGTTTGATTCACCATCAGCCCATCTTTTAAGAGATGATGTGTGTGGGCGCCGCAGATAACGTCGATTTCAGGATAGTGTTCTGCCAACCATTGATCTGTTG
The DNA here is from genome assembly GCF_002370355.1 of Latilactobacillus sakei subsp. sakei DSM 20017 = JCM 1157. Lineage (NCBI taxonomy): Bacteria > Bacillati > Bacillota > Bacilli > Lactobacillales > Lactobacillaceae > Latilactobacillus > Latilactobacillus sakei. The sequence continues at coordinate 40,142 of NZ_AP017929.1, forward strand.
TTAAGCCCAGATGTGATAGTAATACTAAGACATCGTACTGCCCTTCAATTTGCGCCAGTAATTGTGGCATTTCTTCACTAATTGTGACAGGATCCCAACCATTAGGTCGATATGTCAAAAAGAATGGCGCCGTTAATCCGACAACCGCAATCCGCGTCCCTTGATCAGTTGTGATAATGCGGTACGGTTGCGCAAATTTAGCGAGGGTGTTTGTGGATTGTTCATAGAGATTTGCTAACAATACGGGGAAATTCGCATGATCGTATAGATGTTCCAACTGTGCATGACTATTGCCAATGCCTTCATTATTACCAATTGTCACACCATCATAACCAATTTGATTCAACAGGGTCGTATTAATCTGGCCGTCTGTTGCTTCAGTTAAAGGGTGACTACGATCCATTGCATCCCCGATATCAAACGTTAAGACCGTTTCACCTTTTTGCCGATAGGCCGCTTGGTGGGCTAACAAGAAGCGGCGCATTCGAGGCCAATTTTCAAAATGCGAGTGTAAGTCGTTCGTGTGTAAGATGTGAATAGTTTCCATTTTGTCATCCTCTTATTTTAATTGCGTTAACGCCTTTTGTTTTGCCGTCAAGATTGCTTCAATCTCCGCTACTGATAAAGGTGTCCCAAATGGTAGTGGTGTTTTCAATAATTCACGTTCTGGGGCGTCAATCCCCACGTTGATATTCTCAGCAATTGGTAGCATGTTGTGGTGAATGTGGCCATGCAAGTTAACCGTTTGGCTAACTTTACCGAGTAACAGCGGATAATGGGTTAAGAAATACTGCCGGTGATTAATCTTAATTAGCGCCCCGACATCGACAAATTGATAGTGCGGGTGTGCCTCTGTTCCCGGATCGTGCTTCTTCAAATATTTAAAGAAGGCACGGTTGTCATGATTGCCCTTCACCAGAATAATCTGACCATTCAATGCGCCGAGCAAAGCATTAACTTGCGCAAAAGCAGTTGGTTTATTCGGGACTAATGCAACGTCTCCTAATAGGTAAACCTGATCCTCCGATTGAACACGCTGATTCCAGTTAGTCACAATCGTCTCATTCATGGTGGCCACATCCGCAAACGGTCGTGGCGCAAAGTCATTCATCCCGAGTAATTCTTCATGATAGAAATGGGTATCCGCTGTAAAATAAATCATTTTATCAACCACCTAGCCAATATGATTTGCTTTTAAAACTTCTTTAAAAGCCTCTTCGACAGGCCCCGGTGTTTTCTCCCATTCTTCCCATTCTGTAAAATCAACAGCGGGCATCGTATAAGTATTATTAATATAGTCTTCGTAAGTTTGAACGGCATTAGAATGTGGAATGTTTAATTGCAAAATCCGCACACCCTTAATTAACCCGCGATTAGCGGCGAGTTCTGCCCGCCCATTCATAAAAATATTGCCTAACTCATAGTACGTTGAACCGTCTAAGCGTGTAATTTCTTCAATAATATCAAACACTTGTTGTTTCTCTGCCATAGTGTGACTCCCTATTCTTATCCGATTTCAGTTACGTTCATTTTACCAATATGTACGCAAAAAAACCACTATCCGTAGACAGTGGTTGGCATAAGAGAGAAAGAGAATTGATAAAAAGGTAATTGCATAAGTACCTTACAGACATAATATACCGCTCAATGTAAGCGTTGTCAATTATTATTTAGTAATAATTCGATTAATTTATAACTGGGTTCTAACACGATGATAGGTTTTTTAGAAAAATAATGGTATCTTAATTAGTAGTTTTAAATTTAATTAGGAGGCCGTTAACTTTGTTAAAGTCCAAATCACAACTGGGCATCGTGCTCTTTTGCTGCTTTTACTTTCTCTTATTATCTGGCTTTACAGTTGTTGGTCATCGCGGTGATCCCATTAATGCCCCGGAAGAAACATTCCAGAGTATTGATATGGCCTTTTCGCAAGGTGCCAACTACGTCGAACTCGATTTACATGAGTCTCAAGATGGCGTCTTAGTCATCTCGCACGATCGTAATCTAAAACGTGTCACCGGTGTCGACACCATTGTTTCTCAAAACACGTTTGCCAAATTAAGCACACTAAAAATGAGTAATGGTGAACCTGTCCATAGCGTTGAACAGTTATTCCAACACTATCAGAACAACCCCAATGCGAAATTCTTAATTGAAACCAAGAAAACAAAAAGGGTAACCCGCAGGACATGGAAGCCAAATTAGTTGCGCTCATTCAAAAGTATCACCTGCAAAAGCGGATCATGGTCCATTCCTTCTCGTTACCAAGTTTAATCAATATGCAAAAACTAATGCCTGAGATTCCCCGCATTTTTATCGTGGGTAGTCTCAAGCGGATTTCATTTGAAAGCTTCAAATATGCGGACGGAATTAACATTTCTTCCGAATTAGTGACGCCGACGATTATCAAACAATTGCATTACCTCCACCAAAAAGTCTACGTCTGGAATGAAATGGCCGAAAATCAAGCCACTTGGAACTGGCTCGTTAACCTCGATGTGGATGGCGTCGTCACTAATTATCCCGCGCTAGGCCGACATTACCAAGCCGCCCAAGATCAATCCCAGATTGAATCCTTAGAAACGACTGGTCAGGTCAATAGCGTTCACGATTTAACCACCGTTGAAAACCCCTACGAACAAGTGCCCACTAAAGCACCGGCTAAGGCTGGTCATAGCTACGACGTAACCCAAACCGTCACGGTTGCCGATCAGACCTATTATCGAATTGGCACTAACCGGTTTGTATTAAGCGATGCGATTAATGTTGGCCAAACCGCCCAAGCAGCTTCCTTATTGGTAGGCAAAACAGCCCAGATCAAACCCAATCCGATGACTGTTGCGACTTGGAATAGTCCCTTGCATCCGACCCAGACAACCGGTCAGCTGCTAGCTAATAGTCGCCACAAAATATTAGCCGTTCGCTATGTTGGCAATCAGGTTTGGCTCCAAACCGCAACCGGCTGGTTCAAAAGTCGCCAAGCATTGATTCAATTGGATCCTAATACTGATTTACCAACCATTGCATTAGCTTATTACCGGCAATTGCCAAAACAACTCCGCCCCACAAACCTACTATTAAAACATTCCTTTTTTAACACTAAATTCTAACAAGGCAGGCTATTATGACAATCGACCACGATCAACTGATTCGCTCCGTTCAAAAAACACTTCCGAAAGAAGACACGCTCGATCATATCTCAACACTTTTTAAAATTCTTGGCGATAAGACCCGCGCTAAAATTCTGTACGCACTCTTCCAATCAGAATTACGGGTTTACGATATCGTCAGCGTTTTAGAGATGTCACAATCTTCAATCTCACATCAACTACGGGTACTCAAACAAGCAAAGCTCGTTAAGAGTCGCAAAGAAGGCAAAGAAGTTTACTACTCCCTTGCTGACAACCATGTGATTAACATCTTCTCACAAGTCATCGCGCACGTTAACGAGCACTAATTATTACAAGAGGCTGCAGCAAATTAACTTTTGCTGCAGCCTCTTTTTCTCTAAACGACTACAAACTAAACGGGTTGCATTTTATAGGTTGTGGTGTTATCTTATAGGTAACATATGAATATATGCTCATATGTATATCTAATTCGTAAATATAACGATTTAGATCCGAATTGACAGTTCATTAACCAATAAGGAGGACTCATCAATGACACAAATTCAATTAGCAGGTATCGATTGTGCCGCCTGCGCTACCAAAATCGAAACAAACGTCAAAAAATTACCGCAAGTCCAAGATTGCGCGGTTAACTTTGCGACGCAAAAACTGAGTTATGAATTAACCGGTGATCAAGCCGCCACCGCGTTTGAATTAGAGCTTCAACAATTGTTAACGACAATTGAACCAGATGTCACCATTCAAAAATCATTACCGGCTGCGGGCCAAACACCCCCTAAGAAATTTAAATTTAATCTAGACTTGGTTCGAATTATCATTAGCGGCCTTTTACTATTAGGAAGCTACGTCTTACCACTTAGTCAGCCGCTACTAATCAGCTTGTTGCTAGTCGCTTTTGTCCTCATCGGTTACGATATTATCTGGACAGCCATCCGGAATATTCTTCACGGCCAATGGTTTGACGAAAACTTCCTAATGACCGTTGCCACCATTGGGGCCTTTGGGATTGGCGAATACGCTGAAGCAGTTGGCGTAATGCTGTTCTATCAAGTCGGTGAATATTTCCAAAGTTTAGCAATCAATCGCTCACGGGATTCAATCGCTAGTTTGGTTGCGATTAAACCGACTTTTGCCAACCTCCAAACTAGCCAAGGCCTCCAACAAGTTGCGCCTGAAGCCGTTCAAGTTGGTGCAACCATTTTAATTAAGCCTGGTGAAAAAGTACCACTAGATGGGACCGTCATCGCGGGCAGTAGTTTTGTCGATACCGCTGCGGTCACCGGTGAATCGGTGCCTCGTTCATTTAACGTTGGCGATACCCTCTTGAGTGGCAGCATTAATCAATCCGGTCTTTTGACCCTTCAAGTCACAAAACCTTACGCTGACTCGACGGTCGCTAAGATTTTAGACCTGGTTGAAAATGCTAGCAGCCAAAAAGCGCCGACTGAAAACTTCATCACTCGCTTTGCGAAAGTCTATACCCCAATCGTGGTAGGCTTTGCCGTATTATTAGCAGTTGTACCACCACTCTTTTTAGGACAACCCTTCTCAGATTGGCTCTACCGGGCACTCATCTTCTTAGTGATTTCTTGTCCATGTGCGTTAGTCATTTCAATTCCGCTCGGCTTTTTTGCCGGTATTGGGACTGCTTCTAAAAACGGCATCCTGGTCAAAGGGAGCAATTACCTCGAAGCTTTAAACGATGTGCGGACAGTTGTTTTCGATAAAACAGGAACGTTAACCCAAGGTAGTTTTACCGTTACAGCAATTCACGCTGTCGATCATCAACCGAAACATTTACTCGCATTAGCCGCTTTAGCAGAACAACACTCAACACATCCGATTGCACAATCCATCATTGCTGCTAATCAAGCACCACTCAATCAAACACTCAGTGCGGTCACAGAAGTTGCTGGTCACGGCGTTAGTGCAACTCTTGACGGCCAATCCCTAAAAGTGGGTAAAGCTAGCTGGCTCAAGGAACAAGGGTTAACACCACTCACACCTACTGAAGTCGGTACTGCGGTGCACATCGCTTATGGCACTGATTATCTTGGTTACCTCGTTATTTCAGATCAGCTTAAAAAAGATGCTGCCACAGCAATTGCGCAACTGAAAAAAGTCGGCATCCGCCAAACGATGATGCTAACTGGTGATAACGACGCAATCGCTAAACAAGTCAGCCAATCATTGGGAATTGATCATTATCAAAGTGAACTACTTCCTCAAGACAAAGTGGCTACTTTAGCCAGCCTGACTGATAACCGTGCACAAAACGGCAAGGTGGCCTTCGTTGGTGACGGGATTAATGATACCCCCGTTCTTGCTCGAGCCGATGTCGGTGTTGCGATGGGCGGTTTAGGTTCCGACGCTGCGATTGAAGCAGCCGACATCGTTTTGATGTCCGATGAACCAACTAAGTTAGCAACTGCCATCGATATTGCCCGTTTCACCCGCAAAATCGTCTGGCAAAACATTGCTTTTGCGCTCATCGTTAAAGCAATCTTCTTATTACTAGGTGCATTTGGCATTGCAACCATGTGGGAAGCCGTTTTTGCAGACGTTGGCGTAACCCTAATTGCCATTTTAAATGCCTTGCGTATTATGAGAAAATCGAACTAATTCATATTTGAGATTAGTTTCACATAATAGATACATTAATAAAAGAACGACCGTTAAAAGTAATTGTTAACAGCCGTTCTTTTTTAGTAGGAAGCGCTTTTTAATTGTGAGCAAATATGCTAGAATGAGGTTATCCTAATTTTAGATTAACCGCACCTTGGTTAAAATTTAACAAAGAAAGCTGGGACTGCAATGACATTGAATTGGCAACAAGAAGCGGCAAAGTATAAGGATCAAATGCTTACCGACTTAACAAGTTTACTCAAGATTAATAGCGCGCGTGACGTTGAACATAAAGAAGACGATGCACCGCTTGGCCCTGGCCCTCGTGATGCTTTGCTACAAATGTTAGCAATTGCTGATCGTGACGGTTTTACAACTAAAAACATCGAAAACGTTGCTGGCCGGATTGAATTTGGTAGTGGCGACGAAATTTTTGGTATTTTAGGTCACGTTGACGTGGTTCCTGCCGGTGACGGTTGGGAAACAAATCCTTTTGAACCAGTTATCAAAGACGGCAAGATTTATGCCCGTGGTTCATCAGATGACAAAGGCCCATCAATTGCAGCATACTATGCGCTTAAATTATTAAAAGACAACGATATTAAATTAAACAAAAAAGTCCACTTCATTTTCGGGACTGACGAAGAAAGTGAATGGGTTGGTATCAACCGTTATCTAGAAGTTGAACCAAAACCTGATTTTGCTATCTCTCCAGATGCTAACTTCCCAATCATCAATGGTGAAAAAGGAATTGTGTCATACATGATCACTTTCAAACCAGTTGATGGCGCTGATGGTGAAATGACATTAGTAAGCTTCAAGTCTGGTTTACGTGCTAACATGGTTCCTCAAACTGCTAAGGCAATCTTAACTGGTGCAATGCCAGCTGATTTCCAAGCTAAATTTGATGCTTATGTAGCTGAACACAAACTACAAGGTACTATCACAACTGATGGTGACCAAACAGTAATCGATTTAATCGGTAAAGGCTCACATGCCCAAGAACCTAAAGCTGGCGTAAATGCTGCAACTCACTTGGCAACATTCTTAGCTGACTTTGCATTAGATGCTAAAGGTGGCAACTACATCGGTACAATCGCTCGTTTAATGCACGAAGACTCACGTGGTCACCTCTTAAACATCAACCATACAGACGATGTGATGGGTGATTTAACAGCTTGCCCTGCTGTCTTCAACTACACACAAGACGGTGTTGCATCTGTTCTCTTGAACGTTCGCTACCCTAAAGGTGTAACTGATGAAAGTACACGCGAAGGCCTTGCTAAGACACTTAGTGATGTTGCCGACGTAACAATCGAAGGCCATGCACAAGCACCTCACTATGTTCCTGGTGATGACGAATTAGTAGCAACTTTATTACAAGTCTTTGAAGATCAAACAGGTCTTAAAGGTCACGAACAAGTTATCGGTGGTGGCACATACGGTCGAATCTTAGAACGTGGTGTTGCTTTCGGTGCTTTACCAGAAGAACGCGAAAATGTTATGCATCAAGCAAATGAATACATGCATATCGAAGATATCATGAACGCAATTGCCATCTATGCAGACGCAATTTATCGTTTAACACGTTAAAACTAACTTAATTGTACTAAAAAGAGACGACCAACATTGGTCGTCTCTTTTTTTATACTGTTATTCATTAGCAAATTCCATAATGGCCGGTAATAATTCGTCTAATGGAACTTCCTGCAAGACACATTGACCATCGACTAGCAAATCATAGCGCGTTTCTGCCGCCGTCTTCATTTGAGCAGCATAAATCTGTTGTGCCGCGCTCAATGCCTCTTCCGATTGACTATCTTCAAGCGCTAAATCAACATTAACAACGTCTTCTAGTACTAAAAATTGGCGCGTGGCTTTTCGAACCTGCCAAGCTGATTGCTTCAAAATACGACGCAACGCGTTAGTCAATTGTTGATTAAATGCCAGCATGAGGGCTGCTGCCGGTGCTGGTTGGCCAAAGTCCTCCGGCATAATAGCCTTACCATAACGCATTAAATCACGAGGCGACCACCGCCAATATTCACTAATCGTTTGCGTTGTATCTACTGAGCACAGTGCCACCTTTTTAATATCGGTTAAGGTTTCAATTGGCACTTCAGCCGAGCAAGCCAATCGATCATACATAAAGTAATCCTCCCCCGCTTTAAATGACGCTTTTGGATCCGTTAAAAAAGCGACTTGAATCTGTTCGAGTGGTAACTGTTGCCCCACACAAAATAAAATCGTGCCAAGGATATCCAACGTCAAACGGTCAAAGACGACTTGCCCCGCTGCATCCCGAATTTTAAAATACAGTTCATCATCCCGCCCGAACTGTTGACTTGATTCTTTATTGAAAACCGGTATTTTCAACTGATCGTCGTAACACAACAAACTACGATAATCCGTTTTAATATTCAGCAAGTCGTTGATTGGCTCAAAAGTGGGTTGGTGCGTCTCTTGCTGATGGTTGATAAGTGCCGTGAGGAGCGCCGGTTCGACGACCGGATAAGATTCTATGTGACTTAGATGATAGCCCACTACCGTATACCCCAATTGTTTAACCTGCTCGATCAACATTAAAATTCCAGCAACATGTGGTTGTTCAAAATCGAGCACCTCCGTAGGCAGTGCATTTAACTGTTGTTCAAATTGATCTTGGGGCACATCAAAAAGATAATACTGACCGCTGTTATCGAAAAGGCGATACCGTGGTTGCCGCGTGACAAAAGTCGGCGTTGTCGTCGTCAGACATGTTGCTCCCTGTTCATCAACCAATTCAGGTTGGCTATAAGCATAATACACTCGCTGAACACCTAATTCCTGATGATCCAAATCAAATTGATATTGCTTAGCGTCTTCATGTCCCTGATGTTGCTTCGCAAACATCTCAGGATACATTTGTTTGAGTTTATGCCGTCTAATCGCCGTATAAGCCACACCATTTTCTTCAAGGATCGTTTTAAATTCCCGTTCAGTTGGATAGCTGCCGTTAAAATCTGCGACAAAGCCGACGAGGTTCAAATAAAATTCAAAGCCGTACCCTTCGTTGATAAACTGCAAATATTGTCGTTTTTCCATCAGTAATCAGCCCCTATGTTTAAATTAATAACGTTATTATAAACAACGGACCCGACACATTAAGTCGTTTCAAGCGATGCGTACTGAATTTTTAGACAATAAAAAAGTGATTGTTAGGACCCAATTACCCGAGTCCTAGCAATCACTTTTTGCCATTTATTCTTTAGTCGGTGCATCCACTAATTTAAAGGTTGAATGCCCTTCTTTGACAATCGCATATAAAATTTGTTGTTTTGTATCATCGAAATACCCGAGATTCACAGCCATTTCGCCATCTAGTTCTTCAATCCCTTCGAAATGTTCCCGAATAATCGATCGCACAATCTTCATATTAGCCATGTGCTTTTGAATTTTTTGGACCGCAACGCTCAACGTGTACCCTTCATCTAAGAAATGCTTGATGAAAATGGCCTTAATCATCATTTGAGCGTCGTACTCACGGGCCTTATTGCCATCTGCTTCGCGGGCCTTAATGTAGCCCTTTTGTTCCCAGTAGCGGAGTTGACGCGGCGTCACCCCTGCCATCTTACAAACTTCACTAATCCCAAAAATTAATCGATCCGTATCTATCAACTTTAAAAAAAGGTCTTTTTGCAAGTCCCCACTCCGTTCCTATTAATAAATTTCATTATAGATTATCTACAAAACTTGTCAAGTCGAATGACATCTTTGTCAACTTACTTGACAAAGGCTAAAAATGCGACTAAACTAATAAATCGCATCAACAAAACGTAAAGGAGATTTTTATCTTGTCAGACTCTAGACCATTAGATATTCATGGGAAACCATACAACCGGACAGTCTTAGTCTTGGTCTTATTGATTGGTACTTTTTGTACTGTCTTAAACCAGACGATTTTATCAACTGCTTTCCCCACATTAATGAAAGCATTTGACGTGTCCACTTCAGCCGTTCAATGGCTCACAACCGGTTTCTTGCTAGTCAACGGGATTATGATCCCCATTAGTGCTTGGTTAATTAACCGATTCAACTCAAAGGTCCTCTACATGTCAGCAATGACTGTCTTTTTACTTGGGACCATTATTTGTTACATCGCACCAACGAGCTCATTTGCAACTTTATTAATCGGCCGTCTTATTCAAGCCGCCGGTGTTGGGATTTCAATGCCCATCTTGCAAACCATTATGCTCACGATTTTCCCACCTGAAAAACGGGGCACAGCCATGGGGATGGCCGGGATCGTTATCGGTCTTGCACCTGCCTTAGGACCTACTCTTTCAGGTTGGATTATTGATTCATACAACTGGCGGGTCTTATTCGGAATGATTATTCCAATCGTCCTACTCGTCTTAGTGCTAGCGAGCTTCCAAATGAAGAGCGTTATCCAACTTTCGAAACCTAAAATCGATATTCCTTCTATTATTTTATCAACCGTCGGCTTTGGTAGTTTACTCTATGGCTTCTCTGAAGTTGGAGATAAAGGTTGGGGCGACATGCTTGTCCTCGCTACCTTGGCAGTCGGCGTCATCGTAATTGCCCTCTTTGTTTGGCGTCAACTCACAATGGAAAATCCATTCTTGGAACTACGCGTCTTCAAATCACCCGTTTTCACAATTGCCGCTATTTTAAGTGGTGTGACAAACATGGCGATGGTCGGTGCCGAAATGGTCTTACCATTATATATTCAAAATATTCGTGGCGAATCTGCCTTCCATTCTGGCTTAACCTTATTAGCTGGTTCCCTCATGATGGGAATTATGATGCCAATTACGGGTCGTATTTTTGATAAGTACGGCGCAAAACGTTTGGCCATGACCGGGATGTTCTTATTAATGGCTGCTACTGCACCATTTATCTTTTTAACTGCTAAGACACCAATCATCTACATCGTCGTTTTATATGCCGTTCGGATGTTTGGGATTTCAATGGTCATGATGCCTGTTACAACTTCTGGGATGAATGCTTTACCAATGAACTTAATCAGTCATGGGACAGCGGTTAATAATACTTTCCGGCAAGTTGCCAGCTCAATCGGGACAGCCATCTTAATCAGTGTGCTTTCAAGTGTTACCAAAAACAATATGCCAAGCACACACATGGTCAAGACCTTACCATTGGCCTTCCGTGATAAAATGATTAATGCAACCCTTTCAGGTTATCACGCCGCCTTTATCGTCGCCGTGATTTTCTGTGTGATCGGCTTCATTATCACATTCTTCCTCTCCTCTAAGAAATCAACTACTAATGGAGGTGCCAAAGCATGATCGTTATTACACTCATTATTAGTACACTTGCGTTATTCTTTGCTTCAATCTTCGGTCAAAAAATGTGGCGCCCAATTTTAATGACCATTTTCGGTCTCACTTTTATCGCGTCACTCTTTTTCATCGTTCAAAATGATCACAATCATTATGGCATGAAAACTGTGACCGAAACTAAGACACAAACCCTTGTTTCAAGTGCCGATGCTAAGGGCATGTCAATGTTGCTCTATCACCCACTTGGCAATGGTACCGAAAAAGTTTACCTTTATCGGACTGATATCCACCAAAGTAAACCTAAAGCAACCCAAACTGAAAAGACAACCAACAGTGTTCAAAAGAATGCTGATAAGGCTGCCTTAGTAACCACTACCAAATACCGTGTGTATAAAAATGACATGGCTAAATTCTGGTTTGGTATTTCTGGCAATGACCACGAATTCGTGAGCCGCCACAATACCTTCAAAGTTGCTAAGGGCTGGCTCGTTTTAAGCGACGCTCAAGCTAAACAACTCGCTAAAACATTAAAGAGTCAACAAGCACAACTCAAAGCGGGCGCAACTAACGCCGGTAAACAAGCTGTGATGGCAGCCATGCAAGCTAATCCAGCAATGACTGCAACGCAACGACAAGCAGTTGCTAAAAATGCAGCGATGGCCTATCAACAAGCCGCAATGGCAAAAGTGATGGCAACGTTGAAATAATAGCATTACAAAAAGCCCCCACATCTTGATTGGATGTGGGGGCTTATTTTTTTTGGAAACGCGCTTCCTGTCGCAGCACTCTTATTCTTAAACATGCTCCTTCAGGCATACTCTTCCGGTTAGTTACACATCGCAAACGATCGCCTTTGGCGCTCATTCACGATATGCCACTAATCCTCAGAGTATAACCGCCTGCTGTCGCACTCTATTTTGATAACAAGCTTGCTGCTGCTTCGTCCACGATGATTGTCACGTCGTCGTGTAGTTGTAAAGCACTTGCTGGAACGTCTGTTGTTTGTGGGCCTTCTACTGTGCCTTTGATGGCTTCAGCTTTTGATTCGCCGTATGCGAACAAGACGATCTTCTTAGCCTTTAAGATTGAGCCAATGCCCATTGAGATTGCTTTTGTTGGTACATCTGCTTCGTTTTCGAAGAAACGAGCGTTAGCCTTAATTGTTGATTCTGTCAATTGCACTTCTTGTGTGTTGCTGTCAAAAGCAGCACCTGGTTCGTTAAAACCGATGTGACCATTTTGGCCGATACCAAGAATTTGGATGTCTACTGGGTTATCGGCAATGACTTGGTCATAACGTTTTAATTCAGCAGGAATATCACTTGCCAAACCGTTTGGTAAGTATGATTTTGCAAATGGTTTCTTATTAAATAGGTTTTCTTTCATGAAGTAGTGGTAACTTTGGCTGTTATCAGCTGATAAACCAACATATTCATCCAAGTTAACTGATGTACAGTTTGTGAAGTCTAGGTCACTTGCAACAACTGTTTCGTAGAATTTGATTGGTGAACTACCAGTTGCCAAACCGAATACTTTCGCGTCGTTTGCTAAACCTTCTTTGAAGATTTCAAAGCCTTTTTGGCCGCCTTCTACTTGATCTTTTACTTTAATAATTTTCATCGTGATAGTCTCCTCATAATTTAGAATTCAAAGAACCATTGGTATAGTCCAATTATAAAGCAGGCCCCTTTCATTTGCAAGCATTTTAAATTTAATTCTGTGTCTAAATATTGGTATACCTACCAGTTAGCGTTTCCACTACCGTGCTAATTAGCTATCAATTATTGATTGGTCTGGCGATTTCATATTTTTCATTTACCTTACAAATTTAAATACAGGTATAATATTCAGAAAAACTATTATATAATATTGGACAGTATGAGAAAAAAGGTGGCGTTATTATTTGAAAGATTCAAAGCAGCGTTCCAGCCAACGGCAAAAGCACGCATCAGCCCTCATCTCTAAAGGGCGTCGCAAAGTCAATACGCTATTTTCCAAGATTAAAACGAAATTATCACATTCAATGCCTTGGCTTAACAATTGGTTTAAACATCAAGACAAAGACCAAAATCGAACATTTGTCGATCAATTTAGTGCCAAACCCCTCACTTTTAAGCTTAATGTCTTTTTAGAAGCACTTAAAAGTTTAATCCTCTACGGCATTTCAATCGGTTTGATTATGTTTGCCTTAGGTCTTGGGATTGGTGCCGGCTACTTTGCCGCATTGATGAAGGATGAACCGGTCCCAAGTTATCAAGTGCTTAAACAACAACTTGATAACACTGATCAAGCGGCCGGTCTTTACTTTGCCAAGAACACAAAATTCGGCGCAATTAAGACTGATCTCTCGCGGACACCCGTCAGCATCAATGAAATGTCGCCTTATCTAACCGATGCGATTGTCGCAACTGAAGATGAAGACTTCTATAAACATCAAGGGGTCGTTCCAAAGGCCCTCTTACGAGCTGTCATCTCTGATTTAACCGGCTTTGGTTCTCAAACCGGTGGTTCGACTTTAACACAACAGTTAATTAAGATGCAGGTCTTAACGTCTCAAGTAACCTTCAAACGGAAAGCGACTGAAGTCTTACTTGCTTTACGTGTCGATAAATACTTCACGAAAAAGGAAATCTTACAAGACTACCTCAACATTGCAACCCTAGGTCGAAATAATAAAGGCCAAAACGTTGCTGGTGTACAAGAAGCCGCTCAAGGGTTATTCGGTAAAGATGCCAAGAACTTGTCTTTAGCCGAAGCCGCCTATATTGCCGGTCTTCCGCAGAGCCCTTCCGTCTATACACCATATGACCAAGATGGTACCTTGAAAGATCCTGAATACTTGAAATACGGACTAGACCGTAAGAATACCGTTTTATTCCGGATGTATCGTGATGACCGCATTACCAAAGCAGAATACAAAGCTGCTAAGAAAGTCGATTTAACGAGTGAATTCCAAGCTAAAGCAGAACCTGAATCAACTTCTAAGCGTTATGGTTACGTTTATAACCTTTTGGAATCACAAGCAACCGACATCATGACGAAACAACTCGCTAATGAAGCTAATGTTTCGACTGAAAAGCTTAATAGTAGCCCAACGCTCTACAAACAATATGAAACAAAGGCAACTGAACTCCTAAGTACTAAGGGCTATCAAATCCATAGTACAATTGACAAAGATATCTATGATTCAATGCAAGAAATCGTCAAACAAGAAGGCAGTTCTTTTGGACCAACCTATCAAGATGCAACGACCGATCCAATTACTGGTTTGCAATCAGTGGGCGACACACCGGTTCAAAACGGGAGTGTCTTACTTGATAACCAGACTGGTAAAGTCATTTCATTTGTTGGGGGTCGCGACTTCTCCCTCAAACAAACTAACTACATGTTAACCAAACGATCACCGGGTTCAACCATTAAACCACTCTTGGTTTATGGTCCAGCGATTGATCAAAAACTAATCGGTTCTAAAACGATGTTGGCTGACTTTAAAACTAACTTCAAAACTTATGCGCCAACCGATTACGGTAACACCATCCAAAACAAGTTCATCCCTGCGGATAAGGCTTTAGCGCAATCCCTCAATATCCCAACCGTTAACTTATACAATAAGTTACGTAAAACGACTAACCCTGCGACCTATATGGATAAGATGGGGATTCACCTTTCTGATGATGAATATAGTCAATTGGGACTTGCCTTAGGGGGAACCAAAGATGGGATTAGCGTGCTCGCCCAAGCAAGTGCCTTTACAACATTTGCCGATGAAGGCCAACACGTTGATGCTTACGTGATCGATAAGATTACTGACCCTGCTGGTAATATCATTTATAAACATCACACTAAGAAAACACAAGTCTTCTCGAAGGCGACAAGTTACATCATGAACCAAATGTTATCAGGTGTTTTAACGGATACGGATGGGACCGCAACACAATTGAGCGATCAACTCTACTTCAACACTAATAACCTAGTTGGTAAAACCGGGACTAATAATGATAACCGGGATGTTTGGTTTATCGGTAGCACGCCAGGGATTACCCTAGCTTCTTGGATGGGCTATGACAGTACCGGTCGTAACTTAACCGATAGTTCTAGCACGATTAATCAAAACTATTGGGCTAAGTTAGCCAATAGCGTCTATCAAAATGATCCAAGTATCATGAAGCTTGAAGAAGATCATGAAAAACCAAGTACCGTTACAAGTAGCAAAGTTGTTAAAGCAACTGGTCAACTGCCAGGTATTGTTTCTATTAATGGTAATACGCGAACCGTTGACAGTGGTAAGGTCACTTCGCTTTACAATAATTGGACACCAGAAGCAACGCAATACGAATTCGGAATTGGTGGCACAAGCAGCAATTACGAAACCTTCTGGAATCATTATATGGGTTATAATAACGGCTACGGTACAATTACGTACGGTGAAACAAAAGCTAGTCAATCAGAATCAGAGTAAAAAATAAGCGGTGATTACATAATCTGTAATCACCGCTTGTTTTTGTTTTATTTAGTTGATTGACGATCAACAATACTATATGGCAATAGGATTGTCTTATCATCGATTTCTTCTTTGTTCATCATCTTCGTTAACAGACGCATCCCAACAGCACCCATATCATATAAAGGTTGTGAGATTGATGTCATCTTAGGACGAACCATTTCAGTTAACTTCGTGTTATTACTTGTCACAATTTCAAAGTCAGTTGGAATATTAACCCCTGCATCAACAGCAGCATTTAAAACACCTACGGCTAATTCATCGTCACTGACAACAGCAGCAGTTGCGCCAGTTGCTTGAACCTTACCGAATAAGGCTTCACCAGCACTGTAACTGTATTCTGTTTCGAAAATTAAGCTTTCGTCATAAGGAATACCAGCTTCGTTCAAGGCATCTTTATAGCCACGTAAACGATATTTGCTGTTGATTGGAAAATCTAAGTTGCCACAGATGAAGGCGACTTTTTCGTTACCGTTCTTGATTAACTTCAAAGTTGCGTCCTTAACGGCTGCAACGTAGTCAATATTAACACTACCGACTTGTTCGTCTGGATCGATTGAACCAGCTAATACGATTGGTGTCTTAGAACGGGCGAATTCAGCACGGATTGCATCTGAGATACTGTGACCCATGTAGATTAAACCATCTACTTGTTTTGCCAATAAGGTATTCAATACTTGAACTTCCTTTTGGTTGTTTTCATCTGAGTTCGCTAAAATGATGTTGTACTTGTACATTGTGGCAACATCATCAATCCCGCGTGCTAATGAAGCAAAGTAGATATCACTAACGTCTGGGATAATAACCCCAACAGTTGTTGTTTTCTTACTTGCCAAACCACGAGCAACAGCGTTAGGACGATAGTCTAAACGGTCGATCACTTCAAGCACTTTCTTGCGAGTGGCAGGCTTAACGTTGGGGTTCCCGTTAACAACCCGTGAGACAGTCGCCATTGATACGTCAGCTTCACGCGCAACGTCGTAAATTGTAATTGTTTGTTTTTCCATTTTAAAATGATTCCTTTCATTCGCAAAATAAAATATATTGTATTTTCATTTGTTTTCATTTCACTTCTTGATTAATTTAACAGATATTTAAGGCAAATGCAAGCGGTTTACATCATTTTTGTGAAATTTTCATTTTTGTTTTCATTTGCAGTTTACATTAACGTTTACATTTTCTGTGCTATACTGTGATTATCAACTGTAAAGGAAGTGCTTTAGATGAATAATCAATTAGCCCAATTACAAAATTGGCTTGTCGAGAATAATATGGATGTGGCTTACATTAGTAATCCAACGAACATCCTCTATTTCACTGGTTTTGAAAGTGATCCTGCAGAACGGGTTTTAGCCCTCTTTGTTTTTGCAGATCAGGACCCATTCCTATTTACACCACAACTAGAAGTTGAATCTGCTAAGAAGGCTGGCTGGAAACTTGATGTTTATGGTTACCTTGATCATGAAGATCCATATGCCATCATCGCAGATCAAATCAAGAAACGGATGGCCAACCCAACACGTTGGGCTCTTGAAAAAGACGACCTTCCCGTTCAACGTTATGAAGCAATTCTAAAGCAATTCCCTAACGCAACATTCCCTGGTGATGCATCACGCTTCATGGAAAACTTAAAATTAATCAAAACACCTGAAGAAATTGCTTTAATGGAAGCAGCCGGCCGCGAAGCTGACTACGCCTTTGAAGTTGGTTTCAACGCTTTAAAAGCTGGCAAAACAGAACAAGACATCGTTGCTGAAATCGAATATGCTTTAATGCGTAAAGGCGTTATGCATATGAGTTTCGATACAATTGTACAATCAGGCATCAACGCTGCTAACCCACATGGTGGCCCAGAAGCTAATATCTTAACACCTGATGCATTAGTGCTCTTTGATCTTGGGACATTACACAAAGGTTATATGAGTGATGCGACACGGACTGTTGCTTTTGGTAAACCAGATGCTAAGTCACTTGAAATCCACAAAGTTTGTCTTGAAGCAAACTTAGCTGCACAAGATGCTGTTAAACCCGGCATTACAGCTGCTGAATTAGATAAGATTGCCCGCGACGTGATTACGAAGGCCGGTTATGGCGAATACTTTATTCACCGTTTAGGTCATGGGATTGGGACTTCAGAACACGAATTCCCATCAATCATGGAAGGTAACGACATGATTATCAAACCAGGCATGTGCTTCTCAATCGAACCAGGGATTTACATCCCAGGTGTTGCCGGTGTCCGGATTGAAGACTGTGTCCACGTTACAGAAACAGGCGCAGAATCATTCACACACATGACAAAAGAACTACAAACATTCTAAGAGTGCGTCATTAACGGGGAGCTTTTGAGCATTTGCCTAGTGTTGTGAATGAACGGCTCTGCCGGTCGTTTTGCAATACGTAGCAAAGCACAGAAAGCTGTTAATGAAAGCACGTTTCGGATAAAGTGCGTAAGCAAGCGGTTATATTTTGAGGACTAGCCTAGTCTGGTGAATGACCAACTCGTTGGTCGTTTAACGGACGTAGCTAGCCGCAGAAATATGCCTGCTGAAGCACGTTTCAAGTAAGAGTGCTGATTCGAACGAATTGGCTTTGAGGATTAACTTAAAAACGCGGATTATGACGCTCTTGGTCATGATTCGCGTTTTTTGTTAACCGGAAAAGGCAGTTCGAAGAAGCACGTTTCAAATAAGAGTGCCCTTAATTGCGTCTAGCAACTAAGCATTAATACAAAATGAGCCATAATCTTGGTTTTAAGATTATGGCTCATTTTAGATTAAGCGGAAGTTGTTGCAATTAATGGCACGTTTCAGATAGAGTACTGTGCCAAACGGGTAACTTCTACGAAAGGTGTTACAATCACCCCTCCAAATTAAAAAGCCCTCACAATCAGTGAGGGCTTTTTAACAATCCTTTATTCACCTAATGAATCTGGTGCCATCTTTTCTTCTGCTTCATCTTTGGCTTGGCCAAAAGCACTCTTGCCTTCAATGACGATATCATCAAAATCTTCAGCAGCTGGTTCTAAGCTACTACCGAATTGTGATTTTAAGTCTGCCGTCTTTTCATCAAATTGCGCTTTAGCTTGTTCTTTGATATCCAATGCATTTTCTTGCCAATCACTCGCATAATCATGCACACGGTTCATATGGA
Source organism: Latilactobacillus sakei subsp. sakei DSM 20017 = JCM 1157 (assembly GCF_002370355.1). Classification (NCBI taxonomy): domain Bacteria; kingdom Bacillati; phylum Bacillota; class Bacilli; order Lactobacillales; family Lactobacillaceae; genus Latilactobacillus; species Latilactobacillus sakei. Next base: position 58,855 of record NZ_AP017929.1, read on the forward strand.
ACTTTGCTTCTCCTTTAAGATCAGCAGCCGTTTCGTTCATCAAGTAATAATAGTCTTGTGCGCGATCAATGGCATCTTCGCCCAAGTCCACTAATTTATTTTGTAATTCTTTACCCGTTTTAGGTGTTAATAAAAGTGTGGCACCAATTGCTGCTGCACCGCCCACTAAAACACCGAATAAAAAGCCTTTTTTTGCCATGTGAATTACTCCTTGTCTTTTGTTTGTCGTCTATTTTGATAGAATCTAAGGGCACTGGCCCCCATTTTAGAAGCAACTGTTGCTTTGGCGGTCGTGCGACCGACACTTGTTACTTTTTCAGTCAAACCGCGACTGGCAGCATTCAAACTTGAAACACTCTCGCCTAATTCGCCGGCTGCACGGAAAACTGGATCTAAATCTGCTACTTTACCGTTGACATCGTCTAGTAAAACATTCGTTTTGTTCAACAGACCTTCAACTTGTCTTGAAAGGACATCTACATCATTCGTAATTGTTGTCACGCTCTTATTGGCTTCGGTGACTGTCTCGGAAACACGCGTTAAAACCTTAGTGACTTTTAATAACATCACTATTAGAAAAACAACCAAAACTGCAAAAGCCCCTGCAGCGATTAATGCTGCAATTTGACCACCCGTCATCAATTTGTTCCTCCTATTTCGTCGTCTATTATCTTGTTTCTCAGTCTCTAGGATAGCATTATTCGGTACAACCTTCAAATAATCATACTATATTAGATGTCATTTTTTTAAACATTTGCTAAACTAGAATTATGCACTTTTAAAGGAGTTTGTCAGCATGTTCTTTCAATCACTAACCACCACACCCGTCGAGTCGGTTCAAAAGCAAACCAATATCTTTATGCGCTATATAACCAGCATCGATTGGGATCACCTCTTAGGCCTCTTCATCACTGGCTTTTTTCAAATCATTTTAATTTCACTACTTTTTTACTTGCTTAGTCGCATTGGGCGTTTTATTATCAAACGGGCCTTTCGCAAATATCGCGAAGCAGATGGTTTTTCCAACAATCGAATGAATACCATCTATACCCTGATGACCAACGCTTTAGCTTATCTGCTAATTTTCTTTTACCTTTATGCACTGCTCAGCATTATCGGCGTTCCAGTCGGGACATTAATTGCCGGTGCTGGGATCTTCAGTTTAGCCGTTGGTCTTGGTGCCCAAGGATTTGTCAACGATATTGTCACTGGCTTTTTCATCCTTGCCGAACAACAATTTGACGTTGGCAATACCGTCCGAATTGGAACGATTGAAGGTACCGTTACAGCGATTGGCTTGCGAACCACACAAGTGCAAAGCTACGATGGCACGCTCAATTTCATCCCCAACCGTAACATCTCAATCGTCAGCAATCTCTCCCGTAATAATATGCGAGTGCTGATTAATATTCGCATCAACCCCGATACGGATATCGAACAGCTCGCAACGATTGTTAAGCAAGTTAACACCGAATTAGTCCCCCGCCATCCTGAGATCAAAGACGGCCCCACATTACTGGGGGTTTCAACCTTAACGGACGGCACACTCGCTTATCAAGTGGTGATGCACACGCTTAACGGCGAACAAGCAACGACGCAACGCTTATTTTTACAGGGTTACTTGCAGGCAATTAACGCTGCTGGTATCACCCTTCCCACCAGTTCATTGACTTTAACCAACTAAATTATCCGCCAAAGGAGCACTCTTATGCCACTAATTAATGCACTCAAAGGCGCCCTAATCGGTGTCGCACTCGTTATTCCTGGTTTATCTGGTAGTATCTTTGCCGTCATCGTTGGTTTATATGAACCATTATTAAAGGCCATCGCGCAGTTCAAACAAGATTGGCGCCAAGCAATTGGCTTTTTATGGCCAATCGGTATTGGCGCGGGCATCGGTGTATTATTATCGACCAAAGTTATTTTATGGTTATGCACCGCTTATCCACTGGCCGCTTATAGTTTCTTCATCGGCCTCGTTTTAGGTAGCTTACCGTTCATCTGGCGCAAGCTTAAAAAGCTAAACTGGCAGCAAGTCTTAATTGCCATTGCCTGTGGTGGCTTGATGTTATTGATTACCAAAATTGGTGGTCATCAAAACGAATCTGACATTGCCATCAAACAACTAACGTCCCTCCAAGATTTCGGGATGTTAACCTTTACCGGCTTTTTCTCCGTTTCATTGATGGTGATTCCCGGTGTTTCGGGTTCGATCATGTTAATGATTATCAAACAATATGGTACCGTCTATCACGCCGTTAGCCAATTACTCGATTTGCTCGTTTATCTCGTTACCGGCCGCTTTGAACAGGCAGGCGAGGCTTTCAAAAGTGTCGCCCTCCTCTTGCCATTTATGCTAGGCGCTGTGATTGGGACCGTGATTGTCGCTAAAATCATGCATTACTTACTCGCTCACTATGCCCAATATGTTTATGCTGGCGTTTTAGGCGTGATCCTAGCAGCCATCTGGATCCTAGCTGAAACAGGCGTTGTACCCGCTTGGCCGGCCGTGGGTGGTTTAACCGCACTACTAGGGCCAATCGCATTAATTGCCGTGATGCTCGTCTTAGGAGCCATTGCAACGATTTACTTCGATCGCGCCTAAAGAGTGCGTTTGAAACGCTTTGACTTTGAGCATTAGCACAGCTCGGTGAATAACTGCTGCAAGCAGTTGTTTGACGAGTAACGCTAAGCGCAGAAAGATACTGACAAAAGCACGTTTAAAATCAGAGTGCGTTTGAAACGCTTTGGCTTTGAGCATTAGCACAGCTCGGTGAATAACTGCTGCAAGCAGTTGTTTGACGAGTGACGCTAAGCGCAGAAGGCAGTTTCAAAAAGCATATTTTAGCCATCAAAAAAAGCGTTACGACTGACTTTTGCCGCAACGCTTTTTTAATGCGCTAAAATAAACTAATCTTGTTGTTTCTCTATTGGTAAAGCCTCAATCTTATATTCTTTTTCAATATTATGGGCTACCCGGTTAAAACTCTTCATCATCTCGCGCCGAGTCACAATCCCTGTGAATTCGCCGTCGTCTGATAATACCGGTAAGTACGGATGATCAACCAACAAATGAAGTGTTTCTTCGATATCGTATGGATCTTTAATTGTCACGACATCCTTTTGCATCACATCTTGAACGGTCATTTTACGGAGGTTATCGAAACTCAAGTGATCGAGTCCTAACATCGTCTCTGTGATCAGTGGCATGGTTAGCATCCCTTTAAACTTCGAATGATTATCGAGCACCGGAATACTTGAATATTTAACAGTTGTTAAGAGAATAAACGCATGTTCTAACGAGTTATTTTCCTGAACGCTAGCGACCATTTCACCAGGAATTAAAAAATGTTCTTTGTTTTCGAGTAATAAATTCTGAAACGCATCTGAAATCATGCAGTGTCCTCCTTCTGATTACCTACGTTTAATATTGTACCAAACCACTAACTAAAAAGACTATCCACAGCGTCTAAACTTTGGATAGTCTTTAACTTTAAGCTCTTTTAAATTTAAATTGGAGTTGTGGTACTTTTTCAAAATGGCGGTCATAATATTGGACTTGATAGTCAGTCGCCGTGATATCCACAACAGCATAGGTGCCACCTAAGGGTTGGAATTGGCCCCGCGGTTGCGAAATACTGCCTGGATTTAATACCAAGAGCCCTTGGTGCATTTCACAGGCTAACTGATGTGTGTGTCCGTAAAAAGCCAATTGCGCGCCTTCTGCTTGAGCCGCTAACATCAACCGCGTTAAATCAAAATTAACACCGTACAAATGACCATGCGTTAAAAAAGCCTTTTGCGCCCCAACTGGCACCACCACTTGTTCTGGGAAGTGGCCATTAAAATCCATGTTGCCTTGCACAACCGTCATTTGTTGAAATAATGAATCGGTCGTCGTTAATTCGGAATCGCCACAATGTAAGAAAGTGACTACTTCGTCCTTATAATGCGCAACCAATTGCACCAAAATATCCCGATCGCCATGACTATCACTGACTACTACTAACCGCATCTTAATCCCTCCTATTTTGCCAACCAATCACGCCAAAGTGGTTCTAAATTTTCAATCGCTTTTGCACGATGGCTAATCGCATTTTTCTCGGCCATCGATAATTCGGCCATTGATTTATCTAGTTCTGGTACGTAGAACAACGGATCGTAACCAAAGCCGTTATCGCCACGGGGAATTCCTAGAATCCGACCGTTAACACTACCTTCAACCACTAAATCATCGTTAGGTCGATCTGGTTTCGCAAACACTAACGTTGTATGGAAATGGGCTGTCCGTTTTTCAGCAGGGACGCCCGTTAATTCGTATAATAACTTGGCATTATTGCCGGCATCGTTATGATCACCCGCAAAACGTGCTGAATAAATGCCAGGACGACCATCTAAGGCATCGACCATTAAGCCTGAATCATCTGCCAAAACGGGGAGCTGTAAAATAGCAGCAATCTGATCAGCCTTTAAACGAGCGTTTTCTTCAAAGGTTTGACCGGTTTCATTAATTTCTGGTAATTCAGGGTAATCCAATAACGTTTTAATTTGGATCCCCTCTTTTTCAAACATCGCATGGAATTCTTGGGCCTTGCCCGGGTTTTTAGTGGCAATCACAATTGTTGGCATCTCAGAGTGCTCCTTTTGAATGATTGGGTGGACAGCTTGTTGATAACTCGCTTGAATCTGTTCAGCAGTCCGTGTACCGCCTTGGCTAGCGACCAATAACAATTCGTTTAACTGACTGCTATTAACCGCCGTTGCGCCTTGTAATGTCATCGCTAAAACTTGTTCTTGATTATCAGTCACGACTAACAATGTGCTATCAGCAACCGCTTCTTCCGTGTCACTGGCATCAACTAAGGTTTCGTTACCGGTCAGAATAGCCGTAACGGCTGCTGCACGATTAGGTAAGAATTGTTCAGGTAATAATTGCAAGGCCCCAAAAACGGCATTGCTAGCTTCTGCTAGTAAACTACCACCGTCTTCTAAAACCGTCACTGACACCAGTAACCCCGTCTTTTCCAGAGCGGGCGCTAACAAAGTGGTTAGCGTCTGTTGTAACCAGTCACTTTGCACTTGCGTCAAGCCACTGCCAATTAGCGTGACTTTCTTAGTTGCTTGCTCAGTGACAGCTGCCAATACTTTGGTTGTCCCGCGTTGCCATAAGACAGAAGCGGGTTGTTTCGTCAGATAATGCCACTGTACTTTGACAGGGCGTACATCATTTGCTGCTCGATTATCGGTCCGGACCATCATTTTTCTCCTTTTGAATATCAACTTGTTGTGCTGTTAAATCTGGTTGGGCAAGCCATTGTTGCGCAATCTCTTCAAAAGCGGCGACAGAGCCTGTTGTGTACATCCGTAGCGTGCCTGGCGTGGTTGTCGCCAATTGTTGTTGTTGCGTCAAGACTTCTTCTAACATCGTAATCGCTTGGACTGCTGGGTTAACCAACGTCACGTCAGGCCCCACTGCCGTTTGAATGGCGGTCGTCAATAATGGAAAATGCGTACAGCCTAAAACAAGCGTATCAATCTCACTTTTTTGTAAAGGTTGTAAAATCTGATTGACGATGGTTTGCACTGCTTGACCGTGTCGTTGGTTGGCTTCAATCATCGTCACAAACTGCGGTGCTGCTAATCCGGTCACTTGCACATCAGGATTAAGGGCTGCCATTTGTTGACTGTAAGCCGCACTTTGAATCGTGCCAGTTGTTGCAATCACCCCGACACGTCGATTATGCGTCGTTTGTAGGGCCGCAATACTACCTGGTTTGATAACCCCAATCACCGGAATCGCCAATTGGGCTTGTAAGTCAGGTAAGGCCGCAGCGGTTGCTGTATTACAGGCAATCACTAGCGCCTTAATCTCTTGATGGCGTAAGAAATTAGCCATCTGCCAAGCAAATTCGCGTACTGTGGCAGCCGGCTTTTCGCCGTAAGGTAATCGTGCTTGATCACCAATAAACACCATGTCTTCATTTGGGAGGCGTTTGCGGGCTTCTTTGACTAGCGTCAAACCGCCAACACCGGAATCCATAAAACCAATTGGTTGTTTCTTCATAGTAGTCTTTCTCTTTTCATCACAAAATGCATTCGTAAACTCTATTTTCTCTTTTTTTTACCTAAAATTCAACCGACTACCCTTTAAATACTAAAAAATAATCTGATTTCGCGGTATAATACAACTATCTTAATTAAAAAATGTTATTAAAAAGGAGCACCGTCGTGACTCAATCACTTTATACACAACTCACAGATACCCCTCAAACCGCTACTTACCTAGCCCAAGCCACGCTCCGCGATATCTTATTACCGCTTATTTTAGGTGATGAAACTGAAGGCATTAGTTATTGGGCTGGTAAGCAATTAGCTACTAAATTTCCGTTGGAATCAATTGCGGATCTCAGTCAATTCTTCGAACAAATTAACTTTGGCCAATTATCGCTTAAAAAGCAAAAGAAAAACCAATACTTTTTTGAACTCACTGGTCCGATTATCACTAAGCGACTAGCCGATTTCAAAACACCCGACTTCCAACTCGAAGCCGGTTTTATGGCCCAAACCCTTGAGCAACAATTACAAGTCACTGCTGAAGCTAAGGCAACCGTTGAAAATAAAAAACGAGTTACTATTTTTGTTCAAACGGATACAAATGATCCGATTGAAATTCCGCTTGAAACAGAAGCAATGGTGACCATGCAGACACCTGAAGTCACACCAATTGCCCCCACGGAACCAGCAGAACCAGTGACACCGGTCGCTACTGAACCAACACCTGAACCGGAACATGAACCGGTCGCTAAAGCTTCCTTTAGTAGTGTGGCTAATCTCCCTAGCCGTCAAGAATTACACCGCCGTAAAAAACATTAAATATGTTCAAAAGGACCTGATGCCAAGTTTGCATCAGGTCCTTTTTTGTTATCACATCTATCGTAATCGTTCTTGCCAATAGGCTTTTGTATCCGCCTGGAAAACTGGATTATGCGTCGTGACCATCGGCGTTTTAGCCGTTGGTTTAAGTTGGGCAACAATCTCAGTTACCGCCGTAATCCCATCTTGAAAAGCACTTGTTAACAGGCTAATCCCAGCACGATCCGGAATTTGATTACCAATCACCCAAATATCTGGGCGTTCTTCAATCTGTTCTGCGCTTAACTGCCACTGATCAATCGTCTGTAATGACCGGCGGTAGCCAAGACTGACCACGGCTTGATCAAATGTGATTTGCGTTTGATCCGCCAACGTGATGCTCGTCACTTGTTGATCCACCTGTTGATAACTTGCAAAAGGCTGGCAGTAATAGTCAATCTGTGGATAAGCGGTTAAGAACGCTTTTTCAGCTGCTTCATCCACAAAGGGGCGCTTGGTCGTTAACCACACCACTGATTTAGCAGTCACTAACAAATGCGGCGCCAATTCCATCAAGTTATACCCAGGGCCAATTAAGACCACCCGTTGATCCCGATAATCCTCAGGGTTGGCTGGTGCATAATGGACGTTTTCAAAAGTTTGTTCCTCAAACAACCGTAATTGTTTAGGGCGAACTACGCCACCACCCATCGCTAAGATCAAGGTTTGACTATAATACCGATCATCCGGCGTGTCAATTTGATAATAATGTTGGTCGGCTAGATATTTGACGTCTGTCACTAAGGTTTGAGTGCGCAAAGGTGTGTCATAAAAAGCGGCCTGCGCTGTTAGATTCTGAATTAAATCCTGGCCCGTAATGTTGGGCATCCCGCCAATATCGTGAATCACACGCTCCGCATAAGTGGCAACCTTGCCGCCAAATTGTTGATCCCCTTCCAATAATTGGCCGTTTAAACCGTATAAACCAGCTTGAAAAGCAGCATACAAACCAGCTGGGCCACCACCAATAATCGTTGTCTCGTAAATGTTAGTCATTGCGGTCATACTCCTCTCATTTCGTTTTGATTAGTAAGTAAATAAAGTAAGGGGCACCGATTAAGGCCACGATAATGCCGGCCGGTATTTCGGCAGTAGGGCTCAATAGCTTGCCACAAGTATCGGCAACTAATAAAAAGCAACTGCCCAAAAGTCCCGTTAATAGTAATTGATAGCGGTGCTGATACCCGATAATTCTGCGGGCAATATGCGGTGTAATCAACCCAATAAAGCCAATCCCACCACTAATTGAAACACTAGCACCCGCCAAGATCACCGCAGCGCCAATCAAGTACAACCGTTGCTTTTGAAAATCAACTCCCAATGAACGCATGTTATCAGGTTTTAAAACAAAGGCATCCAAGGTTTGACTCTTACTGAAAATATAAGGCAATGTTAATAACAACCATGGCAACAGCGCCCAGATAAATGGCCAGCTGCTCCCCCAGATACTCCCCGCTAGCCAAGTCATCACAAATTGATAATTATCAGGGGATAACTTCAAGGTCAATAAGACCATTAATGCAGAAAAACAGGTCGAAACCGCGACTCCGGTTAGTAATAGGCGATTGGCCGTAATCCCCACCGACTTTTGATACGCGCCGATCACGATTACTACAGCGCTGACTAACGCCCCAATCAAAGCTAATACCGGTAATATAAAAATCTGACTACCTTGATCGGCGGCAAATGTAATAAATAATAAAACCGCAATTCCCGCACCCGAATTAATTCCTAAAAAGCCGGTGTCTGCCAATGGATTTTGCGTCGTACTCTGTAATACTTCACCCGCAATCGCTAACGCAAAGCCCACTAAGATTGCAATAATAATCCGTGGCATCCGAAAATCAACTAAGATTAACGCATCTTGCGCTTGACCCTGACCAATCAATAATTGGCCGATTGCTTGTGGACCAATCGCTAATTGGCCTGTTTGTAAGCTAATCAAGGTCGTTGCAATTAACAAAGCCACCAACCCGACGAGCCAACGCCGATAACGTTTTGTCGTCATATTCATGCTTGACTCGCCCCTTTTCTCGCTAGATAAATGAAGAACGGCACGCCAATTAAGGCAATCATAATGCCAAAGGGAATCTCTTGTGGCGGATTAATCGTCCGCGAAATCAAATCCGCTGCCACAACCAGACTGGCCCCTAATAATAACGTGACTGGCATCACCTTACGCACATCGTAACCGACTAGATACCGCGTAATGTGTGGGACCATCAAGCCGACAAAAGCGACAGATCCAACTAAGGCCACTGAAATACCCGCTAAAATAATGACACAGATAAAGCCCAATAACCGCACGACACTCGTCTTGCGGCCCAAACTTAATACAAGTTCATCACCTAGTTGTAATAAACGTAGTTGCGGTGCCAAACAGAGACTTGCAATCAGGCCGCCAATCAACCATGGTCCTAGTTGTGTTAATTGCGCCCAAGTAATCGCCGCGACGCCCCCAAAATGCCAAAACGCTAAATCCCGTTTAAGCTAGGTCATTAAAGAAAGGCCTTCGCTTAAAGCAACCAGACAGCTACTAATCGCCATCCCGGCTAAAACTACCGTCGCCGTTTTCTGCGTCTTTTTAGCCATACTAATTGCTAAGATTAAACAGGCTGACAATGCGGCCCCGATTAAGGCAAAAATAGCAGTTTGTTGCGGTGTCGCTTTAGGTAACACGATAAAGCTGATTGTTAACATGAACCCAGCACCTGCATTAATACCTAATAAGCCAGAATCGGCTAATGGATTTTGCGTTAGTTCCTGCATAATCAGGCCACTACCCGCCAAACTAGCGCCTATTAAAGCGGCGCCTAAAATCCGTGGTAACCGAATTTCATGAATCACGGCTTGTTGTAATTGACTTGCGTGATAATCAAAAACCGCATGATAGACCGTCTTCATCGTTGCTTGCGCCGCACCATAGCGAATGCTGACAACCATCAAAATGGCTAACAGAATCAAACTAATCACTAAAGAAAAGCCGAATTTTTTATTCATCATGATCCTATTCCCCTTCTGACCAGCGATCATAAGTTAGGATTAAGGGACGCTGATCATGTTCAATTAACGTCGCATCAATATTAAAGATACGTCGTAAATTATCACGCGTCATGACCTCATTGACTGTCCCACTGGCCTGTAATTGACCATTCTTTAGGGCAATCAACTGATCTGAAAAACGGGCCGCATGGTTTAAATCATGCAACGCCATGATAATGGTGCGGCCTTCAATCTGATTTAATTCCTGAATTAATAACATAATTTCTAGTTGGTGGGTCAAATCTAAATAAGTGGTTGGTTCATCCAATATTAAAATATCTGTGTCTTGCGCCAAAGCCATCGCAATCCAAGCACGTTGGCGTTGCCCGCCTGACAAGGTACTCAAGAAACGGTCTCTAAATTGATTAAGCCCCGTTCGTTCAATTGCCCACTCGATTTTTTCTTTATCGACCGCTGACAAAGGTCTGAATTGTTGCCGGTAAGGCAGCCGTCCAAACGATACTAAATCAAAGACAGACAAATCGGTCGTTAATTCCCCAACTTGCGGTAATAACGCCATTTCTTGGGCCATCTCTTTAGGCGTCTTAGTCGCTAGCGCCTGATCTGCCAACAGAACCGTTCCTGAAGACGGTTTCAACAAATGGGCTAACGTCCGTATCAAAGTTGACTTACCACTCCCGTTAGGTCCGATCGAGGTTGTAATCTGCCCTTGAGGAATTTGAATTGATAAATCCTGAATAATTAAGCGTCGATTATAACCGACACTGACCTGTTGTGTTTCTAAAATTGCCATAATTCCGCTCACCTTTCGCCCGATTAACGGCTCTTACATATTATAAGAAAACATTTCTCAGATAACAATCTTATATGAGAAAACAATATCAAAATTCCGAAACAACTTGACAGTTACACTATAAACATTCGATAATGAGAATAGTTCTCAATTATATTTTTGGAGGAAACTCATGAAAAAGTCAAGTCGTTTTATTGCCATTTTAGGATTAACGTCATTAATCATCTTAGCTAGTTGCCAAGCCAAAACAGCCACTAAGAAACAAACTCGAACCATAACCGATAGTATGGACCATAAGGTAAGCGTTCCCACACACCCCAAACGTGTTATTGGTTCATATCTAGAAGATTATCTTGTTTCGCTGGATATCAAACCAGTCGTGCAATGGTCTGTCAAAAACGGGACCAGTCGCCAAGACTACCTTGCAAAACACTTAAAAGATGTCCCTACTATCAACTATGATTTACCGTTTGAAGCTGTCGCCAAAGCTAAACCAGATCTGATTTTAGTGGGTGACAACAGCGCTGTTCAAGGTGGTAAATATGCTCAATACAACAAACTAGCACCGACCTACGTTGTTAAAAATGGTGCTAAAGTCAACTGGCGCACCCAATTGAAGGACGTTGCCAAAGCGGTCAACAAAGAAGATAAGGGTCAAGCCGTTTTAAAAGACTATGACCAAAAATTAGCCAGCGCCAAGAAAACAATCCAAACAAAAGCGCCGAATAAATCAGCCGCTGTTTTATGGGTTACAAATAACTCAGCCTTCATGGTCAATGATCACGCCGCAAGTGGCGCGCTTCTCTACCAAGATCTCGGTCTAAAAGAACCAGAGTTGGTTAAAACAATTTCTAAAAACGCAACTGCCGACTGGATGCCCGTTTCTTTAGAAAAACTAACTGAACTGGATGCCGATTATATTTTCCTAGTTAACAGCGACCGCGGGGCTGCTATGTTCAAGGAACCAATCTGGCAAAACGTCAAAGCCGTTAAGAACAAGCAACTCTATAGCTATGACAAATCATCAAGCTGGATGTACAAAGGCCCAATCGCGTATGAAGAAATGATCCAATCAGTATTAAAAGTCGTTAAATAAGAAGTGTGACTTCAACTGGGTGGTTTTGAGCATTTGCTTAACTTGGTGAATTAGCGATGCAATCGCTAGTTTGACAAGTGTTGCAAAGCACAGAAACCAGGTTGAATGAACACGTTATAAGAAGTGTGACTAAAACAACAAAAGAGCGTGCTGACCATGGTCAGCACGCTCTTTTAGTTTATTCTTCAAAATCTTGTACTTGATCACCAGCAACATCTTGCCATGAACGATCTAAGTAGTCATCTGATAATTTATATGAGACCTTACCAGCCTTCTTAGTGGCCATGAATGGTTGCACATGTTGGTCAACTTTCAACCAACCACGCCAGCCTAGATGAATGGTATCTTGCATAAAGTAATCTTCGTTACCATCTTTGGTCATATCAACAATATTGTTAAAGCCTTGTGATTTCAATTGGTAAGAAATCTTTGTCGAGAAGTTATTTAACATATCTTGTGATAAGCCCGTATAAGATGCCCACCGTGCGTTAACAGGTGGAATGATGAATTGCACTGCCATCTTGTGTTGTGCGAAGAAATCGAGCATCAACTGGAAGTCAGAAAATTCTGGTGAACTTTCATAGTTGAAGTTACTTTGTTCGCCCTTCAATTTCGCTTGATTTGGTAAAATCCGTTGTTCATAGAATTTCTTTTGAATCCCAAATGGATTACCAGCAGTTGCTTTGCGACCAAGTGTTGTGGCAACTTGGTCAAGTGTTTGTAAGTCTTGTTCATCTGGTAAAGCCTTCAAGCCTCTAGTTAATTCTTTTTCACGACCGTGAATGAATAATTGACTGAAGAGTTGATCTTGATGTTGCAAACCTGGGCGCTTAATGTTGTTGATATACACTTTTTGCACCGTTGTTAGCGGTAAGCCCAACGCCTTGTTCTTTAATGCATCCCGCATTACCCCACTGGTTGTATCACTCGTTAAATCTAGAATCCGTTTAGCTGCATATCGCGTTGCTGCTGAATCCTTAGCACGAACTAAGAAGTACGATGTTTGCAGTGGTGAATAGAAGAAATCAAACATTTCTGATTTAACCCCTCGTGGTACAAACCATTGTGGCGAAATAATCACGACCGCTTTCTTACCCGTTAGGTGTTGACCTGTCGCTTGTAGGGATAAGAAATGTGTTAATGACTGTGTACCAGGTGCGCCAATTAAGAACGGCTTATTTTTCCAATTATACTTTTCAGCCATCACAGAAGGATGCAAGGGATCCATTCGTGACAACTCAGAAGATCCGATAATAGGAATGTAATCCGCATTAAATGCAGCATCCTTGATGGCTTCACCTTTAATCACATTGGCTGACATTGATGTTGCCGCTGTTGATAAAGTCTTAGCACTCGGATGACTAAAGCGAAATGGCGATAATAGTAACGCGCCTAAGCACGCACCGGCAATTAACACTGGCCCAAAAATCAGCCACAATTTCTTAAACATCTTATTGCAATTCCTTTGCTTTGGCGATGATTTTGTTTGGTGTTGCCCATTCGTTACGATCGAATTCTGAAACTGGTACGTCGATGTCTAATTGACCTTGTAATTCAAGTAATAATTGAACAGTCGCCATTGAATCTAATGTCCCTGTTTCAAATAAATCCATATCCATATCATCTTTGATATCATCGTTACCTGTTAAATCTGCCAAAATTTCTACTACTGTGTTTTCTACATCCATGATTAAAACGCTCCTTCAATTGTTTGGTCTTAATGGAACCAGAGTCGGTCCAAGAAGCCTGAGAAAATTAAAAAACTTAAACATACTGTGTTAAATGTTGCAAAAATTGCGAGATAATTTGTCCAACGATTGCTGATAATGTGATCCTTATGTTTCTTCTTAAAGCGTAACCAGACATCTGTTAGGATAATCCAAATTGCATGGAATAATCCGTAAGCGATGTAATACCAGGTTAAGCCATGCCAGAAGCCCATCAATAAGAACAACGTTAAGTAGCCAAGATTGGCGATTAATACTTTACTCTTAGTAATTTTATGCTTCATCAAGAAGAACATGAGTCGCATGTAGATGTAATCTCTAAACCAAAATGATAACGTCATATGCCATCTGTTCCAGAATTCCTTGATATTTGGTGATGAGAATGGCTTGTTAAAGTTGATTGGTGTTTCAATCCCCATGACATAACTCGTCCCAACTGCGAATAAACTGTAACCCGCAAAATCAAAGAATAAATACATACTATAGACATACATGTAACCCACAAGGCCCCATGAAATATCTAAGAAACCGCCGCGACTTGCCATGGCTAAGTGCGCCATTCTTGGCAATAACAAGGTTCCGAATGCATAACCTAAGATAAACTTATACACAAACCCTAACATGAAGTTGTGCATTGCTTTCCCTAACATATCGATATAGTGATCACGTTCAGGTACTTTTAGATAATCCTTCTTAAAACGCCGGTAACGATCAATCGGACCGGATGAAATAGTTGGGAAGAACAGCATGAATTGTAAGAACAACCATGGCTCAAACTTCTTAATACTCCCATCACGGGTTTCCATAATCATGCCGACAGCTTTGAAGGTTAAATAACTAATCCCTAAGAAACCAATAATTGAATTCCGTCCTGGATTTAAAAATGGCACGAATTTAACAATGACTAGCGGCATGATGGCCAGGACAACCGCCAAGTCGAACAATGCTGTATTATTACGTTTTTGGCGATACACGGTGTAGCCCCAAATGAGAGCCCCTTCGAATATCACGTAGCCGATTAAAGCTAACCCTTGATTAATCTTATCACCGTCAAAGATTAAGACCAAAAAGAGCAGTGAAACAAGTGTTTCATAGATGTGCCACCGTTTACCATTTAAAAAACCAATGATTAGCGGCACTAACGCAATGCCTAAAATAATGAAGTAATTAGGATTTGCGTACGGTTGTAAATTAGGCATTCCCGTTTACCTCTTTAATCAACGCTTTACGATCAACCTTACCATTGACGGATAATGGTAAACTTTCTGGATAGACGAAACGTCGGGGAATCATGTAGGCCATTGTATTTTCAGCCAGGGCTGCTTTTAACGTTTTCGTTAATGTCGCATCCCCCACTTGACCTTCAGCTGGCACGACGTAAGCAATTAATTGCGTTACTTGGTGCGCCTTGTTGTAACGAGGAACCGTGCAAGCTTGTTTCACTTGTGCTAGTTGTCCTAAATGATGATCGATTTCTTCTAGTTCAATCCGATAACCATGCATCTTAACTTGGAAATCAGTCCGCCCTTTGTAGAAGATTAATTGATTGTCATCGGCAACCACTAAGTCTCCTGAATGATAGAAACGTTGGCCATCTTTTTCGAAAAAGGCAGCGTTCGTTTTTTCGGGATTATTTAAGTAGCCTTTAGAAACACTAGGGCCACTAATCAATAATTCACCAGGTTGGCCAGGTGCGACTTCGTTGTTTTGTTCATCAACCACAACCGTCTTCGTATCAGCCTTTGTATAACCAATTGGTAACCGATCATACTGTGCTAGAATATCAGCGGTAATTTCGATGCTGGTCATTGCGACCGTTGCTTCTGTTGGCCCGTAAGTATTGAACACGTTGGTGCGAGTAAACAGATTTCAACAAATGATGGTGTTGAAACCCATTCGTTAACCTTCAAGGTTGGCAATACTTCAAATAAAGTCTTGAAGTTGTCCGTAATTTCTTTTTCTAAAATTACTAATGTTGCGCCTGAGCAAAGCCCTGGATAAAGGTTCATGACTGATAAATCGAATGAGTATGGGGCTTGAATTAAGACCCGACTATTATCAGCAACGCCAAATGCTGGGTTAGCCCAATCAACGAAACTCAAAAGGTTGTTTTCACTAATTTGAACCCCTTTTGGTAAACCAGTTGTCCCAGAGGTGAAAATAATGTAGAAGTTATCGTCACCTTGAACACTTTGTTGTGCGTCGTAATCCGTTGCACCGTTTGCCACAACGTCTGCTAATGTCGCTTCTTGGAAGACAGGCATATCAACATTAATTTGACTAGCTGGTGCCCATGATAGGACAGCCGCTGGTTTAGCAACAGATTCAATTTGTTGAATCCGCTCTGCATCTGAGTGTTGTTCAACCGGAATGTAGGCATGGCCTGCTTTGACAGCACCTAAGAATGTCGCCACCATTTCGAACTGTTGGCCCCCAAAAACAATCACTGGGGCGCCTTTAGGCAATGCTTGGTCTTGGATAAACGCCGCGATTCGATCGGATGCAACTTTTAAGTCTGCATATGAATACTGCGTTTGACCGTATTGATACGCTACAGTTTGCGGTTGTTCAATCGCAATTGTATCAATTTTTTGAATAATGCTATTTGTCATCACCATTACGCTCCTTCATTAAACTAAAATTCATTATAAATAAATTTAGGGCTACCAATACCACTGTAATCGTACAGGTAGAGTAAAATTAAGAGAATTATAAAATATATAATCGTTCTGCCAATGAAATTGACAACTGGTTTTTGCCAAAAATTAAGGATTTTTTGTCCCATTTTCACCATTTCTTTCTCTTTTTTTCTGATTGGTACGCTATATTACCTTATTAAAGGTACCATACTGGTTTAATAACAACCACTAACATTTTTGTCACACATTATTGGGGACTAAAAAAGGACCTGGTAAAGAAATTCTCCCCCTGGTCCTTCAGTTGTTAGAGACGTTTTTCAACGCATGCTTACAATCGTCATTGTGCTCTAATCAGTATATTTAGCTAATGTTTCCGTTAATTGTTCCTTATTGTGGAAGCCAGTAATTGTTTCGACAACTTGCCCATCTTTTTTAACGAGCAATGTTGGAATAGCCATGATCCCAAATTTAGCTGGGGTATCAGGGTTGGCATCCACATCCATCTTTGTGAATTTAACCTTATCATTTGTTTGTGCTAACTCTTCAATGACAGGTGATTGCATCCGACAAGGACCACACCAAGTAGCCCAAAAGTCTGTTAAAACAACACCTTGGCTTGTTTCTGCTTCAAAATCTTTATCCGTTAAAACATCTACCATATCCGCACCTCCTATAATCAGTTGTGTAAAACCGATTGCTTACTTTTAGTCTACACTTTTGCCCGTCAAAAAACAATTAAAAAAACTCAAAAGCCGGCATTACCAATGCACTAGCCTCTGAGTTTTCAACTTAAGGACCTTACTTAAATGTCACAATGGTTGCACCATTACCACCAGCATTAGCTGGTGCATATTCGTACTTCTTCACTTGACGGTTAGCTTGGAGGTATTCTTGAACCCCTTGGCGAATCGCGCCAGTCCCTTTACCATGGACAATCGTGACTTGTTGATAATTAGCTAATAGCGCCGCATCAATGTATTGATCCACTTCGGCCATTGCTTCTTCATAGCGTTTGCCTCGTAAATCCAATTGTGCTTTAACGTGGCGTGCGCCACCGCTATTAACGGTTGTCACATGGCGTTGTGGTCGGTTATCTTCAACGACTTTTTGCTTTTCTAAATCGTCATTAGCAATCTTCATCTTGATGATGCCCATTTGGACTTCCCAATTTTTCGAATCGACTTGGCGAATTAAAGTGCCTCGTTGGCCGTAAGACGTGACCAAGACGTCATCCCCAACTTTAAGCGTTTGACGCCGCTTAGCCCGTTGGAGGACCTTATTTTTCTTCAAGGTTGTTTCTTGATGTAATTGCCCTAATTCAGCCTTGGCATCGATTAATTGATTTTCCTTAATCCGTGCGCCTTGATTCATCTGCATATCACGTAATTTAGTGATGACTTTATCCGCTTTGACTTCAGCTTTTTCGACAATCGCATTCGCTTTTTCCTTAGCCTTCGCCATTTCCGTTTCACGATCTTCAAAGAATTGTTGATAAGCTGTTGAGAGTTGTTGATGTAGATCCGTCGCTTCCGTCAATTCATGCCGTAGTGCTTGGTATTCTGTTTCAGCCGCTTTACGTTGATTTTCAAGATCGGTAATCATATTGTTCAAATCTTGGCTTTCATCGTTCATTAACTGTTTCGCTTGATCGACGATTGAATTTGGTAAGCCTAGGCGCGTTGAAATATCAAACGCATTACTCCGACCAGGCACCCCAATTAAAAGACGGTACGTTGGCTGTAAAGTCGCCACATCAAATTCCATGCTGGCATTAATTGTTTGTGGTCGATTGTAGCCATAAATCTTCAATTCAGGATAATGAGTTGACGCAACCACGTTGGCTCCGACAATCCCGATTTGATCCAAGATGGCAATCGCTAAAGCGGCCCCTTCTTGCGGATCAGTCCCGGCACCTAATTCATCTAATAGCACCAAACTCCGATCATCAATCTGTTTGAGAATCTGAATGATATTTTCCATGTGTGCTGAGAAAGTACTCAAGTTTTGTTCGATTGATTGTTCGTCACCAATATCAGCAAAGATATCTGAGAAGACACCAACTTGGCTTTCTTCACGCGCAGTAATGAATAACCCTGATTGGGCCATCACTTGGACTAAGCCCAACGTTTTAAGTGTGATGGTTTTACCACCGGTATTCGGACCAGTTACCACAATCGCTTGATAATCCGCACCGATTGCAATATCATTGGCCACGACTTTAGTCGCATCAATTAAAGGATGCCGTGCCTGTTTTAAATCGACATGGTTTTCCGCATTGATTAAAGGTTCCGTTGCTTTTAGAGCTTTCGCAAGTTGGGCCTTAGCATTCACGAAATCAAGTTGACCCAATAATTCAGCATTCGCTAAAATATTGTGACGTTCCGGCATGATGGCTTCTGATAATTCCGCCAAAATCCGTTCGATTTCTTGTTGTTCTTCAATTTGTAATTGGCGCAAACGGTTATTTAATTCCATAATCGCTTGGGGTTCCATGAATAGGGTTTGCCCACTGGCACTTTGATCATGTACCACACCACCGAATTGGCCGCGGTATTCTTGTTTAACAGGAATCACGTAGCGGTCGTTACGAATCGTCACGATCGGATCACTTAAATATTTAGCCTTGGCACCGTGTGTGTAGCTGGCCATCCGACTTCTAATCTGGCCTTCTAACTGCTTCAAGCCCGTTCTTAAACCGCGTAACTTGGTTGAAGCAGTATCTAAAATGGCACCATCATCAGCCACCGAACTTCTAATTCGTTCGGTTAATTGCGGTAACGTGACAAATTGCGCTACTAATTCGGGTAAGGCTTTTAATTCGAGTTCGTCTTTTTCCAGGTCATCAAAGAAACGAACCACGGCAGATGTCGCACGTAAAACGCGCCCGATTTGAGCGAGCTCACTACCATTTAACATCGCACCGATTTCAATTCGTTTTAAATGTGGTCTGATATTTTCCAGTTGGGGCAATGGAATGCCACCTTTTAACCGTTCGATATCAACACCATCTTTGGTTTGGTTTAAGCGAATCTGAATCAGATCTGCTTCATTAATCGGTTCTAAAGTTGCTATTTGTTCTTGACCAAATGCTGTAATCGCATAGCCTTGCAACATTTGTTTAATTTTATCGTACTCTAATGTTTTTAATATTTTATGATTCATTTCTGTTAACTCCTTCTAAAAAAGGGGCGACCTTCGTCAGCCCCTTACAACTATGTTAACCAACTATCCACCATTGCGTTACAAGTGAGGTTAATAGTGGTGTTTTAAGCACCATCATCTTAGCGAGCCACGAATGGGCCAACATGTTCTGTAACCCGTCAACTGGTACTAAGGCCAAGACATATAACACTAAGAAAATCCCAATATAGACAACGATGAAGTTTAAAACACCACCTAAAACCTTATTAAATCGACTGAAAACATACATAAACGTTAACGAGTTCAGTAATAAGCCAATAAAACGAATAATCAGGCCACTGATGAACATCACTAATACAAAGGCCACACCGATATAAAAAGCTTTATCGAGTGATAACCCCACCTTCTGTTGGAAAAAGGCAAAGTAACTTTCTTCTGTTGCCGATGGATACGGCACTAACAAATTCAATTTAGGTCCGAGTGTCTGACTCAATGGAACCGCAATCCAAAAGGCGATAAAATAACCAATTGCATAAACGACCTGTAAGACAATTCCCCGGCGCATCCCAGTATAAACCGCATGTAACAACATTAAGATAATAATTAGACTTAGCATAATTTCCCCTTAACCGCGCTTTTAATTTGATATGATTCATCACTATCAGGCCAACCAGCTATTTCTGGTAACCTGCTTCAGACATCGCAAATAAAATTTGCTACTTCAACTGAACTATTTTATCATGAAATAAGGAGAAGTAGCAATTTTACCATTAATATCTTATTTTACCATTCATTGAGGAGGATGGCGCATGCAAGCTGTGATAAAAATGACCCCAGCGCAATTAAAAACAATTCAACAAACTTATCCGTCCAACCGTCCCCTACCACCTGGTGCCGTTTTTGCCCACCGTGGCAACGGTTTGAACGTTACCGGCTATCGCTCCGGCAAAGTCCTTTTTCAAGGCGCAACAGCCGAAGCAGCCGCTGCTAAATGGGGCCCACTAGCACCTGCCAAGAAAAGTAAGGCTACTAAGGGGTCTGCTAAAGGTGACACGCTACCACCCGATTTTGCTAACTGGTCGGTTATCGGCTCAGATGAAGTTGGTAATGGCAGTTACTTTGGCCCACTGACGATTGCCGCCGTCTATGTCAGTCAGGAAAATCTCAGCTTTGTCCGCAATTTAGGCGTCGCTGATTCAAAAACATTAACTGACGCTCAGATTGATCAGATGGCGATTAAAATGATGACCAAACTCCCTTATCATATCGTCAATATCATGCCGCAAAAGTATAACCAAGTTCACGAACAAATGAATATCGAAAAAATGAAGGCGGTCAGCCATAACTTCGCCCTCTTAAAAGTTTTGAAAAAAATCCAACCTGATCAGCCCCAAGGCATTTTAATCGATCAATTCGAACCTCGTGCCACCTACTATCGTTATTTAAAAGACGAACCGGTGGTATTACGAGATAACGTCTACTTTACAACTAAAGCGGAACAGTTTCATCTAGCGGTTGCGGCAGCTTCTATTATTGCCCGCCATCAAGCTAACCTATCAATGATTGAACTTTCCAAACTCGCTGGACGCGACATCCCAGTCGGTGCACACAAATCGATCGACAAAATTGCGGCTGATTTATTGGACCAAGGCGGTTTAGAATACCTAGGCCAATTTGCTAAATTGCATTTTATTAACACCAAAAAAGCACAGGCTTTACGCTCATAATGATAATAGGGACCAAGACGATTTAGCGTCTTGATCCCTATTTTTTTTATAGCATAGCCTCATTAAAACGTGCCTCCCAAGCTAGATTTCTGCGCTTAGCGCCGGTTGTCAGATTAGCGATATAATCGCTAATCCGACAACCTATGCTAATGCTCAATATCTGATCAAGCTTGAGAGGCACTCTGTTTTATTGCATATTGTCGTCTGCTAAGAATGTGTTTAGGACTTCTTCTACCATTTCCCATTCTTCATCATCTTCGATTGGGAAGAGATCGCCTTGGCTGGCGTCTCCTGCAACGTCTGATGTGAATGCAAAAGCTTGGATGTCGACTTCTTCGTCTTCAGCTGAGCTTGCTGGGTATAATAGGACATATGATTTACCGTAATCTTCAGAATCAAAAGTAAAGAGCACTTGGTATAATTCTTCGTTACCTTGATCATCGATTAAAGTAATTTCTTGTTCTGCTTCTTGGTGGATGTTCTTATTTGTTTCAGTCATTCATCAAAACCCCTTAATATTTAATTATCAAATTCATTAACCGGTTGCTTTAATACCCTTGTTTCGTCAAAGGGCCCTTAGCATCCAAATAATTCTGCAAAATCATTACCGCAGCAAGTTTATCAATCACTTGCTTACGCTTTTTCCGTGAGGTGTCAGCTTGTTCAACTAACATCCGTTCAGCCTGAACAGTTGTTAGTCGTTCATCAATATAATCAACTGGGATCTCTGGGAATAACTCGGTTAACATGGCACCGTATTCCTGTGCTTTAACCGCCCGGGGGCCGATTGAATTATTCATATTCTTAGGTAACCCCAAGACAAAGCCCGTTACTTGGTGCTGTGCAACGAGTTCCTTCACTCGGTCTAAACCAAATTCAGATTCATCTTCATTAATTCTAATGATTTCAACACCTTGGGCGGTCCAACCAAATAAATCGCTCACAGCAATACCGACGGTTCTTGAACCGACATCAAATCCCATTAAGCGCATTATTTAGTATTCCCCTTATCAAGATAGTTCTTCACGAGTTCTTCGATAATCTCATCTCGTTCGTGCTTACGAATTAAGTTACGAGCGTCGTTATAGCGTGGAATGTAAGCAGGATCCCCTGATAGCAGGTAGCCGACAATCTGGTTAATTGGATTATAGCCCTTATCTTCTAAAGTTTGGTAGACCGTTACCAATGTTTCATGCACATTCTTAGGACTATTCTTACCAAAATCAAAATGGACTGTTTTATCTAGATTCATCTCTCAACACCTCAACTTTTCGCTACTTATACAACCATATTCTACTCGAAAATCAGTAAAAGTACAACTCGCATCACTCGGTTGTCATAATGCTGAATATCCACTATACCACAATTCAAACGGAACATGCTGTTTTCTGCAAAAAAATAAAGTTGATTAAAAATAATCAACTTTATTTTTTATCTATTAAGCTAAGAATTCTTTAGCAGCTGCCAAAGCATCTGGAATCCCAGCTGGATTTTTACCACCAGCTTGGGCCATATCAGGACGGCCACCACCGCCACCACCAACAAGTGGGGCGATTTGTTTGATTAAGTCACCAGCTTTGATCCCAGCTTTAATCGCATCAGGAGCTACTGCCACAATCAAACTAACCTTGTCACCCGCAACAGTTGCGAGCACTAAGACGTCTGAAATTTGTTTTTGTTGCCATTTATCCGCTAATTGCCGTAATTCATTCATCCCGGCAACCTTTGCATCTGCTGCCACTAAGCGCCATTGACCTGCATCAACAACATTTTCAAAAACATTGCCGGCTTGTTCTTGCGCAAATTTAGCTTTTAATTGTTCATTTTCTTTTTGTTCTGCTTTTAAATCAGCTTGTAATTGTTGAATCTTCTTAGGAAGATCCTTTGTTTGTGCAACTTTTAATTCACCAGCTAATTCATTTAAAAGCACTTGTTTGTCATTTAAATATTTAAAGGCTGCCTTAGAAGTAACGGCTTCAATCCGACGTGTGCCAGCCCCAATACCTGATTCACTGGTAATCTTGAACAAGCCAAGATCTGAAGTGTTATTAGCATGTGTCCCACCACAAAGTTCCATTGAGTAATCCCCAATTTGAACAACACGAACTGTTTTACCATATTTTTCAGTAAAGAGCGCGATGGCCCCCATTTGTTTAGCTGTTTCAATATCGGTTTCAACCGTATTAACTGGAAGAGCTGCCCAAATCTTATCGTTTACGATTTGTTCCACTTCAGCTAATTGGTCTGGTGTCACTTGGCCCAGGTTAGTGAAATCAAAACGTAAGTAATCAGGTTCCACTAATGAACCAGCTTGATGAGTATGTTCGCCTAACACATCTCTTAATGCTTGATCCAATAAATGGGTTGCCGTATGGTTCTTAACAACGCCGCCTCTGAAAGTTGGATCAACAGATAAGGTATAGTGGACGCCACTGATCATTTCTTTTAACACTTTAACAGTGTGTAAAGGTTGGCCATTTGGTGCGTATTGAACGTCTGTCACTTCAGCAACCACTTGACCGGCAAGGTTCTTGATAATCCCTTGATCAGCCACTTGGCCCCCCATTTCAGCGTAAAACGGTGTTGCTTCAAAGACTAATTGCGCAACGCCGGTTGTCACACTTTCTTGTTCAGCATTATCTTGAATGATATCTGCTAGACGACTTTCAGTTTCTAATTCGCTGTAACCTGTGAATTCACTCTTAGTCTTGATGTTTAATAAGACTTCGTTTTGTGAGCCCATTGATTGTTCATCGCTCCGTGCATTACGAGCACGTGCTTTTTGAGCAGCCATTTCCTTTTCAAAACCAGCTTGATCAACGGTTAAACCTTCATCTTCAGCATATTCAGTTGTTAATTCGATTGGGAAACCAAATGTATCAAAGAGTTTGAAAGCATCTGCGCCGTTAATTTCAGTTTCGTTTTCAGCTTTAACGGCTTCGATTGTTTGGTTTAATAAGCGTAACCCATCATTTAAAGTTTCGCGGAAACGATCTTCTTCAGAACGGATCACTTTTTCAATGAAGTCTTTTTGTTCTAGGACATCTGGGTAATAGCTGTGCATAATTTCGCCAACGATTGGGACTAATTTGTACATGAAAGCGTCGTTGATGCCTAACTTCTTACCGTTTAAGATGGCCCGACGGATTAAACGACGGAGCACATAACCGCGTCCTTCGTTAGCTGGCATTGCGCCATCGCCAATCGCAAAGGTAACTGCCCGTGCATGATCGGCGATAATCTTAAATGAAATATCGTCAGCGGCATTTTGACCGTATTGTTTATGGTCACTCATTGCAGCTGTGGCTTCAATCAATGGCATAAATAAATCTGTTTCAAAGTTAGTTGGGGCTTCTTGAATCACTGAGACAAGTCGTTCAAGACCCATCCCCGTATCAATATTTTTGTGTGGTTGTTCGACATATTCACCGTTTGGTAAGTGATTAAATTCTGAGAACACGATATTCCAAACTTCGAGATAACGTTCATTTTCGCCGCCAGGGTAGTTTTCAGGATCGTCTTCACTTACATTGTTGAAGCTTTGACCACGATCGTAGAAAATTTCTGAATCGGGACCACATGGGCCTTCACCGATATCCCAGAAATTATCTTCAACTTCGATAATTCGGTCTTCTGCTAAACCAACTTTTTCGTGCCAGATGCGGTGCGCATCCTTATCCTTAGGATAAACCGTCACATAAAGTTTTTCAGGATCTAAACCAATCCACTTGTCGCTTGTTAAGAATTCCCAAGCCCAAGGAATAGCATCTTCTTTAAAGTAATCACCAACAGAGAAGTTACCGAGCATTTCGAAGAATGTATGATGACGGGCAGTCTTACCAACGTTTTCGATATCGTTTGTCCGGATACTCTTTTGTGCATTTGTAATCCGCGGATTATTAGGCACAACACGGCCATCAAAATATTTCTTCAAAGTGGCAACCCCAGAGTTAATCCATAATAACGTTGGATCTTCGTCTGGAATCAATGAGGCACTTGGTTCAACATCATGGCCTTTTTCTTTAAAAAAGTCTAAAAACATTTGGCGCACTTGGGCGCTTGTGAGTTGTTTCATATCATTCTCTCCTTAAAAAATAAAACACCGCTGCAAATTCAAGGACGCAAAAGCGCGGTACCACCTTGATTGCAACGATGTTAGTCGTTAACCTCTTTATGAGTTTATTCAATTATTTAGGCGTTGGGGAGCGCGTCAATCCGTAGTCAGCACCTCTCAGTCAAGGGTGTTGTTCCTGTCGTTCTAATGATTAACGTATATCCCAGCACTTCAAAAGTATAGAAAATAATCCGCCACTTGTCAACTACTCGAGTGCAACAGTGATTGTGCGCCGATAACGCGTCGCAAGATCGGTATTGCCCATCAACGCAGTTGGTACGCCTGATTCATAAAATGGCGAGCTTGGTAACTGACGTTCAAGTTGATAGCGACCACCAGTGACACACGGCCCACCCTTGTAAACAAGCGGGTCAGTTGTTATTTCATAAGCCTGTTGGTCAGCCGTAAAATCTAAACCAAACGAAGCCGCTGATTCAGCCATTGGTTGTGGTAAATGATTGCCACTTGGCCATAAAGTAGGCGCACCCGCACCTCTTAACCATTCGTACTGATCAACACTGACAAAGTCATAGCCTTGTTGCCGCAATGTTTGTCTGAGTTGTTGATCCGTAAAAGTCGTTTTCTCAAAAACCTGATAAACTTGTTGGTCTGCCAAAAGCCGTAACACTAAGTGCGCCGTTTCTAACAACGGTGTCTCAGGCTGCGTTCGGTATAGTCCATTTTGAATCTCAGCTTGAAAACGACTGAAGAATAGTTGGTTGCCTGTAAAATGTCGTGTGATTGGTGAATAGCGTCCTTGCGCTAGCCAATCACGCGGTACGGATTCTCGTGCCACCAGTAACGCTGGCATATTAACAATCCGACTCGGCGTGGTGAGTTGCTCAACATACGCATCTACATCAGCCTTATCTGCCCAGAGTTGCCCCTCGTTAGCAGCCAGTTGCCGATTGGTTTGTGCAAACCATTCACTCGGCGCCAGCTTATCCGCACCCAATGACCAACCTAAACTAACGGCTGATTGTGCCGGAATGAAGACGAACTGTTCACCAGAAAACCAAGCACTATATGTCTTAAATGTTAGTCGACCAGCTTGGACCACTTCCGGTTGAATCCCTTCAATGGCGACAAGTGGGCTGACAAAATACCGTAAAACCTGGCCAAAATTAGCACGCCGGGCTTGTTCCGATAATTGTAACCAATTTGGTAATTGCAAGTCATTTTCATGTACCATGACAACACCTCATTTATAAACTCATTAGCGATTATTATTTTTGATTTTGTTTTTTATTATTACGTTTACGTTCACGCATTTCAACACGTTGTTCAATCCGACGTTTTTGACGCGCATCCTTTTGGATTGCTTCTTTAATCTTTTTCTTGTAACCAGGCTTACGCTTGATTTTGGCCTTTTTAACAAAGCCCTTCAAGTTAACGTCTAATTCATGAGTTGTTGCAACCCGTTTTTTACGACGGTTACGGTCATAAGAAGTCACCAATTCGCCATCTTTAAAGGCTTTTGGTGTAAACTTAATTCCCATTGCTTCGATTTGTGCAACAGCTTGTTCGTCATCTGGACCATAAAGTGTAATCGCAGTACCCTTAAGACCATTCCGGCCTGTCCGACCAACACGATGCACGAAGAATTCTAAATCTTCGCGTGGCACTTCGGCATTGATGACCATGCTAATCCCTTCGATATCAATCCCACGAGCGGCTAAATCAGTCGCAACAACGTATTGATAATCGAGGTTATGAACTTCCTTCATAATCCGTTTCCGTTGACGTGGTGGAATATCGCCATGAATCTTAGCGACCTTCAAACCTTGTGATTGGAGGTAATGATGGATGTCATCAACCTTGCTCTTGGTATTTGCAAAGATCAAGACCATGAATGGATGGCCCATTGTAATTAATGAATAGATTGTTTGATTGAGGGCTTTGCCCTTAGTTGGCACCAACCAGTTTTCAATCGTTGGGCTAATGATCGTTTCATTTTTCACTTCTTCAATTACTGGGTTATGCATGTATTTTTGTAAGAATGGTTGTAATTTATCAGGAATCGTTGCTGAGAAGACCATCATTTGTAAGTCTTCTGGTAAACGGCTCGCAATATTATCAACTGGCTTCAAAAAGCCCATATCAAGCGTCATATCAGCTTCATCAATGACTAATGTTTTAGCTGTATAAATCTTAAGTGCCTTACTTGTAATCAAATCTAAAATCCGACCAGGTGTCCCAATCACGATTTGTGGTTGGTGTTGTTGTAATTTTTCGATTTGACGTTGTTTATCAGTCCCACCAACGTAGCGACCAATCCGAATATCACCAGTCATATGCTTTGTGATTAATTCAGCGGCCGTATAAATTTGGTAAGCCAATTCCCGACTAGGGGCTGTGATGACGATTTGAACTTCGTCTTTTTCAGGGACTAACTTATTTAAAAGTGGTAATAAGAAGGCATGTGTCTTCCCGCTCCCTGTTTGTGATTGTCCGATAACACTCTTACCAGCGTTGATGGCTGGAATTACACGGCGTTGAACCGCCGTTGGTTTTGTAAAGTGCATCTCGTCTAAAGCCGTAATGATTTCTGGTTTTAGATTAAATTGTGTAAATTGATTATCCATAAAGTCCTGCTTTCTATTGTTTAAATCCGTCAAAAAAGTATCTGTTACTGTGCTGTGTAATCAGCGGCAAGCGCTGATAATGCCGTAATAATCGTGTCAATTTCAGCTTGATCAGCTGCTTTGGCCCCGCTGGCAAGCGGATGCCCACCGCCGTCATGTTGCTTAGCCAACTCATTAATGATTGGCCCTTTAGAACGGAAGTGGACGCGATAAGTGCCATCGTCTTGTTGGACAAAAATGACCCACGTTAACACACCTTTTAACCGACCAGGTGTGCCGACAATTGAATGAACCTGTTGGGCTGATACATTCAAACGTTTTTGCGTTTCTTGGTCCACAACCAGATAAGCCACTTGGTCGTCATTAACCTGCAATTGATCAAATAAATAACCTTGTAACTTCGCTTGTTCGAGTGTAATCTCGTTCATCCGTTGGTTAATCTTATCATGTTGAATGTCAAACGTCATTAGTTGCGCGGCACAAGTCATTGTGTGCGGTGTCGTTGAATTAAACATGAAGCGCCCAGTATCGCCCACAATCCCGGCGTAAAGCACACGAGCTGCTGCTTGATTCAATTGTAATTGGCCTTGGCTATCATTGATCATATCAACAATAATTTCGGATGTGCTAGAAGCATCCGGTAACACCCAATTTAAATCACCATAGGGTTCATCGTTAGGATGATGATCAATCTTAATCAAGTAAGCACCTTGGTTATAATCTTCGCCACTAATCCGGGGCGTGTTGGCAGCATCAGTTGTAATCACCAAAGCGCCTTGGTATAAAGCCGGATCAATTGGTTGTGCATTGGCTAACCAAGCTAAGTTGCCGGTATCACTACCGACTTGGTAAACCTTTTTATCAGGGTAGCTATTACGAATCACTTCAGCCAAACCAACTTGCGAACCAATCGCATCTGGATCTGGATTGACATGGCGATGAATAATAATCGTTTGATAAGCTTTAATTTTAGCAATAATTTGTTCTGGAATAGTCATTGATTAACCTCTTTCTAAAATTTGGCAAGTCACAATTGCTTTGGCAACAATGACGTGATTGGCATAAACATCAACATCAATTTTAGCGGAACGCCGGCCAATCTCTAATATCCGCGGTAAAATCTGAATCTGACTTTCAATTTGAATTAAGCGCAGATAATGCAAATTAATCTGTTCAATCATTGAATGGCGTTGATGTGTCGACTGCAACATGCGCTGACAAGCGGCCGAAACGGCTTCACTCAAGACACCAAACGAAATCGTCCCTAAGTTGTTGGTCATTTGCGGGCTCACTTCAAACTGGTATGCCGCCGAATAAAATTCGGGGAAGCTCTCGCTAGGGTGCAGTAGTTCGATAATTTGGTCGTAGAAAGTCTCGGCCACTTGCGGTTGTCGTTGGGCCGTTTGCATATTACTCATCACGTCTTGGCGCGTGATAATCCCCTCTAATTCAAGATTATCAGCAACCACCGGCATGATTTCCAAACTATTCCAAGTCATCGCATGTCCGACACTGGCAATACTCATATACTTCTTAACACTCGCAGGTTCTTTAGTCATCACCTTATCAAGCGTCATCGAAGCTGGTTTATCCAAAATATCCTTCACCGTGACAATCCCGACTAAGCGCCGGTGTTCATTAATCACAGGGAAGCGTGAATGTTTAACGGCGGCACTCAATTTCTTGTAATCGCCAACCGTATCAGTCGCCAATAATGAGTATGTTTCTGAAAATGGGCGATAGATTGAAGCAACCGTCGTAATTTCCTTTTTGATTAATTGGTCGGTTAATGCCCGGTTAATCAACGTCGCAACGGTATACGTATCGTAAGTCGTTTGCAAGATGGGCAATGCTAGCTCGTTAGCAAGCGCAATCACTTCATCTGAGGTGTGAAAGCCACCCGTGATTAAAACCGCCGCGCCATTTTCCAACGCTAATCGTTGCACATCAATTCGATCACCAACGATCAATAACGATTTCGGCGTGATGTACCGGGTAATGGCTGCTAACTGCATCGCACCAATTACGAACTTATCCAACAACTTATTCAAGCCATCTTTGCCACCTAAAACTTCACCATCGATAACTTGAACAATCTCGGCAAAAGTCAGGTTTTCAATCTTACCTTTTAATTTTTGTTCAATTCGAATCGTGCCGACCCGTTCAATCGTGCTGACCAAGCCGTTATTTTCGGCGGCCTTAATTGCCCGATAAGCCGTCCCTTCACTAACCGCTAGCGTCTTGGCAATTGAGCGCACCGAAATTTTATCGCCAATTGGCAAATTCTCAATGTACATTAATATTTGATCATGCTTCGTTGCCACTCAAACACCACCGCCGTTTCCGCTTAGTTAATCCTATTTTGCGCCAATTCGACTATTAGCCCATTTTCATAGTTACTTACAGTATATCGGTTTTACCCGACAAAAACAAAGTAATCTCATCTATCATTTTCCCAATCATAAAGTGGGAGCGTTATATTTTCAAAAGTCTGGGGTGCTAAATTGGTCACGGTAATCCCTAACAAGCGAATCCCGACTTCCGCCTGCCCGATTGATTGCCAAATTTGGTTAGCAATTGCCTCTAATTCGGCTGCATTGCCGACATACTCACCAAGTGTTTTGCGTTTGGTAATTGTTTCGTATTGTCGATTACGCACTTTTAAAACGACTGTTAAACCGTGTTTTTGATTTTTGCGCAGCCGCTGGGCCAATTCAACCGCCAAGCTTTTCAGTTGGGCCTGTACTTGTTCTTCGCTAATCAACGGTTGTCCGTAAGTATGTTCGTTACCGATTGATTTACGTTCGCGTTGGTATTCAACTGGTCGGTTATCAATCCCCCGCACATGGCGATATAACCCATAACCCAACTTGCCAAAATGTTGCATCAAAAACATTTCCGATTGCGCCAATAAATCAGCACCGGTCATAATGCCTAAATCCTGCATCTTCGGCACCGTCTTTTGACCAACCCCTCTAAATTTTTCAATCGGCAATCGGCTTAAAAAGGCGATTGCTTGTTCCGGCAAAACCAGTGTTCGACCAGCCGGTTTACGGTAATCAGAAGCCATCTTCGCTAAAAATTTGTTGTAGGAAATTCCGGCGGAACTGACCAATTGCGTTTCTTCTAAAATCGCCTTTTGTAAATAAGCGACGACTTCAATCGTGTGCGCTAACCCCAACTTATTTTCAGTAACATCTAAATAAGCTTCATCAAAAGCAATCGGTTCGATTTTATCGGTCACCGTATGGAAAATTTCGTGGATCTGCGCCGAAACGGACTGATATAACGGAAAGTTCGGCGTCTTAAAAACAGCTTGGTGTTTAGGAATTAATTCGGCAGCCTTTTGGGCACTCATCGCCGAATGCACACCATATTGACGAGCAACGTAATTGGCCGTCGTTACGACCCCTTTGCCCCCTGTGTCACTCGGATCACGGGCAATAATCAGCGGTTTTTGCCGTAAGTCGGGCTGCTCACGTTCTTCAATGGCGGCGTAAAAAGCATCCATATCAATATGAATAATCTTGCGACTCGTATCGTTTTCCAACGGAATTTTAAATAATTCAGCCATTTTACACCTCCACTTTCACGCGATAAGAAAAGCCTGGTATGAATGGCTTCACACGCAGACTTCTCGGTAATTCTTATTTTTTTGTTTGAGTTGGATCAAAAATCCATTTTGCATCTGTTGAAGCCAACAAATCCGTCGCTTCTTTAGGGCCCATTGAACCGATTGCATACGTAGGAAGCGGTGTTTGATCTGCATCCCAAACTTGACGAATCGCATCGACAAATTGCCATGAAGCAGCTAATTCATGCCAATGCGTAAAGTTTGTGCCATCGCCATTTAACGCTTCTAAAATCAAACGTTCATAAGCTTCTGGGCTGTCAGCTAACATTTGTTCGTCATATTGGTAATTTAATTGGTCGGGTTTCAATGAGAAGCCTTGACCAACTTCCTTACCGTTGATCGTTAATGAGAAACCTTGTTCTGGTTCCACATAAATCGTTAAGACATCGGGCGCCATAGCTGAGCGATCTGACTTATCATCAGCAAAAATATTAACCCCGGTCTTCTTGAAGACGATGTTGATTTGAGTTTCCTTGCGGGCCAAACGTTTCCCGGTCCGAACATAAAACGGCACACCACACCAGCGTTCGTTATCAATCATCACTTTACCGGCAACAAACGTTTCGGTTTGTGAGTCTGGTGCCACGTTAGTTTCTTGACGATAACCTGGTTTGCTTTCACCATCGACCGTTGTTTCAGCGTATTGGGCGCGGACAAAGTTTTGTTTAATCTCTGCAGGTGAATAAGGTTGGATGCTTCTGAACAGACGTGTCTTTTCGCGTTGCACATCTTCTGCTGAGAAGTTAACAGGGACTTCCATTGCCAACATCCCAATGACTTGCATGATATGGTTTTGGAACATATCGCGCAAAGCACCAGACGTTTCGTAATAGCCAGCCCGTTCTTCAACCCCAACTGATTCAGCTAACGTAATTTGCACGTTATCGATGAATTGATTATTCCAAACACCACTCAATAGACCATTACCGAAACGTAAAGCAACGATGTTTTGAATCATTTCCTTACCTAAATAATGATCAATTCGATAAATTTGGTTTTCATCAAAAGTTTGAGTTAATTCTTGATTGAGTGCTTTGGCACTTTCATAATCACGACCAAATGGTTTTTCAATAATTAAACGGTTGAACCCATCTGCGGTCAATAAAGCTTCTGACCCTAAATGACTCGCAATTGTCCCGAAATAACGGGGTGACATTGCCATATAATAGATGCGGTTTTGGTTTAATTGGTACTTGTCATCTAATTTCGCTGCTAATGCCTTCAGTGTTTCATAATGTTCAGCATCCGTAACGTCATGCGATTGATAATAGAAGTGACTAGTAAAAGTTTGTTTCGTTTCGTCATCTTCTTCAAAACCTTCTAGAGAGGCCATCACGATTTCGTGATAATGTTCATCCGTCCAAGGTCGTCTAGCGGTGCCAATCACTGCGAAGCTTTCTTTTAAGTAACCCTTACGATATAGGTTAAAAAGGGCTGGGTATAACTTCCGTTGTGCTAAATCCCCCGAGCCACCAAATATAATAAATAATGCTGCTAAATCTGAGCGCATGTTCACACCACTTTCTTTATTAATCTGCTGCAATTGGCGTCACAAAAATGTGTTGCGCCGCTTTAATGCCAACTTGAATTTCAGTTTGCTGTGTTTCGTCCATCACGGTAATGGGGCTTTCAAAAAGGCCCACCTTCGTCAAGGTCACAGTATCGCCAACTGTCAAGCCGATTTCTAATGTGTATTTCAATAAATCATTATCATCTAGTACCCGTTCAATCACTGCTTTTTCGCCAACTTCAAGGTCGACTAACGCGTGATGGCTCTGTTGTTCAAACTCACCTTTGGCATTGGGAATAATCCCACCGTGCGGGCATCGTTTTGGATGACCTAGAAAATCGGCTAAGCGTTCAGCCAAGTCGTGGTTGGTCACATGTTCGAGTTGCTCCGCCTCTGGATGAACGGTATTAAATTGATAATGTAACTTGTCGACTAGAAAAACTTCCCACAAGCGATGATTGCGCACTAATAGCGCTGCTTCTCTAGCACCTTCACTTGTCAATTGAATCCCTTGATAGGGTGTGTGGTTGACGTAATTCTCTTTCACTAATTTGTTGACCATTTCCGTGACTGATGCTGCCGAAACGTTCAATCCCGCTAGAATTTCCTTATTGGTAACTTTTTTTGCGTCGCCACCAAGTTCAAAAATAATTTTTAAATAGTCTTCTTTATTGGGTGTCATTGCCATCCCGATCCTTAATCAAGTTTGTCGACAAACTTTTCTCAGTTCTCCCTGAATTAAATGAATGTCTACCCTCTATTATGCCCTATTTTGGATAATATTAATACTCTCAAGCTTAAATTTAAGCAATATAAAAAGGATTAAGCCCTTCTTGTTCAGCTTAACCCTTTTGTTCAATTTATTTTAAAATTCTGCCTCTAAAATGCCTTTTAATTCTTTAATCAATGGTTCTTTTGGATTTGTAACAGTACAGTTGTCTTCATAAGCTAATTCAGCTAACTCATCCACATGTTGCTTGAAGTCCGCCTTTGTGACGCCATTAGCTTTCAAACTCATTTGAATACCAACACTTTCGGCCAATTCAGTCACTGCATTTGCATAAGCTTCAACAAGTTCTGCTGTCGTATTACCCTTCAACCCAATATAACGTGCGATTTCGGCGTAATCTTCATCAGCTCTGAAGTAACTATATTTAGCCCAGAGTGCCCGTTTGGTTGGCGTTGTCGCATTATAGCGGATAACATGCGGCATCGTGATGGCAATCATTAAACCGTGAGGTAAGTTGAACGCCCCGCCTAATTTATGTGCCAGTGAATGGTTGATGCCTAATAACGCATTCGCAAAGGCCATCCCCGCCATTGTTGAGGCATCGTGCATGTTACCTTTGGCCGTAATATCGCCATCGTAACTAGCCTTCAAGTTATCAAAAACTAATTTAATCGCCTGTAAACTAAGCCCCTTCGTGTAGTTAGAAGCCATTGTTGATACGTAACTTTCAGTCGCATGACAGAGCACATCCAATCCAGTGTGTGCAACAACTCGTGGTGGCACACTCTCGACAAATTGACTGTCAACAATCGCAACGTCTGGTGTCAATGCATAATCTGCCAATGGGTATTTAATATGGGTTTCACTATCGGTAATCACCGCAAAAGGTGTTACTTCTGAGCCCGTCCCAGAAGTCGTTGGGATACAGATTAACTTCGTTTTGTTAAGTTTAGGGAACTTGTAAGTCCGTTTGCGAATGTCTAAGAATTTTTGTTTTGCGCCAAAGAAGTCGGCTTCTTCTGAATCATAGAACAACCACATCCCTTTAGCAGCATCCATGACAGAACCGCCACCAATTGCGACGATTGCATCTGGTTCAAAACTCCGCATCGCTGCAGCACCCTTATAAATCGTGTTGGTTGATGGATCTGGTTCAACATCTGAGAAGATTTGCATTTGAACGTCATTCGCCCGTTTAGCTAACACTTCTTCAACAATCCGGACATAACCAAGGTTAACCATCCCTTGATCAGCGACGATAAAAACCTTATTTAAATCAGCCATCTTTTCTAAATAGTTGACCGAATTTTTTTCAAAATAGATTTTGCTTGGCAATTTGACCCATTGCATATTATTGCGGCGTTTCGCCAATGTTTTAATATTCAATAAGTCGATTGTTGAGACGTTATGTGAAATTGAGTTATGCCCATAAGAGCCACAGCCAAGTGTTAATGATGGAATCATTTCGTTGTATAAATCACCAATCCCACCTTGGGCAGATGGTGTATTGACCAATACACGACAAGCCTTCATCCGTCTTGCAAATTCTAATGGTAACGCATCGTCTGTCGTATGCAATGATGCTGTATGGCCCAAACCACCCAGATCAAGCATCGCCTCGCATAATGCCAACCCATCTTCACGGTCTTTAGCTTTAATCATCGCTAAGACTGGTGATAATTTTTCATGTGAAAGTGGGTATTGATGACCAACACCCTTGATTTCAGCAATTAAAACGGGTGTATCTTCTGGAATATCAATCCCAGCTAACTTAGCAATATTAGCAGCTGATTGACCAGGAATTGCTGGCCGCACAGCGTTTTTAGCTGGATCAATAATTGCTTCGTTTAAAGCTGGTAATTCACTTGCTTTAGCAAAATAGACACCTTGTGCTTGGAATTCTTTTTTAACTTCGTTGTAGATTTTAGCATCGACAATCACCGCTTGTTCTGATGCGCAGATCATCCCATTATCAAATGATTTCGATAAAATTAAATCATTGACTGCTTGTTTGATATTGGCTGATTCTTCGATATAAGCTGGTGCGTTACCAGCCCCAACCCCTAATGCTGGTTTCCCAGTTGAATAAGCAGCCTTGACCATCCCTGGTCCACCAGTTGCTAGGACCGTTGCAATGCCGGTATGATTCATCAAAGCTTGGGTGGCTGCCAAACTAGGTTCTTCAATGAATAATAACGCGTCAGCTGGTAAGCCAGCTTTAACGGCTTCTTCTTTAATGACTTCTAGTGCTCTGGCAGAACATTTTTGAGCATTGGGATGAAAAGCAAAAATGATTGGATTCCGTGTTTTAATGGCAATTTCTGCCTTAAAAATTGTGGTTGAAGTTGGGTTGGTAACAGGTGTTACCCCAGCAATGACCCCGACTGGTTCCGCAATCTTAGTAATCCCATGTTCAGGATCTTCTTCAATGACACCAACTGTCTTATTATCTTTAATCGCGTGCCAAATTTCTTCCGTTGCGAAAATATTTTTAATGGCTTTATCTTCATAAATCCCACGACCTGTTTCTTCAACGGCCATTTTAGCTAATTCCATATGATGATCAAGGCCGGCAATCGCCATTTGGTGGACAATATGATCCACCTTTTCTTGATCGAATGTTTCCATGATTTTAAGTGCTTCATGGGCCCGTGTGACTAAATCCGTCACCATCTTATCCACTTCAGATACCGCATCAACAACCGCTTTAACGCCTTCTTTTTTAACCATCAGGAATGCCTCCGTAATTTTTATATGTGATTTAATTAACAAAGAAAGCATAACGCATTTGAAACCGTTTGTAAACCATTATTGCGATTTTTTTAACATATTAAAAACACCAATTTAACACATCAAATTCATAATAACCTATCACATCACCGCTGATTGTATTTAAAATCACTAATACCAATCACAAAAAAAGCATGGCTAATTTTTCTATCGCTAGAAAATTAACCACGCTTTTTAAATTACTATTTTGTTTCTTCTTTTGTTTCGTCAACCGTTTCTTCAACAACTGTTTCTGTTGCCTTAGCAGTTGGTTCAACTGTCCGGATAGCACTTAAGTTAAACTTAAGGTAAACGCCATCGCAATCTAAAACAACAATTTTAGTATCGTTATTCACTGAGTCAATAACACCGTGTAAACCACCAATTGTTACGACTTGGTCACCTTTTTTCATTTGGTTAACCATTTCTTGATGTTTTTGTTGTTGTTTCTTTTGTGGCCGCATAACCATGAAATACATCATGACCATCATCAAAACAAGGATGATTAAGAAACTTGAGTTGCCGCCAAATGGATTGGCACCTAATACTAGGTTTAACATTTAAAATACCTCTTTTCGTTATTTATCTACTAATCAACTTTAGCAGACTTATCGCCTAACTTCCAGTGATTCGCTAGAAATTACGGCCGTTATTTTCGTTATAGCCGTATTCTTCGAAGAATGCTTCTCTGAATTCCAATAAGTTATCTTGTTCAATCGCATCTTGCACTTGGTGCATCAAGTTGATCAAGAAGTATAAGTTATGGTAACTCGTTAAATGAATGCCAAAAGTTTCATCCGCTTTGATTAAATGACGAATGTAAGCCCGTGTGTAATTCTTGCAGACATAACAGTCACATTTTGGATCTAGTGGTCTAAAATCTTCAGAATATTTCGCGTTCTTAACCACTAAACGGCCTTGAGACGTCATCGTTGTTCCGTTACGCGCAATCCGAGTTGGTAACACGCAATCAAACATATCGACACCCCGAATGACACCATCAATCAACGCATCTGGTGAGCCAACGCCCATCAAATAACGTGGTTTGTCTTCAGGCAACATCGGTGTTGTAAAATCAAGAACCCGGTTCATTTCACCTTTTGATTCACCAACTGAAAGACCACCGATAGAATAGCCGGGGAAATCCATCCCCACTAAATCACGTGCACTTTGGCGACGTAAGTCTTCAAAACCGGCCCCTTGGACAATCCCAAATAAGCCTTGTGTAGCTGGGTTTTGATGCGCAATTAAGCCTCGTTCAGCCCAACGTGAAGTCCGTTCAACTGATTTTTTAACGTAGTCATAACTTTCGAAGAATGGTGGGCATTCATCGAAACTCATCATAATATCTGCGCCCAAAGCATTTTCAACATGAATTGCTTTTTCAGGTGATAGGAATAGTTTTTCACCATTCAAATGACTCTTGAAGGCCACCCCTTCTTCACTGATATCACGTAATTTTGCTAATGAGAAGACTTGGAAACCACCTGAATCGGTTAAGACACCCCGATCCCAGTTCATGAATTTATGCAACCCGCCTGCTTTTTCGACGATATCTTCACCAGGGCGTAACCATAGATGATAAGTATTCGACAAAATAATGCCGGCACCCATTTCTTTCAAATCTTAAGGGGCCATTGTTTTAACGCTGGCTTGGGTCCCCACCGGCATAAACATCGGTGTTTTAAAAGTCCCATGCGGTGTTACAATTTCGCCTAAGCGCGCGCCTGTATGTTTTTCTTTTTTGATTAAACGATACTTGATCGCTGGTTCCATTTAATCGACTCCAATTCTAGAATTTCTACTTGCTTCATTCTATCAGACTTTAGTGATTAAGCAAGAAAACACGTTATTTCTCTACGCGATTTTACGAATAAATTAGGACTTGTAAGACTAACATGGCCCCACCAAAAGTCAGCACAAAAGCGACTACTGGCCAAACGAACCGTAACCAGTGAGCGTATTTAACATCTAACATTTGTAAGGTGGCCATTACCAAGCCAGTTGGTGCCAAGAATAACATTGCGTATTGCCCAAATTGATAGGCCGTTACCACAACAAATCGGGGAATATTAACCGTATCTGCTAACGGTGCTAAAATCGGCATCGATAAGACGGCTAGTCCCGAAGAAGATGGAACGATAAAGCCAAGCACGAAGAATATCACTAACATGATCAAAATAAAAATCGGACCACTAACATGTGCGACTAATGATGACGAATATTGTAATAAGGTATCTGAAATCATCCCTTCATTCATAATCAAGTTAATCCCTCGCGCAAGACCAATAATGAGCGAGACGCCTACTAAACTAGAAGCACCGTTCACAAAAGCGTCGATAACCCCTTTTTCGCCAATGCCTTCTGGTCCTGTCGCGGTTAAAAACATGATGATAATCGCAAACGTTAAAAATGACGCCGCCATCGTTGGGAACCACCACCCTTGAGACATAACGCCCCAGACCATAATCGGGAAGGTCACCACAAATAAGACCAGAATTAATTTCTTCCGCCAGGTAAAAACGGCTTTTGACTGCGTCCCCTCAGATGTAATTGCCCACATCTTATCAAAAGCGTCGTGATCTTCATATGAATACGATTGGGTCGGATCAGCCTTGACCTTTTTAGAATAGCGATAGAGATAATAAATGACAAAAATGGCCCCTACGATACAGC
Organism: Latilactobacillus sakei subsp. sakei DSM 20017 = JCM 1157; assembly: GCF_002370355.1. Taxonomy (NCBI): domain Bacteria; kingdom Bacillati; phylum Bacillota; class Bacilli; order Lactobacillales; family Lactobacillaceae; genus Latilactobacillus; species Latilactobacillus sakei. The sequence goes on from NZ_AP017929.1 coordinate 97,911, forward strand.
CGCCAACTCGCCACAACAAGCCTTCTGTGAAACTAATCCCAGCGGCATTTGAAGCAATCACAACTGAAAAGGGATTAATGGTCGAGAAAGTCGTGCCAATTGAACTGGCAAGGAAAATCGCCCCCACACAAACAATCGAATCGTACCCCATCGCAATAAAGACCGGTACTAAAATTGGATAAAAGGCCACCGCCTCTTCTTCAATCCCACATAAAGTCCCGCCTAGAACCATGAGAATCGCGACGAAAAAGATTAACAGAAATTCATGCCCTTTTGTTTTCTTGGTTAAGGCCAACAGCCCCGACTCAAATGCGCCGCTAGCCTTGACCGTGCCAATCAAGCCCCCTAATACTAAAATAAAAACCATAATATCGACAGCTTCAACGGTCCCACGAACCATACTGTTAGGAACAGCTGCTAAACTGGCCGGCCGTTGTTTCAATCTTTGGTAGGTATTGGGAATCGACACGGCTGCATTAATACTACCAGAAGTAAATTGACTAATTTTGATTTTAACGCCGAGTCGGTCTAATGATGCCTGTGTTGCTGGCACCTTTTCAACTTGACCTGATGGTTTTGTCACGACCAGTTGCGTACTCTTTTGGTCATACGATAACTTCGCGTAAGATCCTGACGGCACAACCCACGTCGCCATCACCGCGACCACTGTCAGTATGAAGAGGATCACAAAAGCCCCCGGCATTTTAAGTTTAAACCGCTTCTTAGTCTTGATTATTTCAGCATCATTCATCATGCCATCTCCTTTTTTAATACACCCCTTTAAAACGCTTACAATGATTGGCACATAAAAACCCATAATAGTCGTCTTTTAAGACGATTTATTATGGGCTTTTAAACTTAATCTCGAGACGAAGTGCCCCTTAATTTTTACGCCAAGTCATCTTTAAAGAAGGCTTTTTCAAACCGAAATTCTTTATGCTCATAACTCAGCAGTTTTTGGGCAGCCAATTGTTTAACAATTTGGCCCGCTGTTTCACGGGTAGTCCCACTCATTGTCGCTAATTCCTTCACCGTAATCGGATACGGAATATATGAGCGGCCGCACCGTAGCGGTTCACCTAAGTTAATTTCAAATATTTTTAGGGCTTGAATAACCCGTTGTTTCGCACTAGAAGTTACCATTCGCTGGATTTGATCTTCTGATTCACTAATAATCGAGCCCATTTCTTGAACGACTTTAACAATTGAATCGGTATTCTTTTGTAAAAGATGCTCAAAAGTCGCCATTGGGAAATAAATAATCTCAATATCCGTCATCGCCCGAGCGGTGTATGGATAATATTGATCAGTAAACATCCCCCGATAAGGAAAAGCTAAGTTTTGCTTGATATACGTATAGAACGTAAATTCATCACTTTCATCCGTCCGTTCGGCTCTTACGAGACCGCTTACAACGAAATAGAATCGGCTGCGCTCATCTGTTTGATCAAACAATTCCTGGCCTTTATGAAAATCTTTGACTTTCATATTATTCATCAGAATATTCATTTCTTCATCTGAAAAATCAATAAATTCAGGTCTGGTCCTTAAGTATTGAATATATCTTGGATATTCGTCTGCGGCAATCATGATTTTCGCTCCCAAAGTATTCTCAATTATTACTTTTTACTCAAAGTAACCAAAGTTCTAATATAACATATCTAAATAACGATTTTCCCTGAAACAACTAACCAAATCCCGATAATTGCACCGATGACAATAATTGTCGTGATTAACCATTCCCCTTTTGATAAGAAATGTTGGTGCCCATTATTTTTACGGGCACGACCATAGAAGTAAATCCCCGGAATATAGGCTATAAAACAGAGTAATAAGTAACTGACACCCGCCATTAAGATTCCGGCAATTTCAAATAATAAGGCTAAAACCCCAATTAATAATTGTTGCCGATTTCCTTTTTCTTGCAGGTGGGCCCAAGAATATTTAATTTGATAAGCTGCCACCAACATGTAACAAACGATAATTGAAGCCGTACATAATGAATAAGCGAAGTTATAAGCTTTCGTTGTGAATAATAGGGTGAATAGGAAAACTTGAATCAACCCCGCTGTCACGACTAGTGCAAACGTCGGTGCTTTTTTCTTGTTGACGCGACCGAAGTAAGCTGGCAATAAATTTTGCTTTGCCATTAACAACATTGTTTCGGCAGGTAACATTGTCCAAGATAACCAAGCCCCTAAAATTGAGATGATTAACCCAACACCGATGAAGTAGCCCCCCCAAGTCCCAACCATCTGTTCAAAAATGTATAACATCGCTGGTTGCTTGATGCTAGCTAATTGATCTTGCGTTAAATACCCATAAGGTAAAACAGACGCTAAGATATAAATGGCTAGTAAACTCACTAATCCTAAAATTGTTGCTTTACCAGCATCAGACTTCTTTTCCGCCCGCGCCGATAACATTGAAGCGCCTTCGATACCGACAAAGACCCACATCATAACCATCATACAGTTCTTGATTTGGCTCATCACATCGCCGGCAACAAAGCTACTACTCATATTATTCCAAAATGCTTGTGTGAAAAGATGACCTTTAAATAACACAATCCCAAAAATAATGAAGACAAATAGTGGAATCAATTTACAAATTGTTACCAATGTATTGATCGCAGCTGCGCCTTCTACCCCGCGATTAACAAAATATGTTAAGCTCCACGATAAAACACTGGCAACTAAGATTGAGGGTAAGTTCTGCCCTGATTTAAAAATCGGGAAGAAATAACCCAACGCACTCATTAAAATTGTCGCAAAAGCTACGTTCCCCAACCATGCTGACAACCAATAACCCCAGCCACTAATGAAGCCGGCAAAGGGGCCAAAGCCCTTTTCAGCGTAAGAGAAAATCCCTTCTAGTTCAGGTTCTTTCATCAATAAATTATTCAAGGATAATGCCAGCATTAAAATCCCAAAGCCGACAATCACCCATGCGATTAACACTGGGCCCGGTGCGGATGCACTCGCTAAATCAGATGTTAATCCGAAGACCCCACTACCAATAGATGAACTAATAACCAATGCAATTAATGCCAATAAGCCAATTTTTTTTGCTGGTTTTTCTTCCGTCATTTTAAACCACTCCTAAATTGCGTCACTCAATTATTAATAGGTTCTGAGCGCTTTTGATAATTCGGCCAACCCTTTTTTCAGAGTTGCTTCTGGTGCACAATACCCTAATCTTGCATGTCCGGGAATTTCAAAACGCTTGCCGGGCACTAATAAGACGCCGTATTCTTTTAATAAATATTTGCAAAATGCTTCATCGTCTTCAATCTCTTTGAAATGAATAAACGATGTTGATACTGATTCTGGATAGACCACATCAACGAGTGGTTCTTGTGCAACCCACGCTTTAAAAATCTCAAGATTGTGTTGAACAAGCGCCCGATTACGGGCTAAAACCTGCTTGCGATTCTGTAATACATAAACCGCTAACTGATCACTGAAAACACCGGCACAAATCATGGTGTAATCACGATATTTTCTAAACAAATCGGTTAATGTTTCGTTAGCGACAAGCCAACCAACCCGAATACCAGGGACTGAATAGGTCTTCGATAAACTATTGGTCGCAATGCCCAATTCATATAAATCAGCAATCGAAGTTGTTTGTTAGCCTTCACCTAATGGTAAATAAACTTCATCCACAAGGACGTATGCGCCCACCGTTCGTGCCACTTCAACGATTGCTTGCATCAGTTCAGTCGAAATGACCGTCCCAGTTGGATTATTAGCATTGTTCAAACAAATCAATTTGGTTTCTGGTCTAATTAACTTTTTCAGTTCAGCAATATCTGGTACCCAATTATTGTCCTCATCCAACTGCCAATACGAAACGGTTGCCCCAATTGAGATGGGAATTTCGTAGAGTTGTTGATAAGTCGGAAACATGGTAATCACGTGATTGCCCGGTTTCACTAAGGCATAGAGCGCTAATAAATTGGCACCGGTCGCCCCGTTAGTTTGCAACACCTGATTACTGTTGACCGTTTGATACAATTCACTAACAGCTTGCTTAAAGGCCTCTGAACCCTCAATCGCACCATAATTCATCTTTTGTTGCGCTAAGTCTTGATAAAATTGTGTCCCGTTATCAGGCGAGAGGGCCATCAATTCTGACATGGTCATTGAGGCAATCGTACTTTGCGCGATATCCAAAGTCGCTTGTGTTTCGTACACGTTTAACCACTCTTCAACGCCGAAATTTGCAATTTCCATTAGCTTAGCCTCTATTTCGTAATAATTGTCCCGGCATCATGTGCCAATAAATTCTTCACGTTATCAAGGGAAGTAATGATGGCCTTACTATCAGGACGATTATTAACGTATTCGATTGCGGCTTGAATCTTAGGTAACATGCTGCCTTTAGCGAATTGATCGTCTTTGATGTAATCTTCTAATTCAGCGACTGAGACGTTGGTTAATTTCTTTTGATCTGGCTTGTTGAAGTTAACGTAGACGTTATCCACAGCTGTTAAAATAATTAACATGTCTGCACCCACTAATTCCGCTAATTTTTCTGAAGCGAAATCTTTATCGATTACGGCTTCAACCCCGCGGAGCTTGTTGCCTTCTTTCGCAACTGGCACACCACCGCCGCCGGCTGAAATCGTGATCACGTTACCTTCAACTAATTTTTGAATAACGGGTGCTTCTTGAATACCAATTGGCCGTGGTGAAGGGACTACTCGCCGCCAGCCACGTCCGGCATCTTCAACAAAGTGTGCTTCTGGGTTGATACTTTGTTGTTTCTTAGCTTCTGCTTCGCTATAGAAAGGTCCGATTGGTTTCGTTGGGTTTTGGAAAGCTTCATCTTTAGCATCAACAATCGTTTGAGTTACGATTGTGGCAACATCTAAAGCCAAGCCTTCTTCTGCTAAAACTTCGTTAAAAGCATTTTGCATCCAGTAACCAATTTCGCCTTGTGACATCGCACCGACCGTATCTAATGGCATTGCTGGTGTCTTTTCAGAATCGCTAGCAGCTTGTTGAATCAACAAGTTACCGACTTGAGGCCCATTACCATGCGAAATAATGAGTTGGTCGCCTTGTTTTACGAATGCAACTAATTGTTTAACCGTTTCCTTAACGGCTTTGATTTGAGCGTTTGCTGAGGCATCAGTTGATAAAATAGCATTGCCACCTAATGCAACGACGATTTTACGTTTTGTCATAATCCTGTCCTACTTTCTGTTAATTAATTGTGGTTTCAATTAAAAAAGGAGCCGGGACAAAACAAAGTTTTGTTTTCCAGCCCCTTTCTACAATCTAGTTATGCTTGAGGTATGAATAAGTTGCCTAATGTTGCTGCCATGATTGCTTTGATTGAGTGCATTCTGTTTTCAGCTTCTTCAAATTGACGGGCATATTTGCTTCTGAATGCTTCGTCAGTAATTTCCATTTCTTGAATACCGAATTGTTCGTCAATCTTCTTACCATATTCAGTTTCAATATCATGGAAAGCTGGTAAACAGTGCATGATAATCATGTTTTCGTTACCGGTCTTCTTAACCATGTCCATGTTGATTTGGTATGGTTTCAACAAGTTAACCCGTTCTTCAAACTTATCTTCTTCACCCATTGAAACCCAAACGTCTGTGTATAAAACATCTGAGCCTTTAACACCAGCGTCAACGTCTGAAGTAATCATATTCTTGCTGCCTGTTTCTTTAGCGTAACCTTCAGCTAAATCACGGACTTCTTGTGTTGGTTGTAATGAATCTGGGGCAACGATGTGGATATTTACACCTAACATTGAACCTGTTACTAACAAGCTGTTAGCCATGTTGTTACGGCCATCACCAACATAAGTTAATGTCACACCTTTTAATTTGCCGAAGTTTTCTTTAACTGTCATAAAGTCGGCGATCATTTGTGTTGGATGCCATTCGTCAGTTAAACCATTCCATACAGGAACACCTGAATATTTAGCTAAGTCTTCAACCACTTTTTGGCTAAAGCCACGGAATTCAATGCCGTCAAACATGCTTCCTAATACTTTGGCTGTATCTTCAACTGATTCTTTTTTACCAAGTTGAATATCATTTTTACCTAAGAATTCTGGGTGAGCCCCTAGGTCAATGGCAGCTGTTGTAAAAGCAGCACGCGTTCTGGTTGAATTTTTTTCAAATAGTAAGGCAATGTTCTTACCTTCTAGATAGTGATGTGGAATCCCTTTTTTCTTTAAATCCTTCAAATGTAATGAGAAATCGATTAAGTATTCGAGTTCTGATTTAGTAAAATCTTTTTCTGCTAATAAACTTCTGCCTTGAAATACGCTGTTTGTCATGTTGATCAACCTCGTTTTTTATTGTTTATTTTTTTAAGTCTTCTCTTACAAGTGGCATACTCATACAACGTGGACCCCCACGACCGCGTGATAATTCACTTGATGGGACTTCGATCACTTTAATGCCATATTGACGTAAGTTTTCGTTTGAAACATAGTTGCGATCATAAGTGACAACAACGCCAGGTGCGATTGCTAATGTGTTAGAACCGTCATTCCATTGTTCACGAGGGGCAACAACTGCATCGCCGCCACCACATGGGATTAAGGTTAATTCAGGCACTTCCAAAGCATCGCGGAGAACTTTTTCAAGATCTGTTTGATGTGTAATCTTGATTTCATCGTTATTGCCTGGTTCTAAGATATAAGTGTCAACCATGCCGCCAGCACCTTGGATGCCTGGATGAATGGTGAACTTATCATAATCAATCATGGTGAAGACTGTATCTAAATGCATCATGGCATGATTATGTGGAATCTTAATTGCTAAGATTTTTTCAAAGCCACTGTGGTTAGCGAATAATACCTTGGCAAGTTCTTCAATTGATTGTGCGGAAGTCCGTTGTGAAATCCCAATTGCAAGCACTTTATCGCTCAAGATTAATTCGTCGCCGCCTTCCATGCGGTCAATGTGATCGCGGTCGCGCCAAACTTGTGCGCCTTGGTTGGCAAAACGAGGATGATGTTGCATGATGACTTCCATGAACATTGATTCTCTTTGGCGAGCTTCAAAAGTCATTTTATTAATTGTTAAGCCATCCCCCATTGATGCGGCAGGATCGCGTGTGAAGTATAGGTTAGGCATTGGATCCATATAGAATGGATAGTCATCATCAGCACTAACGTCAATCAATGCCTTTGATTTAATATCGATTTCGTTGGTCCGAACCCCAGCCATGATTTTTTCAACCATGTCTAACGTTGCCATACTAATTAAGTAGTCTTTTAAGGCTGCTTGAACTTGTGGTGATTTGATGTGTGATTCGTTCAACATCTTATCAAGGAAAGCTTCCTTAACGTCACCAGCATCGATTGCTTCGGCAGCGAGGTTTTCTAAGTAAAGCACTTCAACACCATTGTCACGTAATGTTTGTGCAAATTGATCGTGTTCTTTTTGGATTGTTGGTAAATAAGGAATATCATCAAACAATAAACGATACATAATGTCAGGTGTAATGTTTTCGACTTCTTTACCTGGCCGTTTTAGTAAGACCGTCTTAAGTTTTCCGATTTCGGAATTTACATGAATTGGACTTGTCATTTAAAACTACCTCCTTTGTTTACAAGACCTACTATAGTCGCGATGGTAATCGCTTTCAGGGGGATTCTTACACTTTTAATGTTAGCAATTTCACGTTTTATAACCAGAATCCTATCGCACCAATTGATAACGCTTACTTTAAAAACATAAAAAAAACTAAGATACCTGAGTATCTTAGTTTCGTTTGGACAATTTAATTTTAAACTTTATTTTAAAACGAGTTGGTAAGCAAAGCGTTTAGGTGACGGATCATCAGCAATCAAGATATCGCCACAGTAAGTAAAGCCCGCCTTTTGAATGACGTGTTGCATGGCTAAATTATCGGGATGCGTATCGATTCTAACATCGTGCGCGCCGTCAATACTGGCGGCCGTAATTAATAACGTCATAAACTGATGGGCCAAATGTTGGCCGCGAACTGAACCATCTAAGGCTATCCGGTGAATTGAATAATAGGGATGATTAGAAGCAACCGATTGCCAGTCACCATTCGTGATTGCACTGTAGCCGTCATCAACTGTATCGACAATTGATGCGACGCCAACAATCGTATCATCCTTAATTAAGATATAACAATATTCTTGGCGAATATCATTTTCAAACTGACTTTCACTAGGATCGCCAGCTTGCCACTGGTTAACACCCCGTTCTTTTAACGCGGCTTTAGCACCATCGATAATTGCTGAAATTCGTGGTAAATCAGAAAAAGCGGCTTTTCTTAAATACATCAATGCTCACACCTCGATTACATAATTTATTTAACAAACATGGCATCGCCAAAGCTAAAGAAACGATAACGTTCATCAACAGCATGTTGATAAGCGTTTAAGATGTTTTCGCGGCCAGTAAATGAAGCCACTAACATCACTAAGGTTGATTTTGGTAAATGGAAGTTCGTGATAAAAGCGTCAACGGCTTTCCATTGGTAACCAGGTTTGATGAAGATTTCTGTCCAACCACTATCAGCTTTGATTTCGCCATCAAACTTCGTTGCAATTGTTTCTAATGTCCGAATGCTGGTTGTCCCAGTCGCTACAATCCGACCACCATTTTGTTTGACTTCGTTCAACGTTGCAGCAGCTTCTTCTGTTAAACGATAGAATTCGCTGTGCATCTTGTGATCTTCAACGTTGTCTTCTGAAACAGGGCGGAAAGTCCCTAGACCAACGTGCAATGTTAAGTAAACCAATTTGATGCCTTTATCTTGCACCTTTTGTAAAAGTTCTTCTGTCCAATGGAAACCGGCTGTTGGTGCAGCGGCTGAACCTGGTTCCTTAGCATAAACTGTTTGATACATTTCTGGATCATCTAATTTTTCCTTGATGTATGGTGGCAATGGCATTTCGCCTAAAGCTTCTAGAATTTGCATGAAGATGCCGTCGTATTTAAATTCGATCATCCGACCGCCATGTTCAAGTTCCTTAGTGACAATGGCTCTTAATTGGCCATCACCAAAGACAACTTCAGTCCCCACTTTAGCCCGTTTAGCAGGCTTCATTAAAACTTCCCATTCATCGTCATGCGTATTGTTTAATAACAAGACTTCTTCATGACCACCAGTATCAGGTTTAACACCGTATAAACGTGCTGGTAAAACACGCGTGTTGTTCATGACAACTGCATCGCCAGGGTTTAATTCGTCAATAATATCGTAGAAAACCTTGTCTTCTAAAGCACCAGTTTCGTGATCCATCACTAATAAACGTGATGCTGCTCTTTCAATCATTGGTGTTTGTGCAATTAATTCTTCTGGTAAATTGTAATCAAAATCTTCTGTGGATACCATGTGGTTACCTCTTTCTATTTTTCTGGATAAGGCATGCCTAAATGGGCATAACCAGCCGGCGTTACCAGCCGGCCTCTTTGCGTTCGTTTTAAAAAGCCAATTTGCAGTAAATAAGGCTCGTAAACTTCTTCAATTGTTTCGTTTTCTTCACCAATATTGGCGGCAATGGTTTTTAAACCGACTGGTCCGCCTTGATAATAATCAATCATCATCTGGAGGATTTTGCGATCGACACCGTCTAAGCCCCGAATATCAACTTGCAGCTGACTTAATGCGTGATCAGCAATCGCCTGATCAATCGTATTTTGGTCAGCCACTTGTGCGTAATCTCGAGTTCGTTTCAACAACCGATTGGCAATCCGCGGCGTCCCTCGCGAGCGACGTGCGATTTCTAACGCACCATCTGGCACAATCGACATATTAAAGACGCCGGCTGAGCGTTGCACAATGTCCATCAAATCAGCCTCCGTGTAATAAGCCATGTGTTCCACAATCCCGAAACGATCTCGCAATGGCGCAGACAATAAGCCCGCCCGCGTCGTCGCGCCAATCAATGTGAACGGTGGTAATGGAAAATGGACGGGATGTGCGGTGGGCCCTTGACCAACCACAATATCGATGTAGAAATCTTCCATCGCTGAATAAAGTAATTCTTCAACCATCTTAGGTAAGCGATGAATTTCATCAATAAATAAAACATCCCCAGGTTGTAACTCGTTTAATAACGCCACTAAATCCCCAGGCCGCTCAATTGCAGGACCACTCGTCGTTCGAATCTGGACTTGCAACTCGTTGGCAATCACCATCGCTAACGTGGTTTTCCCCAAACCTGGTGGGCCATAAAGTAAAACGTGATCGAGGGACTCTTCCCGTTTTTTGGCCGCTTCAATATAGACCGCTAATTCATTTTTAACCCGATCTTGACCGATATATTGTGCAAGGACTTGTGGCCGCAATGTTTTTTCAATGCTTGCTTCAGCAAAATCATCGTTTTCGGCTGAAACAATTCGCTCATCTGCCATTTAAAGTCCTCCTTATTTCTTCATCAATAACCGCAAACCTTCTCTGAGATATTGATCAGTTGTTTGCGCTGCAAAATCAGTTAACTTAGGCGTAATCGCTTTGACTTCCCGTGCGGAATAACCAAGCGCACTCAAGGCCGCTAGTGCATCACTTAATTCAGGTGAATCGCCTTGGCTGCCTAAATCAATTGCCGTTTGGCCGACTAACGTTGCGCTTTGTTCTAGATCACCTAACTTACCTTTAAGATCTAAGGCAATCTGTTGGGCCGTCTTCTTCCCGACGCCTGGGAACTTCGTTAAGTACCCAATATCATCGTTCATAATCGCCTGAATTAAGCCAGAATGATCACTGTTAGCCAAAATTGCCAAGGCACTTTTGGGACCAATTCCGGAAACACTGATTAATTTTTGGAAAAGTTGTTTTTCATCTAAGTCGTAAAAACCAAAAAGCGTAATATCAGTATCGCGTACCGCTTGGTGGACATAAATTTGAACCACTTCGCTCATCGATTCCGTATACCGATATGGGTTGGCAACTTGTAATTGATAGCCAATTCCTTGGACTTCCAAAACAACGTAATACGGATTAACCGCCGTCACTAAACCCTTTAAATATTCATACATAATCTAACCTACTTTACGAGAACATATATTTGCTTGCTAAATTGTACCATAAATACAGAGTGTGATTCAAAACGATTTGGCTAAGAGTGCTCTTCACACCGGGTAACTTCCGAGCATTTGCTTAACTTGGCGAATTAACGATGCAATCGTTGATTTGACAAGTGTCGGCAAAGCACAGGAAGTTGGTGTGAAGAGCACGTTTCATCAAAATTGGGATCAGGCCCATCATACTCGGTCCCAATCCCAATGATTAATATTCTCGTATTTTTGGTGGTTGATAAGTCACAATAAACGTCGCCATTTCAGTTAAAGAATCGGTAAACAAGTATTTTTCAAAATCGCCTTGTGTTAAAAAGCCTTCTTCAACCATGTGGGCTAAGAATTGTTGTAATAAATCATAATAACCCGCTACGTTGTAGAAAATGCAGGGGCCATCTTGCTGGCCAATTCGCGCCCACGAAATCACTTCGCTCATTTCTTCTAACGTACCTGGTCCACCGGGTAAAGCGATGAAGACATCGGCTAATTCAATCATTTTTGATTTCCGTTCGGCCATATTGTCAACCATCACCAAATCGCTTAAGCCAGCATGCGCTGGTTCTCGTTGATTTAAGAATTCAGGCATCACACCGATTACCCGACCACCGTTTTCTAAAACGGTATCGGCAATCGTACCCATCAAGCCAACCCGACTCCCACCATAAATTAATTGATCTTGTCGTTTGACTAACCAATGGCCTAAATCGCTGGCGGCCTGTGTATAAACCGGGCGACGGCCACTGCTGGCCCCACAAAAAACTGCCACATTCATCATTTTTATTTCCTCTTAATCCTGCAACATTCTTGCAACGGTGCTGACTGGTAAGCCAACCACGTTGTAAAAGTCACCATTAATCTTATTAATTAATAGCGCACCCGCGCCTTGAATCCCATAGGCACCTGCTTTGTCCGCATATTCATTCTGATCTAAATACTGTTCAATCTCGGCGGTGCTTAAATGCCAAAATGTAACGTCGGTTTGGACAACCTTTTGTTGCACCAGACCGTCTTTCATCAGCCACAATCCGGTATACACTTGGTGTGTCTGACCACTTAACTGGCGCAGCATTTCATAGGCGTCTTGGCGATCCTTGGGTTTGCCATAAAGCGTTCCTTGAAAACTAATCGCCGTATCCGCCGCTAGAATGGTCGCCGTTGGATATTGAACCGCGACTGCTTCACCCTTGCGTTGCGCTAAAGTTTGGACATAATCGCCCGGTGTCGTTAGCGGTGTTTCGTGTTCATCAATCTGTGCTGGTTGTACCTCAAAGTCATTTACAACGCGCTTTAATAGTGCCTGTCTGCGCGGTGATTGCGATGCTAAAATAAACATTATTCGCCCTCCCAACTATGATGTGGTTCTTGAATCCGTTTAAACATCTTTTCCAAATCTTTTTGCGTATAGTGAATCAAAACCGGGCGCCCATGGGGACAATTAAACGGATTCTCGGTCTTCGCTAGATCAGCTAAAAGTGCTTTAGCCTGGGTATCATCTAAATGATGGTGCGCTTTAATCGATTGCTTACAGCTCATCATAATCGCCGTCTTCTCACGGAATTGGGCAATGCTAATGCGACCGTCTTTTAAAACATCGTCAATCATCCCACGAATCGTCATTTCCTCTTGTCCCTGTTCAATCCAAGTTGGGTGACTGTGGACCACAAAACTATTCTGCCCGAAATTTTCTAATTGGATTCCGACTGAGGCTAAAAGTTCAGTTTTTTCCTGAATCTTTAGCGCATCACTATTCGGATATTCCAAAACAAGTGGTACTAACAAGTTTTGCACAGAGGTGCTGACTTCCCCAATTTTTTCTCGGTAATATTCGTACTTAATCCGTTCTTGCGCAGCGTGTTGATCCAAGATATAAAAGCCATCTTCGCCTTCCGCTAATAAGAAAGTACTATGCAGTTGCCCAATGTAGCGTAACTCTGGGAACCGAACAGTGGGTTCGACTACGTTTTCTTCACTTTCGTCCGTTTCGTCTATCACTTGATCACCAAACGGCTTTCCAACCGCTTCTGTCGCGTACTTCTGATCCCACTCGGCCAATGCCTGGGGTTGCTCAAATAAGGGCCGCTCCGGTGTCATCGATGGCGCTTTAGCAGTTGGTGCGGCTAACGGCGTTTCGGTTTCCGCAATTTCGGGTGTTACCGTTTTTACTGGGATTGGCATTGGACTGACTGGTCGCACCGTACCGCTTGGGTGCCGTCGTTCTTGTGTAATTTGGTTTAAATTCATCTGGAGCTGATCAACATCTACCGTCTTGGTCCGTTTCAAATTCTGCATGGCATCTGGAATTAAATTCTCGGTTGCCAGTCTTTCTTTGATTGCCCCTTCAATCAAGGTCATCAAGGCAGTTTCTTTGCTTAAGCGGACTTCCTGTTTTGTTGGATGCACGTTGACATCGATCAATAGCGGATCCATCTCAATCGCTAAGACGGCGATTGGATAGCGTCCGACCATCAATTTAGAACCGTAGCCCTTGATAATGGCCTTATTCAATTGGTAATTTTTAATAAACCGACCATTAATTAAAATCGACAAATAATTGCGCGTTGCCCGCGTTAATTCCGGCAATGACACGTAGCCCGTTAGTTTAAAATCTAAATCCGAAGCACTCACGGCTAAGAGTTTCTTGGCCATGGTGACGCCATAAATACCAGCAATCGTTTGTTTTAAATCATTGTTGCCGGCCGTTTTTAAAAGTAGATGGTCATCATTGGTTAGCGTAAAGGCAATCTGTGGATGACTCATTGCTAGCCGATTGACGATATCGACGATATTCGCCAATTCGGTTTGAAAAGTCTTCACGTATTTCAATCGTGCCGGTGTATTAAAGAATAAATCCCGCACCGTAATCGCCGTCCCCGGTCGAATCGGATTTGTTTTTTGTTCCTCTAACAGACCACCCTTAAAATGAGCAAAGGTTCCTAGAGAGTCCGCAGTTGCCGTTTCAATCGTTAAATCGGAAACGGACGCGATACTAGCTAACGCTTCACCCCGAAACCCTAGCGATTGAATCTTGAACAAATCTTGCCGAGTCGCAATCTTACTGGTGGCATGCCGCTTAAAGGCGACTGGCACATCTTCTGGTTCAATCCCGTCACCGTTATCGATCACTTGAATCATCTGTAAACCGGCCTGTTCAACAACAATATCGACTTGCGTACTATTAGCATCAATCGCGTTTTCAACCAATTCCTTGACCACTGAGGCGGGGCGTTCAATCACTTCCCCCGCCGCAATTTGATTACTCAGAATTTCCGACAGTTCATGAATTTTCCCCATCATCTAATCCTCTCAGTTCACTATTAATGTTTATTTAATTGCTTTTGCCACTCATATAATTGATTGAGGGCTTCTAGTGGTGTGGCGCTCATCAAATCAAAATTCTTAATTGCCGCTACCACTTTATCTGTTTTCTTATCGACCGGGGCCGCCACTTCTGGTTCAAAAAGCGCCATCTGTTCTTCGACAGCCGCTGCAGTCGGTTGTGCTGGTACGACTGTTTCTGGTTGCACCGGTGCTTTTGGTTTATCTTCTAACTGACCTAAAATAACATCGGCCCGTTGTAATAAGGTTTCTGGCATGCCCGCTAGTTTAGCGACATGAATCCCGTAAGACTTATCCGCAGGTCCGGCCAACATCTTGTGTAAGAAGACCAACTCACCGTTTTCCTCAACTGCACCAACATGCACGTTACGAAGGGCGGTCAACGTATCGGCTAAAGCCGTCAGTTCATGATAATGCGTTGAAAAGAGCGTCTTAGCGTGGACATGATCATGGATATATTCGATAATCGCTTGTGCCAAGGCCATCCCATCATAAGTGGCCGTTCCCCGACCAATTTCATCGAAGAGAATTAAACTATTGGCGGTCGCACTCATAATCGCACGGTTGGCTTCCATCATTTCTACCATAAACGTACTTTGTCCTGAAATCAAATCATCTGCCGCACCAATGCGGGTAAAGATTTGGTCAAATACAGGCAAGTTCGCTGACTTGGCAGGTACAAAACAACCCATTTGCGCCATGATGACCGTTAAGGCCAATTGCCGCATGTAGGTACTTTTACCAGACATATTAGGCCCGGTAATCAATAACATATCCGTTTCTTTGCCCATTTGAACAGCATTGGGGATATATTTTTGGCGTCCCAATACTTTTTCAACCACCGGATGACGGCCATCGACTAAATCAATTTCGCGACTATCAGTTCTTAATGTTGGTTGGACATAGTGGTAGCTTTCGCTGACGACCGCAAAACTTTGCAAGACATCTAGGGCCGCTACGCCTTTAGCCAATGTTTGGAGCCGTTCAATTTGTAACTTCACTTGTTCCCGAACTTGGGTAAACAATTCGTATTCTAGAGCGGTTGAGCGTTCTTCCGCCTCTAAAATCAGTTGTTCTTTTTCTTTTAATTCCGGTGTGATGAATCGTTCGGCGTTGGTTAACGTTTGTTTGCGTTCATACCGCCCTTCCGGTAATGAACTCAAGTTAGCCCGCGTGACTTCGATATAATACCCAAAGACGCGGTTAAAGCCGATTTTCAAATTATGAATGCCCGTAGCTTCTCGTTCTTGCGCCTCTAATTGCGCCAACCACTGCTTGCCGTTAGACATCGCATTGCGGTATTGATCAAGTTGTTCGTCGTAACCATCTTGAATAATCCCACCATCAGTCACTGAAATCGGTGAATCCGGGTTAATCGCTGTTTCAATTAACGTCCGCACATCATCAACTGGATCCAAACGCGTTAACGCTTGATCAAAAGCCTGCGTTTCGTTAATGCCCGTCAAAACATCTTTAATCTTTGGAATCTGTTCTAAGGATGTTTTTAATTGAATCAAATCGCGACCATTAACGCTCCCAAAAGCAACGCGACCCGCTAGACGTTCCAAATCATAAACTTTAGTTAGGGCTTCTTGAAGGTTCGTCCGTTCAAAGTAATGCTGTAAGAAACTAGCGACTTGGTTTTGCCGGTTCTTAATCTGGTTTAGATCCAACAATGGTCGTTCCAACTATTGTTTTAATAAACGACCACCCATCGCAGTCTTCGTTTCATCCAATAACCACAATAACGTCCCACTCTTATGACCAGTTCGTAATGAAGCCGTCAATTCGAGGTTCATCTTAGCCGAATGATCCAACTTCAAGTATTGAGAAGGTTCATAGGCTTGGGCGCGTTGTAAATGACCCAAGTGCCGCTTTTGCGTCGTTGCTAAATAAACAACTAATTGTTTAATGACGGCTAACGCTAGTGGTTGTGAGATGTTTTGAGAAACAAAACTGACCTCTGCCGTATCGGCCCCCTCATCTTGATAAGAAACCAAGATTTGTTGTTGGACAAAGGCTTGGACGACTTCGCTTGGGACATCATGATTCACAACCACTTCTTTGGTTTGTAAACTCAACATTTCGTTTAATAACACATCTAAACTACTGATTTGGCTAACCTTCATTTCACCTGTGGATAAATCCGTATAGGCAAAGCCAAATTGATCGCCTTGTGCAACGACTGCCGTTAAATAATTATTTTGTTTAGCGTGACCGGCTTTTTCGTCCATCACAGTCCCAGGTGTTACTAATTGGACAACTTCGCGTTTCACCATGCCCTTAGCCGTTTTAGGATCTTCCATCTGTTCACAAATGGCGACCTTGTAACCTTGATCCACTAAAATATCAATGTAGTTTTGCGCTGCATGATGGGGCACACCACACATCGGAATGGGGTCTGCTGCATTCTTATTACGCGCTGTCAGCGTTAATTCTAAAAGTTGTGATGCTTTAACAGCATCGTCATTGAATAATTCGTAAAAATCACCCAATCTATAAAATAAAAAGGCGTCTGGATATTGATCCTTAACCTTTTGATATTGGGCCATCATTGGCGTTTCTTTTGTTTTTTGCGGCATTTTCAAGCCCCTTTCTATCTCTTAAAAGCGTGATCCGAATGGATGATCTGGTGAAATATGGATGGGTTTGATTGATTTGGCATGACCCGTTTGATCATCAATTTCAATTAAACAGCCATTCAATTGGCCAGGACCTTCTGTCACTAGTTCAAATCGTTCTGGGCGTTGCGTCATAAACCGTGAAATGATTTTTTCGCGTTTCACACCAAGAATCCCGTTATAAGGACCTGTCATCCCGGCGTCTGT
The DNA here is from genome assembly GCF_002370355.1 of Latilactobacillus sakei subsp. sakei DSM 20017 = JCM 1157. Lineage (NCBI taxonomy): Bacteria > Bacillati > Bacillota > Bacilli > Lactobacillales > Lactobacillaceae > Latilactobacillus > Latilactobacillus sakei. The sequence goes on from NZ_AP017929.1 coordinate 115,116, forward strand.
CAACACTGCCGTTCCGTCTGGTAAAACACGTGCATCATTTGTTTGCACATGCGTATGCGTTCCAACTAACGCTGAAATCCGACCATCTAAATACCAAGCTAAGGCCAATTTTTCACTCGTTGTTTCGGCATGAAAATCGACAAAAATACAATTGGTTTCCTTGCTGACTTGGGCCACCATGTCATCTAACATTGCAAATGGATCTTCCAACAATTCGCCCATCAATGCTCGGCCTTGTAGATTAATGGTAGATTGTAAAATTAATCCGAACGCTGTTCGGACAAAAAAGATCAGCTTCCTTTAAAATGGTGTTTACCACAAACCCATCTTTTAGGAGCTGATCTTTTGTCTAGTATAACCTATTCCGAACGAATTAAAATCGAAACCTTTTGTGAACTAGGGCTGTCCAATATCCAAATGGGCGTTCGGCTGAACCGATCACCGTCAACAATTTCTTATGAATTATCTCGATGTCAACCTTATCAGGCTGAATTAGCACAAACAGATGCCGAATACAAGCGATCACGATGTGGTCGGAAAACTAAGCTGAGCGATGAGTTAAAGCAAAAAATTCTCAACCATTTACGTCTAAGCTGGTCACCAGGAATGATTGCTCACGAATTTAAACTAGCTACTAAATCTATTTATAATTGGCTAAATCAGGGGAGAATTTGTTTCTCCTTGAATGATCTACCTGAACATGGCGTACGCCAACGGCGTAACGTTGACCAACGATCCAAATATAATCAATCTTTGGGGCGATCAATTGAACAGCGTCCCATGATGATTAATCAACGTAATCGCATCGGCGATTTTGAACTAGATACAGTCGTTGGTCCTCGTGGGCATAGTAAGGCAGTTTTATTAACTTTAATCGATCGCAAATCACGGTTCCTTTGGGCATACCGGTTAAAAGATCGGACGACAGCGACTGTTAATGAAGCACTAACTAAGTTCCTAACCACTTTTAATGGTCCGGTGCACAGCTTTACTGTGGACCGTGGCACTGAGTTTAGTGGGCTAGTATCACTTGAATCACAATATGGTATTAAGACCTATTACTGCCATGCTTATACGCCAGCTGAACGTGGTAGTAATGAACGCTTTAATCGGAATTTACGTTATTTTTATCCTAAAGGGACTCGTTTTGAGCACATTAGTGCTCAAGATTTAACGACGACGTTACTCCAAATTAACCAGCGACCGCTTAAAATACTCGACTGGCAAACACCGTATCAGGTTATGCTGACAAATTTGTCCAAAAATTCGGATTAAATTTGCAATCTACCTAATGACAGCTAATTTAGCCTGATTGACGTTAATCATCGTCATACCTTGACCTGGTGTTCCCGTAGGAAAATTAGCTGGTCGCACTAACTTTTTGGCATCATCAATGAAGTCCAAAATATCCCGTTTGTTCCAAGTATGATTGCCCATCGTAATGGCATCCGCACCGGCTTGCAATAAGTTCTTGTAATCCTTTTGTGTCATTCCCTTGCCATCAGCGATATTTTCGCCATTGATTATGGTAACCTGTGGTTTATATTGTTGTTTCAAAAGTGGTAAATACTCGTTCACCATTTTTTGTCCCATTGTGCCAACTGTGTCACCAATAAATAATATTCGCATGTCGCGCCCCTTAATGTTGTGTACTAACTTTAATAGCTTCTATTGTAGCAATTTTTACCATGAATAAAAAGTTTTGCCGGTGCTTAATGAAACAAAAAAACTTGCACTAAACTAAAACAGTCTAGGGCAAGTTTTTTGTTAATGCTCAGTTGCTAACCGCAACCAAAAGCACTTCTAATGTTTCAAGTGGTAACTGTATGTTGAGATAATGATGTTTTCACGGCTGGCAAAAGCTGTTCTTAAGCGTAAACTTGATTGGTTATGCAAAATATTTTGCCATGGTTTTCTTGGCACAAATTGTGGTACCAAGACCGTTGTCGTGAAGTTTCGTTTTTGGGCATTCTTGCTAACAATATCCACAAAACGAACAATTGGTTTTTGAATTGAACGGTATGATGAATGCACATCGACAAAGCGGACGTTCGGGAAATCAGCCTTAAATTCAGCTTGAATTTCACGTTCTTTTTCCGGATTTTCATCTGTCGACACGTGCATTGCAATGACGTAATCACCGATTGATTGTGCGTAATCAAGCGCCCCGCGGGTAACTTGAGTCACGTTGCTGACCAAGACAATAACGGTTGAGCCATCATAATCATGTAAGACAGCTTCGTTGGCACTTACTCGTAATTGACGTGCAACCTTCTTATAGTGATCATGAATCTTATAGAAAATCCAGATCATAATTGGCATGATGATGAAGAATGGCCAGATATCAGGTAAACGATAAACGAATAAGATAATTAAAATGGCAAATGAAATCAAGGCACCAACAAAGTTAGCGATTGATTTGCCAAACCAATTCTTAGGCCGTTCAACCCACCACTTACGCAACATCCCTGATTGAGAAAGCGTAAATGGAATGAACACCCCAACGGCGTATAACGGAATCAAACGTGATGTGTCACCGTTAAAGATGAAGATCAACGCCATTGAACCGATTGCCAATGTGATAATCCCGTTTGAGTAACCCAAACGATCGCCACGATCCATATACATATGTGGCATATATTTATCTTTTGCTAAGTTATAAGCCAACACTGGGAATGCTGAGAAACCAGTATTAGCGGCAACAGCTAAAATGAAGGCCGTTGCGAATTGAACGATATAGAAGAAGAACCCTTTACCAAAAGTATGTTGTGCAACTTGTGATAAGACCGTTACTTTTTCCATTGGCACAATGCCGTACCAGTAGTTCAAGAATGTGATGCCGGCAAAGAAGAACCCTAAGATAGCGGCCATGATTGCCAATGTTTCAGCAGCATTTGTGGCCCGTGGTTTCTTGAAGAACGGTACCGCATTACTGATTGCTTCAACCCCGGTTAATGAAGATGAACCAGATGAGAAAGCTCTAAAGATCAATGCCATTGAAATCCCTGGTACAACGGCCCCAACTGTTGCTGTTGCGTGGAATGGAATCGCACCTGTGAAAATTTTGTAACATCCGACGATAATCATCAAGGTCATCATCAAGACGAATAAGTAAACTGGCACCATTAAGAACGACGCTGATTCGCGCATCCCACGGAGATTCATCGCCATTAAAATAATCACGATGACAAAGGAAATCCCTACCTGGTGCCCGTACATTGCCGGAATTGCCGAGGTAATCGCCTCAGCACCAGCCGAAATACTAACCGCAACTGTTAACATGTAATCCACAAGCAGTGAACCACCTGCGACTAAACCCGCATTCTTACCCAAGTTTTCACTTGAAACGACATAGGCGCCACCACCACCTGGATAGGCGTGGATAACTTGCCGATAAGAAAGGGTTAAAGAAATCAATAACACCAATACGAACGCTGCAATTGGAATTGAATACCAAATTGCTGCTGCAGAAAGCGTTGTTAAAACAACAACGATTTCTTCGGTTCCGTATGCAACTGATGACAAAGCATCAGAAGACAACATTGCCAAGGCCTTGAAGCGCCCTAATTTCTGGTTACCTTCATCGGAAGACTTTAATGGTTTCCCGATGAAAATCCGTTTTAGTTGTTGCATTGCAATATAACTCCTTTAATTAATCGTATTTCTATACATAAAAAGCCCTCATGTGATAATCGCCTGTTACCATTTCACACGGTGACTTTTGAATATAATATCCTACTTAAAAATAATTGCTGTTTTTTCGAACAAAAGGTATTCTACTATATCTGACACTAAAATACTACAAGAATTTAACTTAGGTACCTATCTATTCTAACCATCATTGACCGTTAGTTATAGCGTCGATTAGCTAAATAAAATCTATTTCGACGGGCGCCTTGCATTCATTATAAGCTAAAAAATGATAATAACCAGCGTTAATTTTGAAAACGACAGAAAAAAAGGCCATCCCCAGTAAAATGCTGGGGATGGCCTTGGTTGGACGTACTGCTTTAACGTGTTTTTTGGTTGCAACAACCTCCGCTTAATCTAAAATTGGCAGTAATCCTAAGCCCAAGATTACTGCCAATTTTGTATTAATGCTCAGTTGCTACCCGCAACCAAACACACTTCTTTCTTTAACGTGCTTTTTGAAACTGATTCCTGCGCCTAACTACAAAATGAGCGTTATGGCAAGACCCGCCATAACGCTCATTTTTAGGTTAATGCTCAGAATCAACCCGTTTCAAACGCACTTCTTTTATTAACGTGCTCTTCGAGCAGCCTTTTCCGGTTAACTGCAAAACGGGCATCATGGCAAAGACCGCCATAATGCCCGTTTTACTGTTAATCCTCAAAGCCTGACCAACTCGAGTCACACTTCTTTAATTACATCATGCCACCCATTGCTGATGGGTCCATGCCTGCTGCTGGTGCTGGGTTGTCTTCTGGTTTGTCAGCAACCACTGCTTCAGTTGTTAACATTAGAGCAGCAACACTAGCTGCGTTTTGTAATGCTGAGCGTGTTACCTTAGTTGGATCTAAGATACCCGCTTCAATCATATTTTCCCAGTTGCCGTTTGCTGCATTGTAGCCAACTTCAACAGGTTGTGATTTTACTTTTTCAACAATGACTGAGCCTTCAAGACCAGCGTTTGTTGCGATTTGACGAACAGGTTCTTCTAATGCACGAAGCACAATGTTAATCCCTGTTTGAACGTCGCCTTCTTCTTCAAGAGTGGCAACACTTTCGATGACATCGATTAATGCTGTCCCACCACCGGCAACGTAGCCTTCTTCAACAGCTGCACGCGTTGCATTTAAGGCATCTTCAATCCGATATTTTTGTTCTTTCAATTCTGTTTCTGTGGCAGCACCAACCTTGATCACTGCAACACCACCAGCTAATTTAGCTAAGCGTTCTTGTAATTTTTCACGGTCAAAGTCTGATGTTGTTTCAGCAATTTGTTTCTTGATGTTTTCAACACGTTCTGCGATAGCTGATTTGCTACCAGCACCTTCAACGATTGTTGTATCGTCTTTTGTAACAGTTACCTTACCAGCTGTCCCTAATTGATCGATTGTTGTTTCTTTCAATTCTAGACCAAGGTCACTTGTAATCACTGTGGCACCTGTTAATGTCGCAATGTCTTCTAATTGTTCCTTACGACGATCGCCAAAACCAGGGGCCTTAACAGCAACCACGTTGAATGTCCCACGAATCTTGTTCAAGACAAGTGTTGGTAATGCTTCGCCATCAACATCATCGGCAATGATTAATAAGGCTTTACCTTCTTGCACGATTGATTGTAGAAGTGGTAAAACATCTTGAATATTTGAAATCTTCTTATCTGTAATCAAAATGTATGGGTTGTCTAAGTCAGCTTCCATCTTGTCGTTGTCAGTCACCATGTATTGTGACAAGTAACCACGATCAAATTGCATCCCTTCAACAACGCTTAATTCAGTATCAATCCCTTTTGATTCTTCAACTGTGATGACACCGTCGTTACCCACTTTTTCCATGGCATCAGCAATTAAACGACCAGTTTCTTCGTTAGCTGATGAAACAGCAGCAACTTGGGCAATCGCATCTTTGCTTTCAACTTTGTGTGAAATTTCGTGTAACTTCTTAACAGCTTCTTTAGTCGCTAATTCAATCCCACGACGGATACCAACTGGGTTAGCACCGGCTGTCACATTCTTCATCCCTTCGCGAATAATTGCTTGGGCTAAAACAGTAGCGGTTGTTGTACCGTCACCGGCGATGTCGTTCGTTTTTGAAGCAACTTCAGAAACTAATTTGGCACCCATATTTTCAAAATGATCTTCTAATTCGATTGCTTTAGCGATTGTCACACCATCGTTAGTGATTTCTGGTGAACCGTAAGCTTTTTCCAAAACAACGTTGCGGCCTTTTGGTCCTAATGTTGTCTTAACAGTGTTAGCTAATTGATCAACACCTGCTAACATTTTTGAACGTGCGTCTTCTGAAAATTTAAGTTCTTTTGCCATAGTTATTTCACCTCAAAAAAATTTTTTAGTTTGTTTTTAAACGTTTCAGTTTATTATTCAATAATGGCGATAATGTCTTTTGCGTGTAATACCAAATATTGTTGGCCTTCGTATTCAACTTCTGAACCAGCATATTTATCGTAAATGACTTCATCATTTTCTTTGACATCAAGTGGGATTCGCTGACCGTCACTGGTCATTGCGCCGGCACCAACGGCAACGACTTTACCAGTTTGTGGTTTTTGTTTGGCGTTACTTGCAATGACAATGCCACCTACTGTTTGTTCTGCTTCGTCTTTAACGGCGATCACTACGCGATCTTCTAATGGTTTTAACACTTAAAATCCCTCCATCACTTTTTCTTTTTTAGCACTCTAAACACTCAAGTGCTAATCACATTTTTTATCATAGCATTTTTTCAGAACATTGCAAGTATTTTGCTATCCCCTTTTGCATTTTAGTAGTCAATGCGCTACGCTATGGTCACATCAACTTTCAGGAGCGTAATCATGACTCAAAGCCAACAAAATTTTAGGCTGATTATCAGCTATCTCATCATTTTATTAATCCCGAGTGCCCTCGTCCGCTTTTTTGGCCTGTCGGATCAATTCTATTTATTCACCACAATCACGGACAGCCTCGGCGCACTTTTATTACTCTATTTTAATTATCGGGGTCCCAAAAATAGTCTTGAGAAACACCCCTTGCCGCTTAAGAAAGCCATCATCTGGGGCATTAGTGGTATTTTACTCGCGTTAATCGTCCAAATTATCGCTGGTTCAATTGATCATCTACTCTTTAAAAATAGTACGCAATCACTCAATACGCTCACTCTCATGACGGCCCTCAAAGCCCAACCGTGGTTGATCATTATTCTAACAATTGCTGCGCCAACAATGGAAGAACTCGTTTTTCGAAAGGCGATTTTTGGCGGTCTTAGCGGCCGCTTAAATTCGGTATTAGCCGCACTCATCTCTAGTTTATTATTTGCCGTGATTCATCAAGACAGTCATCTAATTATCTACGCGGCAATCGGCCTTTTCCTTTGTTGGCTGTATCGCAAAACGGGTTCCATTTATACAACGATTATCAGTCATGCGGGAATGAATCTCGTCGTGACGCTCTTTTATCTCAGTCATTAAAAAATAGAGCCCATTAACCGACATCACTGCTGGTTAATGAGGCTCTATTTATTTTGACGCTTCTTCTGTATTATAATTATCAAGGAAATAAATTAACGTTTGTAACTCTTTCGCTAAATCAACATTTTGAATCCGAATCGTATTCGGTACAGAAATTCGAATTGGGGTAAAGTTCATGATGCCCTTAATCCCTGCATCAACTAGTTGATCCGTTACTTTTTGAGCAACTTCGATTGGGACCGTCAAGATGACGATTTCAATTTGTTGTAACTTCAATTGTTCAACCATTTCGTCCATTGAGTAAACCGGCACACCTGTTTGGATCGTGCCAATTAATTCAGGTTTAACATCAAAAGCAGCGCTAATCCGAATATTATTCGTTTGTCTAAAGTTGTAATTTAACAAAGCATGTCCTAAATTACCGATACCGATCAAAGCAACATTCGTTAAGCGATCTTGATTCAACGTCTTCTTGAAGAAACTCAAGAGAGACTCAACATCATAGCCATAACCCCGTTTACCGAGCGCACCGAAATATGAAAAATCACGGCGAATTGTCGCACTATCGACTTTAACAGCTTCAGATAGTTCAGTTGACGAAATCTTGGTCTTACCCGAATTGTTTAAAAAGTTTAGATAACGATAATATAAAGGTAAACGCTTCGCTGTGGCTCTTGGAATTTTATTTTCAGCCATTTGGAACCTCCGTTCATTCTTTTACTTGTGAAAATATCCCTACACTATATTGAAATGATACTGAATTTTCTTGTGAAAAGCAATTAATTTACTATTTTGACTGTCTTTGCCCTAAATCTGTTATGATAGTTGAAACGGACTTTAACGATTCCTTAAAATGGTACCTTAAAAACACGACATCGAAAGGATTTTACATTGTGATATTATTACAGGTTCAACAAGTCGCCCGTCACTTTGGCGGTGACTACTTATTTAAAAATGCACAATTGGAAGTGCAAGATCACGCCCGCGTCGCCTTAGTTGGCCCTAACGGTGCTGGTAAATCAACACTTTTGAAGATGATTGCTGGCATTACGACGCCCGATGATGGTCAAATTATTCTGGGTAAAAATGTCCAAGTTGGCTACTTAGCCCAAGATAGCGGTCTTAGTTCTGAACGGAACATCTATGACGAAATGCTAACGATTTTCGAAGGCCTTCGCCAAATGGAAGCTCAGATGCATACGTTGGAACAAGCAATTGCCGATCCAGATGCTAATCGTTCAGATGAGGACTACCAAGCCCTCTTAAAACAATACGATCAGATTCAACACGACTTTTCTGAAGCAAACGGGTATGGTTACGAAGCCGAAATTCGTGGTGTATTGCACGGTTTCCAATTCCCAGAAGAAACTTTCACCAAACCAATCAGCACGCTATCTGGTGGCGAACGGTCCCGCTTAGCACTTGCTAAGCTATTACTTGAGAAAAAAGACGTCTTAATCTTGGATGAACCAACTAACCATTTGGACATTCAAACCTTAACATGGCTTGAAAATTATCTTCAAACCTATCCCGGTGCACTTTTAACCGTTTCTCATGACCGTTACTTCTTAGACAAGATTACTAAAGAAGTTTACGATATGAGTCGCCACACATTAACGCACTACACCGGCAATTACAGTCACTTCTTGACGCAAAAATCAGCCAACCTATCACTCGAATGGAAGGCTTATGAGAAACAACAAGCCGAAATCGAGAAACTCCAAACATTCGTCGACAAAAACTTAGTTCGAGCCAGCACGACTAAGCAAGCCCAAAGCCGCCGTCGTCAACTTGAAAAGATGGATAAGTTAGAACGCCCAACCAACGACGCCTCTAAAATCCACTTCCATTTTGATATCGATCAACCAAGTGGTAACGAAGTCTTGCAAGTCGTTGACGCGGCTGTTGGTTACTCAGCCGACAAAGTAATGGTCGAACCGATTAACTTTGAGGTCAACAAGCAAGAACGCTTAGCGATTATCGGACCTAATGGGATTGGTAAATCAACACTTTTAAAGAGTATCCTTCATCAAATTCCATTCTTAAAAGGTCACGAACGTGTTGGTAGCAATGTTTCTATCGGTTATTATGACCAAGAACAACGCAACCTCCACGCTAACAAAACGGTTCTTAATGAATTATGGGATGAACATCGCACCACCCCTGAAAAAGAAATCCGCACACTTTTGGGCAGCTTCTTATTCACCGGCGACGATGTTTTGAAAGTCGTTTCACAATTAAGTGGTGGCGAAAAAGCACGACTGTTACTAACTAAACTAGCCATGAACCATGATAATTTTTTGATCATGGATGAACCAACTAACCATTTAGACATCGATAGTAAGGAAGTTTTAGAACAAGCCTTACGCGAATTCGACGGCACCGTCCTCTTCATCTCCCATGACCGATATTTCATCAACCAAGTGGCAACCGGCATCATTGAACTGTCAACCACCACCGGCAGCAAGCGCTACTTAGGCGATTACGACTACTATCTCGCTAAAAAGGCTGAGGAAGAAGCCTTCGCACAAGCCGCTGAAGTGCCAGTTGAAGTCAGTGACCAACCTGTTACTGCTCAAGATAATTATAAAGCCAGCAAGGAAACACAACGGGCTCAACGGAAGTTAGAACGAGAAGTCACTGCTTTAGAAGAACAAATGGCAACACTCGAAGAACAAGCAACTGCCATTCAAGAAAAAATGACGCAAGCCGATATCATCACTAAACCATTGGTCTTGCAGGAATTACAACAAGATTTAGAAAAAGTGCAAGCAGACCTTGCTCAAACAGAAGCTGATTGGGAAGAACAAGCGATGGCACTAGAAGAATTTACTAATTAAAAACCAGAAAAAGCGCGTATCGTAGGATACGCGCTTTTTTTAGCCAACAATTTGTTTGCCAAACGGACTCAATGATAAACTTGCTAATTTAAAATGTTGATGGGCAAATGGGATGCCGACAATTGTAATTGTTAATAACAAGCCCCAGAAAATATGGTTGGCCCATAAAATAAAGCCCCCAAAGATAAACCAGACAATATTTAATAAAAAGGAGCCTGCACCACCGCTCGAAACAACTCGTGCGTTAAACGGCATTAACGTCAAACCACCAATTTTAAAACATTGTAAGCCAACTGGAATCCCCACGATTGTGACACACCACACTAAGCCGGCTAAAAACCAACCAACTGCGCTCACTAAGCCACCGAAAATCCACCAAATAATTGTGCCTAAAAGACTCATCAGCTACTCCTCCTCTACTCTTTTCTCCGATTATACAGACTTGTCCAACCCTAATCAAAAAGCCCGCCTAATTAATTAGGTGGGCTTTGTTTTTAATCATTAACCGATTAGTGCTAACGCTTGTTTCAAGACGGTTTCGCCATCCATCATCCCGTAGGCTTTCATATCGATCACTTCAACACCAATGCCTTTAGGTGCCAATTTTTCTTTAAATTGACCTTCCATAAAGCGTACTTGAGGGCCTAATAAGACGCAATCAATTTTTTTGTTTTCTAATTGGTTATCTGCATCTGATGCGCCAGTTGCGAAGATTTCTGCATCGACACCTTGTGCTTCTGCTGCCTTTTGCATTTTTGAAACGAGCAAGCTAGTTGACATACCTGCCGCACAACATAACATGATTGTTTTTTCTGCCATAATAATTACCCCTTAATTTTTTTAGATTGAAATGAAAGAATTGTACAGAAAGTGAAATGAAGCGTTTTCATCACTGCTGTAAATTCAGTATAAGCGCTTTCTAAATAATTGTCAATTAATGTTATTTTTTAATTTAAATAATTGCTGATTCCCCTTTACTGACTATTTGTTAATAAATTAACTAATAACTAGTGTTATTTTATATTCTTTTTTTCAACCTGACTTTTTACGTCAACTATGTTTAAATGGCATTTAGACACTTTTTTTCGGAGGCAACATGTTTAAATTTAAATCACTTTATCTATTTGGTTATGGTCTTATTCTGAGCGCCATCGTCGGTATCTTGCTCGGCCTTTTTTATAGCTTACAAAGTACTCTAATTGATCTTTTCTGGCAAAAAGCAACCTTTGGTGGCCTCTTAGACGCCATTATGCTGGTGATGGTTGGCTTAGTCATCATTATTTCACGACACTATTTTGGGCCCCTCCCACAAAATTTGGGGGTCATTAAGGCTGATCTCAAACAAACGGGCACTGCTAATTATCGCTATGTCCTTTTACAAATGCTGATTTCTGCTGTCATTTTGGTCAGCGGAACGAGCCTTGGACCTGAAGCAACATTGGTTAGCTCAACCTTCCTCTACAGTATTTGGCTCGCTGACAAGCAACGCTACGTCGCCGCGCATTTTGATGACTTACGTGCACAATCAATAGGCATGAGATTAAAAGTACTCGCGACACCGCACCGCTATCTATTGCATTATCAACAACCAACCGCCCCACTCACCAAAGTAGCAACCTATCAAAAGAAAGCCCTCATCACAACTTACTTTTTAAATGGGACTGCGTGGTTTAGCGGCGTCTTCATCTTAACCGGCGAACCGTCATTAATTATTCGGCTTGGCCAATCGCACTGGCAAGGGCGCGATCTCTATTGGTTTTTACCATTAGTGCTCGGAGGTTATTTACTCGGAAAACTTTGGTTGGCCGGCATGGTGGGCTTACGCAAAATTATGCAAGCCCGCCTCACCAACGATCAGGTCCGCGTCTTAATCGGTGGTCTAGCGATTTTCTTAGCCAGCCTCTTTTTCCCACACATTCTCTTTTCCGGTCAACATAACTTTCATTTATTCACCACAATTTGGCAAGATCAATCAATGCTTTTTTTAATGAGCCGCTCCCTATTAAAACTAATTTTATTAACAATCTGTTTGAACACCGGTTGGCTTGGCGGGGATATCTTCCCGGTTTTGTTTGCTTCAACTGCTCAAGGGATGGCAATTAGCCAGTTATTCCCGCAAGTTGATTCCCTCTTTGTCATTGGGTTAATTGCCATCAGTATGGGCAGTGCCATTCTTGAAGCCCCACTGGTAGCTGGATTGATTATGGTTATTTTATTCTTACCGCCTAATCTCTTTTGGGTTGGTATTATTGCTACTGGCATCGTCTTAGGCTTAGAAAAATACCGTCAACATCATCAAGCACGCCGTGAACAGCAACAAAGCCAAGGTGCGCGACTACATCAAAGTGAAGCCTAACAAAAGGGGGCTGAGACAAAAGTAAATTTTGTCCCAGCCCCCTTTTTTGTTATCTAAATATTGATGGTCTAAACGTGTTCTATAAGTCATATCCTTCCGGTTAACCCTGAATCTCAAACGATTGCTTACAGCAATCATTCGCCATTCTGTGTTAATCCTCAGGACATACCCAACTTATGACACACTCTCTTTTTTAAACGTGTTCTATAAGTCATATCCTTCCGGTTAACCCTGAATCTCAAATGATTGCTTACAGCAATCATTCGCCATTCTGTGTTAATCCTCAGGACATACCCAACTTATGACACACTCTCTTTTTTACTTTTAAAGTTCGTTTTGATACGGAAAGTCCAAACTAGGGACGGCGTTTAAATCTAAATCAGCCAGCGTGTTTTGCGCAAGTGCAATGTGGGCAGCAGCGCCAATCATCGCGCCGTTATCGCCGCATAAGCGTAGTGGTGGCATGATTAAATCAAGATCTAATCCTGCTGATTCAATCCCAGCCGCTAAGCCTTCTCGCAAGCCTTGGTTGGCCGCAACCCCGCCGGCAACAACTAGTTGTTTAACCTTTAGTGATTGTGCTGCGCGAAGGGTTTTAGTGACTAACACTTCAACAACACTTGCTTGAAAGCTCGCCGCTAAGTCCGCTTGGTCCAATGTTTCACCGATTTGATCAGCATGGTGGACCGTATTGATAAAAGCACTCTTGAGACCACTAAAACTGAAGTCCAAGTTATCTTCTTTCAACATTGCGCGTGGAAAATTAAACGTATCCTGTCCGATATGTGCGAGGCGGTCAATTTCCTTACCAGCTGGATATGGCACACCCAATACCCGTCCAATCTTATCGTAGGCTTCGCCAGCCGCATCATCCCGTGTATCACCGATGATTTCGAATTGACCCGCAGCAGGCATATAAACCAATTCTGTATGACCACCTGAAACCAATAGGGCTAACAAAGGGTATTCTAACGGTTTAACAAAGCGGGCCGCATAAATGTGCCCGGCCATATGATTAACCGGTACAAGTGGCAAATGATGCGCATAGGCGATTGCCTTAGCGGCTGTGACCCCAATCAATAAAGCGCCAACTAATCCGGGACCGTAAGTGACGGCGACCGCTGTTAAATCATCATAAGTCACACCAGCTTGTTCCAGTGCTTCTTGTGTACAAAGTGTGATTTGTTCAACATGATGGCGGCTAGCCACTTCTGGGACTACCCCGCCAAAACGTTGATGACTCTTAATCTGTGTTGCAATGACATTACTTAAGATGCGTTGACCATTTTCAATGACCGCCACACTCGTTTCATCACAACTTGATTCAAAGGCTAAAATTAATTCTTTTTTCTCCGTCATTTTGTTACTCCTATTGACTCAGTATGCGGCACATACTGAATGCATCTTCTTTTTCCTGAACATAATAATTGCGTCTGGTTTTAACGACCTTAAACCCCATCCGTCGATAAACAGACTGCGCGCCTGTGTTACCAGTGCGGACCTCAAGGGTAATTTTTTGACTCGGATAATCCCGCGCAAGTGCGACCACCTCGTGGACTAAAAAGTGGCCAATCCCTCGTTTTTGAAAGTTAGGACGGACCGCAATATTCGTGATGTGGGCCTCATTAGTTGAAAACCAAGCACCAACAAACGCGACCACTTCTGAGCCTTGGCATAATACTAAATAAATCGATGTCCGGCGCTTGCTGAGTTCACTAGCAAAGGCCCACCGATCCCAAGGTGTTTTACCGCCATAGACCGAGCGTTCAATATCAATCAACGCTGGAATATCGCTCTGGCTGGCACGCGCCAAGTAAAACGGCTGATCATCAATCATGACTTGCCGCGTAACGTAGGGGAGCTCTTTTTTTAACCAAACACGTGGGCGTAGGTATTCCCTAAACTTGTTCCACATAAGCTGCCGATCCTTGATCGTCATGTGTTTTACCCCAGTTGACCTCTGCTTCTGTCTTTCTGAGATAATGTGGCCCAAAGCCATGGATGTCAGCAACTGGTTCAGCATTAGCCCCCAATTGGCCTAGAACAGCTGCGTGTGGCAAGTTATGGTTGGCATCGACAAAATGGGCCTGACTACCTAAAGTGGCTTTAATCTGTGCGTTAAACTGTTGTACGTCACCGCCAACAAAATAGACAGGTTCATTTAGTAACGCCACTTGTGCTAATAAGTCGGTTAGTGCCAAATGTTGATCAGCGACCACGTTTTGTAAGTGCTGGTCTTGCCATTGATAAACACCGGCAAAAACGTTGTCCCGGCGCGCATCAAATAGCGGCACAATCAAAGCGGTTGTTTCTTGAACGTTCCCCGCTAAAAGTGCCAAACTAGAAATCCCAACTAGTTCCTTACCCATTGTCCAGGCAAAAGACTTGGCCGTTGTAACCGCAATCCGCAAGCCAGTATATGAACCGGGTCCTTGTGCCACTACAAACCGGTCGATTGCTTCAATTGGTGTCTTGGTTTGTTTTAAAAGTTGATCAATCATTGGTAACAATGTTTGACTGTGGGTTTGCCGAATATTGACGGTCATTTCGCCTAATATTTGTTGGTCTTCAAGTAGCGCCACACTCACCGCTTGATTCGAGGTATCCATTGCCAATAGCTTCATTAATGTCATCCTTCTTCTGCTTATAATCCTTGTTATTCTAGCATAAATTAGCGATTAAATCGACAGAGGTCGGTTCAAAGCTTTTTTCCTATTTACTATTTTTTTGACTAATTTTTATCATTTTTAGAATTGCTGCACTTAATTCTTGTTGATCTGTCTCACTCAATTGAGAGAGATAACCGATTAATTCTAAAGTTGTTGTATCGCTGATACCCTCGTACATGAATAAATCACCCAACTTCATATTTAAAGCATTCACGATTTTTTCAAGTGCTTGTATCGAAATATTATTCTGATCATTTCGTTCAAACTTAGCGATAAAACTGGCTGACAATTCTGCTTTTTCAGCCAGTTGTTCAATTGTCATTTTTTGGTCCAACCGTTTAGTACGGATTAAATTGCCTATTTGTTTAATCATTATGTCATAGTTCCTTTTAGTTCAACACTAAAAGACTAAGACCACTCATTAAAGTGACTATTATATCTATTTAAATATAAATGTTACATATATTACTCTTTCATGCTAAAATGATACCGTAATCTTATTACTTGGAGGGAATATTATGAAATTATCGAAGATTAGTACAAGTCTACTTGTTTCTGGAGTAACCTTACTAACCGTAGCACCTATTTTTAATGGTGCAAGTCACTCTGTTGAAGCCGCAACGAACTGGACGCCTAGAAGTGTCCAAGCCATTCGACAAGACTTAAAAACAACAGGGATTGATAAATATACAATCAAATGGGGAGATACATTAAGTACGATTAGTGCAGCAGCCAAATTAAATGGCGTTGACGTTTCTATTAAACGTCTTGCTGAAATTAACCATATTAGTAATGTTGATTTGATTGAAACTGGTAACACATTGCTCTTTAAGTGGAATGGTGTTAATAGCACTGTGATTGTTAAGGATAAAAATGAGGATAATAATGCTTACAATCTCGATTCTTCACAACCTGTTAAGAACAATGACTCAATTATCGTTACAAAACCAGTTAGCCCTGATGTTAACGATACAACCACAGCACCAAGCACTAATGTAAATAGTAATTCAAACAATAGTAGTAACAATAATAACCAAGATAACAGCTCAAATACTGGTAACACCAATAACAATCAAAATAATGGCTCAAACGCTGGTAATACTAATAACAACCAAGATAATGGTTCAAATACTGGCAATACTAATAACAACCAAGATAATGGTTCAAATACTGGCAATACTAATAACAACCAAGATAATGGTTCAAATGCTGGTAATACCAATAATAACCAAGATAACGGCTCAAATACTGGTAATACCAATAACAACCAAGATAATGACAATATTGACAAACCCGAACCAACAGACCAGGTTTCATACAACGTATATATAATCTATTCTCAAGAACACCGTCCCTTCTATAAAGTAGGCACCTTTACTGGTAAAGTTGGCGATAAAGTTAGCTATATGGATAAATATACTTCGGGATATTCAGATACTGATCATGTCTATACTGAAGATGGTCGTCATCACTACACTATCGGAAATTCTATGGAGGAATTATATCCAGGAACAACCAGATATGGTTTTATTGAGGTTCTTAATGCACATTTCAATATATCAACCGAAGAGGAATATATGGCCTATCATATAAAAGAATACGGTTATGCAGGTCAATCAGCTACATCACTTACGTTAGAAAAAGATAAGCCAAATAATATATATCTAATGTTCAACGCTATGTAACATAACTTCTGTTAAATTAATCATAACTATATCAGAATAAATTCTCATTAAGAGGCTTATTTTGATATAGTTTTTTATTTTATCCTATACAAAAAGGCTAAGCAAATAACTGACTGCTTAGCCTTTAAAATTATTGAATTCTATCTTTCAAACGAACAATTGGTTCAAAATGCATCACGAGGTAAATCACAATCGGATGAATGACCATTGTGGCGGCCTCGCCCACTGCTCTTGTAGCAAAGTGGACACTGATTGGGGTCTGACTTAAAATCGATACCCACCATGAATTTAGGCCAAGATTAACGACGACAACCACCGTTAATACCGCTAAAATCACGCGTAACCACGTAATCTTTTGCCGGTAGAAGAAACAGCCGTAAATGAATGCGCCTAAGAAGGCTGATAACGTGAAACCGGGGAAATAGCCGCCCGGAACACCAATCATCAAACTATTGATGAGATCGCCAAGGACGGCCGCTAAGCCCGCCCAAACTGGCCCAAACCACCAACCCATTAAGGCGGTAACGATAAACCCAAAACTAATTCTGTAAATCGTTAGCGAAATCGCAAAGCGAGCAATCACTAATTGTAAAGCGATTAGAACAGCTAGTAATACAACGCGTCTGGTGTCTAGCTTCACACCAAATAACCGATCTTGATTAACCATAAAAAAAGCATCTCCCTTTTGGAGTTGCCACAAATAACACTGCGGCGAATACGGGACTAAAACCGCGAGCATTACTGCTCTTCGTCTGGTGTTCACATTCCGTTCCACCAGCACTTAACGCTTTAATCCCTACTCCGAATCTTTTTAGAACTTACTAAATGTACCACCGATTCCCTGAGGATACAACTATTCAGTTTGTCCACTTCAAAATATATCATCTCAAGGTGGTCAAAATTTGCTATACTGGAACTAATTAAGCCTGATTATGAAAGGGACTGACAACTATGAAAAAAATCCTCGTCTTGCACACTGGTGGTACAATCGCCATGTCCGCTGATCAAGACGGTGCAGTCGCACCAACTGGTCAAAATCCAATGGCCGGTTTTGAAAAATTATTCGATAACCAACTCACAATTATTAGTGAAGAATTTGCGAATCTGCCCTCACCGCACATTACACCAACCGTGATGTTAGCACTCAAGAATCGCATTCAAGAAGCTGAAGCAACAGGTATCGACGGTGTGGTCATCACTCACGGGACCGATACACTTGAAGAAACTGCCTACTTCTTAGACCTGACCTTGCCTAACAACGTGCCAATTGTCATCACAGGTGCGATGCGTTCTTCTAATGAAATCGGCTCAGATGGTCTTCATAACTTAATTAGTGCCGTTTGGACAGCAGCTTCTGATGATGCCCATGATAAAGGTGTTTTAGTCGTCATGAACGATGAAATCCACACCGCTCGTTATGTAACAAAAACGCACACGACAAATGTCGCTACTTTTAGAACACCTACTTTTGGACCAATTGGTTTGGTCAGCAAACACGATGCAAATTTCTTCCAAGAATTAATTCGTTCTGAAATCTGCGATATTCAAGAATTGGTTGAACCGGTCTTCTTATTAAAAGCTTACGCCGGCATGGATGGGACGCTGTTTGAAGCCATCAATCAACCAACTACTAAAGGCCTTGTGATCGAAGCTCTTGGTGCTGGGAATTTACCACCCGCAACACTACCTGCCATCCAAGCCTTACTGGACCGCAATATTCCCGTTGTGCTCGTATCCCGCTGTTTCAACGGTATTGCCGAAGACGTCTACGACTACGATGGCGGTGGCGTTAAATTGAAAAAAATGGGCATTACTTTCTGCCAAGGTTTAAACGGCCCCAAAGCCCGCTTGAAACTTCAAGTTGGCTTAAGTGCTGGTAAAACAGGCGCTGACCTCGTGAACTTCGTCAGCAATGCCGTCTCATAAAAAAATAGCTAAAAAGGCGCGGACAATATCATGTCCTCGCCTTTTTTAATTCATTACGTGCTATCAATCATATTTCCAACTACTGTTATGATTTCTTTTTTTGCTTATAATAAATGCCAATTACCCCAATTATAATCATCATTAAAGCGCCCCATATGTTGTTAACAAAATCCCGATTAATAAGCCATTCAACGGTAATTCCGATTAAACTCGCAGTTACAATTAACGCGATATAGGCAAGATATGGATGTTGATTAGCAAATAATTTGATTATTTTAACCACATGAATTCCCCCATTTATGCGATTGGAATGTGTCTTTACAGCAATTAATCACTGGCAAAGACACACCTATCTTTTAGTCCATGCGATTTCGGCTTCTGCTGCGCTTAGGTCACCCACGGCTACCTTATGGCGCGTGGTCATTATGTCATCAACCATCACTTGTTCGACCTGGCTTTGTGTCATTTGACCGTATTGAATTTCGTGGCCGTAACGGATATTAACACTTGTTACCCGGTGGTCCATCAAGAAATCATAATCCAAGGCGTCTAACATCCATTCAAAATAATGGACGTTATTGACGTGTTGATTGCCATCAATATCAAAATAACGCACGCGGTATTCTTTTTGCGATGCCTTTTCTGAGTCTATCTTCTTAATGCGTGGGAATCGTTTGCTACCTTTGATCGCCATTGATTCGAACGGTGCCATGATTTCTGGAACAACGGGCACCATACTGCGCGTTTCATAAGACATCATCACGAAAATACTTTGGACAAAGACGCACTCATTGCCCGCTTCATCGTACAACCAAAAATTCCGATAACAGAAATAGCGATTATAACTCTCTGCTTCCGTCACAATCCGCACCTTTTCATCCACTTTGGGCATCCGGTTAATCGTCATTTGATATTGCGTGACAACCCAGCCAAGATTTAAACTGTGCATGGTTTCTTCGCCGACATTGAGGTCATTGAGTTGGTGTTCTGAGGCCAAAATTAAAACGTTGACTAAAGATGCCAAAGTTAACTCGCCTTTAATATCCGTTTCAAAATACGGAATCCGGTATTCCTCTGTGTACTGCTTGCCTGCCATCTTATTTCCTCTATTCTGTTAAATCGTGGTACGCGTTATAGACAACCTGTTTCTTCAAATCATTGGCCTTAGCAACCGTTTTAATGGCAACATTAGGACTAGCCCCTTGTTGAATCTGGGCTTCGACTTGTTCTGATAGTGATAAAGACGGATCGGTGGCCACCACACTTAGATTTTGAGGGGTAGGATTGCCCGCTACGATAATCACAAATTCACCGCGCATTTCATTGTCGGTCGCCCAAGTTAAGGCTTCTTGTAAATCACCGCGAATAAATTCCTCAAACTTCTTCGTCAATTCTCGGCCCAACGTCACTTGACGTTCGCCACCAAAACCGTTGATCAACGCTTGTAACGTCTTTTTCAAACGATGAGGTGCTTCGTAAAAGATAGTTGTTTCCGGCTTTAAGGCTAGTTGTGCGACCGTTTCAGTTAACTCTTTGCCTTTGCGTGGTAAAAAGCCAAAGAACGTAAAGGGTTGCGGTGTAATCCCGGAAGCAATTAACGCCGTAATCCCAGCATTTGCGCCTGGTAGTGGTACGACTGCGATATTGGCTTCGATACAAGCTTTGACCAATTCATGACCCGGATCGCTAATCGATGGCATCCCCGCATCACTAACTTGGGCAATATCGTCCCCCGCTTCTAATTTTTCAATCAACGTTTCAATCCGTTGTTGCGTATTATGTTCGTGGAAACTAATTTGTTTGGTTTCAATTTCAAAGTGGTTCAATAATTTTTGCGTATTGCGTGTATCTTCAGCCGCAATTAACTGAACGTCCTTTAACGTCTCAATCGCGCGGTACGTCATATCACCCAAGTTACCGATTGGTGTTGGCACCAAATAGAGCGTCCCTTGAGTGGTTGTTTTAAAACTAGATTGTGTTTGCATGTTTAATTATCCCTTCACGCCGTAATGACTCGAGCTTATAAAAGCGGGCGCCGCGACAAATAATCTTGCCTCAGCGCCCTGTTTGCGTTGCTTAATGATTAATCAGCTGTCCGTTCGCCATAAATAACGTCGTTACAAAAGGCACATGGTTCGTCGTTTTCACGTCGCGAACCATAGAAATAAGGACAGATATGAAAGCCTTCTTCATACAGATTCTGTAAATTTTGTTTAGACTTAGACAAACCTTGTGATAAATCTTTGGTGTCAGTTTCCTCAGTTGTTTGTTGTAATTCCTGAAGGTGTTCTCTGAGGTGTTTATTTTCAATCTCTAATTCTGCATTTTCTTCCAGAACTTTAGATAAAACTGCCTTCATTTCAGTGATGCCGTCAAACGTTAACTTGGCCTGCTGCTCAATAGTTAATAATTGTTCGTATAAGTCTGTTTTACTCAACGTTTACATCCTCCCGATGGCCTTTTAAGCTAATTTTTGAACTATGATCCGCTATGCTACTGCGATTAAATTTAACGTTAAACTCTCTAAGACGTTTTGGCAACTCACATTTTGTTCAAACGTGCGTTGAGCCGTTAAAACGAATTCTGTTTGCGCCACAATCTCCGCCGCGGTCATTTGTTGACTAATGGTGTTTAACTGTGTGCGATACTCACTAAAACAAAGATCACCCGCCAAATCATACCGGCAGTTTAAAAGATCTTGATACCACAAACCGATTAAGTTTAAAGCAATCTTTTGTTGGGACCGATCTGTCAATAAGGGTAGTAGTTGCGTTTGAATCGTTACAAAACTCTCCAAATCCTTTTGGGCAACTTTTTGGGCCCAACTCGTGATTTTAGCAACGACTTGCATCAGCCAGTCTTCGGCCAATAATTGTTGGGCCTGCGTTAAGTCACTCGTCAAGTGACTCAACAGCTGTGCCTGCGCTGGTAAAATCTGCGCTTCTTCAAATTGTTGACGCACCATTTCCTTCGGCAGATTGGCTAAGTCAATCACTTGAAGCCGCGATAAAATCGTCGGTAACATCAGATTTTTATTGCTGGTACATAAAATTGCGTAGACGTTTGGCGCCGGTTCTTCCAAAAATTTCAATAAACTATTGGCCGCACTAGCCGTCAATGTCTCTGCCGCTTCAATAATGAAAAGCCGCTGACTCGATTCCATCCCACTCTTAGCAACTTCTTGCTTCAGATAGCGAATATCAGCAATTTTAATGCTCTTACCGTCTGGTTTAATTTCGACGACATCGGGATGATTCCCAGTTAAAATCCGCTGGCATTCAGGACATTGATAGCACGGTTGGCTGTCTTCATTGACCTGTTGGCAAAAAAGACGTAGTGCTAACCATTGTGCCAATTGCATCTTACCCACACCTTGTGCACCGGCTAATAAATAACCATGTGCTAACTGCCCACGCGCAATAATCTGGGCAAACTGCTGGACAAGCTTGGGTTGCATTTGTTCAATTGTTAAAGTGGCCATTGTTTAGAAGCGGTGGAATTGTTCGATTGGCATCACAAAGACGGTTGCCCCACCGACTTGTACTTCAATAGGGTAAGACATTGAACTGTCCATTGTGGCATCCATATTGATAGGAGGTGTCATAAATTGTTCGCGTGCTTGGCATGTTTCTTCAATAATCTTCAAGGCTTCTGGGACCCGTTCGTCTTCAATCCCCACGATAAACGTTGTATTGCCAGATTTCAAAAAGCCACCAGTTGTTGATAACTTCGTTGCTCGAATATTGGCATCAATTAATTCACTACTTAATAAGTTACTGTCTTTGTCTTGGACGATTGCTAATAATAATTTCATCTTAATCTCTCCCCTTATACTTCAAATAAATGCGGATTTGCTTGTGCGATGACTTGTAAACATTGTGTCACAACCGCTTCAAGGGGTTGTGAGGCATCAATTGTTTTAATCCGATCTGGGTGCGCTTGTGCTAGCTTCAAATAAGATTGGCGCACTTTTTGATGGAACGCTAATTTTTCCTGATCCAAACGGTCATATTGATTTTGACGATGCTGCTTAATCCGTGCTAACCCGACTTCAGAAGGCACATCTAAGTATAACGTTAAATCTGGCGTGAGGCCGTCAGTAGCAAATAAATTCATTTGCGCCACTGCCTCTTCCCCAATCCCGCGCCCAGCACCTTGATAAGCAATTGAACTATCCACAAACCGATCACAGATCACGAGTTTATCGGCTGCGAGTGCCGGTTGAATCTTTTCAACAATATGTTGTCTTCTAGCTGCTGCGTATAATAATGCTTCTGTCCGATCATCCATCGCCGTATTCTTCACATCCAGGATAATCTGGCGAATCTGTTCAGAGATTGGATTGCCACCTGGTTCACGTGTCACGACAATTTCTTGGGACACTTCTTTTTGTAAGCGTGCCACGACTGCTTCGAGTGCACTGGTCTTACCGGCACCATCTGGTCCTTCAAACGTAATTAATTTGCCTACCACACAACAACCTTCTTCATCAATAGAGTTACTCTTATTTTACTTGATTGAGCAAACAAGGTAAAGGGAAGGGGTTAAAAGTTCGCTAATAAAAAGATTGGTCCCCCGATAAAATCACTTTTATCAAGGGTCCAATCTTTTTTTGGTTATCTTAAAGCATTACGGCTGGCTACTTCACGCGAAACAGCATCACTGGCCACCTTGCGCTGACGTGCTTGTCGGTATAAAAATTCGAACTTTGCTTGTTGAATCTTACTTTCCATCTCCAACGTTTGATCTAGTCCTCTAACGTTTGCTTGCGTTTTTTGTGCTGAGCGCCACTTATCTTTCACTTGATAAATCAAATCAAGTAACGCTTCATCGCCAGCTTCTCTTAGCGTTGGTTTTCGTCTACCGAACATTATAACCCCACCATTTCTAGATTTCTTGACGGCCCTCGACAGCTTTTAATAAAGTCATCTCATCCGCATATTCAATATCGCTTCCGACGGCTAAACCATGGGCTAAACGAGTGACTTTAATCCCGGCCGGCTTAATTAGCCGTGAAATATACATCGCCGTTGCTTCCCCTTCTGGCGTTGCATTGGTGGCGATGATGACTTCTTTAGCTGGTGTTTTTTGGAGTCGTTTAATTAAATTAGCAATATTAATATCGTCTGGCCCTTTACCTTCAATTGGTGACAACACCCCGTGCAAGACGTGATAGAGACCGTGATAATCGTTCATCCGTTCCATCGACATCACATCTTTAGGTTGTTCGACCACCAAAATCATTTCCTGACTACGCGCAGTATCCCGACAAATCTCACAAGGATCTTCATCAGTGATATTGCCACAGACACTACAATAATGAAGGTCTCGGCGTGCTGAAATCAGATTCTTGGCAAAGTTAGTCACGTCATCTTCATTCATATCAATCGTATAAAAAGCTAATCGCGTTGCTGTTTTATTACCAATGCCTGGTAACTTCATATAACTTTCGATCAACTTCGCAATTGGTTCTGGATATTGCATATGTGCACTTCCTTATTCGGTTACCTTAGAATGGGAGGCCCTTTGTGAACTTGCCCATTTTAGCTTGTGTTTGTTTATCGATATCAACCATTGCTTCGTTAACTGCCATGATGATTAAATCTTGAAGCATATCAACGTCATCTGGATCAACAGCTTCTGGTTTGATGGCGATATCTTTCATCTTCTTGTCACCAGTCATTGTCACAACAACAGCATCGTTAGCAGCCTTGCCAACGAATTCAGTGCTGTTTAATTCGTCTTGTGTTTGACCCATTTCTTTTTGCATTTTTTGCATTTGTTTCATCATACCTTGCATATTACCCATTCCGCGCATTTTAAAACATCCTCTCAATTTTTAAATTAATCTTTTTGAACAACGACTGCATCCCCGAATAACGCTTGGGCCTGCTGCACAACTTCGTTAACTTCAGGCGCCGGTGCTTTTTCGGTCGTCGTCGTTGGTTGGTCCTCATTATTATGACCTGAAACCGCATGATTTTGCAAATATTCTTTCCGGATTTCTGGCCAATTATCTTGCGGTACTAAGACCACTTTAAACGGATTGCCCGTTAAACGGTTTAACCCGTTTTCTAGAACCGTTAATAAATCCTGATCGTTATTAGCCCGTTCGAATAAAATTTCGTAGTTAAAAGCGACAACGACGCCACTTTGACTCGCTGCTACCGGTTCAGAAACCCGCATAATCGCTCGTTTGGTAACATCTAACATGTTTAATAAATCTGGCCAAACTTCTTTTAAGTTTTCTAAATTAGTCCGCGTCGCATCCGCAAGTACCGGATAAATCAACTTCCGGTTGACCTTCTTACTAATTTTCTTAGCTGGCTTAGGTTTTGCCTGTTGAACAGGCGCACTTGGTCCGGCCGTTTCTAATTTCTGTAAGGCAGCTTGTAATTGAGCAACTTGTTGACTTAATTGGGTCACTTGCTCATTATCCGCTGGGGCTGAAACATTGGCGCTAACGGCCGCAGGTGCCACTGGTTGTTGCGTCAAACGCACCGTTGCAACTTCCAAATAGATTTCTGGATGATTAGTGAACCGTAGTTGTTGTTGCGTTTCATTTAAAATATCGATCACCGTATACAATTGTTCAGCACTCAAGGCATCACTAAGTTGTTTGAAGTGTTCGTCCAATAGATCCATTTCATTAGCCATTACCAATTCGGGTGCTTGTTGGTACATCAATAAATCACGTACATATTCAATTAGATCTTCAACAAACCGTTGTGCGTCTTTACCCTCAGCTAATATCTGTTGCAATAGTTGCAACGCTGCTTTAGGCGCGTGATCATGAATTGTTTGCACATAATCGGCTAATAAAGCTTCCGTCAAACTACCGGTCACATCCAACGCGTTTTCTAAAGTGACGTGGTTATCACTGAAGGATAAGACCTGATCCAAGATACTCAGTGCATCTCGCATCCCACCTTCAGCGGCTTTAGCAATCACTTTTAACGCAGCTGGATCGTAGGTCATTTCTTTTTGTTCTAAGATGTAAGCCATTCGTTTGAATAAATCAGCAGCCGTAATCCGCTTGAAGTTAAAGCGTTGGGTCCGCGAAATAATCGTGGCTGGCACCTTGTGAACTTCGGTCGTTGCTAAAATGAAGACCACGTTGGCTGGTGGTTCTTCCAATGTTTTCAACAGCGCATTAAACGCACCGGTGGATAACATGTGGACTTCATCAATAATATAAATTTTATAATCGGCTTGGGTTGGGGCATACTTCGCTTTATCCCGGATATCCCGAATTTCTTCAACCCCGTTATTTGAAGCCGCATCAATTTCAATCACATCATTTAACGCACCGGCAGTAATCGCCCGACACGTTTCACATTCATTACAAGGTTCACCATCTTTTTGATAATGACAATTAATCGCCTTGGCAAAAATCTTCGCAGCGGACGTTTTCCCAGTCCCCCGCGGCCCCGTAAATAAATAGGCATGACTCGTTTGTTTTGTGATGATGGCGTTTTTTAATGTTTGGGTCATTGTTTCTTGCCCAACGACATCATCGAACCGTTGTGGCCGCCAAACCCGATATAAAGCTTGATAGCTCATTTAATGACCTCCGCCTTTCACCTAATCGTCCTATTGTTTAAAAAAACTACTTGTTCCATTTTAGCATATTTTACAGTATTTTTAGGGCCTAAGGGCACTAAAAAAGAGACTGCTCCAAAAATAATTTTAGCTTCAGTCTCCCTGCATCTTCTGAATCAACGTGCTTTTTCAGGCATATTGTTACGGTTAGCGGCGCCGCGCAAACAATCGACCTCGTCGCTTATTCACGCGACGAGGCTAATCCTATACAACATGACCACCTGAAACACACTAGGCACTAAAAAAGGATTAAGTCATATTGACCTAATCCTGGTTAATTTCTAAAAAACTTAAGACACATGATAAAACAAACTTAGTGCTGCTTTCTTCCGAACCTGACACGATTCGTAGGCTCATCATTGTCTCAAGGCCTTACGGCAACTCTTATTCTACCCGATTAGGTTTAAAATTACCAGTTTTTTTCTTCTTTTTTCGTCGATTTTCCCGAATTTTTTTGAAAAAGGTCTGTAATAAGGCGGCACATTCAGCTTCGCGCACACCAGCCACCACTGTCGCTTGGTGATTAAACCGTTTGTCCGTCAAAAGATTCATCAAGGTACCGGTCACGCCGGCTTTTGGATCGCTGGCGCCAAAATAAACGTTTGGAATCCGACTGTTGATAATGGCCCCGGCACACATCGGACAGGGTTCTAACGTTACAAAAATCGCCGTGTCTTCTAGGCGCCAACTCTTTTCAACCATACAAGCTTCTTGAATCGCGATGATCTCCGCGTGTAACGTTGCATCCTGTGCGTGTTCACGAATGTTGTGCCCCCGACCAATAATCTGGCCATCCTTCACGATGACCGCCCCAATCGGCACTTCACCAATAATCCGTGCCTGATTCGCTTCATCAATTGCAACTTGCATCCACTGATCAATCTCAGTTTGTGTATATCCCAATTCACTAACCCCTTTACCAATCAAAAGAGTGTCCCTAAAACAAAAGACATCTTTGTCCTAGAAACACTCTTAGTCGTTTTTTATAGCCGTTCTTTGACTTTCGTCGCATAAGCCGTCAACGTTTGCCGTAAGTCTTCCATCATTTCTGGAATATTATCGGTTTGTTCGCCTAGCTTATCCTTTAATTGGTTGAGCTTATCAGCCGCCCCTAATAAATTATTCACGTCTGCATCGGAAAGTTGATCAACCAATTCCAATGCCTTTTGATTACCATGTAGTTTATCTTTGACAAAGTTTTTAACTGCCGAGCGTTTACGGTAGCGTTCAACTTTCTCGATGATTGCCTTAGAACCAACGAAAGCAGCTGTTGCACCGACCCCCGCTGTGACACCAACACCAATTAGAATCTTATATCTCATTTTCATTGTATCAACCTCCTTACACTATAGCCCTATTTTAGCATATCCCAGCCTGTTTGACGTCTTATCGGCTCAACATT
Organism: Latilactobacillus sakei subsp. sakei DSM 20017 = JCM 1157; assembly: GCF_002370355.1. Taxonomy (NCBI): domain Bacteria; kingdom Bacillati; phylum Bacillota; class Bacilli; order Lactobacillales; family Lactobacillaceae; genus Latilactobacillus; species Latilactobacillus sakei. The sequence continues at coordinate 142,750 of NZ_AP017929.1, forward strand.
ATTTTAACTTAATACTTTGTAAAATATAGTAGCCTTTATCCTTATGAATGATTTGTACATTGCCAAAAGTATCCGCCATTAATTGCTTAGCTGAAGGTGCGCCTTGCTTCTTTTGAATCACGACGTCTAATTCACCATCTGGTAGCAAGTGATCGTAGGCACCCTTCAAAATATTTTGAACAACTGCTTTGCCAGCTCGAATTGGTGGGTTCGTCAAAATCGCAGCGTATTGCGCCGTCACATTTTGATATTCAGCTGATTCAAAGATTGCAACATTTTGGATTTGATTCAAATCGCAGTTTTTTTGTGCTAAGCCAAGCGCGCGTTCGTTAACATCGACCATGTCGATTTGACGCTCAGGTGCTAACTTAGCAAGTGTCATCCCGATTGGGCCGTAACCACAACCCATGTCTAAGATGGGACCTGCTGGCGTCTCGCTTAAATCAACGGCATCTAACAATGCCCGTGAACCGTAATCCACAGTATTTTTGGAAAACACACCATTGTCAGTCGTGAACTTGAAATTAAAGCCCCGTAGTTCAAACGTCCAATTTTTCTCAGCGTGTTCAACTTCCGGATTTTTTGAATAATAATAATCTGTCATTTAAGAACCTCATTTGTCTTGATTGTTAGTTAAGTTGCCGATTTGAACAAAACGCATAAAATGACCTGCGAGTCCTTTTCGTTGTGGTGTCTCCGTCACTTTTTGGTTCACCACTAATAGAATTTGGAGCATCGTAAAGATAATTGAGGTCCGCTTTTGATAAGCAATGTATTTAGGAATCCACTTCGTCGTATATTTCTTCTTATACGTCCGTAAGCCTTGGAAGCCGTAGAAGTGATAGCCATATTCATAAATCAAATGCGCGATTTTTTCTTCAATAAAACTGAATTCTGACGTCCCCACATTGGCCAGTGGCGCCATCCCTAAATTGAAGTACTCATAACCTTCTGCTTTGTTGTGTTCAAAAAGACTAATGAAAACTTCATCCATTATACCAGATGGCGCGTCTTTTCTGTGGCGCATGAGGTCAATACTTGAAACTTCTTTCGTCCCAGTTGGCATATCATTGGCAAAAGCCACAATCCGATGCTCTGGATCATAAATCACAGCGATGGCTGCCTGTTGTAAATAATTAGGATCGAAGAAGCCCAGTGAAAAGCCTTTTTCAACCCGCCCATCAAGCCAATCATCCGAAACGGCCTTCAATTCAGCCATTAAGTCATCTGAAAATGGTGGCGTCAATAATTCAAACTGATAACCTTCACGTTCAAATTTATTCATCAAGGCCCGCTCAGCACGGCGCTTCTTACCAACTAACGTAAAGTCAGCCAGCTTCACGTACCCTTCTTCACCAAACTTGATGAAATCAAACCCAATTTCATGTAATTGCATTGTTAACTCAGCGGAGATTTCATAGAACGCCAAATGACAATCAATCAAATCGGCTTCGCGCATCAATGCTTCAATCGCATCGATGAACTTGTCTGGATTTCCGACTGGTTCGCCCATCACAATCAAGCGATCCGCTTTTTTTCGGAATAACAAGAAGACTTGATCTTCGCCATCTTCTTGATAGAAGTAAACTGATTTGTCTTTTAGATAAGCCAAATGACTAACTTCATTGCCGCCGTATTCCGAAATCACCTTGCTAATGCGCGCTTCATCAAACGGTGTTGCGATCTTATGCCCACCACGACTTAGATAGCGGAAAACGATGAACAACGTTGCCGCTGCCACTAACAAGCCAACAAACCCGACAAGCCAAATTCGTTCCGACGGGAATAATAACGCCGTTGGTACTGGTTTACGGTGATGCAAGTGTGGTGAGTTCGCGATTCCGACAAAACTATATAGCAAGAAGACGCCGACAAAAATGGCACCATCGACGATTCGATCATTCCATGAGAATTCAATCTTTTCACGATAAAGTTCCCGTTTCAATAAAAGGCTAGCTAATAAGACAAGGATCAAGAAAACAGCCAACTTAATCGAGAAGTCACGCCATAGGGTATTGGCAATCGCAATCACCAATAAAATCATCAATGGCCAATAAACCCGTTTTACCCGGTTAGCAACCCCGCGTGCTAACCCTAGCATGACAAAGGCCACGATAATATTCGTCACCCGGTCTAGGAAAAAGAACGTGTAAGGATAAAGTTGACCGATCACGGTATTGGTAATCGCAAAGTTTGGCACAGTCGCTACTAATAGTAAAATAATCCCCGAAATATAGAGGAAAAAGACGATAAAGTGGTGCGCGATTTTTTGCATAATCTGCCGTGGTAGGCCTTGAAGGTAGTGATTTAAGCGACTACCCGCATCGTGGGTAAATAAGCCAACCCCCACCAAGAATGGCATGATATAGTAGAACACCCGGTAGAATGATAACCAAACAACGGCATCAGCATTGCCAACACCAATCGCACTCAACCCAAAAATCATGAATAAATCAAACGTCCCTAAACCACCAGGCACCATCGAAATGACCCCAATGATGTTGGCAATCATGAATAATGGTAGAACTTGTAATAAGTCACCTTTGATTTCTAAGAAATAACCGATCAGCAAGAAGAAGCTGCCAGCAAAACCCCATTCAAAGAATGAGCCTGCCGTTAAGCGCAAAATCCGTTTAACGGATAAATCGCTAAAGAATGCCGCGTTCTTCAGACGAGTACTCCCGAGTAATACTGGGAAATAACAAGCCCCGCCGACTAACCATAACCAATAGTTGGCATAAATTTGACCAATGCCAAAGCCAAAGATTAAGACGATACTAATTAAACACCAAATCGAAAGACCAGCTAATAAAAAGAGCGCAATCTTTGAAATTGCAATTAAGATTTCTTTTTGTGAGGCTTTTTTACCATAGAAGTTAGCCCGTAAACTAGCACCTAAAAAGCCCCCAAAGCCGGCGATATTCGTAAATGTATTAACAATCCACCCCGATTTGACCTTATACCAAAACGAATACTCTTCTGGTAACAACTCCGCAATGACAAAGTCGTAATTGAGCATTGGTAATATCGCTAAAAAACCAATTACGAGCATCGCTAGTAACGTTACCGGACTCTGCGTGGTCAAACTTGCGCGTAATTGTTCTCCGTTGAGATCTCGAAAAATACGACCGACTTCAAAGATCACAAATACTAAGACTGATAAGATGAAGAGGCCTTTTAATAGTGTTAAATGGCGCTGGATTCCTTGATAAATGCGTCTACCCAAATTTTTCATTTTAGTCTCCTCTTGATAATGAGATACCTTAATTATAAGCTATCCAACAGAAAAACTCAGCAAAATGACAATTATGTTAGTTACATCTAACGCACATTAATTCGTAAAGCACTCATAATGACTAACGTCTGGGCAGAGCTGACGGTTGCGCCACGCAATAAATCGAGTGAGAAAACTGCCTTTTCAAAAGTATTCTGACTCAAATCAAACTGTTTTAAATTAGTCCCCGTCAAATCAATCCCGTTCAAATCATTACCGCTCATCGTCAACCACTGCCAGTCGACATATTCAAACGCCACTTCTTGTAGCGAGCATTCTTCAAAATCCACATGTCGGATTCGTGTTTGGTTGAACCCCGCATAATCCAGTTTGCAAGCAACAAAGCGGACATCCCGCAAACCAGCTTCGGCAAAATCAGCCCCGACTAACTGGCAGCCTTCAAAAGCCACTCGCTGAAAAGTATTGCCGATAAACGAACAGTTTAATAACGCGCAATGCTCAAAAAAAACGTCTTGAAAATCACAATTATCAAACGTCACCTGTTCAAATTGCACATTTTTAAAGTGGCTGCCCTTGAAATAGGCCATATTAATTGTGACTTCTTTTAACGGCATCTCAGTAATTAACTGATTTTCATAGGCTTCATCCGTTTCAAAATATGCTTCCTGGTAGGGACTTAAAGTTGCCATTAAAATCGGTGCTTGTGCTTTTTTTACTGTCATCATCATTTCTCCTCTAATTAAAAAAGATCGGCAGTCAAACTTGGTTGCCAATCTTTTTTAATTACTATTTTGTATAACGATTGCCCGGGTAATAATCGGCAACCTTCATTGTTTGATCAACACGACCACGGCCGGTTGCATAATCGAACTGCATCTTTGGCTCAACATTCCAAACATAGGCGTTAAAATTCAATGTCTTATCTGTTGAAATTGCTTGTACCCAATAACCACGTGGCATCAATTCTGATCCGCGGAAAACAGTCGTCACTTGATAAATCACTTTTTTATGCCGAATTAAAGCTTGGCGAACCTGATCTTCAAAAATCTGCATCGTCCGCTGGTTACTGAATTCGGTTTGGGTGGCTAAATTCTTAGGATTGTCACTACTGCCCAATTGTCCCTTCTTAAAAATACCATCTTCATCGAAGTTAAAAGATATTGCATAGGCAATCAGATGACCACGATTCTGAGGTATTACTCGGTGGCCATCAATCATCACGGGCTGGTTATGCCAGCCGGTTGGCCGCCAATTTTGGCGTTCACGTGTATTGGAACGTCCCAACGTATCATGTGATAAATAAGCTGTATTGGTTGTCGTCCGATTCAAATCGTCTAACGCCCCATATTTAATCCGTTCGGTTTGCCATTGGCGCACATCTAACGTCGGTTTGTTATGGTTAACAACCAGATATGGCTTATCACCACTTTTAAACGTCTTATTCGCTAAAATGGTCGTTGTTTTTGTTTGCTTGTGAGTCGTCGTTGTTTGTGTCGGTTTATGGGTCGTTGTTTGTTCAGCCTGACAGCCCGCTAATACAAGTGCTAATAGCGCAACAACGCCAATGAATCGTTTTTTAAACATCCTGTGACTCCTTTTCTAAGGTTTGTTTAGCTGCCCGTCGTTTCAATTGTTGCATCGTCTTGAAATATGAGCTCAATAGCACTAAGCATGAGCCAATCCAGGCAAGCGGGTTAGCCATGCTGGCACCGGTGAAGCCCAACATGCGGACTAAGATAATCCCGGCAAAGATCCGCATAAATAATTCTGCAATCCCCGCCAATGTTGGGATAAAACTTTGCCCCAGACCTTGTAAGGTATAGCGAATCGCAAATAAGATTGCCAAGATAAAGTAACTACTACTATTAAAGCGGAAGTAGATTTGAGCCAAGGCGGTAACTTGCGGTTGTTGATCGCCGATGAAAAGGTTAACCAATGGCCGACCGAAGATAATAATTAGCGCGCCCATCACTAAACTAAAAATAATCGAGACCGTTAATGTTTGACGGACCCCTTTACTAATTCGACCATATTCGCGTGCACCATAGTTTTGCGCAGCGTAAGTTGCCAAAGCAATCCCAAATGAGTTCCCAACTTGGGTTGCTAATTGATCAATCTTACCAGCTGCGGTGTAGGCCGCCACGGCACTGGCACCTAACGTATTAAGCATAATTTGTAAGACGATTGAACCAATCGCAATAATTGATGATTGGAATCCCATCGGTAAGCCGACCTTTAAATGGTCCGTAATATCCTTTTTAGTAATCTTAAAATCCTTACGACGCAACACAAGGATTGGAATGCGCCGATAGATATACACTAGACATAAAATAGCCGCAATAATTTGCGCAGAAACTGTCGCATAGCCGGCGCCTTCAACACCCATGTGTAATCCCAAAATAAAAATAAAGTCAAATAAGATATTGACGATTACCCCAATCACAAGGAAAAATAATGGTGTCCGACTATCACCCAGTGCGCGAATAATGTTAGATAACAGGTTAAAGGCCATCGAAGCAAAGATCCCCGCAAAAATAATCGTGATAAATTTCTGCGCATCAACGATAATGCTTGCCGGCGTCTTCATGATGACTAAGATATGCCGGGCAAAGATAACGCTAATAACCGTTAAGATGAGCGTAATCACGGCACTAATCACAATGCTCGTGGCAAAACTGCGCTTGACACCCTTATAATCTTGGGCGCCATAGCGCTGCGCCGTCATGATAGACAGCCCCGCAGTCGTCCCAGTACAAAAGCCAATAATTAACATGTTTAAACCGCCGGTAGAGCCCACTGCTGCCAACGCATTGACCCCAATTGTCCGACCTACGATTAGCGTGTCAATAACACTATACAGTTGCTGGAAGATGTTCCCAATCAATAATGGTCCCGTAAACATTATAATTAACTTCAGCGGATTTCCCTTTGTTAAATCATGCATATGTACTTTCCTCCCTATTTGTTACTCTTTAGGTTACTTGAAAATCAATAAAATACAAGGGGTTGATTGCTTGAAATTTAAAAAGATTTAAAATATCAGCACTCACTAAAAAGAACCAAGTCGGCATAGCCAACTTGGTTCCAAATGGATGATTTAGTTAAAATAATTAATACCCATTGCATCACGCACTTCTTTCAGTGTTTGTTCTGCAACTGCGTTAGCCTTCTTGCTACCTTCTTCTAACATCTTGTAAACTGCTTCTGGATTCTTTTCGAATTCAGCACGGCGTTCACGAATTGGTGCGAATTTAGCTTGCAAGACTTCGTTTAAGTAACGTTTGATTTTCACATCACCCAAACCACCAGCTTGATATTGTGCTTTGAGTTCAGCCACTTTTTCATGGTCGTCATCAAAGGCATCTAAATAAGTAAAGACTGTATTGCCTTCGATGTGACCAGGATCAGTTACTTTGATGTGCAATGGATCTGTGTACATTGACATGACTTTCTTTTCAAGCGTTTCAGCGTCGTCTGATAGGTAGATGGCATTGCCCAATGATTTACTCATCTTGGCGTTACCGTCTAAACCAGGTAAACGACCTTCACCTTTTGGTGGGAAGACGCCTTCTGGTTCAACCAAAATTTCTTGACCGTAAACGTTGTTGAACGTCCGGACAATTTCGCGGGTTTGTTCCAACATTGGTTCTTGATCATCACCAACCGGAACAGTTGTTGCTTTGAACGCTGTAATATCAGCAGCTTGGCTGACAGGGTAAATTAAGAAGCCAGCTGGAATACTTTGTTCAAAATTCTTTTGTTGAATTTCAGCTTTAACAGTTGGATTGCGTTGTAAACGCGATACCGTCACAAGATTCAAGTAATGCATCGTCAATTCGCTTAAAGCTGGAATTTGTGATTGAACAAAAACAGTTGTTTTAGCAGGATCAATGCCCACTGATAAATAATCCAAAGCCACTTGGAAGAGGCTATTACGGATTTTTTCAGGATCGCGCGCATTATCTGTTAAGGCTTGTTGATCCGCAATCATAATGAATGTTTCGTATTCGCCTGAGTCTTGCATCGCAACCCGGTTACGTAATGAACCGATGTAATGCCCGATGTGTAGTTTACCAGTTGGTCGATCGCCGGTTAAGATAATTTTTTTTGCCATAATAATATCCTCCAATTTTTACTTATCAACTAAAAAAAGCGTCCTAATTGTTGTTCACAATTAGGACGCTTAGACGTGGTACCACCTAAATTGCACGAAAAAATCGTGCCACTTATGCGATAAGGGCGCTACCCGAACTAGCTTATCACCAGCTCCCGATTAAAGGGCCATTCACAACTTGCTTTTGACGACTTCTCAGTACCGCCGCTTCCTGTGCAAAAAGTTAAAGTTGCTACTTATCCTTCACTCTGTTTGTTGAATTACTGTCATACTAACGGATTTTAAAATGAATGTCAAACGGTCGCTTTTTTCCATTAACACGACTATAATATAACAACTAACATCTGGAGGTCGCCATGCTACAAGAAGAAACGCAACAACAAGAACAAGCTCGTGTTGATTTAACGGTTGACCAAGTCAATCAACGGCTAACGGTTATCAACCAACAATTGGACAACGCCTATAATGAAACTAAAGATATTGAGCAACGTTACGGTGATACTACCAAGGTTAACATTACCGAAGTTGATGACCGGATGGAAACCAATGCCGCTGTCCAACAGCAAAAGCAACTGGTCGCAGCTGCCGTTGAAAACGAGAAACTCCTAACGACACAACAAAAACGACTAACGGATTTAGTTGACTCCCCCTATTTTGGTCGGATTGATATCAATGAAGACGGTGAAGAAGAATCACTCTACATCGGAACCGCCACTTTTATCAACGAACAAGACCAATTTTTAGTTTATGATTGGCGAGCACCCATCGCTAGTATCTATTATAATGGCACACTGGGAACCGTCAGTTACGATACGCCCAACGGCCCCGTTAAAGTTGACTTAACTTTAAAACGGCAGTTCAAGATTAAAAACGGTCAGATTGAACACCTCTTTGATACAAACGAAACGGTTGGTGACGAACTCCTGCAAGCCGTCCTCGGCCAACAAAGCGACGAATATATGCAAAATATTGTCGCAACAATTCAAAAAGAACAAAACGATATTATTCGTGATACGACTGCCGATTTACTAATCGTTCAAGGCGTCGCCGGTAGTGGTAAGACTTCTGCGGTTTTACAACGGATTGCCTTCTTACTCTATCACAGTCGTAGCAACTTAGAAGCCGACCAGATGGTTCTTTTTTCACCTAACCGTTTATTCAGCCATTACATTTCTGACGTTCTCCCCAGCTTAGGCGAGAAAAACATGCGCCAAGTGACAATGGCTGAGTTTTTAAGCCACCGTTTCTCGGGACTCCAAGTTGAAACACTCTTCGACCGCTTTGAAAAAGATCAAGCAAGTTTCCCAGAAATGACCCAAGCAATGCGTCGCTTTAAGGAAAGTGCGCCCTTTATGCAACAAATTGCGGCCTACGTTAAACAGGTTTCTACACAACCGCTTGCCTTCAATGACCTCTACTTTGAAGATCGGCCTTTCTTCACAAAAGCGCAAATCAATAAAATCTATCTCGACCTTCCACATAACATGCGTCCTGGTGATAAATTTATTGCTACTAAGAACACCTTAATTAAGCGGCTCAAACGCCAGATCAATTTAGAAGTGCACCTTGATTGGGTCGCTGAAAAAATTGATACCTTATCCGATGATGACTACCGCGCCATTGTCGGTGATCGCGAATTTGATTCCGGCGATTTAGAGCAAGCTTTTATTGCCCGGGAAATTGTTCAAAATTATTTTGCTGATTTATACGATGCTATTTATAACGATTACTTCTTGGATGTGTATACTGAATATCAAAACTTCTTACGAACAGCCTGTCCTGAGACAATCCCGTCCGCCGTTTGGGCTGCAATGATTGAAACAGTTGCCCAAAATAATGAACGCCATCTCGTTGGTTTGAGTGACGCAGCCCCTATTTTATATCTTCGTGACTTATTAACCGATAGTGGTCAAAATCACAGTATTCAGTACTTATTCATCGATGAAATGCAAGATTATAGCATTGCGCAATTTGTCTATCTCCAGCATGCTTTTCCCAACGCTAAATTCACGATTCTTGGCGATTACGCACAAGATGTTTTTACCGCTACTTACCAAGCCGGTAATTTCATCGAGCGCCTCTGTGCGGCTTTTCCAAAACTAAAAACTAACCAAATCAGTTTGACGAAGAGTTATCGCGCGACTGCCCCAATCACGAATTTTGCAAAGGCCCTACTGCCTAAAGAAACAGCCTTGCAGGCCTTTAGTCGTGACGGTCGGCTTCCCCGCGTTATCACGGCCACCAAAGCTGCTAGTTTAAATGCCTTGACGCAGGAAATTTTCCACCTGCAAAAGCGGCATGCAACCATCGCCATTTTAACCAAGGATCAACAAACAGCGCGCCAACTTTTCGCCAGCCTCACCCCCGATGATCAGGTAACGCTCATCTCCGAGACCACCCGCTCATTGCCAAAAGGCGTCTTGGTATTACCGCTATACCTCGCTAAAGGGCTTGAATTCGATGCCGTCATTGGCTACGATATTTCAGCAACAACCTTCGGCCAAGCAAGCGACGTTGACTTACTCTATACATTGATGACGCGTGCAATGCATGACTTAACTTTGTTAGGGATTGACACCCTCAGCCCGCTAATTGCTGATTTAGATCATCAATACTATCAGAACGTTACAACAACCAAGGAAACGATTGCCTAATCGTTTCCTTTTTTTGTCCAAAAAAAGACCGTTGCACACTTGCAACAGTCTTTACTCTAAAATATTATTAAGCTGTTTATCGGATTTGAACCGACGACCCCCACCTTACCATGGTGATGCTCTACCTACTGAGCTAAAACAGCATAATCACGGCTAATTAATGACCGTGATATAAGTATATCGAAAAATAAAAAGCGGGTCAAGTCCCTAAAGACCAACTTCTGAATCTGATAATGATAGCTCAAAATGTTGTTGTAAAAACTTGGCAACACCGTCATTCACATTGGTTTCCGTCACATAATTTGCGACCGCTTTGACTTCAGGCAAAGCATTCCCCATGGCAACACTATACTTAGCAGCTCGCAACATGCCAAGGTCATTTTGACCGTCCCCAAAAACAAAAGTATGATCTGCATCAATCCCATGTAAGGTTTGAATTTGGCGAATCGCCGTCGCTTTATCGATTCCCTTGGGAATTAATTCGATATTATCCGGACCAGATGATGATAAACTCATTACATCTTGCTCAGCAAGGCGTTGCTTAACTGTAGCCAATAGTGCCGGTGCACCTTGGCAAACAATGATGCCGTTAATAATTTGATCACTCATTGCCAGCAAACTATCTAGATCAGCGACCGAATCATAGTTAATTTCAGCCCCCATACTAGTGAGATTCCCCGCATCGCGTGCGACGAACCGTGGGATTTCACGCGTATAATAGGCCGCATCAGTTGTAAAAAAGTGAGCTGATAATCTGGAATCTGATTGCGTGATTTCATAAGCCGCTTTTAAGGCCGCGCGACCTAAATGATGTTGAACGCTTCCCTGTTCATTTTCGAAAACAGCACCATTAGAAGCGATGATCCGCGCTTCATCATTAATTTGACGTGCAATTACTTTACCAAGATTATACATGCGCCCTGTCGCAATATAAAAAATCACATCACGCTGCTGTAAAGTTCGAATAACCCGTTTGGTAAATGGCGTTACAATTTGGTGATCAATCACTAAAGTCCCATCAATATCTGAAAAAACTAAGTAAGGTTCCATAATAACTCCTTTTAGTCGTAATTGTAATCGCTAACATAACTCTATTTTAGCCCATTTACTTTAGGAATTAAATAGCAATTAACAATTGTGTCCCCGATTTATTTTCTTTTTACTTGGTTATGGCTTGCTATTTAAGGTGACATAGTTTATTATCACCTTATTTGGTAATTTTATTATGTCTAAAGGAGTTTTTACGATGGATAAAGAAAATCTCAATATCGGTGATCTCGTCACTGGTAAAGTCAACGAAGATCTAGAGTCAGCTTTTACAGGAACTGTCGAAAAGGTATACGAAAACTCAGCTTTAGTCACAATTACGGATTTCGACGCCGTTGATAAAGCTAACGTTTCAGAATTAAACAACAAGATTGTTGTTAATCTTAAACAATTGAAAGCCGCTAAAACAAAATAGTATCAAAAGAGCCGTTTCAACAATTAATCTTGTTGAAACGGCTCTTTTTTTATTCATTACTTTCAAAACGACCCCATAAGTTCATCGTCGATTGAATATTAACAAACGCATTTGGATCTGCATCTTGAACGACTAATTTCAAAGCCGTTAAATCATATTTAGAAACGACCGTCATAATCACAGATGTCTCCTGATTCGTATATAGGCCCGTCCCATCTAATTCGGTCGCACCATGGATAAATTCGCGCATTCGCTTCTTTAATGCCTCTGGCTGCTTTGTAAAGATCGTTACTGTCACCTTTTGTTGTTGTGTGTAAATATAGTCCATTAACAGGCTCGATACGAAGATTTCAACGATACTATATAAAGCAGCACCCCAACCAAAGAAAATGCCGGCAGCGAGGATAATCATGCCGTTAATGACGTTATTCACAACACCGACCCGTTTACCTGTCAATCGACCGACAAGCGTTACAATGACATCTGTTCCCCCAGTTGAAAAACCAGCTCTAAAACAAAGACCAACACCAAGGCCAATTAATGCCCCGCCAAACAGAGCACCCGCAAAGCGTTCCGTTAAAATAGGTTGAACTGGTACTGGAATGATTTTTAGAAAAATGACACTTGTAAAAACCGCAACAATACTGAAAATTGCATATTGATGATTGATTTTAAACCATGCCAATACTAACAGCGGCACATTCAGGATAAACACTAAGGCCGCCACACTCAAAGAACCACCAAGGTGTGACACTAGCGCTGTTAATAATTGTGCAACCCCCGTCACACCACTTGAATACGTCTTAGCAGGAATCAAGAATAGATTCACACTGACCGCTGCTAAAAAGCCATACACCATTGCGATTACAATCCGCTTGGAACTCATTTTTAAATCAGTCATTCTCAGCACCTCCATCAAAAAAAGTCACACTCCCCCCTTGGAAGTGTGACAAATTAATTAAAAGTCCGATTTTCTTAAAGATTCTTATCCATTACAAAGGTCAACTTAGACAATTGTGTACCTTCTGTGACTAACTGTGCTAACAAATCAGTTGTTGCTTCATTATAATGCGTTGCAATCTCATGATTTTGAGCTGTCAAAAAGGCTACGGCGTCAGTTTGATTTTCAATTGCTTTATCAGTTGCAGCAATCATAGTTCTTGCCCATTCTGATAATGCTTTTTGATAATCGATATCAGCTTGTTTAAACGCACCATAATGCGATTCAACAATCATTGCTAATGCTTCATGTAACCAATAAGCATTCTTTAAGGTCATCTTTTCTGGCAATTCACGATAAGTTTCATCCGTATCATTTGCATTCGTAAAGAAAGGTACGTGAGGGCAGAATGTCGGTACACCAAAACCTAACCATTGAACACCTTTCACCGCATCAGGCACATTATTTCTAATCTGACAAATATGGGAATTTTGTGTCCGTGAAAGCGAAATTGCACGATAAGTCGTCTTTTGTTCTTCCGTCCCATTACCAAGTGGATCGTATTCTGTTTCGTTATAATGTGATTTTAACACATATTGAACATCTTCCACACTTAATTTGCGGTTTGCTTTCCGGATAAATGGTAAATCACTTGATTCTGGTTCTTGTTTGATTTCTGGATTGAGATAACGTTGTGCGTACCAAACACGTGGTGTGTTATAGTGACGGTCTTTTTCCGTATCTGTCCCAAAAATTTTCCGGAAATTCCATTCTGTTTCACTTGGGTTCAAGTGATTTTCACTAACAAATTCTTGAATGCCTTCTGACCACATGTAGTTATCAGGGTCATTAAAATCAATATTTTCAATTGCAACTTGGTTTGCTGCAACTGCGTAACAGTCGTCTGGAATCTTAACAGCTACCCAGTGGTGACCTGTCACAATTTCTTGATACCAAACTTCATTTTCGTCACTGTATTGAACACCATTACCTTCGGCTGAGCCGTATTTCGTAACGATATCGCCCATCAATTTAACCCCTTCACGTGCTGAGTTAATGTATGGTAATACGAGTGAACACATTGAGTCTTCTGCTAAACCATTCTTAATCAACGGATCGTATGCTAAAACCCGTTCGTTAGCGTAGACACTTTCCGTTGCAGAAAGTGCGACGTTTTTTTCGTTAATGCCGTCTTCTTCATTCAAACCATCACTTAAATCACCATTAGGGGTAGAAGTATAACGATAACCTTCTTCTGGTAATGGCATGGTTAACCCGTTATATTTAGAAACATATGTTTCATGCCGATTGTGCACTGCTGGTTGTACGAAGAAACGTTTAGGGTGGATCGCATAAAAGCGATCTTCATTACGCGAAATCATCGTAGAGCCATCAATTGACGCATTCTTGCCCACCATCATTGAAGTACATGCGGATAACTCGATTCTGTCTGTCATTTGAAAAACTCCTTCATCTATAAGCTATTTTAATCATGATTCACAACTTTAATTAACTCAATCCGTCACACGTTTGATTAAATGTTCAGTTTGTTCTAAATGATTTAAATAAACGAGTAATCGTTCATATAGATAGTCGTTTGTTTCATCATATTCGGCTGCGAGTGCTTGGCCAATCTGATAAACACTCCGCTGACCATTAACGTGTCTAAATACGAAACTACCATAATCATCCAGCGTCAATTTTGATTCAGCTGGAATTCTGATGTGTAACCGTCTAAAGAATCGTTGAATCCAATGATCCTGAGGACGAATAATAGTTACCTGTCCCGCTTTTAATTGAAACTTAACTTCTGGTACTTTAGCAAAGATTAGTTGATTTAAATCAACCTCAGCCTTTTGCTTCCTCATCTTCGCTATCTCCTCCTTTTTTGATCATCATCAATGGTGCTGCAATCGCAACAATCATGACAACTAAGAGAATCAATGCCATTTCATTACTGCTTGCAAACCCTGAAATCACGCGGTCTTTTAGAACACCTGTGACATGGAGGATAATCCCGATTAAGCCGATAATTGAACCACCAGCGATTAACCCTGAAGATAAACTAATCCCACTTTGGATTCGGTTATTCTTAACAGCTTCATCACCAGTAACTTTATCGATGAACACTTTAATTAAAGCACCGATTAAAATGATTGATGTTGTTGAAATTGGTAAGTAAAAACCAATTGCAACAGTCATAATTGGTAATTCTAAGAAGTATAATACAATGGCCATTGCAACCCCAACGATAATCATAATCCATGGTAATTCACCAGACATGATCCCTGATGTTAACGTTGCGATTAAGTTAGCTTGTGGCAAACCAAAAGCAGGTGTTGCACTGTCTGTAACAAATTGTGGTGATAAGATACTGATTGTCCCAATAACAACAACAACACCGATAAATGCTGAAATCATGAAGTATTTCATCATTTCTGATTTAGAACCACCGATAACATAAGTTACTTTTTGTGATTGCATGTAGCCACCACCAACAGCGATTGCTGTCACAACGAAAGTCCCAAACATTAATAAGATTTGTGTATGCGCATTGCTTGTCCAACCGAATAAGACGAAGACAACCGTCATAATCACTAATGAAGCAATTGTCATCCCTGATACAGGTAAGTTAGAACAACCAATTGTGCCGGCAATTCGAGCTGATACGATAACAAATAATAAACTTAAGATAACAGCTAATAATGCACCGACAATCCCCATCATGAAGTTTTGGGCAATAATAATACCAATTACAAAAATCCCAACAGCACCAAGTACAATTGAAACCATGCCAAGTGTGTTTTTATCTTCACCTGTTGTGTTTTTAGCGTTTAATGTCTTCTTGATTGATGTGACAATTGTTGGGATTAATTTAATGGCACCAATTAAACCACCACAAAGCATCATCCCAGCACCAATATATTTAACGTATGAACTTGCTAAATCGTTAACTGTCATTTGGTTAACAGCTAAGCTTGCGTTATTCCAAACGTGAGCGCCGTTGCCAGCCATATCAGTAAAGTAACCGATAAGTGGTGCAATGGCAAAGTTTGATAATAAAGCACCCGCAAACATTGTTAATGCAACTTCTAACCCAACGATGAACCCAATCCCAGCTAGTAAGGGGTTAACTTCAACGTCTAATTTCCATTTATAAAATGATGAGCCAACATAGTTCATCATGTTGTTAACAACACCAAAAACAGAAGTTGTTAACATCGTAATAACGCCACCGATACCAAAGCCAATTCCCATATATTTCAAAGAATCGCCACCAGTATCAGAAGCAACTAACGCTTCTGAAATCGCCATGGCTTCTGGATAAACCAAGTTACCATGTTCTTCAACAACTAAGTAGTTATGCACTAATGAAGATGTCCCAATTGAAAAGAGAATTGCTAAAATCCCAACAATTAACCCTTCGATAAAGTTAATATGACCACCGATTAAAACAATAGCTGGTAAAACATAGATCATCCCACTGGCGATTGATTCCCCACCACTGGACATCCCTTGCATGATATTTTTACCTAAAATCCCTTTTGATTTAGCGAAAGCCCCAACTAAACCTGAACCAATAATTGAACCCGGAATCCCGGCCGCAACAGTTAAACCGGCCTTCATTCCTGAATAAGCTGTGGAAGCTGCGAAAATAATAGCTAATAAGCTCCCCATAATTAAAATGGCTGTATTACCGACTTTCTTATTACCTTGGCTGACATACGGGACATACTTTTCTCCCGAAACGCCACCGTATGCTGATTTTGAAAGCTTCTTTTGCATCGAATTTCCTCCTAAAATAGCAAAGCTATTTATTTATCAATACTCATATCTTGACCAAAAATTTGCATTTTAAGCGCAATCCCAGTTGGTGTTGCCGCTAGGCCCCCTAAGCCCGTTTCTCTTAGCGTTGAAGGTAGGTTTTCACCAATACTCTTCATTGCACTAATGACTTCATCGGCTGGAATCTTACTTACTAAACCAGCAAGTGCCATATCAGCACTTGTTAAAGCGTTGACTGAACCAATCACATTCCGTTTAACGCAAGGTACTTCAACTAACCCTGCAACGGGATCACAAACCAAGCCTAATAAATTAGACATAGCCATTGCAAAAGCTTCTGAAGATTGTTGTGGTGTTCCACCAGCTGCTTCGACTGCTGCGGCCGCACCCATTGCTGAGGCACTTCCGACTTCTGCTTGACAACCACCCGTTGCACCAGCAATCATGGCATCGTTAGCAACGACCATCCCAAAAGCTGACGCGCAAAATAAGAAACGAATTTGCGCATCACGGTCTAGTGATAACTGTTTCGTAATCACTGATAAAATACCTGGTAAAGTACCAGCAGAACCTGCCGTTGGTGTTGCACAAATAATCCCCATGGACGCATTGACTTCATTTGTCGCAATGGCATTTTGAACAGCTTCCAACATGATATCGCCTGATAGTGATTGCCCTTTTTCACGATACCGTTTCATCAAAACGGCTTCACCACCGGTAATTCCAGTTGCTGACTGAACGCCTTCACCGGTTACCCCTTTTTCTTCAGCAGCAAGCATCACATCTAAGTTTTTGCCCATCGTTGCCCAGATAATTTCTCGACTAGAATGGCTCATCTGGATTTCTTGCTCAATAATTAATTCCGAAATAGGTAACTGCCGTTCTTGCGCTGTTTGAACTAATTCATGAATTTTTGTGTACATCACATTTCACCGCCTTCTATAATACAATCATATCTTTACTCATACCACGAACCTGTTCAACCTGTTCTGGATAAGGCTTATCAAGTAATTCTAATTTATACAAGAACCGACCTGGTACACGAACCGAAATCCGAGCACCCCGATAATTATCCTTGAAGATGTGGTCCAAAGCTGTCCCAATTTCTTGATCAGATTCGACGAAAATAATGGGTGGTGGGCCATCTGGTTGGAAGATAATGCCGTTTAAATCGACCTTCCGAATTTCGATCGTCCCACCGCCAATTGAACAACCCCAAATCGTTAATGATTTTTGCGAATTAATAAGTGTTAATTCAGCAGTATTCGGATGATTGACTGGACTGTCACCAGGGTCTTCAATAAATTCGACTTCAATCCCTTGGCGTCGTGCTAAATCAACCGCCATTGGTACCCGTTGATCCGCGGGATCGAATCCCAAAACGCCACTAATAATGGCATAATCGGTTCCATGTCCTTGGTGTGTCTGTGCAAAAGATTCATAATAGCGCACAATCACCTTTTTAATTGGCGCATGAAAAAGTCGATTGGCAACGTGTCCGATAGCAACTGCACCTGCAGTATGTGAACTAGAAGGCCCAATCATAATCGGTCCAATAATATCAAAAACACTACGATATTGGTTTGTCATTCTAAACGCCTCTCCTCAAGAAAAATTAAATAACAGCTTGTTAGATTAGGTTATTGTAAAATACATCACAATCCTTATACCTGTACCATAACACAAATTGAATAACAGTTCATTATATTACAATAAGCATATTTCTGTGATTATGAGAAGGTTATTAAATGGTTGGCAAGCTTCACCATGTTAATTATATAAAAAGGTTTATTTAACGTCTATGCATCGTCTATATTTCTTATTTAAATCTCATAAATGTCATTAGAAAAAACGGTTTATAATTGTTTTACTAATTGTGCTATAACACGGACCTTTTACTTTGCACTTACTAATAATAACTACTATAATGAATCTTAAGATAATCAGTAAAGGAGTCTCTATTATGAAAATATTTGTTATTGGTGCCCATGGTAACATTGGTCAATTACTAATCCCCAAACTCGTTGCAGCAGGTCACAACGTCTCTGCAGGTATTCGCAATGATGCACAAGCATCTGAAATGACAGCATTAGGTGCGACACCCGTTTCATTTGACTTAACGAAACAACCAAAAGAATTAGCACCTCTTTTTGCTGACCATGACGCCATCGTCTTTACCGCTGGTTCTGGTGGTAAAACTGGCGACGACCAAACGCTACTAGTCGATTTAGACGGTGCTGTTAGAAGTATGGCAGCTGCTAAAATCGCCGATGTTAAGCGCTATGTAATGGTCAGTGCCCTCTTTGTTGAAGAACGTGCAAAATGGCCAGAAAGCATCAAGCCTTATTATGCCGCTAAATACTATGCTGATCACTGGCTTGAATTCTCTGGTTTGGACTGGACTATCCTCAGACCCGGCACATTAACCAATGATGCCGGTACAGCGCAATTCACTATGCAACCAACTGGCGGGAAAGTTGCCCGTGCTGATGTTGCAGCAATGATTCAAGCCGTTCTTGAAAATCCAGCCCAAACAATTCACCACAAGTATTCATTTGTAAATGGTGACTTACCAATCCAACAAGCAATTGAACAAGCAGATTAAAAAAATGTACCATCAATATTCAAGTATCAAAAAAGGGTCTGAGACAAAATTTACTTTTGTCCCAGACCCTTTTTTAATAGATGCTTTAAGCATCACTTTTTTTTAGTGGTTGTTTTCTTTGCCGCAGGTTTCTTCTTGGTGGTTGTCGCCTTTTTCTTAGTCGTTGTTTTTTTAGCCGCCGTTTTCTTCTTAGGTGCTGCTTTTTTCTTAGCAGGGGTCTTAGGAGCTTCAACTGGCGCTTCTTTGGCTAACTTAGCGCCTGCTTCAACAGCTTCTAGATCCTGTGTTAATAGTTGTTCGACTTTGGCCCATGCTTGATCAGCTTGTGCTTCAAAGTCAACAACAGTTCCAATGAGATCAATCCGCATTCCAGAGCGGTTCACTAGTGGTGACGTCACATAGAGATAGATATTCACTTCTGCTTGTGCTTCTAATTCTAAAAATTGGTTAACCTTTTTGATGTATTGTAATGGTAAATTCACAACGCCAGTTTCTAGCGTCACCTTCACTTGTTCGCCTTCATAAGTGGTCAACGCTGAAAAAGAAGCCAATGCTTGTTTTTCAACAGCCTTACTGACAGCGGGTTTCAACTGTGCCAAAAAGTCAGCTGCCACAAATGGGTTGGGTGTTGCTATTTCATATTCATCTGTTAAATAAGTTTGATCTTGAATTTCATTAATAAATGCTTGTACGCCGATTTTCATTTCATCAGTCCTTTTTTGATGTTCTACCTAGCATAGCTTATTTTGATCTAAAACACAAAAAACATCCCACAGAACGTGAGATGTTTTAATTTTTAAGTGTTTAGAAGACACGTTTAGCAAAGCTTGGTGTGTAATATTGCATTGAACCAATTTTAACATTTTCACCAGGTTGTGGTGCGTGGACGTATTGACCACCACCGATATATAAAGCAACGTGGTATGAGCTGCCTTGTGCACCCCAGAATAATAAGTCACCAGGTTGTAAACTGCTTAATGAAACAGAATAACCGGCACTTTCTTGAGGAACTGTCCAGCCACCGATACTCCGACCGGCTGCATTTTGGAAGACATAGTCCATCAAACCAGAACAATCAAAGCTACTTGGGCCATGAGCACCCCAAACGTAAGGTTTACCAATTTGAGCCATTGCTAAATTGATAACAGCTTGTGCATTACCAGTTGTTGGTGCTGGTGTTGCAGGTTTTGGTGTTGTAGGCGCTGGTGTAGGTGTTGTTTGTGTTGGCGTTGTTGGTTTAGTACTTTCAACAACAGCTGGTTTGCTTTCGGCAACAGACGATTGTTGTGCTGGTGCTTTAGGTGTTGTTTGTTGTGTACTACTTTCAACAACTGGTGTTGAAGGTGTCGTTGATGAAACAGTCGCAGATTCTGCTTGAATTGGTGTCGCTTGTGGTGCTGATTCAACCGCTTCTTTAGCAGGTACTTCTACTGCTGATGCAGATGAGCTTTGTGCTGTTGATTCTGATGTCACACTACTTTCAGCAACCGGCGCTGTTGATTCTGACGTTACACTACTACTTTCAACGACAGATGATGAGGCCGCTGGCGCTGAAATAGATTCAGCTTGGCTTTCTGATGCAACAGGAGCTGCTGTTGATTCTGAGACAGGTGTACTTGAAGCAACACTTTCTGAAACTGATGATGAGGCAACTGGCGCTGGTGTTGCTACCGATGTACTTTCTGATGTTGCTGTTTCAGCAGCTGGTGTCACTACCTTAGCAGCAGTCGTTGATTGAACTGGTGCTTGAGTAGGTGTTGTTTGCGTTGGTGTTGCTGCTTGTTTAACAACAGGTGTGCTCTTCAATTGGCCTTCACCTGTAAAACGAGCAGGAATCCAACCGCCATTAGCTAATTGGTACCATTCTTCACCTGAGACAGTTTGTGTTTTTACAATGCCTTCAGTTTGACCGTAAGTCATATAACGGCCGGTAGGTTGTGTATAAGTTGGTGATGACCAGACAGTTGTTGCACCATCCGCAAAAGCAACACGAATCGTTTTAGCAGCATCTGTTTGTGCCTTAGGTGTTTCCTTAGCAGTCGTCAAATAGCGTTCTGGCACCCATTCGCCGTTACCAATCCGATACCAAGTTTCAGCACCTACTTTTTGTGAAGCGAGTAGATTAACTGATTGCCCTTTAAAAATGTATCTTTTAGCTGCTTGGCCGGTTTCAGGACTTGTCCAAACTGTCGTTGCACCAGCTGAGTAATTGACCGTTGCGGTTGCGGCGTTGGCTTGACCTGCACTGAGTAAACTAATCCCAGCAACTCCTAAGATACCTGAACCAAGTGCAATTAAACTCTTCGTGTTGTTCATTAACTTATCTCCTAATCGTGATTTTATATTTGGCATTTTTTAATATTCGTAAGTAAATCCTAAATATCTTTAAAAAAAATAATTTCTAAAAGCAATCTTAGCACAATTTAGCCCCGTTAATCAAGTTTACGCGCTTTCACACTTTTTGAAACGCAACAAAAAAAGATGCGACAAAATTTAATTTGTCGCACCTTTTTCTTAATGTGCTACGTTTCCGGCAACATTTAATGCATCCCAAGTTCTTGCAAATGGCGGTGCGTAGACGAGGTCTAACAGTCCCAATTGCTCAGTTGTCATTTGCGCTTGAATGGCAGTTGCAAGTACATCAACCCGCAAAACTGCATCCTTTTGCCCAATAATTTGACCACCAATTAAAACATGATCTGCTTTTTTATAAACTAATTTAATCGTCAGTTCTGATTGTCCTGGATAATAATCGGTATGATTCTTATCGTGGATCAAAACAGTATCATAATCAATGCCAGCTGCTTGTGCTTCGGCAGAAGTTAATCCTGTCCGTCCAGCTTCAAGGGTCACTAACTTGACCCCGGCTGAATTTAGCATCCCTGGTAATTGCGCTTGTTGCCCCGCTAAATTAACGCCCACAACGCGACCTAACTTGTTAGCACCAGTGGCTAAAGCAGAATACATGGGCTCGCCGGTCACACTGTTAATTACCGTGGCATTATCGCCTGCTGCGAAAACATTTTCGATTGATGTCCGCCCTGTTTGATCGACGACAATCGCACCATTTTTAAGTTTTTTAAGCCGATCATCCGTAATAAATTGCGTATTAGGGCGAATCCCAGCTGCGACAACGACCAAGTCTGTTTCGTAGCGGCCTTTATCAGTTACAACACCCGTTACCTTCGATTGCCCTTCAAATGACTGAACGGCTTCTGATAATCGTAACTCGATACCATTATCGCGTAAATCAGCGGCCATCATAGCCGTTAATTCTGGATCAAATGCAAGTGGCAAGACGCGATCTTCTAATTGAATAACCCGTACCTTTTTACCTAATTGATGGAACTCTTCAGCAATTTCTAAGCCAATAAAGCCAGCACCAATCACCGTTACGGATTGAATTTCAGGTGTTTGGCCTAATTGACGGAGTACTTCACCATCAGCCAACGTCCGTAAATGATAAATATTATCTAACTGACCATTTTCAAACGGTGGCATGACTGCGGTTGCCCCAGTCGCTAACATTAATTGATCGTAATGCTCTGTTTTGGCTTGCTTTGTTTTTAAATCACGAACAGTAACCATCTGTGTGTCAAAATCAACCGCAACGACTTCATGTTCTAATTGCACGTCGATGCCTTGTTTAGCAAAGGCTTCAGGCGTTCTAGCAATCATTTGGTTGGGATTATCAAAATGCTCGCCAACAAAGTATGGTAAGCCACACGCACCAAAGGAGACGTAATCCCGCATTTCATACATTACAACTTCTAGTTCTGGGTTCATTCGTTTAGCCTTAGCCGCTGCACTCGTGCCAGCTGCCGTTGCACCTACAATAATAGTTCGCATTGTTATCCCTCCAATTTAAAATTAAGCAATATCGTCAGAATCTTCTGTTAACGTCATGTCATTAAACTTGTGCTTATCTAGTTTACCTAAGAATTGTGCCGTCAACACCCCAACAGTCATTGAACCATTAACGTTCAATGCTGTCCGACCCATATCGATTAATGGTTCGATTGAGATTAAAAGACCGGCTAATCCAACTGGTAAGTTCATTGAAGAAAGAACAATTAAAGCGGCAAATGTTGCGCCACCACCGACACCGGCAACCCCAAATGAGCTGATAGCCACGATTAAGATTAATTTAACCAAGAAGCCGATGCTCCAAGGATTAATCCCAACCGTTGGTGCAATCATAACAGCTAACATGGCTGGGTAAACACCAGCACAGCCGTTTTGACCGATTGAAGCGCCAAATGAAGCTGATAAGTTGGCGATGCCTTCTTCGACCCCTAAACGTTTTGTTTGGGTTTCAATATTCATTGGAATTGAGCCCGCACTTGTCCGTGAGGTAAAGGCAAAGATTAAGGTTGGAATAACCTTTTTAATGTAATTAATTGGGTTTAAGCCCGTAAAGGTGATCAATAGGAAATGAACGATAAACATGATGATTAAAGCGACGTACGAGGCGATCACGAACTTCCCTAAGTTCAAGATACCTTGGACATCTGTTTGGGCCACCGTCGTTGTCATTAATGCTAAAACCCCGTACGGTGTCATTCTCAAGATTAAGGTTACCATTCGCATGATAACGGCGTAAAAGGCATTGACGATTTTATTAAACGTCTCTGCTTGTTCTGGTTTCTTCCGTCGTAATTGTAAGGCTGCTAAGCCTAAGAAGGCTGAGAAAATAACAACCCCTAATGTTGACGTTGGTCGTGCACCAGTCATATCCATAAATGGATTTTCTGGAATGAAGCTGACAATCTTTTCAGGGACGGTTTGTTCTTGGACATCCCCTAATTTTGTTTCTAATTCTTTTGAACGTGCCTTTTCAACTTGTCCTGATTGAATTGAACTGGCATTTAAATCAAACACGTTTGACGTTACTGAACCGACAGTTGCAGCAATTAACGTTGTGAAAACTAATAAACCAATAACCATTCCGGCCATTTTACCTAAGCCCTTAGAAGATTCCAAGTTGGTAATAGCTTGAATGATTGAAACCATGACTAACGGCATCACGATCATCTTCAAGAATGATACATAACCATTCCCGACAATCCCAATCCAATCAGCCGTTTGTTTCACTACTTGTGAGTCGGTTTTAAAAATTAATTGTAAAATAGCACCAAACAAAATACCGACACCTAATGCCGTGAAAACCCGTCGACTGAATTTAACGTGAATCCGCGCCATCTTATTTAGAACAAATAACATGATCAACATAATGATAATATTGATCACAACATATGTAATAGTCATCTCTATCCCTCATTTCCTTTTCAATACTTACTTATTGTAAACGAAAACCACTTTTTTTGCATTAAGTAAGCCCTAATTTCTGAAATAATTCGCAATAAGCCATTAAATCACATTATTTCTTTCAATTTTTAAGCTAAAATTTACAGAAAACCCGATTTAAGCCACAAAAAAAGACCTTTCCTAAAAGGAAAGATCTTTCTCGACAGTATTCCGAAGAATAAACACCATGTGCTCCACAACACAGCGGGCGAAAACACCCTTACAATACGGTAAGTGATTAAATTAATAATCGTGGTATCCTGTATCTTTGGGTCTCCTAGCTGCTTTCGCAGAATAGTTGCCTACCGAGACTTACTCGACTCATCGCATAACAATAGTATAACATACTTTTTAGTGTCTTGAAAGCCAAATTGGCACACTACTTCTTTTTCTTGTAATATCCGCTAGAATTTGTGCAAACATAAAGCCAACTGCAATTGCGCCGGCCACCATAATGACTGAAATACTCTGCGTCACAGCCTGTGAGATGTTCCCTAAAACAAGATTCCGAACCGCCCGATAAGCTGTTCCACCGGGCACTAATGGTACCAGTCCCGGGATATTGAAAATAATAACGGGCATGCGTTTGTAACGGGCCAAAATACTCCCGACAATGCCGACGGCTAACGCACCAAATAAATTAGCCATCATCCGACCACTACCAAGATTGAACAACACCCAGTAAACTTGCCAGCCGAGCATGCCAGCAATCCCACACCAAACTAATGCTCGGCGCGGTAAATTAATACAGATTCCAAAGGCGACCGTTGAAAAATAACTAAAGATCGCTTGGACAATAAACTGTAGCCAATATGGCATACGTCACACCACCTTCATTAAATTAAAAATCTAAAGATTAACGCAATCCCAGTCCCAATCGCAAAGGCACTTAAAAGCGCCTCAACACCACGGACCATTCCGGATAATAAGTGTCCGGCCAACATATCTCGAATTGAATTCGTAATTGCCACACCAGGCACAAGTGGCATCACGGCCCCGATAATAATGTTATCAAGATCGACCCCTAGGTGCCACTTCGTTAATAAGTAAGCTGACACGCCAATTGAAACGGCCCCTAAAAACTCGCCGATAAACCGAATGCTAGTCAAACGGTTTATTTCAGAGAAAACGGCATAACCTAATGCCCCCACTAAAGCCGCTGGTAATAAATCAGCCCAGTCATATTCACCGGAAAAAATAATCATTAATAGCGCTGATACAAAGGCCGCCGCAATAATTTGAATCCATAATGGAAAATACGGCGTATGTTGGTCAATTTGTTTCAAGCGGGTACTCAACTGATCTAACGTAATCTCCTTTGTCGCAAACTGTCGCGAAGCTGTATTGACATTTTCAACTTTTTCTAAGTTAATCGTACGCACTGCAACTGATTCCAATTGCACATAAGGTTGATTTTCGATCCCGATAAATAAGCCAGTCGGTGTCGTAAAGACCACACTCTTTTGAATACCGGCATTATAAGCAATTCGATTCATCGTATCTTCAACTCGGTACATTTCAGAACCACTTTCGATCATGATGCGCCCCGCAATTAAGCAGGTTTCTAGAATTTTATTTTTTTGTGCAATTTTCATACAAACCCTCACTCAATTCTTTTCTCAATATCTCCATCATAACTTGTTTAAACTTAAATAGAAACAACAAATCTGATTAAAAATTGCTCATAGAGCCCCTCATTCTTCCCCATCTATGTTAATCTAGTAGGGAAGCAACATTTATAGCACCTATTCGAATACGTACTGCGAGAGCTACGTTTATGACGGGCTATTTTTTTGGACTTTTTTCCAGCTTATCTAGGAGGGTTTTCATGCATTATTCAAAATCAAGGATCATCTGGCTATCCGTTCTACTCGGCTCTTTGAGCGCTTATGGTCCATTATTAGTCGATATGTATTTACCGGCATTTCCAATTATGGAGTCTGATTTTCACACTTCCGCTTCCATGATTCAGATCAGTTTAACAATGTGTTTAGCCGGTTTGGCAATTGGTCCCATTTTCATGGGGGCCTGGAGTGATCGCGTCGGTCGCAAAAAGCCGTTGGTGATTGGGACATCACTGGCTATTATCGCTTGTTTTCTATCACTTGTTACACATAATATCTGGTTATTCTTTTTACTTAGATTTATCCAAGGACTTGCAAGTTCTGCTGGCCAAGTTGTCACCCGGGCCGTTGCCAAGGATCTCTTTAACGGCAAACAACTAACTAAGTTTATCGCATTATTGATGGCCGTTAACGGGATTTTCCCAATTATTTCACCATTAATTGGTAGTCTACTATTACGGTATACTTCCTGGCAAGGTATCTTCGGTTTCATCGGTTGTACCGGCCTGCTCTTATTACTCGGTTTAATTTTCGGATTTAAAGAAACGCACAAGTTATCCCCAGCCGATCAAAAGGCAACCAGTACCCGACTCAATGTTCAAACAGTCTTTAAAGACCGTCCTTTTATCTGTTTCGTACTTATCCAAGGGCTCGTCTACGGTGCAATGTTCTGTTATATTTCTGGCTCTAGTTTTATGTTACAAAACGTCTTTTCACTTTCGAAGTCAACTTTTAGTCTCATCTACGGGATTAATGGCATTGGGATTATCCTAATGGCAGAATTATCAACCGTTTTGATTAACCGGTTCACCGAATTAGAACAACTAAAGTTAGGCCTTATCGGTGGGCTCATCGGTGGCTTCTGCATTTTAATCAGTGGCTTAGGCCCTAACAAACTTTGGTTGGCATTGATTGGTTTATTCCTAGTCGTTTCAACCCTTGGTCTTATCAATGCCGTTGTCACCTCATTAGCACTTCAACGACAGGGCAAGCAAGCCGGTATCGCTTCATCCGTTTTAGGATTAGGCATGTATGTCTTTGGTATTTTCTTATCACCACTTGTCGGTATCATGGGTAGTTACACTTACCTCCCATTAGCCGTTCTTATCTTACTCTGCGAATTTAGCGCATTATTACTTTATCGCTATGTCCGTCGTATTGTTTAAGCTTAACAAAATAAAAGGCGAGACGTCCATTTGGATGTCTCGCCTTTTATTTAGCCTTCATGATTAGATTCTGCTATCTTCTTATCTAAATACCGTTTTAATTTTTCTTTAGGGAAAGCACCAGTTACTTTTTCAGCTGCCTTACCTTTTTTAAAAATTAATAAGGTTGGTACGGATTGAATATCATATCGTTCTGCTAATTCAGGTTGATCTTCAACATCCACCATCCCGAGCTTAAATGCGTCATTAGAAGCTGCATGCAATTCTTGAATCATTGGTGTCATGATTTTACAAGGCATACACCAATCCGCCCAAAAGTCTAAAATAACTAACGGTTTTTCAGCAACAAAGGCCTCTATATTGTTAGCTGTAATTGTTTGAGTCATTATTTTTTCCTTTCTAATTAAAATATAACTAACAAAAAAGGCTGAACCTGAGGTTCAACCTTTTTAAATTGCGTGGCAACGTCCTATCCTCGCAGGTAGTTTCCCACCAACTACTATCGGCGCTAAGAAGCTTAACTACTGTGTTCGACATGGGAACAGGTGTATCCTTCTTGCTATCGCCACCACACTATTTTGTGTTTTCGCACTGAGAAGAACTTCGTTCTCTCAAAACTGCATAATAAGTAATATTTTCATTTCAAAAGCCAAACATTGCACCTTTGGTTAAGTCCTCGACCGATTAGTACTAGTCCGCTCCATACATCGCTGTACTTCCACTCCTAGCCTATCTACCTGATCATCTTTCAGGGGTCTTACTTCCATAAAGGAATGGGAAATCTCATCTCGAGGGGGGCTTCACACTTAGATGCTTTCAGCGTTTATCCCTGCCATACATAGCTACCCAGCGATGCGCCTGGCGGCACAACTGGTACACCAGAGGTATGTCCATCCCGGTCCTCTCGTACTAAGGACAGCTCCTCTCAAATTTCCTGCGCCCGCGACGGATAGGGACCGAACTGTCTCACGACGTTCTGAACCCAGCTCGCGTACCGCTTTAATGGGCGAACAGCCCAACCCTTGGGACCGACTACAGCCCCAGGATGCGATGAGCCGACATCGAGGTGCCAAACCTCCCCGTCGATGTGGACTCTTGGGGGAGATAAGCCTGTTATCCCCAGGGTAGCTTTTATCCGTTGAGCGATGGCCCTTCCATACGGAACCACCGGATCACTAAGTCCGACTTTCGTCCCTGCTCGATTTGTCAATCTCACAGTCAAGCTCTCTTATACCTTTACACTCTACGAATGATTTCCAACCATTCTGAGAGAACCTTTGAGCGCCTCCGTTACACTTTAGGAGGCGACCGCCCCAGTCAAACTGCCCACCTGACACTGTCTCCCGCCACGCTAAGTGGCGCGGGTTAGAGTGGTCATACAGTTAGGGTAGTATCCCACCAACGCCTCAATCGAAACTAGCGTTCCGATTTCTACGGCTCCTACCTATCCTGTACAAACTGTACAAACACTCAATATCAAGCTACAGTAAAGCTCCATGGGGTCTTTCCGTCCTGTCGCGGGTAACCCGCATCTTCACGGGTATTATAATTTCACCGAGTCTCTCGTTGAGACAGTGCCCAAATCATTACGCCTTTCGTGCGGGTCGGAACTTACCCGACAAGGAATTTCGCTACCTTAGGACCGTTATAGTTACGGCCGCCGTTTACTGGGGCTTCAATTCTGGGCTTCGCTTGCGCTAACTCATCCTCTTAACCTTCCAGCACCGGGCAGGCGTCAGCCCCTATACGTCATCTTACGATTTTGCAGAGACCTGTGTTTTTGATAAACAGTTGTTTGGGCCTATTCACTGCGGCTGACCTGACGGTCAGCACCCCTTCTCCCGAAGTTACGGGGTCATTTTGCCGAGTTCCTTAACGAGAGTTCACTCGCTCACCTTAGGATATTCTCCTCGACCACCTGTGTCGGTTTACGGTACGGGTAGTTTATTTCTCACTAGAAGCTTTTCTTGGCAGTGTAACATCAGGAACTTCGCTACTTAATTTCGCTCCCCATCACAACTTGTCCTTAAAGAATCAAGCATTTCACTCAACTCAAGACTTATTGCTTGGACACACATTTCCAGTCGTGTGCATTCCTTAGCTTCCTGCGTCCCTCCATCATTCAAACAAAATAAACTAGTACAGGAATATCAACCTGTTATCCATCGACTACGCCTCTCGGCCTCGCCTTAGGTCCCGACTAACCCTGGGAGGACGAGCCTTCCCCAGGAAACCTTAGTCATACGGTGGATCAGATTCTCACTGATCTTTCGCTACTCATGCCGGCATTCTCACTTCTAAGCGCTCCACTAGTCCTTACGATCTAGCTTCATCGCCCTTAGAACGCTCTCCTACCGCGGACACTTACGTGTCCACCCACAGTTTCGGTATTATGTTTAGCCCCGGTACATTTTCGGCGCAGCGGCACTCGACTAGTGAGCTATTACGCACTCTTTAAATGGTGGCTGCTTCTGAGCCAACATCCTAGTTGTCTGTGCACCGCCACATCCTTTTCCACTTAACATAAATTTTGGGACCTTAACTGGTGATCTGGGCTGTTTCCCTTTCGACTACGGATCTTATCACTCGCAGTCTGACTCCCGGAACTAAATCAATGGTATTCGGAGTTTATCTGAATTCAGTAACCCATGACGGGCCCCTAGTCCAAACAGTGCTCTACCTCCATGATCCAATATTCCGAGGCTAGCCCTAAAGCTATTTCGGAGAGAACCAGCTATCTCCAAGTTCGATTGGAATTTCACCGCTACCCACACCTCATCCCCGCCATTTTCAACTGACGTGGGTTCGGTCCTCCAGTGTGTTTTACCACACCTTCAACCTGGACATGGGTAGGTCACTTGGTTTCGGGTCTACATCTATATACTCACTCGCCCATTTCAGACTCGCTTTCGCTACGGCTCCAGCTTTTCACTTTAACCTCGCATATAAACGTAACTCGCCGGTTCATTCTACAAAAGGCACGCCATCACTCATTAACGAGCTTTGACTAATTGTAGGCACATGGTTTCAGGATCTATTTCACTCCCCTTCCGGGGTGCTTTTCACCTTTCCCTCACGGTACTGGTTCACTATCGGTCACTAGGGAGTATTTAGCCTTGGGAGATGGTCCTCCCGGATTCCGACGGAATTTCACGTGTTCCGCCGTACTCAGGATCCAGAACGGAGGTTAAGTTGTTTAATCTACGTGGTTATCACACTCTTTGACTCAGCTTCCCAGCTGATTCGATTACAACTTAACTTGGTAACTCCAAAGTTCTGTCCTACAACCCCAAGAAGCAAGCTTCTTGGTTTGGGCTCTTCCCCGTTCGCTCGCCGCTACTTAGGGAATCGATTTTTCTTTCTCTTCCTGAAGGTACTTAGATGTTTCAGTTCCCCTCGTCTACCTTCATTAAGCTATGTATTCACTTAATGATAATACTCGATTAAAAGTATTGGGTTCCCCCATTCGGAAATCTCCGGATCAAAGCTTACTTACAGCTCCCCGAAGCATATCGGTGTTAGTACCGTCCTTCATCGGCTCCTAGTGCCAAGGCATCCACCATGCGCCCTTTATAACTTAACCTATCTTTACCTACGGTAAAGGGTTATTATTTGAGTTTAGCGATATGAACTAATTCATATTTCTATTATTAAAAAACTCTTTAAAACGCAATGTTTTTCTCGGCTTTTAAAACTAATATATTACTTATTATCCAGTTTTCAAAGAACAAAGTTTGAGAGTAGATCTCTCAAAACTAAACAAAGTTTTGATTTCGCAAATGTACAAGGTTTTCCGTATTATTCCTTAGAAAGGAGGTGATCCAGCCGCAGGTTCTCCTACGGCTACCTTGTTACGACTTCACCCTAATCATCTGTCCCACCTTAGACGGCTGGCTCCCCGAAGGGTTACCTCACCGGCTTTGGGTGTTACAAACTCTCATGGTGTGACGGGCGGTGTGTACAAGGCCCGGGAACGTATTCACCGCGGCATGCTGATCCGCGATTACTAGCGATTCCGGCTTCATGTAGGCGAGTTGCAGCCTACAATCCGAACTGAGAATGGTTTTAAGAGATTAGCTAAACCTCGCGGTCTCGCAACTCGTTGTACCATCCATTGTAGCACGTGTGTAGCCCAGGTCATAAGGGGCATGATGATTTGACGTCGTCCCCACCTTCCTCCGGTTTGTCACCGGCAGTCTCACTAGAGTGCCCAACTAAATGCTGGCAACTAGTAATAAGGGTTGCGCTCGTTGCGGGACTTAACCCAACATCTCACGACACGAGCTGACGACAACCATGCACCACCTGTCACTTTGTCCCCGAAGGGAAAGCTCTATCTCTAGAGTGGTCAAAGGATGTCAAGACCTGGTAAGGTTCTTCGCGTTGCTTCGAATTAAACCACATGCTCCACCGCTTGTGCGGGCCCCCGTCAATTCCTTTGAGTTTCAACCTTGCGGTCGTACTCCCCAGGCGGAGTGCTTAATGCGTTAGCTGCGGCACTGAAGGGCGGAAACCCTCCAACACCTAGCGCTCATCGTTTACGGCATGGACTACCAGGGTATCTAATCCTGTTTGCTACCCATGCTTTCGAGCCTCAGCGTCAGTTACAGACCAGACAGCCGCCTTCGCCACTGGTGTTCTTCCATATATCTACGCATTTCACCGCTACACATGGAGTTCCACTGTCCTCTTCTGCACTCAAGTTTCCCAGTTTCCGATGCACTTCTTCGGTTGAGCCGAAGGCTTTCACATCAGACTTAAGAAACCGCCTGCGCTCGCTTTACGCCCAATAAATCCGGACAACGCTTGCCACCTACGTATTACCGCGGCTGCTGGCACGTAGTTAGCCGTGGCTTTCTGGTTGGATACCGTCACTACCTGATCAGTTACTATCAGATACATTCTTCTCCAACAACAGAGTTTTACGATCCGAAAACCTTCTTCACTCACGCGGCGTTGCTCCATCAGACTTTCGTCCATTGTGGAAGATTCCCTACTGCTGCCTCCCGTAGGAGTCTGGGCCGTGTCTCAGTCCCAGTGTGGCCGATTACCCTCTCAGGTCGGCTATGCATCACGGTCTTGGTGAGCCTTTACCTCACCAACTAACTAATGCACCGCGGGTCCATCCTAAAGTGATAGCCGAAACCATCTTTCAACCCTACACCATGCGGTGTTAGGTTTTATGCGGTATTAGCATCTGTTTCCAAATGTTATCCCCCACTTTAGGGCAGGTTACCCACGTGTTACTCACCCGTCCGCCACTCACTCAAATGTTTATCAATCAGGAGCAAGCTCCTTCAATCTAAACGAGAGTGCGTTCGACTTGCATGTATTAGACACGCCGCCAGCGTTCGTCCTGAGCCAGGATCAAACTCTCGATTAAAAGTTTGTAGCTCTTGTTTTGTTACTTAATTTATTTGCTAGCGAAATTGACTTCGCAAATATGTTGTGCCCCGAAGGGCGACCCTACACATTTGGTTTATCAAAACTTTGTTCAGTTTTCAAAGATCTACTGCGTTGAAACAGCTTCTTAATTATATCATGTAATCAATCATCTGTCAAACACTTTTAAAAATTATTTATTACTTAGA
Source organism: Latilactobacillus sakei subsp. sakei DSM 20017 = JCM 1157 (assembly GCF_002370355.1). Taxonomy (NCBI): domain Bacteria; kingdom Bacillati; phylum Bacillota; class Bacilli; order Lactobacillales; family Lactobacillaceae; genus Latilactobacillus; species Latilactobacillus sakei. The sequence continues at coordinate 175,454 of NZ_AP017929.1, forward strand.
AGTTATAGCTCCGTAAGCAACATATAATATGTTATCACGATTAGAATTAAATAACAAGTGTTTTTCAAAAACATTTTAATTATTTATTTCCTTACTCATTACTGAGCTGCTCGCTTTTGACAACTTTTATATCTTATCAACTTAATACGGCTAGGTCAAGCACTTATTACTAAAAAATTGATTAAATGATTAATTTATTCCTATAAGCATTAAATCCAACTAATACCTTCTATATAAAATTCTACTAAGTGGGACACAAAAAGGGCGTTAGAACAACTTATCGTTGTTCTAACGCCCTTCATTACACCTTATTGTGCTTTAGATTGCAAGTATTCAGTATAGTAGCTTGCCAGTAAGTCAGAAATCCGACCGCCGACTGTTTCATAGTCCTTATCTGGACGGTTAGCAAGTGAGATTCTTAAATACCCCGCCTTGGTTCCCATCCCAGCACCATCCATTACAACAACCCCATATTCCGCTGCGAGTCGCCATTCAAATGCTAAATGATTACAGTTTTGTTCCAAGTAAGCTCTGAAATCTTTAGAGTATTTCGACTCTGCTAACTTATAGATACTAAAAACAGTGTAGTATTCCGCATTTTCTTCGGTTGTCTTAACGACTAACCCAAGCGATTCCCAAAAGGCCTTATATCGATGACTTACAATTTCCTTAGATGCTGTCACATACGGATCTTCTCTGCCTTCGTAAATCAGGTTCGTCAAACTAAAAAGCGCCATTGTGATCTGTTGTGGTGTTGATAAGCCAGCTGCATGGTATAACCCGATGTTTCGACTATCCGCTACCGTTCGATCGATAAAACTCATTTCATGTGGCTTATTTGTGACGTACGAATACCGTTTCCGGAAAGCTTCTCTAATAACAGGATCTTCTGCTGTCATTTCTTCAATCAACTTATCGAAAATGTTATCGTCGTGCATTGCGATTAAACCAATCCGTTGACCGGTTGCCCCGTATAATTTAGAGAATGAGTACACTAACAATGTATTATGTGGCACAACTGAATAGATGGTTTTAAAATCATCGACAAACGTCCCATAAACATCATCCGTAATAATCACGAGGTTCGGATTGGCTTCAACAACTTCCTTCAACTTATCTAGCGCATGGTCACTAAAAGCTCTAGAGGTTGGGTTGGTTGGGTTCACCACGAAAAAGGCTTTAACATTTGGATCCTTCAACTCTTCAAATTTATGATCGACCAATTGCCAGTCATCAGATTCATCAGAACTAACGTTAAACTCTTGTAGTTTAAATTCATTTAGTTCTGGAATCTGCAAGTACGGTGTAAAGATTGGCGTATTAATCGCAATCGTATCACCCGCCTCTAAAATATGGCTGACCTTTAGTTCATTAAAAAGATAGACCATCGCAGCTGTCCCACCTTCAGTTGGAAAGACCTTTGTCTTGTCTGATAGATGTTCACCGCGATAGAGATTTACTTCTAGATACCGATTTAAAATCTTTTCAACATTCACTAAGCTGCGTGATGGTTCTGGATAATGGTTGCCAATAACGCCATCGACCCATTCAAAGACAAGTTCATCTTGATTGATATGCATGACGTCTCGGGTATAAGCCAAAGCCTGCTTCAAAAAAGCATCCACCGGATTATCACCATCTAAGAACTGATTGAAGCATTCCGCGATACCTGTTTGATCGGTGTAGCCAGCAAGATTGCCATCGTCTAAGTTAATTGTTTGTAAGGATTCTTTCATCCCAAATTCAACAATCCGATTAAAGGCAAATCTTGCTTGTGTATTAATCCAATTCGGATTGCCGCGCCCGACATTAATCGCCCGTAAACCGCGACTGTTTGTCAGTGCATATTTATAAAAGAGTGCTGCGACTTCAAAGTTCGACATCTGGGTTAATTTTGTTACATCAATTTTATCCATATGACCTCCGCCAATATTAGTTAAGTTAGTCATTTATCCCCATAAGCTTAACACTTGTCTGTTATAGATACAGTATATATTAAAAATAAATCATCAAGATTTAATCAAGGACTCAACATCTAACACTTTATCGATCCAATCGCCTTGGTAAAAGTCCTCTTCATGGGTCACTAGCAAGACGCCACCCTCAAATTCTTGGATGGCTTTGCGCAATGCGTTCTTCGTATCATCGTCTAAATGGTTCGTTGGTTCATCTAATAGAAGGAAGTTACTTGAGGTTAGGAGCAATTCGGCAATTTTAACCTTTGATTGCTCGCCACCGCTGAGTTGTTTCAACGGCTTCATCGCTTCTTCAGCAGTTAGTCCTGTCCGGGATAATACTTGGCGAAGTTCCTTTTGCTTTTGTTCTGGATATTCGCCCTGTAAATATTGGAGTGGGGTTGCCATATTGTTAGGCCACTTTAAGTCCTGCTTGAAGTAACCAAACTTCACCGTGCTAGCAATTTCAAAATCACCGCTAATTGCTGGAATTTCTTTAATGATGGTTTTAATCAATGTCGACTTACCAATCCCATTAAACCCTTTGAGCACCACTTTTTGATCCCGACCAATTGAGAAGTTTAAGGCTGGCAATAACGCATTTTCGTAACCAATCTCTAGATCATTGGTCGTCAATAGAATCTGACTGGCTGTTACGTGGTATGGGAAACGGAAGTTAGCCTTCACGCGATTACTTGGGGGTGTCAAAATATCCATATGAGCTAATTGCTTTTCACGACTCTTGGCAATTGTTGACCGTGAACCAGCTTTATACTTACGGATATAAGCCTTTGTCTTTTCAATTTTCTTTTGTTGATTCTCATAAGCCTTCATATAGCTAGCTTGGTTATCGGCTTTTTGGCGGAAAGCCTGTTGGAGCGTTCCGGTATATTTGGTAATCTTCCCAAATTCGATGTCGGCAATACAGGTTGTTACCCGTTCCAAGAAATCATAATCATGGGAGATTGTAATGAAGGCCCCTTCGAAGTTATTCAAATAATCACTGAGCCAATCGATATGATTGGTATCCAAATAATTGGTTGGTTCATCCAATAACAACATATCCGGTTCTTCTAATAGTAACTTCGCTAAAATAATCTTCGACCGCTGACCCCCACTAAGTTGTGAAACGTCATGGTCCATCCCTAGCGCATCAATCCCTAAACCAGTCGCAACTTGCATAACCCGCGTATCAATTTCATAGAAGTTTTTAGCTTCAAGAAGTTCTTGAATTGCCCCCGCTTTTTCGAGTAGTTGGTCATCTAAACTCGTTGCGTAGTCGGCGTAGTATTGACTCATTCGTTCTTCCTGAGCATACAAATCCGCAAAGGCCGTTTTTAAGAATTCAAAAATGGATAGGCCTGGCGCTAATTTGGCATATTGATCCAAATAACCAATCTTAATGTTCTTTTGCCAGGTTACTTTACCCTCATCTGGTAAAATAGCGCCTGTTAAAATATTAATCAAGGTACTTTTACCGACCCCATTTTGGCCAGTAATCCCCATGTGTTCGCCTTTATTGACTTGGAACCCGGCATCATCATAAAGTTGTTTGTCTAAAAATTGTTGACTTAGTCCTTCGACTTTTAAAATACTCATTGTCTCTTCCTACTTTCTTTCCAATAAAAAAACAGGGATAGCATATAGCTACCCCTGTCGCGATTACAATCACTGACTTTATCGACCGCCATCTATAAAAGACACCACAAAATAAGCAACCTAAAAGTCGCACATTATCGTGAGCATTCTTCTATAGATGACTTTTAATCAATATTAGGCTCTACACGCTGTGTCATCTGCAAATGTGTAGAGCAAAGCTTCATAATTAATGGTCGTTCGATTGTCATTGTTCTCGACACCTTTTCAATAAGTTAGGTTAATGTTAACACAGTTCTAATGCGGAAGCAAAACCGCTCAGCCTACCCGATCGCGTAGCTTAGCCAATAATTCCGCACGTTTCCGCCGTGGAATAATCAATCGTAAATCACCACGAATAATAGGATAGTCCTTGGCATTCCCGTGCATCAATTCAGCTAAATCCTTGCTGTCCAAACCTTGATTGATAACCTCAATTTTAATCATTTCGGCTAAATAGGTACTATAAAAAGTGTTATAGCCTAGATAGAGTCCAATAATGACACTCGCTAAAATTGAAAGCCACAAACTAACGTGTAAAATACTGTACAAAATTAACATGCCACAGATGATTGAAATCACTGCAGCGACAATTCCTAATATGACTGTATGTCTTGGGGCATCTTTCATGTGCGCCACCTTCTTCTTAAATAATCAATAATAATCCTAATATAGCGGAGTTGCGCTCAAGAAGCAATCAAAAATTAACCGCTTCCTTCTATTACTATTATACTGAATTACGCAGCACTTTAGCAGTTAAATGACTTAAAAATTGCTTAAATAGTCATCCGCCTTTAGTAAAATGGGATTCTAGCTATTGTAAAAATTATGTATATATTGTAAATTTTTCTGTTTTTATCGCCAAAAACAGTCTAGAATTGGAATAGTGCTTTTTTAATCTTAATATAAAGAGGATAACTTAAACGATATGAAAAACATTGCTTTGAACATCCGAGATTTTTTCTTAGATGACAAATTACTTCTCGCCGCAACGATTGCAGCTATTGTCACCTCATTTTTCAATCGCCCCCATCTTAGTTACGTTAATTTTCACGTGATCGTCAGTGTCTTTTGTATTATGACACTCGTCCAAGTTTATCAACGACTACATGTGCTCGATTACTTCGCACGGGAACTGATTATTAAGAGTCATTCCAAACGTGCTTTAATGCAGATGCTCTTGGCATTGACCTTTGTTGGGGCAATGTTTCTAACCAATGATATGACGGTCTTAACTTTTGTACCGTTGTTCATCCTAATTGCGCGGCAACTTGATTTTTCACCGATTTTACCTGTCACGTTAATCACGATTTCGGCTAATCTCGGTTCATCCCTCACACCATTTGGGAGCCCGCACAATATTTTCCTCGTATCGTTCTACCATATGACGATTCGCCATTTCTTTGAATATTCAATCCCGGTCTTAATTGTTAGTATCATTATGTTGACCGCCACAACGTTTCTTTTTCCAAAGGAACCCATCAAACTCCATGGTCTCCATCCAGTTGAAGTTGAAAAAGGGCCTTTATGGTATTTCGTCCCCCTCACAGTGGTTGTTTTCTTAGCAGTCTTCTCATTGATTCCATTATGGGTCACACCTATCTTGGTCATCATTGCGATTTTAGTATTTGATCCGAAGCTTTTCAAAACAGTCGATTATGGTTTATTGTTAACTTTCTTCTGCTTCTTCATCGCAGTTGGTAACTTAAGCCACATCCCAACAATCGCCACTTTCATGCGTTCACTTGTTGGTACTGCTAAACAAACCTATCTTACAGGCCTCATTAGTTGTCAATTAATCGCTAATGTCCCAACTGAAATTTTACTATCAAGCTTCACCAACCACAGTCACGCAATGTTCTTAGCCATCAACATCGGTGGGGTCGGCACAATGTTCGCCTCACTTGCTAACTTAATTGCTTACAAACGTTTCAAAAAAGGCTGGGGTAAAGATATTGGTAAATTCTTAGTCGTCTTTACTGGTATGAACTTCTTGTTCTTAATCATCTTAGGAACATTTGGCTACTTCTTAATCTAATCACAAAGAGCACCAAGACCTAATGTCTTGGTGCTCTTTTTATTTGTGTTAAAAATAGTCCCACAACATCGGTTGCGTCTGATTGAAGGCCGCGCTTAATTGAGCAATTTTGACCGCATCACCACTGACCTGACCGTAATGCGCTTGCGATGCCAGTGTGCGGTAACCCATCATTGCCTTGGTGAGCTGCTGAATGGTTACTGTGATATCCGCCGTTTGGCTCGCCAATTTCGTTACCGTCGGTTGGCCCGCGTGTAAACTCAATTGCCAAACACCACTATTCTCGGGTAAAAAGTCATCACTAACAGCAATCTTCACTGCCTCAAGGTCCGCTACTTCATACGGATAACGTGCTAAGAAATCAGCCAACGACACAATCCGCGCCATCATATAAGGTACCGTTGTTGTTTCAACAATTGTCGGATCCGGTAATAAATCACCCAAGTTAGTTGTTAAACCACTCTCATAGCGAATGGTTTGATAGGCCGATTGGTGTTTGAAAATAAACTTAACAAGTTGTTCCTGACTGGCAACCGTTGATGTCAATAACTCTTGAATCTCTAGAGTTGTCGCCTGACGGCTATAAATCACATAGCCTGCTACTTGTTGGTCGCCGTCAGTATAAACGGCTACTTCCCAATCAGTATGCTTCAAACAATTATACTGCCACCACCACGCGGCCCGTTGGATACCGCCGACCTGGTTATGCGGATGTTGCTGTTGGAAGGCACTGATCAACGGCACGGCTGCGCTTAACGATAACCGTTCAACGTACCCCTGATCTGGCGCAAATTTAAGACGTGGCAAGTTCGCCGTTTTAATCTGATAACAGGTTTGCTCGAAAGCTTGTTCATAACCAAAACGACGATAAAAAGGATACGAAAAAGGTGCTAAATAAGATAGTGTAACCCCATCTGCTTGCATCCGTTCAAAGGCTAAGTGCATTAAATCAGAGATGCCACCTTGGCCCGAAAATTCTGGGTAACTGGCAACATAACCAATGCCACTCATCTTAAATGTTTGCCCTTTGAAATTAACATCAAACGGCGTCGCTAATAAACTACTCTTCAAATGACCCTGATCAAAAACACCAAAACCGACACTGTTCTGATACAGTTTTTGGAAGAATAACCGCCGTTGCTCACTATCCGGTTTATTAAAGGCGTATTGGGTGAGGTCATAAAATGCTGGTTCATCGGTTGCCGAGAGTACTCTCTTTTCAATCATGCAATAACCCTCCTGAATTTACTTCTCTTTAACTATAGGGGAGCGTGCCACTCGTTGCAAGCGCTACCGCTTAATCATTAAAAAAAGAGTTCCGACAAAATAAATTTTGCCGCAACTCTTTTGAATAATAACTTTTTTAGACAACTAAACTCAATAGTAATACGCCAACTAAACCGACAATTGAAATTAATGTTTCTAGGACGGTCCAAGTTGCCAATGTTTCCTTAACGCTTAAGTCGAAGTATTCCTTAAACATCCAGAAACCAGCATCGTTAACGTGTGATGCTGCTAAACTACCAGCACCGATTGAAAGCACCATCAAAGCAGGGTTCACGCCTGCTGATTGCATCAATGGTAAGACTAAACCAGCTGCTGTCAATGACGCAACGGTTGCTGAACCAAGCGCAATCCGCAAGACAACGGCGATTAACCAACCTAAGACAAGTGGTGATAAGCTCGCATGCGCGAATAATGTTGTCACGCTATCGCCAACACCGCCATCGATTAAGATTTGTTTGAAGGCCCCGCCCCCACCAATTACTAAGAGTAACATGGCGATTGATTTGACCGCTTCTTCAATTGTTTTCATGATTGCTGGTGTCTTAATACGACGACCCCAGCCCATTGTGTACATTGCTAATAACAATGAAATGGTCATCGCAATCGCTGGTGTCCCGATAAAACCAATGATTGAATCTAATAACGTTGGATTCTTTGGTAGCGAACCACCGTTGAATAACATTTGGTAAACCGTTGTGATCGCCATTAAAATTACTGGGAATAATGAAGTCACAACACTAATACCGAAACTTGGCGTCTCTTCTAATTTAAAAGTTTTCTGAGGACCAAGTGCCGTCAAGTTTCCTTGGCGTGCAAAGGCGTCTGGAATCATTTTACGTGCCACTTTGGTAAAGAGTGGCCCTGCAATAATCACAGATGGAATCGCAATGATGACACCGTACAATAAAACGTGTCCCGCATTAGCTCCTAAAGCAGATGTAATGGCTGTTGGTGCTGGATGTGGTGGTAAGAAACCATGAGTCACAGATAAAGCGGCAGCCATTGGAATCCCCAAGTATAAAATCGGTACGCTCGCTTCAACGGCAATCGCAAAGACGATTGGGACTAATAGGACCATCCCAACTTCGAAGAATAAGGCAATCCCGATAATAAATGACGCCAACATAATCGCGATTTGGAGTCGTTTCTTACCAAATTTATCAATCAATGTGTGGGCGATTCTAAACGCCCCACCAGCATCAGCAACGAGCCGGCCCATCATGGCACCAAACCCAAAGACGATTGATAATTCGCCTAATTGTCCGCCAATCCCATTTTGAACGCTAGTTGCAATTTTAGTCAGCGGCATCCCTAAACCGACACCCACGACCATTGCTGTTAACACTAACGAAACAAACGTGTTCAGTTTGAACTTAATAATGAGTAGTAATAATAACATGATGCCTAAAAATAAGACTAAGAGTTCCATAACCATTCCCACTTTCTATTTTGTTTGCGTTTACATTAAATTAACAAATTAAACGCTCAATCCCACTTTTGGTGATTGAACGTTTAATCTTTAATCCTTAGTTGCTTCTTTAACTTGCATATGTCTGCGTTGGAAATCAGCAATTGCACTGTATTCTGGACTCAATTCCCGAGTGAGGCGAATCCAAATTGGAATTAGTTCGCGGTAAACGTCGAAGTTTTCTGCTTTTGGTTCGTGAACATTTGTCACACCAATCATGTCTTTAACAGCTGAGAGATCATCCACTAAACCTAATGAATACATCCCTAAAACTGCGGCGCCTAAACATGAACTTTCAAAACTTTCTGGAATCGTCACATCTTGTTCGAAGATATCAGCTAACATTTGACGCCATAATTCTGAACGGGCAAAACCACCGGTTGCTTGAATACTCTTAGGTTTACCAGCAACGCCTTCGATCATTAACATCACCATGTAGAGATTGTAAACAATCCCTTCTAGTGCTGCACGTACCATGTGGGCCCGTGTATGTTGACGTGTTAAGCCAAAGAATGAACCACGTGCATCAGAATCCCAAATTGGTGCTCGTTCGCCGCCCAAGTATGGGTGGAATAACAACCCGTCTGAACCGGCTGGAATCTTTTCAGCAATTTGCGTCAAAAGATCATAGGTTGATACTTGCATCTGTTCAGCCGTTAATTTTTCAGGTGCAAAGAGTTGGTCACGAACCCAACGGAAGACGATTCCACCGTTGTTAACAGGTCCACCGACAACCCACTTGTCCTTGGTTAAAGCGTAACAGAATAATCGACCATTTGGATCAACGACTGGTTTATCAACCACCACTCGAACTGCACCACTGGTCCCAATTGTCACTGCCAAAACGCCAGGATCGATTGCATTAACCCCTAAGTTAGATAGAACGCCATCACTCGCACCAAAGATAAATGGGACATCACTACTGATACCCGTTTCTTGACTGTAAGTTGTATCTAAACCTGTAATTTGTGCAGTTGGTTCAACTAATTCTGGTAATTGGTCGCGGGTAATCCCGGCTACTTCAAGAGCTTGTTGATCCCAATCTAAATTGAAGATATTGAACAAGCCAGTTGCTGAAGCGATTGAATATTCCATCTTGTAAGTATGGAATAATTTTTGGAAAACATATGTTTTAATATCAATGAATTGTGCTGCTTGTTTGAAGAGGTCTGGTTGTTCATGACGCAACCAAATGATTTTTGATAATGGTGCCATCGGGTGGATAGGCGTTCCGGTATGTTGATAAATCTCGTGCCCTAATCCATTGGCCTTTAATTCGTTACTATATTTAGCAGCGCGGTTATCCGCCCAAGTAATCGCCCGTGTCAACGGTTGATGGTTACGATCCATCAAAATTAAACTATGCATTGCAGCTGAGAAACTAACACCTTGTAATTCGCCAGCTTGTACATGTCCTTTGCGCATTACTTTTCCCAGTACTTCCACAACAGCTTCGAAGATTTCATCTGGATCTTCTTCCGCCATATCAGGTACATTTTGGTATAGTGGATAGCCAACGTTAGCATAGGCCTTCACATTCCCTTTTAGATCATATAGGACAGCTTTCGTACTTGTTGTTCCAATATCGGCACCAATCATATATTTCATCATTAATTACCTCGTTTGTTTGTTGTTTAAAACCGAATTATTTCTTATCGACAGCGTGGCCACCAAATTCGTTTCTTAAAGCGGCAACAACTTTGCCTGTAAAGGTATCATCTTCAAGTGAGCGATAACGCATCATCAATGATAACCCAATTACTGGCGTTGGTACTTGTAATTTCAAGGCTTCATCCAATGTCCATTGACCTTCACCTGAAGAATGCATAACACCTTTTAAGGATTCTAATTCTGGATCTTTAGAAAAGGCTGATTGTGCTAATTCCATTAGCCAACCGCGAATGACTGAACCGTTACTCCAAACCTTGGCAACTGCTTCGTTGTCATATTCGAAACGGCCATGTTCTAAGACATCAAAACCTTCTGCGATTGATTGCATCATCCCGTATTCAATCCCATTATGGACCATCTTCAAGTAATGACCACTCCCAGCTTTACCTGTGTACAGGTAGCCATCTTCTTGGGCGATTGATTTAAAGATGGGTTCGATTGTCTTGAAGGCTTCAGGGCTATCGCCACCGATCATAAAGTTCCCATTAGCGTTGGCACCACTCATCCCGCCTGAAGTGCCAGCGTCGAAGAAATGAATCCCTTGTTCTTTTAAAAGTGCATTATGGCGTTCTGAATCTTCAAAGAATGAATTACCACCGTCAATCACCATATCTCCGGCATTCATTTTTTCGCTTAATGTTTGAATCGTGGCATCTGTTGGTTTACCAGCTGGTAACATGACCCACACAATTCGAGGACTCGTTAATTGTGCTAAAACATCGTCTAAATCCGTTGCCGCTGTGGCACCTAAGTTAACGGCTTCTTCAACCGCTGCTTGATTTAAATCAAAAGCCACAACTTCGTGACCGTTCCGTCGTAAGTTGGCTACTAAGTTGATACCCATTTTGCCTAAACCGACCATTGCTAATTTCATTTTTAAGTCCCCTATCTGCTTATCCTTTTATCTTACAAACTCATTATATGTAAATTTTTTTCACAATGCAAGCGTTTTATAGAAAATTATTTTCGTATTTTTATTTTTATGCTATACTAGGGCTAATCATTACTAGGGGGTCCCGACAATGGCGCAAGCAATCGATTCATTATTACGATCTTATTATGATAATTTTAGCGAAAAATATAAGCAAATCGCTGACTACATCTTCCAAGAATCACAATTCAATCAGCGTTTAACGATTCAAGAATTTGCCGCCAACTGTGGGGTCTCCACCGCGACAATTTCACGTTTCGCTAAAATATTGGGCTTCGATAATTTTCAAGCCTTCAAGATGGCACTCCTGGCCAAAGAAGCCAACACCTCACCACTTTTTCATGAAATCAATGCAAACGATACTTTTACAACGATGGCCGAAAAAATCTTCAGTTCTAACAGCAACGCGCTAAAAGCTACTTGGTCGCTATTAACTGAAGAACAACTTCAAAAAGCGGTCGCCTTAATCAACCGCGCCCATCTGCTTAGTTTATTTGGTTTGGGGGCTTCCGGGATTGTGGCCCAAGATGGTTACCACAAATTCCTCAGAACCAGCATCCCCACAGTCTTCAACCAAGATTATCATCTACAACTCATGCAAGCGACAAAACTAACTAATCAAGATTGCGCGATTATCATTTCACACAGTGGTCAAAATAAGGACGCTTTAGAACTCGCCCGCATTCTAAAAGAGCGCCAAGTCCCACTGATTGTCATCACCAGTTTCGGTAATTCAAGTCTTGCCAAGCTCGGCGATATCACCTTACTTTCAATTTCAGAAGAAACTAATTATCGGGCCGAAGCGCTGCATGCTTTAATCGCCCAAATCAGTCTTATCGATAGCCTCTTCATGATGGTGGCCGTCAATAATGGTCAAGAAACAGAACAAAGCTTTAAGGAAATCAGAGCCGAAATCGATCGAACCCGACAATAAAACGAGAACTATCAAAAAGAGGTACCGACAAGAAATTGTCGGTACCTCTTCTTTTTTAGCGATCAACCGTGATATTTTGGGAAATGGGTGCCGTCTCACCGGCTTGGCCATCTCTAAGAGAACCATTTTGAACGGTGATGTTAACCTTGTTCCCCGGTTTAGGAGTTAGCTTAATAATATCGATACCTTGTGCGCCAGCGTATTGCTTTAGAACAATACCGCCACCTGCTAAGCTTGTTTTATTCCCCGCAGGTTCTCCTTGTTCTTCTCTGTATTGGATGTTTTGCGCGGCCACTATCGCTTGTGCTTCGGCTGCCGAAATAGGACTCACCGCACTAGTCGTCGGTTGACTCGTATTTGCCTGTCCACTGCCTTGCCCACTAACAATATTGGCAAAGCCCGTCTTCAAATCCGTATTAGCAGTGACGCTGAAATGGAGCCGGTTATCTGGTGTCCCCTTATCAAGACCACTGGTTGCCCATTATGGAACGTAAATAAGTATAAGTGACCCCCAACTGTCCCGCCATCGACATCGCAATAGATTGCAACAACGTTATAGTCCGCACTACCGGTACCATCAGTACTCCAAGCCGCCGTCACTGGCGTATCGTCGACCGCTAAATCGGTCTGGGCTAACTTACTAGGAAAATGAATACCAGCATAATCAGTATCCCGTGTTAAATCGTAAGATTGATACGTTTGGCCCATCGTCGTTCCCCAACCACTCATAAAGGTTGCCAAGGCTTGTTTCTTGCTACTATCCCACAACGCCTTTGCTTGTTTGGTCTGCGACTGTGATTGTGCTTGCTGTTTTGTCCGCGACACACTCGAAGTCGTTTCTTTACGGACTTGCTTTTGACTGCTGGTTACTGATGTCACTTTTTTAGAATGGCTGGTACTAGTACTAGTTGATTTGGTTGTTTGTTCACCTTTAGCTGAACAAGCGCCCAATAAGCTAACCACCGCAACCGTTAAGATAAGACTGTAACTCTTTTTCATCATTAATATCCCCCAATATCATTTTTAACCACCAGTTCTTAAAATTGACAGTCCCCTGCTTAAAATCTGATAATTAATAGTTGTATTATACCGTTAACGAATCATTATTGCTACTTTTTTTACAAAAAGATAGCTTTTACGCTCTTTTAACAATTTAAAGAAACCTCTATCGTTAAAGTTAGATAATCATGATAGGAGCTTACCGAATGCTAGATACAATTAGTCAGATGATTCGCGAACACCGTAAGCAGCTAGGGCTAACCATTGAAGAACTGGCCGAGAAATCTGGCAGTTCTTACAGCTTTATTTCTCGGATTGAACGCGGTGAAGTTGATAACTTAAAAATTAAGAAACTCAACGATATTGCCGAAGCATTGGGGATTGAGCTAATTGACTTTTTTGGCGATCCAGCACTATCAGGTGCTCAAACCTTAAAGTTGGTGCATTACCTAACGCAACTCCCTGAAGATAAGCGTGAAGAAGTATCGGCTGCACTTTTAAAAATCATTCAACTCTAACCTAAAAAGGGCACGTACAAGTTAGCTTGTACGTGCCCTTTTTAATATTTTTAATTGAAAACCATGCCGCCATCGATAATTAAAGCTTGACCAGTCATATAATTAGAATCTGGTCCAGCCAAATAAGCAACACAGGCTGCCACATCTTCTGGTTCTGATAAGCGACCTAAAGTGATGTCTTTGGCAAATTGTTGCATGCCCCATTCATCATCTTTGCCCGCATTTTGACCAACTTTATGTGCGATATCCATCATCATTGGTGTTTTAACGATCCCTGGACAATAAGCATTAACCGTAATCCCTTGATCAGCTAAATCACGGGCTGCAGTTTGTGTAATCCCCCGAATCGCAAATTTAGTGCCACCATATAAAGCAAGTTCTGGATTACCGACTTGCCCAGCTTGTGATGAAGCATTGATGATTTTGCCACCATGACCAAGGTCTCTGAAGGCTTTAACGGCTGCTTGAATGCCCCAGTAAACACTACCAACATTAATCGCATATACTTTTTCAAATTGTTTTGGTGTAATGGTTTCGATTGGGGTTGTTGGGCCGACACCTGCGTTATTCACAACAACATCTAACCCACCCAGTTCAGCAACCGTTGTTTCAACTGCTGCAAATACTTGATCACGATCAGAAACGTCAACCTTAACTGCGATAGCCCGGCCCGTTTCGTTAATTTCAGCTGCAACTGCTTGGGCACCTTCTAAATTGAAATCAGCGATGGCAACTGCAAAACCGTCATTTGAAAGACGGTGCGCGATGGCTTTACCAATTCCTTGTGCTGCACCTGTAATAAACGCTACTTTTTTTGTCATAATCAGTACCTCCTAATTGTATAAGTTAATTATACAATTAAAACGGTTACATTGATAGCGCTAACCATTATTTATCGTGATAAGCGGGCACCGCCGCCACTTTGTGCGATTGCTTCAATTTCTGCTTCACCAATTAAATTAAAGTCGCCAGCAATCGTCAATTTGGCCACACTAGCTGCTAAGCCGAATTGCAACATCTCATCAGGCGTAAAGTTATTTAATAACCCGTGCATTAAGCCCGCGCCAAAGGCATCTCCGGCAGCGACCCCTTCCATAACGTGCATTTGATAAGTGCCCGTTTCAAAGAATTGGTCATCCTTTAATAACAATGCTAGCCACTCGCTATCTTCAACGGACCGAATATTCCGTAAGATGCTGGCAACCATTTGGCAGTTAGGGAAAATCTGCCGGACTTGTTGCATCGCTGCTTTAAAAGATTCTTTTTGCGCGATACCGTGACTCTCATCCCCATCAAAGGCTTGAATTCCGAGTGTTGCTTCAAAGTCTTCATCATGAGCAATACAGATCGTGACATACGGCATTAAGCGTTTAATCGTTGCTTGCGCCTGTTCTGGTGACCATAACTTCCCGCGGTAGTTTAAATCACAAACTACTGGAATATCGTGAGCTTGACAATATTGGCAAGCTGTCTCGGCTGCTTGCGCCAATTCAGCCGAAATGGCGGGTGTAATCCCTGAGAAATAGAAATAATCAATATCTTCAAAAATCGTTGCCCAATCGAATTCACTAGCGGTCATTGTCGCAAAACTACTATGTGCCCGATCATAAACAACATTAGTTGAACGAACACTGGCACCTTTTTCAAAGAAATATAAACCCAAGCGGCCATCACCGTATTGAATCTTAGTCGTATCAACACCGTATCCCCGCAAAGTTTGCATACCCTTTTGCCCTAATAGATTCTCCGGCAACTTCGTTAAATAAGCGACCTGATCCCCTAAAAGTGCCAACGAAACAGCGACGTTCGCTTCTGCACCACCATATGAGGCTTCGAAACTATCCGCTTGTAATAAACGTTGATTCCCCGGCGTCTTCAAACGCATTAACATTTCACCAAAAGTTAAAACTTTCATCCTAAATCCCTCTACTGACGCTATTTTATTTCTAGTATACAGCTAAATGTAAGGGGTTACACCAAGTGCTTGTAAAATCTTAATATCTGATACAAAAAAAGTGTCACAGATTAATTATCCGTGACACTTTTTCTTTATTTAATTTCGGCTAATGTTTTTTCAAGATGTGCTAAGACACGATCTTTACCTAGTAATTCGATTGAATCTGGTAATGATGGGCCATGCATTTCGCGCGTCGTTGCAATCCGAATTGGCATGTACAATAGACGACCTTTGATCTTCGTATCTTTTTGGATGCCTTTGATAATTTGCATAATCCGTGGTGCTGTGAATAATGTCAAATCTTTCAAGCGTTCGCTGAATTCCTTCAAAACAACCGGTGCTGTTTCGTTATTTAATTCTTCAAGCGCTTCTGCATCTAATTGTTCAGGTTCTTCGAAGAAGACATCTGACATTTCAACGATTTGAGCTGTGTAACTCATTTGATCTTGGTATAACGCGATCAAATGACGCGCCCATTCGATAGTCTTGCTATCAGGATTTTCGGCGATTTTACCCGCTTTAATCAAGCTGTCCAATGAAAGATCCATGATCTTGTTAGGATCTGATTGTTTAACGTATTGGTTATTTACCCATTCGAGTTTCTTTTGATCGAAACTAGCAGGCGATTTGCTCAAACGTTTTGGATCAAATTGTTTGATGAATTCTTGACGGTTAAACAATTCGCTTTCGCCAACTGGTGACCAACCTAATAAAGCAATAAAGTTAAACATCGCTTCTGGTAGGTAACCCAATTCGCGATATTGTTCGATAAATTGAAGCACAGATTCATCACGTTTACTTAGTTTCTTACCTGTTTCAGTATTGATGATTAATGTCATGTGACCAAAAATTGGTGGTTCCCAGCCAAAGGCTTCGTAAACGGCCAATTGTTTTGGTGTGTTGGCGATATGATCGTCCCCACGTAAAACGTGTGTGATTTCCATCAAATGATCATCAACGACAACGGCAAAGTTATAAGTTGGCATGCCGTCACGTTTCATGATGACAAAGTCGCCACCTAAACGATCTGATTCAAAGCTGATTTCACCTTTAACGATGTCATCAAACTTATAAACATGATCCTTAGGTAAACGAAGACGAACAACTGGTTGCAAGCATTTTGCTCTAGCAGCTTCTTGGCTGGCCTTAATTTCATCATCGCTCATACCTTCATATTCGTAAACGTAACGAGGTGCTTCACCAGCAGCTTTTTGTGCTTCACGTTCTGCCGTTAATTCATCTTCTGTTTTATATGATTCGTAAGCAAGACCCTTTTCAACTAATTCTTGAATAAGGGGTGTATAGATTTCGCGACGTTCTGATTGGCGGTAAGGACCATAGTTACCAGGTTTGTCTGGACCTTCATCCCAATCCATGCCTAACCATTTTAAGTTATCTAACTGACTGTTTTCACCGTCTGCAATGTTTCTTTTCGTATCTGTATCTTCGATCCGGATAACGAAAGTTCCCTTATTGTGACGTGCAAATAAGTAATTAAATAATGCGGTTCTAGCATTCCCAATGTGCAAATGCCCAGTTGGACTTGGTGCATATCGTACACGGATTTTGTTCTTTGCCATAAATAAAAACGCCTCTTTCTAAAATTATACTTGTCTTCTAGTTTACCGTTATTAACCCTAAAAATAAAGGCTCAGTCACTAGGAATCCATAAAAAAAGAGTCTGGGACAAAATTGATTTGTCTCAGACCCTTCTTCTGATAGCAGAATTCTATAGTTTAAACGTGCTTTTTGAACCATCTTCCTGCGCTTAACCAAATTTACCGAATCGACGATTACATCGTCAATTCGTCAAATCCAGTTAATGCTCAGAAGATAACCGGTTCAAACGCACTTTCACTCTGTTAACGGAGTGGTGTCCATTGCCATTCTTCAACTTCAGGTAAATCAGTACCTTCATCACGAATGTATTGGTTGTGTTTAGCAACCATATCATCCATTGATTGTGCGAATTGGCCAGCTTGGTCACCAAGCACGTCAATTGCGACTTCTTTAGATAAGTTGTAACGATCCATTTGATTCAAGACACGCATGTCGAATGGTGTTGTAATATCACCATTTTCACGATAGCCATGAACATGGAGGTTATGGTTGTGACGATCGAAGAAGATGTCACGCACTAAGCCTTCGAAACCATGGAAAGCGAAGACAACTGGTTTGTCTTTTGTAAAGTACATATCGAATTCTTCATCTGTTAAGCCACGAGGATCCACTTTAGGTGAACGAAGTTTCAATAGATCAACAACGTTAATGAAACGAATCTTCATGTCAGGGTATTGTTTGTGCAAGATTGAGATAGCAGCCAAACTTTCAAGTGTTGGTTCTGTCCCAGCAGCTGCAATCACAACGTCTGGTTCAGCATCTTGATCTGTACTTGCCCAATCAATAATCTTCAAGCCGTTTTTAACTAAGACAGTTGCTTCATCAATTGAGAACCATTGTTGACGTGGGTGTTTTGAAGCAATCACTAAGTTAATCTTTTCTTGGCTTTGGAAGACAGTATTCATTGTTGCCAATAATGTGTTGGCATCAGCTGGTAAGTATTCACGGATGAATTCAGGTTTCTTTTCAGCTAAGTGCGTTAAGACACCTGGATCTTGGTGAGTGTAACCATTGTGATCTTGTTGGAAAACAGTTGAGGTTGCAATCACGTTCAATGAAGGATACTTGTTACGCCATGCTTGTTCGTCTGCTTTTCTTAACCACTTGAAGTGTTGTGTTAACATTGAATCCACAACGCGCAAGAATGATTCGTAACTTGCGAAGAAGCCGTGACGACCTGTTAAGACATAGCCTTCTAACCAGCCTTCAGCTTGATGTTCTGATAATTGTGAATCAAGGACACGGCCTTCTGTTGCCATGAATTGATCATTTGGTTCTTTGATTGGTTCCATCCATTGACGGTTTGTCACATCAAAGATGTGGTTCAAACGGTTTGACATTGTTTCGTCAGGGCCAAAGATTCTGAAGTTTTTGTTTTGATCATTGTCTTTAATAATATCGCGGACATATTCACCTAAAACAATCATGTCTTGCGCAACAACTTTACCATGTTCTGTGTTATCCACAGCGTAGTCACGGTAATCTGGCAAGCGAAGTGGTTTAGGATCAATCCCACCATTTGTAATTGGGTTAGCAGCCATTCGTTTGTCGCCCTTAGGTGCCATTGCAGCGATTTCAGGTTTTAATTGACCTTCAGCTGTAAATAATTCTTCTGGACGATATGACTTCATCCAATCAACTAATGCATCGGCATGTTGCATGTCAGTGCTATCAATTGGCACTGGAATTTGATGTGCACGGAATGAATTTTCGATTGGTACGCCATCCCATGTCTTAGGACCAGTCCAGCCTTTAGGAGCGCGGAAGACGATCATTGGCCATACTGGACGTGATGTATCGCCGTTTTCGCGAGCAGCTTTTTGAATCGCTTGGATCTTTTCGATGGCTTCATCCATTGCAGCAGCAGTTGCTGGGTGCATTTTTTCAGGATCGTCGCCTTCAACAAAGATTGGTGCCCAACCGTTACCTTCGAAGTATTTTGTTAATTCTTCGTCACTCTTACGTGAAAGGATTGTTGGGTTAGAAATCTTGAAACCATTTAAGTTCAAGATTGGTAAGACAGCACCATCATTTTTAGGATTGATAAATGTGCTTGATAACCATGATGCTGCCAATGGGCCAGTTTCAGCTTCCCCATCACCAACAACAACAGCTGCGATGACGTCTGGGTTGTCTAAAATTGCACCGACACCGTGTGATAATGAATAACCAAGTTCGCCACCTTCGTGGATTGAACCAGGTGTTTCAGGAGCAGCATGAGAAGCAACGCCGCCTGGGAATGAGAATTGTTTGAATAATTTCTTCATCCCATCAACATCTTGAGAAATTTCTGGGTAGATTTCTGTATAACTACCGTCTAAGTATGAATTTGAAACCATGACTTGGCCACCATGACCTGGGCCTTCAACGTAGAACATGTTCAAGTCGTACTTGTTAATGGCACGGTTCAAATGTGCGTATAAGAAGTTTTGACCTGAGATTGTGCCCCAGTGTCCGATTGGTTTAACTTTAACGTCTTTTGCTTCTAAGGGACGTTGTAATAATGGATTGTCTTTTAAATATAATTGGCCTACTGAGATATAGTTAGCTGCTCGCCAAAATGCATCAACTTTAGCAAGGTATTCTTTACTTGAATAATCTGTCATCGTAATAGCACTCCTTTTTTTAAAAAAGCTTCTGATAGGTTCACTTTATGAATAAGTTGCGTGATTTGCAACTTTTATGTTTCTGCTTACATACTTATCATACTAGATAAAAACTAAAAGTCAACCATTTATTATATTGGGTCGTACCAATTTTAAAAAGATAAAAATAACGGTCTATTCCCGACCGCTGACTGAAACAAAAGTATTGTATTTCATGTACTGATAATGAAGTCGCATTGTTGAAAATTCAAATGGCGTGCCATCATCCAAAAAGAAGATGCCTTCCATGATGCCCACGGGTTCAGTTGGCTTTAGTTGCAGCTGATCTTGATCATCTTGCGTAGAAGGTTCTGCAAAAATTGATAAGAAGGCGCGCGTCACTTCTTGATTTTTTTCCGTTTCTAAATAATTAAAAATTGAACCGGAAATAATTTTTTCGGTCAGTCCCGGCATAATCTTAATGGGGATAAACCCGGTTTCAATCATGAACGGTTCGTCATCAAACAACCGGAGTCGCTTGATTTCGTATACAAAATCATCTGGTTCCAAAAATAAGTCCCGTTGCAATTCTGCACTGGGCTTGATGACTTGGAAATCTAATAACTTAATTCCCGGTTTTCGATCGCCAGCCTTAAAGCTATCGGTAACCCCTAGATTAGAGCCGCTGTAATTAAAAAATGAACCACTCTTTAAATATAAAGGATTAATAAAGGTGCCTGAACCGCGTTTCTTAAAAATGATGCCTTGATTAGCCATAACGTTTAACGCCCGCTTCACCGAACTACGACTAACCTGATAATGTTCCGTCA
The DNA here is from genome assembly GCF_002370355.1 of Latilactobacillus sakei subsp. sakei DSM 20017 = JCM 1157. Taxonomy (NCBI): domain Bacteria; kingdom Bacillati; phylum Bacillota; class Bacilli; order Lactobacillales; family Lactobacillaceae; genus Latilactobacillus; species Latilactobacillus sakei. The sequence goes on from NZ_AP017929.1 coordinate 195,882, forward strand.
ACGTTCTTTCGTCGGGTAATTTCATGCTGGGATAAGCACCCGCATTAATTGCCTTTTTTAAATCTGCAATAATTGTTTGATAAACTAAATCAGCCATGCCAAACTCCTTTTAAGTCCTTTTTAGTTCCTGCCTCATTATACAGGATTCTGTCCGGGCGTCTACTTTTTTTAGCGTACAAAAAAAGTGTTAAATAGTTATCTACTTAACACTTCTTCAACGATTCTTGAGTTGGGCTAGCTGGATTCGAACCAGCGCATGACAGGATCAAAACCTGTTGCCTTACCGCTTGGCCATAGCCCAATAAAGTATGATGTTATTGCAACTTCGCAATAGCACCCTACTATAATACTATTTTATGCTGAATTTGTCACTACCAAATCCAGTTTTTTTGTTATTTTTTTCTACCAAACGAATAAACCAACCGTTGCAGCAGAGAGTAATGAGACTAAAATCCCAGATAAGAGCATGTAGCCGACGTTTTTAGCAATCATATCATTCTTTTCACGATCAACTAAGCCCTTGAAGGCGCCGATGATCATGCCGACTGTTGAGAAGTTGGCAAATGATGTGACAAAAACGGTTAAAACTGCTTGATAATGTGGTGCAAAAGTTGTGATTGAATTTTGAACTTTACCCATGACAACGAATTCGTTCGTTACTAACTTCGTGCCCATATATTGTGCAAATTCAAAGGCGTGGCTGACATCTAAGCCCATCAACCAGGCAAATGGGAACATCACGATTCCTAGAAGATGTTCAAGGGTAATCCAAGGGTTAAATAATTGTAATACTTTATCAATCAACGCTGCCAAAGCAACAAAGGCGATGACGTTAGCTGTGATGATTAAAACTAATTTACCGGCATTTAAAATTGAATCACCTAAGAATGAGAAGAATGGTTCGCGTTCAATCTTACCGTCAGCAGCTTCTTCTTCGCCAACTGCTGAACCACTACCACCCATTTTGGCGATTGTGTCTTCTTCTGGTGTCACTTTAACCGGATTTAAAATGTTGGTCACAATAATAGCGTTAATAATATTGACCGGAATAGCGGTTAAGATAAATTGTCCTGGCATCATTTGTGTGTAAGCCCCGATAATTGAAGCCGTCACACAACTCATTGACATCATCGCAAGCGTCAATGTCCGTTCTGCCTTCATTTGTTTCAATTGTAAGCTTGAAACAGCTAATGCTTCTGTATTCCCTAAAAACATCATTTCAACTGCGAAAAATGATTCGAACTTAGGTTGTCCCGTGATTTTAGCTAACCCACGGCCTAACCATTTGATAATCCATGGTAAGACACCGATATAAGTTAAGATATCAAATAATGGAATAATCATTAGGATGGGGAGTAACACACTGGCTACGAAATCCATCTGTTTAACATTTACCCAACTTGGTAATGCGAATGCAATCCCCGTGTAAGCAACTTGAACGAGCCAATTAAACCCGTTGGCAGCACCTAAAACGATGTCCCGACCAACTGAAAAACTTGTTAAGAACCAAGCTAATACAAGGTTAATCACTAACATAATTAAAACTGAGCGCCAATCGATATCCTTCTTTTTCTTTGAAAAAAGAAAGCCGACTCCAATAAAAACTAATAACCCTATCACATTTACAAGCAAATACACGTTCCGCCACATCCTTTGTTTGTCTTTTTGTACCATTACAAATAATACCGTTATCGGCACTAAAAGTAAACTGGTTATAACAAAAACAGCGTCATCAAGTAAACTTGATGACGCTGTTTTTGACTGTTATTTTATCAAACCATCTTAGTAACTACTTTGCCACTGAGACTGCTCCTGTTGGGGCTGTTGCCAGTTTGACTGTGGTGCACTTTGGGAATATTGAGTGGTATTATCTTCAGTCGTTGTCGTGCTGGCTGCTTCACTTGTTGTCGTGCCATCTTTTAGGACACTTTCTGGATAAATCGTAAATTCATCTTGATATTCCGTTGCCGCAAAGTTCGTGTTTAATGCATTTTGTTTTGTTTCCGCATTATCAATATTCGTTTTCTCTAACCCAAGTGACGTCCGTAAAACATCTGACACGCGTTGAATTTCACTGGTTGTTGGCACTTGGTATGATGAGCCATCGATTGTTGCATTACGCCCCTTGAGGTAATCAGAAGTAATTGATTTCGCCGCTGTCCGGTAATCAGATTGAATGGCCACCATGTCATCAAAACTTAGATCCGTTGCGACGCTATCTTCTAGCGTCTTCAAGATTGATTCATAATTGGTGAGGGACTTGAAGGAAACTGCTGATTTAATCAACGACGTAATGACTTGGCGTTGCCGTTTTTGACGGCCATAGTCCCCATCTTTATCATCATAGCGCATCCGTGAATAATCTAACGCTTCTTTCCCGGTTAGATGCATCTTACCCTTTTTAAAGGTCGTATTATATTTGAACGAGAATGGGACGTTAACATCAACACCACCAACAGCATCAACGATTTTCGATAAGGCCCCCATGTTAATCGTTACGTAATAGTCGATAGGGACATCAAACATCTTCTCAACAGTTTTTTTAGCCATTTTAGAGCCGCCAACATTATAGGCTGCGTTAATTTTTTGCATATCAAAAGACTTCGTGCCTTGTAATTCCGCTAAAGTATCCCGCGGAATGCTGACTAACTTAACTTGTTCTTTTTTAGGATTGACGGTTGCAACAATCATTGTATCTGAATTACCTTTGTCAATTCGCCCTTCAGCACCGGTATCAACACCTAGTAATAAGATTGAAAAGGCCTTTTTATTTTTAATCGCTTTAGAAGTGGCTTCCGATTTATTGATTTTATCAGCTGCAGACTTCAATTGGCTACTGACCCGCATCGCATACGCGCCACCTGAAAAGACGAGAATCACGATGATTAATAGGAATATTTTTAATTTTCGATGGCGTTTGCCTTTTTTGTATTTATCTTCTCTTGAGCCAAAAAAGTTAGAATTCTGCATAAGTGGTTCCCTTCTATGTTGTACTAGCGCGAATGTTATGTATGTTGTCATTATAGCCGAATTATCAAAGCAAACAATCGTTTTTAAGAAAAGTTATACAATTTTAATATTTATTTTGAAAGGTTTCGTGGCTGAATTATCTCTGAACTATGCTAGAATATGTTTAATTATTCATATTTTACGGAGGTTTATTATGGCAATTCACAAATTACCCACACGATCCGAAGTCCCTGAAAACTCAACCTGGGATCTCAGTACCATTTTCAAAAATGACTCAGATTTTGAGGCAGCTGTTGCGGCATTGAAACAAGCACTACCAGCACTTGAACAATATAACCAACCGTTTAAAACGGCTGATCAACTCGTAATAACGATTGAACAAGTGCTAACGCTCTTTAGACAATTAGAAACGGTCTACGTTTACGCTAGCATGAAAAACGATCAGGATACAACTAATACCACTTATCAAGGTTATCAAGCTCAGGTCGATGCTTTAGCAGCTGACGTTTCAGCGGCGGCCGCCTTTTTAGAACCCGCTATCCTCGAAATTCCCGTTGACCAATTAACTGACTGGCAGACCAATGAGCCAGCACTTAAAAGTTATCAACATTTTATCCAGACTATCACTGATAGCCGCGAGCATGTCTTATCAGGTCAAGAAGAAGCCCTAATTGCCGCTGCTGGCGATATCTTTGGTGCTGCTAGTCAAACCTTTAGTGTTTTGGATAACTCAGATATTCAATTCCCAGACGTTGTCGATGAAACCGGCCAAACGCATCAATTATCAAACGGCCTCTATAGCCAATTGTTACAATCAACCGATCGCCAGGTCCGCCAAGACGTCTTCGAAGCGCTCTATAGTACTTACGATCAATTCAAAAATACGTTTGCGACAACCCTTGCGACTGAAATCAAAGGGCACAACTACCTCGCTCAAGTCCATCACTACGACAGTGCGCGCCAAGCAGCCCTCGCGCCTAAGGCCATTCCCGAATCAGTCTACACAACCTTAGTCGACCAAGTGAACCAACATCTGCCATTATTGCATCGTTATGTTAAATTACGCCAAAAGCAATTAGCATTACCGCAATTGCATATGTATGACTTATACACACCACTTTTAGGCAAACCCGCTTTGAGCTACACTTATCCACAAGCGCAAGCAACAGCGCGCGAAGCATTAGCCGTCTTAGGGCCTGAATACACCCCAATTGTGGACCAAATCTTCGATCAACGACAAATTGATGTCGTTGAAAACAAAGGCAAGCGCAGTGGCGCTTACTCTGGCGGCGCATATGACACTAATCCGTTCATTCTCTTGAATTGGCAAGACGATCTTAACAACTTATACACACTGGTCCACGAAACCGGCCACAGTGTCCACAGTTATTTAACACGTCACAATCAACCTTACGTTTATGGCGATTATCCAATCTTCATCGCTGAAATTGCGTCCACAACGAATGAAAATCTCCTTACTGAATATCTTTTGAAGACCCAAAAGGATCCCAAAGTTCAAGCCTACTTGTTGAACTACTACCTTGATGGTTTCAAAGGGACCGTCTTCCGCCAAACACAATTTGCCGAATTCGAACATTATATTCACGATGCAGCAGCCAACGGAACCCCTCTAACGGCTGATTTCATGTCAACTTACTACGCTGACTTAAACGCCCGCTACTATGGTGATGCCGTTGCCAAGGATCCTCAAATTGCCTTAGAATGGGCTCGGATTCCCCATTTTTACATGAACTATTACGTTTATCAATATGCAACTGGTTTTGCCGCTGCGACAACCCTCGCTGATCAAATCAGTACGAACCAACCGGGTGCACTCGACAACTATCTGACCTACCTCAAAAACGGGAGTGCCAGTTACCCAATTGAAACGATGCAAAAAGCCGGTGTGGATATGACGAACGCCGATTATCTTGAACGCGCCTTTGATGTTTTTGAACAACGCCTCGATCAATTAGAAGCATTACTTGCTGATATGTAACTATAAAAAAAGTCTGGCCAGTGGCCAGACTTTTTTTAATGACTAACATGTTGATGATATAAAAGTGCAATAAAGTAAAAGATAAATTCTAGCGTTGCGATGAAGAAAGTTACTGGCCAGTTGGTAATATACCCTAGCCATAAACCTAACCAAACGCCTAACAAAGCAGCTCCAACAGAAACTGCCAACATTGCCGGCACACTCTTAGCGAGATATTTCGCAATGAACGCTGGTAAAGTCACTAAGATAAAGACTAGTAATGAACCCACAATTTGGGCCGCAATACTAACACTAATTGCCAAGAGAATTAAGAAATAAATCGATAACCAATTGGTCTTCAAGCCTTGTGCTTGGGCGCCAATTGAATCATATGAATCAAAGACCAAGTACCGGTAGAAAAGTAAGATGCCGACTACAATAACTGCTGATAACGTAATTAACTGATAAACATCCGTTAAACTGATCCCGATAATTGAACCAAATAAGATATTTGTTGCGTAACTCGCATTGCGGTTAGATAACGACAAGAATAAAATGCCTAGACCGACAAACAAACTTGAAATCGCACTAATCGACGCTTCTCGTCTTGATTCCTTGGCACTCATCTGGCCAATTGTAATCGAACTAATCATCGTAAACAATAACATCCCGTTTAGCGGTGCGATGCCTAAGAAGACACCAAATGAAGCACCCGCAAAGCCAATCTCGGCAAGCGTATGCGCTAAAAACGACATATTTCTAGCGACAACAAAGACCCCGATTAAACCACATGTAATTGCAATAAACGTACTGGCGACAAACGCATGCCGCATAAAATCAAAAGTTAACACTCAACCGTCCTCCGCTTTAATCTAATTCTAGGTTAGGGTCTAATTGACTCATTGGCCCCATTTCGTATTGACCGCGCTTCAAGAATAAATATTGATCCGTATACTTACGCGCTAAGTCTAGATCATGGGTGACAAAAATCACGGTTAAACCGTGCAGACGATTTAGCTCTGCCACTAGTGCCATCACTTCTTCTTTAGTTTCAATATCCAAACTGGCTGTTGATTCATCTAGAATCAAGAGATCCGGTTCACTGATTAAAGCTTGCGCGAGGTACGCCTTTTGCTTTTCGCCACCAGAAGCATTGCCAACTGTTGTTTTTTGAAGGGCCGTCAAATGCGTCTGGGCCAAAATCTTATCTAACGCTTGGTGCTCTGACTTCGTATGCCAAGGCAGATGCTTGGTTAATTGGTTAAGGCTAACAAAGCTCCGAATAGAGAGTGGGTATTCCGCTTCTAAATTCCGAAATTGCGGCACATAGCCAATATTTAAACTTTGTTTATCCGGTAAAAAGGTCAACTCGCCGGCGGTCGGTTGCAAACTGCCGATTAAGATTCGCACGAGGGTTGTTTTACCAACACCGTTAGGACCAATCAAACTCGTCATGCTACCACGTTCAATTTTAAAATTAAGATCCTTTAGAACCTGACGATTACTGAAGGTCATTCCTAAATTTTTGGCACTTACTAATTCTGTCATTTTACGTTTTGAGCCTTTCCTACTGCATCAAATTGCTGCTGCATCCAAGTTAAATAGGTTTGTTTAGCTGGTAGTGTTTCTGTCACCTGAACAACTGGGACTTTTTCCTTCGTTGCTAATTGGTGCATCTCTTTAATCGTCCGACTTTCTTCTTGCTTGTTAACAACTAAAAAGGCAATTTGATGTTTTTTAATGAGTTGACGCATAGCGTCGATATCTTGTGGTGATGGATCCGTACCGTCTTCGATGGCTTTAGCAAAATGTTGGTTAGCAACTTGATAACCCATTTCTTTCAACGCATAATCGAAGACTGGTTCACTGACCGCCACTTTTTGGCCCTTAGCTTGCGCCTTGAGCCCTGCCAATTGTGTTTTCAAACCCGCTAATTTCTTCAAGTAAGCTTGACCGTTCTTTTGAAAATCAGCTTTATGCGCTGGATCAATCTTACTAAAACGCGTGATTAATTGTTTAGTGAGTGTTGGCATGGTCTCTAAATCATACCATAAATGTTCATTGTCGCCATCTGTTCGTTTCATTAGTTTATTAACGGTGATCATTGTTTGCTGATCTGAATCCGAACTGGCTGCCACCTTGGATAACCATTGATCGTAGCCCAGACCATTTTCAATCACAACATCGGCTTGTGCAACCTTCTTAGCATCTTGAGTTGTTGGTTCGTATGAATGGGGATCTAAACTAGGGCTGTTAATAATTGATGTTACTTGCCCGTGCTTGCCTAAGACCGCTTGCGCAGCTTCACCGTAGAAATCTAGTGACGAGACCACCTGAATACCCTTGGTAGTCTGTTTAGTCTGACCACAACCGGCAACCACCATTGCGACCATTAATAAAAGAGCGACTATGCCCAATCGTTTTTTATTCATCTCTTTCTCCTTTTTAAATCGTAATAGTTACGCTTTACTTGAATTATTTTACAGGAGTCCGCCAGTTTGTCAATCTTTTTCAGAAAAGAACGTCATCAAAAAATAGGAATTGCGACAAAATAATTTCTGTCTCAACTCCTATTAGTCGATTACCAAATTTGTTCAACCTGGCCGTCTTGTGTTACAAAATAGCCTGCCCGGGGTGAATCTTCGTTAGGGGCGTAGCAATTAATTAAATAGCCTTGTTGTGCATTATGTGTAATCAAGCCGTTATTTAAGTAAGATAAATGCGCTTGTGTTTGACCAACCTGTTGCATGACTAAGCGAATCGCTTGATTGCCATCCACAGTCGTTGTTGGTTGACTTGTTTGTGGTTGGTTAGTCGTTGCTGATGATTGGCTATTAGCTGATGACTGTGCGCTTGATTGTTGCGCACCTTGACTCTGAGTGGCCTGCGATTGACTCGTTTGACTACTTTGACTAGTTGTCGCTTGACTACTTTGTGTTGAAGCGGATTGACTGACTGTTGATGTCGAATCAGTTGCACTTGGTGTTTGACTACTTTGGCTCGTCACTTCAGAATCACTTGTCGATTCTGAAACAGATTCTTCTGATGATTGACTTTGTGCTTTCTTTGAATGACTTGTCTTTTTAACACTTGTCACTTTTGATTCAGATGAAGATGAGCTCTTTGCTTCTTGCTTTTGACCGCAAGCACTCAATAATAACAATCCTGAAACTAACACCGTACTCATTACAACTGATTTTTTCATCATAAACCCTCCACATTCTTTTTTAACTTAATTGTTGTGCCACTTGTTTGGCAATCACCATATCAGTTGGATACGGCGTATCGACACCACGCACCTTCTGATAGGCATCCGCCCCTTTAGCAGCCAATACAACAATGTCCCCTGGTTGGCTTTCTTCGATAGCTTGTTTAATCGCTGTTGCACGATCGATTTCAACCGTCGTGTCAACCTTATCTTGATCGATACCGGCTAAAATTTCTGCCGCAATGGCAGCTGGATCTTCATAACCCGGATCATCGGTCGTTAAAATCGCACGATCTGCATATTCGTTTAAGACTTGCGCAAAGCCTGCCCGTCTTGAAACCCCCTTATCGCCAGGACTCCCAACAACCACTAGTAACTTAGGTTGATTGTATTCCTTTTGAAGGAAGCTCAATAGCGCCTTCATACTAGCGTAATTGTGGGCATAATCCACGTAAACTTGACCATGACCTTCAACCGCTAGGGTTTCCATCCGGCCTGGAATCTGCAAACGACGAATGCCTTGTTGGGCAGCGATTAAATCAGCACCGCCTAAGGCTGCACCAATAATGGCCGCCGTCGCATTACTTTCGTTAAAATCGCCAATCAGCCGTAATTGATAATCTCCAGAAACGCCTAATTGAATCGCCTTTTTAGAAACGGCAGTTACTTTAAAGCGACTTTCAGCTAAAGTCATGGCTTGATTTTCAAAGCGGAAATCAATGTCCACTGGTTGTGCTGGTTGATAACTCGTGTCCGCAAATAAGTAGATATTTTCTGGTTCAGTTGTCGTTGTCGCTGCAGCGTACACATCACCGAAGTTTTGTGTTTGCGCGTTAATCACACAGTGCCGTGAATTAACGAGTAATTGCAATTTACAGTGTAAGTAATCTTCAAAGTTAGGATGTTCATTAGGACCAACATGATCGGGTGAAATGTTCAAGAAGAAACCGACATCAAATGTTAAACCGTAAACCCGATTTTTCTTATAGGCTTGTGATGACACTTCCATTACCAAGTGCGTCATGCCGTTTTCAACAGCCTGGCGCATATCGTGGAACAAGTCCAAACTTTCGGGCGTCGTTAAGTCTGACTTAAAACGGTCCTCAGGTTTAGGTCCCAGTACCCGATCAATTGTTGAAAAGAGTGCTGTTTTTTTGTTAGTGGCATCTTGTAAGATTGATTGTGTGAAGTAAGAAGCAGTCGTCTTCCCTTTAGTCCCCGTGTACGCCACGATGAAGAGGTCGTCTTGTGGATAATCGTAAAAGGCAGCTGACAAGACAGCCATCGCCTTTTGCACATTCGTCACGATTAACGCGTTCATCCCGTTACCTTCAACAATGGGTTGTTCTGCAACGTAAGTAACCGCGCCGGCTTCTTTAGCGTTCGTTAAGAATACGGGGCGGAAATTCCCTTTACAGAAAAAGAGGGTATCTGCTGTCACCTTACGTGAATCATAGGCAATCCCTGTCATATTCAAGTTTGAATCCCCGTTGAGGGCTACACTTTTTAGTAAATGATGCTCTTTTAAAATTAATGTACATGCATCCAATGTTAAAGCCATTTTCGTCCTCCTAGACTCATTATGAATTGGTTTAATTATAGCATATTCAAGCCTAAACCGATTGAATAATGCTGACAAATCGGCGTTATTATCACTAAAAAAAGAATGCTTAAACGATCGATTCTCGCTTAAGCATTCCTCTGATTTAATTAAAATAAATTAGTGAAAAATTCACGAACACCCGTACCGATTAAGACAAAGACATTAGCTTTTGGATCAGCCGTCTTGGTTTGTACTGTATATTGCGGTGTCGTCCCTAAGTAACGGTTTGTCACGCCCGCAATCTTCGGTGTCACTTTACCGATGACGGCTGCCTTCTTAACAGGAGCCGTTAGTTGGCGCTTTTGACCACCTTGAACCACTTGATACTCCCAATCAATATTAGCAACTTGTGTGCCTTTAGGAACCCACATTGCAATTGCTTGCGGTGTTTCAAGCGCGACTGTCTTCGTCCGACCATACTTCACATCAGCCGTTGCAAAAGGTTTGATGGTCGCCCCTTTTTTAACAAGTTGCGTTTGTTGCCAGTTATCAAAAACATATTGCATCACTTTATTGGTTTCAATAAAACGGCGCCCTTTGTCACTACCATTAGCGTGCATTACAACGGTTAAAATCCGTTGGCCATCTTTAGTGGCCGTCCCGGTAAAACAATCGCCAGCTTTATCAGTTGTCCCGGTCTTCAGACCGTCGACAACGTAATCCTTAGGCGCATTATTTTGGCCTGGTAACATTAAGTTCCAAGTAGCCATCTTCGTTTCGTCGATCGTCTTAGGCCCAAACGTAAAGGCCGTTTGTTTAGTTGTTTCTAGCACTTCTGGGAAAGTCTTCAATAAGTGTTGGGCCACGATTGCGACTTCTGAAGCACTCATTTCGTTTTCCGCATCAGCGGCACTACCTGGATACGTCTCTCCTGTTAAATACTGGTTATTCAACCCAGAAACGGAATATAACTTAGCATCCTTAATGCCCCATTGACTGACTTGTTGGCGCATCAAATCAACGAAGTTCTTTTGTGAACCAGCCACTAAATTGGCTAGCATCATTGCTGCATCATTTGCTGAAGCAATCAACATCGCTTGATATAATTCACGAACGCTATACGCCTTATCAGCTTGAAGTGGGACGTTTGTTAACTCCTTGTCCTGGCTCAGCTTATAAATGGCAGCGTCTGGTTTAGTCGTTTGATCCCACTTCAACTTACCCTGTTTAATTTGATCTAAGACAATATAGGCGGTGATCATCTTGGTCATCGATGCAATCGGTAAGACTTGGTCAGCATTCTTTTCATACAAAACCTGTCCTGATTGGGGATCGATTGCAATTGCGGCGCTAGCGTCAACCTGCGGTGTGCTAGTGGCCGTAGCCGCTTGAACACCCTGTTGCGTTGCACTTGTCGCAACAGCCACTGGTGTCACTAATAAAAGGCCAGTCATTAAAACCTGTAATATTCTTTTAAACACAATGCTACTCCTTAACTGTTTTTAGCGGCGCCATTTTGAGGTTCAATCTGACGTCCTAGTTTTAAAGGTAAGTGTATCACAAAACTAGTCAGTTCTGGGGTGGAATCTGCATAAATATAACCGCCGTGCAAGGCGACAATACTTTGCGTGATCGCTAAACCGAGCCCCGTCCCACCGGTTTCTTGTGAACGTGATGCTTCCACGCGATAAAAACGATCGAACAATTGATTTAATGAGTCACTTGGAATTTGTTGTCCATCATTGGAGACTTTGATAATCGCCTCTTGACCAACCTTTTCGGCTGATAAAATGATTTGCTTGCCACCTTTGCCATACTTCAATGCATTGGCAATCAAATTATTGAAAACTCGACCTAACTTTTCAGTGTCAGCTTCCATCATCAATGGTGCCGGTTGGCATTCTACTGTAATCTGCATATTTTTCTTCTGGGCTTCTAATTCAAAGCTAGCCGCTAGCTGTTCTAGCATTTGCTCCATATCAAAAGTCGTTTTAGCAATTGGCGTTGAGGTTTGCCGAACTTTTGTGTATTCGAATAAGTCTTCAACTAAGACTTTCATTTGTTGGGCCTTCACATAGGCCGTGTGTGTGTACTTGGTTAATTCATCCTTGGTTTGATACTGATTATCTTCAATTAAACCTAGGTAACCAATAATGGACGTCAATGGTGTTCGTAAATCATGACTGACGTTGGTGATCAGTTCATCCTTACTCTTTTCAATTTTGCGTTCTTCTTCCATTGAGCGAACGGTGCTATCAACCAGTGTATTGACACTGTCAATCACGCGTTGCAAATCGCGATTAACCCGCAAATTGATGCGGTGTTCTAAGTGACCATCAGCGATGTAATGTAATTCACCAATAACGTGCCACATCTGCATTTGGTGATAGCGGCGAATTAAGCGCCAATAAACCACTAGCACATCCGCAATCCCCATCAAAATCACAAACCAGTTTTGCCAACTCCAGATGTGCCAACCATTAGGGCCAATCGCAATCGCATTTTTAATCATCCAAACACCACCGCGCAATTGCGGATTATTGACGATTGCTTGTTGCAATAGGACCATAATTGATAAATTTAACAACAATAAAAGGATCACCGTAATGATCCCCTCAGCAAACAACTCACTCTTTTCTTTGACAGTGAGTTGTACTTTTTTAAAATCTTGCCCGACTTGATATTCGTTCATTAGACCTCGACCTTATATCCGACACCCCAGACGGTTTCAATCACTTTTTCGCCGTCGGTTGCTTCTTCGATTTTATCCCGTAAATGACTGACATGGACCATTACGGTTTTAGCTGACACAATACTTTCTTGCTTCCAAACCCGTTCAAAAATATCATCCGCTGAAAAGACCCGGTTAGGATGGCTCGCTAAGAGATATAAAATCCCGAATTCAAGCGCCGTTAATTGGATTTGTTTGCCCGCAATCGTTGTCACCTCATGTGAATCGCGCTTAATCACAAGTGGCCCAACTTCTAGAATATCAGGCACTTCGTTTGTCACCTGTTGTTGGCTGCGCCGCAATAATGATTTCACCCGTGCCATCACTTCAAGCGGATTGAATGGTTTAGATACATAGTCATCCGCACCTGTGATGAGGCCTTGAATTTTGTCCATATCCGTTGTTTTGGCAGAAACCACCAAAATCGGCACTTGTGAATCCTTGCGAACCGCTTTGATAACTTCAATCCCGCTCATATTCGGCATCATAATATCTAAAATCATTAAATCAATGCCCGGATTAGTGGCAATTTTAGTCAAAGCTTCCTTGCCGGTAAAAGCCTGAATGGGGTCATAACCTTCATTTTTGACATAAATACTGAGTAGTTCAACAATTTCTTTATCATCATCAACAATTAGAATTTTCATATTAATTACCTCATTTAATTTAAACACGTTTGAGTGATTCGCTATTATTGTAACAAAGAATTGGATTGTTAAGGGTAAAGAATTCTTTAAATCCACCCATAAAAAAGACGCCGGCGACAAAATTAAATTTGCCCCAGCGCCTTCATTTTAACATAGGTTTATCTTGCTGAATAATTAGGTGCTTCTTTTGTAATTTGAACATCATGTGGATGTGATTCTGTTAAACCAGCGTTTGAGATTTGAACAAATTGTGCATTGTCCTGTAAATCACGGAGGTTAGCAGCACCAACATAGCCCATCCCTGAACGTAAACCACCAAGTAATTGGTAGATAACATCGCCAAGTGCGCCTTTGGCAGCTACGCGACCTTCGATACCTTCTGGGACTAACTTGTTTGCTTCATTCACGCCACTTTGGAAGTAACGATCTGATGAACCGTGTGACATGGCAGCCAAACTACCCATCCCACGATAAGTCTTGAAACGACGACCTTGATAGATTTCAAATTCACCAGGTGCTTCGTCAGTACCGGCTAACATGCTACCAAGCATAACGGCATTACCACCGGCTGCAAGAGCTTTAACAATATCACCTGAATACTTAATGCCACCATCAGCGATAATTGTCTTACCATATTCACGGGCGACACTAGCAGCATCATAAATGGCTGTTAATTGTGGGACACCAACGCCGGCGACAATCCGAGTTGTACAGATTGAACCAGGGCCAATCCCAACTTTAACAACATCCACACCAGCATCATATAAGGCTTTTGTGCCTTCAGCTGTTGCGACGTTCCCAGCAATCAAGGTTGCTTCTGGGAAGCGAGCCCGGATTTCGGCAATTTTACGTAAAACACCAGCTGAATGGCCATGCGCTGTATCAATGATAATGGCATCAGCGCCAGCTTTTAATAGGGCTTCTGCACGGTCAAAAGTATCACTTGTGACACCGACAGCAGCAGCCACTAATAAGCGCCCATATTGATCCTTAGCGGCCTTGGGGAATTCTTGTACTTTTTCAATATCTTTAATCGTGATTAAGCCAGCTAAGCGACCATCGTCACCAACTAAAGGTAATTTTTCAATTCTGTTTTGTTGGAGGATTTGTTCAGCTTCTTCTAAAGAAGTGCCCACAGGTGCCGTTACAAGTGCTTCGTGAGTCATGACCGTTCCGATTTCAGCAGAGAAGTCAGAGATGAAGCGTAAATCACGGTTCGTAATAATCCCGACTAACTTAAGCTCATCGAGATTTGAAACGATTGGGACACCACTAATGCGGTATGTGCGCATCAAATCTTCAGCCGCACTGACGGGTTTGTCCGCTGTTAAATAAAACGGATCAATAATAACACCGTTTTCTGAACGTTTAACCTTCAATACTTCATCTGCTTGGCGTTCGATACTCATATTCTTATGAATAACCCCTAAACCACCTTGACGCGCCATAGCGATTGCCATTGGTGCTTCCGTAACGGTATCCATGCTGGCACTCATAATTGGTGTGTTCAACTTGATATTCTTAGCAAGTTGCACTCCTAGATCAACCTCATTTGGTAATACGTGGCTTTCCGCTGGTACTAATAAGACATCATCGAACGTAAACCCTTTTTTTGTAAATTTTGATTCCCATGCAGACATAATCTTCCTCCATTCATGAACTTAATCGGCCATCAATCAACTAAATGTTCGTATTAACCATCATGATTAACTGATTTAAAATTTGATAAAATATTAGCAGATTTTTCAGTAAAGGTCAATGGGCTCTTACTAAAAACTCATTTTACGGTCAATTGTCTTTAAACAGTTTCCGAACATTCAAAATAAAGGTGCATATCATCAATCTTCGTTATACAATAGAAGTAACTTATTACAAAGGATGGATTGGCATGCAAGAACAACAACGGGTTTTAAATTTAACACGTAGCTATAATCTTCGCGAACTAGGTGGTTATCCAACCGTCGACGGTAAGACCGTTAAATGGCATAAATTGCTGCGCTCAGGCAGTCTTAACGCACTAACCGCAACAGACATTGAGGACCTCCTAAATTACGGTGTTGCTTATGATGTTGACTTCCGTTCCCGTCATGAAATTAAGGTTGCCCCAGATCCATTTGACGACAGCCAATTAACTTATCATCGTCTTTCGGTATTTCCGTTTACCGATCAAGCAGACACCCCTAAAAAACCAGCGAAAAAGGGATTATTTCATCTCTTTAGTAAAAAAGAACCTGCTACACCCGAACGTTCAAGCATGGACAGAATGTACGAACAATTAGTCACAGACTCTCACGCACAAGCGGCTTACCGCGACCTCTTTACCGTATTATTGAATAACCACGGCAATGACGGTGCGGTCCTTTATCACTGCTCAGCTGGCAAAGATCGAACTGGGATTGGTACAATGCTCATCCTTAGCGCATTAGGCGTAGACTGGGCAACCATTGCGGATGATTTCGTCCTTTCAAACGAAGTCCTAGGTTTAACAACAACCGCGCCCACTCGCATCAGCAGCAATGACGCCCAAGTCGCCGCAATGAATGGCAAAAGCGTTTCAAAAGCCCATCTCGAACTCGTCAGAGAAACGATTGAACACCATTACGGCAATATGGACAACTACTTAGCCCAAGCAATGGCCCTCAAACCAGAAGAAATAGCACAATTAAAGAAGGACTACTTGGAATAGAGTGCCTTTCAAAGTGGTTATGTTCTGAGGATTAGCACAGTATCGTGAATAAGCGACACAGTCGATTATTTGCGGTACGGCGCTAAACGCAGGAACATACTTTGAATGGCACGTTTTAGATAGAGTGGCGAATTAGCGATGTAATCGCTAGTTTGACAATCGTCGTTAAGCGCAGAAATCTAGCTTCAATGGCACGTTTCAGCTAGAGTGCCCCCTTTCAAAGAGACACCAAAAGAGGTGCCCCCAAAATTAATTTTGGGGGCACCTCTTTTTACCGTTTTTAGAGCAATTACCGCTCTTCCATAAGTTAATTATGCGCGCTTTTTCATGTGATTACAAGACTGTTCTTTTCACAGCTAGCTTGCTACACTAGGTAAACAACTTTGTAAGGGGCTGATTGCATGACAACCGATTTCGAACAAGAACAAACCCACTTAACCACAATTTATCAACAACTAACGGCCACTTTAGCGGTCATCAACGATGCCCAATCACAGAATCATCAGGCCGGTAACACCATTAAGGCCCAGATCACCGGCGAAGCTAAACTCAACTTTGATTCATATGCCGATAACCTCGACACCTTTGCCGCCCTAGAAACTATCAATAAAGAAATCGATATGCTCAACCTCAAAACCGATTCATTGATTGCTAGAAAAGACGAAACGTTACGCCTTTTAGAACAACCTTACTTTGCCAAAATCACACTAACCTTCCCGGAAGAAATTGACAATGAGGACTTCTATCTCGGTTCAGCTAGTTATATCAATCAAGATGGCGAACCTGTTATTTTTGATTGGCGTTCACCAATCGCTGATGTTTATTATCAACAGACATTCGGCCCCACGAGTTACCAAGCTAACGGCCGCCAAATCCCGGTAACTTTAAATCAACGGCGCCAATTTCAAATTCAAGCTGACCAATTAATTGATTTCTTCGATACCCAAATCGCGATTGAAGACCCACTATTATTAGCAACGCTAAAAGAAGCTAAAACAACCCAAATGAGTGCCATTACCGCGACAATTCAAAAAGAACAAAATGCGATTATTCGCCAACAAACGACTGACCACCTCCTAATCGATGGCATTGCCGGCAGTGGTAAAACGTCCGTTATTTTTCAACGAATTGCCTATATCCTCTATCGGCAACGTAAGGAACTAGCGCTCAACGAAGTGTTGATGATTTCACCTAACCGTCTTTTTCAGGATTACATTGCCCAAGTTTTACCAGATCTTGGTGAACAAACACCGGTCAACCTCACTTTGCAACAACTATTAGCGCAGTTGCTGCCAGAAGAGTTGGCAGATCTTCCGATTGCAGCACAACCGGTTACCCTAGCTATTGACCAACTAACATTGCAAGCAAGCGACTTCCAGTCATTAAATAGCGGCTTACCCTTCACGATTGACGCCGCTACTAGTTATCAATTTTTCTTGAAGACGCCGGTGGATGCACCATTGGACAAACGCATTCAAGCCACCCAACAACAACTCACAAGTTATCTACAGGAACAATTAATAACAATCGCCAAAACCCCCACGACTTTAACGCGTTTAGAAAGCTTAACGGAAACCGAACAGCAACAAACCTTCGGACGCTTAATTCGCGAGGACGAACCATTAGCACCGCTCGCTTTAAAAATGGTCCGCTATGATTACCAAGATTTATCTGAGCAATTGTACGATTATCAGTGGTTGGCCTTTGAACAAATTATTGCGCGCCAATCAACTATGGATGCCGTAATTGCAGCACAAGTTTACAGTTATTTAACGCAGCGCGTTTTCCCAAAAGTTAAACAAGTCTTCATCGATGAAGTGCAAGACTATCACGCTAGCACATTACACCTTTTTAAACAGCTTTTCCCCAAGGCGCAATTCACCATCTTCGGTGATCAACATCAAAGTATTACACCTCATAAAATTCAATTCAGTAAACTGCCCGCGATTTTTCCTAATCTAAAAACCCAAGCATTGCGGACGAGTTACCGCTCATCCGGTGCGATTACCGCGTTATTCAGTCAGTTATTCCCTGACTTAACCGATGTTCACGCGGTCCAACCGCACGGTGTTCAACCAACTTATCTGAGTGCGACTAATGACGCGGACTACCTGGCGCAAATTCAAACGCAAATTGATCAACTGCCTACTGACCAAACATTAGCGATTATCACCCCCGCCGGTCAGTTTGATGAGCGCCTTTTAAAATTAAAAGATGTCCACCACTTATCCACAGAAACGACCACCCTCCCCGAAAGTGGTGCCTTCACATTACCATTAACACTCGCTAAAGGTTTGGAATTTGATAACGTCTTGTTATACGACTTAACCAATGACTACTACACTGAACCAACAGTAGGACGTAACCGCCTCTACACCGCTATTTCAAGAGCGACACACCGCTTAACGCTCAGCGCACTCGGCACCTTACCGAATGCATTAAATGCATAATCAAAAAATCCCGGTTCAGCCAATATAAAATGGCTGAACCGGGATTTTTTGGAGGCTTGAAACGTGTTCCTTCAGCCATATCCTTCCGGTTAGCTACGAATCACAAATGATCGACTTCGTCGCTCATTCGCAATCCACTGCTAATCCTCAGGATATAACCGGCTGAACTCACACTCTTATTCAAATACAAATTGATTGTTATATAATTCTGCGTAGAAGCCTTCTTGTGCTAGTAATTCTTGATGATTGCCTTCTTCGATAATTCGGCCATCTTTTAAGACGATAATCCGATCCGCATTTAAGACGGTTTTCAAGCGATGGGCAATTACAAAACTGGTCCGTCCCTGAATCACATTTTCCATTGCTTTTTGGATATGGCTTTCAGTCACCGTATCAACGTTACTTGTTGCTTCATCTAAAATCAAGAGCGCTGGATCCGTGATAATCGTCCGCGCAATACTGATCAATTGTTTTTGACCCGTACTAAAGACGTTGTCTTCTTCGCTAACCTTCGTTTGATAGCCATCTTCCAACGTCATGATGAAATCGTGAATGTGCGCTTGTTGCGCCGCTGCAATCACTTCATCATCAGTCGCATCTGGTTTCCCAAAGACGATGTTATCGCGAATCGTCCCTGCAAATAAGACTGATTCTTGAAGAACAATCCCCACGTGTGACCGCAATGTGTCTAAATCCATGTCACGGATATCAACGCCGTCAATCTTAACGGCGCCTTGATCCACATCATAGAACCGGTTCATCAAGTTCATGACCGTCGTCTTACCAGAGCCAGTTGGTCCAACCAACGCAATCATTTGGCCCTTATCAACCTCAATATTCACGTCGTGCAGGATTTGTTTGCCTGGTAAGTAACTAAAATCAACATGTTCCATCGTTACTGAACGTTCAATTCCGTTGAATTGTTGTCCATCAGTTGGACGAATTTCATCATCTTCATCAAAGACTTCGTTGACCCGGCGCGCACCGGTAATTGCCAATTGAATCATGCTGTAACTTGATGAGAGTTGCGCAATTTGATTATAGAATTGTTGTGAATATTGCACGAAAGTCACGACTAATCCTAAAGCAACGGATTTTTTGATATCCCCGTTGACCGCTAGCCAGCTCCCAAAGAAGATCACGATCGCCGTATTAACCAGTGACATCCCTTGCATCAATGGGAAAATCATCCCTGAATAAATTTGGCCTTTCAAGGTTGCTTTCCGGACACTTTCATTATGTTCAACAAAGCCGTCAATTGTTTCAGCTTGTAGGCTGTTGGTAATAATCACTTTTTGCCCTGTGATTTTTTCATTGATATAACCATTTAACTTACCCACTTCATCTTGTTGCACATTGACGTATTTTTGCGCTTTGTTGATAATGATCCACGCTAAAATAAACGAAATTGGCACTGACGCGATTGTAACCCACGCCAATTGGGTATCTTTTCTAAACATCATAATTAACAAACCAATCAACAAGGCCGTTCCCGACACTAATTGACTTAACACTTGGTTCATCGCGTTATAAATATTATCTAAATCACTCGTAAAACGGCTGAGGATATCGCCATCTGAATGACGATCAAAATATTTAATCTGCATCTTTTGTAATTTATTGAATAACCCAATCCGCATCCGGTTGGTCGATAACGCATTGACGCGTGAAAAAGCGGCGCTTGAGACAAAGGTTGCCGCTGAACTCAAGACATAAAAAAGGACTAACGACACAATGACATCAATAAAAGCATCTTTAGAAGCCCCACTGGTTGGTAAATGCTGGGCTTTTAAAACCTGAAACTTCGTGGCGTATTTAACCAGTTCATTCAGTGCATCCCCAATATATTCGGGCGCCTTGACTTGTAAATAAGTGGCAAAGACGGTCATCACAAGGATAATCGCAAAAGATGGTTTATAGCGTTTTAAATAATGGTAGAAAAAGACCATGGCACGTTTAAATTCTTTCATAATTTAGCCTCGCTTTCCCTTTTGAGTTTCGAAAATTTCGCGGTAAACAGCACTTGTTTCTAACAACTCATGATGCGTTCCGACACCGACTAGGCGACCTTCATCTAAAACCAAGATTCGATCAGCATTAACCACTGATGAAATCTTTTGGGCAATAATTAACGTCGTTGTATCGGCTAATTCTCGATCAAGGGCTTCTTTTACCAGTTTTTCAGAATGAGCATCCAGCGCACTCGTACTATCATCTAAGATTAAAATCTTAGGTTGGCCAATCACACCACGTGAAATTGAAAGGCGTTGTTTTTGCCCGCCTGAGAAGTTGGCACTGCGTTCTTCAACCGGTGCATCATACGTATCGGCTAATTTCTCGATGAATTCCTTGGCTTGCGCAATGCCAGTCGCGCGATCCATATCAGCCGTATCAGCGTCTTTTTTACCATGTTTCAAGTTCTGGGCAATCGTGCCTGAGAAAAGAATCGCTTTTTGAAGCACGAATGACACTGAATCGTGTAAGTTATGTTCGTTCAATTCCTTAATTGGGACCCCGCCAATACGAATTCCACCTTTTGTTGGATCGAATAAACGTGGAATCAATTGGGCCATCGTTGATTTACCAGCACCAGTTGCGCCGACAATCCCGATCATTTCACCCGCATTAATTTCAAAACTAATATCGTTCAACGTATCATGATCATCTTCTGGATAACGGAAGCTGACATGCTCAAAAGCCAGGGTCCCAGCTAAATCTTGATCTGGCACATCAGGGTACACAATGTCAGGATCTGTGGCGAGGATTTCTTGGAGTCGTTTCAACGAAACTGCCCCACGAGAAGCCATCATCATCATCATGCCGCCCATAATAATCGACATCATGATTTGCATTAAGTAGTTCATAAATGAGGCAATTGCGGCGATTGCTTCCGGATCTGTATCGACTAAGTTACCGACGAAATAGATTGAAGCAACAACTGCCAAGTTAGCGACCAACATAAATGAAGGAATCATCACTGAAAAGAGCATCCCGACAATTGCCGTATGTTTTTCTAATTGATCACTGGTTTTTGAAAAGCGATTAATTTCATTATCTTCTTGGACAAAGGACTTCACAATCCGCGTGCCCATTAAATTTTCTTTAGCGAGGTTGTTAATCTTATCGATTAAATTTTGAATCGCACCAAAGTGTTTCCCCATTGACCCCATTGATAAAAAGGTAATCACAAAAACGAGGACCACTAAGAGGATGATAATCCACCATAAGCTCGGAATTGAGTTCATCGCTAAAATGAAACTGCCGACAAATAGAATCGGAATCCGAACCAACGTTTGGAGAGACATCATAATCACATTTTGAATCTGGGTCATATCATTCGTTAAGCGCACCGAAAGATTCCCAACTGAGAATTTCTCAATGTTAGCAAATGAGAAAGTTTGAATCTTTCTAAAGGTCGTTTCCCGAATATCGGCAGTCATCCCTTGTGCGGTAATCGCAGACGTAATCGTATTGACTACCCCAGCAATTAAACCGACAACGGCAATCACGATGAGATAAATCCCAATTTGCATCACTTTATCTTGGTCGTCTTTCATAATACCTTCCAAAACGTTTTGTAATAGTTTTGGTTGCCATAGTGAAGACGCAACAGATATAATGGTGGCTAATATAGATAGGCTAAAAACGCCTAGATATGGCTTCAAGTGCTGTTTCAATAACGACATGCGCATCCCTCTTTTTCCTATAAGTTGATTAGCCTGTACAAGTCATGTACAGTATAATCGAACAGTGTTCGAGTTAATACTTTAACAAATTTTAAAAATAATTACAATTCTTTTTTCTGAAAAATAAAGGCGGTTTATTAAGATGGTTAAACAAACAATTTCAGCAGCCCAAATTACGGCCGCTGCCTTTGAAATTATGCAAACAGGCGGGACAGTTGAACAGCTCTCAATTCGTAAAATTGCGGCCAAGCTCCACATTGGTGTCGCGACTTTTTATTGGCACTTTGAAAACAAACAGGCCCTCCTTCAAGCAATGGCTGACGAGATTATCGCCGGGATTCAATTTCCACCAACGACGACGGCTATGCCTTGGACTGAACAAATCAAGCTGATCTTCAAAACAATTTATGCCACCTACCTTGAACAGCCTTACGCAGCCGAATTAATGTTGCGGACCGTCCCTGCGACCAAAATCCGCCTTAGTCTCATTAACCGCCTCTTACAAATCTTATTAGACGCCGGCTTCACACCCGAACAAAGTAATCTGGCGATCGAATCCATCGACCACTTCATGTCAGGTCTCTTCGCCGATATCGCGGGGGAAATTGAGATGAAGCAACGCGCACTCAGTCAAACGGATCCTTATCTCGCACAACTCCCGCTGAAGATGAAAACAATCGCTGCCGATAATCATTTTGACGCTTTTTTAAAAACGTTCGAACACCACCGGCAACAACAGCAACACTCCGCTGAAAAATTCATGTTGGGCTTAGATATTTTTCTCGCTGGCCTTGAACAACAACGCCATTCTTAACCACCAAAAAAGGACTTGAGACAAAAATAATTTTGTCTCAAGTCCTTTTTAATTACACTTCGTTATTTCGAATTACTAACCCGTACCAAAGTGCCATCACAGCGACAATCGTTACGATATACAATGGCAATCGACTGATTGCGCCTGTATGCAACAAACTCATGCCGTAAGTCAAAGCACTAATTGCAAGGTAATAACCAAAACTAAATAGCCCACTGGCAGTGCCAATCACCGCTTCATAACCGACTAATGCCAAGTTTAAAACAACTGGTAAAGTCGTATTTAACCCCCAAAAGACGATTAGAATTAAAATGACCATCAACAACAGCTGATCATAATAACTGGCAACCAACAATAACAGACTCCCTACTAAAGCAAGCACTAAGCCAATTTTAGCCATCATGACTGCCCCAAACTTGGGTGCGCCGTAATTGGTAGTCATTGCGCCTAAAATGCTAGCAGCGGCTAACACAAGGCCTAACCAGCCATATTGAACCGTGCTGAGATGGAAATGATTGATAAAGATAAACGGCGCTTCAGCATAATAACTGAATAGAATGCCGTTGATGCCGCTAATCACGGCCCCGTAAACCCAGACTTTTTTATCCGTTAGTAACCGTTTCGTCACTGCCCCGATATTGACCTGTGCCGGCACACCAGCTGGCCGCGTTTCTGGTAAACATGCACCCGCGTATAAAATCGCGCCAACCGCCATCATAATTAACACCGAGAAAACTTGGCGATAACCAAAATAGGTTTGGACAAGACCGCCAATCAACGGGCCTAAGGCTGGTGCAAGTGCCATGGCCGCACCAACTTTGGCAAATACTTGGGCCCCGCGCACACCACTGAAGGATTCACGCATAATGGTTTGTGTCACCACTGAACCAACACTCGCGCCAAAAGCCTGTACTAATCTCGCTAGAATTAACCAACTAAAATGACCGGCTAATAACAGGCCGCCATTACCAAACAGATAGACGCCGATGCCTAACAACATGGTTAGTCGTCGCCCAATCTGATCGGATAACCAACCCCAGAATAAAACACCAAAGGCAAAGGCCATAAAATAGGTGCTCATCGTCAATTGTGCCGTTTGCGCACTGACATGAAAGGCCTGACTAATCATTGGTAAGACAGGCGTAAAAATTGATTCGCTAATTTGTGGAAATCCCACCAACACAATCATTAATAGGATTGATGGGCTTTTTTTTGAGACGTTTTTCATTTTAAAACTCCTAATTAATTTAATCTGCTGAAAAACGTCTTTAGTCACTTACGGTCGCACTTTGGATAAATTGTGAATAACTCATCTTCAACCCTCCTCATTTAATTTAGTTGACTTGTTAAACAATTCCTACCAATATATCAAAAAAACGTTGCAAGTTCAAGACATAGAAAAAGAGGTCTCGAAGAGACCTCTTTTTCTAGTTAGGTTCCTGCGCTTGGCTTTTAACGTGCTTTTAATTCACAACTTTCTGCGCTTTGCTACATCAGCCAGACAATCGCCTTTGGCGCTTATCCGTCTGATTATGCAAATACTCAAAAGCTAACCGTGAATTAACGCACTTACTTTTTTACCAGCTTGCTTTTTTGACGCCTGGGATTTGGCCTTTGTGAGCTAATTCCCGGAAATTGATCCGGCTCATGCCGAATTTACGCATAAAACTTCTTGGTCGGCCATCAATTAAGTCCCGGTTACGTAGACGCACTGGACTTGAATCCTTTGGTAGTTCTGCTAAAGCAGCGTAGTCGCCTTCCGCTTTTAAAGTCGCGCGTAGATCCGCATATTTTGCGACCAATGCGCGTTGTTTTGCTAATTTTGCAATCTTTGATTTCTTAGCCATTAAATGGCCTCCTTCTATTATTAGTATTATTGCTATCTCCCTCAGAAAATAGCCTGATTAGACACCCAATTCAGCTATCCTATACCAAACTGACTCGAAATTCAATTAAAAAGACTTACAAAAAGTAACTATATTCTAATTGCAACGATTTCGCTCCCCTATGCTATACTTTAACTAAGATTTCGCTCAGAAAGGAACTTCTATATGGCACAGAAAAATATTCTCCAGTACTTGCTCCTCGGTCTATTAAATCAGGCGCCCAAAACTGGATACGACCTCAAACGCGTTTTTGAAAATGAAATTGGTGAATTTTGGCAGGCCAAACACAGTCAAATCTATCCCGAACTAAAACGCCTTGAAACCGAAGACCTGATTACCCATATCGAACTCATTTCTGGCACTAAACTCATGAAGAAACAATACACAATTACCCCTAGTGGCGTTAGTTATTTCAACGAGTGGCGCTACTCACCCACCAGTGAAATTCTCGCTAGCAAGGATGAATTCATCCTCAAACTCTATTTTATCGAATCAAAAAATGATCAACATTTACCTGCTATGTTTGCGGAACAAACAACCTTGCACACCGATAAGCTCACCCATTTATTGGCCCGCAAAGCGCTTGTCTTCCCTAACCAAGCAACGATTACTGCCAATTATGGCCACTATCTGATTTTAGAACATGCGATTAATCGTGAACAGGGTTACCTAAAATGGCTTGCCACCGCTGATTGCTAATCTTTTTAATCCACCCTTAACAAATCTCAGATAAGTGCTATGCTATAAGAAGAAGTAAATCAAGTTAGGCTGTTTTTTCATTTGTATACGTTATAATAACGCGCTTGTACAGGTGGTCAGTTGACCAATTGTATGGGCGCTTTTTATTTTGACTAAACAACTTAGACTTTAACAAACACAGGAGGAACATTATTTTAAAGCGTAAGAATGTTGATAAAGTCGTCTTTATCCCCACGATGTTATTGTTCGGGATTGTCTCCGCATTTCTAATGTTAGGAGGTGACACACTCCAGCACTCTATTTCGCAATTATTGGACACGATGACGTCCCATTCCCAATGGCTCTACATAGGTATTTATATTATTAACTTCATCTTTTTAGTTTGGTTGGGCTGTAGTCACTATGGCCGGATTCGTTTGGGCCAACCTAACGAAAAACCTGAATATAACGATTTTCAATGGGGTAGCATGGTTTTTGCCACTGGGATTGATGCCAGCATCTTAATGCTCAGCACCACGGATCCACTCCAATACTTACAAAATCCACCATTTGGCGCTAAGCCCTTTTCAGCAGCGGCTTACCGCTACGCTAACGTCTGCGGTCAGTTTAACTGGGGACCAATGGCCTGGATGATTTTTGCCACCGCCACAATTGCGATTGGCTATGCACTCTATGTTAAGAATTTACGCGTTCAACGCTTGAGTGCCGCCATCGATTTATTAGAAGGCCCTCAAACTTACAAAAAGGTTCTCCGCCAACTCATCGACTTCATTGTCGTCTTCGGGATTATGGGCGGAATCGGCTCTTCAATTGGGATGGAAATCCCCGTCATTTCTAAAGTCCTTAGCACGATGACTGGTTTTTCAGATACTATCTGGTTAAAACTAGCCTTGTTCGTTGTTTTATTCATTCTCTTCACTTTAACCGTCTACGCTGGGTTAAATAAAGGGATCAAGAAACTGAGCGCTTGGCATATTTACACCGCGATTGGCTTTTTATTACTCGTTTTATTAATCGGCCCCACCCGTCATCTGATTGGTGCTGAAGGTCACAATCTTTTCCATCTATTTGGTAAATTTGGGCAACTCAGTTTAAACGCAACTGGTTCTGATAGCCATTTCGCCCAACACGAAATGCTCTTTTATTGGGGTTGGTGGTTATCTTACATGCCTGTGATGGGCTTGTTCATCGCCCGCATCTCTCGTGGCCGGACTATTCGCCAAGTGCTACTTGGGATGGCCACTTATGGTGCGCTTAGTTGTATGAGTTTTTACGCCATCCTCGGCGGTTACGCCCTCTTCTTACAAAGTTCCGGTCAAGTTGACCTTGTTACTTTATTGAACACACAAGGCCAAGCCGCCGTTATCGCGGCCGTCATTACGACACTTCCTTGGAAGATTGTCATGCTCGCGATTTTCTGTCTATCTTGTTTCATTTTCCTAGCCACAACCATTTCATCATCAGCCTTCATCGTTTCGTCATTTACTAGTCTTGAATTGAAGATTGGCGAACAACCTAACCGTTGGAATCGGATGGCTTGGGTTGTCATTTTCATTTTATTTTCACTCGGAATCGTGCTTGTCGGCAGTTTCCAAACCGTTCAAGCGGTTTGTGTGATTGCGGGCTTCCCACTGATTTTTGTCTGTGCATTGTTACTCGTTTCGATTTTCCATGCCGTCCATAACGGTGAAATTCCGATCGAAATTGAAAATGAAGAAACTTCTCATTTTCTGAAAAAAAACTTACGCCAAAATTTTTTATGTGATACGGTTATATCTGTTAACTTTTCAGAAAGAAGGAAATTGATATGCCTACCAATAAAAAAGAAGGTATTATTTTTACAACATTAATGTGTTTCTCAATGGTACTTGGAATGAGTATCTATAACTTATTTTTACACGGGAGTTTTTCATTTGTCGCTTTAATCACCGGCTTGATTCCTGGGTTCATCGTAGCTTTCATCCTCGATGTTTTCGTGATCGGCGTACTCGCTAAAAAGATCGCATTCAGCTTACCACTTAATAAGGACAATAAATTAGTCATGATTTTAACAATTTCATGTTTGATGATTCTTGGTATGGTCACATGTATGTCACTCTTCGGTGTATTAATCGAAGGTGGGATTCCAAACGATCTCGGCGGTGCTTACAGACACGCTTGGGCAATGAACATTATCGTTGCCTTACCACTTCAATTAATCGTAGTGGGACCGTTCTCACGTGCGATTCTTGGCAAAATCCAAGCAAATGCAGCAACTGCAGAAACAGCTGAATAAAAAAGAAAGTGTGTTTGAAACGGTTTGACGAGGACACTAAGCGCAGAAGTCAGTTTCAATAAGCACATTTGAATAGTAAAAAGGCGTTAGGGCAAAATTACATTTGTCCTAACGCCTTTTTACTATTTTAATACCTTTTGAATGGCCGCTAATTCTTCAGGTGCAAACGTTAAGTTATCTAACGCGTGTACACTATCTTGAAGTTGACTCAATCTAGAAGCACCCACCAAGACACTCGCAACGGTTGGTTGTTGCAAGTTCCAAGCAAGCGCCATTTCAGCCAATGATTGACCACGTTGTTGCGCAATTTTATTCAGTTCTTGAACCGTGCTGATTGTTTGGTCGACCTTTTCAGGTGATAAGAATGGACTATCTGGACGGGCAGCACGTGAATCCGCTGGAATCCCATTTAAATAACGGTTCGTCAACATGCCTTGAGCTAATGGGCTAAACGTAATTGCGCCTAAACCTTCTTCAGCCAACACATCGGTTAAGCCATCTTCAATCCACCGATCCAACATATTATAACGTGGTTGGTGAATAATAAATGGTGTGCCAAGTTCTCTAAAAATCTTAGTAATCGCTTTTGTTTGTTCAGCGGAATAATTGGAAATTCCGATATATAGAGCTTTCCCTTGATGGACTAATAAATCCAACGCCCGCGCCGTTTCTTCAATCGGCGTCTCAGGATCTGGTCGATGACTATAGAAAATATCGACATAATCTAATTGAATCCGTTGCAATGATTGGTCACAACTAGCGATTAAATTCTTCTTTGAACCCCATTCACCGTAAGGACCGGGCCACATATAATAACCCGCCTTAGACGAAATAATCATTTCATCCCGATATTGCTTCAAGTCTGAGTGCAAAATCCGACCAAAGTTTTCTTCCGCGCTACCGGCTGGTGGACCATAATTATTCGCTAAATCAAAATGTGTAATGCCCATATCAAAGGCCCCAAAAATAATTTCTTTTTGAGTAGCCACTTTATCTGTTTCACCAAAGTTATGCCATAACCCTAATGAAATTGCAGGTAATTTCAGCCCTGAATGGCCGACACGCCGGTAGATCATATCGTCATACCGCGTTTCTTTTGCGTTATACATGCTTAAACGCCCTCTTTATCTGTATTTTTATGCAATCGGTTACATACGATAGTATACCATTTTTTATCAAAATAAAAAAACATCTCTTATTAAAATTAAGAGATGCTCCTATATTTTTAAAAATACATACCAACAATCGTACCTGTCAACATTGAAGCCATTGTAGCCCCTAACAATAGTTTCATAGTAAATTTCGCAACAACCGCACCTTGTTTCTGATCAATCGCTTTAATTGATCCTGAAATAATCCCAATCGTTCCAAAATTTGCAAAACTAACCAGATAAGTCGAGATAATGGCTGTTGCTTTTGGACTCAATGAATGTGCAATCTGTGATAAATTCCCCATTGCAACAAACTCATTCGTAATTAACTTCGTGGCCATTAAGCTTCCAACCTTAACAATATCGTCAGCTGGCACACCAATAATAAATGCGATAGGTGCAAATACCCAACCAATAATATCCGTGAAAGTGACATTAAAGAAAAAGCCAAATGTATTGTTTAAAAACGTTACTAATGATACAAATCCAATTAACATTGCTGCTACGGTTAAGGCAAGTTGAAAACCATCAACAATATAATTACCTAAAACTTGGAAGAATGGTTCCTTTTCAGTGGAGAGATGAGCTTCCATCGTTTTTTGATCCTCTACTTCTGGTTCATACGGATTAACAATACATGAAATAATAAGGGCTGAAAAAATATTTAAGAAAACAGCGACAACAACAAATTTACCGGGAACCATTTTCATATAAGAAGCCAACATTGCCGCACTTACCGCTGACATTGCGGATGCGCAGATTGTATATAAACGTTGTGGTGATAAATTAGGAATTCGTTCCTTAATTGTTAGAAAAACTTCAGGTTGCCCCAAAACAGCTGTTGAAACTGCAAAATAACTTTCTAATTCACCCATTCCTGATAATTTATTAATGCCTTTTCCTAACCATTTAATAATAAATGGTAAGACCTTAATATAGTTCAAAATGCCGACTAACGCCGAAATAAATACAATTGGCATCAATACGTTGAGGAAGAAGACTGAAGCGCCACTCTTAATTACAACGCCACCAAAAACAAAATCGACGCCACCTGCAGCTTGCCCCATTAACCAACTAAAGAAATTAGAAATACCTGCCAACACTTTAACCCCACCTGATGTATGTAAACACAGGAAGGAAATCACAAATTGGGTAACTAATAAAATACCAATTTGTTTATATCTAATTTTCTTTCGGTTGGAGCTGACTAACCAACCAATCGCAAATATAAAGACTAATCCGACTATCCCCATTAATATACTCATAATAACCTCCACTTTCAGTTATCTAGCCAAAGTTTTTCAATAACATCATTGCGCCCTCTTGATCAATTTGCTTAGGTGTATTTCCCGCAAAACGTTCATTAACGACACTTTCTATATTAGTTAGCAATTCATCTTCTGAGATATTAAAATCAGTGAATGGCTTCATCCCAAGAACTTTATCTCTAAATTCACGATATTGAATAGCCGTAATTCTACCAATTTCGGTATCTGTTGGATCTGCGGGGTATTCAGCGCCCAAAATCAAACCAATTTCTTTTACTTTTTTACTTCTAACTGGTGCAATAAATTGAAGTACCCCAGGTAACGCATAAGCACAAGCCATTCCATGGGGCATATGGTACTTAGATCCAATCACATGTGCAACGGAATGACCAGCATGTGTCCCTGCATTATTTAGCATCCAACCACCTAGTGTAGCAGCGACCATCACACGTTCACGTGCTTCTCGATCCTGTCCATCTTCAATTACCTTAGGTAAGTATTCGACTAGTAAATACATAATTTTTTCGCAAATCGCATCTGTGACAGGACTCGCTAAGGTTGATGTATAACCTTCTGCCGCGTGTGAAAACGCATCTAAGCCCGTTGCAATTGTCATCCCTTTAGGTAATGTCATTACTAATTCAGGGTTCAAAACTGCAAATTCACTAACTGCGTTATTCGCTAACACCGCTAATTTGGTCTGATTTTCTGTATCCGTAACGATTAATGCATTCGATAATTCACTCCCCGTACCAGAAGTTGTTGGTACTGCTATCAATCCGGGGCAATCTTTTATTTCGTTACTTGCTGTGACGTATTCGCTAATTTTGCCACCATTTATACGAACGATATTAATTCCTCTAGCAACATCAATGGCACTGCCACCGCCAATTGCAATTAAACTATCACAATCTTGCGCCTTAAAAAATTCAGCACCTTCATCCACCACAGTTGTTGGCGGATCAGAAACGACTTTATTATAGATAGAGAATTGAATATTGTTCTCCGTCAATTTAACTTGCAATCTTTTTACAATTACAACTTCTTTTAAAAAACTATCCATAACAATTAATGGCTTTTTATATTGTGTTTCTTTCAAAATACTCAAAATCGTTTTAGGTAAATCATCGGTTACTAATACTTTGGTCTTTTGAACTAATTTATAATCCATTTTATCCTCCTAAATTCTCTCACCGTATAACAATTGGCTAAATAATTGGCTTAAATATTGAATTGCTGGTCCTGTTGTTAATGCCGTCAGAATTGTGATTGCACCAAACCGACCACCCAACAAAACGCCAGCAATAATCAAAACAACATCCATTGTTATTTTCGAACGGCGAATACTCCAGCCTGTTTTGTCCCGGAGTGTTAACATTAATCCGTTAAAAGGATCGACACCGATGTTACTAGCAACAAATAGACTAATTCCTAGATAATATAAAGAACAACCAACTAGGCCGGCTACTCCTCGTATCCATAATGTATTACCCACAAAAATGATAGTGTACAGATAACTACCTATACTGATAAACAAGCCATAGGGTACAAGATAGATAAGCGTTCCAACATTAATATATTTCCGTCCAAAGAAAAACAAAATAATAATCAACCCAATATTTATATAATTGGAAACTACACCTAACTGCGCATGTGAAAGCTGAGCAGCTTGTCGAATGCCATCATAGATAATTCCTACCGGATCATTACCTAGCTGTGTGTTGTTATTAATCGCTACTCCAATACAGACTAGGAATACCCCAACAATCGCTGTTATCATTTTCTTTAGCGATACTGTCTTTAAACTCGTCCGTATTATTTTCAATTTTTATAAACCAACTTCTGCGGCTGCTTTGTCTGCTCTTTCACAGAATTCACGAACCTTATCGATATCTTTTTCCATACGACCACCATCATATTTAATACTTGTCTTTGTTAATGAATCAACGCCATAAGGTTTAATTTCCTTAATACACTCTTCAACATTATCTGGTCCTAAGCCGCCAGCAATAATAACCGGAATATCTACATTAGCAACAATTGCCGCATCAATTGACCAGTCATGTGTTAAGCCACTCGCACCAATTCCTGTATCTGCAGCTAAACCAGAATCTGTTAATAAGTAATCTGAGAATTTTGCATATTCTTTAGCACGTTCCACCGCTTCCGGTCCATCTACCAAGACGGCTTGCATTAATTCTGTTTCCGGGCAAACCGCTCTCAATTGATCTCTAAACGCTTGATCTGCAGTATATTCCATCCCAGCAATGTGCAGGATGTCCGGACGAACCCGTTTCGCAATATCTAACATTTCTTTAGGATCTTTGTTCAACATGATTGCTACTGTTATAACGCCACGTCTTTTGGCTTCAGCAAAAATTTTATCAACAGTTTCTAGTGGCACTCGATGTGCTGGTACACCACCATCTTGCATTGGTACAAGCCCAATATGATCGGCACCTGCCTCCATCGTTTTTACGCTTTCATCATAAGTGATAAGTGAATAAATTTGTTTTTTAACCATTAGTAAATCCTCCAAAAATTATATTTTTACTGCTTGTCGACAACGATCAATAACATTTTGTGCAGTTAAATGTGATGAAACGGCTGAAGCACTTCCCACCGTAATACTTGAAGCAGCTTGCGCATATTGACCAATCTCTTTTAAAGAAGCCTTTTTACCAAAGTGATAATACGCCCAAGCAATAGTTGCCATGCTACAATCTCCCGCACCATTACAACTAATAATTGGCACTTTAATAATCGGCACTAATACTGTTTGCCTTTCATCTGCGCATAGAATGCCATGTGCACCGAGCGAGATAAAGACATGACGGATTCCTTGGTTAACTAAATATTCTGCTGCCATTTTAGCTGAGCTTTCATCGGATATTTTAATTCCAGTTAGCAGTTCGGCTTCCATCTCATTGGGTTTAAACGTATCAATTTTATTTAAAGCGTTTTCAAAACGACGTGCTTTAGCAACTGAAACCGGATCAACATACATCGGCACTTTCAAATGATCTGCCAACCATTCAATTGATTCTTGTGGAATATTAGCATCTACAATACATAAAGTAGCCTGATTAATTACCGCTAATCGTTCCTTTAAAAAATCAGGAGTAATATTATTAACGATACTCATATCATTAATTGCCGCTAACATGTCTCCTGAGCCATCAGTTACATAAAGATAGGTTGAACTATTAGCGCCTTTAATTTCGGCTGCGTAATCTAAATTGATTTTATTTGTTTCACATTCTTGATGTAATATTGCGCCATATTGATCATCCCCGTAAACCGTCATCAGATATGTTGGCACCCCTAAATTAGCTAGATTATGTGCAATATTTTGTCCAACACCACCAACGGACAGGTTAACTTCACCAGGATTAGAATCACGTTCAATAAAATCTTTACCTGGCATACCCGCAATATCCATATTCAAACCGCCAACGACTACAACATATTTATCTTCCATTTTGACACCTCCGTCTCTTTATCTCCTGTATGCAAATTCATTATAAAGCGCTTGCAACGTTTTGTAAACACTTTTTTATAAAATAAACTTTTGTTTATCAAAATTGACCTACAGTAGTTAATAACCTATACTTAAGCTACTTACTAATTAGATGGGGACTGGATTAGCATGACAAAACGCGAAGAAGAAATTTTAAAAATAATTAAAGAAAATCCATTAATTTCACAACAAGAACTGGCCGATAAATTCGGTTTAACAAGATCTGGCGTTGCTGCCCATATTTTTAACCTCACCAAAAAAGGTTACATTGCCGGCAAAGGTTATATTATTAACGAGCCAAATTTTGTAACCGTTATTGGTGGCGTTAATATTGATATCCTAGGATTAACCGATACAACACTTATTCAGCAAAATTCTAATCCGGGGCATATCACTTTTTCTTTAGGTGGAGCTGGTTATAATATTGCCCATAATTTAACAAAACTTGCAGTGCCAAATTATTTTATTACGGTTTATGGTGATGACCTGAATGGGCAAAAATTTGAAGAAGATGCTCAAAAAAATCATCTCGCTATCCAGCATTCAAAAAAAATACCTGATAAAAGTACATCTTCTTATCTTTACGTCAATGATCCAGATGGCACTCTGAATGTAGGTGTCGATGACATGGGAATTTATGATGATATCACACCCGATTTCCTTAGCGAGCGACTAGCCACAATCAATACTTCAGCTTACTGTATTATTGATACTAACCTACCTGAAAAGACAATCGACTGGCTATTTGACAATTGCAAAGTACCTATTTTTGTTAAAACTGTTTCACTCAATAAAAGTTATAAATTACAAAACGTACTTTCTAAAATAGATACATTAATGACAACTGATAAAGAACTTGCAATGCTGACTAACTCATCTGTGACTGATGCTAAAACTGCTGAAAAAAGTGCCAAAAAGCTACTAAAAAAAGGCATAGAACATATTTATGTTCTAATGCCTCATACTGGATTATTTTATATTGATAATCGAAACACTAAATTAATCGCTGGTATTCCAATCAAGCGTGTTAACAATAATGGCGCCAGTGCCGCGTTAACAGCCGCAGTAGTTGATAGCCGCTTAAACAACCTAGGTTGGGAAAAAACAACACAGATTGCTTACACCGCTGCCCTAATTTGTATGGAAAGCGCCAAAAGTGTTAACCCATTATTGTCAAAAGATTATCTTCTTAAGACCGTAACCCGTTACTTAGAAAGTTAGCCAATCGTCCGCAACGCATCTTCAACTAGCCCCCAGAATTTAGCGTGGTCTAGTTTAACAGCGACTGATGTTTGACAATCTTCGGGGATTGGATAGCTGAAATCAGCGACGGTCATCCCACGTGTTAACGTCCCGTTGAGTTCAATATCAACTGGGACTTTTTTAGTAGTCATAACGGTTGGATCAATCACATAGGCTACCGCACATGGATCATGAACGGGAGGGGCATCGAAGTTTTGGCCCTTCTTATACATATCGCGGAAGAAAGCCAATAGGTCAACAACAAATGCCGATGTTTCAGTGTGAATGGCTTTAATTTCTGACACAATATCAGGTGTCGCTAAGGCTTGATGCGTTAAGTCTAGACCCACCATCGTCACTTGCCAGCCCGCATTGAAGACAATCTTAGCGGCTTCAGGATCAAACTTAATGTTAAATTCAGCAACAGCACTCGCGTTGGCTTCGTGGTAACCGCCACCCATGAGGACTACTTCTTTAACCCGGTCGATAATCTTAGGTTCTTTGCGTGCTGCCATCGCAATATTCGTTAAAGCACCAGTTGGCACCAACGTAATTGTTTTAGCTGGATGACTCATAATTAAATCGATGATTAAATCGACTGCATGAATTTTTTCAAGTTCGACAGTGGGTTTTGGCAAAACAACGCCGTCTAGGCCAGATTCACCGTGGATATCTGCTGCAACCTTAATTTCTTCAATCAAAGGGTGTGAACACCCAGCGGCAATTGGCACATCGTGCATACCAATCATTGTCGCAACAGCTAATGCATTGCGTGTTACCTTAGTTAACGTTTGATTAGCAGCAACTGTCGTAACGGCTAGCAAATCGATTTCAGGATTCCCGTGAGCAATCATCATTGCGACTGCGTCATCATGCCCAGGATCACAATCGAGAATTATTTTCTTCGTCATTATTAATACCTCCACTTTAAATAACTATCGTGTACATTATCACTATAACGGTGAAGCGCTTACTTGTCAAATCACTATTGGATTTCCTAATAAAAAATCAGCTAAATCACAAGCAATTAATAACAAGCATCTAAAAAACAGCTCACCAAAATTGGTGAACTGTTTTGCATTAAACATTAATTAAAAAACTTTATTATTTTGCTGCACGTTTAACGTATGTGCCTTCTTGGGTGTTAATTTCTAAGATTTCATCAGCACTGATGAAATCAGGCACACTAACCACTAAGCCTGTTTCCATTGTTGCTGGTTTACCAGAACCTGTAACTGTTGCCCCTTTAATAGAAGGTTGTGTTTCAACAACGCGTAAGTTAACAGTTGTTGGTAACGTAACACCGATGACTTCTGAACCGAAGAATTGAATCTTGCAGTTCATGTTTTCTAATAGGTATTTCAATTCTGCTTCAATGGCTGAAGTTTGAATTTCATATTGTTCATATGTTTCAAGATCCATGAAGAAAGCCACGTTATCTTGTGTATATAAATATTGAACATCTTTAGTGTCAATCATTGCTTGTTCAACTTTAACTTCTGGGCGCATTGTTGTTTCAACAATTGAACCAGTCCGTAAGTCACGCAATTTCACACGCATAACAGTATTACCCTTACCTGGTTTGTGGTGATTTGCTTCCAAAACTTTAATTAATTTGCCGTCTTGTTCAAACGTCATACCTGCTCTAAGATTTACTGCTTCAATCATATTATTAATCTCCTTTGTTAAAAAAGTACTCACTTATAACTTTACCAAATGAAAGCCGTTTAATCTAGCTAATCTGGTAGTTTAATTTACTCAATATCTAATTTTTGAACAGTTTCACTTGATTTTGGCGTGTAGTGCTGATACATCTTCGTCACTGGCACCGTTGGCAAGCCTTTTTGACTCAGATAAATAGTTGGTTTTAAATATTTTTTGTTAGCCGGTTGTTTTAATTGATAAGTTTCAATCTTCAATGGATTTTTAACTTTTCCTTGATCTTGACCATTAAATTGAACTTTAGAAAGTGGCAAACTGATGGTTGCTTGATCTACTTTGAAATAAGCACGGTCTTGCTGACTCCCTAAATATTGAACTGACTGATTATCTGTCTTCTTATAGAAGCGATTAATCTGTTTCATACTATGTTGGTCAACGAGTTTAACGGTTGGTTGATCCGTCTTAAATAGGTTCAGCCCGTCTAAATCAGCCCGAACACTTTGCGCACTCATCATTAACCAGACAATCACGACAATACTGATAAAATAAACAATGTGTAAGCTTAAACTGCTAGCAGCATGAGATAAATTAAAAGTATAGCGATCTTCAAGTTCCTTATCCATAACTTGGCGTTTAATCTGGAAAGCAATTAATTTATATGAAACATACCAGATAATCAATGCGACCACCGTTGAGCCTAAGGCCATCAAGATTGTCTTATTAAGAATTTCCGAATCCGTCATTAACGGGTTAAAACCACTTACGATTTTAGCGGTGACACTTCCGAGAACGAGAATGACCACCATTTGTAAAACAAAAAAACGCGTTCTAATGCTTTTACTGATTGCGGTTGGTGTAACTGTTGCCGTTTGTTTCTTCATGCGTGTATCCTCCCTTATTAAGCTACCTATATTTTAGCATAATCCCCCACTCAAAGGCGCTAAAAGTCAACGCCATAAATTAAAGAAAGCACTTTCCTTCTCTGCTTCTTTTCAATATGATACGCTTGAACTAATCAAATGGAGGTGTTTCTATGTTATATCCAGATAGTTTAACGCAGTTACTCACAGATTCAAGTCAGCCTGTTGTTTCATTATTCATTAACTTAGATACAGGTGGTCAAGCACTTAGCGCCAACAAAATAAAACTGAATAGTTATGCTAAACAGATTCGTGACCAACTACTTGCCGATCATCCCGATCAAGCAGGCCTTTTAAAACAAGTTGAAGCCTGCTTATCGATTGCCCCCCAAGAACTCGCTCATGTGCAATCAATTGCCTTCTATATTACTGAGAATAAATGCTACCATCTCATTTTGCATTATCCAATTAATAGCGAATACTTTACGATTGATGCGCATCCAGATTTACGGCCATTAAGTTCCGAACTGGCCCTCAGTTTAAATGGCACGATTTTAAACCTCAACAAAACGAGCTTCAGTCTTAAAACCATTCAACAAAACGTGATTCGCGACTACCCATTACCAGCTGATGCGCCAACAACGATTGAAAAAGGCATTGGGACTGACCGTAAAGGTGAAGTGGTCCAAGGCTTCTCAAGTCCAACCCACAGTTACGTGGTCAAGGATAATGAACAACTCATCGATCAAACCAACTATTTCCGCGTAATTGATCGCTATCTCACCGAACTACTCCCACAAAAGGCCCCTATTTATGTGGTGACCTTACCTGGTAATCTCAATCTCTTCAAAGAACTCGCAACAAACGTGAATTACCAATTAGACCAAACCATTCAGACCTCTCCAGAATCGTTGACGGATGATGAATTACTAACCACCTTACTAAAAGATGGCCGTCACAGCTTACGTCAAGAAGCTCTTGCTTTAGCAGAGCGAGCAACTAACACTTACCACAGCGATCCTGAATTGGGGAATCCCGATATTATTTTATCGCGGATCAACAACCGGCAATTGACCGCACTAATTGTGCCCACCGCACTAACGCCATCTCCAACCATTAGCGCTGATCAGATACCAGTCCTCAACAGCTTGCTGGTGGCCGCGGTTAAAACCGGTCTTGCGCTTTATCCCGTACCGGTTGAAAACCTGCCAACTGGCTTAATTGCACTTGGCTTCTAATCAATGTCCTCCCTTTACACGTGCCAATACAACAACGTATATTCAAGCGTTGTCGTACTGGCACGTGTTTTTTTGTCGATGAATAATCGGTCCAAATAAGCCTTTAGCAATACTTGCGGTACTTCCGCATAATAAGCTTCTAAAAATGCCCGGTCGAAAGTCTCGGTTGTTTGATATTGAAACTTTTGTTGCCGAACTTGATAGCCAGCACTTGTTAACAGTTTAGCCACCGCCGGGATAATCGTTGGCTCGATATTGGGGTTTTCTTCAGCAATCCCAAAGTGTTGTTCCAGTGGCGCAAATAAATCATCGCTATTCTGCGTTAGCCGTAAAAGACCACACCACTGCCGACTTTTTTGCGTAATGTTGAGTAGTGTTTCGTCCGCCGTTACCGCCGGGTTGAGTGCCATCCACACTAAATCATAACTTTGATCTGGGGTTTGTTGGCAAAAATCGGCCACCGATTGTTGTTGATAAGTCACTGATCGCGGCTCCGATAGCGCTTGGTTTTCCACCTGTGCATAACGCAACATCTGTTCTGAGATATCCACAATTGTGTATTGTTGACTATTTTGCGCGAGTATTGGTAGATACCTGCCGCTACCACCGCCTAAATCGACAACCGAATTGGTTGGCAACAAGCGCTGTTCTGTTAAAAATCTTTCAGTATCGGTCACAATCGGCACTTGCGATTCCTTTTGAATTTGATAGTATTCCGCCGCAAAATTATCCCAAAATTCAGCCACTTCATCCATGCGCTTATTCCACTTCCTTCTATATAATTGCATTTAGCTTACCATAATTAGGCCCTAAAAAGGCGTTGAGACCATGTTACTTTGTCTCAACGCCTTTTTTTCGTGTTCTGTTAACGCACTACCAATACCGGTACCGGTGCGTATTTAGCCATATAGGCTGCTTGGCTCCCAAAATATTTTGCGATGCCTTCTTTGGCTTTTGAGCCGATAATCAATAAATCGGGTTGGACCTTTGGAATCACCTCTTTAATAATCGCTTCGCCTGGTTCCCCTTCAGCGATTACTGCTCTGACGTTTTTGACCCCTTCAGCCCGCGCTTGTTCCTGATAATCTAAAACATGTTTTTCCAAATCATTATATTGACCGTGGATATAATCTTTATTCAAAGCCTGGTAGACATTCAACTCATCATTTTCTAGCACCGATACAATGACTAATTCTAAATCATCCTTAACGGCCCGTTTAATCGCATATTCAAAGGCTAATAGCGCATCTGCTGAATCATCCACGCCGACTAATACCCGTCTCATATTTAAAATTGACATCTTAACCCCTCCTCAAGTTATTCCGCAGCTTGAGCCGCGAGTTGCTGTTCAAATCGTTGATTACCTTTATATAATTCAACAATCATCCAGACCAATAGGGCTAAAACAGCTGCAATTAAAACATAGGCGATTTTATCCGCTAATGCTAATTGGGCCGCTGTTGCCTGATCGCCGAAGAACGCTTCGATTTGACCCGGTAAGCCCAACATATTTAAGTAAGTTAAACCAATGACGGATAACCAACCCAACACGCGAATCACGAGTGAGTTTTTGAACCGATCACCCATTTCAACCCGACTATCGGT
This sequence comes from Latilactobacillus sakei subsp. sakei DSM 20017 = JCM 1157, assembly GCF_002370355.1. Taxonomy (NCBI): domain Bacteria; kingdom Bacillati; phylum Bacillota; class Bacilli; order Lactobacillales; family Lactobacillaceae; genus Latilactobacillus; species Latilactobacillus sakei. The sequence goes on from NZ_AP017929.1 coordinate 236,001, forward strand.
AAACATCAATAGTGGTAACATTGAAAATGGTAAGGCAAAAGCTAGGAAAACTTGGGAATTATTCATTAACGTATTCAAAGCTTGATGTTCTTCCAATGGTGGCTTGTTGCTGGTCATCATGACACAAATTAATACGGGAATCACTGATAACAAGCGCGTTACTAACCGCCGTAACCAAAGTGGCATCCGTAAATGAACGAAACCTTCCATAATCACTTGACCAGTTAAAGTCCCTGTAATGGTTGAATTTTGACCAGAAGCTAACAAGGCCACTGCGAATAAAGTTGATAGAATCCCGGTCCGCGCAACGCTCGCTAGAATCCCGTTGCTCATTGTTGATGTATCAGATAAAGCTTCAAATAATCCGAAGAATGACGGATCTTTGACCGCACCCGTTTTGAAGACGGCAACACCCATGATTAACAAGAGTGCGTTAACGAAAAAGGCCATCGTCAATTGAATATTTGAATCCCATGTTGAAAAACGAACGGTTTGCGCAACTTGTTCTTCATTGTTGCGATCAATCTTCCGCGTTTGTGAAATAGCAGAATGGAGGTAGAGGTTATGTGGCATCACTGTAGCACCGATAATACCTAACGCCCCTGTTAGTGGCGACATCCCACCGACATTGGGCGTCGTTGCGAATGTTTTAGCAGTTGGCACTAACCCAACAATTACCCCTGCCCAATCAGGATTTGATAAGGCCACTTCATAAGCAAAGACCACGAAAATGACGACGATTAACGCCACAACAATTGCTTCAATTTTTCTAAAACCAACTTTTGTTAATAATAATAATAGCATGACATCTAAAATCGTAATAAAGACCGCGATCACTAACGGAATATTAAACAACAAGTACAGCGCAATTGCCGCCCCAATAACTTCCGCAATATCGGTTGCCATAATAGCTAGTTCCGTTAAAATCCATAACACGATCCCCAACGATTTACTGGTTCGCGCTCTGATTGCTTGTGCCAAGTCCATTTGAGTTACAATGCCTAACTTAGCCGCCATATATTGTAACAACATCGCGATTAAACTAGACACCAAAATCACAGACATTAACAGGTATTGGAAACTCTGACCACCTGTAATTGAAGTTGACCAATTACCTGGATCCATATACCCCACTGCCACTAATGCACCTGGTCCTGAATAGGCCAACAATGTTTTCCAAAATGTTTTGCCCTCAGGTACTTCAACTGTCCCATTAATTTCTTCCAGAGATGGCCCGTTAGCATATTCAATCAACTTATGCTTTTTGGGTCCCTTAACTTTATTCATCACACACACTCCCTTTATTTATTCCTTGTAACACGTTTATTGTACACCGATTTAATTTAAAGTAAATAAAAAGTTAGCAAAGCCTAACTTTTTATTATGCTTAACCACATTAAAAAAGCAGCCCCCGCTAAAGGAGACTGCCCGTTATTAATCTTTAATCATCTAACTCAGTATCGACCACTTCACCAGTCGTGGCATCGATCTTTACCTGCATCTTTTGGTGCTTTTGATGGCCTTCAATTTCCCAATAAACAACGCCATCATCTTTTTCAAGGGTCGCCTCTAAGACGTCGCCATCAAAATAGTGTTGGGCTTTTTTCTGGGCAGCTTCAAGCGTCATTAACGATTTGAAATCAAACCGCTCTTTTTGACGAGCCACACCATGTTGTTCATCAGTATCTAAGGTTTCTTTCGTTAAATGGCTGATATCACCTGTTTGACTATCAATCTGCATTTCTAGTTCTTCAGTATCACTCAAACCCGTCAAGTGATAAACCGTTTTGTTCAGTTGCTTTTTTAGCTGCAATTCTGAAATATCCGCGTTTGGATACTGCTGTTTAAACAACTCACGTGCCTTTTCAAGACTCACTTTCGGTTGGAGCTTAGTTGGTGTTTGTTGCTTAACCGTGGTCGCTTTTTTAGTTGATGCTGTTTGCTTAGCTTGTTGATTTGAGCAACCCGCTAGCAACGCAATGGTTAATAAACCGATAAGTAGGGGGGATTTTTTCATGATCAAACCTCGCTTTACTTTAGTATGCTTAATTATAACATTTTTCTAATCAAAAAAATGGTTTGCCACCTCCGTGACAAACCATTTGATTAGATTTTTTTATGGGGATTCACCTGCAAAATTAATAAGGTTACAAGTAAAAAGACGGCTGATAAAATAATTGTCCGTTCACCCAATAGTGAGACACAAAGACCGGTCATTACTGCACCTAATGTAAAGCTAATAATGATTCTTATAATTTCCCAAGCTTTATCAAGAGCTTGGGTATTCTTTTTAAAAATACCATCGTAGAGACTTTCTGCAAGTGTTCGGACGTTCCCAGTCATCATCAATGAAGTGAATGGTCCCCCATTTAATTCCCGGAATTCTTGTAACTGTGCGGCGGCAATCATCGACACTGATGCGCTCGCCAACAAGTCTGGAATATATGGTGAGATTCCGGCAATCACCGTTAAAACGGCAATTTCAACGCCTAAGATCAATCGTTGCCGCTTATTAATGGAATCAGCTTCCTTGAAATGATGCTGCACAACCCGCGTTAAAATCGTTCCCAACATAAAAGCTAGGATAGGGGTAATGTGTTGCATTAATACCGCCCATTTCATTTGACCAATATGCGTCCCCAACAAAATTAAGTTCCCCGTTTGTAAGCCGGCAAAGACTTGTCCGTGTACTAAAAAAGTATAGGAATCAAAGCCCCCTGCGGCAGCTAATAACCCACCGTATAGTATTTTGTCGCTTATTGCCATCTTCTCTGTCATGAATTCATTCGACTCCTCAAATTAACTATAAGTATTAACTTTATCGGAAAATATGAAGGTCGTCTACTACTTCATTCAAATTTCCAAAACAAAAACGCTCTCAATGAGAAATCTCTCAAAAAAGGGCGGTCTAAACACATTTAGACCGCCCTTTTATCCTGCTTTAATTTTCAGATTCGCCACTGAAACCAGCTAACTGACTGGAATAAATTAGGAGTCTTGTCGCATAACTGGGATGATCATTATTTTCAGCGACCACGGCTTTTAAATCACTCAAGTTATCCGTGATAATACCGTCGACCTCGGTTAATAACAAGCGTTGCATCACATCAGAATCGTTCACCGTCCATGCATAAACCGCTTGTTTCTTGGCATGTGCTTGATCAATAAAGGCCGTGTTCAAGGTTGTGGCTTCCATCGTATAGGCATTGGCCGGCGTTTCTGGAAAACTGATGTTATACGGCAAGATAAAACTAACAAATAAGCGCGGTGCTTGTTTCTTCAATGCCGCTACGACTGGATAGCTCAACGAATGGATACGATCGCCATTTTTCAATAGCCGTTGCTGGTAACGTTTGATAAAGTTAGTCATCATCTGTGGGCTATCTTGAGGCGAAACTTTGATTTCAACCAATAATCGTTGGTGCGCCTTTTCCGCAGCAGTCAGATACTGGTCGAAACTTGGTATTTTTGCTGAATAACCATTCTCGCGAACCGTTAATGCCGTCAATTCGGCTAGTGTTAACTCATGAACGGTCCGATTAACGCCGGTTAATTCTTCGAGATTGTTATCGTGCATCACGACGAATTGATGATCCTTCGTCTCTTGAATATCCATTTCCACATAGTCTGGTTTTTCACGCGCTGTTTTTTGGAGGGCCGGAATCGTATTTTGAACGCCATTGCCGTCATCAACACCCCGGTGGGAAATCAAAGCTGGTCTGTTGTCCATCGCACCTTCTAAATAAGCATAATCGTATAAGGCGACACCAGCGGCAACTAAAATCAACAATAACATCGCTGCGCCTTGACGCATTCGTATTCTCAGTGACCGCTGTTTTAAAATCACTTTAACGCGTGTTTCACTCGGCACCAGATAACCTGCCTGTTTTAAGATCAGTTGTAAAATCATCACAATACTCATCGCTAACAATATCTGACTGATAATTTCTAGGATAAAAAGATTTAAAATTGCTAACAAGAGTGCATAATGCGGTAAATTTTGATCGTAATATCGTTGTAGATTAAAGAATAGTAGTTGACTTAAAACTCCGACTAGCGTAATTGCAATTGCTAGAACCCCAACCTTAATTAATAGACGCCAAAACCGACCTCTCGTCGTTTGCCAACATTTTTGCAAGAGTCGAGTTGTCGATAATTTTTTATTGAAGATTGTCTCCGGTAAAAAAGTGATTAAGCGAATCGACAGAATCAATGCTAACGTGTAAACCAAAATGATGGGACCCCAAATCTTAGGTGTGGTCCACATATCCTGAATGATAAATGCTGGGATGGTAACTTTATTTAGTAAAACAGATTTAAAAATAATCTGCCCAAACGGTAGAATCAGCAGAAAATAACCAATCATAATCAGCATTGTTAAGGGCTTCAGAGTCAATAAGTCATGCCCGGATTGTTTTAAAAGCTGCCACTGTGATGCTGGCGTCTGTTCCTGAATTCGTTTGATTTGCCGGAATAAAAAAGCCATTTGAATATAGACTAACCCGCAAATCAACAGCACCAGCAAAACCAAGCTAATTAAAACGAGCGGGTGTTTAGTCAATACTGAAACGAAGTTCGTGTAGGTCAGATATCCAATCCCATTAACCACTAATAAACGGTTTACCCCCCACGTCAGTCCCGGCACAATTAAACTCGTCAAAACAAGATTGATACTCACAACCAATAATACATAGACGCTCCAATGCCGTCCGAATGCCTGAAAATTCGCTTTTAAGAACCTAAACAATCGTCGCAAGCCTTAACCTCCCCAAAAACCACTCATTTTAGTTTGTCACCTTAATTATTATTAGAACCAGTATACCAGATTCAAAGTACCATTCTTCAATCTAGCGCTTATTAGCAATGTCTCACGTGAAACATTGCGTTGCAAAATAAAAGATGATCCGCCGATAATAGAGGGACCATCTTTTTTTAATATTAAATTATTTATGAATATAAGTTAATGATCTCGCGTTAGAAACGGTTTGTGTATTAGGACCAGCAGGACTACCAAAGCCTAAGCCACCTTGTGAGATTGTAACAGTGTTCTTATCCGCATCATATGATTGGACGTAGGCAACATGCCCATATGAAGGATCTGCTGCCCATGAACCAACTTTTTGGCCAGCAGCAAAGCTAATAATTGTGCCGGCAGCTGGATTATGATCAACTGTAAAACCAGCGGCTGCAGCCGAAGCGCCCCATTGGTTCCCATTGCCCCAACTATTACCAGCCCATGGCGCAACAGCTTTAACATACCAAGTACATTGTCCCCAAGCGTAAGCATTACCCGCTGAACTCGTTGCTTTTTTACCTTCGCCAACCGAACTATCCGTTCCCTTTTCACCTTCAGCAGCTGAGGCAGCTAATTCCTTGAGTTCTTTTTCAGTTTCTGCCTTGTTTGCTTTGTCATAATCCGCTTTCAAAGCAGTTAATGCTTTTTTATTATCGTTAATTTTTTCGTTAAGTCATTTTGATTCTTAGTTGCCTTGTCCTTTAAGTCTAACAAGTTTGTTTTTTGCTTTTCTAAATCAGCTTTGTCAGCTTCAAGTTTAGCTTTAGCTTTTTCTTGGTTATCCTTCAAATCGGTTAACTTCGCTTTAGATTCATTAACATCTGCCAACGCTTCTTTACTTGCTTCGTTTAACTTATTAACGGTAAATGTCCGGGCCACCAAATCCGTTAGGTTGTCTGAATTTAGAATAAAATCCACATAGACGTTGCCACTAACAGCGTCGCCACTTGTCTTTTGAAGTGAGATTAATTGGCCTTCCAACACAGTTGTCCGCTTAGCCACTTCTTCCTTAGCTGCGTCAATCTTAGTCGAAAGATTATCAATTTCATCAGTTGCTTCTTTAATTACAGCTTCTTGGGTTGCAATTTTGGCAGAATTATCTTTAATTTGTTGATCTAGCTTAATGCCCTCTTCGTTAGCGGCAGCAATCTGTTTTAACAGCGCTTTCGCGTCATCTTGATTTTTTTGAATGGCTTCTTTAGCTGCGGCTGAAGAGCTCGCAAAGGCCGGTTGCGTTGATGCAATTGTTACCCCTACCAAACTTACTGTCACTGCACTAATAATCGATTTTTTGAATGTCATTTTATTTTCTCCTATTATTTAAGCCCGTTATCTAATTATACCCATATTATATAGAGATTTTTGTTACAATTCAATGACTTAACCATTAACTTAATTTAACAAGAATCAATTGCCCACAATGTTATCTATCAACACTATAATCCTTTTATTTAAAAAAATCTCGTCTATTTTAAATTAAAAAATAGCTGTCAGCTCCATTATTCTAGCATTGACCACCAAATTACCCTAATAATTTGTTTTTAATTTATGTTGCATTTACAATAAAAATATTTTATACTACTATTCAACAAGAGGGAGGCATTATTGTGAAAGATATTTTAAGACCGATTGGCGTCATCGCTCGCTCACTAGATTCGATTGCTAATATTGAATTCAAAAAATTCGATTTAACCCGTGGCCAGTATCTCTATCTCGTTCGCATTGCGGAAAATCCAGGCATCATTCAAGAGCGCCTGGTCGAACTGATTAAGGTTGACCGCGCTACTGTCACTCGTGCCATTCAAAAATTAAGCCGTGCCGGGTTAATTACCCGCCAAGCTGATGAGACCAATCTCAAAATCAAACATCTCTATTTAACCCCAGCCGGCCAAGCCATCTATCCCGAGATTAAACGGGAGAACGATTATTCCAATCAGGTAGCGCTGCAAGGCCTAACAACAGCGGAAACCCAGGTATTACACGAACTATTAACCAAAGTCAGCACCAACGTTGCCGCCGACTGGGAACAAGTCAAAAAAGGGCAACAGCGGCCCTATTAAACCATAAAGGAGTTTTACCATGTCAATTGAAAAAGTTACCTCAAAACAACTTAAAGCATTACAAACAATCAGTATTCAAACCTTCACCGATACTTTTGGTGCTGATAATTCAGAGCAGGATTTAGCTGACTATCTAGAATCTGCCTACAGTGATACGCAACTTAGTTCAGAAATCGCTAATCCTAATTCAGCCTTCTACTTTATTAAACACAACGGCAATATCGCGGGATACCTTAAATTAAACAGTAACGATGCCCAAACCGAAAATCCTAATCCTGATTCAATGGAAGTTGAACGCATCTATATCCTACCAACATTTAAACGACTTGGTCTTGGCACACAACTCATCGAATACGCCATCAAAATGGCGCAAGAGGCCCATAAAGCCCATATTTGGCTCGGCGTTTGGGAACACAACACTGCCGCACTCGCCTTTTATACCAAGTTAGGCTTTAAGCAAATTGGCGGTCATATCTTCCAACTCGGTGACGATGCGCAACGCGATTTGATTATGCAAAAGGATTTAAACCTTCATTAATATTGGTTATCTGTTAACAAAAAGAGGCGACCTATCAAGGTCGCCTCTTTTTAATTACTTATTCTGATGAGCACGTTCGTATTCCGTATCACAATCCGCCGTAAAAATAGCCTCTGTCCCGGCCTCACTGGCTTTTGTGTAATACCATTCTTTATGATCTAGCTTCGTTAATTCTGCTTGCAGCGATTCAATCTCACTGGCCAACATTTGTCGCCGTTGTTGAATAAGCGCCAAACGTTGGTCCAATGTTTCATCGCCTGCAGTTCGCCAATCGATATATTGCTTAATGTCTTTCAACTGCATGCCCGTTTTTTTCAAACATTCAATATCACATAAACAATCCAAATCAGCTTGCCGGAATTCACGCCGACCAGCGGGGCTGCGTTTAATAAACGGTAACAGTCCTTGTTCTTCATAATACCGTAGTGTCGGAATGCTTAAATCATACTGTTGAGCGACTTCGCCAATTGATAATGCCATATTAACCTTCCTTGCGCTTGATTAAAAATCAACCTCATCTGGCACCATGCATTGACCGCCTAAGTTTTCCAAGGCACTAATTTGGGTCATTTCAGCATCTGTTAGTTCAAAATCAAAGATGTCAGTATTTTGCGCCATACGTTCTTGATGGGTTGACTTAGGTAATGGTAACACACCTTGTTGAATCCCCCAACGAAGACAAACTTGCGCTGCTGTTTTACCGTGCTTCGTCGCAATTGCCGCAATCGTTTCATTAGAAAGAGCACTTGCTTCACCAAGTGGTGCCCAAGCTTCAACTAAAATGTCATGCGCTTGATTATAACGCACAGCTTCTGCTTGTGGCCAGCCTGGATGCACTTCAATTTGATCAACCATTGGTTTGATTACAGCAGTCTTCATGAGTTCATCTAAATGATGGGGCATAAAGTTAGAAACACCAATTGCACGAATTTTGCCTTCATTATATAGATCTTCCATCGCCCGCCAAGTTTCAGCGTTTAATTCGGCCGCTTTAGCTCCAAATTGTTTGGTATTTGCTGGCCAATGAATCAAATATAAATCTAAATAATCAACACCTAATGTCGCAATTGTTTTCGCAAATGCAGCCTTAGTAGCGTCATAGCCACGTTCCGTATTCCATAACTTACTTGTCACAAAGATATCTTCACGAGCAATATCACTTTCTTTCAAAGCATCACCGACACCTTGTTCGTTACCATAAACGGCAGCTGTATCGATATGCCGATAGCCAACTGATAAAGCTTCTAAAACCGCTTTTTTCGTTTCTTCGTTAGGTGTTTGGTATGTGCCATAACCTAATCCTGGAATTGTAACACCGTTGCTTAAGGTCATTGGGGCCGTTAAGGCAGATAATTTTTGCATTTAAAAGTCTCCTTTTTCTAATCGATAAGACTACTTTACAACCTCAAGCTGACTTGAGGTCAAGCACTTTTACCCGTTAAATTTAAATTAACTACCGTTTAGTAATGATCTCTTGTTTCTTCTGAAGACTATTTTGAATTAATGCTTGATAAGTCTTTTGGCGTTGCTTCAAATACGCTTTAAAATACGCCTTCTTAGCACTCGTTAACCGTGGTTGATCAGCAATCAATTCACCTGCTAGATTAACTTGAACACTACCTTGATACTTTAGTTTGGCATCATTTGACTTCGAAAAGACGACGGTAATATGCTGACTATCTAAAACATCAACAACGTGTTTGTTTTGGCGTGCAATCACGTTGACTTTATATTCCTCAAATGGAATTGGATTTAAGCCTGCTGGAACAATATAGGTCCAATATGAAGCACCCTTACTTTTAATTTCATAAGCATTTCTTTTAGCTTCAGAAATTCCATTAGGCATTAATTGCCAGCCATAATGGCTTAAATTCTCCCGATACCGTTGTTCCAATTGGTTTAAACGTCGGTTACTAATCACCAATCCTAATAAAATAACTGCAATCATCGTCAAGACGATTTTATAATACTTGTTCATGTGCATCCGTTTCGAAACTTCTTTGGTCATGACACTGTCCTCCCGTAATAATTTATCAAGAGAAATAGTAAATAAATCACTAATCGCCACAATCGTTTCTAAATCGGGGTAGTTTCGCCCAACTTCCCAGTTTGAGACTGTTGAACGTGATACATTCAACAGCTGGGCTAAGTATTCTTGGGTCCATTCTCGTTTCAATCTATTTTGTTTGATTTGGTGACCAATGTTCATACTATTCCTCCTGTCACTACGAGTATCATTTAATAACCATTGATTGCCTAGCTATTATCTCACACCCCGCTTCAATAAACGCGCGACATTCTCTAGCATCCTTATTTGGCGCTTTATTTTGACAAACCTTTCATTTCCCAGGAAATAATTAACAGCGACTTAACCTAAACTTAATTAGTCCCCTTTTCCCTTATTTAATAGGGCATTTGGCCTTATTAAATCCTTATCAGCATTTCTGTAAGGGTTTTACCTTTTTGTTTTTTTCAATTCGCAGTATAATATAGATATCCAAGGTAGTTAATGGAAGGGAGCGAATATCATGAAGAAATTCTTATTAGGCAGTCTTGTACTTGCAGGGATCACAGTCACCGGTGCTTGCTTAGTTGCTAAAAAAATGGAACTATTTAGAGATGATTCAGTTGATTACGAAAAGTTTGAAAGTCGTTAATCGCTAGTAATTTCTAAACTGAATCTAGGAGGTTTTTCATATGATCAAGAAAAAAGCAATCATGATTGGCGCTGGCCTTTCAAACATGGCCGCAGCAGTCTATTTAATTCAAGAAGGCGGTTGGTCTGGTGATGCTATTACATTCTACTCATTAGATGACCATGGTTCAAACGATGGTGCACCTGTTTCCGAAACAACCGATGAATACTGGAACAAGAAACATCCACTAGAAAATACTAAAGGTTACGTTGCCCGTGGTGGCCGGATGCTTAATTACCGGACTTACGTCGATTTAATGGATCTTTTAGGTCGGATTCCTTCAGCAACTGAACCTAATATGACAGCTGAAGAAGATACCCGTTCATTCGACGCGCAACACCGCACGTTCGACAAGGCCCGTTTATTGGAAGGTAGCAAAGGTATTTTGGATGCTGGTCACCTCGGCTTCAATAATAAAGATCGGTTATTAATGACCAAATTAATTATGATGCCCGACTCTGAAGAAGAAAAACTAGACAATGTTTCAATTGCCGAATACTTCAAGGATGATCCACATATGTTCCAAACTAACTTCTGGTACATGTGGGAAACAACCTTTGCTTTCAGAACACAAAGTTCCGCACAAGAATTACGCCGGTATATGCACCAAATGATTTATGAATTCACACAGATTGAACACTTAGTCGGTGTTAACCGGACACGTTACAATCAATACGAAAGTATCATGTTACCTCTTATTAACTACTTAAAAGATCAAGGTTGCCGCATCATTCTCAACCGTCGAATCACTGATTTAGACTTTAAAGAGACTCAGATGACCGATGAAATCACGGTTACTGGTATGACGATGACCAATACTGAAACAGATGAAGTTGAACACATCACGGTTGATGACGATACTGCTGTTATCTTCACGAACGGTTCAATCACTGATTCTGCAACACTTGGTGATTACAACACACCAGCTCCTGAAAATATGGATTACGGTGCTGCTGCCGGTTTGTGGAAACAAATTGCTTCTAAATTCTACAACCTCGGTAATGCCGATAAATTCTTCGCTGACCGCAATGCCAGTGAATGGGTCAGCTTTACTTTAACGACTAAAAACCATATTTTATTAAACGAAATCGAACGCATTACCACTCAAATTCCAGGGAATGCCTTAAACTCATTCCTATCAACGAAACCAATCACACCACTTGGTCAAAAAGATGTTAATATGTCGATTGTTGTTCACCATCAACCTCACTTCACAACTCAAAAACCAAATGAAGCGGTTATCTGGGGTTACTTCCTCTATCCACGTCGGAGTGGTGAATTCGTGGACAAACCTTACATCGAAATGACTGGTAAGGAAATGCTACAAGAATTGATTGGTCAATTAGCTAAGGTCGACCCTGGTCCAATCAATATCCGCGAAAAGGAAGCCGAAATTATGGACAGTGTCATCAACAACATCCCTGTCTATATGCCATATGCTTCAGCACTCTTCAACAATCGTGCCAAGACAGATCGTCCAGAGGTCATTCCTGAACATTCAACCAACTTAGCCTTCACTGGTGAATTTGTTGAACAACCTTATCAGATGATTTTCACTGAACAAAGTGCTGTTCGTTCTGGCGAAATTGCAGCTTACCACTTTGCTGGGATTCCAATGGCGAAATTAGTCGACACACCACGTTACGATCGTGATATCAAGACATTGATGCGCGCTACTAAGAAAATGTTTGAATAATTATAAAAAAAGAGCCGTTCAGATTTTAATCTGAACGGCTCTTTTTAGTTACTATTGATTAAGCTTCAATCAACGCCATCTCTTCTGTTTCTTGGAATTGTTGCAGTTGTAATAACTGTGCTTGATTAATTTCGGTATACAATACACCGGCAATCGATTGGTTAATATAACCAGCGTTGATGCCTTGTTGCACGAAATCATACTCATGTTGGAATGCTTGAACGTATAAAATATCTGGTACTGTTGCTGCACTCTTTTGATAATCATGTTTGATGTGCGCACAGAAATGATTCATCGTACGACGAACCAGATAAACGAAATCATTATCGCTATGCTTTTGCTTCAAGCGATTTTCTAGAACCGTATCGAGATAATGATCAATCGTATCTGTCACTTCATTATTAAGTGCTAATAAATCATCCCGCATTACTTCACGTTGTTTAATCTGTTCTGACAATTCAGGGTTTTCGGCAATTCGCGCATCCCGGAAACGGCGTTGTTGTTCATGCGTAATCACGCGATGACTTGTATGCCACAATACTTCCTTTTTCCAATGCTTAATAGAATGTTTCATTCGCAAGGTAAAGTGATTACGTTTTGATTCGACCAGTACGCGTCGTAATATTTTGTCATAAATATTAACGATTTCTGGACTATAGCGATTATTAACATCGTCACAATGAAGGAAGTTATCCACGACTTCCTTAGTTTCACTCAATAATGCATTATAGTTAGCAGTCGACTGCGCGCGATCCACTGTTAATCGATTGCTCTTTTGTGATTGGAGCTGATCCGTTAGTGCTTCGCGAACGGCATGATCTTCAATTTGAGAACGCATTTGTAAAATAACGTAATCGACCATCTTATTGCGGATATGATCCAAATCGGCCATCGTATAAGCTTCCGTTTTTTGTGGCAACTTACGTGGCAGCACAATCGAGCTGACCACCATACTGATTAAAATGACGAAAGTCGCGATCGCAATTAATTCGTCCCGATATGGAAAGGCATGCCCTGCAATCGTATTTGGCAATGAGAATGCCATCGCTAACGTCACTGTACCGTGAATCCCACTGACTGCGAATAAACGGGCAAAAAATGGCCGCTCATCACTTTTTCGATCACCAAAGAAAGCTGAAATTGAAGCACTATCCCCACGTAATGCCCAAACATAGCGCACAATCCACATGACAACGTAGATTAAAACACTGACCCCTAATAAAGCGGCAGCACCCTGCCAACCCATTTGCGTCACATTTCGAGCAACTTCTGGTAACGAAATCCCTAAAATTAAGAAAACAAAGTCATTGAGAATATCCGCTAGAATATTCCAAATTGTTCGTGAAGTGAGTTGAACGTTAGTTGATGTTAATCGTAAACGATCAGCTTCCCAGTTATGTTCAATCCCGGTTGCGACCACCGCTAAGATTCCGGAAACGCCAAAATGTTCTGCTAATAAGTAAATCGCAAATGGCGTCAATAAACTAATCGGAATCGTCGTTAATTCCGGATTTTTACCATGTCGATTCAAGTTAAAGCGAAGCATTACCAATAAGACCCCGCCAATAATACCGACGACCACCCCACCAACAGCTACAAATAGGAAGTGTCCAATCCCTTCAACAACCGAGAACGTCCCTTTTGAGAGCACTGACAAAGCAAGGTCCAGCATCACTAACCCGGTCGCATCATTAAATAGCGATTCAAGTTCGAGTGCTTCACCGACACCCTTTGGCATATCATTGTTACCGGTCATTGATTTGACCGCGACTGCATCGGTCGGTGTGACGATTGCGGCCAGCGCAAGCGCCAATGGGAATGTCCATTGGGCCTCAATTTGCTTAGTCATAACGCCAACTACCGCTGCTGTAACAACGGCTAAGACAACCGAGAGTAGGAAAATCCCTCGGAATCTTTTACGAATATTGGCAAACGATTGCTTTTGCCCATCGATAAACATCAACGGTGCAATAATCAGTAACATGAAAAATTCAGGTTCCAACTGAAAGTTGTGGAACACTGGCATAAACGATAGGCCCCAGCCCATCGCAATTAATAAAAAGGCTTCTGGTATCCGTGGTACAAGTTGCTTGACCACGTTGACCACGATGACGCCGACTAACAGTAGCGCCACTAGGTAAAATTCATTCATATTATAATCTCCAATAGCTAACAAATATTGATATATTATGCACTAAATTGTTGCTCTTTTCTACTATTATAACCCAAAACCAAAAACAGAGTAGTGTCCAATTGATTCGGACGCTACTCTGTTTTTGGAAGAGCTAAAATAATCAGTTAATGACGCACGCTTTTTTAAACGTGCTTTCATTAACAGCTTCTTCCGCTTAGCGCTATGCCGCAAACGAACGACACTATCGTTCATTCACGTCATTGTGCTAATGCTCGGAAGCTGACCGTTAATGACACACTCTAGTCTTGATTAAATTGTGTCTCCACATATTCTCGATAGAGTTCATGGTTAGCAACTAATTCTTGATGTTTACCCGCACCTGAAACGTGTCCGTTTTCGATGAAGTAAATCTGATCTGCATCGACAATTGTACTTAAACGGTGCGCAATGACGAGGGTCGTTCGACCTTCCATCAAGGTTTCTAAAGCTTTTTGAACCATTGCTTCTGATTCAGAATCTAAGCTGGCCGTTGCTTCATCTAGCATCAAAATCTTAGGATCGCGTAAAAAGGCGCGCGCAATTGCCAATCTTTGCCGCTGACCACCCGAAACTTTAACACCCCGAGTACCGACTTCTGTATCAAGGCCTTCAGGCATCTCACGCACAAACTTTTCAGCAAAGGCTAACTGCAATACAGCCCATAATTGTGCGTCTGCGTATTCGCCGGTTAACCCATAAGTTAAGTTATCTCGAATTGTCCCCGCCATAATAGCTGAATCCTGACTGACGAAACCGATTTGTTTCCGCCAATCCGCTAAGGAAACATCGTTAATTGACGTTTCGCCAATCTTGATTGCACCCTGATTTGGTTCGTAATACCGTTCTAATAAGCTGAAGATTGTCGATTTTCCGCCACCGGAAGGGCCTGCAAAAGCGACTACCGTATTAGGTTTCGCTTCAAATGATAAATCATGTAAAATCGTTTGATCATCTTCATAACCAAAATCAACTGATTCAACTTTCAATGTTTGACCTTCGACATCTACCGCCGTTCCATGATCAAAATCTTCTTCAGATTCTTGCATCAATTCTTGAATCCGTTCTGTCGAACCACTAGCCTTTGAGAGCGTTGTAAAGAATTGCCCTAGTGTTGCGGCTGGCCCCATTAATTGGAATAAGTACATTAAAAATGAGAACATCGCGCCAATTGTCATTGTGCCTTGAGCAACTCGCGCTGACCCATAAGCCAAAATACCAACAATTAAGCCCATCATGACCGCGGTCATAATCGGACCCGCAACAGAATCATAAATGGCTTCCCGTAAACCAATCTTATAAAGGCTACCAATAGCTGTTTGCCCTTGTTGGCTGGCTTGTTGTTCTGCATTTGATGATTTGACTAAGCGGATTTCGCTCAATGTTTCATCCGTTTCGCCGTTGAAACGCGCTAACTCATCTTGGCGGGTGTGGCCAATGGCATGTGACTTCTTCGCAATTGGTAACATCACAGCCATAACCAATGGCACTGAAAAGGCCATGATTAAAGTCATTTTCCAATCCATGAAGAGCATAATAGCGAATGCCCCCACAATTGTGAAAATGGCTGTTACTAACCCGGGAAATGATCGTGATAATAAATCTTTGATCTGAGTTGAATCATTCACCAACCGTGATGTCATTTCGCCCGACTTCACGTCATCAAAATAACTCACTCTAAGATGCAATAATTTATGCCAAATGTTATTCCGTAATTTCTGGATAACATCCTCCCCGAAAAAACCGAGTAGCGATCCCGAAGCGGCACTGATCACCGCACTCAAGATGAATAAAACAACAATCCCAATCAACATGTAAATATTAAATTGTTTTGAAAAACTATTGATCAATTGTTTAGCGTAACTAGGAACCGCTAACTGAACACCAGTTGCAACTAGCCCTAATGCTAAACCCAAGAACAACTGCCAATATTTAGGTTTTGTATTCTTAATTAAACCTAGAAAATCTTTGAAACTAAATTGACTTTTAGATGGTGCGACTCTCATTTGTTGCATAATAACAACCTCCTACCAAGGGAATCGTGAACGATTCCAATCGCCGTGATTTTGATGACGCATATGGTGCCCGTATTCGAAAAAGGCTGAATCAAACTGTGTTTGTTGTACATTATTAGCAATTTTGCTTAAAATCACTCGTAATTCATTGATTTCAGATTCGCTTAAGCCAGCCAAAATTGTTTCTGATAATTTATCAGTTTCCAAATCACCTTTTTCGATTGAGTCCCGTCCTTTATCCGTAATGAAAATGAGGGAAACGCGTTTATCTGCTGCTGATGCTTGGCGTGTAACATAGCCATCTTCTTCAAGTGCCTTAACTTGCAAGCTCACTGAACTAGGACGAATATCTAGTAATTCTGTAATTTCAGCATTCGTTAGCCCATCTTTAGCGGCCAATAAATTCAATAATCGTGATTTACCCTTCGTATTCATAAAATCGCGCCGTCTTTCTTTGCCGACCGTCATCCATGCCGATGCCACAAAATACCGCGATTGAACGAGTTTAGCGAATAACGCCATGGTTTCTTGTGTTTCATTTGTCATATTGATCACTGCTTTCATAATTAGTTAGTTTTGATATCGGTTAACCTAACGAAAATTAGTTTAACGCGTTAGTTAGGTTGTGTCAGCAAAAACCTAACAATTAATTTTAAAAAAAGTTGGCACAGTATAAACTGCCCCAACTTCAGTGATTACTGATCAGCTCTATTTTTTTCAACCTCTCTTAATTCTTCTTCTGTGACTGCCATATGATCTTCATAGTGATCAACCTTCCAACGCAGATGGTCAATTGCCGTTTGAAGGTCATCGCGCTTTTCTTCCATAATTGCGATTTGTTCGTTCAACAGTTTAAACTGCTGAGCTGTATTATCTTCTTGGGCATCAAATAAACGAATATATTCCTTAAGCGCTTCGATACTCATCCCGGCTGCACGCATTGTCTTTACGAAATTAATTCTTCTAATAATTCGGTCGTCAATCGCTCGCACGCCAACATCGTTGCGATCAATCGCTGGGATTAAGCCCTCTTTTTCATAATAACGAATGGTTGTCGCGGTAACGCCTGTTTGTTGACTCGCTTCTTTAATATTCATCTCACGTAACTCCTTTATTGTGGCCGGTTAATGCCGACACTTGTTCGTGCATATAATTGCTCGTCTTCAAGCACCCGCCGGACTAAATCAGCAATTGCCCAGTGAGAAACGTCATGCCCGCCAAAAGGTTCATTGCGGCCAGTCACTTCATAATCATGGCTACCTTGATCAAACCAACCGGGTCGAACCACAGTATAATTCAAAGTACTCTCCGTGACAATATCCGCGGCTTTGCGATAGGCTTGCAACATCCCATTAGAGGCCAGATTACCCGAAGCACCAATGCTAGCTAGAATTTCATTATAAATCCCCATAGAAGCAATGAAAACCAGTTTATGAATCTGCAATTTAGTCATCGTTGTCACGACTGCCTTGGCTACTTGGGGCAATTGACCACTGACCGCTACAAAAAGAGCATCTTGATTACGCATTACTTTTTCGAGTTGCACGAGATTGGTCGCGTCTCCTTGAACCCACGTGACGCGTTCTTGATTAGGCTGATTAACGTGGCGCGCTAATAAAGTGAGTTGCGCATCCGTTTCGTCTAATAAATGTGCGGTAACTTCTGAACCAATTGAACCTGTTGCACCAATAATTAAGATTTTTTTCATCATTCAGACTCCTTTTTAAGTGTTGGTAAAATTAAGCCGATCACCGCGAGCAACGCACCAATCAAGAGAACGGTCGCTAACCCCATTGCCACGTGGTAACTTGTTAGGCCGTTTTTAAAAGTCGCTGAAACAGCCACAATAAACGACATCCCGATTGAACCCCCAATTTGATGGACCATGTTGACCACGCCCGAAGCTGCGCCAGCATCTGCAGGTAACGTATTGGCAACACCGGCGACCGTTAATGGACTGAGTGTTAAACCTTGTCCAATCCCCATCAAGATCATGGGAACCGCGATACCTAGCGCATAGCCAACTTGCTCTGAGAAAAAGCCTAAGGCACACATCCCAATTGCGGTCTTTGCAATCCCCACGGTTAGTAATTTCGTATTACCAAAGCGCGTTGTTAATTTTGAAACTTGCAAGGCAACGATGAAATTAACCACCGTTAAGGGGAAAAAGCCAATCCCTGCTTGAAGGGGCGTAAAACCTAAATGGGTTTGCATAATTTGAGGTGTCAAAAACCACATACTCAACATTGCACCCAGATAGAAGAAGCGCGCAATATAGCCCCCTAGTCGTTCGCGATCAGCAAACAAGCGCAATGGCATCATTGGTTGTTTCGTTCGTGCTTCTTGCCAGATAAACGACTGCTACTAACAATGCTAGTAAGCGACCTTGTTGGCCAACTAGGCTATAAACAAGTGCCGTCATCCCAATAATCGACGTCAGTGCACCGATTAAATCTAATCGCTTAGCTTGTGTGGCTTGAGTGGTTGGTATGAAAAGAACCGTTAAACCAATCATAATAATCGCAATCGGTACGTTGATGAAAAAGCCGTCCCGCCAAGATAGTAGACTGGCAAAAATACCACCAATAACTAACCCAATACTAGCACCAATACCAGCTGTGTCACCATAAGCCGCAATCGCGCGTGTTCTTGCTTCGCCTGAAAAACTGTCCATTAAGAGTGCCAAAGTCGTTGGTGCCAAGATTGCTGAACCAATGCCTTGAAATGCCCGGGCTAAAATAATCATCACCGCACTATTGGCAAGGCCAACTAATAATGACCCTACCGCGAAAACTGTCAGTCCAATCATGAAAACCCGCTTACGGCCAATAATATCACCAATACTACCGCCAAGTAATAACAAACCACCAAACGTTAGTGAGTAAGCATTTGTGACCCACGATAATGTTGTTTGACTTAAGTTTAATTCGGCGGCAATTTTAACCGTCCCTGTAAAAATAATTGAATTATCCAATAAAATCATAAAATAACTGATGAGGATAATCGCTAAAATAACCTTCTTGTTTGTCTTTTTCATTTTAATAACTTCCATTTCGTTTAATCTCTAATCAACAAAATGAAGTATAGACCTTAAAGTACACTTCAAGACAAGGGCTATTTTTAAATTAATTAATTTATCATTTGATAACGTTTACATAAATAGCTTATAGTAATCATATAAATAGCGTGTTACTGATTCGATCAGGCATGACCTACTATCTCTTCACACATATAGACTGTGTTGAATTAGTGGGTCTTTTTCTTGCCGTGCAAAAAAGAGGAGAGTAAGATGAAATTTCAAAAAAATTTTAATAATAATGCTGCCCTCGTTGAAGACGGCCAAGCGCTTGAATGGATTGTAATCGGCAACGGTGTTGGTTTTGGCAAACACCCTGGCGACTTGGTCGATGAATCAAAGATTGAACGCCGTTTTATCGCAACCGGTTCAAAGGGGTTCGATGCAACCCAAGTTCAGGCACTAACAGAAATCAATGCAAAAATGCTAACCATTATGTCCGAAATCGTTACGTTAGTTGAGCCAGCATTAGATACTAAGATTAACGATCGCCAATATCTGATTCTAGCGGACCATCTCCAATTCGCCGTTAAACGCATCAACGCCCATGTCACGTTAAACGATCAATCATTACTCTGGGAATTACGTAATTTATTTCCAACTGAATATAAAACTGCGCAGCAGACTATTCAACTGATCAATCAAAAATTAGGCTTCAAACTACCTGATGGTGAAGCAGTGCCCCTCACTTATCATTTTGTAAATATCAAAAACGGCGACAGTGAAATCGAAGACACGATGACCATGGCCAAGTTGGTCGCTAACATCATTGGTATCGTCCAAAAAAACTACGGCATTGTGCTAGACGAAGAGTCGTTCAATTACAGTCGCTTCATCTCCCATCTTCGCTACTTCATCATTCGACGTCTCAAAAAGACGCAAGAAACAGACACACAACTTGATCCGGCACTACTTGCTATGATGATCACACGTTATCCACAAGCGTATCAAGTTGTCCAACAAATTACGGCATTTTTGAAACTTGAGATAGATTGGGCCTTACAATCCGACGAAGAAGTTTACTTATTATTGCATATCTGGCGTGTCACCCAGCATCAACAAACTGAATAAAATGGTGTGTTACTGATTCGATCAGGCATTAACCCAGTTAACGAATGCAACCTATTTTTAGGCTGTATTCATTAGCTGGGTTTTTGTTTTAACAATTATTAATCTAAGGAGGTACTATCATGGCTTACGAACAACTTGCAACAGACATCTTGGCAAACGTGGGCGGACCCGAAAATATCCGCAGCGTTGTCCACTGTACGACGCGCTTGCGCTTCAAATTGAAGGACGAAAAAAAGGCGCACACTGATATTTTAAAAAATATGGACGGCGTTGTGACGGTTGTCCAAAGTGGTGGTCAATACCAAGTCGTTATCGGTAATCAAGTCGCTGACGTTTATGACGCACTTTTGAAAATCGGCAATATTGCCGGTGAAGGCATCGTCCCTGATGATGACGACCAACAACCTAAAATGAGTTTACTCGATAAATTCATCGATTTAATTTCTGGCATCTTCGCACCAACGCTTGGCGTCTTAGCGGCAACCGGGATGATTAAAGGGCTCGTCGCCCTCTTTGTCGCAGTCGGTTGGCTCACCACCAAATCTGGCACTTATCAAATTCTATTTGCGCTCGGCGATTCATTCTTCTATTTCTTCCCAATTATGTTAGGCTACAGTGCCAGCAAGAAATTCAAAGTCAATCCGTTCCTCGGTATGGTGATTGGGGCCTCCCTCGTTTACCCGTCAATCGTGGGACGAGTCCCTTCAGCGCTGGCACAAACAGGCGCTAAACCACTTTACACTTTGTTTGCCGGTACGCTATTTGAATCACCAATTTACACAACATTCCTCGGTATTCCGGTGATTATGATGAGTTACGCGTCATCCGTCATCCCAATCGTGGTTGCTGTTTGGTTCACCTCAAAAGTTGAACCCTTCTTCAAAAAAGTCTTACCCGAAGTGATTCGGACATTCTTAGTACCGTTTTGTACGGCCCTCGTCGTTGTGCCGGTGACCTTCTTAGTGATTGGTCCACTGTCAACTTGGCTTGGTGATCTATTAGGCGCTGGTAGTAATGCGCTCTATCAATTCAGTCCAGTGGTTACTGGGGCAGTGCTTGGTGGCCTCTGGCAAGTGCTCGTTATCTTTGGCCTTCATTGGGGGATTGTGCCACTGGCAATTCTCAATATTTCCACATTAGGTTACGACACGATCTTAACGCTCGTCTTTGCCGCATCCTTTGCACAAATCGGATCTGTTTTAGCCATCACATTACGAACGAAAAATAAAAAGCTCAAAGGCTTAGGCTGGTCATCTTTCATCTCTGGGATTTTCGGTGTCACAGAACCCGTAATTTACGGGATTACACTGCCACGTAAAAAGCCATTCATCTTCAGTTGTATCGGTGGTGCAGTCGGCGGATTGCTACTCGGCTTATTTGGCACTCGCGGCTACCTCGTGGGTGGACTCGGTGTCTTCGGTATTCCGAACTTTATCAATCCAAAGACCGGTCTCGATATGACCGTTTACGGTGCGCTAATTGCTGCCGCTGTTGCCTTCGTAATTGCATTATTATTAACACTTTTCTTCGGCATTTCTAAGGAAGATCAAGTGGCAACCGTTGAACCCGCTGCTCCTATGGCACCTACTCCTCCGACAGAAGCGCCTGCCAAAGTAACACCTGAAATCATTACTAGTCCCCTTAGTGGCACCGTAATACCTCTTTCAGAACTAAAAGATCCTGTTTTCTCATCAGCTGTCATGGGCAAAGGGGTGGCAATCATTCCTTCTGATGGCCAACTTTTCGCACCCGTTGCCGGAACAGTCAGCCTCGTCTTTCCAACTGGACACGCAATTGGTATTAATTCTGAACACGGTGCTGAAATTTTAATGCATGTCGGGATGGATACCGTCCAACTTGAGGGCAAACCATTTACGGTACATATGAAACAGGGGCAAGCAGTCCTCCCCGGTGATTTATTATTAACCTTCGATATTGAAGCCATTCAAGCGGCCGGTTACGAAATCGCGACACCGGTCATCATTACTAATGGTAATTTGTACGATTCAGTGGCACCTCTGATTTCAACCGGAACTGTGTCTACTGGCGATCAACTCTTAACTTTAAAATAACATTCAAAGGAGACTAAAGATGACTAATCACACCCCTTTCCCAAAAGATTTTCTCTGGGGCGGCGCAACTGCCGCTAACCAATATGAAGGTGCTTACCAAACCGACGGCAAAGGTTTGTCGCTCGTTGATATTTTGCCAGATGCTCACCATGGCCGCTGGGAAGCCCTAATGAATCCTAAAAAAGCGCAAGCGACTCAATACGACTTCTATCCAAGTCACAAATCCGTTGATTTCTATCATCATTATGAAGAAGACCTGCGCTTGGTGGCTGAGATGGGCTTTAAAACCTATCGGCTATCAATTAGCTGGCCTCGTATTTTCCCAAATGGTGATGATTTAACACCTAACGAAGCCGGTCTCGCCTTTTACGATCGCGTGATTGATCTGTGTCGCGAGCTCAACATTGAACCACTCGTGACCATCAACCATTTCGATACCCCACTAGCGATGATGGATAAGTGTAACGGCTGGGCCAATCGCCAGATGATCGACCACTACTTGCGCTTTTGTTCGGTGCTTTTTAAACGCTATAGAGGTAAAGTTCACTATTGGTTAACGTTTAACGAAATCAACATGATTCTCCACATTCCGTTCTTAGGCGGTGGCATGGACATTTCCGATGCTGCTCATCCAGATCAAATTAAATACCAAGCTTCCCATCACCAATTAGTGGCTTCAGCGTTAGCAACCAAGCTTGCACATGAAATCGATCCAGATAATCAAATTGGCTGCATGCTAGCCGCTGGCGAAACTTATCCGAATACGCCAAATCCAGCGGATGTCTTCAAAGCACTTGAAACCAATCGCGAAGGCTACTTCTTCATCGATGTGCAATCACGTGGTGCTTATCCGAACTATGCCAAGCGGTTATTTAAAGCCAAAAATATCGTATTAGCAATGGGACCTGATGATGAGGCGATTCTCAAAGCCAATACAGTCGACTTCATTTCATTTAGTTATTACTCATCTCGTTTAGTTAGTGCTGATCCAGTGGTGAATGAACAAACTGAAGGTAACGTCTTCGCCTCGCTTAAAAATCCATATCTCAAAACAAGCGAATGGGGCTGGCAAACTGACGGTCTTGGCTTACGGACGACAATGAATCAACTCTATGATCGATATCAAAAACCACTGTTTATCGTTGAAAACGGCCTAGGTGCACGTGATACAGTCACTGCTGATGGTCAAATTCACGACGACTACCGTATCAGTTATCTGCAAGAAAATATCACCGCTATGGGCCAAGCAATTGCCGACGGCGTACCCTGTATCGGTTACACTTCCTGGGGCTGTATCGATTTAGTCAGCGCCGGTTCAGGTGAAATGGACAAGCGTTACGGTTACGTATACGTTGACCGCGACAATGATGGTAACGGCACATTAGCCCGTACACCAAAGGATTCTTTCTACTGGTATCAAAATGTCATTAAAACCAACGGTAGCGTGTTATATAACGGCCAAACATTTTAATTTTTGGAGGGACAATTATGTATTCAAAACAACCAATTACCGGCTTTAAACCAGATTTCTTATGGGGTGGTGCAACCGCGGCTAATCAAATTGAAGGTGCCTGGAATATCGACGGCAAGGGGCTCACGACCGCCGAAGTCGTCCAAAAAGCGACCGATCGCCAGAATTTTTCAATGAACACCGTGACTAAAGACAGCATTCAAGTCGCAATTGACGATCCAACCGATACCCTTTATCCAAAACGGCACGGAATCGATTTTTACCACCACTACAAAGAAGACATCGCATTATTCGCCGAAATGGGCTTCAAGGCTTTTCGAATAAGTATCGCATGGGCTCGTATTTTTCCAAACGGCGATGACGCGCAACCCAATGAAATAGGCTTAGCCTTCTACGATAACGTCTTCGCTGAACTCAAAAAATACAATATCGAGCCAGTCGTGACCCTCTCCCATTATGAAATGCCGCTTGCACTGACACTGAAATATAACGGTTGGGCCAGTCGCGAAACCATCACTGCGTTTAACCGTTATACCGAAACGGTCTTCAAACGTTATCAACATCAAGTTAAATACTGGATGACTTTTAACGAAATTAATGCCGCAACTTGGGGATTCACTGGTACCGGCGCGGTTGACGATACCCTCTCCCCAAATGAGCAATTATAACTGCGCTATCAAGCGCTGCATCATCAATTTGTTGCGAGCAGTATCGCCGTTAAACAATGTCACGAATTAATGCCAAACGCCAAAATTGGTTCAATGTTGGCGCGGATGCAAAGTTATCCTAAAACATCGAACCCAGTCGATGTCCGTCAAGCGCAAGAAGATGATGAATTGAATCTCTTTTTCACAGATGTTCAGGTCCGTGGCGAATATCCCAACTATATGAACCGTTACTTCAACGACCACGGCATCGAACTTGAAATGGCACCTGACGACTTACAATTAATCAAAGATTATCCGGTCGATTATTTAAGCTTCAGCTATTACATGTCAATGGTCAGCTCAGCTAGACCCGCCGGTGAAAAAACAGCTGGCAACTTAATTCTCGGTGAAAAAAATCCGTATCTCGAATCAAGCGACTGGGGTTGGCAAATTGATCCCGTCGGTTTACGGATTACCCTCAAGAATCTCTGGGAACGCTATGGTGTACCACTATTCATCGTCGAAAATGGCTTAGGCGCAATCGATAAGGTTGAAGCTGACGGTCAAATTCATGACCCTTATCGTATTGACTACATGCGCAAACACATCGCACAGATGAAAGAGGCCGTTCAAGACGGCGTGGACCTAATGGGCTACACCATGTGGGGCCCAATCGACTTAATTAGTGCCTCTACCTCTGAAATGTCAAAACGCTACGGCTTCATCTACGTCGACCAAGATGATGACGGTAACGGTACGCTCGAACGGAGCCGTAAAGACTCGTTCTACTGGTTCAAAAATGTCATTGCTAGCAATGGCGAAGATCTCTAGAACATAGAAAAAGCCCCCGACTTTTGTCAGGGGCTTTTTCTTATACTGTAAAAATAAATCGGTCGAATGCTTGCGTAATCCCAACATAATTGTTATCGGCAGTAATACAACATGCACTTTTGCGATAAAATCGTTTAACTATAAAAGCTTTGCAATTGCCGCATTAACCTTTTCTTTTTCACTTTCAATCAAGGCCACGCGACTTTCAATCACCTTAATGTCCATCGTTATTTCCCGGGTTAAGCCTGGGGTGTCTAATTTAGGTTCGAAGAAGGCTTTGAATTCCGCTAGGCGTTCTGGTGTCTTGAAGACTGCAGCGATTGATGTGATATAAGTTGTAAATTCCATATCGCCACCGACTGTATCTTCTAGCCATTGCCAATCATTGCGAATCCAATCCCAAGTGGCTTGTTGACTCGCATCGTTAGCGAGTAAGCCTCGGAACCAAGCCCGTAAATCTTGCGGTTTAATTGTACCAGCATCTTCAAATTTACTAATTAAAGTGGTGATTAATTCAGGATCAGTCGTCCGTGTTAAGGCGGCACTCAAGTCGTTCTTATAGCTGGCATCGCTAGTTTGACGATAAGCTTCTAAGAGTTGACTGTAAAGCACAGCATTACCAAAGTTTTGCAATTCATTCATCAAGACTAGTACCCGAATAGCAGCTGGTAAAGTTGCCAACTGATCTTGGTTAACTTGGAATAATGTGTGCGCAGCATCAATCGCTGCTTGGTTCTTAGCATACAAGGCTGCACTTAAAACTGTTGGCCGCATCAATTGATCATCATTGGTATCTGTTGGTTGAACCGTCCAACCTAAGCGTGCGACTTGTGCTTTACTCAATTGATCAAAGAAAGTCCGCAAGTGTTGTTCGCTTGTTTCACCGGCTGTGACAAACTTCTTCAAATTACCAGCAACTGTATAAAGTGCATCAGCCACTAAGTTAGAATTACTCTTAGCAAACGGTGCTAGAACTGGAACGACATCTGCGTAATTAATTTGACGTCCTTCAGCCAATAACCGTAAATCTTGTAGCAACTGAAGTTGTGAAATTGGTGCCATTTCAGCACTATCTTTTAAAATATCGTCGAATAGCGTTTGATCGTAGTTAACAATGAAATGTGATTCGTTACCCATATTTAAACGGAATGGTTGTCCATTAGCGGCACGTAATTGCGCGTAATCGCCAAGCACTAATTTGCGGTCAGTCATCAACAATGGTGCAGCCGCATAGTTGCTCTTCAATGGAATTTGCCATTGCCGACCAACCTCTTGGCCTTCGCCGATGAAGAATTGTTGTTGGCTAAGCGTTAATTGTCCGTCAACGACTTTAGCCGTTACCACTGGATAACCTGGTTGTTCGAGCCATGAATTCATAATAGCGCCGACGTCTAAGTTAGCGGCTTTGCCAAGTGCGGCCCATAAGTCAGCCCCTGTTGCATTCCCGAATTGATGGGCTGCAAAGTAAGCCTTCAAACCTGCGCGTAAGGCATCATCGCCAATTAAAGCACGGACCATCACGAGCATCCGTGCACCTTTAGCATAAACAATCGCGCCGTCAAATAAGGCGTCGATTTCAGCAGGATTGTTAACTTGCACGTGGACTGATTGCACGCCGTCAGTTGCATCTCGTTGTAGAGCGGATGATGCTTCTGAGGTTTGGAAACTTTCCCAAATGTGCCAATCAGGTTCAAGTGCATCGATGGCGACGTATTCCATCATATTAGCAAAACTTTCGTTTAACCAGAGATCGTCCCACCATTGCATTGTCACTAAATCGCCGAACCATTGGTGCGCCAATTCGTGGGCAATCACGGTTGCTACACGATGTTTCGTTGTTAGCGCCGTATTATCTGGATCGAGCAATAAGTAAGCTTCTCGATAAGTGACTAAGCCCCAGTTTTCCATTGCACCGGCTGAAAAGTCGGGCAAGGCCAACTGCCATGAATGTGGAAGTGGATATGGTGTTTGGTAGAAATCTTCGAAGAATTCGATTGAGCGTTTGGCAATATCCAATGCAAAGTCGAGTTCGTTGGCTTGATGAGCCTTAGTGGCAAAAACGCCTACTTGAACGCCACTCTTCGTCTTCGTTTGTGCACCTTGGAGTTCACCAAAAGCAAACGCTACAAGGTACGTTGACATCCGAACTGTCGTTTCAAAATGATGAATGCCATCGATGACTTCTTTTTCAGGCATGTTGCTGAGAATCGTTTCGCCTTCGTGTTCGTCAAATTTAATTGCTAAATCAAAAGTGGCTTTGGCTTCTGGTTCATCGACACATGGAAAAGCTTGGCGCGCAAAGTTGGTTTCAAATTGCGTCCCAATCAATTCTTTTTGCACCCCATCGACTTGATAATAAGAAGGATAAATCCCCATCATCGAATCCGTTAAAGCGGCCGTGTATGAAATGACCAATGTCACTTCGCCTGGTTGGCCCACTTCGACCTTCAAGGCATTCGCGTCATTATCAACTGTAAATGGCACGCTCTTCCCCGCAGCACTTACCGTTTCAATCACCAAACCATTTTGATGAATTAAGACCACCGCATCCTTAGCGGTCCCGGTAATTGTTGTCCGACCACTAAATCGTTTTTGAGCCCGATTAATATCTAGAAAAACTTGATAATGTTCCGGTTGAAAGCTTTGATAAAAACGCATCAATTCTGCCATATTATGATCTCCAATTTCATTTAGAATACTGTTATTATACGACTTTTCATTTCAAAAAGCTGTTGTCATCCATCTCATCAACATAAAAAAGACGCTCCACAGAACGTCTTCTTTAATCAATTAAACTTGTTGTTTAGCTGGGCGAATCAAGAATTCACTGACTACCACATGTTTTGGTTGGTCAATCGCATATAAGACTGCATTGGCAATGTCTTCTGGATTGAGGGCCAACGCTGATTCTTCTGGGGCATCCATTAATTGCTTAACGCCTTCGAAAACAGCCGTGTTGCCAATTGTATTGACCAATTCTGTTTTAACAGCACCTGGTGAGACAATCGTTGAGCGGATGCCGTTATCTTTTTCTTCTTGGCGTAACCCTTCCATAATGGCGCGTACAGCATATTTTGTCCCGTTATAAACGGCAGAAGCTGGATAAACGACATGTCCGGCAACCGAATCAGTTGAGATAATCAACCCATCTTGTTGGGCTTGCATCGTTGGTAAAACCGCACCGACCCCGTTTAAAACACCCATGATATTGATATCGAGCATCTTTTGCCATTGATCGTAATTGCGTTCGCTCAGATTTCCTTGGGGCATGACGCCAGCATTGTTATATAAGACATCTACGCGACCGAACCGATCGAGTGCTAATTGGACTAAGCTTGCCATCTGGTCTCGATTAGTGACATCAGTGGCTTGGTAAATTGCATTTTCCCCGATTTCTGCCACTAAGGCTTGGAGCCGATCCTTGCGACGAGCGGCCAAAACAACCTTGGCCCCTTTGCTTGCTAATAATTTGGCAGTTGCTGCTCCGATACCTGATGAGGCACCTGTAATGATAACGACTTTATTTTGAATTGACATGTTAAAACTCCTTTTCTGCTTTAATTTGACGAATGACTTTTGCCGGTGTGCCGGCGACAATCATATTAGCTGGTACATCTTTGGTGACCGTTGCGTTGGCAGCCACAATCGCATTTTCGCCGACTGTCACACCGGGGAGAATTGTTGCCCCCGCGCCAATCCATGCGTTCTGTTTGATATGAACTGGTTTAACGAATAACCCACGCCGATCGGCTGGATTTTCCAAATGATTCACGGTAATTAATGAGGCGCGCGGCCCAATCAACACGTGATCATCAATCGTAATCCCACCTAAATCAACGAATAGAACATTATTATTAATAAAAATCTCTTTACCAAAGGTAATATGTTTACCGTAGTCCGTATAAAAGGGTAATGACACTGTCACTGATTCATCTATTTCTTGATCCGTAATACACTTTAAATACGCCCGTACTTCGGCTGCATCGTGATAGCCTGTATTCATTTCCATCACTAATCGCTCATTATTGCCTTTGACCAAATGAATTTCTTTAAGCAACTCCGAATCATGGTAAATCGGTTGATTCGCAATTCTCGTTCGCAATGAGTAGTCCACCTTGATTACCTCCTTTTAGCGCGCTTCTTTACTTGCTGTTTTCAGTATACTTCGCTAAACTAACAATGACTAATACTCATATCGAATAGCTAGCTATAACTTTTATCAATAGGAGAAGTATTATGGATTTACGTGTTTTAAATTACTTTTTAACCGTTGCCCAGGAGAAAACAATCAGTAAGGCTGCTGAGGTCCTCCACTTATCACAGCCCACGCTCTCTAAACAACTTAAGGACTTGGAGGTTGAATTAGGCGTTCAACTCTTCACCCGTGGCAATCGCGAAATCACATTAACAACCGATGGCATTTACCTGCAAAAACGCGGACGCGAAATCTTATCTTTAGTTGATACAACGACAAATAACTTAACGCATAATCAGGTCGTCAGTGGGACCATCAGCATTGGCGCCGGTGAAACGCAGGCCTTTCAATTAATCGCGATGATTATCAATGATTTACGTCAACGCTACCCTGATATCACTCTGCAATTATTCAGCGGCACTGCCGATGAGGTTAAAGAACGGATTGATCAAGGCTTGCTCGATTTTGGGCTCGTCATTGATCCGGTTGATAAGCAGCGCTATGAATTCGTCCGCTTACCCGTATCAGACCATTGGGGCGTACTGGTTGCCGACGACCACCCAATCGCGGCGCACTCGACCGTTGATGCAGCAACCTTGGCGCAATATCCCTTATTAATTTCGGGACAATCCCTCGTCCGTCAACAAATTAGTAATTGGTTTGGTGCTAACCTTGATCAACTTGATATTGTCGGAACCTATACGCTTTTATATAACGCCTCATTATTGGTCAAAACCAGTAACAGCGCCGCATTGTGCATCGACGGCATTATCAATACTAAGGACAACGGCTTAAAATTCGTTCCGTTTAATCCACCACTAACCGTCAATACGAACATTATCTGGAAAAAAGGCCAAGTCTTCTCGAGTGCTGGTCAGTTTTTTAAAGAAGCCTTCACAGATCAGACAAACAAAAAGCCGTCACATTAACTGTGACGGCTTTTTCAATATGCACTTTATTTGCAGAATTTCTTAATTTATGTCCGTTGCTTTCCCTAAATACGGGCTCTATAATGCATATTGAATCTTATCTGGAGGTCTTTTGATGATGAAAAAAACTGAAAAAATCGCAATTTTAGAAAAACTGGTCTCAATTGATACAACAGACCAAGCAGAAGGTGTGATTGCCGACTACTTAGCCGATCTATTCACACAACACGGTATCCAGACTGAAAAAGTGGCTTCTAAACCAGGCCGCGAAAACTTAGTGGCCTATCTAGGTGAAGCAACCGACAAAGTCCTCGGCGTGACTGGTCATATGGACGTCGTCAGCATCGGCGATCGCAGCAAATGGACGAGTGATCCCTTCACCCTAACCGCTCGCGATGGTAAACTCTTCGGTCGGGGTGCAACTGACATGAAATCTGGACTGGCCGCTCTTGTGATTGCAATGATCGAATTACACGATGAAAATGTCCCATTAAATGGTCAAATCAAACTCCTTGCAACAGTCGATGAAGAAAAGAACGAAACTGGTGCCCAAACTTTAACAACCCAAGGTTATGCCGATAATTTGACAGCCTTATTAGTTGCCGAACCATCTGGCGTTGATAAACAAGCCTTGGCAAACAGTAGCGACAAATTTCCCACAGAAATCGTCCAAAAACTACTCAGAGCTAATCAAACCAATGAACAACATTTTCTGATTTTCGCCCACAACGGTTCCCTTGATTTTAAAGTGACGGCGACTGGTAAAACAGCCCACAGTTCAATGCCCGAACTCGGTATTAACGCAATTGACCATTTGCTCACCTACTACAATCGACAAAAACAATACTTCGATCAAAAGCATCCCATCGATGATGTCCTCGGCGATATTGTTCCCGTCACAACCTTAATCAATGGTGGTGAACAAATTAATTCGGTCCCCGGTCACGCAGAACTCACTTGCCGCGTTCGCACGACCCCCGCATTAACTGGCGACCAAGTCATTGCCGATCTCAATGCCATTATTGCTGAACTTAACCAACAAACAGACATGAATTTAGCATTAACTGTCATTAATAACCAACCACCGGTTAAAAGTAATCCACAGGCACCATTCATTCAAAGTGTTCAAAAAATCGGCGCACAAAAGTTATCCCAAGCTTATCCACTGATGCACGTTGCTGGTGGTACTGATGCCGCCCACTTTGCTAAGAATAACCCCAACTTACCAGTGGCAGTTGTCGGCCCCGGCAATGATACCAGTCATATGATCGACGAATACGTTGACGAAGAAATGTACCTCAAACACATCGACTTCTTTAAAGCAGTCATGACGGATTATTTAAAATAGATAGATTGCAAATTTGATCTAAATTTTTTAATAAATTAGTCAACATAATCTGGTAATATCGCCTCGGTTAAGCGCTTCAATCAAAGTTCGGTTAATTCTGAGTAACATAGTCGTCATATTTTGAGCACTAATGTACTTTAACCTATTCTATTTAAGTATTGGACAGTTCTAGCTCACAAAAAATTTCGATTTTAATTCGTTCAGAATAACTTACACTAAACAAAAGAATCAATTCCTAAAAATATGTCTGTGATAAACACTATGTGATACTTACACTGCCATCTGGTATGTGCTGCTAAACTACTATCGTCTTTTACTTGAGACATGATAAAAATCCCTTTCGCTTTTAGATTTGGTTGGTAGCCATTCTCTATAGCGAAAGGGATTTTTAATGCTGAAGCTAATTCTAACTCCCGCACCTAAAAGGTGTGGTTTATTTTTTCCTAAAAAAATGAAACTAGGCGGCACATCGCCGATAAAATATCGACAATGTGCCACCTAGAAAAGACAACTAACTATTTACTTTAACTTTTGGGGTATTTGTTACCCATACTAACGTTTCTATTTATTTGGTAAAAACATCTGTCATAATTTTAATTTATATATTTATCTTCACCAGCAAAGAATCCAAATCCCCCTAATAAAATAGCAGTCACAATTAAAATAATTAATGATACATTCCAATTATGAGTCATATCATGCATAAAGCCAAAGAGAGTTGGGCCAATTGCAGCTAACAAGTAACCAATTGATTGAGCCATGCCTGATAGTTCTGCCCCTTCTCTTGCATTTCTTTTTTTAGGTTAAAAAACATCATTGATAGTCCAAATGCACAGCCACCACTGATTCCAATAAAAGCAATTCCTATAATAATAGTATTATTTATAAAAAGCCCACTAATTCATAAACACATTAGGATTGATGTGTTTATGGCAATTTTACTCTGTCTTTTGACCCTCCCAGCAATAATTGGAATTATAAATGTAAATGGTAATAAAAATAATTGCATCATTGACAATAAATAACCAGCTTGTTCTGCAGTGAATCCCTTTTGAATAAGCATTTCAGGTAACCACGCGACTAACACGTAGAATACTAGTGACTGTAGGCCCATAAATATAGTAACTTGCCACGCAGTTTTTGAATGCCAAATACTATTCTCTATAGGTAATTCCTCTATCTTATCTGGTTTATCATGTCTTTTCAATTGTGGAATCCATGCGATACAAGCAATTAAAGCCAAAATAAGCCAAATCCTAAGTGAATTATTCCAACCTAGATTTAGATTATTAGCTAATGGAAAACTAACTCCAGATGCAATTGCCCCACATAAATTCATACTAATTGAATAAATACCAGTAATTAGGCCTAAGCGATGATTAAATTCTCTTTTTATTAAACTTGGAATTAATACGTTACACATGGCAATTGCACTACCTACTAAAATAGTTCCAAATAATAAAGTGCTTGTTTGGGGAATTGATCTAATAAATAACCCTATAACTAATACGATTGTAGAATAACCAATAGTATATTCTAGACTCAATTTTTCAGCTATTTTGGGTGCCACTGGTGATAAAATAGCAAAAGCCAATAACGGAATTGTCGTTAAAAATCCCGCAATAGTTCCAGAAATACCAATATTGTCCTTAATTAAACCTGTTAAAGGGCCAACTGCAGTTAATGGTGCTCTTAAATTTGTTGCGACAAATATAATTCCTAGAAGTAATACAGTTACCTCTACACTCTTCTCTTGTACTCTCTCTCATATGAACCCTCCAAAATATGCAATTATATATTATAGTATATAATTGCATATTATATTATAGGTTCTCATATTTTACAACTATGTTCATCAAAATATCTTCATTAGTATCATTAATATACTCATGCGAATTATTATTTATGAAGTAAATTGTATTGTGTTCATGAACAATATAACTATCATGCTCAACTCTAAGATTTAATGTCCCTGATAGTACAGTTATCACCTCTAAAGTATTAGAAGTCTGGCTATCTAGATAATACTTACTATTAGCTTTTAGCCGAACTTTATATACCTCGAAATCAAATTGACCTACAATTGGTTCGACTTCCCACTTGTGATTTTCATCTTCTAAAAAATAACCATGATTTTCAGTTGAAAAAACGACATTACTTCCTCTATTTTTAAATAGAGACATTAGTGGGGCTTCTAGACATTTTGTTAACTTCCATAAAGTATTTATTGTTGGATTCGATTTTCCATTCTCTATCTTTGTTATAGTTAGTGAACTTAGTCCTGATAATTCTGATAATTTTTCTACACTTATTTTTTTACTTTGCCTTAATTGTTTAATTTGTTCTCCGATATTATTAACTATATTATTATTTGAACTCATAGTAATTATCCCCATTATATTAATTTTTGGCTAAAATGCTTAACTAAGCTCCTTAGTTTATATATATTATACTCTGTTATATTTATAATAGACATTTTTATAATAAAATATATATTCTTATAAATTAGTTAGCAATAGTCCTATTAGGTAGGATTATTGCTGATCCAATACCTTCCCCAAAAAGCTACTAGCATTAAAAGAGACTGCTTTAAGTTTTTTCTGCTCGAATTAATTTTAGAACTTACTACTAAATAAAAAAGGATGACAGCAAAGTACCTTCGCCGTCATCCTTTTTAAATGTTTATTTATGCTAATGTGGCATCTAGTTTTGTCGCTAATGCTTCTTTACGTTGCAACCCAACTAGTTGTTCTTGTAATTGACCGTCTTTCATGATTAATAAGGTTGGAATGGCTTGAATGCCAAATTGCGCTGCCAAATTTTGATTTTGATCAACATCAACTTTGGCAATTTTAGCCTTTCCTGCATAATCATCTGCTAGCTGTTCAACAATTGGTCCTTGCATCTTACATGGTGGACACCACGTTGCCCAAAAATCGACTAGTGTGACCCCTTCTTTAATCTCATCGTTAAAATTGGCTTCATTTAAAATTTGTGCTGTCATCACAATCGCCTTCCTCTTCAAAAGTTAATCAACGTTTCCGTTGAATTGATACTCATAATATATCATCTTACTTTTTGTAAGTCAACTTTAGGAACTCATCAACTGATTCCATTCCCACACCGATTGATTAAAGGTCGCCACTTTGAAACCCGCATCATGCAACGCCTGACTAGCGACATTGGCATAAGCACATAGCCGACCGCGACAGTAGACAACAATTTCCTTATCTTGCGGTAATTCGGCTAAATGTTGTGGTAACTCATCATATGGGATATTATGCGCTCCCGGCAAGTGTTGCGTCTCATACTCATCATTGGGTCTAAGATCAACTAAGTACGTTGATTCAGCGGTTAATTTCGCTTTTAACGCCGAAATCGTTAACGCCTGTGGTGAACCAGTTTGTTGCTTGAACGTTGTCTGAATGGCTGCCAATTCAGGCTGTGACTGTTCTGCGACCGTGACTAATAACGATATAAGCTGCTTAATCTGATCTGACGTTAAGCGGTAGGTTACAAAATTTTTATGTCGTTCAATTTCAACCAAGCGCGCCTTCTTCAAAATCTGTAAATTGCGTGACGTTGTCGCAACGCTTAACCCAATCGTATTGGCTAAATTTTCAACCGTTTTGGGACCCTGCACCAATAAATCTAGTATCCGCAAGCGCGTCACATTCCCTAATGATTTCCCTACCTTGACGACTTGCTCATAAACGGCATCTCGATATTGTAATATCTGTTCTTCCACTATCCATCCCTCCCGATAATCAATGATTTTATTGAATAGCATTAACTTAACACGTTCATTTGTAACGGTCAACTGGATTAGTCCAAAAAAATAAGCGACCGCTATTTCGCAGTCGCCTATTTCCAGTCTATTCTTATTGTTGTCCAAGAAAACTACGACCCAAAGTTGGAACCGCCGTGCTTTGACGGTGCTCTTCCCATTCGGTAATATCGCGATTAACCTTCTTGTAGATCTTGCGACCTTCATCGGTAATTGTAATGTTGACTAAGCGTTGGTCCTGGCGTTCGCCACGTAGCTTTTCAATCATTTTTTTGTCTTGCAAGACATTTAACTTACGGGTCACAATCGGACTCGATATTTTAAATACCATTGCCAACTCACTCGGTGATTGGGTACCTTCCATAACAAGTCTTTCTAAGTATAAAAATTGTTCTAAACTAATATCGTGTTTATGGCAAATCGCATTCAAGTTAGATGACACTGATCGGTATTCAATATACCACTGGCTCAAATAATCCATGTCGCCACTTCCTCCCAAGTTAAACTATCGATGAATTTAATTCATCTATGTATGTGTAACGAGCTAATATTAGCTCGTTGCACCTAAATACTTATTTACCAGTTTCCAATGTCCATATTAATGATGTCTTGTAGATTGCATTTGCAACTGCAGCATCTGTTGGCATAACTAATTGGATATCTTCTGGTGCCCATGCGAAGACGTTAGCACCTGTACCTGTATCAGTATCTGCTTTACCTACTGTACCGGCTGCAGTATCCAACTTACTTGTTGGTGCTGCTAGTGATAATGAGAATGTATCTGTGATTGCATCTTTAGCAGTTTCATTGATTGCAACATCCCCAGCTGATGGTGCTGGCGCTGGATCGCCACCATCACCATCGCCATCATCACCGTCGGCTTTAGGAGTAGCCGGTGGTGTTGCGATACTTGCTTTATAATCAGCAAGATCTTTCGCAAAAGTCTTATCTTGATCTGAGTTTGTTAGTTCATAAACACCAGATGTCAATGCATATTTAGTATGTTTGAATAAGAGGTTAGCACCATCAATTTCTTGACCACTTGTCGTTTTCAATGGTTCAGCAGTTGATACTTTTAAATCCCAATCCCCAGCTTTTTGAGTTGTGGCAGCATCCATGCCGTCTGCATGTTGACGTGTCACTTGTTTATCAACAACTGTGACCCATGCTTTGTTAGCAACTTCGTTAAGCGCTGTATCACTACCAGCATTTAAGAGTGGTGTCTTGCTAGCAACTGAGTTGTCATATGACGCATGTTGGTTATTCTTGTCATTGGCGTAGTTTTTACCATCGGCTGTGAATGTTGTGAATGCTTTGTCAAAAGTTGCGTGGTTACCAAAATCTAAAACCTTAGGCACTTTTTGAAGGCGTAAGAAACCAGTATTCCCGTTATCGATGTTATCACCGAATGAGATACCAACTTCTGTTTTGTCAGTTTGTGCTAATGGTGTCCCACCATTATCGATGACGCCACCTTCATGAGTTGCGGCAAATGTTGTTGTCGCTGGAGCCAAAATGCTTAATACTGTTGCGCCGGCTAATGCAGCACTTGTTAATTTCGTAAATTTCATATGAAATTCCTCCCTAGAATTTATATAGATGCGATGCAAGCACCGCGGTTTTTTATAGCTTAATCTTGCGATTAAGATTATAAACAAAGTAAGTTAGTTTGCCTGATCAGCAATTGATTTTCCCACAAACCAATTACTGCCAGGCGTCGTTTTTAAAATGACACTATGATTGATAACCATTAGTGATTCGGCCAGCGCAATCAGTCTTTATAGTGATTACTAATTCATCGTAATCGTTGTGAAACTATTGAAGTCTTGGTAAACCCGAATTGCAAAGTACGTGCTAACGATAAATGCAGCTGCTAACACAACGGTGAGTGCAATCATGCCCCACTTAACCTTGCGATAATTGGTTTGATTAACATAACTCGTTATCCATAAGCGTTTCATCATTTTGCCTTCTTTCGTTTAATCATCACCCAAGTACCAATCACGATAATGATTAGCGCGGTGATCCCAGCAGCAAGCCATCGTAGGAATTGTTGTTGTTCTTTTTGGTAAGTGTTCTTTTGGATAAATTCAATCTTATTGTTCTTAATCCGCACATAGCTCGTTTGTTTTTTCTGATACTCGTCGTTTTGATTCTCAACGGTTAAGCGATAATAACCATCCACCAATCGCTTGCCCCCTAAGGCTAAGTTATCGGTAAATTTAGAACTAGGCGCAATCTTCATATCCTTTTGGTACTTTTCATATTTAAAGAAGGCTACTTTCTGATTTACTAACGTCGTCTTCAAATTCATTTGCTTGAGATACATCGGCATCTGATTTTCAAAATGGAATTTAATTGCCGTTGCTCGATCACCAGATTTTTGAACATCGATCTGATCTATCTTAAGCGGTTGAACATCCTTCTTCGTTAACCTACGACCATTAAGCAGCACTCCGATTGTATAAACATACTCGTTTTGAACAGCCGCCTGACTAGCTTCTTCATCGCTCGCTAAGATTTGAATCGCTGATGCTTTAATCCCACTAAAGGCAGTTGGTTTATCAATCTTAATCGGGATATCGATGCTTTCTTGTGGTTTAATCATCAGACTCTTAGGGACCTCAATTACTTGACTCCCAGCTTGTTTCAACAAGCCCTTTTCAGGTTGACGCGCCTTTGTATAGTCGATTGATCCATTATTATTGGTTGCGGCATCTACGACCTTAATTTTGAGTCTAATTGTCTGGTTGGTTGGATTAAAAACATTAATCTTTTCCACACGTTGTTGCTTCTTTTGCTGAGGCAAATTGAAGTAACCGAGATATTTCCCCCCAATATTATCATTCGGTAATTTAGGTAAAATCGTAATAGTTACCGGATCTTCATCTGGCGACTTATACTTGGCCTTTTTCCCTTCGACACTCATCGGTTGTAACAATAAACCGGCCGTTATGAAACAAATAGCAATGATTAGCCAACTATTCTTCCGTCCGTTAAGCCATGACATATTATTTACTTCCCGTTAATAGTAATTTCAGTAACTCAACAAGTGAAATCAGCATCAACCCACCAGTTGCCATACTAATGTAGAACCACTTATTGATTGGTTTGCGCATAATCTTATCATTGATATTATCAGCGGCTTTCTTATCCACTTTGATATTCTTAATGAATTTCCAAGTCATTGGTAACTTGTTCCAGTCATTTTCACCTTTGACCTGAACTTGAACCTTATATTTACCTGGTTTCAATTCATCAAATTGCCATTGAACCGGTAATGTCACAATTGAGTTTGGTGCGATTTTACTATTATTAACGCTAAAAATCCGTTTTTGTGAAAAGACACCTTGTTTGGTGATAACGGCCTTCATTTGCACATTTTGGAGCATCATTGGTTGCGTGTTCCGAAGATTAATTGACATTGCCGCATGTTTTTGGAAAAGCATTGGTTTAACGCTGTCGTACTTCAACTCTGGATAAACCTTGTAGTGAGCGCCACGTAGGGCAATCCCCATTGAGTAGGCGTAATTACTAGAAACATGAGAATCTTTACTCTTACTTGTCGTTTCTTCAAGGAAATGCCAGTCCCCATAGACTAACCCGCGGAAACCATCACTTGGCATCTTAATCGTTGCCGAAACTGTTCTTGTTTCTAATGGGTTAAGGGTGATGACACGATCCTTCTTATCAACATGCCCAATACTTGTTAGTGGATATTTCAAGCTTTCATCCAAACCCTTAGCTGTAGAAACGAAGTTAACGCCCCCACCGACTTGCGTCATACTATTTCTGAGTTCTGATTTAACCTTCACTTTATGATCCGTATAATTCTTAACCTTCATCATAATGACTTGTTTCTTACCCGGTTGGATCTGCATATCGAAGTAATTAACGTCATTATTAACTTGCGTTTCGACCGGAATTCTTTGGATTTCAAAATCAGATTGTTCATCAGTCGCCGCTGATACAGAATGCATTTGTAAGCCTAAGCCGACTAAACCGGCTAAAAGGCCAAATGCTATGCTTTTCATTTTCACAGTTCAACATCCTCTTCTTTATAAAATGTGCTTTATGGGGCAACCGTTAGATTCCATAATAAGGTTGTCGAATAAGTCGTGTTATATCGCTTCGTTGCTCCTGGTACAAACAATCCAATACTGTAATCCGCTGTTTTTTCATCACCAAATTGATACTTATAAACTGCATATCCAGGGCGATCATACGTTACTCTATTATCAGTACCGTCATCTGCAACAGAGCCATTAGTGTTATCCTTGTGCAAGAATTGGCCCTCTTTTTTATGTGTTACAAGGCGTCTTGGTGTGCCATTAGGAACTAGATTGAAATGATCTAGGGATTCAGTCTTATCACCTTTACCTGAACCTTCCGTCGATTTCCCTTCAGAATGCGTCATCAAAAATTTCGCATTACTAAATTGAAGTCGAGCACCTTCTAATTCAACGTGTTTACTTGGTGTATTAGAATCACCCTTGTAATCGCTTTGGAACTGACCAACCTGTTTAACATCTAGCGCCCAACTATCAATTCCCCAATAATCAGAGATTTCAACACTATATGGTGTTTTCTGATATTTCATTGATTTTGGTGCAGGATCTTTAGGTGCTGGCATATAGAAAGTACGGTCAATCTTAGTATCGTAGAACTTACCAAAATACATTTTCTTAGGTAACGCTGTGAATCCTAAACGCGCCTTTTCGTAGTAAATTTTGTAGGTTACCTCATCCATTGCAATCGCGGGGTCAATATCCTGAAGTAATTTTTCAGGCGCTGTATTGGCATCAATTGTATATTCGACAGGTGTATAACCTTCTATATACGCTGGTCGAATCTTATTTACATCCTTACTTCCATTAAGATCACCTTCAATAATTGTTCCGGTTGAAACGTGTTCACCAATTTTACCCTGAACAGTGATTGGATCATTAATAGCTTTTCCAGTTGCACGGTCAATATATTCGAAGTGCACTTTACTGTCTTTTGGCTTCACCGTTTCCATGCTAACTTCAGATTCACTTGCTGTAGTACTTGTATCAGGCAATTCACTAAGCGTTGTTACCTTATTGCTTAAAATATCACCTTCAATAGCGGTATCCATAACCTTCGCTTTGTAAGTAATCGTCGCGGAATCTCCTGGCTCCATTTGTTTTAACGTCATGCTCCCTAAACTATCAAACTCCGCTGTCGTCCCATCAGAATAATCAACTTTAATCGGCTTCTTACCAGTTTCTTTAACCAATTCCAATTTCTTATCCATTTCATCGAGTAGAGCTGTTGTTTTCATAGTGCTACTCTTCTCATCAACCGTGAACTTAAGCTTAAATCCTAGAACATCGCGTGCATGAACTTGCGTTGTATCCTGATATTCAGTTTCTTTTTCACTTTCATTACGAACCGTTTTATCAATAACAGTTGGTGCCAATTCTACTGGAATATCTGTCTGCGCTGACGCCTTGTTATAAAGTGCTTTACCGCCTTGAGATACCATGCTTGGCTGTAAGGTCTTATTAGAGGCCTTACTATTAATTTTCGTGTCAACCGATACTGTGGTCCATTCGTTATCCGCTAAATCTTTAGGTAACTTATAAGTTATTTTATGAGTAGAGGCGTTATAACTCTTAACATCAACATTAACTTCCGAACCATCATTCAATTTAGCTTTCATAGTTTTAGGATCTACTGTTAAT
The DNA here is from genome assembly GCF_002370355.1 of Latilactobacillus sakei subsp. sakei DSM 20017 = JCM 1157. NCBI lineage: Bacteria > Bacillati > Bacillota > Bacilli > Lactobacillales > Lactobacillaceae > Latilactobacillus > Latilactobacillus sakei. The sequence continues at coordinate 277,106 of NZ_AP017929.1, forward strand.
CCTGCTGGAATCGTTGCGGTCATTGTGATGTTATCCCACACACTCTTGAATCCAATATTATGAGTTGCAAAATTTAACGTTATCTCATCCAAGACATGATTCTTTTTATCAGTAGTCGTATTATTTGTGTATGACACTACGGCTTCCGGCACAACCACACCCTCATTAAAGAACCCAACATCATTACGATAATGATAGACCTTAGTAGCATCTAAAGTTTGTGGTTCCCACATCGCGCCAAGCGCAGAATCACCAGCACCAGCAACAAGACTTCCTTCATCAACCGTAAACGGACTCAAATCCGCTCCACCCAGTGACGATCCATAATAGGTATAATCTGCCATCCCATATTTTGATTGCGTATCCATCTGTGCGCCCGCGGTTTGGTAATGGATACCTTGATAATGATCCGGTCCATCGGCTATTTTATCTTGCATAATGAATTTGTAACCTTTTTCCGTCATGTACATCCCATTTCGGTTACCTTGTGCATAGATATCAGGTCCTTGATTATCATCAAGTTCCGTATCTTCTGCGTAGAAAATTCTGACGGTTTCATTACCTGTACCAACGTCTTGAAGATACATTTCTTGTTTAATGACGGGCTGTTCCTCTGATGGGCGTAAGACGAATTCCACTTTTAGTTTGACACCTTTTACAGTTGCGATTCCGACAGCTTTCAAGGCTGGCTTATTATAACTCGTGGTTCCGTCATAAATTTTAAAACCTTTATCCATTAAATAAGGAATAGATGTCTCAGCTAAAATTTGTTTTTGATTACTTGTTTCCGTTGTTAAAGCGTAACCATACGAGGTAGTCAGTCCTTGATTTCCTTTATGGAACCCATTAATAATTTTTCCATTTGCTAATATGAACACGTTTGTCTTAGGATCCACATAATCACGTGTCGTAGGCGCTGGATCATTAGAATTATATTCACTCTTAAGTGACCCATCAGAATTCCCAAAGGTATATCCCAACTTAACGCCTGGATCATCTAATGGTAAATATTCAATGGTATTTTGTGGCACTTCCTTCCAATCCGTAATACCATCATTGAACCCATCTGGTGAAACCCCTACACTTTTACTTGTGCTTTTACCGTTAACTAATTGTTCACTAGCTTCCTTAACACTCTCGATACTAGGTAACTTTCCTGATGAACTCGATTGAACAAGAACCGATTCGGTTGACTTACTGCTGGATTTCGAACTTGTACTCGACTCCGCCTCATCACTCGAACTCGAAGTTGAACTCGAAGTTGAATTCGATACTGATTTAGAGCTAACAATTTCACTAGTGTCTTTTGTTGAACTTGAGTTAGATTTTAATTTTGATTCTGACTTTAGACTTGTACTTGCCTTAGGAACATCTTGTTGCGCTGCGATTACATTACTGCTCTGAATAATAAACAAGCACACTAACATAACGCCTAACATTATACACGTCGTTAACTTCTTCATAAAAAAATCTCCTCTCGTTCATTGACTATCGAGAATATTTAAAATTTTCTATCCCTATAGCACTCATATTCATTAGATATCATCCAATTAAGAATTATGTATAAATAAAACCACTATATGACTATCATTAAGATTATCATTAATACTATTCATGGTTTCTAACATAAAATATAAACTATGTAACTACAAATGAATTCTATAATATATTTTAATTGATTGCAAGTGGGTTTTATGCAAGTTATTACCCACCAATAAGTATTTATGCAGTTTACCACCTCTGAAATAACTTATTAAATCAGCAATGAATACGGTTAATTAAAAAAACGATATACTATCCCAATACAGTTAACACAGCTAAACAGTAACTATATATACAATGTTAAGCGAACCAATTTTTAGTTCATGCACTTTATATTTGTTGCTGATAAACTCTTTTGTGAATTATATTCATTCCGTCTTAAAGTTCATTTTTTTTAAAATAATTGTCTTTAATTGAATTTCTTATTCAAAATTCCCCTTTTTATTATCTAATTCTAATCTACAGTCGGTTTCTAGTTCTGATTTTTGCCTTAATATACATTTCCAAACCTTTTTTTGCATAAATATTCTTTTTGAGTAAAAAATACATTTTTAGCAAACATAATCATTAACGAATTAAATGATTTCATCCATTTCCCAAAAATGTTAACCGCTACAAATCCCGCTCTCATAAGATTGTCTAGTCATTAAAGTAATTCATCAATACTATTCAACCGTGTTAACTTATGTCGCTAAATAAGTCGTCATTAATTTCATCATCATTTTTTAACTATTATTTATTATCTTTCAGACCATTTTTGGTCAAATAATTGCATATTATTGGTTACTCTACATGTATTTATGCACTGATTACCCACAACCGCCTCTTAGTCGGTGGATAACTTGTTCATGACTTTTCCCCATTAAAAAAAGCCGCGTTAACAAGGCATACTTTGTCTACACGACTACTTTTCTTCCTATATAAATACCAACGTTAGGTTTCCTGTTGTTGATTTGCCTGCCAATTAGCCTGATTAGGTTGCTTCAACCGAACTTGTCGTTTATGCACCCACTCGCTTGGTGCTTGCTCGTAGGTTTCAAAATCGAGCGTTTGTATCAACCACTGCTTTTCATCCGTACTGTATTGCATCGTGACCGTTGCATTTTGTCAATCATCATTGGTTAATTCAAGAGTCGTTTTTGCTATCACTTGAACGGCTTGTTTTAAATCAATATATAAATCAAAGGTAACTTGAGGTTCTTGTCCACCATCTATCTTTAACGAATCCACGTTCATCGCTAGTTCTTGAAATTGTTGCTGATAGGCCTTTAGATTTGGTTTTAACATAGCAAATACCTGTGCAACCTCCGCACGATCCTTGGCGGTTACACCCTCCAAGTGACTGAAATCTAATTGCTGATTGATGCTTTGATTTAACGATTGATAATAGGTCAATACGTCAGCTAATCGGTGATTTTGAAAATCAGGTTGGTTTATAAAATAATCGGGCGTTAATTTCAGTTGATAGTTGTGCTGATTCAGGTTAACTTGGCGGTGTTGCGTGACTTTCCCATAACATTGATTATTGATTGTCAAATCCAATTGATATTGTCCTGGGAAATAAGCCTGCTGCGTCTGATGGCTTTGGTTAGATAATTGCCACAACTGATTTTGCCCACTAATATAGGTGGTCGTTTTACTGGGCACATCGCTTGCCGACCAACTTAGATAGCGCGCTTGTGGTAAAAACTTCTTTGGTTTGAACCAGCTCGTCTTATTTTCTATCTGATAAGCCGTCGGTTTTGTCAGTTGTTGCATAAAAACCTGTTTTGCTTTTTTGGTTGTTAGTTGTACTTCAAATAATTGATAACTTTCTTTAGAAATTTTACGACCATTTGCAAACCGCGGTATCATTTTTTCAACAACCGTCCATTGGTGCTTATTGACTGCCGTTTCTAGACGTGCCATCTGCGCCGGTAGTGATTGATAACGCCAATAGCAACCCGACGCTAAAACAATCGTTAGCAAAAAGCCGCCCAGAAAAAGAATCTTTTTCCAGCCGGCTTTCATTTTAGTCATCTAAGCCACCCATAAAGGCTGTTTGCAATTCACCAAAATCATAGTTGTCTGAGCTGTCTTCGCTATCAATAGTCCATTTTCCTTTTTCTTTGACTAACTTAACTTTATACCCCTCACCATCCATATATTCTGGTGTGCTGACTTTGGCACTTTCGAATTTGGTTGGTAATTGTTGCAAGAGATATTTTTCGGCATCTTGTGTCGCTTTTTCATAATCATCATACTTATCTTCATGTTTATCCGTAAAATCATCAATAATTGCTTCGAAATCAACATCATCGAAGTTAATCACTTCCGATTTAACGTAAATGATTGCTGCCTTAGGAAGCATCTCAGCGACCGAATATTCAACAGTTGCTTTTTTGGCATTGATTTGGTTGAAACTAGTGACCACTTTTTGTAATTCTGCAGTTGATGGTTTGTAATTATCAAACTGTTTACCTAGTCTTTCTGCAAAAGCCGTTTTAAAATCGTCATGCTCCTTTTGTAAATCATTCGTTAAGGCCGCTTTATCGTCAGCCTTAGTGCCTAAGAAAACTTGGTCGACATATTCCTTAGCGAGTTTCGTCATTTGTTTGGTATGATCTGGATACTTGTCGGCATCAATCTTGACCTTCACATCTTTTTGCTTTTCTTCGCCATCGTTACCCTTATAATGCAATTCATATTCTTGGCCTTTTTGAACGTTAAAAACAACATAGCCGGTTGTACTCTTACCACCAGAAATATTACCACTTTCTAATTCTTGGAACCCATTATCATCATCGTAGACACTGGTATCGGCCATTTTATTACCGTCTTTATCATATAAGCTCATGTCATATGATGATACTGATAGGGCCTTTTTGGTTTTATTATCAATTTTGATGTTTAAAGCCAAATATTTCTTACTGTCACTCGCCTTTTTACCGTCGGGCACCACATAGACCCCACTCTTCACGGAAAGACCAACTGCCCCTGTGCTCGCCGTTGCTTGACCTTCCTTGTTTGATTTCGATGAACAGCCTGCTAACAACACCATGCTAGCTAAGCTCACTGCCCCAAATTGCCATACGCGTTTCATTTTCACCATTACTGCCTCCTATATCTGTCTTAGCTTCGATTCTATCAAACCTAAATTACAGCTATATACCAAAGGTGTATATTTTATGTATATCTTAAATAGCATAATTAACGATTACGCTTGTATAATAGCGCGGTTGGCAACAATGATTATCACATTAGTTAATCATTTCGAACTATACCGATAAAAAAAGAACCGTGTCTTAATCCGACAGGTTCCTTTGATATTATCCGTTTTGTTGTAAGTAGGTTTTAACCAACTGGTAATTCTTATGACCGCCACTCAGATTATAAACGGTCTCAAAGCCCATATTTAATAGTAAGTTTTGCGCAGCATTCCCCGTAACACCCTTGTTGCAATAAACAACTGTCGGCATCGTAGGATCTAATTCAGCAATTCGTTTTCTGATTTCACCTAAGGGCATACTGATCGCTGTTTCGATATGTTGTTGTTCATATTGTTTTTGCGAACGGACATCAATCACCTGCAGACTATCCCCCATGGTTAGTTGTTGATAGAGTTCGATTGGCGATAATAACGGTCTGCCGTTGCGCGCATTTTCCAACGCCATCCCCGTATACAACACTGGATCCTTAGTTGTTGCGTAGAGCGGTTGATAGGCTAAGTCGAGGTGGAACAAATCAGCCACTTTGGCGCCAAACGAAATGGCCGTCACAAAGACATCGATTCGCTTATCAACACCATCTTGCCCGATAATTTGTGCGCCAAGTAAACGTCCTGTTTGATGATCGGTGATTGCTTTGATGACATTTTCCGTGCCGTTTAGGTAATCAGCATGTCCCGGTTTGATATTGTATAACACATCGATTTCATAACCTTTTGCCCGTGCGACCTTTTCCGTAAAACCAGTCTGGGCAACTGTCGTATCAAATAACCGGACAATACCAGTGCCTAAAATACCGCGATGTGCTAATGCACCACCAGTCATTGCATCCCCTGCAATCCGTCCCATCTTATTGGCAGTTGAGCCCATTGGTCGGTAAAGTGGTGACCCGTCAATTAAGGAAAAGCTTTCGGCAACGTCCCCCACCGCATAGATGTTTGGGACCGAGGTTAGCATTCTATCGGTCACTTGTATTGCGCCAGAGGTCCCCTTGGCAATTCCCATATGATGGACTAATTGCGTTTGTGGGATAACCCCCGTTGCCAATAGTACTAAATCGGCTGGTAATTGGGTGCCATCACTCAACTTCACGGCGGTAATTCGTTGTTCTTCGACTTCCAGTGACTCAGTCGTCACGCCTTTAATGACATTCACGCCATTTTCAAGGATCACTTGTTCGGCGCGATACGCGATTTCGCCATCATAATTGGTCATGATTTGCCGACTGCGTTGCACAAGGGTCACTGATAATCCCCGTCGATGGAATTGTTCCGCCATTTCAAGACCAACATACCCCGTTCCAAAAATAAGCACATTGGAAATAGATTTCGTTTTGAGATAGTCATCAATTGCACGGGTATCGTTCATATGATGCAGTGTAAAAACATTGTCATAACCTTGATCAAATGGTGCGATCACGCGTGGTGCTGCACCGGTTGCTAAAACCAGCTTGTCATAGTGATCTTCAACAATTTCATTAGTCGGTAAATGCTTGACCAGTAGCGTTTGGTGGACCTCATCAATTGAAACGACTTCTGTGGCCGTTATAATATCAACGTTAAAACGGGTTTTAAACCAAGATGCGTCCCGCGGAATTAAGTCATCGAGCGCTTCAACTTCACCCCCGAGATAAAATGGCATGCCACAAACTGAATACGAGATATCGGTTCCTTTTTCGTAGACCACAATTTCGTGATCCTCATTGTTCCGCCGGGCCTTAGCAGCAACACTCGTCCCTGCTGCTACTGAACCAATTACGACGATTCTCATCACAGTCACCTACTTTCGCTTATTAACCTCAATATAACAAAAAATAACCGATTATAAAAGCGGCACGCCACCTAGCAAAAAAGGGTGACAACAAAATCACTTTTGTTGTCACCCTTTTGATTAATTCTAATTTAGCCAACTAGAAAGAAACGTTTAAAAGTCGCAGTTTCTGTGGCCTGTTGTTGTTGGTACCAACTTGCTAATTCTGCAGATAATTGGTCGTAGAGTACTTTTCCTTGTTCTGTCATTGAGATACTAACTACTCGCTGATCTAATCGTGTCCCACGAGTCTTTTTAATCAAACCTTTATCCTTTAACGTATTGAGCTTTCGAGTCACAATAGGACCCGATGTATTAAACTTAACCGCCAATTCGCTAGGTGATTGCGTCCCATATTGCACAAGTTGTTCTAAAAATAAGAACTGCTCAAACGTCATACAGCGCGTCCGACACAAACTATTTAATTGCTTCGAAATAACACTCGTTTCAAAATACCATTGGCTTAATGCTAATACCTGTTGCTTTTTATTTTTCAATTTAACTTTCCTCTATTCTCTTTCTAAAAATCTATGTATCGACACTGCATAAAATGCAATGTCTAATCACATTATGGCGCAACCGTTAAATGCCATTTTAGGGTTGTTTGATAATGCGTTTGATACCGTTTGGTTGTTTGTGGGACGTGAAGACCGATGCTATAATCGGCCGTTTGGGGATCGCCAAAGCGGTACTGATAGATCGAATAACCTGGTAAATCATAGGTTAGGTTCCCCTTATTATCAGTTTGTTGATGTCGATACTGCCCACGTTTGTGGTAGGTCACTAACGTTTTGGGCTTATCACCTGGGATCAAACTGAACGCCGCGATACTTTCAATCTGATCGTTATTTTGCTGACTATTATTGCCATCAGTTTGAACGAGCTTGAAATTAGCATTATTAAATTGAAGCTGCGCATTATCTAGTTGAACATCCCGCGTCTTTTGATAATGGTCTGTATATTGGCCGGTAAATTGCGTTGTCTGAGAGACACCTAATTGCCAGTCGTTAATACCCCAATAATCGGAAACTTCAACCCCATACGGCACCTTCTTATCACCTTCACGTTGTCCTGGTAGATAATACGTCCGTTCCGCTTGCGTATCAGAAGTGGGGTTAAAGTTCATGTCAGCCGGTACCGTCATCGCTAGGCGAGAACGTTCATAACGGAACGTATAATCTTGCGGCGTGGCAGTAATTAGCGGATCAACATCCTTAATCCGGTAGAACTTAGCCGTGCTCAAATCCGCTTGGTCCGTATAGTCGACTGGGACATAGCTTGAAATATTTGCTGGTCGAATTTGGTTAGGATCTTGATGCCCACTGACATCAGCGAGTGTCGCTTCAGAAACTGGCTTACCAATTAATCCTTTGACCGTCACCGCTTTAGCGCCAATCGGACTACCTGTTGCCCAATCAATATAATGGAAAGTAATTTGCCCCTTAGCCGGTTTAGCTGATTTAACGGTCGCATCAGTTGCGCCTCTTAAAACCGTTGTACTATCAGCAATTGCCGTTTTGGAAGTGACTGTATTTTTTAAATCGATATCTGGTATCTGATCATGGGCGACTTTCACCTGATATTCAATATCAGCATGCTGTCCCGCAGTTAACGCATGGAGTTTAACAGCCTTTAAGTCACTCGCCTTTTCACTCGTTCCGTCACTGTATTTAATCAAAATAGAATCAGGGACCAGCGTTAAACCTTTAGGTAACGTATCTTGTAACTCAGTTGTCGATATTTTGTCAGTCATCTTATCATCTGCTGAAAAACGGATGCGATAATCTATCGTGTCATCTGGATGAACCGTCGTTGTTGTTTGATAGTCTTTTTCACCCATCGTTTCATTGCGGACTTGCTTGTCTAATGCCACTTGCTTTTTATGAATCAAAATCTTGGTGGCGTCCTCAGCACCAGCAATCTGATCGGTGCCACCTTCAGCAAGATTATCCGCCTCAAGCCCCACACCACTAAAAGTAGCTGGTCGATAATGTCGATAATCATAGTTTGAAGAATCATATGCCAATCCACTTTTAGAAAAATCGGTTGCCATATAATGAAGTGGCCCATCTGCCGTATTCATATTCATGAAGAGTTTATACCCATCATTTGCAATAGATAATCCCGCATTATCTGCCTGGGCGTAAACTGGGGCGCCATCGTTACCATTTAAAGCAGTATCTTTTGCAAAAAAGATGCCTGCCTCTCTTGGTAAAAGATAACTATCATTGGCAATATACAACTCTTGTTGAATGACTGGCTTCTTCAGCGATGGTCGTAGGACTAATTCAACTTGATAGGTATCTATCAGATACTGCACTTGTCCTTCAGCCTTCAATACTGCTTGTCCTTTTGAATCCGTTCCACGGTATACCTTAAACGAATTAAAATGTCTACTAATCGACGTATCACCAATCGATTGACCGGTTTGATCCTTTTCCTTGGTTAATGCATAATCATACGAACTGGTTAAGCCACGGGCCGGAAAATAAGAAAACGGTATTTTACGGCCATTATCCACTAAAAAGATATTCATCTTAGGCGGCATCCCTTAGTCAAGGTTGAACTGTCAGCACTTTTTTGTTCCTCTAGCGTGCCATCATCATTACCAAACGTATAGTTTAGCGTCTGTTTATCACCTACTGGAATCGATTCAATTGTTGCTTGCGAAACCTCTTGCCAATTATGAATACCGTCATCAATCGCGATTGTTCTCAATGGTTGAATTGGTTCCAAAGGTTGTTTCTTTTGGATCACGCTCTCCTTTTTTGAAGACTGTTGACTAGCCGACTGCTTATTCGAAGACATTTGCGTCTCACTTTTTTGAATGTCTTTGGCGGCTTGACTCATATTCACCTGAAAATAAACAAAACCGATTAATGTCATACATCCGACTATCAACGCCGTTAAGTTTTTACGCAAACTTCATTCCTCCTCCAAAATATATCATCAGTTTTAATTAATTTCGTTAGTGTGCATTTAAATTGACAACTGTTAATACGAACAAAGTTTATAATAATATATCGTGTAACGCAAGTTGAAAAAGTTATGAAAACATTATTATATCAAGGTTTTTATGTGGTTATTTGATACGCTACTTGTCCAGGGTAACTAGTTAGTTTTTAGTCTCACAAACCGTTTTAAATCCATACCGATTTGACCTGTTATGATTAATTTTTTTACCTATTAGCGTTACTAACAGCTATCAAAAATAAAGATTACATAATGGATGTTTGTTAAATACGCGTAATTTGTGACAAAAACACCTTACATAAAATATGCATAAATATTTAAAAAATCTTTTCTAAATTTATTAAGGTCATTGATTATCATGCGGATTAAAACCGCTTAACTTGACATCAAAAAAAGCTAGCCCGATATGGACTAGCTTTTTCTTAACACGATTATTCACTTAATGGTCGTTTTAATAATGTCCGTGATGGGACACGCCCACCAAAAATTAACGTCCCGGAAATGTTCCGATAAAGTTGCCCTAAATAATAATTCTCAACGTCAACTGGTGGAAAATAGACTGGCAGATGCTTCAATTGCTGTCTCGTTGGCGCATAATCGACCGGTGTATTCAAAAGCGAGTAGTGCTGATCCTTTTTGGGCTTTTTTCGATAAAAGCCGACACTCACACTATCCTTATCACCATCTGAGCCTTGACTATCTGCCGCAACTTCAACCATCATCCCGGCATTAGGACTGGCTTGTGTATCAACCTGATTAAAAAAAGCGACTGCTGAAAAAACCATTGGGGTCACCCACAATAATGAGTTTAATCGCATCGTTTAGCCTCCTTAATCCGTGCCACTAAATTACCGAATACTTCCCAATCAATTGCATTTGGCGGACTATTCCAAATAATGTAGTCGGATTGGACATGTCGACTCAAAACATCCGATAAATAAATATCCGTTTCTTCTGAATATTGATTATTAATCTGAATATTATTAAATGGCAATGCCCGTAAATTAGATTCAATGAACCGATTATACGACATTCCTAGTGAAAAGTTAACGGTTACCGTAATACTTGGGACAAGTGCTTTAAAATCCAAATTGTTCAACGCAATCATGACAAGCTCCATGATAAAGGTCTTATGGTTTTTCACTTTCTTCAATAACTGTTCTTCTTCCAACGTATCAATAAACCTTAGACAACCTTGATACAACTCGTAATAGTTTTCTTCAAAGACGCTCAAGTTAGTACTGAAAAAACCATCTAAGACGATATTATCATCGTAGTAATAACGTTGACAAAGTTTCCATAATTTTCCAAGAATTGGACTATCTGTTAGATTTAATTGCACCGGTTCTTGATGTTTTCTAAACGATGACTGCAAAATCGCCAAGACCCGCTTTTTAAAATCAGCTGGCAATAAATCAACATTTTGATGAGGTGCTTTTTCCCAGCCCAAAATATTTAATAGCTGACATAAATAGGCAATCTCGTCCGACTTAATTGGCAACATGCCTTTAGGCCATTGTGCTTGTACTTGTTCTATTTGCGACTGATATTCGCCAAGTTTTGCTTGCCATGCTGGTTCAACATTAAATTCAAACCCTTGCTGTATGCGTGTACTAGCAATCAAACAATAAAAGGTTAAAAAGACCCGCTTAGCATCCGTCATAGTCGCAATAATACCTTGTTTTCCAATAAGCTCAACCAGATAATCTGCACGTTGAATTTTAACCTGTTCAAACGGTAATTCATAATCTTTAAACGCATGGTAATAAAGTTGCGTTAAGACTAACCGTAATCGGAATTCATCATGCACATTTTTAGTATCGAACCCTTTAATTTGGTATTCCTTCAAGAAGGTCCGAACAGATTTACGAACCTTATAAGCTTTCGTCAAACTAATGTAGGCTTCATCCGAAAACTCTTCAATTGTTGCCCCAGGGTGTTTGAGCATGAAATCAATCAGACTAAAACTCAGCGAGCGTCGACAATAAACCCACAGCAAGCGTTTGATTGAATCTAAGCCGTTTTTTCGATAGTGGTATTCACCATTTTCTTTTTCAATATAAAAATACTGATCCAAATCTAATTTTTCTAAATCTTGAATTAAATCTCCCATTAAACGATTAACCTTAAAATAAGTTAAATCAAACTTATCTTCGATCATTTTAACCGAAACAGCATTCGTCGGTGAAGATTCGATATAAGCAAATAAAAGAAGGCTCTGGTAATCTTCTGCTTCCAATAAGTATTCCATTAACGCGTTCGCTCCACTCTATTGATTGCTGTCTCGTTTACTGGCTGCTAATTCACTTTCTAATAACTTGATTCGACGTTGTTTCCGCCAATAAATCACAATGATTAAGATTAATAACAATACAATGCCGGTAATGATTAGACTTAGACCTAACCATGAATCGTCTTCTTTAATCACCGCTTTTTGGTTATAGTGCCGTGCTTGTTTTTTAGTAATCGTAAAGTCTTTGGTAAATTGCCAGTGTTGTTGTTTAGACGTTACTACGACCTGTGCCGTATACCGACCTGGTCTAAAGGCCGTTTCACCAATCCTAACCGGCAACTCGTAAACTGAATTAGGTGCCATCTGACCGTCAGATGTTTTTTGTGTATAAACTGCTTTGGCTTGCCCTTGCTTTTTAATTGTGACCTTCGTTGTCACCTTATTTAAAAAGGCGGCAGTTTGGTTATTCAACGGGATACTGATGACGTTGCGATTATTAATTTGGCGCGTCGTTATCTTACCCAGACTCATTTTATTTTTTGTTAATTCTTGTTGCCCATGTAAGACCATTGCGATTGTATAGGCGTATTGGTTCTTAACACCCATACTACTGTTAGTTTTTACTTTGTCATCGGTCACCTTTTTAACAAAATTCAACCCACCCACGAGTTCGCCATCAAACGCCGCTTTGGGCATCTTAATTTGATAAGCCACGGGTTTCACTTCGCCCGGCTGTAATTGTATTTTATTTTGATCAGTCGTGACTACTTTTTCAATATTAGCAGGTAGTCCCCAACTTTTATTTTGTTTAAAAGCCTTATATTCAACAACCCCGTTGGTATTCGTAGTTGCTTTGGCCACTGAGGTTTCAACAGTGATGGGTGTTTGACTCGTACTCTTAACATTCACCGTCACCGTTGTGGCTTGGTTTGGCGCTAGTTTTAAATCAAAATAGGTTACTTTTTGATTTAACTGTTGTTTAGAGGCGACCGGAATCACTTCAAAGCCGGCGTTATTAGCGGCGTCGGCTACTTTAACATTAACGAACACGCTCATGAATAAAACGAGTCCCCAGATCATTAAACGATATTTGCGTTTCATATTCTAATCCCCTTGCCTTTTTTCCAGTAAGCAGAAATAGATGAGACTAAATTAGCCTCATCTATCTTGATTATTTTAATATGGCACCTTAGTTGTCGGCTGGGGCATCTGCTAAATTCCAAGTCAACATTGTTGTATAATCCTTAGCCACTTTAACTGTCTTACCAGGAACGTCTAATGTCACTGAGCCCGTATTCATGTCAGCAATGGCAGTCCCATTACCTTCACCTGCTGCAGCACCCATTATTTTGTGAGCTGTATTATCAGTTGTTAATACCAAGCTTTGATCGACAGTTGCTGTGGCTGTTGAAGCAGTATCTAATGTTGGTGTTTTGATTGTTATTTGCGCACCTGTTAATTCAGTGTTATCACTCGTTTTAAATTGCGCATTTTGGGCAACTGTCAATGTCCAGCCAGCTGCTGTCCCTCGAATATCTTGAACGGTTGCTTTAGCATCATTGATATTGGAATAGGTCTTATCATCCGCTGAGATGGGATTTGACCCAAAATCGATATTTAAAGCATCTGTATTAGTCATTGTTAAACCACCAGTATCTGGTGCTTTAAAACCAACCTTACCAGTCGTATCGTGGCTATCAGTATCGGCCGCATGTACTTGGCCCATTGAAATGCTTAACATCCCGCTCAATAATAAAGTACTCATCATAAATTTTTTCATTTTAAAAATTCCCCCGTCTTTGTTTGAATAACCCTAAACTGCCGATCAGTAAAACAATGCCCACAATCGTGCTTAACCCGACTGAGCTTGTCCCGGTCTGTGGCAATCTAGCTTGCTGTTTTGTTTCGGTTTGTATTGGCGCTTGCTTGTGTGGTTGACCTGTTTCGTAAAAGCCAACTCGTGCAACACTCTTAGTCGCTGTTTGTGCGTTAGCACTTGTATGAGTTGGGTTTACAACGATTAGGCCGCTTCCGATGATCAACATTAGCACCACAAATTTTGATTTGTTTTTTAACCAGCGCAACTGCTAATCACCCCCACTCTTTTTACATCTCAACTTTTGACTATCGCAATCATTAACCTTAATGACACTATAGCATAAGCGCTTTTCTTAATTTTTTTTCTAATTTAAATCAGCATTTGAATTTCCGAAAATTATTCGTTAGCAACACCATCTTCCAACGTCCATTCGACTTGAGCCGCGTATTGATCGATTAAAGCACCGCCGACTGGCACGACTAATTGCGGCCCTAATTGATTCTGCCATTGCCCAGAAATATCAACCGGATCATGACTCGTCGTTGTAGTCGTCGCAATAATCGTTGATTGCGCCGTAATCATCGTTGGTAATTGGTTGGCACGCTGGTAAGTTAAGTCGCCTTCTAGCGGTGCTTTTTGCGTATCACCTGTAAAAGGTTGTACGAGTGCTGCTTTCAAAGTCCACTTCGATCCTAGTGCGCGTTCGTCCTGGATGCTTAATGCTTGATTGACTGTTGGTTGATAACTTTCAGTCGTACTTGCCAAAGTATGTTGGCCAAAGTCCATCTCACTAGGCACTGATTTAAAATAGACTCGGTTATAATACGGATTGTAATTCAGTAACACCGTCACGTTCTGATCGACAGCCACATCATCATCAAATACTAAGCCATCGCTCGGATATGGATTATCGGCAACGGTATAGCCCTTATCCGCTAAGGCTGCTAAAGTAGCGTCGGTTCGATAAACACTGATTTGGCCACTGACGCCGGTTAATTGATCGGCTTGAATGACGGCCTGATTATCGCTTCGTTGATAAGTAACCGTGGCTTTTTGCGCTTGTCCTGTGTAAGTGACCGTCGCCGTAATATCGGCTGAGTCTTGAGTAATATTTTCAACCGCCGGAACAGTTAATTGATCAGCGGTATAACCTTTAATCACCGGACTCGTCTGTTTTGCAAACGTCGTTGTCCCTTCTGTTGAGACCCACTTCGTAAAGCCAATCGATTGGTTGGTGACTTGATCAATCTGGTCATGTCTTGTAAAGGTTATTTTATCGACCACATCCGGTGCTGCTTGCTTATTAGATTGATAGCGATAATGAATCGTTCGTTTGACTTGCTTGCTTTCATCCGGTGCCGCTTTAATCGCATGTTTTAAGTGCACTGTAAAGGGCTAATCTTGGTCGCTAAAAAGCAGTGTTGCGCCATTGGTTTCATCACTCACTAATTGATAACCCTGTTTTTCATACGCTGCTAATTTCGTTTGTGTATTGTATTTTGAATTTTCATCAACAACACCCGACATCGTATCGGTCGCTAATTGCTTCCCTGTTGTGTCGTCGACATAGGTCACGTCAATTTTTTGTTTATTTTGGATAAAGCGATACAAAATATCATCAACTTTACCTGCTTCTTTGGGATAACTTAAAGTGAGCGCACCAGTATCTGGATCAGCGCCTTTGGGTAGATTCGACTTATCTAACGTATACCCCGGAATTGTTAAATCTTGCGTTGTGATTTGTAATTTATCTGTATCAGGCCAACCATAATGAGTTTCAATCGGTTTGATGTATTTACCATTTTGATCAGCATAATGCACCTTGATTGTGGTTTGCCCATCTGTTGAAGCACTGGGTGGTGATGATGGTTGGTTAATCGTTTCTGTATTATTAAGTGTATCTTTGTACGTTGCTTGGACCGTATTTTCGATACTTGGATCATTAAAACTAATATTCATTGTGAAATAAGTTGAAGTCGCTAAGGCCGAATAATTGTTATTCGATAGCCGGTTGAGCGCGTAATCTAATCCCTCTTGGGTCCCATCCCAAGAATTATTCATAACCCCTTTGGTAATCGTATCGACCGGTAACTCATAAGGCCGTGTCAAATTGCCATAGTTCAAGTAAAGGGTCATACTGCCATCCGAATTATGCAAAACACCATAGGTTTGCGGCGATGTTTTAGCGATAATCTCATCGTCAGTCGCATCGGCGGCGACACTGCCGCTGTTATTAATCGGCACAGCTGCGGGGGCTTTAATGAAGAGCATCGGCCCAGTTGTCCCCGCTTTGGCAGCCATATGTTGCCCATCCGGCATTAACGCTGGCATGTAAGTTTTTAAATCAAAGCTAACTTTATTAATATTTTGTGCTGACTCTTTATCAATGCGATAAATTCGGACATAATTAGCCGTTGGCACGCCCTTAAGGTTAGGCGTGCCATCTAAGGCTGACTGGAAGTAGGTTTGGTCTTTTGTATAACCACTTAAGGTTAATGTTCCTTTTTTGTCAGAACCAACTGCCGCATTAGTCACTTGAAAACCATTAAAATGCGTGGCCGGAATGACCGTCACTGATGATTTCGTCCCATTAATCGTACTGCCGGCATAAGCCGCCGTGTAATCAGGCGTTGTTTCATTCGTTAAAGTTGCCACCCCACCCGAACTCTTAGGCAAGTCACTCGACGCATCGACCGCTTTATCGGGAACATATTCACTGCCCAGTACCAACGACTTACCGTCATATTGGCCTAATTCCCTGAGTGAGACGCTGGCCATCGTAACCGGTCCCTGACCACTTAATTTTCCAGTATATCTAAGCACACTGAAACTGATGGTATCACCAGGTTGTAGCACATTATTAGGTAATACCGAGAATTTAATTACTTTAGGATAATAGGTTCCTGTATAGCCCTGAGAGATATCGTCTTCTGACTGACTATAAATATCCCAGGTGACAGTCGTTTTAACGCCCCCTTGATCAATCAAATCTTGGATCTTATAGGTCGTTGCTGCGCGCGCTACCTTTTGTGTCACTGGTGTTTGTGTCTTAGCCAATGATGGCATAACTTTAACTGGATTGGTCGACTCGCCTTTTGTTTCAGGCGCAATCTTAGGCGTTTCCGAAGCGAGCGTTTCGCTCGATGATTGACTGGATGTGCTCTCCGAATCACTACTTAACTGACTGGTGAGTGTCGCATCACTGCTAGCTTCAGTCGCATAACTATGCGTCACATCTTGTCCTAAGCCGAATCCAACGACATATAAGGCTAGTCCAAACAGTAACACTTTTCTAAACCCTTTTTCCCGATTCAATTCAGTTCCCCCTTCCCCACTATGTCGTTAATATCTCACAGTAATAACTTACGTAGGTAAATTATTGTTTTCAAAAACATTTACATAGTCGATTAATTATTTTTTTAGTATTTGATTTGAAATGACGATGAATTGTGCCATTAACGCATCGCTTCGCGTACTATATGGCAACAAAATCGCATCATATTCATCATTCAGAGTAGCGACGATTGCCTTGCCCTCTGCCGTGACCTACAAACTCGTTATACGTTGATCTTCATCTTTTAGGTTATATAATTTTTTAATCTTGCCATTCCGAAACAGAACCGTTAGCTTACGAGACATCGCGGGCCGTGAAATGGCAAAGGCCTTTGCTAACAATGATGGTTCATTACAATCATTTTCAACAATTTGTTTCAAAATTAAGTATTGGCTAAAGCTCACACCATGCCGTTTCGCAATTGTATCCAAGCCATTTTCTAACCTTGTTAATAATTGGTAACCTTCTAAATATTGATTTTTTTCACTCTTAATCATCGTGCTCATCTCTCTTCATATGCTTTACCTTCAAAATCCGATACCCGCCAATAACGCCCATTAAGACCATCACAAAACCACCCAATAATAGGAGATTGCGATACTTCAAATATTGATCGTTATTTTGGTTGATGTAGCGGGCCTGGCCCTTACTAATTGCGATATTCTTATGAATAATCTGTTGCTGATGCGCCGTTTTAATTGTTAGCGTCATCCGATAAACACCCGCTACTAACCGCTTGCCACCTAGTGGGACATCTTCATAGAAGCGAGAATTCGGGGCAATTTTACGATTTGATTTCTGATCCTGATAACGAATCAATGACCACTGTTGGTTTTGTAAATCAACTTTAACGGTCGCCGACTTCAGATAAGCTGGATTGGGATTAGCAATCGCAACACTAATTGCTGCCCGCTTTTGCTTCACAAAGCGCGTCTTGATTTCAGCCGAACGTAGCGGTTGCCGGTCTTTGACCGTTAATTATCGTCCATTTAAGATTAAGGTAATCGCGTAAACATAATGATTTTCAACAGCATTATGTTTAGCCAACTGATTGGTGCTTAAATTAATCGCCGTCGCTTTTTGCCCTTTAAAACCTTTGGCAGGAGCTTGAATTGTAACCTTTAATCGTTTTGTTTCGTTTGGTTGTAATTTTGTTGCTCGTGGTACTTTAACTAATTGACTCCCCGGTTGTTTTAATAACTGCCGATCAATCGGGTTGGCCCCCAGATAATCAACTGTCGCATTATCATTAGTTGTCGCATCTTTGACGCGACCATAAATCGTCAACGGTTGGGCGGTTGGGTTAAAGACTTTTAAAAATACGGTGCGTTGTTGCCCACGCTTCAATTTTAGATTAAAGTACCCTAAACGCTTACAACCCAGATTATCCTTCGGTAATTCAGGTCTTAACATGAACGTCGCCTTGGGCTCAGCAGGAATAGCTAACCCCTCACTCTTAGCGAAGACTGGATTACTCGTTTGAACGGTTAATAAATCCACTAAGATCAAGCAAAACCACAACATATTCAAACGTTTAAACATACCAGCCTTCCTTTCTAATCACTTATGTATAAAACCAAGTGCCCTCCCAAGATAGCGCTTGGTTTCATGATGTTTTAGTTGATATGTCCGCTTAGATTGTTGTGTTTAATGTCCATGTTAAACCAGCGTGATATTCACCAGTTGCCACATCGTTTGAACCGTTTAAAGCTAAACGAATATCGCTTGGGTTCCAACCAAAGACGTTAGCGCCATCGCCAGCATCTTTAGCAGCTGTTCCAACCACTTTTTCTTCATTTGGTGTACTCAAGTTCAAGCTAACTGATTTTGCGTATGTTGCATCTGTTGTCCCAGCGCTGTATAACCATCATTATCTTGATCTTGGTTTGTTAAACCATAGATATCAGCTGTCCGACCGTATTTTGTATTACCAAATACTAAGTTAGCGTCTGCAATTGTGTGTCCGCCAGCTTTTAGACCATCGCCATCAGCTGAAACAGTTAACTTCCAGTCACCAGCTGTATTAGCCTTTGGTGTAGCAGCTGCTAATTCTGGGTTTTCAACTTGTTTATCAACAACTGTTGCCCAAGCTGTCCCTTGAACGGCCTTTAAATTAGCGTCACTCGTTGTTAATGTTTCTGTTTTATTGCTATCTTGTTGATCGTATGAAGCGTGTGTATCATTACCAACAACGCCTAAATTAGCGCCCGTTGCATCAAAGTTTGTGTGTGCTGCGTCATACTTAGCATGGTTCCCAAAATCTAATGTCTTTGGTACCATTTGTAATCTTAAGTAGCCTGAATTGCCGTTATCATGTGTATCACCAAATGAAATGCCAGCATCTGTTGTGTCAGTCATTGGTAACTTAGTACCACCATTAGCTGCTGCATCGTCTTTTGGTGTTGCAGCACTAGCGATAGTTGCAGGTGCTAGAATTGCTAATAATGTTGATGCTGTTAAAACTGTGCTTGTTAATTTTGTGAATTTCATGTGAAATTCCTCCCTTTTTTAACTATATTTTCTTTCGCTGCCCACCCATCCCCCGTAACTTGTTACATTGTGATAATCGTTATTTTTTGTAAGTCTAAATAAAATTTAATGGCCAGGTAGAGGGTCAATACAAACCAAATTGTTAAGCCCCCCTGATACTATGAAGGTCGCCAAGCGAGCCTTTTTAGGGCCCCATTTTGTAATTAAGCGTTGCACGTTTAAAGCCCCCTTGTTAATTTCAATACCCGATAAACAAACCAGAATGAAACAAGCATCAAAATGCCACTAGCAGTCGCGACATACGCCCATTTATTAACGGGTTTCTTCACTGATGCTTGATTAATCTTATCGGCTTGTTGTTGATTGATCGTGATTTTCTTTCTAAAGTGCCAGCTCATTGGTAATTGGTTCCAATAACTATTACCTTTAACACTGATGGAAATGTTATAACGACCGGGTTTCAATCGATCGAACGCCCATGAGATTGGCACAGTCCACTGCGAATTAGGTGCAACATCAACGCTGTCTGTTTCATAAACACGCTTGTCTTTAAAGAAGCCATTCTTGTAAACGACCGCCTTCACCTTGGCATTCTTGATGGCCATTGGTTTCGTATTATTCAACTGAATCCCTAACGCTGGATGCCCGTTTCTGACGGTTGGGTTAACCCCTTGATATTTCAACTCTGGGTAAATCTCGTAAGGCTTACCGCGCAAAACGATCCCCATATTGTAGGCATAACTCCCGGAGACATTCGAATGATTGTCAGTTTCTTTTTGACCGTATTCAATAAAATGCCAAGCGCCGTAAATCATCCCTTTGGTTTGTTCAGATGGCATCGTAATCGTCGCACTGACCTTTTTGACCTCATTAGGGCCTAGCGTAATCACTCGATCGGCCCGATGAACTTTAGCAACATCCATCAATGTATGCGATGTTTCTTTGATAATGCCATCTTTCGTAGGGCGATAAATAATCCCCCCACCTTGTTGCGTCAAACTATTATCAATCTCTGAATGAACTTTAATATTTTTATCACTGAAATTATGAACCAAAACCTGAATGGTTTCTTTTTTACCCGGTTCAATTCCTAAATCAAAAAAGCGATTTTCTTGATCCACTTGGCGGTTCGATTTAACTTTTTCAACTTCAAAATCGATATGTTCCTGTGCTGCTGAAACCGGCTGGTTGCTAGCCAATAATAGCCAGCCGAACAGCCCAACTGCTAACCCTGTTGTCCATTTTCTTAATCGCATTTTTATCACTCAACCCTATTTTTAATTGCCAAGCTATTCTGATTTGATTGTTCCTCCCAAGAAACAAGTGTTACTATGGGCCAACTGATAGTGACCACGTCAATTTCGTTCGATAATGACCGGTATATCGTTTAGTAGTTGCCGGTACATTTAAACCAATACTATAATCGGCACTTTTTTCGTCACCAAAGCGATAAGCCCACTGCCCTTGTCCAACTTGGGTATAGGGATTTTCGGGATCACTGGTATCCGGTGAATCGGATTGGAAATGACCACTCTTAGTCATCGTCATTAAAGTGGCACTCTGGCCTGATGCCAATGTGAAGTGCTCACTATTATTAGTGACAGTCCCCACATCGGTGTTCGATAACGTCTTAACGTTGCCATTTGAAAAGGCCCATTTTGCATCGGTTAACTCATGTTGTTCACTATCAACAAACGGTTTTGCTTGGCTAACCTGTAATTGCCAATTTTGAACGCCATAATTATCGGTGACCGTCACTGCTTGTGGCGTGCCCTGATTATGATTTAAATAATACGTCCGGTCCATGGGTTTATTATTATAATCACCAAATTCCCAACTGCTAGGCGCATCAATCGATAACATTGCCTTTTTATAACCGTAAGTAATGATTCGATCTTGGTCGCCAATTTGAGGATCATCGCGATACGCTTTTTGCCAATTCTCCGGTTTTAAATCTGGATCTTCACTGACTGAATAAATCGTGTAACCCTCAATCACCTTAGGGGCGACTTGCTGCCCTGGTAAAAGGGTTGATAAAGCTGTGCCAGTTTTACCAGACACCGTAATCGGCGCGGCAATTTGAGTCCCCGCACTAGCAGGCTGGCTAAGATCCTCATCTAAATCAACATACCGAATGGTTAATTGATGCTCTGATTGGACCACGTTCATATCAACTGTATTCGAGGTAACTGGTTGACTCACGTTATCTGGTTGCTAGTGGCGCCCGTCGTGTTTTGATAATCGAGCTTAAAGCCGACTCGATCACCCGGACTCACATCCTGTTTGGTGTCCCAATCCGTATCCGTCGTTTCATTTTTTATCGCTTCGGTTAACGTCAATGGTTTCTTGACGTGTACGATAGCAGTGTTTGAAGTGGTACCGGCACCGTAACTTCCAGAAACCAATTTGAAAAGATTATCGATTTCTGGCGCACTATCGTCGTTGACAATCGCCTTAATTAGGACTTGTGCTTTTTGTCCGATTGCTAAATTTTCGCCGAGTGCAATCTGCCATTGATCGTTAAATTTAATGAGCTGTTCTCCATGAAAATCACCATTTTCATCAGAATATGAAATTGATAGTTCCTTATTATTATTAAATTTCAAATGTGAATCAAGTACATCTTCAAAGACCGCACCCCGATCTAATTGCTGACCACTTGGCTGGGTGATATTGACTTGGTAATCAACTGTGTCACCCTTTTGAGCCGTTGTTGCCGTCTTAAATGGGGCATTATTACCATCAGCTGTCACATTACGTACCAACTTGGTAATCGTTGGGGGTGTTGCGACGGCCCAATAATAATCACCAGTTGGAACAGTCGTCCCATCGTACTGGGCCATTAATGCTGCTGATGTATAGGTATTCCCAACTTGATTATCATTTGCATCATGTCGTTGCCACTTCCCAAAATAGGGTGTTTCAGTGCTGGGTTCTGCTAATGATGGTCCAGTTGAGGCACTCGTTAAGAATTTAAATTTGGGTCCCAACCGCAGGTGCGCTAATTGTTGATCATTCAAAAACATGCCGCCCATATTCGTTACCTGACTCGTATCCCAATTCGTGAAATAAGCACCCGTTAATTTCGTCATCCCACGCAGCATATAACTCATATCGGTTACACTAGCGGTATTCCAATCAGGATAATCAAGCGTTGTTAACTTCGTCGCATCAAACATGAGTCGCATACTTTGGACGTTGCTCGTATCCCAATCAGCAATTTCTAACTGATCAACGCCACTCTTGGCAAACATGCCCGCCATGGTTGTCACTTTAGTGGTCTGCCAATCTTTAACCGCTAAAGTCTTAACACCGACAGTCCCGGAAAATGTTGAAGCCATATTCGTCACATTAGCGGTTTGCCACTTAGAAACGTCTAACTGCGTTAATCTTTGATCACCGCTGAACGTGTAAGACAACGATGTATTTTTGCCGAGCTGCCATTTTGAGACATCTAAGGTTTCAAGTCTTGAACATCCCGAAAAAGTATAAGCCATTGTCGTCACTTGGCTTGTATCCCAATTCGAAACATCTAATTCGGCAATACTAGTATTCAGAAAAGTACTACTTAAATTAGTAACGTGACTGGTATCCCAATTTGAAACATCTAAAACAGTAATGCCCGATTGTGAAAAGGTACTCCCCAGATTAGTCATTTTTGCCGTCTGCCATTTTGAAACATCTAAGTTCGTTAAGGCCGTACAATTGAAAAATGTGTTATTCATATTTTGAATATTAGAAGTGTCCCAATTCGTACTATTTAGCTGACTTAATTTTTTATCACCACTGAAGCATCTTACCATTGTGGTGACTTGCCCAAGCTGCCAATTCGCTGTGTCGCCAACAGATACTAGGTTGGCACAATCACTAAACATCGAATTCATTGCTGTCACTTTTGAAAAATCTAAGTTAGTCGCGTCAACTGATTGCAGCGCACTGTCACTGGCAAATAACATCGTAAAATTAGTGGCCCCTTTTAGATTAGCTAACCCCTGAACCGTTGTTAAGTTGGTCAACCCCCAAAATATATAGGAGACATCTTTAGCTGTAATTTCACCATCAATGCTGATATGCGCAATCCGCGCAATATAAGGCGAATTAGGGAAATACCAAGGTGTATTAGTATTATCATTAGCCACCTTATCTGGCAATACACCGCCTGATAAATGTAAGGTCGCCGTTGTATCATCGATATACCAGGTGACTGTTCCCAAACTGGTGCCTGCTCGTTGATCAAGTTGCTGCTTTTGGGGTTGGCTAGTTTTTTTAGTCTGCGGTGCTTCAAGTAGCGTCGCTTTTTCACCTGACGTTGCTGGCGTTATGGTTTGTGTTTCCGCATCTGAAGCCGCCTTTTTTTGAATGACACTATTTGATTGTTTAGTTGGTGTTGAACCTGAAATAGCGTCCTGAGCTATTTTAGTGATCGTTTCCGAAGACGCATTAGCAGGCGCTTCAACAGCATTTACTTCAGTCGTCATTACCGAACTCGCTAACATGTTTACCATTAATAATAAAGTCATGCATAATTTAAATAGCCTCAATACGTACCACCTCAATCATCTCTTGCCAATTTAATTAATCTATAATTCAATTAATACCTTAGCATTTAACAGGTGGTAATTATTGTTTAAAATTCAAATGCCAATTTGAATTTTTGAAAAAAACCTATATTGACAATCATCAGCTAGACACATAAAAAAACCGTTATCCATTTTGGGATAACGGTTTGGTTATTTTTAGTTAGTTAAGGATGGTATTTTGCTGACCTTGCGGTAAATGATATATTACTGGTTCCTTTTGATTCTCAATGAGGTCAGTTGTTAAATTGGTTTGATAAACATGACGATTATCGTAATTGACCATATAATAAGCCAAGTTGTTGAGCCCGCTGATGCCTTGATATTGCGTATAATCTGAACTACCACCCGAACCAATATTAACACCCTTTGGAATTGTGACATTATCTAAGATATGCAAAATATGATTAACCCCTTCGGCCACGTTATTGGCTTCTGGCATATATTGCCGACTATAGGCAGCCCGGACAAACCGATCTGGTGGCGTATAACTTCCGGGTAACGCCTGGGTCCCCGTCCCTTGGCTAAAAGGACCTGCTTGATAATTACCAAAAGGCCGCTCCATAAAGGGTTGTGGTTGTAAATTCAAATAATTACTCAAATTCTTAATGTGCCAGTCTAAATCCGGCGTATTAGTCATCACCCCAACCGGATCATCAATTAACTGAAGCCCATTGCCGCGGGGTTCAATCACCATTGTTTTACCGGAACGATCCGATAATATCCAATGTAGTGGTTGGTTCGCGCCCATTACACCTTGGTCGCTTTCGATAATCCGCACGTTGTCTAAATCCGCAGCCACTTCTTCTAAAGTTTGATAGTTTCCCAAAACCCACACGATAAATTCTTCAGCCACCAAATTCAATTTATTAGGTACTGGTTGTGGCTCGTAAACTGCGGCGTGCGCGAAATATAACTCAGCACAGCCTAAGCCATGTTCATTAAAACCATCGGCTACTAGATATTGATCACCCAACTTAGCACCGGCCCCCATCAACGCGTATTGATTTTGAATCGCTTGCTTTTCCAAAACCGGTTGCCATTGATGTTGGCGCGGTAAAAAGAGCGGATTACCATTTAATTCAAATGAAAAATCCATGGTTCTTGCTAAAAAATGATGCCCGTCAACGGTTGAATAAGTGAGACTTGTACACATTGTCATTTCCCCTTTAATCATGATTAAAGTCTATGCTAGCACTAGCAAAGTCCGCAAAATAACACGATTTTTAACTCATCATTTAAAAATTAAATAACATATCGCCAATTAAATGGCTCTTAATTAAAGTTTAACGTTTTCGCCACCCATTTCACGCTATACTATTAGTATTTAGAAATAACGGGAGGTGTTTCATTTGTCCAAAAAAGTTCTGACGATTCATGCTATTATCCTGCTCTTTTTCGCGTTAATTTTACTCTATCAAAGTCGGTTTGCCTTCTTAATTTGGAACATCATTTTAGCCCTAATACCGTTTGATCTGAGTTTACTGGGGCGCTTATTCAAAAATAGTCGTTGGCGCTACTTAATCGGAGTAGTTTGGCTACTCTTTTTCCCCAACGCACTCTACATGATTACCGACTTCAGTCACCTCTCATCAATTGGTGTTGGCTTGAGCACCGCCTTCCAATTTGTGGAATACGCGATTTTAGCCGGCGGGATTTTTGTCGGTGTCACCTTAGGGCTGACGAGTTTATTCATCCTTTATCCACTCTTTATCCCCAACTATCAACGCCTCGTTAATCAAGCAGCGACCTTCGGTGTTTTAAGTGTTTGTTCCTCAGTCGCCATTTATATCGGGCGCTTTTTACGAATCAACTCGTGGGATGTTTTCTACCAACTCCACACAACAATCGCGAGCGTTCTCGGTGTTTTGAACCAATCTGATTTTTGGATTTTCGTGATCGCATTTTCAATTCTACAACTGATATTGATGTTGATGGGCTACCAATTAGCACAACTCGATGACCTATAAACCAATAAAAAAAAGCCCTCGCATACTGCGAGGGCTTTTTCACTGTTTAACTGCGCTTATTTTTGCCAAGCTAAGTAATGCGCAACTTTAAAGATACCGAGAACCACTAGAATTGCGCCTAATAAGGTCCACAGCATAACTGCCCCGTAGAGCGGTGTCATCAGAAGAATTATCCCTGCAACAATACTCAAGACCGCAGAGAATATCGTCCAACCCTTAGAAACTGCTAAGCGCACTGTTCCCAATTCCACAAAGCCTTCTACCAACCACGTGATTCCTACAAAAATCCCGACTAGTAGGAATAAGTAGGTTGCGCTAGCAGCTAAATTAACGCATACAAAGATCCCAACAATGAGATACAAAAGGCCTAAGAGCAAGTGCCCTAGTCGAACCCATGTATTTTCATCAACTTCTTTAAAAATAGAAAGGATGTCGAACAGACCGATAATGATAAAAACAACACCTACCATCACCGTGACACCCATGGCTGATTGCCCGGGTAAAAACAGGATTAATAGACCCAATATTAAGGACAATAAGCCATTCACACCAGTTGCTTGGCGTAACTTATTCGAAATATTCTTTGATAACATCTTGAGGACTTCTTCCGTAAAAAAATTTTCAGTCTTTAGTTTTCAGAGTCGACCGCTTGAATGACAATCTGATCATCAACTAAATCTGCCTTTAAGTCTTTGACATCTGCATGATCGAGGTAAAAATCAGTGACCTTATCTCTGATTTGTTGTTCAATAACCCGTCTTAATGGACGAGCCCCCATTGCCTCATCGTAGCCTTCTTCCATCAACCAATCCTTAGCTTCTTTTGAAACAACTAAGGTTAATTCTTTTTTAGCTAATGTTTGTTCAACGTTGGTTAACATTAAATCCACAATTTGTGACAAGTCAGCTTTCGTTAAATGCGTAAATTCAACAATCCCGTTAAACCGGTTTAAGAATTCTGGTCTGAAGTATGGTGCTAACTTATCTAATAACTTAGCATCTTCTTGGTCGTTCATGGTTAATTTTTCATTACCAAAACCGGCATTAGATGTCGCGATAATCACCGTGTTCTTAAAGTCGATCACGTTCCCTTGACCATCCGTTAAGCGACCATCGTCCATCACTTGTAGTAATAATGTTAAAACTTGTGGATCAGCTTTTTCAATTTCATCAAACAAGACAATTGAATATGGGTTACGACGAACGCGTTCGGTTAATGTATTCGAATTATCGTCATAGCCAACATAACCGGCTGTCGTCCCAATCAATTTAGAAACGGCTGTCCGGTCAGCATATTCACTCATATCCAAACGGATAATCGCTTCTTTGTTACCAAACATATCTAAGGCTAATTGTTTTGCTAATTCAGTTTTCCCAACCCCAGTTGGACCAACAAATAAGAAGCTCCCAATTGGTTGATTACCTTCCGAAAAACCTGCCCGATTTCTGCGAATAGCCCGCGCTACCATTTCAACAGCTTCATCTTGACCAATGACCTTATCTTTTAAGCGTTGGCCTAAGTTCTTCAAGCGTTGAATATCATTGCTCCCCATTTTGGCAACGGGAATCCCAGTTAATCTTTCAACAGATTGTGCAATATCATCAACAGTCGCAATCACTTCTGCCGCATGCTGATCATCGGTTGCCAATTGCGCTTTAATTTTTTCAATTTTAACTTTTAGCTCTTCAGCAGCTTGATAATTTTCAGCTTCGACAGCTGCGGCTTTATCAGCTTCTAATTGTTTAAGTTCAGCCGCCAATTTAGCTTTATCTGTTTCTGGGCGTTTAGCTGCTAAATGAGCCGCAGTCATATCTAATAAATCGATTGCCTTGTCAGGCAACGTCCGTTGTGGAATATATTGAGCAGAATAGTCAACGGCCGCCTTCAAAACGTCATCTGGTAGTTCAATGTGATGGTGTTTTTCATACAAGCCTTTAATCCCCTGTAAGATTTTAACCGTATCTGCTGCGCTAGGTTCATTGACCAGCACATCGTTAAATCGTCTTGCTAATGCGGCATTTTTCAAAATTGTGTTGCGATATTCATCTTGGGTTGTCGCACCGATGACCGTCAACTCACCACGTGATAAAGCTGGCTTGATAATATCGGCTAACCCTTTGCCGCCATCTTCGCCACCAGTTGAACCAATCCCTAAAATTTGATGAATTTCGTCGAAAAAGAGAATAACATTGCCGGCTGCTTTTACTTCTTTAATTAAATTTTTAATATTTTCTTCAAATGAACCACGATATTGTGTCCCAGCTTCTAGTGAGGACAAATCGATTGAATAGATTTCTTTATCCTTAATGGCTTCGGGTACTTTCCCAGCCACAATTTCTTGTGCTAATCCTTCAACCACTGCGGTCTTCCCAACACCTGCATCCCCAACTAGAATGGGATTATTTTTAGTCCGGCGACTCAATATTTCAGCTGTTTCTTGAATTTCATTATACCGGCCAATCACAGGATCTAATAAACCATCCCGTGCTTCTTGGGTTAAGTTTCGACCTAATTTTTCAAGAATGCCACCTTTTTTAAGGGCATGTTCACCATTTTGCTTAATTTCAATTTCTTTTTCTCGATTAGGTAATTTACCAGTTGCCCGATACTGAGCAAACTCATCCGGTGATAATTCTCGTCCGTTAATCACATATCGCGCTGACTCTGAATTACCCATTCTTCTGAAAACTTGATTGAAGATATCATCCATATCATTATTAAAAAAAGGATCATTTCCGTACATATTTGCCATACAACTGCACCTCCATTATATTAAACATTAAATGACTAGTGGCTATCTTATCAATAACCTAATCATTTTGCTTATGGTTCTATTATAACACTTTTTAGCACTCGATCAAGAAAAGTGCTACGAAGTTTCAGTGGTTAACTATCTTCAAAGTTGATGGGTAGTGCATATTTTCACTAAATAGGCACACTCGGTATTACTTTTCAGTGTACAAATTTAGCATAGCCACTTTTAAGCAAAAAAATAGGCTAATCCCCTGCGGGACTAACCTATTTGAGTAAGCTAAAACGTGCTTCCTCCCTAGCTTCTTCCGTCTAGTTACAAATAAGCGCCTATCATCAAAAGTTCAGATGATAGGCGCTTATTTTACACTATACTCAGAAACCAACCGCACTATATTAGTTTAATTTCTTCTTGCTTACTACGTTTAAGTTTTCATCTAAATCATAAACAACTGGTTCGCCTGTTGCCATTTCAACGTCCATGATGTCTTCATCAGAGATGTTTTCGATGTATTTTGTTAAGGCGCGTAGTGAGTTACCGTGAGCTGCAACAATGATGTTTTGGCCGTCGATTAATTTTGGAGCGATTTCGTCTTCCCAGAATGGGATAACACGTTCCAAAGTAACCTTCAAGTTTTCGCCACCAGGAATCGCTTTTGGATCTAAGTGTGCGTAACGACGGTCGTTTGCTGCTGAACCTTCATCACTTGCATCCAATAGTGGAGGAAGTGTATCGTATGAACGACGCCAGATGTGAACTTGTTCGTCGCCCCATTTTTCAGCTGCTTCAGCTTTGTTTTGGCCTTGTAATGCACCATAATGACGTTCGTTTAAACGCCATGATTTTGTTTCAGGAATCCATAATTGGTCTGAACCTTCAAGTGCATAGTGTAATGTCTTGATGGCACGAGTCAATACTGATGTGTAAGCTTGGTCAAAAAGGATGCCTTCTTTTTTCAATAAAGCACCAGCGTTTTGAGCTTGGCGTACGCCTTCTTCGCTTAAGTTAACATCAACCCAACCAGTGAATTGGTTTGATAAGTTCCATTCACTTTGTCCGTGACGAATAAAAACTAATTTAGCCATGTGTAAGTAACCTCACTTTTTTTATTTTTACTCTGTCCATTTTACACTGTTTCCATCACAATTTACAGTCTTATCTTTTCAGAAAATAATGAACTTTATTTTTGGGGTTTTTGATCGACACTTTTTGTTTCTTTTAATAAGAAAAGTGCTGCTAAAATGGCAATCACCATTAAAACTAAGGACGTCGTGACCACAGCAATCATCCCTTTATCAAAAGCTGTGACCACCATTTGTTGCACCTTGGCAGCATACGGCGTCTTCACTAATTGCTGCCCCCATGCGATTGCATGCCCTGAAAAAGCACCCGCTTCGACTAATGATTGGTGAATCCCAGTTGCTGCCGCCTTTGGGATTGAACTCCCACTAAAGCCAGTACTTAAGCTACTCTCATAGGCGTTTGTTTGTGACAATCCGAGAATCACGACCCCCACGGTAATCCCAATTTGACGGAAAACGTTCAACAAACCGGAGGCCATTCCGATTTCTTGAGGATTAATATTGTCCATCGCCGCTGTATTGATCATTGGATTGATAATCGCATTCCCTAACCCAGTTAGCGCAAGCAACGGTAATAATTGCATGTAAGTAAAATCGGTCGTGGTCACTTGTCTAAAGATTAATAAACCGAGTGCCGAGACTGTAAACCCAAAAGCAATCAGCCATTTTTTACCAAATTTATAACCTAATACCCCGGTGAATGGTCCCAAGACAAGTGACCATAGACTCATTGGCAATTGATGGACCCCAGTTGAAAAGGCTGAATATCCCATATAATTTTGCATCAAACTCGTTTGATAAGCGGCTAAGGCAAAGATCCCAGCCCCTAATGAGAAGGCCAAAATCACAACACCCACGAAATGGCGATTTGTAAGTAACGTCAAGTTCATCATTGGTGCTTTGGCTTTCAATTCCACAAAAACGAAGAGCGCTAGAATCAAAACGGAAGCGACTAACCACCCCATAATCCGCATGTCGGTCCAAGCCCAGTGCATGTGTTGTTCTTTTTGAATTAAGCCATAAATCCCGGAGAATAAACCAATTGCTGATAAAAACATCCCCATAAAATCGATTGATTCGCCTGCACCATATGCTGGTGTTTCTTTAACATTCCGAATCACTAAGTAAACCGAAATAATCCCAACTGGTAAGTTGACGAAGAAAATTGATGGCCAACCGAAACTTTCGACTAAAAAGCCACCCACCAAAGGTCCGATGGCAGTTGAAAAACCAATGACGGAGCCTAAAATCCCCAGTGCTGTTCCCCGTTCACGCCCTTCAAAGTTCGATGCCACTAGCGCCATCGATAAACTCATCATCCCAGAGCCACCAATTGCTTGAATTGCACGACCAATATCCAATACCAATAAGTTTGGTGCCAGTCCGTTAACGACAGAAGCGGCCGTGAATAAAATCATACTCATAATAAAAATTTTCTTGCGCCCGAACATGTCCCCTAATTTGGAAACAATTAACAAACTGACCGCATACATTAACGTGTAGGCGTTCAATACCCATTGTAAGTTACTGAAAGTGGTTTTAAAATCAACCGCCATACTGGGCAAAGCCACATTAACGACGGTGACATCTAGTAGCCCCATAAAGACCCCTAGGCTCATAGCGACCAGCGCTATCCAACGATTTGTTGTTTTTTTCATTTTACTATCTCCATTTTCTCGATCTCTTTTATTTGGG
Source organism: Latilactobacillus sakei subsp. sakei DSM 20017 = JCM 1157 (assembly GCF_002370355.1). Taxonomy (NCBI): domain Bacteria; kingdom Bacillati; phylum Bacillota; class Bacilli; order Lactobacillales; family Lactobacillaceae; genus Latilactobacillus; species Latilactobacillus sakei. Next base: position 308,588 of record NZ_AP017929.1, read on the forward strand.
CTTCGAGCCAGTCGACCTTTGCTTTAAGCGTGGTGATTACAAAATCCATTGAACGAACCTGCCACTGATAATAATTAGTATTGGTCCCCTCTTCATCCCGCAAATCTGTTAGATGGTTTTTGATACCCAGATAGACGTGTAAATCTTCAGCTAACTCATTGCGGTAGTCTTGTAAAATGCTGATTTGTTCTTCGGAATCGATATAGTGCATCCCGCGCATCTTAAAGCGATAAGCGTCATCCCACTTCGCATCATGAGCGACTGGTTTAGTCATTAATTCAGCAAAATAGCGCCGGCCTTCTTCCGTGATGTGCGCAATCTTTGTGCCCCGTGAATCCTGATCAGCTTCATCAAAACCAATGCAGCCTTTGTTTTCCAATTTATCTAACAACGGATACAAAACCCCATTTGAGATTTTCCGTCTGGGCAGCATGGCATTTTCCAAGATAATCCGCAACTTATAGCCCGACATATTCCGACTCATTAAGGCTGATAACATCAGCAATTCATACATATCCTCATAACCTCACTTTTCAATCGGTCTTTCCGACATATTTGCAAGCTTTTTTTATAAAGCACAAAAAAAGACGGCCTACATTCGGTTGGCAAATTGCCAAGCCTAGTGTCGCCCGTACTTTTTGGTCCTTAATTTAATTTTTATTGCGCTTGAACACTATCTCGTTCAACCAATTCAACTGATAACATTTTTTGTTGCATCCCTAACGTGGGTTTTTCAATCCGATTTAACAACAAGCGGGTCGCTTCTTGGCCCAACGCCAAAATCGGTTGTTTAATAGTGGTTAGTCGCGGTGTGACGTATTCACACCAATCAATATCATCGTAACCAATAATCGAAATTGACTCTGGTACCGCATGACCTAATTCGGCTAACCCCCGTGCTAAGCCAATCGCCAACTCATCATTGACGGCAAAGACCGCAGAGACCCCACTATCAATCACCTGCTGGGCAACTTGATAGCCTCCCTGTTTAGATAAGGGGGTCGTTATTTGCCAATCCGGATTAACCGTGATTTGATGACTAACCAAGGCTGCTTGGTACCCAATAAAACGCTGCTCGATATTCCAAGCCCGCTGTTCTGGCAACACGATCCCAATTTGACGGTGCCCTTTTTCAATCAGATAATTAGCCGCCATTCGGCCGCCTTCCGTATCCGCCACAGCGATTTCATCACTTTGATGTTGCTTTTCCGATTGATCTAACAGAATATACGGTATTTTACGTTGTTTCAAGTGGCCCTCTAGCGTTTCTTCTTCAATATGTGAAACCGCCAAAATAAACCCATCGACATTTCGTCGGACCAGCTCTTTCAGATAATAATTAACTTTCTGATTATTCTGGCCCGCACTATAAATCAACGGAATAAAATCGTACTGATAGGCGACTTCTTCAACCCCTTGAATAAACTGACTAAAAAAAGGATTATTGATATCCGGTACTAAAACCGCAATTGTTTTGGTTTCCTTATTGACCATATTCTGGGCAAAATAATCCGGTTCATAGCTGATTTTTTCACGCGCTGCTCTTACCCGGGCAATCGTCTCTGCACTAAAGCGTTGGCCCTTATTATTTAAAATTAGTGAAACAGTTGTCACCGATGTTTGGGCCAAGGCAGCGACATCTTTAATCGTTACTTTTCGTACCACGTTAACTTCCCCCATTGTAAAACCCGCTATCATTTAAAAACGCCCACAGCCGACTAAGCCATGAGCGCCCTTTAATCTATTATAACTGAATATCCTTTTCATATGGAATTGAATTTTGTGCACCTTTAGTTTGCACGGCAATTGATGACGCCTTATTGGCATAAGTCATCGCAGCTTCGATATTGCTGTAATCCAATTCAAGTTTTGTACTTAACGCACCGATGAAAGTATCACCAGCAGCTGTTGTATCCACTGCGTTAACCTTAAAGGCAGGGACAAAACCAGTTGCAGTTGGTGTTGCATAGAATGACCCTTTAGAACCAACCGTGATAATGACCACTTTGATCCCTAATTTGAACATTGCTTCAGCGTTGGCTTGCATTGAAGCTTCGTCAGTCACTTTAATGCCAGTGATAATTTCTGCTTCAGTTTCGTTAGGGACAATCATGTCCGTCACTGCTAATAATTCGGCTGGAATATTCTTGATGGCAGGTGCTGGGTTCAAAATTGTTTGAACGCCGTTTGCACGGGCAATCTTGAAAGCTTCGATAATGGCAGGGATCGGTACTTCGAATTGCGCCACAATTCGGTCGGCTGCTTTAATGGCTGTTTCTGCTTCGTGAACATCTTCAACAGTCACGTCTTGGTTAGCGCCACCGTAAATTAAAATACTGTTTTGACCTTGAGCATCAACCATGATATAAGCTTGGCCTGTCCCAGCTGTTTCTGAACAGCGCACGTGATCAACGTTCATCCCGTCTTTTTTGAACGTGTCGATCATGAAATCAGCGGCACCTTCTTTACCAACCTTACTAATGAAAGCTGTTTGGGCACCTGAACGAACAGCTGCGATTGCTTGGTTAGCACCTTTACCGCCACCAGCAACTGCGCGGCCATCCATTGCTAACGTTTCGCCAGGTTGTGGAAAACGTTGAACGTTTAAAATTGTGTCGACATTGGTTGAACCTAATACGATTACTTTTTTCATTTGAATACCCTCCTGGTTGTTAAAAGACAACGCCACTTTCTAAAATAATGTTGGAATAAGGTGTCATTTCACCTGTTCTGACAAATGCTTTGGCCTTATTTAAGTCTTGTTTCATTTGTGAATGATCAATAAATTCGATTGGTGTCTCCCCAATTAAAGCTTTAATCGCCGCTAATTGTTCTGGATTTGCTGTTTTAATTTCATTTGCTAAGTAAACTTTTTGCACTTCTAATTCACTTAAGATATTTGTTAAAACTTGGATAAAACTCGGTACACCATTTTCAATGGCCACATCAATCTTCTTCGTACCAGCTGGTACTGGCATACCAGCATCCCCAATACTTAATGTATCGAAATGTCCCATATCTGAAATAACGCTCGAAATTTGTGTGTTAATCACCTTAGTTTTTCTCATGACACCAATCTCCCTTATTTTTATTTAATAAATGCTGTGACAGAACCTGCCACCAAGACTAATAATAAACCAACCATTACGGCGATCATTTCTTTTTTTGATTTCTTTTCTTTTAAGATGTAAATCCCACCAATTGTCGCAAAGATAACACTGGTTTGTGATAGAACGAAACCGGTTGCTAAACCGTTGACAGATGGTTGTGCTGAAATCAAGTAAGTTAATGCCGCAAAAGCGAAGAAGAACCCACTGAAGATGTTCTTATATGAAGTTGCTTCTTTAAATGGTTTATAATCTTTTTTAGTTTGGGTTAAGCCGAAGATAATGCCGACAATTGTCATCCCAATAGCTTGTGGTAAGAAGCCTTGGAAACCATCAGCGCTAACTGCTTGTGGAAAGGCTGAATAACCTAAGTAGCCTAATTCACCGACTAATAATAACAAGATGCCCTTAACCGCACCACTCTTGCTAGCACTTGATTTATCTTCGCTCCAAGCGGTGAGATAAACGCCGATGATAATTAATGCAATCGCTGTAAAACCGATTAATTTTGATTGTGAACTTGACCAGTTACCTAGAACGAAGACTCCCCACAAAGATGCCCCAACTAATTGAAAGCCAGTTGTGATCGGCATTGTTCTAGAAACACCCATTGTTTCGAAAACGTGGAAAGTAATAATTTGTGCCAGTGCCCAACATGCACCTGAAATCAAACAGAAAATGAAAGTTTTCGTTTCAGGAATTGGTGTCCCACGGAAAATGGCAACGACAATTGCTAGAATTAATGTCCCAAAAGTGGTCCCCAGGATTTGACTCGCTGGTTTACCACCAATTTTACCAACAATAACTGGGAAAATCCCCCAGCCAATCATCGGCATTAAGCCGATTAAGATATTTACAGCGTTCATCATAATTTCCTCCAAGCCTATTTAATCAATTAGTAAAACGTTTTACTAACTATCTTGATGATTATTATAAATGACCTTTTTCGATAATTCAACCTTTTTTGAAAACGGTTTACAACCTAAACATAAAAAAAGATTAATCAGGCACCGTTTCCACCCAATTAATCTTTTTTAAATTTATTTTTTCTTAGCTTGTGAATACCCGCGTTTTGATTTGTAACCAGCTTCTAAAATCATCAGCATATCAGCATAATGTCGTTGTTGTGTTTCTTCAGCCTTAGCGCCGTAAACATAGCGCGCCCATTCCCGTTGATACCCGGGGGTTAAGGCCTCGAAAAAAGTTTTCACGGCTGGCTGGTCCTCAAGTCGCGCACTTAATCTTGGAATATCAACTTCAAATTCAAATAATGGTTTTTGCGCCATCTTCAATCACTCCATTATTTTAACCGCATGACATCTCTGGCAATCATTAATTCTTCATTCGTTGGGACAATTAAAACTTTGACCTTCGAATCATCAGCACTAATAATCCGTTCTTGGCTGCGGACATTATTTTTCTCTTCATCCAATTTTACACCAAAACAAGCAAGTTGTTTACAAATATCTGCCCGTAATTCACTCCCGTTTTCACCACTACCGGCTGTGAAAACTAACGTATCGATTCCGTTCATTAAGGCCACATATGAACCCACATATTTAACGACGCGATTGACAAAGATTGATAATGCCAACGCTGATTGTGGCCGTGTAGCGGCGGTTTCTTCCAAATCACGCATATCTGGTGAGAGTTCTGAAATACCTAACAAACCTGATTTGTGATTTAAAATATCGATCATTTCAGGCATTGTAATTTCTAATTTTTTTGCTAAGAAAGCAACTAAAGAAACGTCAATATCGCCAGAACGTGTGCCCATTGTAATCCCAGCCAGTGGGGTAAAACCCATTGAAGTATCAACGGCATGACCATCTTGGACCGCGGTAATTGATGCCCCACTCCCTAAATGGAGCGTAATCATTTTTTGAGATTCTAGCGGTGTTCCTAAGATTTCAGCGGCTCGATGGGCGACATATCGATGACTGGTCCCATGAGCGCCGTATTTTCTTGCGCCAAATGTTTGATAATATTCTTGCGGAATACTGTATAAATAATTTTCGGGTGCCAAGGTACTGTAAAAAGAGGTGTCAAAAACCGCTACTTGGGGCACACCTGGTAGTAGCGCCGTAAAGATCTTGATGTAATAAGCTTGTGTGGGGTTATGCAATGGCGCGTATTCTGCCAAGCGATTAATCTCGTCCAATGCCACCGGATTAATAACCATTGAATCACTGAAAGCTTCACCGCCCCCAACTACTCGGTGGCCAACACCGGTAATTTCATCCAAATGACTAACAATCCCTAATTCCTTCAAACGTGTGAGTAAAAGCGTTGCTGCCATTTCATGAGTGGTTACATCTTGAACTTCTTTAAACTTTTGATTGTCACCATATTTAGCGGTAAACACCGAATCAGATAAACCTAAGCGATCGATCATCCCTTTGGCGATAACTGTTTCACTGGGCATTTCAAATAATTGCCATTTTAGTGTTGAGCTGCCCGCGTTAATTGCTAGAATTTTTTCCATGTTATCGTCTCCCAATCTATAAGTAATTCCTTCATGCCACAATTGTAAGCAATTTCACAGGAAGTTACAACCCTTGATTTAATAACACCTAAAAAAGGACCCGCCACCAAAAATGAATTTGGCGAAGGGTCCCTTTTGATTTATTTATTTGGCAATTTGGTCGTCTGATTGGATTTGTTGGACTTTTTCTAAGAATGAACGGCCCATTTTATTATCGTGATAATCACTAGGTTCAATAACGTCTAAATAGAATTGGTCGATAAATTGAATTAAGCCATCGATTTTTTCCCGACCCATTTGTGTTTCGATTTCTTGATACTTTTGTAGATAACGACTAACTAAGCGATCTAAAACATCTTGTCCTTGTTTAGTTAAACTCAAGAATTTAACCCGTTGATCTGATTGTAAATGTTCTTCAACCACGTAGCCGTTTTCTTTAAGTAAGCGACATTGACGTGAGATTGCAGAACGACTAACACTCATTGTTTTAGCTAATTTGCTACCCGTTAAATCGTCGTTAGTGGCGATTTCATACATAATCAAGAATTGATCAAATGATACTTTATAATTCAAACTTTCCCCACTAACAAAATCGCTAAGATTGCTGATAACCCAACGATAAATGAGTGATAGATGGGTGATAACTTCCCAGTCTTCAGAATATTTCCCCGTAATCTTTGATGACATAATTGAATCTCCTTTTTATAAATACAAGTGATGAGGGTCAAGAATAATTAATGGTTTTAATTTGATTGCTAACAACCATAGTAGCATATTCTTTCAAAAAAGAAAGTACCTGTTTTCATTAATTTAGTACAAAGCCACTTAATGATTAACAATTATATTGTAACGTTAATTATTGCAAGGATAACTATCTGCAACTTTTTTATTAAAATTTCTATTATTTTGGCGTTATTGTAAAAAAAGAGCAAACTACTAACTATCGTTAGTAATTCACTCCTTTCAAACCTATTATAGATTGCGATCCATATTGAATGTCAATTTAGATAAATTAATTCCTGACATGACGAGTTCGCCAATCATGCCCATGGCTTTATCTTTCATTGTGTTAACAATCAAATAATTTTGTTCTGTCAAATATTTTGTTAGTGCTTCGCCTTGATAATTCTTAGCTTCTTCTTCAATACTATCCAACATTGTCCGTAATTCTTGTTTACAGCTTGTTAGATAGTCAACGTTACCTTGAATATGTTGGCTATAGTGACCTTCAACCAAGACTGAAATTGTCCGGTACATCCAATAAGCACTATTAATATCCCATTTCATTGGTGTTTCACTGAAGCTAGGATCTGTATCATTGGCATTTGTAAAGAAGGGAATAAATGGTGTGTAAGTTGGCATCCCTAAGGTAATCCACATAATCGCAGCTTGTTCTTTAGGCACGTCGTTGCGCAATTGTAAGATATGCGCATTTTGTGTTCTGTTTAAGCCAATTGGACGGTAACGATACTTGTCAGCATCAGCGCCGTGACCCATTGGATCGAATTCTGTTTCGTTATAATGTGAACCAAGTAACATTTCAATGTCTTCAACACTAATCTTATGTTCAATCTTGCGAATAAAAGGTAGATCAGCTGATTCAGGTGACATGTCAAATTCTGAATCAAATAAGTGATGTGCGTACCAGACACGAGGTGTATTGTAGTGGCGATCTTTTTCGTTCATTGTGCCGAAGATATGACGGAAATTCCAGCCCGTCTTATCTGGATTCAAGTGATGTTTTTCAACATATTCTTGAATGCCCTCAGCCCACATGAAGTTATCCGCATCGCTGAAATCAACTTGTTGAATCGCCACTTGGTTTGCCGCTACGGCATACCCATCATCTGGAATTCGTTGTGCTAACCAAAGATGACCAGTGACAATTTCCATATACCAAACTTCATCATGATCACTGAACAAGACACTGTTGCCCGCAGGTGAACCGTATTGTTTGATCAAGTTACCGAGGTAGCTGACCCCTTCACGTGCTGAGTTAATGTAAGGTGCGACCATTGCTTGTATACAATCTTCGTCTAAGCCGTCTTTAACCAATGGATCGTAGGCTAATGACTTTTCGTTGCCGTACGTACTTTCAGTACAACTCATCGCAACGTTAACTTCATTAATACTACTTTCGTCATAATAACCCTTGTTCTTGTAATCCACATTGGGCACCGCTGGCCAGCGATAACCATCTTCTGGTAAAGTCGCTTCAAAACCGTTCAACCAAGATTTAATTTTTTCACCCTTACGGCCTTTAACTGCCGGATTCATGTAAAACCGTTGGGGGGTTAAGGGCATAAAAGTATCATCATTGCGGGCAATCATTGTTGAGCCGTCAATTGATGCTTTTTTACCAACTAAAATTGTTGTACAAGCTGATTCCATGTCTATCGCTCCTTTTGATTTGGAGAACATTAAATTATTCTCATAAAGATACTATTAGTGTACGCCCGCCTCGGTCGAATGTATACCCATATTCATAAGATTCTCTAAAACAATCATCAAGTCACTTAAAAATTAGAGTTTCTTCATTAATTTATGTTTGAGCAATCTTTTCATGATATATTATAGATTAAGTATCCTAACAATAAGGTGGTTTCAAAATGAAAAAATTAACACACGTTCTGTTGATGCTCATGGCTAGTTGTTTCGTGATTCTAGCCGGTTGTCAGAATAAAACGACGGTCCCCGCCGCCGCTACTAAAACTGAGGATCAAATTGAACAGTATGTTCAAAAGGTCAACCAACTTTACGCTGACGCTGATCATAAAAAGCCTGCAAAATTAACTGCTACTAACAAGCATAAAATCATCAAATCTGCTCAAAATTTAGATAAAAAGATTTCGGATAATCTCTATATGAGCGCATTATCAAGCAAATCTAAGTCCGCCTTCAAAGCAGCTCAAAAGGACTTAAAACGGATTGATACCGATGCCCCTGCTGAGAAGCCAAAGAAAAAAGCGAAGAAAACTAAGGATAGCGACTTCTTCGATGCTGATGGGATTGTCAAAGACGGCCTCCAACTTGGTTCAGAATCAGATTATGCTAATGACGCCAAAAAATTAGCTGCTTATAAAGAAGCTAAGGCCCAACAAGCAGCCATGACTGCTGTTGATAATCTCTTTACAAATAGCAATCATACCGCTATTCCAGCAACCTTAACGACTGAAGATTTCACTTACTCTAAAGCGCTCGTCGAAAAAACAACACATAAGAAATTCAAAGAACGCTACTTAAAGCTAATCAAGGAAGCCAAAGCTCAATTTGACAGCTATAGCACGAGTGAATCATCAACAGCTACTAGCCAAAATAGTTCATCAACTGACACAACGACTACCGACCAAACAACGGATAATACAGTTGATAACACGGCTGCTACAACCAATCAAACAACAACTAACAACAATTACACACAACCCACAACACCGACAACTAACACAAGTTACTCATCTGCTAGTACTCAAAACAGCACGCCTACTAACAGTGATAATAATACGAACGGTACGCAATCAGATTCATCAGCAAGCGATAATCAAATTACAACACAATCACAATCTGACGGTTTGTTACAATAATTTAATCTAGCTGTAACATAAAGAGGAACTACCGAAATATTTTGGTGGTCCCTCTTTTTTAGTAAAATCCGAACGTTTTTTACAAAAGATGGTTATTAAACGCTACCTTTTTAACATAATCTGTTAATTAGTCTTTTAAATCCTAACATCTTAAGAAACTTGTAACACCGCGCTAACTATTATGTAACATGTTTGTCACGTTAGAATGATATGCTTACTGAGCACGATAAATTAAAACAAACTTAAACGTCTAAAAACAAACTTCAAAGGAGCACTTCAATCACAATGAAAAAACAAAAAATGACTTATTTATCATCTGGTATCGTTGGTTTAGCTGGTCTTGCATTAATGGGTATCCAAGCTAATGAAGCTCAAGCTGCTACTACAGGGACAGTTAACTACACAGACGGTGCTACAACTGTTTGGACAAGTCCTGAAGTTGGTCAAAAACCTACACGTTACTTAACAAACAACCAAAACGTTACAATCAAAAATACAAAACAAGTTTATGGTCAAACATGGTATCAATTAGCTGATAACGAATGGGTTGCCGGTGAATTCGTGAAGACAGGTGCTACAACACCAGCTGCTACAACTGCTGCTCCTGCTGCTAAAGACACGATCACAGTTAACTACAAGTCTGGTGCTACAACAATCTGGACAAACACAACTGCTGCTCAACCAACTGGCGCTTACTTGACTTATGGTAAGACACAAAACGTTATTGCTTCTAAGACAGCTAACGGCGTTACATGGTACCAATTAGAAAACAAAGGTTGGGTACCTTCAAGCTACGTTGTTTTAAACAACCCTAACTTAGCCGGCGTCACACCTATTACTGATGCACCAGCTGTTACACCAGTTGCAACTACTACTGCTACAACAACACCAGCAGCTTCAACAACTACGACAACACCTGCTGCTACAACTGCAACTTCTGAATCAGCTACTCAAACATCAACAACTCAACAACAAGCACCTGCAGCTTCACAATCATCATCAACAACACCTGCTGCTCCTGCTCAACAATCATCATCAGTTGCTACTTCATCATCAACAAGTCAAGCAACTCAAGTTCAAACTCAAACATCACAAACTAGCACTTCAGTAGCACCTGTTGCACAATCAGCTTCAACACAACAAAGTGCTCCTGCTCAACAACAAACTCAAACACAAAACACAACAAACACAGCTTCAAGCTCTAACACCACAACAGCAACAACACCTTCACAATCAACAAACACAAACAACTCAACTGCTACAAGCGGTAACGCACAATCAGTTGTTAGTGCTGCATTGTCACAAATTGGTACACCTTATGTATGGGGTGGCTCAACACCTGGTGTTGGTCTTGACTGTTCTGGTTTAGTACAATATGCATACTCACGTGCTGGCGTTTCATTGGGCCGTATCACAACTGCTCAAGAAGGTGCTGGTCAACGCGTATCACTTAACAGCTTACAACCTGGCGATATCATTTTCTGGGGTGGCGCTGGTGCATCATACCATGATGCTATCTACATCGGTGGTGGCCAATACGTTCACGCACCACAACCTGGCGAATCAGTTAAGATTGGTACAATCTCAAGTTACTTCATGCCTTCATTCGCAGTACGCGTACTTTAATTAAAAAATAATAAAAAAGCAGGAGCTATAGCTTCTGCTTTTTTTATTATTCCTAAGTTCTAATTACTTGAAAAACCTACTATTTTCGGTAGAATACTATATATGACAACTACAATAACGCAAACACAAATTGAAAAACAACAAGTGATAATATTTAAAGCTCTCGCTGATCCAATTCGCCTCAACATTCTACGCCACTTAAAAGCGGTTGGTCATGAAGTAACTTGTGGTGAAGTTGGTAATAACCTCAATATCAGTAAATCATCAGGTTCCTACCACTTTAAATTACTTCAAGAAGCACAATTAATTACAGCACGTAAAGAAGCACGTGAGAAATATGTGATGCTTAATCCTGAAACTTTTGACCGTTACCTCACCCATTTTTTTGAAACACTCTAATTAAAAGTACCTAGCCAATTGGCTGGGTGCTTTTTTGTTAGTTGTCAATCGATTAGCAAAGTGGTATTGTTTAATAGTTCAAAAACTTTTGAACTATTTTATTCTATCGAGGAGTCTTTTTCTATGCAAAACAAGCGTTCAAACCAATTTTGGTTACTTACACTGACATCACTTGGCTTTTTTATGTCAATGATGGATTCAATGATTATCACCACAGCCTCAACCTCAATTCGAACAGATTTCAAAATTTCAGTTAGCACCTTGCAATGGGCATTAAATGCTTATAACATCACAATTGCCGCTGTATTATTGGTCGGTGTTGCCTTCGGTGAACGTTTTGGTCGCCGAAAAATCTATAATCTTGGAATTGGTATCTTTACACTAGGTTCCTTATTATGTGCGTTATCCCCTAATATTACTTCTTTAGTATTAGCTCGGATTGTCGCCGGAATCGGTGCATCCGTCATGACACCGATGTCAATGGCCATTTTAACTAATACACTGCCAGTAGCTAAACGCGGCAAAGCATTAGGTATTTGGAGTGGTATCGGTGGCTTAGCCTTGATTATTGGACCTTCACTGGGAGGCTTAATTGTCTCAACATTATCTTGGCAATGGATTTTCTGGATTAATATTCCAATCGGTATCATTGGCATTTTATTAACTAGTCATTATTTACCCGAAAGTTTAGGCTCTGCTACTCCAATTAATCCACTTGACGCTTCACTAATTATCATTTCTTCGGCAAGCATCATCTGGGCCTTATCAACTAGTACTTCAAGTCCCCGCCCTATTGTTTCAATATTAGTAGGTTGCTTCGGATTAGTTCTTGTCGGTTATTTTATTCAGCGCCAAAGAAATACAAAGACACCCCTAATTCCACTTAACTTTTTTAAAGTGCCAGTATTCAGAAACGGCAACTTAGCTACCTTCTTACTCTATGCTTCTATGTACGGTGTCGTCTTCTTCCTACCACAATTTTTACAAAGTGGGCTTGGCTCAAATTCTTTGGAAGCTGGCCTGCAGATGCTTCCTTGGACTGGCACTTTGGTATTCGTTGCGCCGTTTGCGGGTACAGCTGTCGATCGATTTGGAGAACATAAAATTGCTACGTTAGGTTTAACTCTACAAGGAATTGGTTACCTAGCAATCGCATTTTTACTCTACGGTCACTATTCTTACTGGCAGTTTATACTCCCACTAATGCTTGCTGGTGCGGGGCTCTCGATGGCAGGTCCTGCTCTTCAAAAAAGCGTCCTCGGTGCTGTTGAACCATCTGCAATCGGAAAGGCGTCTGGAATTTACAATATGTTTCGCTTACTAGGCGGTGCAGTTGGTGTCACTCTATCAGTTATCTTCTTTTACCAAAGTGGTTCAATTGCTGACCAACACGCACTAATCCTCGGTTTCAAAGCAGTAATGTTTGGAGCAGCCGGCTTATCATTCTTAGGATTACCATTCATGCTAAGATTAAAAAAATAAACGCACGCCACATTAAAAGACCATCCGAAAGCCACTTTTACAAGTCGGTTTCAGATGGTCTTTTAAAATTATTTTGATAATTCATTATAATTATTTTGCTGATTTACGTTCCTTCAAGAAGTTCAATACAGCTGTTGTTTCAGCATTACGTTTTTTAGCATTCTTTTGGTTGATAGGACGACGGTTACCAGAAACACTAACATGTAAGTTTTGTGACATTTCGCATTTCCTCCTTTCATGCATATATTCTATTATTCTAATCTGAATTCACTTTTTTTTCAAGTAATGTTTAAGCCTTTGGTAACTTTCTAAAATGGTTCAATAACCAACTGGTGATAGGAACGGTTGCTATCACGCCAATTACCCCGATTAGCAACGTTAATATCTCACCAATTAAAATTTTATGATTTAATATTTTAGCGAGCGGATAACCCAATTGAATAAACCAAATCGTCAATGATAGGAAGCTCCCGAAGAAACTAAAGAACAGTGTATTGAAGGCTGTCGCAATAATTTTCTCACCAATCGCGATCCCGGCTTTAAACAAAGGTGCCGGTGCCATCTGTTCATCATATTCCAGAATCTCAACTAACCCACTAGCAACCGCAATGCTGGTTTCTGCGATTGCGCCTAAACTGGCTAAAACCGTCATGATCATGCCAACTTGCGGAAATGATAACCCGATTGCCAGACCAAAACCTTCAATCTCTTCAGCATCCTCCGCGCCAAAGCCATAGGTTGCTGCCCAGTGGCTAATCGGCACAATGATAACTAACAATGCCAGCACTACTAATAACGACGTCACAAACGCTGTCTTAGCCGTTACTGGTTGCTTCGTATTCATGAAGATCGATGTCGCCAACAAGATCAGACTCAATAGCCCACTGACCACTAAGGGATTAAAGCCACCAGCAATTAAGACCAGCGCTAAAATGATAACGACGAAGTTCAACCCAAGGCTGAAAAAGATGGTTAAGCCTTGCCAACCACACACTAGTATTAATAGTAGTAATAAAACACCCGTTAATAACATCATAAGCGACGCACCTCCACTAACTGGCTTGCCAACAAGCTTGTCACCGGCACAGCCAAGGTAATGCCGACTGCGCTAATCACGGTTTGTGTGAATCCCAAGGTCATCGTGCGCGATAGTGTATAGGCAATTGTATTCCCGTTTCTCAGATACAATAAAATAATCGGAAAAGCTTCTGCCATAACAATGAAGAACAAGACGTTAACGAGTGGCCCGATAATTTCTCGTCCAATCGCTAACCCCGAGTTAAAGAGTTGCCGTCTCGTCACATTGGGTTGTTCAAAGGCTAACTGTTGCAGTGATGATGAAATATCGGTCGCTTCATCCATCACAGCGCCTAAAATCCCTAGCACGACTTCCGCCAAGAAAACCGTCTTGTAGGGTTGGAGCTCGTAATCCATTGTTTCGTAATGGAGTCCTTGGTCGCCGCTGATTTTTAGCAGGATAACGCTCAACAGTAATGCCAAGAACGTAGCTCCAATTGTCGCACCAAATGACACCAACATTTGCCGATTCGGTCCGAGTACCAACAATAATGTCAGACCAGTTAAAACTACAGCGAGTCCACACATCAGCGGCAATAACCAACGACCACCAGTTGCAGCGTTAAAGTGGAGCGTGATAATGAAGAACGCAAGGTTTACGACAACACTTAAGATGGTCATCAGGCCGCGCTTAGGCATCATCACAAGCAATAAACTAAAGGTGCCCAAGATCACAGCTACTAGCACTGTATCGCGCTTAGGTTCGTTTAAGAGCCATTGATGGCGATCTTGATCATGGTGTAGGAAAACTTGCTGGCCCCGATAATAACGATAACTATCGGCCAGTGATTTGGAATAGGTATTTTGGAGCTGAATCGTCTGCCCCTTACGCTTCGTATTCAAGAACCGCCCCGTTACTTTTTGCTGGACTTCGGTATCTTGATTCTGGTAATCATCCGTTGTTTTCGTTTTTTGGATCGTTTTGACAGCCGTCACTTGGATCAACGGTTGTTTGTAGCGCGTCGCATCGTGGTATGTTGCTAAAACCCCAATCATACAGATCAACAAACTACCTAGCGCCAGCCATAAGCGTTTATGTTTCACAGTTGTCACCTCAAATTATATTGTAGCGGTTTGCCTGTTAATCACCAAACGTTTATCGCAAATTTAATCAATCATTTAACCGACTGTGTTTTAACCCGTAACTGAAGTAAATGATCAAGCCCAAAATGAACCAGATCCCCGCTGCCATCCAAGTGACTGCCGGTAATTCGAATAACATGAATAAACAAAGTAAGCCCGATAATAGTGGTAACCAAGGATATAGCGGTACTTTGAAACCGTCTTTATTCGGAATATCCTTTCTTTTACGCAATGGAATCACCCCAATAGACATGAAGAAAAAGGCAATTAACGTCCCAATATTGACCAGATTCGTCAATTGATCTAATGAAACGAGCCCTCCTAGTGTCGCGATAATCACTGTCACTACACGGACACTGTTGACTGGTGTTTGGTGGCGTGTTTCAATTTTACCGAGCATCTTAGGTAATAAACCATCCCGGCCGATTGAATAAACTAGCCGCGAACTACTGTAAGTCATCGTCAACATCATTGTGAACATCCCAGCCAAAGCACCAAGTGATAATAAGCCCGCAAACCAGTTTTGATGCACGACTTGTAAGGCAAAAGCGACTGGATTAGCCACGTTTAATTCACGATATGACACCATCCCAGTCAAAACAAAAGCAACTAAAATATATAATAACGTACAAATTACTAAGGTCCCGATAATCCCAATTGGTAAATTCTTTTGTGGATTTTTTACTTCGGCCGCTGAAGCCGAGACACAATCAAAGCCTAAATAAGCGAAGAATACTAATGATGCGCCCTTGAAGACCCCACTAACACCAAACGGCATGAATGGTTGCCAATTAGACGACTTTACATAGAAAATGCCGACGACTAAGAATAGTAGCACAACGCCGATTTTAATCGTCACCATCAAATTATTGATGCGTGTCGATGAACGCGTCCCAGACATCAATAACACTGAAATGAGCGTCACAACTAAGACTGCAAATAAATTGATATAAGTGCCATGTGCGGGATCAAATGAGCCTGTAATCGCCTTCGGAATATGCACGCCGAAGCCTTCAATGAAGGAGACGAAATATGCAGACCAACCGGTTGAAACAGCCGCGACTGATAACATGTATTCCAAGAATAATGCCCAACCTAACAACCAACCAATCAGTTCTCCAAAAATAATATTGCCGTAAGAATACGCACTCCCCGCGACTGGCAACGCTGATGAAAATTCAGCGTAACACATTGCGGCCACTGCGCAGACCACTGCCGCAATCATAAATGACAACGTAATGGCCGGCCCACTATGTAGCGCGGCAATCGTGCCCGGTAAAATAAAAATCCCAGTCCCAATGACCGCCCCCACGCCTAACGCAATTAAATCCTTCGCCGTTAGTGTTTTAGCTAAACGTTGATCTTGTTGAAGATACCGCTCAAGTGACTCTTTTCTGAATAATCTTGTCCCTAAACCCATCTGCAAAACGCCCTCTCGATGCTTTATTTGGTGGTGCTAAACGTGTTCTGTAACCCATATTCTTCCGGTTAACCCTGAGCGCCAAACAATCGCCACGCGATTACTCGTCCCTCTGTGTTAATCTTCAGAATATAACCAGGGTTACGGCACACTCTGGTTTTAAACGTGCTTTTTGAAACTGACTTCTGCGCTTAGCGTCACTCGTCAAACAACTGCCTACAGCAGTTATTCGCCGAGCTGTGCTAATGCTCAAAATCAACCCGTTTCAAACGCACTCTTTTTCTTGTCGTGTTCTATAATCCGGATATATCGCACTTTTTCTAATAACAAAAAAAGGAGCCCACTAGTCTTCACTAGTGAGCTCCACCAGGAAGATGACTCGGGTTACCCAGTCATCTTCCAGTTTATTAAGGTTTATCATGTAATAGACAATCTTTTCCCTTAATCAACCAGTCGAATTCTGGGTTTCTTAAAGAAAAAGTTAAAGGCAACTCGTTGCATTGTCATCATGATAAAGCCTCCTTGTTATTATTAGTTTCTAAGTATAGCCAAGCCCATCGAAATTGTAAAGCCTTTTTTAAGCAGTTGTTTTTTCAAAAGGAATCTGCTAGAATTTAAAACAACTTATTCAAAGGATGTGACTGGCATTGAAAATTGCAGGCTAAATTTCTGACAACTCGATTGGTACTAAATGGCCCCACGTTTGGGGACCGTTTATTTCTGATTGTCGTTAGAGCTAGCTTGCGTTTATTTTCAAGGCCGGTAAAAAAACCAGACTTGTTAACAGACGCCCATAGTAGCGTCTTTTTTTGTGCATGCAAAACGACAACCAACCAATCTCATTTAAATTTATGAGGTGATATTAATGGGCACAATCCAATTCAAACAATTAACATTCAACTATCCAGATCAAGCAACTCCCCTTTTCAAAGACGTCACACTTCAATTCGATGCTAGCTGGCGCTTAGGCCTAATCGGGCGCAACGGCCGGGGCAAAACAACGCTGTTAAAACTACTTCAACGCCAATTAGAATTTGAGGGACAACTGAAAACGGATCTAGATTTTCACTATTTCCCACAAACCGTAGCTGATCCGAGTCAATTAGCCCGCGACGTTCTAATGACGCTCGGTCAATTAGATGACAGCACCTTTTGGCAAATTGAACGAGAACTCAATTTACTCAAAGTTGATCTCGACTGTCTCTGGCAACCATTCAACACGCTGAGTCCCGGCGAACAAACCAAGGCGCTCTTGGCGTTATTATTCATCGACGAGCATCATTTTCAACTCATCGATGAACCAACGAATCATCTCGATCAAGATGGTCGCGATACCGTGGCACACTATTTACAACAAAAAACAGGGTTCATCGTCATCAGCCATGACCGGCACTTTTTAAACCAAGTTATCGATCACGTTTTATCAATCAACCGGGCGGATATTACCGTCCAACAAGGCGATTATCAAACCTGGCAGACCACTCAGGAACAACAAACCCAATCCGAACAGCATCAAAACAGCCTGCTCAAAAGTGAAATCAAGCGGTTGAATCAAACGGCCCAACAAAAATCTCAGTGGTCCCAACAGGCTGAACGTGGTAAAAATGCGGGTAGTGTCAAAAATGAAAGTGCCAATCTCGATAAGGGCTTCATTGGACACCGCGCCGCTAAGGTAATGAAGCGCGCCACAACGATTACTGCTCGTAGTGAACAAGCGGCTACTGAAAAACAAGGTCTGCTCAAAAACGTTGAAATTACCGCACCACTGACGATTAACAATCAGCCTTTAAAGCCGCAACAAATCGTCCTAACCGCAACCGACCTAGTACTTGAACAAGATGGTCGCGCCCTAAATCAGCCGCTATCATTTGAACTAAAGGCCGGCCAACAAGTCACATTAACCGGCGCTAACGGTACGGGAAAATCAACCTTTATCAAAGCCTTACTCGCACTTCCTGAAATGCAGCATCAAGTCAGTGGGCAGTTGACCATTGCGCCGCGAATCAAGGTTTCTTATTTACCACAAGATTTTACACAGCTCAGTGGCTCACTAGCTGACTTTGCAGCCGCCAGGAAGGTATCACTAGAACAATTACTCTCAACTTTACGGAAACTGGGTTTTGAGCGGGAACAGTTCAACCACCGGCTTGAAACGATGAGTATGGGGCAAAAACGTAAGGCCGCCCTCGCTCGTTCGCTTTGTGAAGAAGCCCAATTTTATGTCTGGGACGAACCGTTAAACTACCTAGATGTCATTACGCGCGAACAACTCCAAACATTAATTGTCCAAACCCGCCCAACACTCTTGTTCATCGAACATGACCGCGATTTTATCGACGGTGTCGCTAGCCAACGTTATCAATTGATTCCACGCTAATTAACTAATACGTATTATCTGAATAATAAGTCGTATTTAAGCCATCAGTATTAAACGTCTTATTAGTATTGTCTTTAAAGAACGCCGTGTTTAATTGATTCAATTCAGTCTCTGTGTTACTTAACGTTTTGGTTTGTAACCCGAGACTCTCACGAAGTTTGTTAGACGTTGCTTGCAATTTATCGGTCGCAATCACTTGATAAGAACTCCCGTTAATCCAGGCTTCTTTCCCAATGATTTGACCACTCGTAATGTCGGTCCCACATTGATGGTAATTTTCAATTAACGTTTTCGTTTGATCAGCCGTTAAATCCGTACTGATGTGCTTGCCTAATTTTGTCATTAAACCTGATAAATGGACCAAGTATTGGGGCTTTTGAATCTTATCAGCGACCCCGCGCAAGACTTCTTGTTGGCGCAACTGACGACCATAATCACCACGGGGATCTTGGTATCTCATCCGTGTATAAACTAGGGCCTGCTTGCCATTTAAATGGTGGCGGCCCTTTTTGATTGTCTGCCCATCGAAACTCACATCGATATTTGTTTTAACATCAACACCATCGACGAAATCAACCAGTTCTTTGAGCGCGCCCATATCAATCGTGACCGAATAATCGATTGGCACACCGATAAATTCACTGACGGTTTTTTTAGCCATCTTCGCTTGTCCTAATTCATAGGCCGCGTTAATTTTTTGAACATTCTTAGTCTTGCTGCCAACCATTTCGGCGAGCGAATCCCGCGGAATTGAATAAACCAAGGTTTTCTTAGTTTTAGGATTTAACGTAACCACCATCATCGAATCCGAGAGGCCGCGATCGACACGCCCATCAGAACCCGTATCAGCCCCTAATAATAAAAATGAGATAGGTTTGTCCTGATTAATCCGATTGGATACCTGTTTGTTTTGGGTTTTAATCGCACGAATTGCTTGGTTTTCTTTTATTTTGTAAAAACCCCCACCAATTACTAAAATAACCCCGATAACCCCTAGTACAATCTTTAACTTCTTCAAAATAACGACTCCTATCTGTTTACTAATCTCCTATTCGAGTATATTAAAAATCGTTAAAGATGGTCGTTTTATTAAGCCAACTTAATACTTTTAAGGCTTTTTTATTATTTCAGCATTCAAAAAAGTTCCCACCTGATTAAGGATGGGAACTTTTTTGTTTGTTTAAACGTGCTTTTAACACTAACTTCTTGCGCTTAACGACGATTGCCAAACAACCGATTCCATCGGTTATTCGTCACTCTATGTTAATGCTCAGAAGCTGACCAAGTGTTACAGCACTCTTTTTTTAAACGTGCTTTTCAAAGCTGATGCTTGCGCTCAGCACCGTATTGCAAACAACCAGCCATGCTGGTTATTCACAACACTCAGCTAATGCTCAGCGTCAACCCGCTTTGAACGCACTCTTTTTTTAACATGCTTTTATAAGACATGGTCCTGCGTTTAGCGACGATTGGTGAACAATCGCTTTCAGCGCTCATTCACCAATCTATGCTAATCCTCAGACCATTAACGTCTTATAACGCACTCTTTTTTAATCTAATTTCTTTTCCAATTCGCTGACAATTTCTGCGTGTTTTGCTTCTGTTAATTTAATTTTTGCCATGAAGATCAAAGCAGAAACAATTAATAAAGCCATTGGTACGAAGAACATGTATGTCTTGAATTGTAATAAACCACCATTTGTAATATCGCTTGGTTTAGCGTTACCTGTCATACCTGCGTGAATTGCGGCAATCCCAACAACACCGTTGGCAAAGGCACCAGCTAATTTATCCAATAATGGGCGAACGGCTAACGTAACAGATTCGTTACGTGTCCCACTCTTCAATTGACCGTATTCAACACTATCAGTAATTGTCATTAAAGCTGCTAAGAAAACAAGTGGGTATGGGAAGAAGAATAACCCAACAGCGATTAAGACAACAACTAAGTTGCTACCAGCAAATAAGAAGAGAATGTAGCCAAGCATCATCATGGCAATCCCGCCAAGATAGATAGCACGACGGTGAATCAATGATACTAAAGTTGGGAATAGGGCAACTGAGATAACCCCTAAGATAGCGGTAATCACACCAACTGTTGAGAAGGCTGCAGCGCGACCCATGACGTATTTGAAGTAGTAAATTAAAAGTGAGTTTGTGATAACGTAACTAAAAGCAAACAAGAAATATGATAGTGATAACCACATTAATTGATCATTTTTACCGATTACTTTGAAGACATCGCGGAAACGAATCTTTTCAGTATTTTCACGGATAGCACTCTTTTCTTCTTTAGTACCGATAATCGTTGCTAAAGCGCCTAAGAATGAAACAACACCGATGACAACGGCAAACCCTAACCAACCAGCGCTAGTTTGTTCGCTACCATGTGTCCCTGAAAACATTTGTGAGAAGAAGACTACGATTGGCACAATAACGATGATTACCCCTTGGGCACCTAACGTTGAACCAAAACGAGCAATGGCCCCAAACTTCGTCCGTTTTTCTGAATCAACGGTTAAAGCAGGTAACATTGACCAAAATGCAATATCTTTAAATGAATAGAAGATATCCAAGATAACGAAAACGATTGCAAAAAGAACTAAGTATAAATAAGGGCTATTTGTTGCTAAGCCACCGAAGTTCGTGAAGATCATGACTAAACCAACAGAACTAATCAATGAACCAATTAGTAACCAAGGTTTAAATTTCCCCCAACGAGTCCGGGTATTATCAACTACCCCACCGATAAGTGGATCAAAGGCGATTTCAACAATCCGGATGACAACCATCATGGAAGTGACATAACCGATCATTTTTGCATTAAAAGCGGCATTTTTTGTATCGAATAATTGGCTAGTAACAAAAATCATAAAATAAGTGCTAAGTGTTGCATAGAAAGCATCGTGGCCAAATGCCCCGAATGCATATGAACTATATTGTTTGATATCTTTTAGTTTTTTCATTGTTCAATTCCTTTCATTTGATTTAAAACTAGTGATAACGGTGTTCAATAATTTTTTCTAAAATAGCTTGGCGTTGCTTTTCCTTGGCTGTGCCAAACTGGTTTTCTTCTAATGAATTAAAATCGTTTGCTAATAAAACGGATTCAAGATATAACGTCAATTGACGTTTAATATAAACCTTGTTGTCTTCGTTTGTTTGCTTCGGATTTCCGGCGATAATGGCTGCTGCAAATTGATCTGCATCGATGGTTAATTTATTATCATTCATTCTAATAGCCTCTTTCTAAAATAGATTTTTAGCCGGAAACCGTTTAAGCGTGATCTCTAATCGCGGTGTAAACGCATTCTTCAGCTAACAAATTCATTTTACTAAACTTTTACTAAAATGTAAACGGTTAATTAAAATTCCATTAGTTTGTTTAAATTTAGTAACTTCCCAACCAGCAACATAAAAAGCCGTTCACCAATCACTGATGAACGACTTTTTTGAATCTTTTGCGCTTAGCGCTTCTGCATCACTTGGTAAACCGCTCCGATAATACCGGCTTCATTTTTTAAATCGGCCGCCACGACTGTCGGTAACGCAAGGTCTTTAATACTATTATGAACACTTTGCACGTTTTGAATTTCAGCATTGAGTTGCGTCATAAACGTTTCGTTGGCACTAATGCCACCGCCAATAATCACCTTTTCAGGATCGAAAGCAACCATCAAATTAATAATTCCCTTCGCCAAGCTGTGGTAGTAACTCGTTAACACATTTTGTGCGAGGACTTCATGTTGCGCCGCCCGTTCAAAAATAATCCGAGCATCAGTCAGCTGATCAGCACTGAATTGGTTATAACGCCGCAATAAGCCAATGACAGTGGCACCTCTGAAGTTCAAGGAACCCATTTCAACATCAATCTCGTCATCTTCAACGAGCATCCACCCAAATTCACCTGAGCGCGCATGCGCCCCACGATAGATTTGGTTATTGATGACTAACGCGCCACCAACACCGGTACCCAGTACCAAACTTAGGTAGTTGGTAACACCTTTAGCGGCACCCAACCATTGTTCCGCAATTGCAGCTGCATTCGCATCATTTTCAACAGCCACGGGTAGATTCAATTTTTCAGTCAGTAGACCTTTCAAATCGACACCGGTTAAGCATTTAACGGCGCCAGCTGTCGTCAGAAAACCGTCTGCTTGAACCACACCTGGCACACTAACCCCGACACCTGCAATCGGCGTTGTTTGTTGAAAATCCTGAATGATCTGCACTAATTTAGCAATTAACGTCGTTTGGTCTTGGGGTGTTTCAAATGCTTCTTTACGTACGATTTGGCCTTCTTGATTGACTAACCCAACTTTAATCGTTGTGCCGCCAATATCAATCCCAACAAAATTTGTCATTCTGACCCCACCTTTAATTAATTTCCGCACCATTCGTCGCAATCATATCGCGGTACCAGTAAAACGAATCCTTACGATACCGATTGCCAGTGCCTTGTCCGTAATCGTCAACATCAACATAGATAAAGCCGTACCGTTTAGACATTTGGCCCGTGCTGGCAGCTACTAAATCAATACAGCCCCAAGGGGTATAACCCAATAACTGAACACCATCTTCTAAGACGGCCTTTTTCATCTGTAAAATATGGTCGTGTAGGTAATTAATCCGATAATCATCATGAATCTGATTATCCGCCGTCTTTTCATCGATTGCGCCTAAGCCATTTTCAACAATAAATAATGGTAAGTGATAGCGATCTGTAAACCAGTTCAGTGCGTAGCGTAAGCCGATTGGATCGACTTGCCAGCCCCATTCACTCGCCTCAACATACGGATTAGCAACCCGATCCTGATCTTCGTGGTATTCTAGTTTGCCGGTATCTTGAACCGCGAAGGACATGTAGTAACTAAAGCCAATATAATCAACTTTCCCGGCCTTCAAAATGACCATGTCTTCTGTTGTCATATCCAGGTTAAATTGTTTGCGGTCAAAATGATTTAATAACCACTGTGGATAAAAGCCGTTCGCATGGACATCGGAGAACCAAAGGCGTGTTTGCATCGCTCTTTGTGCAAATAAAATATCTGCCGGTTTAGATGTCAGTGGATAAATTGGGCACATCGCAATCATGCTACCAATTTCGAAATCCGGGTTGATTTGATGGCCAATTTGAACCGCTTTGGCACTCGCTACCAATTCATAATGAGCCGCTTGGTACATCCCTTTTTCCTTATCTTCACCTGGTTTAAATAATAAACCAGAATCCGTGTAGGCTGAGCCACCATCTTCGTAATTCGTTTGGTTATTGATTTCATTAAACGTCATCCAGTATTTAACCTTATGTTGATACCGTTTGAAACAAACCGTCGCAAAATTGGTAAAGAAATCAATTAATTTTCTATCGCGCCAACCACCATATTGCTGTACTAAATGATATGGCATTTCAAAATGGGATAGGGTGACCACTGGTTGAATGTCGTATTTCAAGCATTCGTCAAAAAGATCATCGTAAAATTGCAACCCAGCTTCATTGGGTTCTGCTTCATCCCCATTTGGAAAAATCCGCGTCCACGCAATTGATGTTCGGAAACATTTAAAACCCATTTCAGCAAATAATTTAACATCTTCCTTGTACCGATGATAAAAATCGATGCCGTTGTGGTTAGGATAGTATTCACCGTCAACCACACCGTCGGTTATTTTTCGAGGCACACCGTGACTTCCCAGTGTCATTACATCAGCAATACTGAGACCCTTGCCCCCAGCTTGATAGGCACCTTCTAATTGATGGGCCGCAACTGCGCCACCCCACATAAAGTCTTGCGGAAATTCTTGCTTGTCCATGTCAATTCTCCTTTAATCAATTACTTTTGCGCATTGTTCAAAGCAACTTTGTTGGCTGCAATGACGAATGGTAAATAAGTTAATACTGAAATGCCTAAACATAAGAATCCGATAATTAACGCTAACCAGTTCCCACCAGTCCCTAAGAATGGCATCAATGGCCCAGGCGTGGTCCACGTTAACCCAAAGGCAGGCGTTGGAATCCAATTAAAGATAACGGTCACTGTGTACCCAACTAAAATGTTAATCACAGGTGTTAAAACAAATGGAATCGCCAAAATAGGATTCAAAACAATTGGTAAACCGAAGATCAATGGTTCATTAATATTGAACAAACCAGGAACTAGGGCTAATTTTGCAATTTCACGGTAATCTTTACGCCGTGATGCAATAAAGATGGCGATGATTAAACCAAGTGTCATCCCACTACCACCCATATTGGCGAAGACGTCATTCAAAATACCCCAAGTTTCGCGGTAAGGAACGCCCCAGGCAGTCCCGTGACTATTAATGAATGTTTGGTTAGCTAAATCAGCTTCCGTAAACATAATTGACCGTAAAGCATTCAATGTATTAGGGCCGTGAATCCCGACTAACCAAAGTACATTTTGAACAACGGCGATAATCATAATCCCGAAGATGTTAACCCCGATATGGCGCAATGGGGTTTGAATCGTTTTATAGATAATTTCGTTGATGCCTTGTGGTGCGATTAATGAAATGAAGAAGTTAGCCATCGCAAAAATCATAATCATGATAACAATTGGAATTAAACCGTTGAAAGAACGGGCCACTGCAGGTGGTACCATTTCTGGCATCTTAATTCTCAACTTTTTGATATTGAATAATTTAGGTAAGAATTCACCGACGATCATCCCACAAATCATTGCGACGAATAAGCCTTGTGCGCCTAAATACGTCGTTGGTAGATATGAAACACCGTCTTTGACAACAGCTGGTGTGTATAAAATCATGAAGGCCGCAATCCCGGTCATCCCGATTAACATATCATCTGACTTGAAGTGTTTTGCTAGGTTTCGAGCCACTAAGTATGCGATAAAAATAGAGAGAATATTCATAGTCCCATTGGTAACTGATGTGAATAATTGCTGTGCTTTTTCCAGATTTGGAAAGAATTTTGGTAAGAATAAAATCTGAGCGATAAAACCACTCTTAGAAAAAATTAAGTTATTTATTAAAATAACGAGCGATGCTGCCATCGTAATCGGAAATGTATACATAAATGCATCACGAACCGCCGCGACATGTCGCTGTTCATTTAATTTAGTCGCAAACGGGACGATGGTGCGTTCCATAAAACTATTAAACTTATCCATGTAAAAACCTCCTAATGTAATCTATAATATTTTCAATAACTTAATTATAGTAAAACGGTTACATTAAATAAATATGTTTAGCCGATATTGCTACACATACCGGCTAGTTGTTATCTATACCATTCGTGGTACACCCTGTTCCATTTAATTGTTTAACGCAACTTGTTGTCGTAATTGGCGCAAAATGGCTTCAATAATATAGACACACGGCACCTGACTGGTCATGTCATAATATTGGTGAATCCGCGATTCTTCAATATTATAAGTCAGTGCGTACCGTCCCATCCGCGCTAAAGGACTCTCTAAATTACCCGTAATCGTCACCAGTGTTGTATCTGGATCATTGACAAAATTATTGAGCATTTCAATTAATTCCGGCGTTTTCCCGGAAACAGACAACGTAATAATCACGTTATTGGTCGTATTTTTTAGTTGTGAAGACAGCGGGTAATAGGGATCTTTGACTGCACTACTGTTAAAACACAGTGCCGATAATTGCCGTGATGCGTACTCCGCAATCGCCCCAGATGCGCCCATCCCCACTAAGAAAATATTGTCAGCCTCCAATAAAATCCCACCAACAATCTTAATCAGTCGAAGCAAGTCATCGGAAAAAGCCTCCATCGTTACCAATGGAAGCTCATCGCTTGGTTGTTCACCTGTTTTTAATTCACTCTTTAAAGACACCTTAAACTCCGGAAAACTATCGTAACCAATTTTCCGAATAAACCGCATGACTGACGAATTCGACACGCAGGCACCCGCAGCCAGTTCCCTAACTCGCATATACGGGACCTTCTCATCATGACTAACAATATACCGGTAAATTGCTAAATCTACATCTGATAACTTATCCATATCCTTATAGCCAAAAAAAGCCATGCGCTCTCCCCATTTCATTACTATTGATAACTTTATTCTACTATATTATCGTAGCCGGAAAAGGGGATTAGGAAAAGTTTGTTATAAATTGAACGAATTCCTATTTCTTCTGACTCAATTTCAATGCTGGTCCGATTAATAGTAATAAAACAATTACGGAAACCAAGAAACCTGCGTGAAAACCGGCTAATTGTTGTTGAACTGTCCCATGATTGCCTAAGCCAATCGTGGCGACAATCGTCGCAATCAATGCGGAGCCGAAACTAGAACCGACATTTTCGATGATATTGATGCCAACACCCGCTTCGGCTAGCTGTCGCTCAGGAATGCCGAGATACGCATCACTCGTCAATGGTAAGTTAATCCCGCCAACGCTGATGCCTCGTACAAATAGGATTAATGCAATCCAAACCATGCTTGTTTGATCAGTCATCAGCATCAAGGGAACCGAGCCGATTAAGGCGACTGCTAAACTTAGTAAAACCACTCTTTTGGCACCGAAGCGATCAATCCACTTACCGATTAAAGGCCGTGTCACTAACATCCCAATTCCTTGGGGCATCATTGCTAAGGCGGCTTGAATTGCCGTGAAGTGCCGGAAACTCTGGAAAAAGAGTGGCAAAATCAACATCGGTCCCATAATCGCAATATTGGCTAGAAAAAGCCCGCTGCTCGCAACAGCAAATTGGCCATGCTTAAATAAATTAAGTGGTAAAACGGTTTGATGCTGACGCCGCCAATCATAAATCACGTAAATAACGGCCATGAGGACGCCAATCCCAACCCAGAGCAGCGTTTCCCCATTATTAAACGTTGCATAATCAGCGGCCTTAGAAACGCCGTAAATCAACGTCGCACTCATGATTGATAGCATTAAAATCCCCCAGCCATCTAAACGACTTTGACGATTAAAAGGTTCAAAATTGGGTAAGCTATGGATCATTAGTGGGACGGCAATCAGCGTAATCCCAACATTAATCAAGAATAACCAGTGCCACGAAGCCACTTGCAAAATAAAACCACCTAAAACCGGGCCTAAGATCGGGCCAAAAATCATCGGTGTGCTGACAATCGCCATCACCCGTCCCAAGTTTTCGGGACCGGCCGTCTTCACAAGTAAGGTTGACATCAGCGGCGTAATAATCCCGGCGCTAAAGCCTTGTAGTAATCTGAAAATAATAAAACTCGTTACATTCCAACTAAAACCAGCTAAAACGGAGGTAATGCCAAATGCAATCACCGCACCAATAAAAATCCGCTTACCGTTAAAGTGGTTCATTAACCAACCTGAAATGGGGACGGCAATCGCCAGCGCTAAAACGTACCCCGTAATCGCCCACTGAATCACATTTAAAGTCGTCGCAAAAGTCTGTGTTAATTGTTGAATTGCAATTGTCATCATTGTTGAATCTAACATTGGCGCAATCGCGCCTAGGGCAATCGCCCACGCAGCGGTTAAAACCGCCTTTGGTAATTTAGTCATCTTTGAATCTGTCATTTAAAAATCCTCGAACTTCATAATATTGTCGACTAGGAAACAATAACGCCATTTTGATTCCTTGTCAACAAAAAAACAGACATGATCAAAATAAATTGATGATGTCTGTTTTAATGATTTGTCTTTTGATTTTCAATGGCTTGATCAATATGAGCGCTATAAGTCTCAATAAAGTTCAAGAGTGATGTTAATTGTTCATCGGTTGCCTCTTCAAAAACCACATGATCGCGTTCTTGAAATTGTTGATGCAGCTGATCATGCTTTGTAACGACCGCTTGGCCTTCAGGTAAAACACGGAAATAAACTTCTTTTTTATTGTCGGCTTTTTGATAAGACTCGATTACTTCTTTTTTCAAAAGCTTCTTCGTCAGCTTGCTAGCCGCACCACGCGTCATGTGCAGTGCTTCAGCAATTTTGGTCACATTCGGATCCGTTTGCTTGGCGATTGCTTCCAAGCAATGAATCTCAGAAGACTTATAGCCACTCAACTGCGCTTCCATAATGCCTTGTTCCAGCCACGATTTTTTATAAAATAACGCCGTAAAAGCTTGAATAATTTCTGCTTCTTTATCCATCATCTTCACTCCCTCATTTGGTCATCTATCTAGCAGTATAGCATCTATTGTTTCTGATTCAACAATCTAAAACAACAAAAAAAGCCTTCCGTTTAGAAAGACTTTTGAATTGAAACTTACTGGCCAATCATCCCAGCATGAATTTTATCGATATTCCATTTCATCATTGTGTAATAGGTATCGCCCTGTTTTCCTTTTTGCGCCAAGGAATCCGTAAAGATTTTTGCATAAATTGGCAGTCCTGTTTCTTGGGCAACTTTAGCCATAGATTTCGGTGATACCGATGTTTCTACAAACAAACTCTGAACATCTGTTGCCGCAATTTTGGCAAGGACTGATTTCATTTGAGTTGGTGTCCCTTGCGATTCCGTATTGATTTCCCAGATATAAGTTGGCGTCACGCCATAAGCTTCTCCGAAGTATTTAAAGGCACCTTCAGAAGTCACCAATACACGCTGCTTTTCTGGAATATCAGCAAATTGCGTCTGAGCCTTCGTGTGTAATTTTTCTAAGCGCGCAATATACTGATCCGCATTCCGCCGGTAATAATCAGCATTTTTAGGGTCCTTAGCTTGCAAGGCGGCTGTAATATTTTCAACATATTGCATGCCATTGGCCAAATCCAACCACGCATGTGGATCTGGTTCGTCCTTATTGGTCGTTAGATGTTGGACCTTGATGCCTTTAGTCGTCGCAAAAACGTCTTCCCCAAACTTCTTATGTGCGATTGACACTAACTTTTTAAACCAACCATTGCCACCCGTTTCAAGATTCAAGCCATTATGAAACAAAACATCCGCGTCCGTCGCTTTTGAAATATCAGTTGGTTGAGGCTCGTATTCATGGGGATCGGTCCCCCGTTTAACGATACTGTACAACTCAACCCGCTCTTGGCCAACATTGGCGACCATATCTTCTAAAATCGAATTAGTCGTCACAACCCGCAATTTAGTGTGTTGATTGTTGGCTTGTGCTTTGGATTGTGCCCGTTGGTGAATAAAGCCGTACACGCCACCAATAATCCCGCCGACGGTTAATAAAGTAATGAGTATTTTCTTCATTGTTATTGCCCTCCCTTAGCTGAACGCCATTTCAAAAAGCCTTGCTTGGGTGCGCAAATAAACGAAATCGCGAATAAAACAGCGGCCATCAAGACAATTGCCGGGCCAGACGCCCAATTGAAGGTATAACTGAAATACAGCCCACTAATTGCCGCAACTGCCCCTATCCCAGCTGATAAAAAGAGCATCGTCACGAGTTTATTAGTCCATAAAAAGGCCGTCGCAGCAGGTGTAATTAACATCGCCACTACCAGAATAATCCCGACCGTTTGTAATGCTGAAACTGTCACTAACGTTAAAACCAGCATCAAGCCATAATGTAAGACCTGCGTTTTGAGCCCGTAAGTTCTGGCGTAGGTTTCATCAAATGAGGTAATCAATAATTCCTTATAGAAGAATGAAACAAATAAGATAACGATGCCTAATACAATCGCGGTCGTCATAATATCCTGATCACTCACTGCTAAAATATTACCGAATAAAATATGATGGAGATTCGTCGCACTTTCTGCCATCGAAATCAGAATAAAGCCCAATGCGTAAAACGCACTGAAAACGACTCCGATTGACGTATCCGTCTTAATTTTACTGTGGGTCGCGACAAAGCCAATCAAGACCGCCGCTAAAATACCGAATACGGATGCGCCAACTAGCACATTGATCCCCAACATATAGGCAACGGCCACGCCAGGTAACACGGCATGCGAAATCGCATCGCCCATCAAGGACATCCCTCGCAATATGATGAAGCTTCCGATAATCCCCGACATAATTCCGACCATAATGGCGGTTAATAATGCACTTTGTAAAAATTCGTAGCGCCCTAATGCGCCAATAAATGCTGAAATACTAGTCATTGGTCTACCTCCTGTTTTTCAAACAAGACGGCAGATAAGTCCGCACTAAATGCACGCTCAATATTCTGGGCGTTATAAACTTGATCAGTGGGCCCATAATCCACGATACCGTGATTCATAACCACTAAATCGTCAAAATACTGTGACACTTTATTCAAATCATGATGAATAACAATAATCGTCTTACCTGCATCACGCCACTGTTTCATAATGGCCATGATTGCAGTCTCACTTTGCAAATCAATACCGACAAAGGGTTCATCTAAAATAATGATCTCCGCTTCCTGCACAATTGCGCGGGCCACGAAAACCCGTTGCAATTGGCCACCTGACAGCTGACCAATTTGGCGGCGTTCAAAATCACCGAGGGCTACCTGTTCTAGCGCCGCTCGACTAGCGGCTTTTGCCTGCTTCCCTGGATCACGAAACAGACCTAACTTGCCGTACGTGCCCGTCAATACAACATCAAAAACGTTGATTGGAAAATTCAAATCTAGGTCCTTGCGCTGTTCAACATATGCGACCTGCTTTTGGACAGCTCGCATTGATTTTCCTTGATATAAAACTGAGCCTTGCCGTGCTTTAACCAACCCTAAAATTGCTTTAATCAGCGTTGATTTTCCCGCACCGTTTGGTCCAATGATACCAGTGATTTTGCCTGCGTCAAAGTGAACGGCAACATCAGTAAATACTGGTGTGTCATCGTAAGCAACGGTGAGGTTCTTAATTGATAACATAAAGAGCCTCCATTCTTTTAGGCGAACCTAACTTAACATCTATCAGCATAACCGATTTTAATATAATTAACAAATATTTTAGCCTAGGCTAAAAATATTAAGAGCCGACTTACACTTGATTAATAATTTTTTCACATGAATTCACTCTAAATCCCACACTTTCCCCTCCAAAAGCGCTATACTAGTACTAATAAATCGATAAGGAGTGTTTTAATAATGAAAAAACCAATTAAGGGTTCATGTACGACAGTCTTAGTCGGCAAGAAAGCTTCAATCGACGGTTCAACAATGATTTCTAGAAATGATGATGGTCACGAAGCTCTAGATCCTCAACGTTTTGTTGTCGTCAATCCAGAAGACCAACCACGCGATTACCAAGCCGTAATCAGTGGTGTGCAAATCAAATTACCTGATAACCCAATGCGTTATACATCAATTCCTAACTCACTACTCACAAACGGCATCTGGCCAGCTGCTGGGATCAACAGCGAAAACGTCACAATGTCAGCAACCGAAACAATTACAACTAACCCTCGTATTCAAGGATTAGACCCACTTGTTCCCGGTGGTATCGGTGAAGAAGATATCGTTACTTTAGTATTGCCTTACATCCACAGTGCTAAAGAAGGGGTTGAACGTTTAGGCGCGCTTCTCGAAGAATTCGGCACATACGAACCAAACGGAATTGCCTTTTCTGATCAAGACAGTGTTTGGTGGCTTGAAACAATTGGTGGTCATCACTGGGCTGCTGTTCGCATCCCTGATGATGCTTACGTGGTTGCACCTAACCGCATGAACATCGATCACTTTGCCTTTGGCTCAGACAACACACTTTGTTCAGCTGATTTAAAAGCATTAATTGATGATAATAACTTAAACCCAGACTTTGAAGGTTACAACCTCCGTCACATTTTCGGTAGTGCAACCATCAAAGATACCGTTTATAACAACCCTCGTACTTGGTATGGTCAACAATATTTCAACCCAGAAATCAAACAAGATCCTATGGACCATGATTTACCATTCATCTGCCATGCCAACCGTAAAATTTCAATCGAAGACGTTAAGTTTGTCTTGAGCGCCCACTTTGAAAATACGGAATACGATCCTTACGGTAGCGCACCAGAAGACGTTAAAACACGCTTCCGTCCTATCGGGATTAACCGGAACCACAATGTGCACATTTTACAAGTTCGTAACAACGTCCCTGCTGAAATCGCTGGTATTCACTGGTTAGCTTACGGTGCTAATACCTTCAATACAGTTGTGCCATTTTACGCCAACGTTAATGACACACCTGAATCATACAAGAATGCGACAGGAACATTCGACCTTAACAATATGTACTGGTTGAGCTGTACAACAGCCTTACTTGGCGATACAGACTATGACTTCTACGTTGATATGCGTAATACCTTCGAATTAGAAGCAATGAGCGCTTATCACGAAATCCAAAACGCAACTGACAAAGCCTTTGACGGTCAAAAAGATGCCATTGCCTTCTTGGAAGAAGCCAACAACAAACTAGCAACAGAATCACTCCAACGCCAAACAAAACTATTAGGCGAAATGGTGATCTCAGGATCAGAACACATGAAATTACGTTATAACTTGAATGACTAATTAGTCATAAAAATGAGCTTCAGACAATATTTGTCTGAAGCTCATTTTTTTATTTATTATGACTCACCTTTATTAAATTCGCCCACCATATCAGTTACAGTGTAATGACCTTTTTTGACATTTACTTCACCGTTTAAGTTTTCTGGGAAGATAACCATAATACTATCATCTTTACCTTCACTTGCTAAAAACGTTAAATCGATATTAGCTAATTGTGTATCCGTGGTTACTTTTTGATTTTCCGTTACTAAAATATCAAATCCTTGTCCCTTTAAGGCCACTGTATCAATCCCCATATGCAATAACACGTCAACACCATTATTACCTTTTAGTGTAATTGCATGTTTTGTTGGGAAAACTGATGTTATAACACCTTCAATTGGTGCATAGATTTGACCATTATCTGGTTTAACAGCAAAACCATCACCCATCATTTTGCTGGCAAACACCGGATCACTAACCTCAGTAATTGCAATAGCTTCTCCTGTAACTGGTGCATGCAATTCTAATTTAGTATCATTATTAACCTCAGTTGAAACATACACATCACTATGTTGACTATGTTTAGCGTAACGCCGACCCCAAATAATGGTTAAAATTGCAGCAATTAAAAATGCGGCAGTAACAGCTACTACTTCATAAATCATCTTAGATTGTGGTCCATTAAACATTCCTAGCATAAAGATATTAAGGACTGGTGCAAATCCATAAAGTTTAACCCCTAATAATCCAGTAATTCCCCCGCCGACTGCGGCACCAATACACCCCGCAACAAACGGATATTTCTTTTTAACGTTAACGCCATATAATGCTGGTTCTGTAATCCCAAATAGAGCAGAGATTGAAGCAGAGATTGAAATTTGGCGTTCATCGGAGTTACGACTCGTAAAGATTGAGCCGACTACTGCACCAAACTGCCCGAAAACAGCAGACATAAACATGGCCATAATCGTATCATACCCCAATACTTGAACATTAATTTGTCCCAAGGGAATGATCCCCCAATGAATCCCAAAAATAACGAAGAATTGTCCAACACCAGCTAAGATCGCACCTGAAATAACAGGACTTAGATTATATAGCCAAGTATAAACATTAGCAATTCCAACACCTACATAGTTCGCCAATGGTCCGATTACAAGGAATGTTACAAACCCAGTAATTAATAATGCTAGTGTTGGTACAAAAACAAGTTTCGCAACTTCTGGAATTATGTTTTTCAACCATTTTTCAATAATTGATAAGAAGTAAACGGCAAAAATCGTTGGCAATACCGCTCCGCCATACACTTTTAGTGGAATTGCTAATGAGCCTAACATAACATTAGCAGGTATATCTGCAGCTGTTAGCGGATAAATCAACGCTGCAGCTAAAGCGACAGCTGTATATTTATTACTTTTAAATTTCTCTGCACCAGTAATTGCGATAAAAATTGGTAGCATTGTAAATACGCCTGAAGCTAAAGCATTTAAAACAGCTAAGACTAATGATTTTTCACCAAATAAATGCATCATTTGTATCAGAATAACAAGCCCTTTTAAAACCCCAGCAGCAGCTAAGATATTAATGTAGGGTGTAAAAATTGCCGAAATAGTCGCCAATAAACGGTCTGATAGTTTTTTCTTTTCTTCAGGTTCATTGGTATTATCCTCTAAATTTCCAAGTTCAACCATTACTGCATCGTAGACATCAGTTACCTTAGGTCCAATAACAACTTGATATTGACCACCGGTACTAAGTGCAGTCATCACAATTGGCATTTGTTCTAGCATATCTTGTTTTACTTTAGCAGTATCTTTTAAAACGAATCTCAATCGTGTTACACAGTGTGTTAGGCTTTTAATATTTTCTTCTCCACCCACACCTTCAATAATATTTTTTGAAATTTCCTTATATGATTGTGTCATTTCATACCCCTCCATTTTCAGGCATAATTACCAGGTTTTGTTTTACTTTGCATTGCAACACCAAAGTCGGTATAGATTCTCTGTGTTAAGTTTCGCCCTAATTCTTCAGCAATATGGTGTGCAAGCACTTGGAACGGAATAATCGTAAACAATGGTGCTTTATATTCATCAATTTGGCTCAAATCTAAAGCAATTGTGCGTTCATCTACCGTATCATTTAAAGTGATTGTATATAAATTATCCACGTATTGCGTTTCATATTCTTTTAACCTAGTTAATCGATCATTGACTGGCGAATTGCTTTCAATAAAGAACATCTGATGATTGCGGTTAACTTCTAAATAGGGGCCATGCATAAATACTTCAATATCCATTCCTTGGCTAGGCACTCTGACCGTTTCACAGAATTTGGTTTGCATTTCTAGCACTGTTCCCATTACTGAACCACATCCAAGTGCAGTAAAACGAGTTGCTTTACTAAACTCTGCTTGCCGACGTTCAAAGAATGTTTCCGTTTTATTAATAATATTAGGAATTTCTTCAATTGCAGTTGCAAATTGTTTTAATTCTAATTGCTCTTGTTCTGAAGTGATTTGGCCACGTTCTCTAGCCGTTTTCAGCCCCATCAGCATCAACTTAAATGTCGTCATAGAGAAACCTTTAGTCACATAGCCTACTCGTTCTTCTCCCATTTCAATATCAATAACCCTATCAACAACTTGTGTTATTTCACTTGTAAGGTTGCTAGTTACTGCGTATGTTCTAACAGTAGGACGTTCCAATTTAATCTTTTTTAGCGCATCAATAGTCGAAGTACTCTCACCGCTCTGGGAAATCCCGATAACGACATCAATTGCTGGGCGTAATTTTTCATAATAGTGAAATTTGAATGGTTCTTCTATTTCAATAATGACATCTGTTAAATGCTCAATATAATATTTTGCACTATAAGCGGCATTAATGCTGGAGCCTGTCGCTAGTAATAACCATTCTCGACCATCAATTGTTGGTATATTATTTGGATAATGATTAAGCATATTTTTAAGGTATTCTGCTTCTTCTCTAATGTAAGTCATCATTGTTGGTTTTTGATCCATAATTAATTTCCTCCATTTTTGTGGTAACGTTTCCACAAACAGAGTATATATCTATATAAGCATTTTGGCAAGCGTTTTCTTAAATGAATTGGTAACGTTATCTTAAACGCTGCTGACGAACCTTTCGTTTAATGGTAAACTGAACTAAATAAAAAATATCGAGGATCCCAATGAATAAAAACATTACAATTAAAGACATCGCTAAATTAGCTAGTGTTTCAGTAAGCACTGTTTCTCGAGTCATTAATCATGATCCTAGTGTTGCTGATGCAACTCAAAAAAAAGTTAGCAAAGTTATCAATGAATACCACTATCAACCTAGTATGATTGCCCGTGGAATGGTCTCAAAAAAAACAAATATGATTGCCGTTATCGTTTCTGATATTACTAATCCATATTTTAATCAGTTCGTTGCTATTTTAGAAAAACGACTACTACTTGCTGGTTACACACTATCTCTATTTGATTCACAAACTGCGCTAACAACTGATAAGGACTCTGTCTTAGCCATTGAAACCAAAATTGTAAACCAAATTCGTGAAAATCACTTTGACGCAACCATTATTTTAGGTGGTCTCATTGATCGTCTCAACATCCCTCAAGACTATCTCAAGACTCTTGAGAATTTAATCAGCGAAATGCCAACAATCATCGTCGGACGTGCTAATATCACTGAGTTACCAAATTCTGAAAATCTCACTTATCTAAATCGAGACCAGATTATTCCAACCAAACTCTTAGTTAACTATATGCTTAAGCAGAAGCATCATCAGTTTATTTTCATCGGTGGTAATGCATCAGCATGGATCACAAACGATCGAACAAATACTTTTAAAGAGGTTCTTCTCGAAAATAACGTTCCCATTTCCGATGATTATATTTTTAATAATAATTTCTATTTTCAAGACGGCTACAATGCTGCAAAACACGTTATTCAATCGCAACTCTCCTTTGATGCAGTTGTCGCTATTAACGATCGTGTTGCTATGGGCTTTTTAAGAGGTATTAAAGATCTTACTAATCTTGATTTTTCAGAATTTGCATTAGGAAGCTGTGAATTCTTCGAAGAAAATGCGTTTAGCATCCCAAGAATTACATCAGTTGACCATAATATTGAAGCCCTCAGTAACTCAGCCGCACAGTTATTGATTGCTACTTTAGAAAAGCAAAGCCTTCAAACCTCACTACCAGATATTACGCCTAAGTTGATTTTGGGCGAATCTTGCTAAACAAAAATAAATCAGTATTAAAAAAACGAGTTAACCCTAATAGGTTAACTCGTTTTTATTATCACTATTTTTCCATCATGATTACTTCTAAAATCGATTCCCCATGAGTGACCGATTTAGCCTGTAAGTTCTCCAACGTTCTCATTTGTTTAGGTTGTGTAAAGAAATTAATCACAATGTCATCATAACCTGCTTCGTGAATTAGTTGTTGATCAAAACTGAGTAGCAAATCCCCTGCCGAGATCTTTTGGCCGTCAACATAATGAGTGACAAATCCCTCACCTCGCATATTAACGGTCTCCAAACCAACATGGATAATCATCTCCAGGCCATTATCCGAGACAATTCCTAATGTATGCCGCGTCGAAAAAGTAAATTTAATATGTCCGTCAAATGGTGCGTAAATATGTCCCTCTGTTGGTTGAATTGCAAAGCCTTTCCCCTCAAAACCATTTGGAACATCATCTAACGTTAATAACTGTCCATCAACAGGCGCTAGAATTTTAGTCGTAATGCCCGTCAAAACCTTATCATTATCACTAGGTAAGTGGCCTTTTGCTAAACGATTCTCTAGCTCAGTCACAATTTCAGCATGTTTCTTTTCAGTAATTTTAACCTTAAACATAAATACAATTAACGCTAAAATTGATGAAATCAATGGTGTGTAGAAGGCGAATAGCTCAAAAGTGTGAATATTTTTTGCCGTCATATCAGCGGCCGTTGCACTCCCAGTCATTCCTGCCATAATCGCTATCGTTCCAACAATCCCATTTGAAAATGCACCTGTAATCTTATCCAGCATTGGACGTACAGCCAAGACAACTGCTTCATTACGATTACCATTTTTTAATTGACCATATTCAATCGCATCTGTTAACGATAAAACAATTACGAGCTGTGCAAAAGTGAAATTAAAGAGGACTAAGCCGACAATTAATAATGCCATATTTGTACTAGCAAAAATAAAGATAATATATGATAGAATCATCGAAATTTGTCCAACTAAGAATAACATTTTACGTGGAATAAATTTATTTAAAAGTGGATATAATGGCGCTGTTGAGAAGCCCACAATTGTTGCCACTGCGCCAGCTATCCAGAATTCACCAGGTTGTCCAATCACAAATTTAAATAGATAGAATAAAACCCCATTTGTAACAACGTAAGCAAGTGAATATAGTAGATAAGCACAGCTAATCCAAAGAATCTGATCATTTTTGGCGATTCCTACAAAAACATCCTTAATTGTTGTTTTTTGACTAGCCGCCTGCCGAATAACGTCATTTTTTTCCGTTGTGCCAAACGCAACTGCTAACGCTGAAAGGACTGCAATTATTGAAACAATAATCGCAAAGGCTAACCAGCCTTGAGGCCCTTGATCATGCTTTCCTGTTGCCAGGTAAGTAAAGTATGTCGTAATCGGAACAACAATCATCGTTAACCCGTTCCAACCAATAGAGCCTGTAAAACTACCCAATGCTGTAAAAATACCACGTTCTTTACTATCTCCACTGATAGCGGGCACCATGCCCCAATAGGCCACATCGGCAAAGGAATAGAATACATCTAAAATAATAAAAATGATTACAAACGCTATTGCAAAGAGGAGCCAATTTACCTTAGCTAATCCAAAAATCCCTGTAAAAATAATAACAAGTAAAATTGCACTGACAACGCTCCCTATCACTTGCCAAGGTTTAAACTTTCCCCAACGAGTCTCTGTATTATCAACAATATTCCCCAGGATTGGATCAACGACGACTTCTGCCAGTCGGATAATCACGACTAGTGTGGTGATTAAACCAATCAACCGATTAGCCACTTTGGGACTAAGATCCGTAAACATCCCACTAGTGACATAAACAATAAAATACGTACTTAATGCCCCATAAAAGGCGGAATGCCCCAAATTCCCCAATGCAAATGCAATTCGTTCCTTTAACTGTGGCCACGTTAACTTTTTCTTAGCCGTTTGCTGTTTTTCCATCTTAATACCTCCCTAATCTATTTTTTATTTGATTGCCTCTGAAAAGACTCTGGCCTCATAAGCGCTTAGTTTAATAGGCCCGTTTGTAATTTTATGATCAGACGTCAATACGTCCACCAAGTCTCTCGTTACTTCTAATGTAATAGGTTCATGGCTAAAATTAATCATAAAATAATACCGATCATGCTTGTCTTCTCTAACTTGAATAGAAACGGTAGGGTTCGTTTCTTTTAATGGTAATTGCGCTTTGAGTCCTAATTTTCGTGTTATTTTGGCGTAGAAATCATCTAAAAAATCATCCTCTAGGCGACAAGCTTGATAATAGGCTATTCCTTTACCAAAGCTGTTTTTCGTAAGCGCCGGTGTTCCTTTATAAAAATCATTTTCATAAGTGCCAATAGTCTCTGCATCCACTACTGATACAACTTCACAATAATCCTTTGCTTGATAACTTTTATTTCCAATCAATACATGATTTGATTGTTGTGGATAGAGTGTATCAGTCTCTTGAATTGTAATCCCATAACTTTCTTTCAAGGCTTGTGGCCAGCCTCCTTGGTGTGTTAAAAAGGACACATCCACAACACTTGTTATATAAGTTCCGACAAGCTGTCCACCTTGCTTCACATATGCTGCTAATTTTTCAGCATAGTCATTACTCATTAAAAAGTGCATTGGATCAATGACCAATTGATAATCCGTTAAATCCTGTTCAGTCGAGATAATGTCCACGGCAATATCATTTTCCCAGAAATAGCGATAATGTTCGCTGATTGTCCGCCAATATTTCTTCGTTTCATCCGCGTAATTACGAGCATCATCTAACGCCCACATATTAGCGTAATCAAAAACAATTGCTACTTTTGCTGCTTGATATTTTGTATTTTTAGCTGTTTTTAATTGTTCTAAATCCTGTCCTACTTTCATAACATCCCGGAAAACTCTACCTTTTGTTTCCACTTGATTACTAATCACAGCACCATGAAACATTTCCGAAGCCCCTAATGATTGGTGAAGTTGAAAGTATAGTATTGAATCTGCGCCATGCGCAATTTCCTGTAAACTAGCCATTTCATGCATGCCTGGGCGTTTTGAACGATTGTAAGGATGCCAATTTACTTGTGAGGGTGTACTTTCCATAATTAAATAATTTGATTGTTTAAGACCGCGCATCACATCATTCATCAATGCTGTTTTCATGGCTAAGTGCGCCGTACTTTCGTAGCCATTAGCCCAATTAGGATAAGAATCCCAACTGATAACATCGACATGTTTGGCAAATTTCTGATAATCCAGGTCATAGAACACGTGTGATTCTGGTGGATTACCACCCATGAAATTAGTCGTTACTGGCATTTCTGGGGTTATCTCTCTTAGCGGTTGAATTTCAGACTCATAAAAATCAATTGTTTGGTCTGTTACAAATTTACGCCAATCTAAATTTAGCCCTAATACACCAGTATCACCATTTGGCATTGGCGCTTGCACTTGCTGCCAATCTGTATACGTATGACTCCAAAATGTATTCCAATAAGCATTATTTAGATTATCTAATGTTTGATACTTACGTTTTAACCATTCTCTAAAAGCTGACTGACACAGTTCGCAATAACATTGACCACCATATTCATTTGAAATATGCCATAAAATAACTAATCCACTATGACCATAGCGTTCCGCCAACTTACGATTAATAATTTGGACTTTCTCGCGATAAATCGGCGACGTATAACAATGATTATGTCTTTCCCCAAATTGTAATCGTTGGCCCTGTTCGTTAACCCTAAGTACCTCGGGATATTTCTCGGCTAACCATCTGGGTCTAGCACCACTGGGCGTTGCTAGAATTATTTTTCCTTTTTGATCAGCTACTTGTTTAAATATTTGATCCAACCAAGAAAAATCAAACTGCCCTTCTTTCGGTTCTAACTTAGCCCACGAGAATATCCCTAATGAGAATGTATTAATTTTAGCTTGCTCAAAAGCCTTAAAATCATTTTTCACAACATCTGGCTGAGATTGCCATTGTTCCGGATTATAATCCCCACCGTGTAAAAAAACGGTTGTTTTTAAGTCCCTTACCATATGATTTTTACCTACCTTTTTTGAAAGTCATTTTTAATCTATCCCTAGCATAATGATTATAAATATCATCAGCAAGCGTTTTCATAAATTAATTACTAAAACATAGTAAAC
The DNA here is from genome assembly GCF_002370355.1 of Latilactobacillus sakei subsp. sakei DSM 20017 = JCM 1157. Taxonomy (NCBI): domain Bacteria; kingdom Bacillati; phylum Bacillota; class Bacilli; order Lactobacillales; family Lactobacillaceae; genus Latilactobacillus; species Latilactobacillus sakei. Next base: position 350,019 of record NZ_AP017929.1, read on the forward strand.
AAAAATTAACTCTTGTTTACCGTGTTTATACCGCTACAAATCAATAATATAGTAGTTTATCTTTCGTAAAAGTATGCTATGATTTAGTTATCGTTACCGCTTACATAATTATGTACACATCTTACTTTACAGGAGTTGATTTTCATGACGACAATTCGCGAAATTGCTGCTAAAGCTGGTTATTCACCTGCTACGGTCTCCAGATTATTAAACGATGACCCGACATTTTCAATTTCAGACACTGCCCGTAATAAAATACTAGAAACTGCTCGCAATCTTAACTATCAACAAATTAGTAATATTAAGAAGAATCCTTATAACATAGGTGTCATTTTTGCTATTTCTCCTCAAAAAGAGCTGGAAGACGTTTATTACAGTAATCTTCGGCAAAGTATTGTTCATTACAGTAATCAAACTAATATTATTCTTGATTTTTATTTAAATGTCACTGATATCCCCGATAAAATAGATGGTTTAATTGCCATTGGCCAATTTAACTCAGAGGAATTGGACGTTCTTGCAAATCAATCTAGTAACTGCCTTTTTATAGATGCCAATCCAGATCCCCATCGCTTCAACGCAGTTCAACCTAATCTAGAAACAATCACTGAACAAGCAATTGATTTATTTATTAAAACTAACTTTAAACTGATTGGTTTTATTGGCGGTTCCTTTTGGCATGCTAACCAAGCACTGACCCAATTAAAGGATCCCCGTCAGAAGTACTTTGAAAGTTATACCCGCGAACTAGGCATCTATCATCCAGAAGCCATCTATATTGGTGATGATTTTTCCGTTAAAACTGGCTATGAACTAGGTAAAATGATAGTTGCTAACCTTGACAGTCAGCCTCTACCTAACGGTTTCTTGATTGCATCTGATTTATTGTCAGTTGGTGTTTTACAAGCTTTTAATGAAAATAAAATTACCGTACCGACAGATACTTCAATTATTAGTATCAACGATATCGATCTCGTTAAGTATGTTTCACCACCTCTAACAACGTTTAGAATTGATACTGACCAACTCGCCAAAGTAGCAATTGATACACTCAAAGAAAACATTATTTTTCCTACTAAAATGCGAAAAACAATTTTAATTGATGCTGATTTAATCTATCGAAAAAGCTTCTTAAACCATTCTTCCTTGCTAAAATAAAAAACACCCATTAATTGGGTGTTTTTTCATGATATTAAAATTTAACCTATTTGACTCAACGTTTCAAAAATTTTTGCAGTTGACTGCACTTCTTCTACTGGGTCTGTGAGTGTTGCTAGCTTAGCTTTATAGAATTTATCTATCTTCTTAACAACCTCTTCTCCAGTTGACGTTAACGCAATTGTAACGACGCGCTGATCTTCATTAACGCCACTGCGTTCTTTAGACAAATAATTGCTATAATAGAGCTGCGTCAATTTTCGGCTCACGGCCGCTCTTGAGATACGCAAATCCTCACTCAATTTCGTTGGCCTAATACCACCTGCGACAGCAATCCGTTTCATCAGAACAAACTGTTCAAATGAAATGTGATACGCCTCGCACGGCTCATTAAGGGACCTTCTCATATTATCTAGCTGCTGAATCGCTTCATAAAATGCTAATGTATTCTTCCCCATATATGTTCACCACACATTCCTCTTAACATATCGCTATATTTAGTCATGTTAATCTGTTTTGCTAAAAAAGGATTCTGGATAGCCAGAATCCTTTTTTACATTCAAACAATATTATGAAGCTGTAACACCTGTGTATGATGTCCATGTTAAATGAGCTGTATAGATGTTATTACCAACTTTTGAATCTTTTGGCAATGTTAAGTTGATGTCTGAACGATCCCAACCAAAGACGTTAGCACCTTGTCCTTCAGAATCAGCAGCGTTAGCAACTTCAACTTCTGGACTTGTGCCATCTAATGATAATGACACATTATTCGTAATTGTTGATACGTCGTCATTATCAATAGTTGTGTCAGCTTGGAAACCACTATCTTGGGCTTCATTTGTCAATTTAGGAACATCTAATGTCCGACCATAAGCAGTATTTTTAAGCAATAGGTTAGCATTATTGATTGTTTCACCGTTCTCAGTTGCTGTTAAAGCATCATCTGATTTAACTTTTAATTGCCATGTACCACTCTTCTTTGTTGTTTTAGCAGTTTCGCCTTCTGGATCATTGTTTTCACGAGTGACTTGTTTATCAACAACTGTTGCCCATGCTTTACCTTTAACATCTTCTAATTTAGGGTCTTCTGTATTTAAAGTTGCTGTTAAATTGGTATCTGTGTTCTTGTATGAAGCATGACGATCATTGCTATCGGTACTTACGTTATGACCAGTAGCATCAAATGTTGGATATTGTGATAAGAATTCTGTATGGTTACCAAAATCTAATACGTGCGGTACCATTTGTAAACGTAAGTAGCCAGTATTCCCGTTATCAGTGTTATCACCAAATGAGATCCCAACTTCAGTCTTGTCAGACATTGGTAATTCTGTACCGCCATTAGCGTCAGCATCGTGTTCTGCTGTAGCAGCGAATGTTGCTGTTGGTGCAAGAATGCTTAAGATTGTGCCGGCTGTTAAAGCTGCACTAGTTAATTTTGTGAATTTCATTTGAAATTCCTCCCTAGATATAATTTGTGCTCTAAGCACGTTTTTTTATAAGACACGTTATGTGTCGTTATAACGAATTTAGATGGTCCATCTGTCAAATGATTGGCTAATTTGACGGGTATTTTTACGGCTGATAACCCAAAACTAATGATCAGCGCAGCCAGTACTGTCTTACATCGTTAGCGTGGTATACGTATTAAAATTGATATAACTCACAATTGCGAAGGCTAGACTCACCAGAAATAAGATGGTCGTCAGTGTGGTTAGTGCAATGAACGTATATTTAACGGTTGAATAGTTATACTTATCGATTAATTTATTAATCATTTTTTGAATCCCTACTTCCATGTTTCCGAATGTTATAAATTGATATCACTATTAATAAGGCACATATAGTAACAGCAACTAGTAAGATACGACGCCTTTTTTGATAGTTCGGATTATGCTCATTAATGTAGCGCGCATCTGTTTTAGTAATTTGAACGGTTTTCTTAATTTGATGTTGATATTGATCGCTCTTAAAGTGAGCAACCATAGTGTAGCGTCCTGCTACCAACCGTTTGCCACCCAATAACAAATTAGCGTTAAAGGTCGAATTAGGTGCGATATGCATTTTTTTCAAATCCAGCTTGTAATTGAAAAAGCCTAACTTCTGATTGGTTAACTTGATTGATAAATGGCCCTTTTTGAGGAAAACCGGATCGGGATTAGTAACCTTAAACTGTAAGGCTGCTTTCTTATCAACAAAACCTGTCTGCATCTTAGGCATCTCTATCCGGTGTAATTTTTCAGTTGCCATTTTTGTGCCATTTAAAGTAACACCAACTGCGTATACATAACGGTTGTTGATACTGCCACCCGTTGGCCCCATCGCTGCTAAATTAATTGCGAGTGCTTTTTTGCCTTTAAAAGCAGTGTTTGGCATCTTAACTTTTACGTTTACCGATTTTTGAGCGTTAGGGGGAACAACCACTTGTAGTTTGAAATGGACATATTGACTCCCCGGCTCTGGCAAAAGTTTTTTAGAAACCGGATCATCCGACAAGTAATCAATTCGACCATCGTCTGCAGTCTGCGCATCTTTGGCGCTAACTTTAACCGTAATTGGCTTATTCGTTGGGTTAAAGACCTTAATTTTTAAAGTCTTCTCAGCATTTGGTTTTAATTTAAGATTGAAGTAGCCGAGCTTATTCCCCCCAAGATTATCCTTCGGTATTTCTGGATAAATCATAAATGTTACTTTCTGTTTAGCATCAGCTGTTGCTGCCGTCACTAGTTGCGGTGTTGCCTGGCGCATTAATCCCCAAAAAGCGAGCATTATACTGATGATTAAGTACCGCTTTTTCATGAGCGTCTCAATACTTTGACCAATCCGGTTACTGACACTAGCATTAAGACCCCACTGGCAGTTGCCACATAAGCCCACTTATTCTTTGGCTTTTTAAGCGCTTGTGCATTAACGGTTTTGACATCATCGGCCTTAATCGTAAAACTCTTCTTGAAGCGCCAAGTCAATGGCAACTTGTTCCAGAGATTCTGACCATGAACAACCGTATCAATCGTGTATTTCCCTGGTTTCAACTGTTCGTAATCCCACGAAATCGGTAGGGTTAACACTGAGTTAGGGGCTACAGATTGGTTGCTAGTCGTATAAACATGTTTGGAAGAAAAGAGCCCTTCTTTAGAAACAACTGCCTTGGCGCTAACCTTATTAATAACCATTGGTTGTGTATTACGGATCTTAATTCCCATTGCAGCATGACGCCGATAAATCATGGCTTCTGTTTTGTCATATTTCAATTCGGGGTAAACCTTGTAGTGTTGGCCTTTCAGTGCAACGCCCACTGAATAGGCATAGTTACTACCAACTGATGATTGGCCACCTTTTTTATGAAGATATTCAATAAAATGCCAATCCCCATAAATCATGCCGTTTGTTCGATCTTCCGGCATTTTGACCGTCATTTTAAGAATTTTAGTCTCTTGAGCTGCTAATTTAATGGTCTCGCTCTTTTTATCTAATTTAGCAATTTTAGTGAACGGTACTTTCAAGCTTGGATCTAACCCTTTAGTGTTAGCTTGAAAACTAACGCCACCACCAACTTGGGTCATCGAATTTCTCAAGTCGGAATGAACCGTAATTGCGTGATCCGTAAAATTCTGAATCCGCATTTCGAGTTTTTTAGTTTGTCCCTGTGCCAAACTCATGTTGAAGTAATTTAAACTTAAATCCTCTTGTTCATCCGGCAAGATGGGCTGCACTTCAAAGTCCGCTTTTTGGGTTTGAGCAGCAGCTTGAACCTGTGTCATTTGGCAGAGCATCAAGCCCACAAAAGCCAAGCTCAATGCCATTAAACGTCTAACAAATTTCAATCGTACGCACCTCGTTTTATTATTCTGCGATTACTAGTGACCAAGTTAATTGGCTTGTATATTGTCTTGGGAATCGTTTTGTTGCTTTAGGCACTTTCAAACCAATGCTGTAATCAGCCTGTTGGGCATCCCCAAATTGATAAGCCCAAATCCCAAAGCCATGTGCGGCATAGTAACCAGGATCAGGTGTCTTATTGGTGTGCGTCATTAAATTAACTGCCGCGCCTTTAGGTGCCAGTTCAAATTCAGAAGTTAACTTAGAAACTGGTGCGGTTGAGCCAATATCATCACTTTCTTTTAAAGCAATTTGACCGTTATGGAAATTCAACACAGCATTATCTAAGAACTTCTGACTACCACCAATTTTTTCATTGGCATTGGTATGGAACTGATCATCTTGTTTAACATTGAGTGTCCAACCTTTGGAAGTATAGTAATCCTCAACACCGACTTCATAAGGCTGTTTCTTAGCATCTTGCGTCTTAGCCTTTAGATAGTAATTCCGATCAGTCGCTGTTGTATCATGTTTACCAAAATCCCAGCGTTTATCGGCAATAATACCAATGTGAGATTCTTCATACCGATAAGTAATGACTTGTTCATCTTTGGCGTAAGTGACGGTATAATCGTGGGCCAATGTCCAATCAGGTTTCGTGGTTGAACCCCAATCTGGATTAGTCATATTAGAAGAGTCGACAACGGTCCAATTACCGTCTGTTTCTGGAATCACTTTAGGCTGAACCAGTTTAGTATCGCCAATCTTGCCATCAAAGGTTTCATCTTCGGCCAACTTGTGGCTTTCATCTTTTCGATCCCGATAACGAACTACGATTCGCCCCTTGCTTTGCTTAATGTTCAATTTGGCATTATCAGAAGTCCCTTTACCAAATTCAGTTGTTAAACTAGCCTTATTATTAATAACTGATTTATCGGTTTCTTTGACCTTTGCTTTGATATAAGCAATTGCCATTCCCCGTCCCGCAGCCGGTAGAACATGATCCAATGTCACCTGATAATCAGTTAAATCGGCAGTTTGAGTGGCTGTAATATTTTCATCTTTATCGAGATAGTCAATCTTAACTTGTTGAATATCGCCTAAATCAGAATCCAAAACATCCTTTAGAACGGTCCCTACTTTAGTATCAACCGATGACAGATTAACCAGTTGGATTCGATACTCAACTTGGTCATCAACTTCAGCTTCTGTTTCTAGTGCAAAATCATCATCAGCCTTGGTTAAATTTTTGACCTCTTTGATAACTGTGGGGGGTGTTTTTTTTCCTACTTTTACTTTCGCAACATTTGAATGCCATGGTCCACCATAACTACCACTAATTAGTGAGAAAGTATTATCGATTTCTGATTTACTATCAGAATTAATTGTCGCTTTAAAGACAAATCTAATCTTTGTTGGTTTTTTAACCGCTTCTGCTAATTTAATTTCTCCAGTACTTGGCTCAATCGCAACATTCTGGGGATCCCCCCAGGAACCATCCTCTTGCTCAATTTGCATTTGTATTTCGTTCTTCAATAAAGTCAAATTATTGTCAATTGCATCTTTGAAGATAGCACCTGATAAATCTTTGCCAGGATCCAAACTAACGACCGCTTCATATTCGACCGTATCATCTTTATAAGCACTAGTTTCATCTTTAAATACTTTTTCATCCTCTGAAACATTTCTAACTTTTTTTGTTAGAACCGGATCCGCCGGCTTATCAATCTGTAACGTTACCAAATTACTTTGAACCCCAAAATCCGTATTATAGGCAAGACCACGATTAAGTAATTTAGTCCCGTCTGCAATATCATTCGTAACTTTTGCGCTAAACTTCAATTTATTTATTTGATCCGTTTTTAAATCGCCAATAGGCACATTTAATGTCTGTCCACTGACATTACCACCGTCACCAACCACGGCCCCATCAGATGTAATTGTTCCAGGAACGTACTTGATCCCTGTTGGCAATAATAATTTAATAAATATATCGCTCCAATCCTCAGGACCATCAATATATTTAGTATCTAATTCATATGTTAATGAATCGCCTGGTCTTACTTGTCCCAAATCAGTAATAACTTCTTGTGTTCGTTCATCTTTTATTTTTAATAATTGAGATCCTTTTTGTGGAATTTCTGAAATAGCGACTGCATTCAGAGCACTTTTATTCCCAGTAGAACCTGTAAAGCCCCAGTATGCTTCATTCGCGCCAAAAACTTTCGAAGGCTCAAATTGATATGTTTGCTCATCAAGTCCCTCTAATCCATAAGTCATTACTTTATGTGTTGCATCCCACGCTACTTTAAATCGACGCCACTTACCATTCGATAAATAATCACTTGGATATTGCGGATTAATATGATTCCCAGAAGCTGTATTATTTTTTGCTTTAGGAATCACAATTGCGATATGTCCCTTGCCATTATTACTATTAACTTCCTTATCAATTGGATCACGTGAGCCTGTATTCATATACGTATCAAACTCAATGGATAAAGCATTTTTGACATAACCATTGCGACTATTGCTGGAGTTCCCGTAAACACCTAACGCGAAACCACCACCGGCAATTACTTTCTTGGGGGTCGAAGACATTCGCGAATCATTTTGAAAGGTAAACGTTATACCATCGGCGGCATTGCTTGTTTGATTACCTAAGTAAATGTATGAATCATATACAAAATCTTTACTAAAATTCAGTTTTTTCTTTGACCAGATACCACCTACTTGTCCGGTTCTATTTGTAATCTGTAACACATCATTTTCTTTGTCATATATCGGACTTGTCCCAACTTGTTGAGTTAAAACCCCTGACATCGGAACGGTATCATCTGGTACTGGTAAATATTCTGTTGAAGCTCGACTATTTGCATAACGTGATTCCGTTTCTTTGGCGGCCGTTTTCTGTTCTAATACTTCCTTAGAAAATTGACTGGCCTGAATAATTCCTTTAAAAACGAGTGGCTTAGATTCGTAACGACTGCTGGTCATCGCAGTTGCTAACTTCAATTGTTGGTTGCTAAGAATTGTTCTATCCTCAATTTTAAAAACTAATAAATAATCTTTTTTAGCAACTGATTTAAGTGAATTATTCACAGTCGATGCACTAGCAGATGTTTTCTGTTCATCTCCAATAATTTCTTTTAGCGTTATCTGTTTTGCTTTGTCCTTTGGATCAAATTCGACTGAATAGGTCGGATTTTGATTTAATTTCTCTGTGGTAGTTACATCAAATGTTGCGCCATCCGGTACAGTCAGCGTTAAATCTCGTTGTGCCTTTGCTCGGTCGCTTACTTTAACCATGATTTGTTTCTCATTGGATAATTCTTGGTCCGACGTTAACGCAAGATCTGAATCTACTTTAATACTACTTTCAGCAAGACTCGTTCCGGTCGTGGCGATGATTTGAAGACTCATTACCAGCAATAACACCAACCTGAACACTATATTTCGTTGATTTAAAGTCACGTTCTATCCCTCCCAAGAAATTTCTAATGACAACAGCTAACTAAAGTATTTACGCACTACGGCCTATACAATCAAACCAATAATCCGCGCTACTAAATTGCGGATGAATAATTAACCACATATACATTGTCGATAATCAAAGAATAACATGGTAACTGTTTAGCAAAAAACACATAATTGTTACCATTCGGTATCAATTATTTATTTTTTGTTGTTACGCTCCATATTATGGGTAAACAACTAAGTTGCTAATTTGTTATTTTAAATTTAATCTGATAATATCAAGTGCAATTAGTTAACTTGTTAACTAAAATCGTTAAAAGTCAGGTTGTGCCGATTAATGAAGGATTTCTTCTTATCAAGTAAAGCCATTACCCTCCTACAGTTATTTAAATATATTGAGTATGCGGATGAATCTCCGACACTTAAAGAAATTATGCTTCAGTTCTCACTTTCGAAAATTACGGCCATTCGCTACCTCAAAGAAATTCAGCAAGATCTTACTGAACTAGACCCCCAACTCAAATTAGTTACGGCCGACAATCAGTACAGTGTGGTCTATCCTGTAGGATGCTCATTTGGTGCTACTATTTTTAAGCTTCGTTACACTTATATTGTGCGCACCACTAAATTCCAAGTGATGGACGCTCTTTTTAAGAACAACTTTAGTTCAATCCAAGCGTTATCAGAGGCCGTTAATCTCTCGCCATCTACCATTCAAAACATCATCAAATCACTGAAACGTTATTTTCAACACTTTCACGTTTCGATTTCGTTTAGAGGCAACCAAAATATTGTTGGTGATCCACTCCACATCAGAATATTGACGGTTTATACTTATAGCGCAATTTATCGCGGGGGGTTATCGCCTGATTTTGTCACGAACCGCTCAAAATATACGCTCACTGTCAAAGACCACTTAAGTTTTTCACAACGTCATCAAATTGAGACGTTGAAGGCTGTCACTTATTTTGATTTAATCCAGAAAAAAAACATCGTGAACCTAACGCCAAAATTACGGCAATTACTAACAGCTGTTAATACCGTTAATCCAATTACGATTGAATTGCCTGGTTTCTCAGAACAAACTTTACAAGATGAATCTTTACTTCTTGGCTCTTTATTGCGTTTGCTAGTTGCCAATTACGATACATCTGCAGATAAAACTGTCATTGCACAAACAATTTTGGCCCTCGACACCGACTTTACAAACGATATCCAACTACTACTACGCGACTTCTTCATCACGTTTAAACTTGAACAAACTGAAACACATTTTTTTGAATCGTTTTACTACCTAGCAATTGCGCTCATTTATTTAGAATTTATCTCCGTCGATGTTACTGATTTTTTAGAATTCAGTATCTCTACATCGGCTTTTAAAGAAGAGAATATTAATGCTGATCCCGTCTTTAAATCCCTGCAAGAATTTCTCAATGATGAAGCGAAAATTTACCCTAAACTACTGAACAGCACGATGGGCACTATGTTAAATTCATTGTTTTTCTTCTTACTGGACTACAACGTTCAAATTAAGCCGTTGAAAATCAACGTTCAGTATACGAAAAATTTCTACGCTGCTAATATGATTATCAAAAGTTTGCAAGACGTTTTTGGCCCAGCAATCACCTTTATTGATCGCATCGATCAAGCAGATTTCATTGTCTCGGATAGTTACGAAAATTCTGAAACGTTAAAAGGCGACTTCTTCCTGTTCAACAATATTTTTAATCCACATGATTGGTCGACCCTCCTTAGCACCGTACTACAACAAGTTTATGGTAAGACCTTTTACAAAACGCTAAACCATGATTGCGTGTCTAAATACCACTAACCCGAAAAAGAACTGCCGATAACCTCGGCAGTTCTTTTTTAGTAACTTGTTGAGCAAGCTCTTTCATTTGACGGTTGCCTGTTGAAGGTCCTATAGTGACTAGGTAAGTTGCGCACAATCTTTTTCAGTGTGTTCCTAGTTTTTAAACTATTCTTAGGAGGTCAAATATTATGACAAATCAACTAACGACTAACGAGGGGCAACCGTGGGCGGACAATCAACATTCGCAAACTGCCGGCCAACGCGGCCCCGTCTTAATCCAAGATTATCAATTACTCGAAAAACTCGCCCACTTTAACCGCGAACGCATCCCTGAACGGGTGGTGCATGCCAAAGGCGCTGGCGCTAAAGGCTATTTCAAGGTTACCAAGGACATGAGCGCATATACCAAAGCCGCTGTTTTCAGTGGCGTCGGCAAAAAAACACCGCTTATCACTCGTTTTTCTCAAGTCGCTGGTGAAGCCGGCTATCCCGATACATACCGCGATGTCCGCGGTTTCGCCGTTAAATTCTATACGGAAGAAGGCAATTACGATATTGTCGGCAATAACACGCCGGTCTTCTTCGTCAATGATCCACTAAAATTCCCCGATTTCATCCACTCTCAAAAACGTGATCCCCGGACACATGCCCGTAGCCAAGATATGCAATGGGATTTCTGGTCCCTGTCACCCGAATCTGTCCACCAAGTCACGATTCTCATGAGTGATCGCGGGATTCCTGCTAGTTACCGGATGATGCACGGCTTTGGTAGCCACACCTTCAAATGGGTTAACGCACAAGGTGAACAATTCTGGGTTAAATACCATTTCAAGACGAACCAAGGTATTCACAATCTCAGCAACGAACTCGCCGATGAACTCGCTGGTAAGGATACTGATTACCTTCAAAATGATTTATTCGACGCAATTGAAACCGGCGATTATCCAAGTTGGACGGTTGCCGTCCAACTCGTCCCTTATGAAGATGGCTTGAATTATCCCCAAGATATTTTTGATGTTACTAAAGTTATTTCACAAAAGGATTATCCATTAATCGAAATCGGTCAAATGGTCCTCGATGAAAATCCAACGAATAACTTCGAAGATATCGAAGAACTGGCCTTCTCACCGGCTAACTTAGTCCCTGGGATTGAAGCATCACCCGACAAATTACTTCAAGGTCGACTATTTGGCTATAAGGATGCTGAACGTTACCGGCTTGGTGCCAACTACGAGCAACTCCCTGTCAACCGACCAAAAGTCCCCGTTCATAATTACGAACGTGACGGTGCGATGGCCCAAAATCAAGCAACTGGCGTTAACTACGAACCCAACAGTCAAGATGGACCCACTGAAGTCCCAGCAGCTAAGATTCATGGCGATCAACTCTCTGGTACAACTGGCAACTTCTCTGCCGATCCCGATTATTACTCAGCAGCTGGCAAACTTTACCGGTTATTATCAGCCGATGAACAAACCCGCTTAATCGAAAATATTCGCATGAATCTTGGTCAAGTGACTAAACCAGAAATTCAAATTCGCGAAGTTAAACAATTTTACCAAGCTGATCCAGAATATGGTCGGCGCGTCGCAACAGCGTTAAACTTAGATTTAGCTCAGTTTGAATAATCACTAACACGAAAAAATAGGTGGCCCCGTTTGGGGACCACCTATTTTTTATTCGTTATCTTTTTTCCCTGTCTCTTGTTTTGCCGCCCACTCTTTTTTCGTTAATAAATCAGAAACGTTCATCTTGATTTTCGTAACGTTTAAGCCAGTCATTTTATGCACTGATTTGGCGATTTGATCTGTTGTTTGTTCAAAAATATCTGGGGCTGATTTGCCGTATTCCAAGATGGCATCTAATTCGATTGTCACTTCTTGATCGTCGATATCAGCATCAACACCCTTAGTTGGGTCTTCTTCATCTCTGAAACGGTCTGCTAATTGACTCATCATGCCGCCTGATAATTCTAAAACACCATCGATATCATGAACAGTTTGTCCAGCGATTTTTTCGATCACGCCGTCAGAAAAGTTTAATTCTTTTTCGATTTGTGCGTTATGATCTGGCATTTCCTTATTAGGTTTTTCCATCATTTTATCCATTGGTTTGTTTGGCTTATCCATTATTCTAATCCCCTTTTTTTATTTATTGAACTCTTTTGTCAGTGTCGCTTTTTTTAGTGTTACTACCTTGTTGTTGCCATTCTTTTTTAGTCATAATGTCGCTGACATGGCTGTTAACTTCAACAACACTCAAGCCAGTCATTGATTCAACCGCTTCAGTTACTGCTGCTGTCAATCGTTCAAAAACATCGCGCGCATTACGCCCGTATTCCAAGATAAGCGTCATATCAATGGCGACTTGTTTTTCGCCAACTTCAACACTAATGCCCTTGGTAGGATCACTATCAGTTCTGAACCGATCAGCGATATCGCTGAAGAAATTGCCGTTCATTGATAGTAACCCATCGATGTCCTGTGCCGTTTTGCCAGCAATCTTCGCAATCACAGCATCTTCGAACGTTAACTTACTGTTTGCCAATACGTCATCTAAATGTGCTTGTTCTACCATTTCGCTGCACCTCCATTATTTATCTTGTTTTAAAACACGGTTCACTTGAGATCTAAATCCTTCTAAATCATCTTTAGAACCCGTTAAACTTGCTGCTATATAGCCAATCAGCCCGGCAATCAAAATTAAAATTAGGCTTACAAATCCGAAGCCGATCCAAATCGCCGCTAATGCTGCACCTGCAATAAAGCCCCAATAAGAACGTTTCATTTGTCTCACCTCAAATCACTTTATTTTGTGTCCGGCCTTGATCATGCGTGAGTGGTGCAAGTTTGACATTAACTGCCTTAATTGGCATATCAAAAACCTGCCGTAGCGCTTGTTGAGCGGTTTCTTTAACCGCCATTGCTTGTTTATCAATATCATTATTATCAAGCACTTTCGCTTTAATCTCTGCACTGACTTTTGGTTGGCGTCCCTTAAATGTTGTTTGGACGTAGACATCCTTTAAACGATGTTTAGAGATAATAGCTTGTGAAATCGTCTTTTCAACGGCCTTACGAGAAAGTGCTAATTCGCCCCGATCGGTCTTAATAATCATTTGCCGATTTTTCGGCGGACTGAACAGCGCGAGTAATAGAAGATATAGAAAAATTAAGCCACTAATCACACCTAGTCCAAGGCCGATATTGTTCACCCATTGTTCCGGCAACCAGTTAAAATTAATGGCTTGCTGATCCACAAATTCTAGCGGATAAACGAGCAAAATGAACCATGCTACCTGACATAATCCCAGAAAACTGGCTAAGCCGATCATAGTCTTTGTCAATTTGTTCATGGTGTCTGCCCCTTTGCTTTAGGATTTACTACGTGACATTAAGATTGATACTAAGAATACGATAATTACAGCGCCTAAAATTGAAGGAATTAATGCCATGCCGGCTAATTGTGGTCCCCAACTACCAAATAGGGTTTGACCTAGCCAAGCACCGACTAGCCCACCAACGATGTTACCAATCCAACCAGCAGGTAAGTCACGACTTGTGATCGCCCCCGCAATAATACCAATTACTGCACCAATAATTAAAACCCATAACCAATGAAACATAACAATCATCCTTTCGTAACTATATTATAATCGAATTGAATCCGATTACTTGTTCTCTTCCAATGTAGCAAGTTCAACGTCACTTTGTAAAAGTATCAGCTTATTCATTTTATAAATTTTAAAAAGCATATTCTTTGACATTATTTGTAATCGATTAACTTTACAGATTTATTTGAAGTTGTTTAAATGGGTTCAAAGCACTATTTTTTGAAGGGGTTGATGATCATCAAAAAGATTAATGTGATGTTTGCAGCAGATAATCATTATGCAGATCAGCTCTTAATTGGGCTTGAATCAATACAGAGACATATCGCTGCTACAACGGTAATTCATTTCTACATTTGCGATAATGCATTATCACAGCAAACTAAAACTAATATCAAGGCGCTTATGCAAGCGCGCCATGCTGTGACATTTTTAAATCTCGATCAACGCCGTCTAGCAAACTGTCCTGAAAGTAATCACATCAACCAGACCGCTTATTATCGGATCTTGGCACCAGAATTACTCCTAAAACATGGTGTGACGCGGATCTTATATTTGGATGCTGATATTCTAGCGCAGAGTGACGTTACCCCACTTTACGAAAGTGACCTCAACGACAATATCATCGGTGCAGTAATCGATCCTGGTCAAGCATTAATGCTCAAGCGCTTGGGCGTTTCCGCTGTCAAAGCTAAGGCGTTGTATTTTAACTCAGGCATGATGCTAATCGATGTCACTCGTTGGGAACAATTCCATATCACTCAACGAACATTAGCCTTTATCGATCATTATCCTGAGCGAATTATTTTCCACGACCAAGACGCTTTAAATGCCGTTTTAGCTGGAGACGTTCAATTTTTAAACCCTAGTTGGAACGTTCAAAATTCATTGATTTTTAGACAACATGCGCCTATTAATGCTGAATATGCGGCACTTTTTGAGGCAGCGATCAACCATCCTAAAATTATCCATTTCACGACTCACCACAAACCATGGAATACACTCAAAGCCCACCCTTTTTTGGCAGAATATCAACAATATCAACAACAATTAGCGACTCTCAGAAGTGACCAGATTAACATCGTATCGGCTGTCAATGCCACTTTTATTGAACCATTGGCCGTTTTGTATGCTTCGATTTTGAATCATAACGACTCACACCGTCACTACGCATTCTATGTACTCGCAGATCATCTATCCACCCGCGATAAAGTGCCGCTTCAAAAGGTCGTCGCCGCCTTTCACGCCACATTAACCTTCCTAGAAGTTGATGAAGCCTTACTTGAAAATATCGTGGAAAGCGACCGCATTTTGAAATCCGCTTATTATCGCATTCTCATTCCGCTCGTACTTCCCAAACTCGATCGCGCGCTCTACTTAGATTGTGATGCCTTAGCCACAGTCGATCTCGCCCGTCTTTGGGACCTCGACTTAGGTGACTTCTTATTAGCAGCCGTTGAAGACGCCGGTTTTCATCACCGCTTAGAAGCAATGGCGATTGACTACCAAAGCCCCCGCTACTTTAATTCAGGTGTCATGTTAATGGACTTGAAAAAATGGCGGGCACAAAAAGTGGTCGAACGGACACTAGATTTCATTAATCATCATCCAGACAAACTACGCTTCCATGATCAAGACGCGCTAAACGCCATCTTGCACGACCAATGGCTGCACCTGCATCCTAAATGGAATGCACAAACCTACATTTTGACTGCTAAAGTGACAGCGCCAGATGAACGCTTACGCCGCCAATTTGCTGAAACGCAAAAGGAACCAGCAATCGTCCATTTCTGTGGCCATGAAAAACCATGGCAAGCAGATTCGGCGCACCCCTTCACCCCACAATATCGCTATTACCGCTACCGCTTCTTAGAACGTAGCCAACAAGCTGAAATCCTTCCCTTTTCCACTCAAAAAACACCTAAAAGCCAATAAAAATAACCCCACGCGATGAAAATGGCGTGGGGTTATTTACTATTTACCAGATAAACAATGCCTTTTTCTTCAGGCGTAAAAGTGCTTCTGTGAAAAAATAATCAGCATAAATCAAAGGGACTTCGTAAGTAGCTGGTCGATGATAAGCCTCAGTACCACCGCCGATAATACCATCTTCTTCTTCCCCCCAATTACCATATTGTTGCGCTGTTGAATGTAATATTTTTTTAGCAATCATTGTATACTCAATTGATTGTTTAGAATCAACCCACAATGCTAGTTCTAAAAACCCACAAGCCGCAATCATCCCCGCACTCGCATCATGCAAACGCGGTTCAGCTGGTGCTCGAAAATCGGCCAATGGTATATGATTACTCTGTTCAATTTGTTGGCTAAAATATTGAGCTATTTTTTCTGCTAATCTTAAATATTTTTGATTCTTAGTCTGACGGTAAGTTAATGCAAACCCGTAAATCGCCCACGCATTACCACGGCTCCATGCCGAATTCGAACTAACCCCCTGCCCTGCAAGCAACTCAATAAACTGACCCGTATCAGCATCAAAACTCGCAATATGACCAACAGATCCATCTTCTCGGACTAAATATTGGGCGACTGTATCTGCATGGTGAGTCGCTATTTTTTTAAAACGCGGGTCCCCAGTTTGTTGACTAGCCCAGTAAAGTAGTTGGATATTCATCATACTATCAATAATGACCCAGCCCGGATGATCGTTCCAAGCAACTAAAAACTGACCCTCGATATTAAAGCGACCGGCTAATAAATTAGCCGCATGTAGCCCAGTTCGATAAGCTTGCTGATCCCCAGTGACACGGTAGTGCGCCACAGCAGTCAATAACCACATAAAGCCAACATCATGATGAATATCATTGAAGGTTGCTAATGCCCGATTCAAACGTTTTTCCTGAATAATAGCTGTTTCTAAAAAAGGCTGACGTTTAGTGGCACTATAAACTTGCCACAACAAGCCACCCCAAAAACCATTGGTCCACCAATCCGCTCCCCGTTCAACGACAACATCACTATAACGCCCGTCATAGGGAATATAAGGCGTTTTACCATCTAAATGTTGCATCTCCACTGCAACCTTTTCAATTACACGTTGTAAATAATCATCTACCCAATCTGCCATCTTATGAACCTCCCACCATTTCATATACAGGTTACAATAAAAACGACTAAAAGCGCATCGCTTTTAACGATACGCTTTAGTATTAGTTAATTTGGTTGAAGTCGAATGCCTTTAATCGACTAAACAGACGATCCAATTCCTCTGCTGTTAATTGGTTAAAATGTTGTGCCTCTAGTGCGTTAAAGTCATTTGCTAAAAGATAGGCCGTTAAATATAACCTTAAACCATTTTTACTCAACCGTAGATCATCTTCCCCCTTGACCTGCGCATTATTCAATAATGCTAGCGCAAAATCTTGTGGATCTAATTGAATTTTATTTGTTGCCATCTTAAATCAGCCTCCTACTATTTCACACTCCGAATGGCAGAAATCAAAATCCCACCAATCACTTCCATAATCACTGAGAATAAAAAGATTGCTTGATAACCCATTTCCGTAACAATCATCGAAGCAACTAATGCACCTAACATCTGCGCACCAGTAACACCTAAGTTAATTAAACCTAAATCCTTACCTGCTGTTTCAGCAGATGGTAAAACATCCAAGTTTAACGCCCCATCAACAGAATTATAAATCCCAGTTCCCATAGCCGCTAAAATGCCGTAAACGTACATCGTCCAAGGTTGTGCTGTAAATAATGGGAATAACGCTGCAAATCCCAATAAATAAGTGGCAATTGATACTGGTAATTTAACCCGTTTTAATTTATCGGCAAGAATCCCTGAAACGAGGGCAAATACTAACCCAATCACCAACATAATTGATGAAAAAACAGAAATAGCAGCACTTGCAGCATGATCATCCATCGACATATAATCCGTGAAAATATATAGCAAGTACGTGGTAATAATTGTGTGTCCCAAAACCATGAAGAATTTTCCAAATAATGCGAGGTAATAATCGCGAGCACCCTTAGTTGGTAATGAGAAGTGTTTAATCATCCCACCCTTATTCATGGTTGCTTTAGGTTCATCCAGATTCGATTGTTCCTGTGCTAGTAAGATATGCACAATCATTAACACCATCGCTATGGCAGCCATCACGTACAACCCAACTCGTACATCACCTAAAAACTGAGCCGCTAAAATTGCGAAGAGTTTTGGGACGATTGTGCCACCAACCCCATAAAAGGTTGAAATTGTTCCCCGCCATCGCGGTGCAATTCGATCAGAAATCTGAGCGTAAATAGCGGCGGCAACTGCATTTTCCGCAGCAGCCGTGATGACCCAAATCCCAATAATTAACATAATCGACTGTACATTAGCAATCGCCACTAATGAAATTGCTGTTACAATCGTTCCAATGACAATATAAGGTTTACGTTTACCCATTTTTGAACGCGTGACATCAGAAAATGCCCCAAACATTAAGTTCGCAATTGCTGCCGTTAGCGACGAGACCATCCCTAAAATACCAACCGCCCAAACTTTATGCGCAGAATCAATCTGGCTGAAAAGTTGTGGGAGCAACGTACTTCTCGTAGATGCAACTGGACCAATCCAGACTGCCGGTGACATAAACATTGCCATTGCAAAAGCCATTGGTAATTTAGGTTGATCTTCATCTTTTACCTTAGCGTTAATTGTTGGCGTCACTTTTTTGGTGGCGTTTACATTTTTAGCATTAGCCATTTATTTTGCCTTCCCTTCTAAAATCACTCTAATTAAGTTCAATTGCTTTGTTTGTGACTACTAGTATTGGCTGTGATCTGGTGTTTTTTAACTGAACGACCGGTATCTGTTGCCATTTTTGTTTAGCATAGGTTACATCTTGATGTGCATAAACTGCCGTTATTAACCAATGTGTGCCCGGTGTTAATGTTGTTTGGCGACCCGGTAAGGCAACCACTTCTGCTGTCATTAAATTGGTATTAGGAAAGCCGTGAATCGTCGCATCAGCTTGTTCTAAATGCATCGCTGCCAAGTTCACAATGCCACTGAAGCCAGCAGGTCCACTATAATAACTCCCTATTTGATCCGTCACTATTTGTCCGGGATTATCAGGCGAATCTGCGACAGCAAACCCGGTTTCATAAGCAACACTCGTTTGTGTGACTTCAATTCGATGAACTCTAATTTGCCAACCTTCAAAAGGAATTAACCAAGTTCGGGCTGCTAGTGCCTGGTTCACTCGCCAAGTTGAGGCAACGTAATCTTCCGTTTGACGCACATCGGTAACATTATGCCGAGTATAAAATTGATTCGTTTCGATTTTATCCTGTCCACCGCGACTTGCCGTCATTGTCGTATCTACTGTTTGTAAACCTAACATTGAATCCATGACTGCTTCTTCCTTTAGCTGATTTCCTCGTGGAATCGAAAATCCAAATTGACTGGAATAAGCAAACTTAAAATATTTTTCATTCGTTAAAGCATGATAGTTGGGGCCCGGTTGACCCGCATTCAATAACACAGTATGACCACGATCATGACTCGCTAGCAGATGTGGTACAGCTAGTAATTGTGTTTCTGCCATAACTGGTAATGCGACTTCCTCAGCTTGCCAATAGGCGTGATTGGCAGGTAAAGCCAACAATAAGAAGATTTTATTCGCCCAGTAAGGCGATGTCGGACTATTATAAGGTTCGGTCATTGTCAGTTGCGCATAGCCATAGCCTAAAGTTAGCAAACCACTATTATCAAAAATTGGTCGTTGAAGCCACCATCTTAAATTACGATTGATGATACCTTTAATAACTGCCACTTTTTCAGGCCAAATATTCCCGTAAACCATTGCACTCCAGAATGCGACTGCCGCATACCGATAAGTTAAGCTCCGCCCAAAGGGTACATTAGACCCTGATTCATCAAAGAAATGAATAAACTGTTCCGCAAAAAGCCGAGCGCGCTTCCTATAAATTGCACTCTGTGGTGCATCTGGTACCAAAACGCTATACATAATACCGTAATATTGAAAAGCAAACGGTGTGTAGTAGTCTTCACGACCACGCGCACTGTCTTGATACCATCCATCCTCACGATAACAATCCTCAATCTTTGCCAAGGCTGCTAAATAATCAGTTTCTGGCACCTCAATGCCAAGTTGTACTAAAACTTGATAAACAAGTATTTTGAAAAATTGCCAATTACCATCTGAACATTGATAGTCAAAAATTTGCTTAAACCAAGTTGCTATTTGTGTCTGTTCAGACTGCGTATATTGTTGCCATAAATAGTGATTCTCATGTAATAGGGCTAAGGCAATGGCTGACATTTCGACCATTCTTTGATCCCGATTGTGTAGTTGCCCCCAATATTCTGGTGACTTCGGATCAGTTCCTGCCAGGATACCGAGCTTAATTTCACGTTGCCAATCAGTTGGTATTTGGGTAATCGCTGGCCCTGCACCCCATAGAATCCGTGAGAAACCTTCAATACCAGCTATTCGATTACCATAACCAACGCCGGTTGTCCCAAAAAACACCCGCGATTTACCTTGATAATGCTGTCGTAAAGGCTGATTAATTTGTTCAAATAATGCGAGATAATCTGCTTTTGTTTCCAAGTGAATCCTCGTCATGTAATCGCTTCCTTTTAATAAATCGTTAAATTTAAGGCGAGTAATCGAAGGAGCGCTTCGATATAGAACGTATCCCCATAAATAATTGGTACTTCTCGATCTGATGCCCGATGATACTTCGCTGAACCGCCCGTTAATAATTCATCCTCTTCTGGATTGAAATTACAAAAGCGTTCGGTTAAAGCCCAGAACATTTTCAATGCTGATGCTCGATAAAGATGCTGTTGATCTGTTGGTAGATACTGGCTTAATTCTAGTAATCCGCAAATTGCAATCGCCGTTGCTGTCGTGTCCCAGTAAACAGGTTCTTCTGGGGATCTGAAGTCAATATGTGATACATAACCGCTCAACGCAACGTTTGCAATAAAAGCATTCGCGACTAACTTTGCTTGAGTTAAAAAATACGAATCGTGTGTATTTCGATAAGCTAGCGCTAAGCCATAAATCCCCCATGCTTGCCCTCGAGACCAAGCCGAACCTTCACCATATCCTTGCCCACCAAGGGTTTTTAATAACTCACCCGTTTGTGGTTCGAAAACTGCAATATGATTGACCGAACCATCTGCTCTCACCAATGCTTTAGTAGCGGTATAGGCATGATTGGTTGCAATTTCCGCAAATTCTGGTTTATTAAATGTCTCACTTGCCCAGTAAAGTAACGGCAGATTCATAAAGCAATCAACAATTACTTGGCCTTTTTTATCGACACCGTTCCAAGCCAATAAATAACGACCAGTTGATTGATAACGTCCTGCCAATATTTGAGCAGCCTTTAGTCCGCGAGTTTTAGCTTCTGGGTCGTTAGTTATTTTATAATCTGCTACTGCAGCATTTAACCACATAAAACCAACATCATGATCCAGTCGGTCTTCTTGCGCTAATGCAACATCTAACTTTTTTTCAATCGCTCGTGCAATTTCTAAGTATTGTTGATCCTGTGTCGCATGATACATTTGCCATAACAACCCTGCCCAAAAACCGTTTGTCCACCAAGTGATATGCGTACTACCAACATCAGTGTATCTGTGGTCAATCGCGATATAAGGAATAGTACTTCCTATCCTTTGACTTGTTATCTTCAATTTCTGTTGTACTTGCGCCCAGATATGCTGTAAATCATTTTCATTAGATTCCTTAATGTCCATCTGAATCCCTCCCTAGCATTTACTACCCGTTTCGTTAGTAAGCGCTTTCTCTACAAGCCTTATATTATCATTTTCACAATGTTATCCTTGTACGAATTCGTCGATTTTATGGTACACTTTTAGATATATGAAAGCGGATTTATATATTCAGATAAAATAATACTCTTTTAGTGTACTTAAAAATTAAACGACGAGGTTTATCATGCCAGGTATTTTCAATTTCCCTTATTTGAAATTAAAATCAATTTTAACCGTCAGTGAGCAACCCCAACAACTAGGCGCTAATCACCATTACCAACAAGCACAAACCTATCTTTTACTCTATATTAAAAGTGGTCAGGTTATTCTAGAGGGGCCATCAAACTATATTATTAATCCAAATGAGTTATTGATCGTCCCTACTGATAAACAAGTGAATTTTGCAGCTAGTGTGCCAGAAACTATTGCACTACATCTTATTTTCCAGGCCGAATCAACTGCTTTAAACGATCTCTCTTATCATACGTTTTCAATTGCCGACGACACATTGCTCACACAAATCAGTCAGGAGAGTCAAGAAATCGCAATATTACGGAGCCGTAAACCCGAAATTGCTCATGATGTTGAGATTGGCGAATTCTTTACTGTGTCCTGTGCACTTTTATACGCTGATGTAACCCGCCTTTTATTAACACTCAGTGAACAAACGATTAAAACTCGTCTCCCTGAATCAGTTATTACCGAGCAACCCAGCCCAGACCGATCGCTAATATCAACTAAACAACAATTAGCTTATTCCAAAACAATTTCAGGCACACTTTATAAAAATCTCCTGGTTAATCAAATCATCACCTATATGCACCAAAACCTTGAGCAAACAATGACCATTGATTCAATTGCTCAAGAGTTCTTGGTCGGTAGTGCTAACTTAAAAAAGATTTTTAAGCAAGAAACCGGCACAAGTATTATGACCTATTTTAAAACCATCAAAATGGACACCGCTAAAGAATGGCTAGCAGGCCATCAAAAAAGTATTACCGAAATTGCGAATCAACTTGGATTTAGCTCATCGCATCATTTTTCGACCGCTTTTAAAAAAAGCACTGGTCTTTCACCAACTGATTACTATAAACAGTTAATAACAATAAAATAACGACGCCTCTAACAGCGTCGTTATTTTTTTATTTATGATTCACTATCGTTGACAAAGTATCGTCTTAATGGTTTAATAATTTAAACCAACGAACGATTGGAGTTTTTTTATGCCAAACTATCAAGCACTACAACAGGATCTAACCGATGTCAGTCAATTTTTAATTGCCTTAGGCGATCCAAAACGCCAAGCCATTATCATCCGCTTATTAGAGGAAAGTGATTGTGACGGGCTACAAGTCAGTGAACTTACTGAAGCAACCGGCTTATCGCGACCCGCGGTTTCACACCATCTCAAAGTCCTCAAGGATGCCAAACTAATCGACTATCGCGCAGAAGGTACGAAGAACTTTTATTACCTCAATCACGATACGACCGAAATTGTAAAACTTAAACAATTTCTCGATAAAGTCACCCAAATTATGACCACCCATACAAAATAAGGAGCGTTAATCATGCAAACAATTCTAGGGAGCAGCGGCCAAATCGGCC
Organism: Latilactobacillus sakei subsp. sakei DSM 20017 = JCM 1157; assembly: GCF_002370355.1. NCBI lineage: Bacteria > Bacillati > Bacillota > Bacilli > Lactobacillales > Lactobacillaceae > Latilactobacillus > Latilactobacillus sakei. The sequence continues at coordinate 373,275 of NZ_AP017929.1, forward strand.
AGGAACTCGCAAAAGAACTCTACAAAAACTATAGTCACGACATCAGACTTGTGAGCCGTAACCCGCGGAAGGTTAACCCTGAAGACCAACTCCACCCAGCTAATCTGCTCAATTTTGAAGAAACCAATCAAGCAGTCGCAGGGAGCGAAATTGTTTATTTCACAGCCGGTTTACCTATGAATTCTGATATGTGGACCGCTCAATTTCCGATTATGATTGATAATGTGATTCGCGCCTGTCAGATCAATCACAGTAAATTAGTTTTCTTCGACAACACTTATATGTACGCTAAAAATGCAACACCACAAACTGAAGACAGTCCTTTCCAACCAGACGGTCAAAAGGCAACGGCTCGGGCAGAAATGGCACAAACCGTTATTGATGCTATGCAAGCGGGTCAAATAGAGGCTGTTATTTGCCGCGCCCCTGAATTTTACGGTCCCGCCAAAACCAATAGTATTACCAATACACTTCTTTTCAACAAAATCAAAGCCGGGCAAAAAGCACGTATTCCCGTTAGTGATCAATTCTTGCGCACATTAATTTGGACACCAGATGCTAGCCGCGCCATGGCTTTAATTGGCAACACCCCTGATGCTTACGGTCAAACATGGCACCTTCCTTGTGCCGATAGCATTACTTACAAGGGCTTAGTTGAACTGATTCAAGAAATCACGTACCAACCTATATCCTATTCGATTATTAAAATGTGGCAATTCAAATTAGCAAGTTTCTTCAATCAAAATAGTCGCGAACTACAAGAGCTGCTCCCCCGTTATCAAGCCGACAACATCTTCGTTTCGGATAAATTCAAAACTCGCTTCCCTGAATTTAAAATTACATCGTTTGAAGAAGGCATTCGAGAGATATTGACGGTTTAAAAAGTATAATGTTAAAAATAGCGTCACCGAAAATATCGGTGGCGCTATTTTGTATTTATGACTGATTAATTAATTTTAAATATCGATAGATACTTGGTTCCGAGGTGCCTAATATCTCAGCAACTTTTGATAAAGCACCTTTAATTTTAAAAATACCTTTTTCATTTAATTTTCGACAAATTTCAATTTTCTTATCCTGCGTTAACTTAATACCTGGCTGCAGTGTATTGGGTGCTACTACCGCATAAATGATTTCTTCAACACTCGAATGGAGCACTTCTTCATTTGTAACGACTTGGCGTTGCTGTTGATGTTCGCTAGCCACTGTAGGTACTGATGCCATTAACGAATCCAGATTAGCAAGATTAATAAGATTATCAACCGCCGCTAAATATGGTTGCGCATTAAAATTAATACATAACAATCCCAACAAAACACCCTGATCATCCTTAATGAAGTAAGTAGACCCTTGAATTTGCTGGTTTTTATCACTACTAGCCTTGTAATTAACCACAGCATCTTGTTTTTGATATATTTTATTCCTAATAAGATCTAACGCGAAACCAGTGATCGGAGAATTTAAATTACGTCCGCTAATTTCAGCATTCTCAATCGCTGCAATATAGTACGAATCATCTTGATTAATCCAGTGTAAAACAACTTCATAATTACTACCTAAAACTTGACCTAAAAAATGAACTAATCCTTGATATCTCTCTAATTCGCTAACCATCAGAACCATCCTCCATTCACAATAGTGTTGTTCTTAGTATCCTTTATAATACTTAATTTCTCGATAGATTACAAACATTTATTATAATAATAAATTATTATTGTAAAACAGATTGCTCAGTTGTATACTTTGTTTATAATACTTGAGAGGATGATTATACATGATTAAAAATCGGTTATTAATTCTTGATAAGCTTAATATCAGTGTTGTTTCTGTTACCTTCAAGAAGTGGCGACACTATTCTAAATAATTACTAACTATTTATTAAATTCAAAATTAATGAAGGAGTGAGCAATTTGGAAACAACTACACAATCAACACCACATCTTTCGAGATCTCAAAAACATGCTGATAAGGCAGGCATGTCTTTAACGGAATGGCAGGCGGCCACTAAGTTTGACGGCACAGACTGGGGCTGGGTTTTTATGAGTATTGGTATGGCAATCGGTGCCGGCATTGTTTTTTTACCTGTTAAAGTCGGTTTAGTTGGCCTCTGGGTTTTCCTGGTTTCAGCTGTGATTGCTTATCCTGCTATGTATTTATTCCAAAAATTATTCATCAATACCTTAGCCGAATCTGAAAAATGCGAAGACTATCCTAGTGTTATCAGTAGTTATTTGGGTAAAAATTGGGGCTTCCTACTAGGTGTTCTCTACTTTTTAATGCTACTAATCTGGGTATTTGTTTATTCCACTGCGATTACAAATGATAGCGCTTCATTTTTACATTCCTTCCATGTTACTAAAACAGTCTGGTCAAATAACCCATTTTATGGGTTGATCGTTATTTGTTTGCTCGTCGCAATTGCTTCTCGTGCCGAAAAATTACTTTTCAAAATTTCATCCTTTATGGTTTGTACGAAACTAATCATTGTCTTTGTCCTCGGCGTTGTGATGATCCAACATTGGGATCTTAGAAATGTTGCAGCATTTCCTGATTTAGGTTACTTAATTAAACAAACAATCATCTTGCTTCCTTTCACACTCACTTCTATTTTATTCCTCCAATCCTTATCACCAATGGTTATTTCGTTTAGATCCCACAATAAAAATATTGAAGTAGCACGCTATAAATCAATTCGTGCCATGAATATTGCCTTTTTCACACTATTTTTCGTTGTCTTCTTCTATGCCATTTCATTCAATCTTGCTTTAGGTCATGACCAAGCAGTTGAAGCTTACGAGAAGAACATCTCGACACTCGCCATTGCTGCTCAGAATATGAACGGTAATTCAATTAAAATTCTCAGTTTCATTTTAAATATTTTCGCTGTTATGACGGCCTTCTTTGGTGTCTTTCTTGGATTCCATGAAGCCTGTCAGGGAATTGCCGTTAATATTTTACATCGGATTATGCCAAAGCATAAGATTAACAAAAAGAACCTTAGCTTCGGTATTTTAATCTTCGCTATCCTAGTTTCTTGGAGCGCAATCTTACTAAATGCTCCCGTTTTAAGTTTTACATCATTATGTTCACCAATTTTCGGAATGATTGGTTGTTTAATCCCCGTCTATCTTGTCTATCGTGTTCCCGCTCTCAATAAGCTCAAGGGTCCTAGCCTATATCTCATCGTTTTTACCGGTATTCTACTGATGATTTCACCGTTCTTAGCATTCATTTAAAAAATAAATAAGGAGTGATTATTATGTCTTTACAATCAAAACATTTCATTCAAGCCCTCAAAAATGGTGTCGTGCCCGCTACCGGTTGTACTGAACCAATTGCCGTTGCCTTTGGGGCCGCAACTTGTATGGCCCAACTGACTAATCGCGAGATTCAAGCCATTGAGGTGCACGTTTCACCAAACGTGATGAAAAATGCCCTAGCGGTTATGGTCCCTGGTACTGGCGAACCTGGTTTATTAGTTGCTGCGGCCGCGGGGGCAATTGCTGGTGACGCGACGGTTGGCCTCAGCGTTATTGAAGGCCTTCGCGCTACAGACTTACCAACCATTCTAGACCTCGCTCATTCTGGTAAAGTGACTGCTAAAACAGCACTTGTCCCTGACGATTTATATGTTGAAGTGACCATTAAAGATCTTGAAAATACGGTCACCGTTGCGATTGCTGGCAGCCATACCAATATCTTTTCTTTAAAAAAAGATAACCAAATTTTAATTGACCACCCCCGTCCCGCGGCGCACGCGAGCTCTGAATCAAAACAATTTTTACAAACTATGAACTTTAAGGCTGTTTGGGATTTTGCCATGAACGAACCATTGGAACACCTTCGTTTCATGAAAGAGGCGCACACCCTTAATTTAGCGCTTGCCCAAGATGGCTTTACGCACGACTATGGTCTTCAACTCGGCCAATCAATTAATGGTGCCAAACGTAATCACTTTGGTTCTGGCACTGAAAACGATCTTGGTAATCGGATGATTGCTTACGCGGCAGCGGCTTCCGATGCGCGCATGGGTGGTGCGCAATTACCTGCGATGTCCAACTCTGGTTCCGGTAATCAAGGCATCACAGCTACCATTCCGGTCAGCGTAGCGGCAGATGCCGTTCAGGCGACTGAGGAACAGCTGATTCGGGCACAAACATTATCCCATCTCACCGCCCTATACATTCACTCATTTTTGCCCGTCTTATCCGCCTTTTGCGCGACTGATTCGGCCGCAATGGGGGCCGCGGCTGGTGTGGTTTATCTCTATGACGGAACTTACGAAGATGCTTGTCATGCGATTCAAAACATGGCTGGCGACGCGGCCGGGATGATCTGCGACGGGGCCGGCTGTGCTTGTGCCATGAAAGTCGCCACCGCCGTTTCCTCAATGTACCGCGGCGTTAACCTCGCCTTGCAAGGAATTGTTATTCCAAATAGTAACGGCATTGTCTGCCCAACAATCGATGAGACAATTCACGGCATCGGACGTTTAGGCACAGAAGGCCTTCGGGAAACAGACCCTGTGATTTTAGATATTATGTTAAATAAATAAAAGAACCGTCTTGCGTGCCTAATATTGGCATTCAAGACGGTTCTTTTATTGTTTAAATTAAATCAATTGTAGCTGTTAAATCTGCCACTTCATGTTGCATTACGGTTGTTGGTAAAGCCTGGGCTTGCTTGCGGTTAACCCAAATCCGTTGCCAATTCAGGCGCTGACAAGGAATGATATCCCACCAATAACCGGCAGCAATATGCAAATGCTCCTCGTTAGTCACCATTAATTGATCAGCAACTTGGCCAAAGAAATTAAGCGTTGGTTTATAACAGTTTAATTGATCAGAGGTGTATAAATAATCAAATTCAACTGGGATTTGCGCCAAATTCTGCTTGAGAATTGGTAACGAAGCATCCGTCATAATTCCTAATTGAATCCCCTTAGCCTTCATTGTTTTCAAAAAATCGATGACTTCTGGGAAAACTTTTAAATTAGCCTGCACCGTTAACATTTGCGTTAAATCTGCATTCTCGTACTCATAATTGAAATCATGCGCACAATACCGCAAGGCTTGTTCGATGACCTGTTCGTAAGGCATGAAATATTCGCCATACATCATTCAATCTTCATACAGCTCAAAAGCTTTTTGAAAAAGTCCGCGATCAATCTGATGTTGCACGCCAATTTCTCCCGCAGCCTCATAAAATGGTGCCGTATCAACCAACGTCCCATAACAATCAAAAGTGATTAATTTTATCATCTGCCAACCAACCCTTCAGCCTATCATTTTCTAACTACCCCCTATTTTAAACCACTAATCCTCCAACCACAATCGCGTTAACTTTCAAAATAAAATTGACAAAATGTCATCAACTCATTACAATTTGAAAGTAACTAGTTCATTACATTATGGAAGGAGTTCGTTACGTGATTCAAAATCGCATTAAAGTCTTACGCGCTGAGCGCAACTGGACCCAGGCTGACCTCGCCGAACGAACCGGCATTTCCAGGCAAGCCGTGATTTCAATCGAAAAGTATAAATATACACCCTCATTAGAACTCGCTTTTAAGATTGCGCAGGTCTTTGGGGTCGAAATAACAACTGTCTTTTCACCAGAGGAGGATTCAAAATGAAGCAACTCATCATGTTAATTCTGATTATGCTGTTAGCAGTTTTCATCTTTTTAGATCTTCACTTCAAACACAATAAGTCGCGGGCCTACCAGAACGATGAACGCTGGCAATTAATCACCATCAAAGCCGCTAAGGTGATGGCTATTTTTCTTGATTCAATCGTTATTTTACTGGCACTGGCCATGACTTATTTCTTACTAACTGATGGTGGTAGTGAAATGATGACCATCAGTGACGCTGTCAGCGATGCTTTTTACATCTACGCACTCAAGTATCCCGTTGAATATTGCGCCTACCGTTACTACGATCAAGTCCTATAATATTAAAACGTTAATTCGTTATAGAAAAGAGCCCCTTATTCATGTCATTTATCCAATTGAGTTTTACATTAATTCTGATTGGCGTGGCAGCCGGCATCGTTAGTACCGTCGGCGGTCTCGCATCACTCGTTTCATACCCAGCCCTACTCGCACTCGGGTTACCACCGGTCACGGCCAATGTCACCAACACCGCGGGCTTAATCTTCACCGGCGTTGGCGCATCACTGGCTTCACGCAAGGAATTGAAACACCAAAAACGGGAACTCATCACGCTTTTACCGTTAACCTTAATTGGCTGTATTGTGGGGGCCTTATTACTCTTTAAAATTCCAGCAGAAACATTCCAAAAAATTGTCCCCTTTTTCATTTTATCTGCCGGCATTTTAATCCTCTTACCACGCCATCTCCAAGTTGGTCAACCCGCTAAATGGCAAGTTAGCCTCGCTTGGCTCGGTGTTTTCTTAGTCGGCATTTACAGCGGCTACTTCGGTGCTGCTTCTGGTGTCTTGATGCTATCACTGCTCTCAGTCATCAGCCAAGCGCCTTTCCAAGAATATAACGCCACCAAAAATCTAACGATGGGCCTCGCGAACTGTATCGCAACACTAGTCTACGCGCTTCAAACGACCATCAATTGGGGCCTTGTCTTGCCCCTTGGAATCGGCTTTTTGATTGGCGGCCTCATTGGTCCCATCATCGTCCGTCTACTACCAGAACGCCTAACTAAAATTGGGATTGGCATCGCCGCACTAGGACTAGCAGTTAGTTTATTTATGCAAGCCTATTAAAAAAAGTCTGTCATCATTTAGTATCCCACTAAATTTATGACAGACTTTTTTGTTAAAAGAGATTACGACAACTTATTTTTTACGGATATAATGCTTCAAAATAATCGCAATTGCTAACACAGTTACTAGTAATAGCGTCTTTTTAAAATCCGTCACAAATCTAAAAATAAGCACGCCAAATAGTAGTAAAACTATAATGGTAATTACTAAATCAACTATTCTCTTCATTGTATCCCCTCTGCTAGTTGTTCTTGCAGCCACTCCAAATTAACTTCGTGGTGTCGTTTTGAGTTGGCCATCATTTTGATAAACATCGGTTGTAGATTGGTTGCGGTATTTAATGCCGCTTCAATCGCTTGGATTTTTTCCTTAGTTTGTGCAATTTGGCTCTGCAAGAGTTCGCGCATTTGCGTTGGTTCAACTTGATCAGTGAATAGTAGTGGTGTGTAGAATGGGAAAGTAATCGGCTTATTCTGCCCGCCATAATGGGCGAACTGTTTTTCAAAAGCCGCTTCTCCCCCCGCAGTCAGCACATAGCGATTTTTCTCGCGCTTATCACTGGCATCATCCACTATTTTTTCAATCAATTGCTTTTCCGCTAGTTGTTGTAAGTTGTAGTAAAAAGAACCCTTCGTAAAGTTCAAAAAGAATTCGAAATAATTGTTTTCCATATCAGCTAATAATTCGTAGCCATAAGCACCTGGCTTTTTCTTCAATAAACCCAAAATTAGAAACTGAATCATTTGGCAGTCCCCTTGCCCGTTAATTGCGCGATGAATTCTGGATAGCTCATTTGTCCAAGTGCAAAAGCACGACTCAAGCGATACATCTTTTCCTGCGGGGTTTCTGGCCGTTGATAAAGTACTCCTAATTGAGCAGCTTCATCTGGCAGTACCGCGAGGACATCCTCTTGGTTGGCAAAAGCAGCGTAATAGCGCAAGCCAAAGCGCCGTTGTGAGGCCGCATCGATGTGAATGCCATCAGGATTGGCCGTTAATTCGGCGGCGTTGACTAAGTAACTATGGGGATCTTGCGCAACCACGTTCGCCATTTCCCGATTAATGTCATTGAATTCTGTCGCACTAGCGCCGAACCCTTCTTGGCCTAAAAAATCTGGTAATTGCCCGACAATAATGGGTAAGTCTGCTTGACCCAATGCTTGACGTAAATGACTAAAGACCGCCGTTAACTTGGCAGCATACGTTTGATAACCGCCTTTTAGACTATCGCTTTCCCCTTGGTGCCATAATACCCCAATTAACTCGCTAGATTCCTGTGCGAATTTGGCTTCAGCAATCGCGTGGCGCATCAACATTTCGTCACTCGCCCACTCATCGATTGAACTGCCCCCTTCAGCACACGGAATTAAACCTAATTCTTCATCCAGGTGCGCCTGGACCCAAGCCGCCGCAAATGATGCAGCCGGCCCAACACCCGCAACCTCGCGATCAAAATGAATTGGTTCGGCCATCATTTGCCAGCGCCCATTGCGCAACATCTTCACGCGCTCGTGCCGCAATCCCGGCACATCTTGAATAAATCCCCGCCCGGCCATATTTGACTGACCGACTAATAAAATTGACTTCATCATAAAAATCCTCCTGAACTGATTTTTATAGCATAGTCTAATTAGACTATGAATGCAAAAAGAAACCACAATTTAGATTTAAATTGTGGTTTCTAAATATTAACGGCACTTTTTACACCATGATTGATTTCGTATAACGTTATTTCCCATGTCACGTCAACCAAACTCACTCAATGGCTTTTCTATCTGACATTTTGGGCAAATCCTGGTAGGTTCATTCCCGTTATAACCTGTGGTATTAACTTCTGTCTTTTTAAATTCTTGGTTCATCTATTTCACCACCTAACTCATCTATAAAATCATCCATGATTTGCTTATTTTCTTTATCCGTTAAATACTCATAAATCGAATCAAAAATATCCTCTTCTTTGTCTCCGTACTGAAAAATAATCTCATCTACATATTCAATACCACCCAAAAAGTACTGATAGAACGTAGATACATTAGGAAGTTCAAAATACCGTTCACCATTTGTATTTTTTAAGAAAGCTTTTTTATTTAACACTTCTGTATACGGTTCATTCAAGCTATCAATTATCGTTAATAAACCAAAATCTCTATCCATTTCAACCATTGCCCTTTGATAAACAGTTCTAGATAAAGAACGTTTTTTCACCTCGCCATTGGGTCGATTATCCAAAGCTATTTTACTGCTGTTATTTATCCCCAATAAAGCTGTTAAAAACTGCACTCCTTCACCTGACAATCCATGATTGCTCAGAAAGTTATCACTTCTAGTGTATTCTTCAGTTTGATAATAAAAAGAAAAATCAGTTGGGTTCATCATATTATTACTCATTTATTTCGTCATCCTCGTTTACATACTCTTCAACATTATTCGTATCAATTATTCGTGACACAACATTTCCCATCATATCCTTAGATAACTCATATGCACATGAGATATTATTGTGTATTCCAGTAATTAACTCATTTCGAAGCTGCGCTTTAAATGATAAGAAAATTAGTTGGTCAAACGAATTTAATATTCTACTACTAATTTGTTTAATATGTTCTTCATCCAGATTAGAAAGTGCTGCATCCATAATAACTCCGCTACTTTGAATATCATCGAACTCCGCGTGTTGTTCAACAGTCATCAATAATGCTTTTAAAAATGATAGATACATCATTACATTTTGCCCTGTAGATAAAACCTCAGTCTCATCTTGCAATCGTTTATCATCTACTTTTTTATAGACTGTTAATTTATATTCTGAATCTAGTTCTACCTCGTAATGTTGATCCATTACCTCTGTGAGAACTAAGTTCATATTTTTTTCAATCGATTCACGAGCAATATTTTTCTTATTATCTAATTCTTCCTCAATCTCTAACTTCAATTGATTGAGCATTTTTAGTGATGCATTTACATTCCTATTATGTTGACTATTAAACTGTATTTTCTTTAGTTCTGAGCTAAGTTCATTAACAACTCGTTGGTTGCTTTCGATAGACTTTTCGTTAATATCAATATTATACAGAATACGGGCCTTAGTTGCTCTAAGATGTTCAATATCCACTTGATTTTTTGCTCCAATTTCCTCCTCTTTTTTTATAACTTTTTCAATCGCGTGCTCACCCTCCTTTCTTAATTCTTCTAATTTTTTCTTAGCCAATACTAATTGATTATGATATTTCGTTATACTTTTTCGTAGACTTGGAAGATTAGCAAGAGAATTATATAAGCTCCTTAATGCATTTAAATAGTTAGCGTTGTCTTGAGGAAGTACTGATAACTCTCTCAGATGCTCTGCTTCAATACTACCTGTATGAACCTCACGTCCACAAATACATTTATGCCTTCTCAAAATATCTTCAACAACCGACTGATATAAGTTTTCAAATACTTCTGTCTGTTCCTCTTCCTTTGCAATAAACTTCTCATACTTTTTATATGTTTTTGCAACTTCTAATTTTAGTAATAATTCAACAGCGCAGTCGTTAGCTCTTCTTCTTAATTCTTCTATTTCACGTTCTTGTGCAGATATTTTGGACTCAGCAATTTTCTTTACTTGAACTAACAATTCAAGTTTCTCAATACTTTTTTGTGCTTCAGTAGCAACTTCAATATCTTTCGTTAAACTCTCCACTTGGTTTTGACGTATCACAATCTCTTGTTTTAATTGTGTAATATTCTCCTCAGCACTAGCATACCGATCTAAAACCTCTTGCTCAGTAGAACCTATTGGTACTAATTTCGCATGAACCTGCCCAATCACTGATCCTGATTTGGATTTGTTTCCCAAAAAATCTCTTGCCTGTTCAAGTTTTTTCAAACCCAACACACCTACTATTGAATCCTTTAAATCATTTTTAAATTCTGTACTTCCAATTGGCTTTTCAACACGTTCCCCATCAAACATGTAAACATGTGCCAATCCAGTAGGAATCATTTCCTGAATTCTTTTTAGTCCATCTTCAACTTTTATTGCACCGCGATTTTCTGTTTCTTCCCATAATTCAAAGCTATCGTCTGAATTTTTTGTAAGTTTTTGCATCTTACGGTTAAACATTCTAAATCTAACTGTTCTAACCGCTATATAATCTTTACCGTTATGTTGAAACTTAACTTGTACCGAAAGTGGCTGCTCATCCATTTCACTCATATTATTTTCTACTGAGTAATTTAATAATTCTTCACTCTTAGGTAATTTTAAAACATTTGGACTTTCCCCATAAAAGCAAAAACGGAACGCTTGTAAAAAAGTTGTTTTCCCAACACCGTTACGAGCAATGATTAACGTGATTTTTCGATCATTTATTGGGAATACAAATTTATTTTCACCCTTAAATTGTCTAAAGTTAATCAGTTTTAGTTCTTTAAAAATCATATTTTTTTCCCACCAATCTAACTACTTTATCTACTTTATCCCTTACAGATGTTTTTACACCTTCATTTATATACTCTTCAGCCACTTTTAAAAGAAGTTCTTTAGTTTCAACTAATTTCTCGTAGTCTACTGTATTTTCATTTTCTTCATTCATCTTCTTTTTCCTCCAAATATCTATCAAACAATTCTTGATATTCATCTAAGATTTCATTTCTATTTTTTGCAGCCTTTGAAAATTCTCCTATTCGTTTTAATTCTGTCATATTTATTCCGTCATACTCGGATTCTTCTCCCAAAACGACCATATCATAAATAATGGCAATCTCTTTTCCCGCGGATTTTCTTAATAATCGACCTCTTCGTTGTATAAATTCACGCGGATTTCCCGAGCTCGCCATAATAATACCAATCGATATTTCAGGAATGTCGACCCCTTCATCTAATGCCTTAATAGCCACTAAAGTGTCTATTACACCATTTTTGAATGCATCAATTCTATCTTGTCTCTCATTACCATTCTCATCTTTAGTATATTGAGCAGCTAGAATTCCTTTACCCTTTAACATCTGATTTACAATTTCAATTTGTTTTTTACTTGCCTCAGTATTACTCTGATCTAGCTCATTTCCCTCGTCATCTCCAGCAATTCCTTCAGACAAGGAGGTTGCTCCACAATAGATCAACATATTTCTTTGATCTTTTAATTTATCAAGTAACGATTCCAACTTAATTATTTTGTCATATGCCCCATAAATAATTCTTGCTCTCTTAAAGAGTAACATCTGCGCCTCAAGTGACAACCCCTCTAAACTATTTTCGTCATCATTACCTAACATCTTCACTATTTTATGCGTTAACTCTTTATACTTTTCCATTTCATCATCAGATAGTCTAACTTTCACAGGATGGTACTCATATTGTGTTAGCTTTCCGTCTTCTATTGCTTTTTCTAAACTATATTCAGCTATAATACCTCCAAAGTAGTTAAACAAGCGGTCTGTTTTTTCTTCAGACATATAAATACTAGGGGTTGCTGAAAGTCCTAGTCGTCTTTCTACACTAGGCAGGCTATTCAATAAGTTATCAGTCCCCAGACGATGGCATTCATCCGCTAAAAAAACATAGTCCTTATTTAATTTCTTAATTTGACGCGTGAATTTTTCACCATGGAATGTTTGATTAGTCGTTACGATAAATAAGGGTTCATCCGGTTCAAGTTTCCAATAGTCTATTTTATTTTTTAATTGATTAACCCATTGGTTGTTTTCAGAATAACATTTCACTAAATTACCCCAGTAATTCAACAGCTCTTTAGACCATTGCTCTACTAACGTTTTATCAGGAACCGTAATTAAGAAAACTTTTGCTCCTTCTTTTTTCATTAATTGATCGAACGCATAAATAGCAGTTTTTGTTTTACCGGTTCCTGTTGCAAATGCAATAATCCCCTTACTTTTTTCCATCCACGTCTCTGCTGCAACTTTTTGATAATCATACGGATCGAATCCTAACCTTTCAGTCTCATTCTTCGGCTCATTCTGTTTTTCTAACCCACCATGTCTACTTAGTTTAGAATATAACGTTTTTATACTTTCATCTGTTTCATATTCACGAAGTACATCGTCATCTACTGCCTCCTGTAATGACAGCATGTGGTATTCGTTAAGGTTACCTTGCCAAGTATCCTCAAATTGTTCCTTAAATGTATCGATGTACAACTCTTGTCCGTTGATCCAGGATCTAAATGTACTAAACGATTCTAAATTGTGCTCTACAGAGCCTTGGGTTTCATTGTTAGATCCGTTTATTGCAATCGTATCTCCTAATTCGTCATAAAATAAAGCGATTTTTTCATGAAATAAACCTAAGTTATTGTTAGGAACGATAACTCTAACTTCCAATATACCGTCCATAATTAATCGATAGAGAATCTGTGCAGAGATTTGTGCATCATTCCCATCTAGTCTAAAATTCCTAAATAGTTCATTAAGAGATCCTGAAATAGAACTAATTTTATTAATAGAATCTAAAAAAACTTCCCCATCTTTTTTTGTTATAAATGGTGAAATAATTAATCTTATTTTTCCGTTATTTTCTACAAATTTCTCTAATCCATCAATATATGCTATTAAAATATTAGATGAAAAATATCCAACCGCCCTATCATAACGTACAGCTTTGCTTAAGACTGGCACATAAAATTCATCTATTACTTGGTTGACTGTTGTTCGATATTGTATTTTTAAGTTTTTTAAATCAGTACTAAACATATCACTAGTCCTCCGAGTGTCATAGGATAAATTAATCACTAACTATTCTATAAGTGTTATTGTACCGCATTAGCTTTCTATTCACTACAGTTATAACTGTTATTCGTCACCTATTTTTAAGCAAAAAAATGGCTAGATTAATCTAGCCATTAAATATAATAATTATTTAATTTTTCCTAATTTTTCCTCTTGAAAATTTGATACTCTTTTTATTGCTATATTTAAATAATCTTGTGAGTTATCTATTCCAATCGTTCTTATCCCATTCCTTGCTCCTGCAACTGCAGTTGTTCCAGAACCTACAAATGGATCTAACAATATCATCCCAGAATCTGTGCTTGCTTTTACCATTCTATCAATAACAGACAATGGCTTTTGGGTTGGGTGTCTTCCGAATCGGCGCTCATAATTATTAATAGTTGGTGTCGTCCAAACATCCTTCATCTGACTACTATGATTTAATTCTTTCATTAAATCATAATTAAAGAATTGTTTTCCACTCTCTTTTTTTGCCCAAATAATAGTTTCAGTTGAATGTGTGAACATCCTCTTACTTAAATTAGGAGCTGGGTTGGACTTTTGCCAAGTAATATTATTTAATATCTTAAATCCATATTTTGGCAATAAATACCCTAATATGTATATATTATGCATCGAACCAAATACCCATATTGTACCATCTTTTTTTAAAATTCGATCCGCAGATCGAATAAGTCTTGTATAAAATACCTCAGGCTTTACATCATTAATTTTATCCCACTCTCCTTTGTTGACGCTAACCATCTTACCTCCACTATTCGAAAAACCCCCGTTACTTAAAAAGTATGGAGGATCAGCAATAATTACATCCACTGAATTCGAGGGGAATCTTTGCATACACTCAAACGTGTCACTACAGATCAATTTAACTAGTTCATCTTTGTAAACTTGTTTCATAATAATCACCACCTATTAAACCTATACACATTACTGCTTCATTTTTTTCATACTTAAGAAGTTTATTCTTGAGGTGCCCTGTCTTACCAATACTATTAAAGAAAATTAGAATTTAAATGAAGAAACAAAGTCCTTCAGGTCTCGAATAACACTATTAAATCCCCCTATTTTGGTGTATCATTATACAAACATACGTTTTATATAGAGGTGAAAAAAATGAATAAGAACCCACTTGTTAAGCCATTCGTGAAGTGGGCTGGTGGCAAACGTCAATTAATCCCCCAAATAACAAAGTATATGCCAAAAACTTTTGGAAGGTACTACGAACCTTTTGTTGGTGGAGGTGCTGTCTTTTTTCAACTGCAGTATAATAAATCTACTATTAATGACTTCAATACTGAACTTTTCCTTGCATATAATGCTGTTAGGGATAACATCGACGAATTAATTAGCAACTTAAAAATTCACGAAGCAAATACCAGTAGTGACTATTATTATGAAGTTCGTGAGTGGGATAGAAATGGAATTATTGATACCAAATCAAATGTTGAACGTGCTGCTCGTTTTATATTTTTGAATAAAACCGGATTTAATGGCTTATTCAGAGTTAATAGTCAAAATCAAATCAACACACCCTATGGTAAATATAAAAACCCAGCAATCGTTAATGAGATAGTTCTACGACATGTAAGTAAATTTTTAAATAAATCAACTATCAAAATTATCAACGGCGACTTCGAAGATGCTGTCAAAGGGGCAAGAAGGGGAGATTTTATATATTTTGATCCTCCATACGCCCCAATGGTCAATGATCGGCAAAGCTTTGTAGGCTACACATTAAACGGTTTTGGCGCAGATGAACAAGAGCGTTTACGAGATCTTGTAGATCGTCTGACTGCCAAAGGCGTTAAAGTAATGCTCAGTAACTCCTCTGTCCCTTATATCCATGAAATTTATGCTAATTATAAAGATACAACTGTAATTGTGCCGGCATCTCGTAGTATAAATTCAAAAGCAACAGGCAGAGGTAAAGTGGATGAAGTTTTAATCATGAACTATAACTACCTTGATGAAAATTAATCTAATAGAGGGATTGTTATGACAAAAGCAAATGACGCTTGGACTCAATTATTTGATAAGTATCATATTCTAGATCAAATAGATACTAATGGTATTTTTAATATCTCCGCAAAACAAATCAAAGAATTCTATGAACCTAGACTAATAACAAAGTATGATTGGTCATCTAGTTTACCCGAGTTATTTAAGAAAAATAAGTTAGTAATACTACCTTCCTCACGTGGAACATATACAATCGGTAGATTCAAAGCATACCAGAAATTAAAATATGAAAATATACGACCAATCGTTAAAACTCTCCCTTCTTGGGTAAGTACTTGGGACTCGTTTGGTATTACATCAGAAGCAGTAGCTTTAAATGTCGCAAAAGCCTCAGGTATGATTGATCACATCCTAATGAGCGATCAAAATTTCCCCGCTATTGATACAATAACAGGTCGCCTAAAATCCGGTGATTTAAATTACAAAATTGCTCAAAGAGACGGTTCTTTATACGATTTTCATGTTGCTAATGCTCAGGTAGAGATTGATGCAGGCTTTGAAAGCTTTGATAAACTGGCTATCGTTGAGGCGAAAACCCACATACCTGAAGATTTCATTATTCGTCAACTCTATCATCCTTTTCGTGTTTATAATACTTTAGGAACACAAAAACCAGTCATTCCTCTATACTTTACTTTTGCTGATGATATATATACTTTTTATCAATATGATTTTACTGATGTCAATAATTACTCATCTATTAAAAAGGTTGAACAATACTCTTTTATATTAAATCGAACCTTAAACCTAAATTCAGATGTAGTAAAACAGATATCTCACCAAAGCCCCATGCTTCCAGAATCAACAGAAATCGTATATCCTCAAGCCAATACATTTCAAACAGTTTTAGATATGATGCAGTATTTAGCTACTCCTATTGATAAAAAAACTCTTGCTGAAAAATTTAATTTCGATGTTCGGCAAAGTGATTACTATGCAAATTCTCTTAGGTTCTTAGGGTTAGCAAAAAGGGAACATAGTAAGTATGTATTAACTGATTTAGGTCAATCAATCAATATTTTACCCAACTCTGACTTCCGCAATGAAAAAATTATTAGACAAATACTTAGCCATATCACTTTTAAACTCGTTTTTGACTCCTATTTAAAAAATAATGGCGAATCTGATGATTCCTATATCGATAGTGTCCTCGCAGAATATGTACCAAATATTAGTGGAAAAACTATTCCTCGTAGACGTAGTACAGTGAAACAATGGATTAGTTGGATTTTTTCAGTAATTGAATAGTATTAGCATCCCAAACTATAATTCCTATAATTAACAATACCTATTTTTAGAATCCGGCGTATATTTTAAAGCGTCACTATTCGTTTAATTGAGTCTTGCACCAGTAGGGCGTTTTTATACTTTTAATCTCCAAAAAAATCCGTATAAGTAATAACATAATCCTCAAAAACCACAAAAAAACGGCCCCGTTTAGGGACCGTTTTTTATCCATTAAGTTAGCGGATTTTCATCCATCGCTGGTAAATATCTACCTGCCAATCCGGCAATCAGTGTTAAGAAGCCAACGCTAATCAGACCGGCTAGGTGAATTAACTGACTGGTGGTGTCCGACATTGCGACACTGCCACTGATTTGAGCAATCACGGTCGTCATGTCTTGTTGCCGCATTACGGCTAAGCCCATCAAGCCAATAATCAAGATAAATTGCATCAGGATACTACCTAGATACGTATTCCGATATTTAACGATTAAGGTTTGCGCGGGCGTTGTGACACCGGTGTAATAAGCGCGGTGATTCAAAAGAATGCTGTTAGCACTGCCAAAGAAACTAATTAATAAGATGCCTAATAAAATTAGATGCGGCGTAATCATCAACCAAGCACCCACCACAAAACCCAGTAGTTGGACTTTTAAATCTGATAACTTCGAAAAGCGCCCTTGCACGCTCTTTCGAATAACTTGGGCTAGAATCATCCCCGCACCGTAAGTAACATAGGCCCCTATCATCAAGCCCTGATTTTGGATCGCGACAAATATATAGAGCATTAAGAACGTTTCAAACGCCCCGTTAATTAAGGCCGCAATCAAGAGCCAACCTGGCATCTTCGTTTTAGTACCACGCGTGATGATCACCCGCAAGACTAGCGCGACTAAACCAATGACAGCAACGGTAATTAATAACCAGACAAATCGGGCTTCAAAAAGGCGCAGATATCTCAGCGCAAAAGCCATCGCGGTTGCCCAGACAAATAGTTCCAAGTTATTAAGTGATTTGGTTTGTGCGACAAATACTGATTCATCAAGTTGCTTCACAAATGGTTCGAAGCGTTGCATCCCGACAAAGCCAATCAATACAAATAGCATGATAACAATAAAGACTAACCGATATGAAAAATGACTAGCGATGGTCAATAGACCAACTGTTACTAAGCTAAAAGCCAATAACGTTTTAATTTCGGTCCCCATCAGATGCCATTTCCAGACTACCCGCTCGTGATAATAAACACCTTCATAGGTCGGCATAATCACACTGGCGCTGGCGCCCAAAATAAAGGCCGCAATATCCGTTAAATATAACCACGGCGAAATGGCTAACACGAATAAGGCCCCAGCAGCTAATAACATGCTGATACTGGTTATTTTAAACGAATTCTGCACGTGACCCAGACTATTCACGAATAATAAGCCAGTTTTCAACGCGGTATAAAATAAGATATACGGCATATAGGATGCCGCGGTATGACCGCTATGTAACATCGTTAAGCCAATCAGCGGTAAGATCTGAATCAGTTTTGCAACCGCAAAAACGAGCCCTTGTTTGATTTTTTCACTGGTTTCTAATTGTTTACCATTTACCATCAATCATCCCTACTTCCATTGACTAGATGGTACCTTATATTGCGCCTAATTTCAAAGACCTGACGTTAAAAGCCTGAATTATTGCACAAAAAAACACCGTAAGTTGTCGAAACAATTTGCGGTGTTTTTAATTGAGAATCTATTCCCATTCCACTGTTGAAGGTGGCTTGCTCGTGATATCGTACACGATACGGTTGACGTGATCGACTTCGTTAACGATTCGCACAGAAACCTTTTGCAAGATATCCCATGGAATACGTGAGAAGTCGGCTGTCATGCCGTCGATTGAGTTAACAGCACGGATACCAACTGTGTAGTCGTATGTCCGGCCATCACCCATGACACCCACACTACGGATGCCTGGTAAGACTGTAAAGTATTGCCATACGGTTTTATCTAAACCAGCGAGTGCAAATTCTTCACGAAGAATTAAATCACTATCGCGGACAATCTTCAATTTATCTTCAGTCACTTCGCCAAGGACACGAATACCAAGGCCAGGACCTGGGAATGGTTGGCGCCATACGAGTTCATATGGCATGCCTAATTTTTCGCCAAGGTCACGAACTTCATCTTTAAATAATGTATTTAAAGGTTCAATTAAGCTAAATTGCATGTCTTCTGGTAAACCACCAACGTTATGATGTGATTTGATGGTTGTCGCAGTACTTGTACCACTTTCAATAATGTCAGTGTATAAAGTCCCTTGCGCTAAGAAGTCAATCCCGTTTAACTTAGTTGCTTCTTCGTCAAACACTTGGATAAATTCGTTACCAATGATCTTCCGTTTCTTTTCTGGATCAGAAACGCCAGCGAGTTTGCTCATGAAACGTTCTTTAGCGTCAACTTGGATGATGTTCAAGCCAAATTTACCGCCAAGGCTTTCCATAACTTGTTCAACTTCGCCTTTTCTGAGTAAGCCGTGATCAACAAAGATGCTGACCAATTGGTCGCCAATTGCGCGGTGTAATAACACCCCAACAACAGAAGAATCAACACCACCTGAAAGACCAAGAAGGACTTTCTTGTCACCGACTTGTTCGCGAATCTTTTCGATTTGCATGTCGATGAAATCGTTCATTGTCCAGTTGTCTTGGGCCCCACAGACGCCAAATGCAAAGTTCTTCAAGATATCGTTCCCAAATTCAGTGTTTTGCACTTCAGTATGGAATTGAATCCCGTAAATATGTTTGTCGCGGTTTTCAATTGCTGTAAATGGTGTATTATCACTTTCAGCAACTGTCACGTAACCTTCTGGAATTGCAGTCACTTTATCACCATGACTCATCCATACTGTTTGTTTTTCAGGAAGACCTTTGAATAAGTCACTGTCTTTGTCAGTCACTGTAATTTCAGCCTTACCATATTCACGTTCTGTTGATGCTTCAACATTACCGCCATTTTTGAAACTGATCAACTGCATCCCGTAACAAATACCGAGAATTGGAATCCCTAATTCAAAAATTTCGGGGTCAACTGAAAAGGCACCATCATCGTAAACACTCATTGGGCCGCCAGAGAAAATAATTCCTTTAGGGGCGATCTTCTTGATTTCTGCTGCTGTTGTCGTGTTAGGCAACAATTCAGAGAAAATCCCGAATTCACGGATACGACGTGTAATCAATTGATTATACTGACTACCGTAATCTAAAACGATAATCTTATCGAAATCTTGCATGTCCTTTTGGGCCAAACAACTCACTCCTTTTTTATTAAAGCCGAGTAAAACTTAAATGGTCCTCGTTTTACTCAGCTCGATTAGTAACGCTAAAACTTTTTTATAATGTATCTATTCTACTGATTAATCATGAAAACGTCAATGGATGACAGCCATTCCTGTGAAAAAACTCATTCTACTATCAATATTTTCGTAGAAATACCTTATCAATCAGGTGATGTTTGGTTTTATGCAAAATTAAATCGGCGCGGTTTCTTGTTGGTAAAATATAGTCGTTCAAATTACGTAAATCGATGTCGCGCCAGACACGCCGGGCCATCTTAAAGGCGCTGGCGCGATCACTAATCGCATAAGGATAATAATAGTTCGTTGGGTCATCCTTCGCGAGATCTAATAAGAGGTCAAAGCGTTCTAGAAACCACTTCTCAATTAAACTTGGATTGGCATCCACGTAAACTGAAAAGTCGAAAAAATCACTGACGTAAATTTGTTCGGTTGTCGGTAATTGTAAAACGTTGATCCCTTCGACGATTAAAATATCGGGATCATCGATGATATCAAACTCATTCGGGATAATATCGTAGATTTGATGTGAATACTTGGGCGCTTTAACCGGCGCCACGTTATTTTTCACAGCGTTCAAGAAGCTGATTAACTGCGGCATATCGTAACTTTCGGGGAACCCTTTTTTATCGAGAATCCCTTTTTGTTTCAATTCAGAGGTTGAATATAAAAAGCCATCGGTCGTAATCATTTGGACCGTCTTATCTGGATAGACCCGACTCAGTAATAGCTGCAATAGACGCGCGGTGGTACTCTTACCAACCGCGACACTACCGGCGATGCCGATAATGAACGGTGTTTTGTGCGGTTTGATTTCTAAAAATTCAGACTGCTTAATTTGATTTTCTTGGAATTGTTCATACTTCATTTGTAATAAATGACGGAGTGGCACGTAAATGTCACTGACATCCGTTAACGAGATGCGGTCGTTTAAGCCGCTGACTTGCTGTAATTCATCGTCCGTAATGGCGGTGTATTTTTCGCCACGGCCGTGAAAATAACGCCATTCTTCTCGCGAGATTTCGTAATAGTTCATCTCGTTTTTCATGCTTTAATCCTCCCAGGGCTTAACTAACTGCTAAACGGTTACATTTTACCATAATTAACACAAAAAAAGGCACTCACCAAGCAATTTGATGAGTCCCTCTAGTCGTATTATTTTGTTAATGTATATTTTTCTGGATCGACATTATCAATCAGTGGTGAGAGTGCATCAGTGGCTAACAAGGTCAAGCGATGCATTGCTCTTGAACAAATCGTGTAGAGCAATTGCCGTTGATCTTCATGATTGTAGTTGGCGGCACTGATTTGCCAGCCAATAATGGCATCGAATTCCAAACCTTTAGCTAAGAAACTTGGGACCACTAATGTCCCGGCTGCTAAACGTTGGTTTTCGGAACGAATCAAGGTGACTTTGGTTCCCGTTTCCTTGAGCATCTTCGTCAATTCTTGGGCTTGCACCAATGTCTTGGTAATAATCGCCGTCGATAATTTATCCGCTTCATTTGCTGCTAATTGGCGGTTGACATCAGCCACTAACTCAGCTTCTGATTGGCGCACAATCAAGTTTGGTTTATCGCCAACTCGGTTGAAGGCTTCGATGGCTTGGCCACCTTTTAATAAGCCCTTGGTAAAGTCGGTCACTTGTTGCGTTGACCGGTATGAACGTGTTAATTGCACCACTTTTGTATTTTGGGCATCAAATAATTGTTGGACTTGTTGCAAGAGATTTGTGCTATTACCTTTAGTGAAAATCGCTTGGTTCAAATCGCCCAATAATGTGAAGCGCGCCTTAGGGAAGTGGAGCTTCAAGAAGGCCAATTCATAAGGCGTGTAATCTTGAATTTCATCGATGAAGACAAAACGCATATCACGTTCGCCTTTTTTACCCGTCATCAAATCGTAGAGGTGAAGATAAGGTGTGACATCTTGCAACGTCATCTGCTTAGCCTTCAATTGTGCGACAAAATGAGTGACGTGGTCTTGCCATTGCTCTTCTGTAATATCAAAATCGGCTAACTTCACAAGTTGTGGCACAACCCGTAAGAAGTGAATATATTGCGCCTGGATGCTTAAGAAGCGATTGCGTTGAATAGACCGGCGAACGGGTTTGAACGCTTCTAGCACGATCTGCTTAGCAATAAACTTGCTTTCAGCATCACCCGTCTTGAAATCTTTACCAGACATCAATTCGCGGATTTCTTCATCACTCATATTCTCGGCTTGCTCAGTCACCCAGTCGGCCTTAGTTTCGTGATCGACCTTGTGGCTCAATGTCCGCAACAAACTTTCTTTAGTCGCATCTAATCGATTGCCGAGATGGTAGTTTTCATTAAACCGGTAATAAACCTCGCTGATGTGTTCCTTCGTAATCAAGACGCGGCCCTTGACCTTCATATCGCGGAAGCGCATGTCGGCTTTTTCAAGATGTGCAGCGTACTTTTTAACAGCCTTATAAAAGACGAGACTTTCTTTCAAGCGACTAATCCGGCCATCGGTTTCGTTAACTGGTGTTTCGAATTGATCAAAGAGGCTCTGGACCGCCATGTTTGGTAGCCGGCGCGCCACATATTGGAAGTAAGTCATTTGAATCATATTTTGTTCGCCCAATTCAGGCAACACATCTGCGATGTAGTCGTTGAATAATTGGTTAGGCGAGAACATGATTACTTGGCTCGAATCTAAATTGCCCCGATAGCGATAGAGTAAAAACGCGATGCGTTGCAAGATAGCTGACGTTTTCCCTGAGCCAGCTGCCCCTTGAACGAATAACAAATCAGCATCGGTATTACGGATAATCTGATTTTGTTCACGTTGAATCGTCGTCACGATACTCTTCATCTGTGTATCAGATTTTTCACCTAACACTTCTAATAACATTTGATCGCCAATCGTTTCTTGCGTATCAAATAAAGCCTTGATTTGGCCATCTTCAATCAAAAATTGACGCTTAAGTGAGATATTCACATCTTGCGGACCGTCTGGTGTTTGGTACGTCACAGCGCCCGTCTTACCTTCATAGTAAATTGATGAAATTGGTGCCCGCCAATCATAAATTAAGAAATGATCGTCGGTATCTGTAAATGAGCCTAACCCGATATAAATTGATTCGGATTTAGGTTCACCCTTTTCTTGAAAATCAACACGGGCAAAGTATGGCGTCTTTTCCATCTTTTGCAAGGTTGCCAATTGCCGTGAAGATTGTTGCCACGAGTGATTGCGTTCTTGTAGCATTTGCCGCTGCTGTTCAATCGAAACGGCGGTTTCAGTCATCGCGGAATCGTTATTGAAGTTAAGGCGAACGTCGTTGAAGAAGTTCTCGTTAATTTCTTTTTCTTCCGATTTTGCGCGCTTAACAGCCCCTTCAAAATGGGTCTCAGCTTTTTTAATTAAACCAATAATTTCTGTTAATCGGCTTTGTTCCAATGATTTCTGTACGTCAGTCAAAGCAAATGCCTCCCTGTTTTAAATAAATAGCCCTACCAGTTTAACACTTAATTCACATGAGTGCGAGTCAATCGGCCTACTGGCTGTTATCAGCTATAAACCAGCATAAAAGCCGGCTGCAGCCACCAACAGACCCAATCCATAGGTCAAAAGCCAGTAACCAAAGAAAATATGATACCGGCGCCGAAACCACAATTGGCTCAGTTCACTATTTAAGGTTGAAAAGGTCGTATACCCGCCAAGCACACCGACGCCTAAAAAGAGCGTCACCGGCTGACTTAATTGAGATGCGGTCAACCAGCCCAGACAAAAGCTACCGGTTAGATTGATTAAAAAGGTCATCAGTGGGAATTCACTAGCGACGTGATTCCCAATTCGCGTCAATTGATACCGCAAAATGGCGCCCAGCGCTGCCCCCAAACCAACTAATAAAATGGTCATTGTGAGACCTCCTGTTCTTCAGGGTTGTGTGTCAATTTAACCGCCCAGTAATCCGCTAGTAAACTCAACAAGACGCCCCCGATCATGCTAATCCCGACATACCAAGCAAAGGCTGACCATTGTTGCTGATTTACCAATCGAATCGCGTCGACGCTAAAGCTCGAAAACGTTGTGAAAGCACCAAAAAAGCCAGTCCCAA
Source organism: Latilactobacillus sakei subsp. sakei DSM 20017 = JCM 1157 (assembly GCF_002370355.1). Taxonomy (NCBI): domain Bacteria; kingdom Bacillati; phylum Bacillota; class Bacilli; order Lactobacillales; family Lactobacillaceae; genus Latilactobacillus; species Latilactobacillus sakei. The sequence continues at coordinate 397,422 of NZ_AP017929.1, forward strand.
TTGCCAAGGCTAATTGGTCACACAAATGTAAGCGTGCCACGATATAGCGCATCAAAAATGGTAGGCAAAACGCCCCAATTAAATTGACGCACAAAGTCCCATACGGAAACCCAGTTGGCTGATTCAATACCAATCCGATTAAATAACGCAAGATACCACCGAAAAAGGCAAAGCTGCCAACGGCTAAACTCTCTTTTATTTTCATAATCGTGACCTGACCTCTTCTTGTTTTTATTCCTTCCATACTAACCAAGTTTGACCGAATTGTAAATTGACCTTTAATTTTTAAAGTATCTAGTGTATCCTCTTAAACAACTTTGTATTTCGAAAGGATGTTAGTCATGACTAACCTTGCACTTGTCATCGTTTTATTAGCGGCTTTAATGACGCCGCTTCTGATGGCTAAATTTAAAATGTCCTATCTGCCCACCGCCGTCGCCGAAATTATCGTCGGCATTATTTTAGGGACGAGTGGCTTCCATTTAATCGTCTCCACCCCGACTTTAACGGAACTCTCAACGCTGGGCGTGACCGTTTTGATTTTCTTAAGTGGGATGGAAATCGATTTTGACCTCTTTAAAAAACAACCCACACCAACTGACCCCCAACTAAAAGTTCAACCGAGTCCAGTCAGATTAGCGATTACCAGTTTTGCCTTTATCTTGCTGATTTCATTTGGCTTAAGTGGTTTACTCGCTTGGAGTGGCCTCTTTAAAGATATTGGTCTGGCAACCATCCTCTTTTCAACGATTGCCCTCGGTGTCGTAATTGCCGCGCTCAAGGAAAAGGAACTGCTTAGCCAACCACTCGGTCAAACAATTCTCTTGATTGCGGTGTTGGGCGAAATCATTCCGTTGGTCGCATTGACGGTTTATTCATCCCTCAATAACCCCGGTTCGAAAAGTCTCTGGCTCCTATCATTAATTTTCGTTGCTGCGATTTATTTGTTAGTCCGCTTCAAAGGCGTCTATCATTTCTTCGCCCGGATTGATAAATCCACCACGCAACTCGACATCCGTTTGGCTTTCTTCTTAATCATTACACTCGTGTCAATTGCTGAAGAAGTCGGCGCCGAAAGTATTTTAGGGGCCTTCTTAGCCGGAATGGTCATGAAATTATTACGGCCACGCGAAGAAACAACCGATAAGTTAACCTCCATCGGTTACGGCTTTTTCATCCCGATCTTTTTCATCATGACGGGTGCTAAATTGGACCTGCCAGCACTCTTAGCGGATCGTAAATCGTTGTCGTTAATCCCCTTTTTCTTCATCGGTTTTATGCTCTCCAAAGCAGCTACCTACTGGGTTTTAAAACGGCGCTTTAAACAAACTAATGCGATTGCAGGTACTTTTTTAAGTGCGACAACAATTACGTTGGTCTTGCCCATTTTAACGGTGGGTCTAAACTTAAAAACCATTACCGAACAACAATCCGGGGCCTTCACCTTGGCTGCCATTTTAAGTTGTATCCTCGGTCCAATCCTATTCAATCGCTTCTATCAACCAACACCCGAAGATTTACCGCGCAAACGCGTTAAGTTTATCGGCGCCAACATTATGACGATTCCCATTGCCCAACAACTATCAAACGGGCTTTATACCACACAACTCTTCACTGATAACCAAGGCAATTACGAAATCTACCACAGTGCCGCTGACCTGACCTTACTACCAGATCTCAGTGAGGATAGCCTTGTGACATCCGGTGCTTTTGATGCCGATATTATCATCCTCGGTTATCTGAACCATGAACAAAATTATCGCCTCGCCCAACTAGCACTTGACGCTAAGGTGCCCCGGATTATCGCCCGGTTTGAAGCAAAGGATATCTTAGATGAAAAATACGATCAACTTAAGGAACAAGGTGTTGAAGTCTTCAATACTTACGAAGCCAATATCAGCTTACTGCGGAGTTTAATTGAAACACCATCGACGCTTCAAATCATCGACAATACCGATGCCGGACTCTTCGAAGTGACCGTCCAAAACCGACGCTTCACTGGCTTACAGATTTCCAACTTACCATTTGTGGACCAAGTTACTATTAGCCGAATTTACCGCAATCAGGAACTGATTATGCCACATGGTGACACGCAAATTCACTTGAACGATCACTTGATATTAACCGGTAACAAAAAAGCTGTACCAGCGATTAGACGGCAATTAGAAACCCGCAACTAATCCTTGTTAACACTCGCACATTTCCTTTAATAGGTTTATAATGAAACTATCATAATTAAAGGATGGTGCAGATATGAAACAAGGAACAACGATCCTCACATTGGATAATGGTTATCATTTGTGGACGAACACGCAAGGAACAGGCGATATTCACTTACTTTGCTTACACGGTGGCCCTGGTGGCAATCACGAATACTGGGAAAACTTCGGTAAGGAATTAGCTGATCTTGGTGTGCAAGTACACATGTACGACCAACTTGGTTCATTTTATTCTGATCAACCTGATTACTCAAAACCAGGCAATGACCAACTATTAACTTACGATTACTTCCTAGACGAAGTTGAAGAAGTCCGTCAAAAACTCGGCATCGACAACTTCTACTTAATCGGCCAATCATGGGGTGGCGCATTAGTTCAAATGTACGCTGCTAAATACGGCCAACACTTGAAGGGTGCCATCATCTCAAGTATGGTTGATGAAATCGACGAATATGTGACAAACATCAACAAAATTCGCGAAGATATCATGACCCCTGAACAATTAAAATTCATGCAAGACTGTGAAGCTAAGAACGATTACGATAACGACGAATACCAAGCACTTGTTGACAAATTAAACGCTGGTTACGTTGATCGTAAACAACCATTAGCTATCTCACATTTAATCCCAACAATGGCAACAGACGTTTATGGCGTCTTCCAAGGCGACAACGAATTCGTTGTGACTGGTAAATTGAAGGACTGGCACTTCCGTGACCAACTCCACAAGATTACTGTCCCAACATTAATCACATTTGGCGAACACGAAACAATGCCAATCGCAACAGCTAAGATCATGGCTGAAAAGATTCCACATTCACGTTTGGTGACAACACCAAATGGTGGTCATCATCATATGATTGATAACGCCCCAGTATACTTCGACCACTTGAAGACATTCATCAAGGACGTAGAAAGTGGCAACTTCAAAGACTAGAGTGCTGATTCGAACGTTTTGGCTTTGAGGATTAACAGAAAAATGGAAATGATGGTGTTCTTCAACCATCATTTCCATTTTTTAGTTAACCGGAAAAGGCAGTTCGAAAAGCACGTTTCAGAACAAAGTGCTGACTGGCGTGCTTAGTAATTGAGCATTAATACAAAAATGGTAATGACGGTGTTTTTCAACCATCATTACCATTTTTTAGTTAACCGGAAAAGGTAGTTCGAGAAGCACGTTTGAAGTGCGTTTGAAACGGATAGCTTCTGAGCATTAACACCCAAAAAAGCACCTAGGATTTGGTGATAATCCCCCGCAGTCATTGCCTAGCGGATTTTCATCATAGCTTAGGTGCTTTTTACTTTTTAAATTAGGCTTGTTGCTGTGCTTTTTTTGAAAGGTAATTATAAAAACAATCCGTACTTTTGAAAAGCGGCATTAGTTCCTGATTAATTTCGCCAATCATTTCTTTAAATAAAGCTTCAAAATCATCTTCCAGCTCTTCAATTAACTGTTCACCTAATGGTGTTAGACAAATAAAAACTTTCCGTTGATCTTCAATATCGCTCCGCTTTTTAGTAATCAATTTCTTTTTATAGAGGACATTGACCTTGCGCGAAATCGCCGGACTCGTAATATCAAACATCCGGGACAGCTTTGTCACTTCAATACTAGGGATTCGCTTTAGTTCTCGCATAATCAAATATTGGTCATAACTAAGATCATGGCTTACCGTAATATGATTAATTTTATGATAGATTTGACCAATTTTAAGGTACCATTCATTAAACTGATCTACACTGATTGCAGTGCTTACTTTGTTTGCCATTCAAAATCATCCCTTTTTATTAATATCGTTAAAAATATACTTTTGTAAAATACAATATTAATAAAAGTTATCATACATATTCCAACTTTTAAAGATATACGCTCATTCGTTAAATTAATAATCCTGATATTAGTATTAACTATGTTTCATGTGAAAATGAAGCGCTATCTATGCTAGAATAGAATTAATTAAAGCTTTCGATGGAGGTCATTACATGAAACGCATTACACTCTACTTAGTTCGTCACGGACAAACTTTCTTCAACCGCTACAACCGGATGCAAGGCTGGTCCGATTCACCCCTTACCGAAAAAGGCATCGCAGACGCTGAACTAGCCGGCAAACAACTTTCAAAGGTGAACTTCGCCCAGGCTTACTCAAGTGATCGCAGTCGCGCGATGGATACGGCTAAGATTATTCTTAAAAAGAGTTTCTACCTCGATACACCCTATACAATCACCCCTCATTTCCGCGAAGAATTCTACGGTTACTATGAAGGTGAAGATTCAGCGAAAGCTTGGTACATGACTGGCGCTAGCCACGACGCTAAAACTTTCAAAGAAATCATTACGAAGTACTCACTCGATGCTTCAAAAGACTTCATGAAAGAAGCTGATCCTTTTAACGACGCTGAAAATGCGGCCGAATATTGGGCCCGCGTTGGTAAAGGCTTCAAACAAATTCGCTCAGAATGTTCAGATGGCGATAATGTCTTGATGGTCAGTCATGGCACAACCATTCGCAGTATCGTCGGCAAATTTGGCAATGGTCAATTTGACGTAACGGTGAGCCCGATGAACGGTAGTATCACAAAAGTGGTCCTCACTGATGAAGGCGTCACAGTTCAAAGTTATAATGAATTAACCCTTTAAAATATCAAAAGAAGCGCTGAAGACCAATTTGGTTTTCAGCGCTTCTTTTATTAGTGTTGATATAAATTAACGACTGATTGTCTGATGACCATTTCTGGATCAACAATTTTTTGTTCAACGTCTGATTGCTCGCCTTCAACAATCGCCATTAATTTAGCGACACCCATTTCGATGATTTGGGCAGTCGGTTTTTTAATTGTCGTCAATGACGGCGTAATAAATTTGGCATATGCCATATCATCAAACCCGATAAATGAGATATCGCGTGGAATCTGATAACCAAGTTCAACACAGGCACTAATCGCACCAACCGCCATATCATCATTCTCACAAATAACACAGGACGGAATATTACCACTCGCCAGAATCTCCCGCATCAATTCATGGCCACTCTCTGGTCGATAATCGCCGACTTTAATTAGTGTCGGGTCAACTGCAATGCCATTCGCCTCAACAGCTTGCATGAACCCATTAGTCCGCTGGACGGATGATTCGAACGAATCAATGCCCCGGATCAACGCTAGCTTACGGTGGCCCATTTGAATCGCATAATTAGTGGCTAACTCACCACCTAATCGATCGCCAATCGCATAATTATTAATGTCATCACGTTCGATCACCCGGTTCAAAACAACTAACGGTAAGCCTAGGTTATGAACATATTCAATAAAATCATAATCAGATTTAGACTGACTAATAACGATAATCCCATCGTAGTTATTAATTGAAATATACTGCCCAGCCATCGCTTTGGCGACACTATTAATCGAAAGCGAATAACTCTTGGGCAGTACCGATTGCGCTTGGGCCACAACATCAGTCATAAAGCTATTAGAAGTCCCTGTTTCAAGGTTGGTAAAGAAAATCCCAATCATATAAGACCGATTTGTCACTAGACTCTTCGCGTTAATATTAGGCACATAGCCGATCTCCTTGGCGATCGCTAAAATTTTCTCCTTCGTGGCTGGTTTTACCAGCTCACTATCATTCAGTGCTCGTGAAACCGTCATATGCGAGACGTTTGCAAGTTGTGCAATCGTTCGAATCGTGACGGTTGTCTTATCAGCCTTTTTCACGCCGCATGCTTCCTTTCTGTACGCTCTTAGAACATTGTACCAGAAATCATTGCGCACGCTGAATATAAAAAAGAAGCCGCGATAATTCATCGCAGGCTTCTTTCATTTATTTTAAAAAAAGTCGAAATAATCGTGCGCATTATTATAGGCAATATTTTGAACAACACGCCCTAATTCTGCAGCATCGTTTGGCACACGACCTTGTTCTACCAAGCGGCCATAGAAGCTACATAAAACACGTCTGAAGTATTCGTGGCGTGGATATGATAGGAAACTCCGGGAATCCGTCAACATCCCAACAAAGTGTGGTAGGAGGCTCTGTTGTGCGAAGACTTGTAACTGTTGGGTCATCCCTTCGGCGGTATCATTGAACCACCAGCCGGCGCCCAATTGTAATTTTTGCGTTGTCCCACCCTGGAAACAGCCCATCATGGTTGCCAATTCTAACCAATCATTACTGTTTAGTGAGTAGAAAATTGACTTAGGCACGTCTTCAGTTTGTTGCATCTTCGTGTAGAGTGCGCTGATATGTTTAACAATGTCAGGTTGTGTCCCGACAGCATCATAACCCGTGTCAGGACCAATTTTAGCGAACATTGGGCGGTTTAAATCACGATCAGAATTGATATGGAATTGCATCGTCCAGTTGAATTGCGTATTGAGTTTCATCAATGCTTCTAACAACATCGTCAAATATTGATTAATTTCGTGTTCACTGAGTGCAGCGTTATTAATCCCTTTAGCAACAATCGCATCCAATTCCGCTTGAGTCGCTTCTTCAAAATGGTAAGTCAATAGCGAATGATCCGATAAGCGCCCGCCCGTTTCATTGAAAAATTCGAACCGTTGCGTCAAAGCTGTTACAATCGTTTCAAAATCATGAATCTCAACCCCAGCTACTTTTCCAAGGGTCTTCAAATAATCACCAAAACCGTCACGATCAATTTGCATCAATTGATCAGGGCGCATTGCGGGTAACGTCTTAAAGCCGTTGGCAGCTTCTTCCGGTTTTAATAACTGATGGTAGTGTAAGTCAGAAGCAGGATCATCAGTTGTGCAGACCACTTGTACATTTGAATTTTTTATCAATTGACGTGGTTTGAAGTCGTCTGTTTGTAAGAGTTGGTTGGCCTTTTCCCAGATACGGGGTGCTGATTCCGCTGTTAAACGTTCATCGATGTGGAAAAAGCGGCGTAATTCCAAATGCGTCCATTCGTAAAGTGGATTACCGTAGGCATTTTCGATTGTCTTAGCCCATTCGATAAATTTTAAATAATCATCGCCATCACCGGTGATATATTTTTCATCAACGCCGTTGGCACGCATTAAACGCCACTTGTAGTGATCGCCGTACGTCCCTTCGTTCAACCAGATGCGAGTGATGTTGGTATAGTTCTTATTTTGATAGATTTCTGAAGGGTTCAAATGGCAGTGAAAGTCGATAATCGGCATTTGCGCTGCATAATCGTGGTATAACGTCTTGGCCATGTCATTGTCTAAGAGAAAATCATCATCTAATAATTGCATATCTTAACGCTCCTTCATCGTCATGTTATCGTTAACATTTAATGCGAAATAAAAAAGAAAAACCGCGCGTCTTTTCTTCAACATCAATAATATAGCGCTTTCATAAGCGATTGTCAATCCTTCTTCCAATCCAAAAAAGGCCTGTCAAGCGCTTTGAACTGCGCTTAACAGGCCTTTTTTATTTATTCCCCAAATTTAGTTTCTTTTAAAACAATGCCCCGATATAACCACGTTGTCACCACATAGTACACGGCATATAACACGATGAAAATACTGAATGGAATCCAAATTTGATTGTATGGATCGATCATTAATTCTTTGAACATTTGTAAGCCGAACAAGACGTGCACGACACCAACAATCCCTGGTAATAGGAATAATGCGCCGATTTCTTTGGCAATCGATTGCTTCAAGAGGCTTTGACGAACGCCAATTTTAGCCAACATCGTATAGCGTTTCACGTCACTAGCCGCACCCGATAAAATTTTGAACATTAGGCAACTAGCTAACATTGCTAAGAAAGCAATCCCTAAGAAGAAGCCCATGAATTCAAGACCACTGAAAACGCCGTTAGCCATCTTATAGCTGACATACTTACTACTATCAGCTTCTGGGTTAGCCTTCAACTCTGGATTGGCTTTGAGTTGTTCTTGATATAACTTCTTAATGACAGGTAAGTTAGCGCTAAAGTCTTGCACATCGTAGGTTTTAACAACCTTGGTTGGCGCTGCGATTTGTGCAAAGACCTCATTAGAAACAAGTTTAACTGCTTTAGCCGTTTGACTTGGTACTTGAATTGATCTGAAGAGATAGGTATCCCCTGTTTGAAGTTCACGTAATGGGACTTGGCGAACTTTTGTCTCGGTAGAAACGCTACCCGTCTTACCATATTCCATAGTCAATAACGGTGTTTGTTTTAGTTGAGCAGTCCGGTAATAAACTGTCTTCGCATCTTCTTTCACTTGATACGTCGCCGTTTGTTTAACCCCTTTGAGATCCTTAGTCAGTGTCAAAGCTTTTTGAGTGGGTTGATTTAAAACCACGTCATAGGCAGATGCTGAGTCAGCAATCTTGGGAATTTCATTTTGATAACCAATTCCGACCGTAATCGCACCTAATGCAAGTGCAAAAAGCATCGCTACTAAAGCCAACATTTTTGTGTAATCCTTAATTCGGAAACTCAATTGCGCTAACGTGAAGTTATTTAAACCCTTATTCCGCAACTTTTCATTGCGTTTTAAGAGCATCAATAACCAACCGAAAAAGGCGTTAAATAGGAAATAGGTCCCTAAAACAATTGTCACTAAGGCAATCACTAAGCCCATCACTTGGAACGTTGCGATTGCAATCATCATGTAATAACCAACCGCTAAGAAGACAAGGCCTAAAACGATTTGAATTAAGCGCGTAACTTTATTTTCCTTAATGCGGTTTGGTTGTTGATCATCATGGAGTAATTGTAAGACAGGTGTTTTCAATAATTGATATTGGTTAACAACCGCCGCAATGATGAATAAAACGATGAAGAAAATCAAGGTGGTAATCACCGCTGGTAAGTAGAGTGGTGAGAAATGCTTGATATGCATGTCTAATCGAGAAAGTAAGAATTGGCTCACAACTTGCGTTAATCCAATCCCAATCGCCGTCCCAATTAACGTGGCAGCCGTCCCAATGACGAGCGTTTCAGCTGCAATCAATTGGGCAATCTTGCGCCCTTTGGCACCCAACATCATGAACATCCCGTAATCACGGCGCCGCATACTCATCAAGAAACTATTGGCGTAGATAATGTAGACCAGTGTGATAATGCCGAGTAAGACGGAACCAATTTGGAAGACAATCGCTGCCATGCCAATTGGGGAATTACTCGTCACAAAATCCTTATTAGTCGCTAATGCTTCGAACATGTAAAAAATGGCACTCGACATAATTAGGCCCGAAAAAAGGACTAAATAGTCTTTAAACCGGCCTTTAATGCCGGTTAATGATAATTTCCATAGCATATTTAGTCTTCCTCCTAGTGGTTAAATGTTCCTAATGTATCCAAAACTTCTTGGTAAAAGGCTTCACGTGTTTTGTCACCACGCACTAATTCTTGTCCAATTTGACCGTCTTTGATGAAGAGAATCCGTTGGCAATAACTTGCTGAGAATGGATCATGAGTCACCAATAAGATTGAAACGCGTTGTTCTTCGTTTAATTGGGCCATTGTATCCAATAATTCACGGGCGCTCTTAGAATCAAGCGCACCAGTTGGTTCGTCCCCAAAAAGAATGGCTGGATTATGCACTAAAGCCCGGGCAGCAGCCACTCGTTGCTTTTGTCCACCTGATAATTCGGTTGGGTACTTATTCAAAATCGCATCAATTGATAACGTTTTGGCAATTGTTGTAATTTTTTCGCGGACCTTTTTACCAGTCACGTTTTGGAGCGTTAATGGTAATGCCATATTTTCGTAAGCTGTTAAGTTTTCAAGTAAGTTAAAATCTTGGAACATAAAGCCGATTTCTTGAGCTCTAAAGTCAGCTAATGCATTGCCTTTTAAGCGGCTAATTTCTTGATCGTTAATCTTCACTTCACCGGCGGTTGGTTTATCTAAAGTTGATAGGATATTTAAAAGCGTTGTTTTCCCTGAACCAGAAGCACCCATAATGCCGACGAATTCGCCACGTTGCACATCAAAGGTCACGCCTTTTAAAGCTGTATATTGTTTTTCGTTAGCTTTACCGTACGTTTTTTGTACATCTTTTACGCTAACAACTGTTGGTGTATCCATAGTTAAATGCCTCCAAATTTCATTAATACAACTAGTATATCGGATTAAATAACTTATCGCCTGTTTTTAAAATGACAATTCGCTAGATTAAAATAACAAGTTTGTAAGGTTCACTTTTTAAAAATTTCATGTGAAACATCAAAAAAATTTTGTCTTCCTAATTATCTTTGACTATAATAGAAACATTGCTATTTTCAGAAAAGGGGTATTTTTGTAATGGATGAAATTGAACCAAAAAAGAAATACATTACCTGGCAAGTCCTCGCTTTAATGGATTTTGTCACGGTAATTGGCTTCGATGATATTATTTATAACTTTCAAAACCAAGGGATGGCGGTTGTCTTCTCATGGATCGTGCTATTATTCGCTTATGTCTTACCTTATGAATTAATGGTTGGCCACTTAGGCTCAGCTTTCAGTAAAGATGGCGGTGGTTTATCCAGTTGGATGCGCCATACCAGTGGGGATGTTTGGGGTTACCTCACTGCTTGGTGTTACTGGGTTGCCAGTTTGCCTTACTTAGTCGATGTTGCCAACTCAATGGTCGTTTCCTTCTTCTGGATTATCATGGGGAACGGTAATATTGAAGATAAGTTGTCACGGGCGACATTTGCACTCTTAACAGCCGCTATCACTATTTTATTCATCTTCTTCCAACATAAATTTACAGCGTCACTGCAAATCCTCAGTATTGTTGGGGGTGGCGCAATGTTTATCATGACGATTTTATTCGTTCTCATGACATTTGCCGGCCTATTTAACGGCGCCCCTATCGCCACACAACCAATGAACTGGCATACTTTTATTCCTAAATTCGATTTACATTACTTCTCAACCATCGGCCTTTTAATTTTCGCCATGAACGGTGCCGAATTAGTCGCACCATATGTCAGCGAAATGAAAGATGGCAAAAAAGATTTCCCTAAAGCCATGATGGCCCTCGCTTTAATGACAGCCTTCTTAACAATCTTCGGCTCATTTGCGATTGGTGTCTTCTTCGATGCCAACCATTTACCTAATGATTTAAAAATGAACGGTTCTTACTACGCGTTCTTAGCGCTAGGTCAACAATTCCATATGGGCAAAGTCTTGCTCTACATCTTCGCCGTTACACAAGCCATCTACATGGGCGCGCAACTCGCTATGTTACTCGATGGTGGGACCCGAATCTTCTTATCTGATACTGCTAAGAAGTTCTTACCTAAGGCCCTCACAAAGACTAACAAGCAAGGCTTACCAATCAACGGTTACTGGTTAACGACTGGGATTTGTACTTTCGTGCTAGCTTCAAGTGCCTTCTTACCCGCCATCAACGATATCTTTAATTGGTTGTTGAATATCAACGGCATCGTCTCACCATTTGTTACTTGCTTCATCTTCGTCGCCTTCTTACGGGTCCGCTTCAACAGCGACAAATACCCATCAGAATATACGTACATTAAAAACAAACCTTGGGCGATTATTGTTGGTTTCTGGTGCTTGCTTATCACCGCATTAGGGACAATCTTCAGTATCTTCCCACAGGATGCCACACCAGGCACTTCTAAATACACCCACGAATTGATCTTAAACGTCGTGGTTTCCGTTTCATTAATGGGCTTAGGGGTCATCCTCCCATTAATCGCTAAGTATCAACGAAAAAAAACAGCTTAAATAAAAACGGCTAAGACCTGTGATTTTACAAGGGCTTAGCCGTTTTTTATTTAAGCTTGATGATATTTCTTTTCTAAGTAGTAATAGATTGGTAAGCCAATCAATGTGATTCCCAACCCGATTAAGGCTAAGATCGTTTGCGTGAATAAGGTGTTAATCACAATAAACGTTCCCCCTAAAATCGCGATTAATGGGACTACTGGATATAAAACTGCTTTGTAAGGCCGTTTCATTTCTGGTTCGCGTTTACGCAAGATAATCACTGCGGCAAAGGTCATCACATAGAATATCCAGATGACAAAGATTAACATATCGGTCAAGGTATTAAAACCACCCACAAAAATCATGCCGATCGCAATCACTAATTGTAAAATCCCGCATAAAATTGGAATGCCAGCTTTTGATAAGCGGCTAAGTTGTTTGCTAAATGGTAAGTGTTGTTCAGTTGCCATCGCATATGGCACACGCATCCCGGTCATTGTATAACCGTTAATTGCACCATAAACTGAAATTAAGATCCCAATGGTTACTAGCTTACCACCAAAACCGCCGAATAAATGGCCAGCCACTTCAGCAGCGGCATTTTCGTTACCAGCAATCTGTGAGATTGGTAAGACTAGTAGGAAGACTGCGTTAACTAAGAGGTAAACCACCATTGTTCCAAAAAGACCTAACAAAATTGATTTTGGTAAATCCTTTTCAGGATGGCGCATTTCCCCGGCAATATTCCCAACATGAATCCAGCCATCATAGGCAAATAATGTTGCTAATACCCCATTACCCAATGCTGATAAGACATTATTCGATGTACCCGTTCCTGCTACAGTAAAGAGTGAAACGTGACTTGCGTTAGTCCCCGGGTTAATTAACCCAAAAATAATAATAATAGCTAAAGGAATTAATTTAAAGACAGTCGTAAAGGATTGAACAAAGCCACCCACACGACTTCCAAAGAAGTTCATAATTGTTAAACTCGTTGCGACAATGACTGCAACCGGAATTTGCCAGCTAGGCGCCCATCCAAATAAATTCAAACATTGTGTCGCAAAAATAATTGATAATGCAGCAATATTGGCCGGGAAATAAACCGTTGTTTGCGCCCAACCTAGTAGGAAGGCTGCGACACTGCCATAAGTTTTCTCAATATAGCGCATCATACCGCCGGTTTCTGGAATCGCAGCTGCCAGTTCAGCAGCCGTTAAGCCCGCACAAATCGTGATGATACCACCAAGCAACCAGGCCAACATTGTTAGCCCCGTTGAACCTGTGACTTCTGTTACTGATGATGCTTTAAAAAAGACGCCTGCGCCGATAACAGTCCCCATTACTGTTGATAAGGCGGCCGTAAAGCCGACTGTTCGATTTAATTCTTGAGGTGGTGTTTGCGTTTTGATATCAATCACTCCTTCCTAGATATAAAAAAACATTAGTTATCATATTTTAAACTAAAATAAATGACAGTTAAAGCATTTTCTGCGGGTAACACTGTTGAAAATCAACCAATGCTCCCATTAGGTTAGCATCGTCTTGATACTGACTCGCTAAAAGTGGTGTTTCAAATGGTGCTAACTGAACTTGCGTTAATAATTTGCGACGTTCAATTTCAATATGAGGGACTAAAAAATCAATCTTTTCAAGACCGCCCCCTAAAATAATGGCTTCTGGATCAAAACAATATTGTAAATTATAAATAGCTTGCGCTAAATGTTGATAAAAGGCCGTAGTCACTTGGTGTGCCAAAGAATTGCCTTGTCTCGCCAAAGCAAAAATTTCCGTTCCCGTCAGTTCAGCATGGGCTTGTTGATTATATTGTTGCGTTAAATAGGTAATGGTTCCCACCTCACTTAGCGGATGACCATCAACCATTAACATCGCACCAAATTCACCACTAAACAGATGCGAGCCATGTTGAATGTGTCCATCAATAATGACCGCACCCCCAACGTCTGAGTCAATCGCCAAATATAAAACGTTCTGTAAGCCCTCTGCTGAACCACTGCCTAATTCGGCCAAGGCTGCACAATTAATCTCATTTTCCATAATGACGGGTAATCCAAATCGCATTTCTAATGCACCTTGAATTTCAAAATTATGAATGTACGGGAGGGCACTGGCACCTTCAATAATCCCAGTCGCTTTATTGACTGCCCCGGGTGTGCTCATTCCCACGCCGACGATTTGATCTGACAATTGATATGTCCGAACAATTTTGGTCAACGCTGCGTAATAAGCATTTAGCGATTTAGGGGTCGCAACCATTCCCTGCTTTGTTAACTTATGAGCAGTACCATCCCATAAGGCAAATTTAATGGTTGTTCCCCCAACATCAATCAGCGCTAAATTAGCCATTCTCAAATCCCCCCCAATTATTATTTAAGATAACAATTGTTAACTTTTGAACTTAATCAAAAAGTTAACACCTCGTTCTTTGTAACGCTTTCATTCTAACATAAAATACCCCATACCGCTATTCTACTTAGAATGGACAATTCTATTGCTTTGTCCGCTGTGTTTCGCTTCGGTAAGCGTTATCATTGAATTGTGAAATAATTCAGAATAAGGAGCACCATCATTATGAAAACAAACTTTGATTTTTTAATGCCTAGCGTTAACTTTTTTGGCCCTGGCGTCATCGAAAAGATTGGTGATCGCACCAAAATGTTAAATATTACCAAACCTTTAATCGTGACTGATACTTTTTTAGAAGGTGTTCCTGATGGTCCTGTCGCCCAAACACTCGCTTCATTGGATCAAGCCGGTGTTCAATACAGCATCTTTAACGGTGTTGAACCTAATCCTAAAGTCCGCAATATTCAAGCCGGCAAGGCGCAATACCTCGCTGATGGTTGTGATGGCCTCATTACTGTCGGGGGTGGTTCCGCTCACGATTGTGGTAAAGGAATTGGTATCTTGCTCACTAACGGTGACGACATTACCAAATTAGCTGGGATTGAGACCTTAGAAAACGCCCTACCACCACTATTAGCGGTTAATACAACTGCCGGAACAGGTTCAGAATTAACCCGCCACTGCGTTATTACAAATGAAGAAACCCATCTTAAATTTGTCGTCGTTTCTTGGCGGAATATTCCGCTCGTTTCATTTAACGATCCAATGTTAATGTTAGATGTTCCCGCTAAATTAACGGCTGCAACCGGGATGGACGCCTTTGTCCAAGCCATCGAACCCTACGTTTCAACCAACCGTAATGCGATTACTGATGGCCAATGTCTCCAAGCCATCAAGTTGATTGAAGAAAGCTTGCGCGAAGCTGTTGCTAACGGCCATAACATCGAAGCGCGGACCAAGATGTGCGAAGCTGAAATGTTAGCAGGCATGGCTTTCAACAACGCTGATCTTGGTTACGTGCACGCAATGGCCCATCAATTAGGTGGCCAATATGATGCTCCTCATGGTGTTTGTTGTGCCCTCTTATTACCAATCGTTGAAGAATTCAACATCGTCGCTTGTCCCGACCGTTTTGCAGAATTAGCACGCGCGATGGGCGAAAATACGGATGGTCTTTCAACAAGAGATGCCGCTGAACTTGCTATCAAAGGGATGCGCCAAATGGCAGCCGATGTTGGTATTCCAACTAGCATCAAAGCAATCGGTGCTAAACCAGCCGATTTCGAAATGATGGCCGAAAATGCTTTGAAAGACGGCAACGCCTTTTCAAACCCACGTAAGGCAACTAAAGCAGAAATCGTTGCCCTTTTCCAAAAGGCATATGACGCTGAATAAACTTTCAATTAATATATTAATACGAGATTAAATCTATTTAATTTTTAGTCTCGTATTTTTTATACCTATGATTACTGTTAAAAACTCTAAACCAAAAAATACTGTGCAGATGAATTTAAACATCTACACAGTATTTTTATAGTCTATTTAATTAAAGTTGATAATTCTTATCAATAATTAGAATTGGTTTTATTGTTTCCCCAGTTTTTGAATCTTGACTTGCTTGATTAATATCTTCGAAGTCATAAAATTTTTCAGTTTTATCAAATGGGAACATCCCTTGACGGTAGAATTCAATTAAACGCGGAATGTCGATTTGTGGGATTGAATCGCCCATATTAACGCCAACGACTGATTTATCGTTAACGCATAAATCGTTCCAAGTATCGAGATCGATGTGGTTAGGGGTAACAGCGATTGTTGCTGAAACACCACCTTGGCAAAGGGCTTTGATTGAGTCTTCCATGACTGGTGTAATCCCAGTGGTGTCGACACAGAAGTTCACACCACGGCCGTTAGTGAGCGCTTGAATAGCTGCGACAACATCGTCTGTTTGACGGCTGTTAATGGTATCAGTGGCGCCAAGTTCTTTAGCGAGTGCCAAGCGTTCGTCGATAATGTCGACTGCGATGACTTTGGTACAGCCAGAAATTTTACCGGCCATCATTGCGGCTAAACCAACGGCCCCTGTACCGAAGACGGCGATTGTATCACCAGGTTTTGGTTTTAAAGTATTTAAAACAGTACCACTACCAGTGACGTAGCCACAACCAAGAGGTCCGAGTTCACGTAAATCTAAATCATCAGGCACTTTAACGGCATTTCTTTCACGAACGACAGTCGTTGTGGTGAATGATGATTGATCAAACATATCAGCAACATGGTGTTCGTTTTCAGTAAAGTGAGAACTACCGTCTGGACGTACACCAGAAAGGTTATTTTCAGCATAATTTAAACATTGGGTTGGCACCCCTTTAAGACAGTTTTCGCAAATACCACAAGCATAAAATGACAGAACGACATGATCGCCAACTTTTAAACTTTGGACATTTGAGCCAACTTTTTCAACAATCCCGGAACCTTCATGACCAAGCACAATTGGATAACCAATGATTGCGTCGCCTTTGCGGAGTGCTTCATCAGAATGACAAATGCCACTTGCGACCATGTGGACTTGAACATCATCTGGATGGAGTGGGGCTAATTCAATATTATCTTTAATGACAAATGGTCCACCTTTTTCTTCAACAACTGCAGCTTTAATTTTCATTTTAAATACCTTCCTACCCAATAAATTTAGTCCAAATAACCTTCATGAGGGGTAACGTTAAACGCCTGTGCTAAGTCTTTTAAATCTTGATCCGTGATTGTTTGTTCAATATGTCCGCCTTGGGTTTGAATAATGGTCCAAATTTGAGCAGCTTTTTCAATTGTTTCAATTAATCCAAATGCTTCATCGATTGTGCTACCTGTCGCAAAAATACCATGTTGTGGCCAAATAACGGTTCGATAAGTTTCTAATTTATGCGCTGTTTCTTCCCCTATCTTAACCGTTCCTGGTACCATCCAAGGAATAATACCAATGCCTTCTGGGAAAACAACTAATGACTCTGTTTGCATCTTCCATAAGATACGACTCATTTCACGTTCATCTAACTTTTGTGTAAATGTCATGGCTATTAGGTTTGTTGGATGACAGTGCATGACAACTCTTTGATTATTATCCATTTTTAAACGTACTTGATGTCCCATTAGATGTGTTGGAAATTCACTAGTAGGTGCAGCACCATCTGAATATCCCCACATTAAGTCAACACTAGTACCATCTTCATTAATTCTAACTAGTCCTAAATCACGTTCTGGAAAATCAATAATATTTTTAAAATATCTTCCTGTTGCTGTTACTAAGAAATACATGCCTGCTAAATCTTTACCATTAAAATCAATTGGGATGGTCCGTTTAACGGTTTCAATATCTGTGTATCCTGTTAATTCTTCAGGTAAAATTCGATAGCTAACATTACCACCGTTGCGCTCGTCCCATCCATGATCAAATAGACGATACGTAATTTTTTTACTTCTTCAACAAATGGTGAATCTATAAACTTCGTCATTTTATAATCCCCTTTGATTAGCGTTTGAACTGAACGTTATTTTCATAATCTTTAATATTATCCAACCAATCTTCTCCAACTGGTACATTATTTCTAACACAGAATTCATCCCAAACAGCACCAAATGGATATGATTTTAATTCTTCTGTCACTGCTAGACGTTTTGTATAGTCGCCTTGTTCTTCTGCTTTCTTTAAATCATCAATTGGTGCCAACATTGCTTGTAGAATAGCTTTTTGAGAAGCACGCGCACCAACGACCCATGCAGAAACACGATTAATAGTTGCATCAAAGAAATCTAACCCAATATTAGTACGCCCTAATAAGTCATCTCTAACCAGTGAACGCATAATTCGGATTAAAGCATCATCAAAGATAACTACATGATCACTATCCCAACGTACTGGACGTGAAACATGAAGCATTAAACCTTTACCAAATGGTAAGAATGCCGAAAACTTATCTGAAACATCTTCTGTTGGATGGAAGTGACCAGCATCAATTGTCCATAATTTTTGACGTGTTAAAGCATAATTTTCATAGAATTCATGTGAGCCAACAGTGTATGACTCAACACCAGTTCCAAACAATTTACCTTCGAAAGCTTCAATTGTATTTTTTTCATCCATTGGTTCTTTAATGATTTCGTCTAATGAAGCCATTAAACGGCGACGTGGTGATATTTTATCAATTGGATTATCTTTATAACCATCTGGCACCCAAAAATTATTAACAGATTGTTGTCCTAATTCTTTACCGAAATATTCAGCAATTCTACGGCTTCGTTTACCATGTTCAATCCAAAAATCGCGTACATTTTTATCTGGGCTTGCTAAAGTGAAGCCATCTTTCAACATTGGGTGTGAGAAGAATGTCCCGTTCATGTCAAGACCAACACCCTCTTTTTTAGCCCAGTCAACCCAATATTTGAAATCTTCTGGTTCTAATTCATCTAAATCTTTTGGCTTATCCGTTACAGCATAAGTAGCGTGTAATTGTACTTTATGCTTCCCTGGAATCAATGATAGGCCTTCAGATAAATCTGAACTCAATTGATCTGGGGTTGTTGCTAATCCTGGATAATTCCCGCTAACACCAATACCGCCTGTCAATTCTTGGTTAGGGAATAGGAATCCATGAATATCATCACCTTGCCAACAATGAATTGATAATTTTACCTTAGCTAAGTCTTCTAATGCCTTTTCTGTATCAACACCTAATGCAGCATAACGTTCTTTTGCTAATTCATAGCTCTTTTTAACATTTTCTTCTTTATTCATTTCAAAAACCTCCTATATTTTTACGCTAAGTGGAATACTTCATTTAAGTCTAGTGCTACAGGACTACTGTTTGGGTTTGTTTTCATAAGTGGTTCCATGTAAACCCACCATTTTTTGCAAATATCTGTATTAGCTATTTTGTTATATTGATCTACATTCGAAACTTCAAGATAAGCAAATAACTCACCATTTTCACGATTTAAAAAGATAGAATAATTGGTCGCACCATATTTCTTTAATGCTTCCTTCATTTCTGGCCATAGTTCATTATGACGTCGTTCATATTCATCATATTGATCCGGATAAACATACATAATCTGTGCAATTCGTTTCATTCGCCTGTTCCCTCACTTTTTCGATTAATATAATTTTGATATGCTTCTAACACTTCTCCATAATAATTTTCACGAGGAACAAAATGTCTAATTCCATTAGAAGCGCTTACAATTGACCTTGCAGCAGATACATTTTTTATATCACCTAGCGCAATCATCTGAACTAGAATATTACCAATTGCAGTTGCCTCACCAGGGCCAGCTTCGACTCTCACTGACGCCAAATCACTTGTTAGTTGGTTTAAGAATGCTACATTGCTACCACCACCAACAATATTTAGAACGTTAATTGGTTTCTTAGTAATCCGCGCTAATTTTTGTAGTTCGTTCGCGTAAAATAGCGCTAGATTTGAGTAAACAGTGTTTACTAATTCACCTGTTGTATCAGGGACCTTTTGTTTCGTTTCCTGACAATATGCCTTGATTTCATCAATCATGCTGCTTGGATTTTTAAAACGTTCATCATTAATATCAATAAATTGTTGAAATGGTTCAACCTTTTCAGCTGCTTCAGCCATTTCTGCAAAACTAAATTTATTATTTTGTTCTTTTCGAATACTCTGAATAATCCAAAGTCCCATGATATTTTTTAAAAATCGATAAGTACCGTATGCTCCCCATTCATTTGTATAATTTTTTTTAAATGCTTCTTCACCATTTTCAGGTACATCCAACTCTCGACCAAGCAGTGACCATGTTCCTGAACTCAAAAATGCCCAGTCATCACCTTTTCCGGGTGTTCCAACGACGGCAGAAGCTGTATCGTGTGTTGTTGTCGTTACAACTTCACATTTTGGTATATCATATTGTCGATACCATTTATGTGACAATTTTCCTAATTTTGTTCCTGCATCTACTAATTTTGGAAATTGATCATCAGTTACATTTACCTTCTTTAATAAATCATCATCAAATAATCCTTGACGAAGATTCATCATTTGTGTTGTAGAGGCATTCGTTACTTCCGTAACTGCGTTTCCCGTTAAAACATAACCAATATAATCTGGTATCATCATAATTCGATCAGTTTTATCAAGTAACTCATTATCTTCTTCATATAACTGGTATAGTGTATTAAAATCCAAAAATTGAATGCCCGTTTTTTTATAAATATATTCTTTAGAATACTCAGATGTTAATTCTTGAATACTATTAGCAGTACGACTATCACGATAACTACATGGATCTTGTAGTTTCCGTCCATCATCGCCAATTAATACATAATCGACTGCCCATGTATCAATTCCTAAAACTGCGTTTTCGATGCCTTGTTTTTTTGCGATTTCTAAGCCTTTAAATATTTCATCAATTAATCGGTCAATATCCCACCGATCATGGCCATTTTCTTTGATGAATCCATTCGAAAACCGATGCAACTCTTTAAGTTCTAATTTTTGATCTACTAGTTGACCCAACATCAATCGTCCACTAGAAGCCCCAATATCAACTGCAATATAATTTTTCAAATAAATCACTCCTAACGCATAATACTCTTGAGTATTTGATTCACATTATTTTTTTGAACCATACCGTTCTTCTGTTATTTCGTCTAATGATTTACCACGTGTATGTGGTGCCCAGATAACACCAATCACTAATGAAATTGCTAAAAAGATAACAATCATAGTGCCAGCGTATTTAAATCCTAGAGAAGCCATTATTGGTGGGAAAATAATCGACCAAATACCAGCTGAAGCTCTAACAACAAAAAACATTACACCTTGAGAACCTGCACGATAACGTGTTGGGAATAACTCTGTTGCCCATAATGCGTAGAAAGCTTGTGCACCAAATCCTGCAGATAGTCCCCAAAGTAATACAAATCCCCATAGAGTAGTCCATCCCATACCGCCAAAGGTAATTAAAACCCAAGCTAACATTGCCATTAAGGCACCTATACCGTACATTAATCGATGACTAACGCGATCGCCCAATTTAGCAAAGATGAAATATCCAGTCATTGAAGTTAAAATCCAAACGACCGCTGATAATAAGTTAGCTTGCATATTTGTTAAACCACCAACAGTTGAATAGATGTATGGCATGAAAAATCCTTGAACACCTGCTGCTAAATTCCACAATGCATAAACCCCGATTAAATATAAAATCGTTTTAACGTTAACGATATTAGAGAATAATTCTTTATAAGGATGCGGTTTAATACCACTAGCATTTTCTTTTTGCTTTTGTTCTTGCCAATCGGAAGACTCTTCCAATCCCCTTTGCATCATCCATGCAATGAGCGCAACTACAAACAACGAGCCAAAAATAATTCGATTACCTAAAAGGCCAAGAGGTGATAAAACTACACCTAGTACAAAAATAATAGCTGGTCCCATCGACCAAGCAAATTGTGATATCCCGATATTATGTGCCCGATTGCTCGATTGAGAGGTTTCTGCAATATACGTCCATGATGCTGGTACACCAGCACCCACAGATATCCCAGTTACCATAAAGCCTGTCAATAACATCGGAAAGTTAAATGACACCATAACAATTAAGACGCCTAACATATAAACCAACATATTGTACGTATAGATAAATTTACGACCATATTTATCAGATAATCGACCGCCAATTAAAGCACCCACAGCGGCACCAAAAGCATTCGCACTTAGAGCCCCTAACAATCCGACTTCAAAACTACTAAGTCCTAATGCTTTTGTCCATAATGCAAGTCCACTTGCACCAGCAACAATTGAGCCTGAATCTAAATAGTTTGTTAACGAAACGGCTATTACGGATTTAAGCTTACTTTTTTCTGGCATAGATCTCATCTCCTAATATCATTTTAGAAATCGCTTACAAGTTATATTTAACTTCATTGCTCAAAATGTTACAATGTCATTTAAAGAGAACTAAAGTATCATTTTCACAGGGGGAAATATTATGAACTCTAGTATTCTTAATCTTTTAACGGCTGAAACAACCATCGAAAAAGAGCAGAAAAAAAATAACCATTATATTGCGGATATTCCTTCATATGCACGTCTTAATAAATCTTCTGATTTTACGCTTCAAAATAAATATTTTTTCGCTAATAAGGATATTTATATTAGTAAACATAATCGTTATGCAGATTATCCCGCACATACACATCAATTTTTAGAGATAAATTACATGGTATCTGGTAACTGTCATCAAACTGTTGATGGTCGTGAGATTCTCTTACACCAACACGATTTATTATTAATTGATATTGGCTGTACACACACTATAAAAAAACTAAACACTAACGATATTATGATTAATATTCTTTTTCAAAATACTAATATTTCAATTGACTGGTTAAATAATCTTAAAAAAAGCCAAAGCCTACTTTATTCACTACTCCTTAATCGTAGTTACGGGGAAGAAAATATTAACCATTTCATCCTCTTCAAACATAATAATCACTCCCAAATAAACTCTGTGATCGAAAATCTAGTTAATGAATACGTCAAAAAACGTCCTTTCTATAACGAAGTAATTTCATCTTACCTTCAAATTTTATTAACCGAACTTGTTAGAAATTATCAGATTAAACCAACTAGTACACTAAGCTCCTCTCAAAAGACAGTCACTGAGGTTTTACATGATATTGAACACCATTATCGTGAAATAACACTAACTAAAGAGGCTGCCAAGCTAGGTTATAATAAAAATTATCTAAGCAACCTTTTAAAAAATAAAACAGGGAAATCATTTTCAGGTTTATTAACCTACCAACGTTTAATTAACGCCCGATTACTACTAACGTCTACTAACCAACCTATCCGAGATATTATGGAACAAGTTGGCATTACAAATAAAACTTTTTTCTATAAAAAATATAAAGAACAATATTCAGAACTACCCGGAAAAACTCGTACCAGTCCTAAGAAAATCCTCCCTACTTTCTCAAATAATTAATGTATACTTCTTGCTTCATTGGCTTTTTAATTGTTTCATGTTACACTTAACGGGAAAACAGCCGTTAAATCGGCCGTTTTAACCAACTAGATTTTTTAAAGGAGCGTCAACAACATGTCAACTCAATTTGATCGTCCAGGTTTAATAATTGAATAACTGTTTGGTCTTTTTTTAAGGGCGCTTCTATTGACTCTATTTTTATAATACTGCTAATTAACGATAAGAAGCTGCCTACCAGCTTCTTTTTTAATGCAGAAGATTCCCTTAAAGAGGGCCAACTTAACAAAAAAGGAGTCTCATATGCAAGAAACAAAAATGGCACAAAAACGAGTATTAATTACTGGCGTTAGCAATCGCCAAACAAACTTTGACTATACAATGCGTGAATTAGGCGAATTAGCCCGCGCTGATAACTTAGAAGTGGTTGGTGAAGTACGCCAAAACATCGATCAAGCTAGTCACCGAACTTATTTTGGTAAGGGTAAAGTCCAAGAAATCAAGGCTGAAGCTGCTCAAGCCGATGCTGATATCATTGTCGTTAACGATGAACTATCCCCTTCACAAATTAGAAACCTTGAAAAAGAATTAGAAATGAGTATTCTGGATCGCACACAGTTGATTCTAGAAATCTTTGCTAGCCGCGCTAAGACTAAGGAAGCCCAACTACAAGTTGCGATTGCCGAAGCAAAATACCAATTACCACGTTTACACCCTTCAAAAAACAAACTGGATCAACAAGGTGGCGGTGGTTCAACTAACCGTGGGGCCGGTGAAACACAACTTGAATTAGATCGTCGTTTAATTGAAAAACGGATTACTAAATTAAAGGGTGAATTAGCCCAAATTGATCAACAACAAGAAGTCCAACGTCGTCAACGGACTAAAAATGCGGTCCCTGTTGTGGCACTCGTTGGTTATACCAATGCTGGTAAATCAACAACGATGAACCGTATTTTACAACGTTTGAATCCAGACACACCTGAAAAACAAGTTTTTGAAAAGGACATGTTATTTGCAACCCTTGATACAAGTGTTCGCGAAATTGTTCTTCCTAACAAGCAGAAATTCTTATTAAGTGATACGGTTGGTTTCGTTACTAAATTACCTCATCACTTGATCCAGGCTTTCAAATCAACCTTGGCTGAAGCCGCGGGTGCTGATCTATTGATTCACGTTGTCGATTATTCAGACCCTAATTACCTCGATATGATGAAAACAACACAAGAAACACTCGACTCATTAGGTGTTAAGGATATTCCGGTCATTGAAGCTTACAATAAAGCTGATTTAAAACCTGATACCCGCTACCCAGAAGTCGATGGCACACAAATCGTTTACTCTGCACGTGATGAGGTTGCCATTGATGCTTTAATCGCGCTCATCAACAAGCAACTCTTTGAACAATATCCAACGCTTGATTTCCTCATTCCATTTACAGAAGGCCAAGCGGTTGCTTACTTAAGCGAACGCGCCAACATTCTGGAACAAAGTTATGAAGAAGAAGGGACTAAAATTCGGGCACAAATCAGCCCTGATTTACTAGGTGCCGTTCAAAAATATGTTCAAGAATAACTAAAAAAATAGCGTCGAAAACAGTAATTGTTTTCGACGCTATTTTTTTGATTATTGATATTTTTGAAAAACTTTATCCGCTGCTTGCATAATCCGTTGCACATCAGCCGAATCAATTTTAGGGGCGATTACTGGGCCATCTTGTTCATAGGCACTTGAAATCGCTTCTAAGGCCTTTTGCGCACGTGGACTTAACATCACGTATTGTTTTGTCCGTTCGCTATCGCGCATCCCTAAGAGCCAGCCAGCATCCTTTAAACGATAGAGGTCTTCTTCAACCAATCCCGCACTGAATACAATTTGTGCATCAACATATCGACCCGTTATCATCTCATTAATCCGTTGTAATAAGATAGCATCGTCTAAACTGATATTAACGTCACGGCAAATTTCTTCTAGGTGGTCAAAATAACTAAGACTTGCCATACCGGCTTGAACCGTTTTAATCATTTCGCTTACAGGATCTTTTCTATTTAGGTAATATACTGACATTTTGATAACCCCACTTCGTTCGGTATTAACAACCTTACTTGATTATCTTTATTCTATACCAGCGGGTAGCGAATAAATCTCGGGGTTTTTTTAGATTTGAAAAATATCGCGAAACAATCATTAATCATTAGCATCAACAATGTTTAAAAAGTTGTAATAGTTTGATTAGCGATTGGTTATCGTAAAGACAATCGGCTTTTTAAGCGGGTCATAGCCCTTAGTTGCCGATACTTGCACCAAACGGTACGTATCAGGATCGAGATGTGTGATGCGAACTTGACCATGTTCATCGCTCTTCAAGTTTTCGACAAGCACCTTACCACTTTGATTTTGTAATTCATATTTCGCTCCAACCAAAGCTTGGTTCGTATTGCCATCTACTTGATTTACAATGACTGTCCCTTGTGACTGATGACTTTCAATCGTCACCTGTTTAAGTTGCGCATCCTGTTTAATTTCGATGATTTGATTGTTAGTTTGTTTTTGATAGCCAGGTGCCGCCGTCAATTGTACGAGTCGATATTGACCAGGTGTGAGGTCGTCAACTACGACTTGACCAGTTGCACCCACTACAATTTCTGGCCGAACCACCTGACCAGCTAACGTTTCCAATCGATAAGTTGCACCAGCAATCGCTAACTGCGTTTTCTGATCCCTATCGATCAATACAAAACTCCCCAATTTAACATCGGGTGCTTGTTGCTCAGCCTTAATGGCGACCGTTGCTGTTTTGCGATCCGTAATGGCCACCTTTGTCACTGCCGGATTAATTTCATACCCAGTTGGTGCCTTGATTTCTTGAACAGTATATTGCCCCACTGCTAGCTGGGTTAATTTAATCTGTCCTTGACTATCAGTTTGATAATAACCGACTTCTCGACCACTTTGATCCTTAACCTCAAAGTAGGCCTTTGCAATCGGTGCGCCCTTTTTAGTTGTATGCTTAATCAGTAACTGCCCCATTTGCGCTTCATCTGTTACCGTTAGTTGTGTTGCTCGCGGTGATTTTTCAGACAACGCTACAATTCTAGGTTCAGTTGCTAACCGGTAACCAAGTGGTGCTTCCACTTCAGTTACGCGATAGCGCCCTGGTTTTTGGTCCCGCAACTCAGCCCGACCGGTTTGATCCGTTTCAACTTTAGTCATCTGACCAGTTTTCAGTGACTCGACTTAAAGACAGCACCTGATAAAGGTTGCCCTTTTAAGTTGGTTTTGTTAATCGTTAAGGTTTGCAATGGCATCTCAATTCGATTAGCTTGTAATTGTAACTGATTTTCACCATAGCGGCTGACATCTAATTGACTTTGATCAAACGACAATTGATACCCGGTCGGTACTTGTAAAACCTCAACCCGATAGTGCCCCGTACTTGCATTGGGGAGTATAGCCTGTCCGAATCGATCAGTTGTCAATTCCCAAACGGTCTGACCTTGGTCATCTGGTTGATCGGCAGTTAGTCGCAGTAAAACACCAGCAACGCCTTGCAAGTGATTATCTAAAATCTGGATGCGCAATGGACTGATTGGCGCAGTCACTTCACGTTTATCAGCAAAGCGGACTTGGTATAACCGTTTTTCATGGGCTTTAATCGTCACAAACTGAGGTGTTTGATCCAACTGATAGCCAGTTGGGGCTTTTGTTTCCTGAATCTGATACCGTCCTGGGTTCAACTCAGTAAAGTGTAGTTGCCCGGACACCGTCTTTTGCGTTTGTGTCCGCCCAGTTGCCAGATTAGTTAATTTAAAGGCCGCATCGTCTAACCCTTGCCCTTGTTGATTGGTTTTATGCACGATAATTTGCTGCTTTTCAGTCACCTTTAGCCGCTGATTATCAACTGTTACTTCAGTATTTTGTGTCCCATCAGCACCCACAATCGCCGTTTGAATCGCTGCTAGTGGCTCGTAGCCCGCAGCATTGGCAATTTGCTCGTAAGTTATTTCACCTGTTGGTACTTGCTTAATGGTCACTTCACCATCTTGATTCGTCTTTTGCGAAACAAAAACAGTTTGACCGTTATCCGCCGGCGTTGCTGTCGTTAAAGTAAAAGCAGCTTTGGCTAACGGTTGATGCGTTGCGGCATCGCGAACTCTAAAAGTAACATCCGCTACCGTTCGTTGCAATTGCCAATCTACGGTATTCTGATGGTCATTACTAATTGTTAATGACTGAACAGCAGTGGTTGGCTGATAACCCGTCACCGTTGATTCTTGCGTCACTTGATAGTCGCCTACTGGGACAGCTGCCAAAGTAGCTTTACCAGTCGCCGTTGTCGTAACTGTTCGCTCATAACTTTCTTTAGAACCCACCAGTTTGAGCTTTAGTTGAACGCCAGCCAGCGCTTTTCCTTGCGCATTAGACGCATTCAAAGTAACGTCATGTTTCGCATCCGTTCGTTGTATCTGATGAACAAACGAAACAGCTGTTGTTTCCTGATCGAGGGTTATTTCCTGGGAAATGTTAGCCAATTGATAGCCATCCGGTACTGCAACTTCTCGAATCTGATAGCGTCCCGCGGGTAATTGCCCAACTGTTACTTGCCCGTTATCATCAGTTTGAACGGTCCGGTATTGTTCATTAGCCATCGTCGTAACACGATAGCTCACATGTGGTAAAGCTATTCCGGATTCTGAAAGACTGGTAATCTTTAACATTTTAGTCTGGCTAATTGCCGAAAAATTGACCTGCGCCGTTTTATCTTTAGTAACCGTGATAACTTGATCATTAGCGCCTACAACACTGTAATGAGGGATCATCTTTGTAACGGAAACGCGATAATCGCCAGTTGGTAAGCTTGTCCAATTCACCTGTCCATGATTATCAGTCGTTCCAGTCTTCTGATAAGTTGCATCCTTAACTGACTGTAAATGTAGCTGAACACCGACAAGCGGATCACCAGTTGTTTGGTCCGTAACTGTTGTCATCATCTCTCCTTTGGTCTTGCCAAAAACAACCGTCGTCGTCAACGATTGATTAGCGCTAACCGTGACAGTCGGTGCCCACTGTGGTTCACTACTATCTGGGTGAAAAATTACCTTCAATTGATAACGTCCCGTTGGTAATGTCAACTTAGTCCAACCCTTGTCATCACTTGCTGGTGCTGTGTAACTTTCATTTGTTTTTTGATTAACCGCCATTAAAACAACACCAGACACCGGTGTGCCGTCTTGTAATTGCGTCTTAACAACTAAGTCGCCTTGACTCGCATCAGTGTAGTATAAGTGATAGAAATTAGCTTGATCCGCAGCAATTTCAATTAGTTCATTAGACTTTTCCAATTGATACCCAGTTGGTGCAGCAATTGAGCTAACGTGATATTTTCCAGGCATGATGCCACGAACGGTATGTCCTGTTAGTGTCTCAACGACTGTTTTGAAAAAACCACGATTATCTGAACTTAACGTATAGTCGTATTTACCATTCTCTGATTTTAAATTGATTTTAGCATTGGGAACAGCTTGTTCATTATCATCAAGCCCACGAATTACAAAAGATTCAATTGGTGATTGTTTCTTAGTATCGGTTGCCGCTGCTAATGCGGATATATCAAAAAGGCTCAGCATTAGGCTAACAACCGTCAAAATAACCGTTAGTTTCCGAAAATAATGCTGTTGCTTCAATTCTATCACCTCATTCAATTTCATTTTGAACAGCGTATACCCCTTGTCCTGCTAGTGCACCAAAGACCGCCCCGACTTGAGTTGTTGCGCCGCCAGATGGTGTATTAGGGCTCATACTTTGTTGGAACATCGCGATATCTTTTTCAACTTGAGCGTGATGCTTCAAAAAATCTGCTTGTTGTTGATCTTGATTTGCATTATCTTGCCCTTGTTGATTCCCATGTCCTTGGCTGCTTGCCTTAGCATGTTTCTTAATCTTTTTTTTGCGATTTTATGGGTATTTTTAGCTGTATTAGCGGTTGTTGCCTCAGCAGCTTTAGCTTGATCCTGGGTCGTTTGCGCAACGGATTGCGCCGCTGTTGATTTATCGCTTGCATTAGTCGCTTTTTGAGCTGCACGTTGTTGCTCTTCTGCTACTTCTTGCGTATTTGCTGTCTTAGATTGATCCTGCTGTGCTGCAGGAACTTGTTGGGCCGTTGTTGTCGATTGATTAGTCGTTTGTTGATCAGGTTGCGTCTTTGAAACTGGCTGCTCTGTTTGGGCAGACGAACTTGAAGACTGTGAGTCTGATGATGACTCAATCACCTTTGTCGGATAGTTTTTAACCGTAATATTCAATTCATTACCCGTTAAAGCATCTGAATTTTCTTTTCCAACAGCGGTATCTGCTGCTGATACTTTTTGAACTTGTTGCATCAAAAAAGTTTGTGAAAAACGATAAACGCCTAAACTAAGAATTGTTAAGGCGAGAATCTGCTTGCCTGATTTCATAGTTTCCCCTTTTTAATCGCGACCACTAAATCCCCAAATTGCTGCCAGTTCAAAATAGTAGGCGGATTCTTCCAAATTAATTGTTCACAGGTCAACGTGCTTGAGTAAAAATCAGATAGGTAGAGGTCCGTCCGTTCATCAACGGTCGTTTGCACTTCGATATTCAGATTGTTAAAGTAGTTGACTGTTTTCTTCATATACTGATTATAGAGTCTACCTTGTGAGAAATCCACACAAATATAAACACGATCTTTTAATATTTCGAGCGGAATATCTTCAATACAGGCAAACATGTAATCATAATACAAACTCGCCTGTTTACGCCAATCCAAATCCGTTTCTTGTTTGGTCGTAAACGTCAAAATAATTTGATGAAATAGTGGATTTGCTTCTGCAAAATAGGTCAATTGTTGTTCATCAATAAAGGTTGTTGGTTCTGTGTAAAAAGTTAAATGCTTTGCATGAATTTGATCTAAATCATGCGCTAAGTTAGCCAGAATATTTTGAGCTTGTTCACTATGCGCTTCATCTTTCATCAAGACGTGCTCAACTTTGCTAACAAATTGGCCGGTCTTTTGCGACACACCATTTTTAAGGTCCGGTGTTAAATAGTCAATTTCAAGTGGTACATAACTTTCGGTAAATAAAAACGTCAGTAGACCTTCCGCTTCCACTTCTAGCGGAATTCGTAATAACTGATAGTTAGTCGTCAGCATGCTCAATACCGGCTGCCATAGTTGCGGTTGTTGCGTCTTAAAATCAGGCGCTAATAAGGGGGCAGTTAACGCGTTTTTTCCCCGTAATCGCAATGATTGTACCTTGAGATAAGTCTCCAACTTTGTAATTGTCGTTGGTAGTAGATTAATCTGAAACTGATCGCGCATCGTCACTAACATCTGGTCGACAGTTTCTTGGAATAACGCCAATGGTTTTTCAATGCCATTAAAGTAACTATAATAGATTTCAAAAACAAACTGGCGAATCTGCATTTCTGGGCCAATCAACTGATTTTTTTTGAATTGAAGATTAAAATGATCTGCGACTTCGGTAGATTGTAAAATTAATCCGAACGCTGTTCGGACAAAAAAGATCAGCTTCCTTTAAAATGGTGTTTACCACAAACCCATCTTTTAGGAGCTGATCTTTTGTCTAGTATAACCTATTCCGAACGAATTAAAATCGAAACCTTTTGTGAACTAGGGCTGTCCAATATCCAAATGGGCGTTCGACTGAACCGATCACCGTCAACAATTTCTTATGAATTATCTCGATGTCAACCTTATCAGGCTGAATTAGCACAAACAGATGCCGAATACAAGCGATCACGATGTGGTCGGAAAACTAAGCTGAGCGATGAGTTAAAGCAAAAAATTCTCAACCATTTACGTCTAAGCTGGTCACCAGGAATGATTGCTCACGAATTTAAACTAGCTACTAAATCTATTTATAATTGGCTAAATCAGGGGAGAATTGGTTTCTCCTTGAATGATCTACCTGAACATGGCGTACGCCAACGGCGTAACGTTGACCAACGATCCAAATATAATCAATCTTTGGGGCGATCAATTGAACAGCGTCCCATGATGATTAATCAACGTAATCGCATCGGCGATTTTGAACTAGATACAGTCGTTGGTCCTCATGGGCATAGTAAGGCAGTTTTATTAACTTTAATCGATCGCAAATCACGGTTCCTTTGGGCATACCGGTTAAAAGATCGGACGACAGCGACTGTTAATGAAGCACTAACTAAGTTCCTAACCACTTTTAATGGTCCGGTGCACAGCTTTACTGTGGACCGTGGCACTGAGTTTAGTGGGCTAGTATCACTTGAATCACAATATGGTATTAAGACCTATTACTGCCATGCTTATACGCCAGCTGAACGTGGTAGTAATGAACGCTTTAATCGGAATTTACGTTATTTTTATCCTAAAGGGACTCGTTTTGAGCACATTAGTGCTCAAGATTTAACGACGACGTTACTCCAAATTAACCAGCGACCGCTTAAAATACTCGACTGGCAAACACCGTATCAGGTTATGCTGACAAATTTGTCCAAAAATTCGGATTAAATTTGCAATCTACCAAATAGCATTCTTATCCTCCTTTGAACTACCTCAGTTTGTTTAATATTAGCTAACAGTTTATCTTTAAATGACAAAAAAAGCTCTGACAAATGAGTCAACTCATTTGTCAGAGCTTTTTCGGCTATGGACTATATCAAAATAACTAGACGCTTATTCGCCAGTACCTTCTAGTTGTCCTTCTTGCTTAATAGCATCTTCTTTAGTTGTTTCTGTAACCCCGTGTTCATGTTTGACTGGTGAATAGATCGAGTAGCACTTCATAACTTTATCACCAGCATTAATAACATTATGCCAAGTGTTATCGGGAACAACAACTGCTTCACCAGGATAGACCTTGCGATCAACTGTCAGCTTGTTCTTATCTTTACCCATTTGGACATGACCGACCCCATCAACTAGATAGATAAATTGATCATTGCCATGATGAATCTCCATTCCGATATCGCCGCCATGCGGTGGAATTGCCATCAAAGTAACTTGAAAATGATCACCTGTCCATAACGTCGTCCGATAGTTGTCATTTTGCATGGCAGCTTCTTTCAAATCAATTGCAAATGGAGCAGCACCATAATCTTTTAATTCGATTTTTTTCTTCTGCATCATTCATGACCCCTTCCGAGTTCTATTATAGCACAAATAAATAAAGGTAGACCTAATATGAATTTGCGGTTAGCCGAATAATGATTTTTGTTTCTTTAACCTAGTTGCGCTTGTTATTTATCCGTTAGCCCATGTCAATTAATGCTACTTAAAAAAACAGTCTAGACATCTGCTGTTTGTCTAAGCTATTTCTTTCTTGAACTGTGCTGGAGAAACGGTCCCCAGCTGTTTTTTTATTTTTAGGAGTTGTTTATTATGAAGCTGTCAATCAATTAAAAGTCTAACGATGACTACCTATTAGTCAGTCATTACTTTTTTGTCAAAAACTTCTATGTTGCCTAAACCACCATACCAATCGTACCACGGAGTTGCACCTTCATTCAAAATGTCATTCAATTCTGTAACATTCTGCTTTCCTTGCTTGTTAAGCCATTCAAGTAAACCAGTGCGACCTTTCTGCGCATATACCTCAACGCCCTCAAGCCAGGTTGCACGCCCACCTAAAATACCATTATACTTCGTATGCGATTGCCCTGCGAAAGTTAGTTCATTGCGGAATGTCTCAGCACTGACACCTGCTGATAGATAAATAAATGGTCGATCAACTGCATCATTAGCTGTAAAGTGCTCCATAATTGTTAGACAAGAAATCTAATAGTTATGGAGCACTTTTTCTATGGTCAAATATAGTTAAGAATTAAAAGCAGAAGTCGTTAGTGAATATCTTCAAGGTGACATTAGTATCAGTCTTCTTTCAAAGAAACGTAACTTGCCTCGAATACAAGTAGGTAGATGGATACAAAACTTTCGTTTGAGCGGCGCAGACGCTCTTAAACGAAGAAGAGTTAAACGAAGTTTCTCAGTTGAGTTTAAAGTTGATGTGATAAACTACTATCAAACTCATGATGAAACTTTAGCCGAAGTATCCGCAAAATTTGATGTTAATTCTTGTCAAATCAGTCTTTGGAGGACAGCCTTCAATCAGTATGGTATAGAAGCCTTGAAGCCTCATCCGAAAGGCAGAAAAACCAAAGTGAAACATAATCAGAAGAAATTACGTAAGTTAGTAAACAAGAACGAAATCGATCAACTTCGTGAAGAATTGACGAAAAAGAATCAAGAATTATATGATGCAAAATTGGAGAACGAAATCTTAAAAAAATCAATGACCCTGTTCGGAACCTCAAAGGACGAAAGAAAACACAAATAGTTGATCAGATCAGGGTCGAACAAGAGTCTCTTCCGAAATCTAACCGGTATAAAGTCGGCGATATTCTTAAGACCATTGGACTTAAGAAAGCGACTTATCATGATGAACGTAAACGTATCAAAAATTATGTAGATAAGTATGAAGATGTAAAAGTAGAGATACTAAAAATTGCCGAAAGCGGAAGATATCGCGGACGTCTAACCTACGGTTATCGTCGCGTTCAAGAAGAGCTCATTAAATTAGATATCCATCTATCAGACGCCGTAGTGCGTCGTTTGATGGATATCTAATTTAATGTTCAAGTAAGCCTTTATAACCGCCACAGAAATGGTAGATATTCATCTTATAAAGGTACAGTTGGAAAAGTGGCCCGTAACGTTCTACATCAGCATTTTAATGAAACCGTACCTTTCAAAGTATTACATACCGATGTTACACAAGTACGCTTGGCCGATACTAAGTGGGCTTACGTTTCAGCTATTACTGACGAAGCAAGCAAGGAAGTTTTAGCATTTCAAGTAAGTAATGGTCCTAACAGTAAACTAATTATGGATACACTCGATGAACTCACAGAAAATATTCCGGAAGGAATAAAACCAATAATTCATTCAGATCAAGGTTGGCATTATCAATTGAATTACTATACCGATAAACTCTCTGAAAAAAATTTATACAAAGCATGTCTCGTAAGGGAAACTGTCTTGATAATGCGCCAATTGAAAGCTTCTTTCATCTTCTTAAAACAGAATGTCTTAATGGATTTCCACAGTGTAAAGATATTGGAGAATTCAAGGAAATCACAAAGAATTACATCGATTGGTTTAACAATCGACGAATATCACAGAAAACAAAAGGCATGACTCCCTGCGAATACAGGGAACATGCCTTAGCAGTTTAAAAATATTCAATTTTGTCTAACTTTTGTGTTGCACTTTAGTATATTGTTTCTGTGCTAGTATTTTTTGTTAAAAATCAGCTGTTGAGTCAGGAGGACCAAATAAATGCAAAAAAATTCAGAATTACTTTTAAACAAGATGAGTAAAGCGTATATGGATCCTGAGGTCGAAGAAATACCGGAGCTTCAAAAATATTTACTGATTTGTGCTTCAAAGCTTAATAACGACGAATCTTATAGTAAAGTTGTTGTTGAATTGTCCAGCAAGATTTCTGCTTATTATCTGAGACATCACAATGTTCCAAAGAGTGTGTTGGAAGTTTACAACTTCATCAAATCTGAGGTACCAGCGGGTAAAATAGATGCTGCTGAAATGAGAAAACATGTAATGGGTTTAGCCATATTGTCTTTTCCTATTAACTTTGGTCCGTTTTAACAATTGGCAAATTACAAGTTTAATCCGAACAAGCCCGGAATCTTTCAATGGCAGTCTGTTGATGATGTATTTTTAATGGTCGTTGATTAATTAGTTCAAGTGCTGCTAGGATCTCATCAGTCGTTACTTGGCTAAAATTGGTCTTTTTCGGGAAGAACCAGCGTAACCGTCTATTAAAATATTCATTGGAACCTCGCTCCCATGGTGAATATGGATGGCAAAAATAAACTTTGATCTGATAATCCTGTTCTAAGGCCTGATAATTGGCAAACTCTTTACCATGATCAACAGTAATGGATTTTACTTGGGGACCGAAGGCCCCCATAAACTTGCCAAAGGCGGTGTTTAGAGCCTTAGCCGTTCTATTAGGGGCTTTGATGGCCCATAGAAGTCGGGTCTTACGTTCTACGAATGTAACCAGACATGATCGTGACTCACTTCGACTAGAAAGCACCGTATCTACTTCCCAATGACCAAAAGCTAACCGTTGATTAACAGTTGTTGGCCGTTGTTCGATGGAAGTCCCACTTGTAAATTTCCCACGATTTTCGCTCACTCGGTGCTGGCGGACATTCCGATTGGGTAGATCAGTCAATTTGAAGGGGAGCCAGCCACGATTAAGCCAATTATAAATTGACGCAGTGCTCAAGTTATAAGCGGCCGCAATGGTTTCTGGTGACCAGGTTAATCGTAAGTGATTGGTAATTAAAGTCGCTAATGCTGCCGTCAGCATCGAACGACGACCGCAATTCCGCCTTTTGCGATCTGCATCTTGCTGAGCTAATTCTGGATCATAAGGTTTAACTCGGTCCAACTCATAGCTAATCGTAGCTTTGGCGACGCCTAAGGCGTCAGCCATTACTTGGTAAGATTTATTCCCCTCATTGACCAGTTGTGCTAGTGCGCCACGTTGAAAACGTGATAAAGTAGATGTACCCAAAGTAATCACTCCCTATATTGGTTGGAATTAGCTACTACCATTGTAAGTGATTGCTTTGGGCTTTTTAATTTCTGTTCGGATTAATTATAGAATTTGCCATAGCCAATAAACAATAGCTACTTGTTAGCGTTTCATGCCACAAATCAAAATCAGGATTACTTTGAATCCACTCATTTAATTCAGCTTGACTATAGTCTTTTCTGTTTACTCGTTGAATAGTGCTATTAAACAATGTTACGATAGCTGGCAAATACTTGCGATTGTATCTAATCAAACAAATAGCCATTTTATTCACCCCCTATTTCAGCAACCCACAGCGTTGATAGATTTCGGAAATCACGACACCCTTCATATCTAAATATCCTTCAATATCAGTTGGAAACTTTTTCGCTGCTGCTCGTTTTATCTCACCATACTTCTGGCAATCAGGTTGATTATTTCTAAGATGATCTCGAAAAGTGACATGACGGTTTAATTCTACAGAATGCTTTGGACATACATAAATATGGTGCTCCATAAATTGATTTTTTTGATCAATTTCATAAGAAAAAGCTTCCCGCTCCGTAATACCTAAATCCCCCTCATACTCATACCCTAAAGATGCCAAGCCAGATTTTACAGCCTCAAATTTACTGTAATCCTCAATCACAATATCAATGTCAATAATTGGTTTAGCACACAAACCTTCAACTGAAGTACTTCCGACATGTTCAATTCGAATAATGTCTGCGGATATCTTTTTTAAGATATCTGTTTTGATTTTTTCAAATTCCTTTGCCCAATCTTCACTATAATTAGCGACGACAACATTCTCTACTCGCATTATCCTACTCCCACCTTATAAAGATTAAACAACATTCACTCCAAGTTCCTCAAAAAATGTCATTGCTTGTTCTTTAGTAATCGTCATTCCACTTATAAGATCCATAGAAAACAATAAATCACTCAATTTCAAATTACTAAAATTTAAGCCATCAAGTCTAGTGTATAAAAAATTATTTTTGGACAATAGACACTTTGTTAACGATAACTCCTTATGTTTTATCCTAATAAACTCAACTTCTATTAATTGACAATCTTCGTACTTAGTAAAAATGAAGTTAGACTTGTTAAACAGTGCTTGCTTAAAATGCTCCTATGTCAATAAATGGCACATCTTTTTCTAAACACTCGTTCTAATTCTGTCGGAATTAAACCAACTGATGTAATTTGAGGTTCGGATTACCAAGTCCTCAAAATTGGAAAAAGTTGTTTGAAAGGCAAACTCTCTCTTCAACAATGAGTGAAAAGCTTCAATTGGCCCATTATCATAAGGATAACCTTGTTTTGAGTATGAGTGGCTAATCTGATGCCGTTCAAGTAAAGTTTCAACTTCGTTGCTGGTGTACTGTGAACCCATGTCAGAGTGAAAATATTGTGGCTTTTGATGATATTCAAGCGCCTGATTAATCGTTTCTACAACTAACGTCGCCTCCATCTGACGACCAATCTTGAAAGCAAGAACTTGATGAACCTTTGGTTCGTAAATAGAACTGAGATAAACCCAGGTTCCTGGACGTAATTCCAAATAAGTAATGTCAGCACGCCATATCCTTGCATTGGGCTGGTGCTTGATTAAATTGGGGCGTTGTGAATGATCCACATGAGTGCCAGGTTTTTTAAATCGCCGATTCATTAAAGAGTGAATCTCCATTTCCCTCATTAATCGTAAAATTCGTTTTGACCCAACACAGATGCCTGACTTGCGAAGCACCATCGTTATTCGTGGATAACCATAGGCACGATAATTATTTTCCCAAATCAATTTAATTTTTTCTTTGAGTTGATTATCAACACGTTCGTGTTGACTAGGTTGATATCTTTTCCAATGGTAATAGGTGCTGCGCGGTAATTTCAGTGCCGAAAGAATAATTGATAAGCGGTGTCGCAATAACTGATCTTCTATGAAGACAAGGCAATTAATTCGTCCTAATGCTTTCCCAGTAACACCGCCGCAGCTTTTAAAATTTCGAGTTCCTCCTTTAATCGCTGATTTTCCTTTTGAAGTTGTTTGAATTCTTTGGACGTTACTTCAGTACCGTCTTCTAGCTCAACTGATTTAGCGCCTTTAACCCAGTTATGAATTGCGGCTGGAGAAACACCGTATTCCTCGGAAAGCGAGCGAATAGATCTTTTCTCTTCACGATGCATCTTCACAATGCTGGCTTTAAAATCATCTTGATATCGTTTCATTGGAATGCTCCTATCTTGTTTTATTAATTATGGCACAACTGTTCAGAAATTTATGTACCAAATACTAGGGTAGGAGCAAAATTTGAAGATATAAATTGGATACCATCAAATTCTGATTGTGTAAAATCGACTTCATCTAGATCACAATCAACCATTGAAATATTATTAAATGATGAATTCGAAAAGTTCACATGTCTAAATGTGCAGTTAATAAAAGTGATATTGGTAAAATTGGAATGTGTCATTTTCACATTTGTAAGTTCAACATTTTCAAATTTCACTTCATTCAACTCTATTTTAGAACTTGCCATATGTTCATATGATAATTTAATTCGCTTTCTAATGTGAATTCTTTCTAGAAAATATACATTAATCTTGTATTGTTCAGCGTCTAATTATACGCCTATTTCAATTTGTTGTTTGATTCGGAAGAGTGTCGCTTTAGAAGTATTAAAAGCTTCAGTGGTTTCTTTGATGGAATGGTTTTGATAATATTCATAAATTGCCATTTCATGGGGGCCAATCTTTCGTTTAGGGCGACCTTCTTTAAACTTAGAATTGTGTTTCTTGGAATATTCTTTACCTGCCTGGGTTCGTTCGACAATCATATCACGTTCCATCTCAGCAACGGACAACAAGGTTCGAACAATCATTTTGCCCATTGGTGTATTTTCGATAGTCCCTAGATTGAGAACTTTAATACTAATATTTTGATCTAACAGTGGTTCAATACTATTTAAGGCTTCACGCGTATTTCGAGCGAACCGATCAAGTTTTGTAATGACTAAAGTATCACCACTAGAAATTGTGTTTAATAGTAGATCAAAAATAGGTCGGTGAGTTGTTGTGCCTATAAATTTTTCAGAATAAATATTTTGAGGATTAACACCAGCGTCGACAAGTTGAGCAACTTGTTCTTCTAAATTTTGACTTGAAGTTGAAACCCGGGCATAACCATAAATTTTAACCAAAAATATCACTCTTTTCTGAGACTAAGAATATGAGACTCTACAAATCCCAGTATAGCACACTTTTAAATAAGTCTCAAAAACTGTACAGTTATTGAGACTTAATTTAGCTTACTGTATAGATTAGCTAAGTTAATATATATTTTGGTATCTTGTAAATTCAATTTAATCGCATCATCCAGCCATCTTTGTTCTGCATACGCAAGACTAATATTATGTGATTCAACCGATTTCGCATATTTCCTATTGATAACTCAATCCATTGTAAGCTCTAGGCTCCTATGTCAAGAATCCGGACATAAAAGTACGAGCAAATTTGACTTTCAATTTAAATTACTTAATTTAATTTTCGGAGGCCGAAGTTTTAGTCCCGTTCAGATTTTAAAAACGCTTTAGAGTATATTAAATAAGCCCCAACATTATTGAATTTAATAGCCTGTAGCTACGCTACAAGTGAAATACGATCACTGTTATACCAACGAATATAGTTATCAATTCCGGCGATTGCTTCATGAATTGTCTTAAAATCTTGGAAATTAACGTATTCACGTTTCAAAATTGAATGAAAACTTTCAATTCGCGCGTTATCGCCGGGCTGACCCTTTCGGGAGTAAGAATGCTTGATACTATACTTCGATAAAGTGTTTTCAAATAAGTCACTTGTGTATTGGCTTCCCATATCACTATGAATAATTTGTGGTTTAACTGCTTGCGCCATGACTTGGGTAATAACGTTAGTCGCTAGTTCTTTAGTCATCTGCGTATTAAGTTGGTAAGCAATAACCCGTCGGGTTACTGGATTATAAACACTAGCTAGGTAACACCAAGTATGGTTAAGGGGAATGTACGTAATATCAGTCAATAAAATACCAGATTGATCAGTTAACTGCTTAATCAAGTTTGGTCGCTGATCATAATCAGTCTGAGTGGTTGGCTTATTGATTCGTTTAACCATTCTAGATCTAATCCCTAATTCACACATTTGTTGATAGACCAGACGCTGACTAACGTGAATATCAGACTGTTGATTTAGTAAGATCGTTAATCGTGGGTAGCCATACATTGGATATCTTAACCAAGCCGTTAACACTTCTTGTTTAATTAAATGCCGGCGGCGTTCAGTTCTACTTGGCTGCCAATGTAGATAATCATAGTAGGTTGAGCGCGGAATTTTGAGTACTGATAAGATACGCGTAATGCGGTGCCCAGCAAGTAAATTAGCGTTGACGACTTCTAACACGAGGGCACGCCCTTTAATAATTAGCTTTTTGCCATGAGCACCGCCGCTCGTTTTAAAATATCAAGTTCTTCTTTTAACCGTTTATTTTCTTTAATCAGAGCACGTTCATTTGATGATAGCACTTTAGTGTTGTTAGGATCAGCTTGTTTAATCCACTTAGTGACCGTTGAAACACTGACGTTGTATTCTTTAGCCAGTGAGTTGGCCGAACGGCCAGTCTGACTTAAGCTAACAATCGATTCTTTAAATTCATTTGAATATTTAATTGCCATAATAAAAAGCTCCTTTATGATGTATTATATCGAACAGTTTGTCCGTAATTCCATCATAGGAGCCGTATCATGTCCTGTCTTAAAAATCATGACAAAGATGGCATTGTCTACTATCTCTACAAAAATGAAAACCTAAGTTTTCAAATGAAGGAAACACTAAAAACGTTTAAAAGTAATCTGGAAATTGTCTTGAATGCCAGTGAATCTAAGTATTCTAACGGTCCAATTGAAGGTATTAATCGGATGATTAAGCAGATTCAGCGGACTGCGTTTGGATTTAGAAATTTCCATCATTTAATCTCGCGGATTAAGCTTCAACAAACGAGAACAAAACCAAATACAAAAACAGAACTAGAAGCCGCTTAGCTTCTAGTTCTGTAAGACTATCTATCAACAGGATTTGACAGAGAGCCCTAAAAACAGTGCCGGCTCAATGATTAGCCTAATTTAGCTTTAATATTTTTTAACGAAACTTCACTCGTATCCGCAAAGCGCACATCCGCTTCCATCAATTGATTACCAATCCCGATTGAAAGTTCACCCGCAGCATTAATTGACTTAATGCCAGCACCTGAATCTTCTAGACCGGCAACAACTTCTGGTGCTAAGTCCATCACACCGGCCGCCAAACTGAAGATTTCTGGATCTGGTTTTCCGGCATGCAATTTGGCTGGATCAACCACGCCTTCAAAGTAGTCGGTAATTTTCAACTGCTTCAAAATTGCAGGGGCGTTCTTTGAGGCTGAAGCGACGGACATTTTATAGCCGCTAGCTTTTAATTCGTCTAAGAAGGCTTTCATCCCTGGTAGCACGTCATCTGGCGTTAATGATTCAACCAGCTTCAAATACTTGGTGTTCTTTTCGGTAGCCAAAGCCACCTTTTCATCCTCGGTGTAGTCATTTTCATGGCCACCCGCCTTCAAAATCATTTCCAGTGAATCCATGCGGCTGACACCCTTCAAGGCTTCCGCTAGTTCTGGTGTCCATTCTGAATGAACTTCATCCGCCGTTTGGTGCCATGCCTTAGCGTGCAATCGGGCACTATCAGCAATGACGCCGTCCAAATCAAATGCAAATCCCTTAATATCTTCAAACTTCATGGTTATCCCTCCGAATAGTAATAAGTTGATGTGTAAGTTTTAGTTTGATTAGCGGGTAAAACAATGTCGCCAAATCCGTCGTGGTGAATCGCATCTGGGACCGTTTGTAATTCCACAGCCAGTCCGTTATCTGGATGAGCAGCAAGCCAATCCGCATCTTTGCCAATGCAATCGGGATTGACGTTAAAAATAATGACGCCATTGCGATCACTGCCCATTTCTAATTGATGCTGCTTTGCGCTATCAACTAGTAACAAGCTTGGTGTTACGCCTAGCGATGTATCCGGCTTTTTAAAGGCATCATCAAACTGTTCGTTGCCGCCAAGTTTTTCACATTGATCGCCCAGCTTAACAAGGTTTGTAAAATCAAACGGGGTATTTTCAACGACCTGTATTTCACCCGTTGGAATCTTTTCTTCATTTACCACGATATGCCTATCCGCAACTATCTTCAAGAATTCATCCTTGATTGGCGCGTCCGGTCCATCCAAATTAAAGTAAACATGCGTCATCGGATTAAATAGGGTTTCCACGTTGCTGCGTCCCTCATATTGTACGGAAACATGGTTATCCTCATCTAAAGAATAGGTGATGGCCATTTCCAACGTCCCAGGAAAAATTGCTTTCTGTTGCATGGTATATCGAATTTTGGCAGATTGGTCGTCTAGAATAATCTCGCCATGCCAATTGAGCCGATCAATGCCCGTGTTACCACTGTGTAGCACATTTTTATTTTCGTTTGGCTTCAAATTGACCCTGAATCCAGCGACGTTAAACGTATGGCCGCTCAACCGTCCTGCCACCCGACCAATGGTGTTTCCTAAATGAAAGGGATTCGTTTCATATTCGTGCACGTTATCAAAATTTAAAATGATATTCTTCTCTGGTGTCACAAAGTAGCCAGTCCAGGTTGCTCCGTAACTGATTGTGCGGAGGCTCACACCATTTTTATTTGTAATCGTAAATTCTTTGACTAACTCACCATTTTCTAAATGGCCAAAATCTTTAACAGTCGATTCCACCAGTCTCACCCACTTTCTTTTAATAAAAAAGGCGAAGAGCAGTTTCCCACTCTTGCCCTTTTTTTAGTCCTATTTAAGCTCTTCCTTCTTACCATCGAGGTCAACCGTAATTGGGTCGCCATCGAGCAAGTCAAGCTTCGTACCAGACTGATCAACCGTTACCTCAATCAAACGACCGCGGAACAATTGACGGAACTGGTATGACTGCCATTTCTTAGGTAGGAATGGTGCATAGTGTAACTCACCGTTGCGAACTCGCATGCCAGCGAATCCTTGAACAATGGCTAACCAGCCACCGGTCATAGCTGTGATGTGCAAACCATCGACCGTGTCATTATTGTAGTTATCCAAATCGAGACGAGCTGTCCGTTCATACAATTCGGTTGCCTTTTCTTCATAATGAAGATCAGCTGCCAAAATGGCATGGATTGAAGCTGACAAACTTGATTCATGAACCGTTAATGGCTCATAGAAATCAAAGTTGGCTTTCTTCTGTTCAGGTGTAAAGTCATCAATAAAGTCCCAGATTCCTTGAAGAACATCGGCTTGTTTGATGTATGGTGAACGAAGAATTTTGTCCCATGACCAGTTTTGGTTAAGTGGCAATTGATCCTTAGGAAGTGAGCTGACTGGCTTGATATCCTTGTCTAGGAAGCCATCGTGTTGAACGAAAATTCCTAACTTCTTGTCTTCAGGAAGGTACATTCTGTCCACAATGTCTTGCCACTGTTTCTTTTCAGCGTCAGTGACGTTTAAGTCTTTAGCAACTTCTGGTGCAACCTCTGGCAAAATTTCAAGCGTATATTTCAACGTCCATTGTGCCAAAATGTTGGTATACCAGTTGTTATCAACGTTATTTTCGTACTCATCAGGGCCAGTAACACCATGAATCATGTACTTGCCATTCCGTTCTGAGAAGTGAACCCGGTCAGCCCAGAAACGTGAAATCTCCGTTAAGACCTTGGCGCCTTCATGCTGAACGTATGACTTGTCACCAGTGTAGTTTGTGTAGTTGTAAATTGCGTAGGCAATGTCGCCGTTACGGTGAATTTCCTCAAATGTAATTTCCCATTCGTTATGAGATTCAATCCCATCAAACGTAACCATTGGGTATAAAGCACCCTTAAGGCCCTGTTCCTTAGCATTATGGAAGGCACCGTCAATTTGTTGGTAACGATACTTCAACAAGTTTTTGGTAACATTTGGATCCGTAACACCAAGGTAAACGGGAACCGCAAAGGCCTCTGTATCCCAGTATGTGGCACCACCGTATTTTTCACCGGTAAAGCCTTTAGGTCCGATGTTCAAACGAGAATCCTCGCCATAGTACGTTGAGAAGAGCTGGAATAGGTTAAAACGAATTCCTTGTTGCGCTTCATCGTCGCCAGCAATTTTAACATCAGAAACGTTCCAGCGATTTGCCCAAACAGCTTTGTGGGCGTTGAATAAATCACTGTATGATGTTGCAGAAATTTCTTTATTTAATTGGGTTAAACGAGCCTCAAGATCAGCTTGTTTAGGGAAGTCACGTGATGACACAACAACTGTGCGCTTCTGGATAATTGTTTGCTCACCAGCAGCCAGTGTTCCGCTAAAATGGTTCGTCGCTGAGACATCGGTTTGGTCTGCAGACTCACTGTTCCAGTCCGTGACAACTGTTGATAAAGCACCAACCGTAAATTGTGGTGTTCCAAAGTCGTTTGGCTTTGTTTCCGCAATAACTTCGGCTTCATTATCAGTCTTAGCAACTTTCAAAACGTCCCAGAACTTTTCATCGTAATTGGCGTCTTCATTTTGTACATCAGCATCAACGGATGAACTGAATTCAACCTTAGCTTCTTTAGAACCCACATTCTTCAAGATAATCCCTTGAACAACGAGTTCCTTAGTTGCAGCACTGACAAATCGTTCAAATGAAATCTGAACCTTTGCGCCACCCTTTTCAACAGTGAAAACCCGTTCGAGAACGGCCTGTTGCATATCTAAATCAAGGTTGAAGTCACTCACCTTGTCCTTAGCCAAATCAACAACTTCACCGTTGATTTTAATGCCAACCTTGATAAAGTTGATTGCATTAATCACTTTGCCAAAGTACTTAGGATAGCCGTTTTTCCACCAGCCAACCTTTGTCTTATCTGGAAACCAAACGCCACCAATGTAGATTCCGGGA
Source organism: Latilactobacillus sakei subsp. sakei DSM 20017 = JCM 1157 (assembly GCF_002370355.1). Taxonomy (NCBI): domain Bacteria; kingdom Bacillati; phylum Bacillota; class Bacilli; order Lactobacillales; family Lactobacillaceae; genus Latilactobacillus; species Latilactobacillus sakei. The sequence goes on from NZ_AP017929.1 coordinate 442,307, forward strand.
AGCGTGTCGCCACTGTAACCTTCCTCAAAGAATCCACGCATGCCGAGGTTACCATTTGCAAGACTGGTCATTGATTCTTGAAGACGTTTATCGTCTGGATTAAGTTTAGTGGTCACAATGTGCCACGGTGATACGTCAAATGTTCGTTTCATCATTCAGACTCCTTTAATTTTTATGCGAATACTTCTTTAATACTGCTTACTGAGAAGGCACCGACTAACATCAAGATACCGGCTAAGAGAACCATCCCTGGCATTGATGAGCTCATCAATGGGAACAAAGCGAAACTCAATACTGAAGCAACGATTTGTGGTAAACAGATACTTCCGTTGAATAGACCAAGGTACGAGCCCATGTTGGCACCTGAAAGTGCGTTGGTCAAAATGGTGAATGGGAACATCATCATTGCGGCCCATGAAATACCAATCAAGCAGAATGAGAGGATGAGAACCCATTGATTATGAACAACGAAAATTGAGGCAAACCCAACGGCACCTAATACTAAACTAGTTGCGTACATTGGCTTGTGCTTGTCATTTGGCATCTTAGCAAGAACTAATGACCAAACAACGGCAGCTAAAGCGTAAATTGCGGATAGAACACCGAACCAGTTGGCACCGGCTTGATAGCCAGCACTTGCAGGATCTGTTGCGCGCCAAACGTTCTTGGCGACGGCACCTGCACCATAAGTCCAAAGGTATTGGAAGGCCATCCAGCAGAAGAATTGAACAAGAGTTAACGTCCAGAATACTTTAGGAGCACGTTTCAAAAGTGTAAATAAACCAACTTTTTCTTGAACATCTGCTTCAGTAATACCGTGATAGGCGTTATATTCTGCGGGTGTATATTCTTTAACTCTCAAAATAGTGAAGGCACTACAGATAACTAAGATAACGGCACCTGTATAGAATGAGAAAATAACTGAGTTCGGAATGACACCCTTTGGCGCAATGTTAGCAACACCCAAACCAGTTAAGAGGTATGGGAAAATTGCAGCTAGCACTGAACCACTATTTGATAAGAAACTTTGGATTGAGTAAGCAAATCCTTTTTGCTCATCATTCACCATGTCCCCGACCATCATCTTGAATGGTTGCATGGCAACGTTAGACGATAAATCCATGAAGAGAATTGTGATGGCACCGAACCAAAGTGCTGCAAGTGATCCATAACCAAATCCTAAGCTACCAGAGTTTGGTAGTAAGAACATAACGATGACGGCGACTAACGATCCCATCAAAAGGTAAGGTAATCGACGACCAATTTTAGGCATCCACGTTTTATCTGAATAATAGCCAACTAATGGTTGAACCACTAAACCTGCTAGTGGAGGAAGAATAAAGAAGAAACCTAATTTGGTTGGATCAGCTCCCAAAGTTTGGAAGATCCGCCCCATTTGTGAAGATTGTAAAGAGAAAGCCATTTGAACACCGAAGAATCCGAAACTAATCATCCAAATTGTCGCGATAGACAATTTTGGCATTGGCTTGGTTTTTGGCGTTGTAGCCGTGTTGCCTTGTGCTGAATCATTTTCCATGATTTGTCACTCCCTGTTTATTTGGGTTATGTGAACCCATTTTTCTTAACAAAATGAATTATAAACCGCTTTGATAATTTGTGCAACCGTTTGCACAAAAATAAAATAAAAAAGAGTTGTTGCTCACAACTCGTACTGCACAATTAATTTTTGAACATTTCGATCGGTAAATAACAATTCTACCGCGCGACTGCCCAGCATTTCCGGCCGCATATCAACCATGCGGACATCTTGGTCAATCAACGCTAGTAGCTCACTCTTATTGAAACTCATCATCGGAATTTTCTTTGTGTGTCGAATTTTGCTCCAAACCCGATTAAACCGCAGCAAGCCAACATCGTCGGTTGCAATTACCGCATCGACCTCTTGGTGCTGATTCAAAAATACCTCGACTGCTGTTTCAGAAACGCGTTTTGGTAATCTAAATACTAGCGGTTCTAATTGGACTTCCGCCATCGCCTTTTCGTAGCCCATTCGGCGATTTCGCTCGTATTGCCACTCATATTCGGATTCAACAAATAGTGGGTTTCGAACCCCGCCATTTTGAAGAATTGCCATTGTGGCATCTCGCCCAGCCTGAACATTGTCGTTATCGACGTATCGATCCGGCAAATCTCCAACTGGCTGACCAATAACCACAAAGTCCAAATTTTCGCGACGCAAATAGTCAACGACCGGATCATTCTCATCCGTATATAGTAGAACGAACCGTTTGACCTTTGCCTGTTGAACCATGGCCGTCACGTTAGCAAGGACCTCTTCAACTCGGCTCCCAATCGCAATTGATAAAACATAGTGTCGGGCGACTAGCGACTGATTGATGCCTCGGAGCATATCAATATAGAACGGATTCTCCGGTGAGGAACTTTCCACCGTTGGAAAAATAACTCCGACGACGTTTGCTTCACCGCGAGTCAGGTTCTTAGCGGTATAATTTGGCAGATAATCAAGATCCTTGGCGAGTTTTTGGATTCGTTCACGCGTTTTAAGGCTAATTCTTGAATTATTATTTAGCGCACGTGAGGCGGTTGAGACTGAGACATCAGCCCGACGCGCAATATCTTTTATTGTAATCATGAGCGTTTCCTTTTTCATTTATTGGCAAGCTTCTCCATCTGAAGTTTACCACGAAATCCCTCCATTTACCGACAAATTCAGGTAGACCATCGATTTTAATCTCAAGTAAAACTTCAACTTTGACCAAAGTCATTCTTTCATCGCTTACACAATTACTTAAGGCCCTATACCTTTATAAAATCCTTTCATTGTGGCAAATTCTATAATTAATCCGAACAGAAATTAAAAAGCCCAAAGCAATCACTTACAATGGTAGTAGCTAATTCCAACCAATATAGGGAGTGATTACTTTGGGTACATCTACTTTATCACGTTTTCAACGTGGCGCACTAGCACAACTGGTCAATGAGGGGAATAAATCTTACCAAGTAATGGCTGACGCCTTAGGCGTCGCCAAAGCTACGATTAGCTATGAGTTGGACCGAGTTAAACCTTATGATCCAGAATTAGCTCAGCAAGATGCAGATCGCAAAAGGCGGAATTGCGGTCGTCGTTCGATGCTGACGGCAGCATTAGCGACTTTAATTACCAATCACTTACGATTAACCTGGTCACCAGAAACCATTGCGGCCGCTTATAACTTGAGCACTGCGTCAATTTATAATTGGCTTAATCGTGGGAAATTTACAAGTGGGACTTCCATCGAACAACGGCCAACAACTGTTAATCAACGGTTAGCTTTTGGTCATTGGGAAGTAGATACGGTGCTTTCTAGTCGAAGTGAGTCACGATCATGTCTGGTTACATTCGTAGAACGTAAGACCCGACTTCTATGGGCCATCAAAGCCCCTAATAGAACGGCTAAGGCTCTAAACACCGCCTTTGGCAAGTTTATGGGGGCCTTCGGTCCCCAAGTAAAATCCATTACTGTTGATCATGGTAAAGAGTTTGCCAATTATCAGGCCTTAGAACAGGATTATCAGATCAAAGTTTATTTTTGCCATCCATATTCACCATGAGAGCGAGGTTCCAATGAATATTTTAATAGACGGTTACGCTGGTTCTTCCCGAAAAAGACCAATTTTAGCCAAGTAACGACTGATGAGATCCTAGCAGCACTTGAACTAATTAATCAACGACCATTAAAAATACATCATCAACAGACTGCCATTGAAAGATTCCGGGCTTATTCGGATTAAACTTGTAATTTGCCATATTTAAGAATATTATGTTGCATATGATCTCTCCCTTAATTTTAGTTCGACTAAAGTGTATTAGCTTTTGGGAGATATAAACTTGACGTCCATCAAGTTTATAAAATAGTTCTAGATACTTAAAATGCTCGTATTGACTAATATAATAATGGAATATACAATAGAAGGCGAGATATTGTGAATTATTAAACTAAAAGGGGTGGCACGGAATGGAAAACCAAGAAAAAATGGCGGCTTCAATGTTGCATAGAATGGTCCGTGAATTTACCGAAAATGAACTAGCACCGCTGGATATGGAAATCGACGCCCAGGGTGATTATCCGCAAGGCTTATTCCAAAAAGTGATCGATAATGGCTTGTTAACAATGACACTACCACGTGAATATGGCGGAGCAGGCATTAGCTATAACAGCGTTGCCAAGGCGATTCACCTGATGGCCATTGGTAATGCCAGCATGGCAGTTACACTGGAAGGCCACTTTAAGACGTTGGAACAGCTCTTAAAGTATGGTGATCAGCGCTTAAAGGATGAGTATCTGACGAGTGCGGCCCATCGAATTTTTGCCTTCTCGCAGACTGAATCGTCTGGGGGCTCAAACCCGCGTGGGATTGCTACGCGGGCTGTGAAGAGTGGCGATGATTGGATCATTACCGGCGATAAAATTATGATCACGAACGGCGGCCTCGCCCAGGTATACTGTGTGTTGGCAAAAACGGAAGATGATCAAATGGCCGTGTTTGTCGTGGATCAGGATATGCCTGGTTTTTCATTTGGAAAGCGTGAAGACTTCATTGGTCTACGCGGGACACCCGTCGGCGAAATTGTGATGGATCATATCAAGGTGCCGGGTTACCACCTACTTGGTCAGATCGGCCAAGGCCTCGAAATCGGCAATAACGCCCACGACGACGCGCGGATCTTGATGGGCGCCGTCCTCACGGGCATTATGGAACACGAATTACAGATTGCGGTCGACTATTCGAAGCAGCGTAAAGCACTCGATACCCCGCTTTATGAATTACAAACCATTCAAGAAAAAATTTCAGAAATCGCGATTGCCCGTCAGAACACGGAGCTACTGTATCAGCATGCGGCACAGTTGAAGATCACGGGACAGTCGTATGCCAAAGTTGCCGCGATGGCAAAATCGTACGGAAGTCGTTCGGCGGTCCGGTGCGGCGATATGGCGCTTCAAGTACTGGCCGGCTACGGGTATAGTCGCGAGTATCCGATCGAGCACCTCATTCGTGATGCGCGGGCCATGGAAATTGCTGAAGGTACGGTAGAACGGATGAGCGGTGAAATTGCACTAAAACAGGTTAATCAGTAAGGGGTGAACAACATGAAAATTGTGGTCTGCATTAAACAGGTACCAAGAAGTGATTCGGTCAAAATCGATCCCAAGACGAACAATATGGTGCGGGATAATGTCGAAGGGGTCATCAATCCATTTGATAAAAATGCGATCGAAGAAGCACTCCGGATTAAAGATCAACTTGGTGGAGAAGTCATTTTGCTGAGCATGGGGCCGGACGGATTCATGAGTTCGCTGCGCGACGGTCTCGCAATGGGGGCTGATCAGGCCATTCTCCTCAGCTCACGGGCCTTTGGGGGCGCCGATACCCTCGCAACCGGCTATCTAATCAGTCAGGCAATTAAAAAAATTGGTGGCGTGGATTTGGTATTGTTGGGACGCCAAGCAGTCGATGCGGATACCGGCCAAGTCGGACCGATCGTGGCCGAATACTTAAACGTGCCCCAGGTCACCTTTGCTGAAGAACTGCGGTTTGTCGATGAACACACCTTGTACGGCCAACGCTTATTGGATGGCGCAACGCAAAGTGTCCAAGTGACATTGCCAGCCGTTGTAACAGTGCGCAGTGAATTAAACACCCCACGCTACGAAACACCGGTTAACATTCAAACCAGTTTTGAAAAACCAATCGACGTGTGGACGGAACACGATCTCGACTTAGATGCAACACGCATTGGTCAGGCCGGTTCGCCAACCACAGTACAAAAGGTGTACGCACCAAAACGTGAGAGCCGTCAAACGGTTCAACTCAGTGATGACAGTGCAACGGCAGTCAAAGAACTGCTGGCGCGGATTCGAAATTAGCGGGGTGAATAAAATGGCACAATCAATGATTGCAGTTTATGTGCAAACGGACGGTTCGATGGTGGAGCCGACCAGTTTACAACTGATTACCAAGGCCAGAGCAATTGCGAACGGTCAGCGTGTGGTGGCTCTATTGCCGACCAGCGACGCGGACCAAACCGTTGCGACGGTCAAGCAGTACGGTCCCGATGAAATTTTTGTGTTAGCCGACGACCGGTTTGCGGCAGCGACGGACACCGAGATTGCGGATGGCCTCTATCAGGTCGTGAAACAGGTTCAACCTAACAGCATGCTGATTCCAGCAACGGTGGTTGGGCGGTCGGTGGCCCCACGGTTACAGGCAAAACTCCAAACAGGGTTAACGGCGGACTGTTTAGACGTCTACTTTGATGGTGAAACACTGGTTCAAGTGAAGCCAACTTATGGTGATGACATCATGTGTGAAATCATTTGTGCGGATCGCCGGCCACAAATGGCAACGGTCCGGCCCAATGTATTTCAGGCTGAACCAGCGCAAGTTGCTACGCAAGTAACGAACGTGGACTTTGAATTTCATCCAGAAGCACACATTAAGATGGAAAAACCGACACCAATTATCAGTAGTTCGGCCAACATTAGTGATGCCGGTGTGGTGATTGCCTTAGGACGGGGGGCTGATAACCCGCAACTGATCGAAAAAGCGCAGAAATTAGCGGCTCGTCTGGGCGGAATGGTCGGTGTTTCTCGGCCATTAACCGATCACGCAGAATTTGGACATGAAAGCCAAATTGGACAAAGCGGCCAGTCTATTGCACCCGATTTATTGATTAACTTCGGTATCTCGGGGGCCACCCAGTACCTAGTGGGAATCGAAAATGCGAAGACGATTGTTTCGGTAAATACCGATCCGGATGCGCCCATTTTTACCAAATCAGATTATGCGTACGTTGGGGATTCCAATGATTTCATGGATACCCTGTTAAGTAGCACAAGAGTTTAAAAATCAACGCCAGCGACTCTTAGATAGGGATCGTTGGCGTTTTGTTGTGCGAAGAACTTTACACCCTGTCAGTGTGCTCTTATACTAAAAAAATGGACTATTTTTATTCAGTGGTAGATTGCAAATTTAATCCGAATTTTTGACAAATTATTCAGCATTACTTGGTAAGATGTTTGCCAGTTGAGTACTTTCAGCGGCCTTTGGTTAATTTATCCTGATAAGGTTGACATCGAGATAATTCATAAGAAATTGTTGACGGTGATCGGTTCAGCCGAACGCCCATTTGGATATTGGACAGCCCTAGTTCACAAAAGGTTTCGATTTGGCAAATTCTATAATTAATCCGAACAGAAATTAAAAAGCCCAAAGCAATCACTTACAATGGTAGTAGCTAATTCCAACCAATATAGGGAGTGATTACTTTGGGTACATCTACTTTATCACGTTTTCAACGTGGCGCACTAGCACAACTGGTCAATGAGGGGAATAAATCTTACCAAGTAATGGCTGACGCCTTAGGCGTCGCCAAAGCTACGATTAGCTATGAGTTGGACCGAGTTAAACCTTATGATCCAGAATTAGCTCAGCAAGATGCAGATCGCAAAAGGCGGAATTGCGGTCGTCGTTCGATGCTGACGGCAGCATTAGCGACTTTAATTACCAATTACTTACGATTAACCTGGTCACCAGAAACCATTGCGGCCGCTTATAACTTGAGCACTGCGTCAATTTATAATTGGCTTAATCGTGGCTGGCTCCCCTTCAAATTGACTGATCTACCCAATCGGAATGTCCGCCAGCACCGAGTGAGCGAAAATCGTGGGAAATTTACAAGTGGGACTTCCATCGAACAACGGCCAACAACTGTTAATCAACGGTTAGCTTTTGGTCATTGGGAAGTAGATACGGTGCTTTCTAGTCGAAGTGAGTCACGATCATGTCTGGTTACATTCGTAGAACGTAAGACCCGACTTCTATGGGCCATCAAAGCCCCTAATAGAACGGCTAAGGCTCTAAACACCGCCTTTGGCAAGTTTATGGGGGCCTTCGGTCCCCAAGTAAAATCCATTACTGTTGATCATGGTAAAGAGTTTGCCAATTATCAGGCCTTAGAACAGGATTATCAGATCAAAGTTTATTTTTGCCATCCATATTCACCATGAGAGCGAGGTTCCAATGAATATTTTAATAGACGGTTACGCTGGTTCTTCCCGAAAAAGACCAATTTTAGCCAAGTAACGACTGATGAGATCCTAGCAGCACTTGAACTAATTAATCAACGACCATTAAAAATACATCATCAACAGACTGCCATTGAAAGATTCCGGGCTTGTTCGGATTAAACTTGTAATTTGCCAACTGGTAGATTGTAAAATTAATCCGAACGCCCATTTGGATATTGGACAGCCCTAGTTCACAAAAGGTTTCGATTTTAATTCGTTCGGAATAGGTTATACTAGACAAAAGATCAGCTCCTAAAAGATGGGTTTGTGGTAAACACCATTTTAAAGGAAGCTGATCTTTTTTGTCCGAACAGCGTTCGGATTAATTTTACAATCTACCCGATATCGAATAAAAGTTGTCCGCTTTTATGTAAGCGCAAGGAAACTCGTTCTTTTAAGGACGTGCTGAATTGCGCTATTTTTACGCCGTAGGTACTTTACACATAGCATAATTAAGAATATGCTATAACTGCTTGCTTGGCCTAATCAGGTACTTGTAAGCGCTGAACTGTGTTATACTAGCGGCGTAGCTATTGATCATTGTTCAGGTAATACAAGGAGGTTTTGCTGATGACCACACACTATGCAGCACAAATTGTACCATTGAATGCGGATAAGATTGGAACGGCTGCTTATGGCGAAGCGACGTTCGCAATTGCAGATGATGAATTAACGATTAAGATCACAATGCACAACACGCCGGCCAATATGCAGCATTGGGAACATTTTCATGGCTTTCCGGATGGTAAGCAGGCGTTGATCGCAACGGCTGCACAGGATGCGAATGCAGATGGTTTTGTTGATCTCATGGAGACTGAAGCCGTTTCGGGGACGACGATGGTACCTTTTGACGATGCCCCAGAACATATGGATATTCCCCATGACCGCTATCCAACTGCGGATGAGCACGGTGATTTTACTTATGAGAAGAAAGTCCCATTAAGTGAGCTACAAGCTAACTTTAAAAAAGCATTTGGTGAGTCGGAATTACACCTTGAAAAACGCGTGATCTATATTCACGGCGTGACTGCTAACGTGCACTTGCCAGAAAGTGTTGCCGGAATGGTCGGCCACTATGATGCACACGTTACGTTACCGATCGCGACTGGTCAGATCGTTGCGGTTGATTAATAAGCCTAAAAAATAAGGAAGTTGGCCCGATTGGTCAACTTCCTTATTTTTTATCAGCTATTGATCGGCAACTTTTTTCAATAATCGTTTCATCTCCGTGATCTCTTCACGTTGCGTTTTAGCGATCTTCTGTGCGAGGGCTTTGACTTCCGGATCCCTGAGTTGCGCGCGTTCACTGGTTAGAATCGCGGTCGAGTGATGGGGGATCATTTCTTGCATCCAAGCTGCATCGTGCACGGTCGCTTGGCTACGAACTAGATAAAGCGAGCCAGCAAATATCACCGCACTACCAAGTAGGATCAGGCGGTTCAAACGTTTATTCTGGTACATTGACCACATGAATAACAGCATTACAATGGCCATGGTGGCGCCCATAATTAGCGCCATATACAGTCGCGTTTGGCTTAGAAAAATATGATCTAATTGGAACACATTAAGGTACATTAACCCATACATAATAACTGTAGAGACAAGAATCATCAGTAAAAATTTCGTGTATTGTTTCATGACGTCCTCCTCGCTTTCGCTGGCTTTATTTTGACTATAACAAAAAAAATTGGGTAGCGTCAAGAATCTTGTGTAAATGAAATGCCTTCGTACATATAATATGTATCTAACTTAAATAAATGATGCTTCCAAGGTGTCCTGGAGTCCTTTGAACCCTCGTTGGATCCGCTTCAGAGACTTCTCGTTATAAACATTAAACTGAGAAACCAGGAAGCGATCCAGTGAATCTTCCGTTGGAAATTGTTCTTTGTGATGGGTGGTGCGCTTGAGATGCTTATTAAAGTTCTCAATCAGGTTAGTGGAGTATAGTGATTGCCGGATAGCTGGTGGAAAGTCCATGAAAGTGAGTAAATTCGGCATTTTAAGCAGATCTTTGATTAATTTGGGATAGGTCTGATGCCAGTTGTTGGCGAACTCATTCAGTTTCAGTTCGGCTGCTTCACGGTTGGCGGCCCGATGAACTTGTTTAAAGTCACTGATCACGGCCTTGCGGTCTTTTACGCGAACTTTGTTCATCAGATTCCGCCCAACATGAACCAGGCAACGTTGTCGTTTGGCTTTAGGGAAATGCCGATTCAAGCCTTCATCCAAACCAACTAACCCATCGGCCACAAACAACAGCACATCTTTAACGCCTTGCTTGATCAAGGTTCCCAGCAGTTCAGTCCAGATTCCAGTCGATTCCGCTGGCGCCACTTGGTAGTTCAGCACTTCTTTCGTACCATCTGGACGAATGCCAATCGCAATATGAACGGCTTCTTTTTGAACGGTATCCCGCTTTAACGGCAAGTAAGTGGCATCTAAGAAGATGGCCGCATATTGTGAAGCCAGTCGACGTTGCTGGAAAGCTTGAACCTGTTCATTGACGGCTTTAGTCATGTTGGAAACCGTGGCTTTGGAGTAGTGAGCACCGTACATTTTCTCAATGAGTTCGGCAATTTCAGCAGTGGTAATTCCCTTGGTATACAACTGAATGACCGTTGTTTCTAAATTATCACTGTGCCGACCGTAGGCTGGCAAGGTATGATTTTCAAACCGGCCATTGCGATCTCGAGGAATGGTTAAGTTAAGTTGGCCGTACTTCGTATCAAACGAGCGCTCATAACTGCCGTTGCGGTTATTACCAGTGTTAATCCCAGCGTATGAGTAGCGTTCGTAACCCAAAAACTCTGCCAATTCGGTTTGAAGCAGCTGGTTAATCGCAATTTCGAGGTGGTGACGAAAAACTTCGTCCAAATCTTGCTTTTGGGCTAGTGCAGCGATAATTTCTGTGGTAAGTTCATTCATGGGGAATGCCTCCTGTGATGTTTTCTGTGGTTACTAAATATCATAAGGGAAGGCATTCCCTATTTCTATACAATTCAGAAATCTTTTATGCATTTGGTAGATTGTAAAATTAATCCGAACGCTGTTCGGACAAAAAAGATCAGCTTCCTTTAAAATGGTGTTTACCACAAACCCATCTTTTAGGAGCTGATCTTTTGTCTAGTATAACCTATTCCGAACGAATTAAAATCGAAACCTTTTGTGAACTAGGGCTGTCCAATATCCAAATGGGCGTTCGGATTAATTTTACAATCTACCATTAGCCTTTTTTAAATTTTAATTATGCCTAGAAGCCTATGTTAGAAGTCATAGTCGCCGCTACTCATAGCTTCAGCATTACCCATTAGATAGCCAGCACCAACTTGTGAGAAGAAATCATGATTAGCCGTTTCGGTTGAAATTCCGTTCATTACGATTGGGTTGATATCTTTAATCTCAGCATTGGGGAAGCGGGATTCAAAGCCCATATTTTGGAGCGCCTTGTTGGCGTTGTAGTGAACGAATTGTTTAACGTCTTCCGCTAACCCAATCGGCGCGTAAACTTCTTCGGTGAACGCAAACTCGTTCTCAAGGAGATCGTCGAGCAACTCATCCATCCACTTTTTGAATGTTTTTTGTTCAGTCGCCGATAGCTCGTTATATCCCAATTGAAATTTGTAGCCGAGGTAGGTACCATGAACAGATTCATCGCGGATCACCAGTTTGATAACTTCAGAAAGATTTGCCAGCTTATTGTTACCACGGTACCAAAGTGGGGTAAAAAAGTTGGTGTAGTACAAAATTCCTTCAAGAAAGACGCTTGCAACTTTCTTTTCAAGGTTGTTTCCCGTTTGATAAATATCATTGATCCGTTTGGCTTTGTATTGCATTCTGGGATTATTGTTCATCCATTTGAATACTTCGTCAACAGTGGCTTGATCGTTCAAAGATGTCAAAATAGTGCCGTAGCTTTTGGCATGAATTGACTCCATCATCAAAAAGTCATTGAGGACTGCTGCTTCTTTTCGTGTCCGAACGTCGGGCCGCAGCACGTCGACTCCTTCTTCGGATTGGAGTGTGTCCAGCAAGGCTAATCCACCCACAACCCGATTGATAACCGATTTTTCGGTGCCAGAGAGTGTCCGCCAGTCCCGTAAATCATTAGAAACAGGTACTCGCGTATCCAGCCAGTATTGTGCCGTTGCTTTATCCCATACATATTCGTCAAGTTCGTCTTCGATGACGTCCCAATTAATTGTTTTATAGCTCATTAGTTGAATGCTCCTTAAAAGTCGTAGTCGTTATCGGTCATTTTTTCAGTGTCCGATTCATTGTTTGCAGCCGTTACCTGTTGCAAAAATTGATTTTGGTCAATCATCAGTTCTTTGAGTTGCGCCACTAGTGAAGACGGTTGAACTTCGTAGACAGCGTTAAAGCCAAGTGACATTAATGCATGATTGGCACCATAGGAGGCCAGATTGATGGCTTCGGTGGCATCGTCAAGGTTAGCTTCTAAGAAGTCTTTTTCAGTTTGCATGAGTTGATCAAACTGTGTATTAATCCAATACTGCAGTTCGGTTTGATCACTTACAGTGAGTTCTTCAAATCTGAGGCGAAATTTGTAACCAATATAAGCACTAAAAAGAGCGCTACCGCGGAGAATATTAGCCAACATTTGGTAAGTATTGACGAGAGCCTGTGTTTGAAGTATTGTCCAGTATTTACCAAACGAGAGCCCAGTTTCAGTCAGAATAAAAAGGGCTTTTTTCTGTAAGGCCATATCGCTAGTGCTCATTTGGGCTAGTTGGTCAATTTCAGCTTGCAGATTGGCATTATCATCTGCCCAAGTAAAACTTTCACCGCCGTTACCCGGAATCAGAGCCCGGAAAATGGTCGTACAGCTTTTGGCATGGACTGATTTCATAAAGGTAATGGTGTTTAATACGGATTCTTCTTGTTGAGTTCGCCGATCGTGGCGAATAGCAGGGGTGCCAACTTCTGATTGGTAGACGGCTAACATTGATGTACCTGCCAACATACGAGTAATGGCCTGTTGTTGAGTATCTGATAGCTGTTGCCAAGCCGTTTGATCATTCGTGATGGGAATCCGAATGTCCAACCAAAAGTTAGTGGTGAGTCGTTCCCACATGTATTTATCGAAATTATCTTTAATATCATCCCAGTTAATTGCTTTGTAGTATAAGTAGTCCATCGTTATTTGTTCGTCTCCTTAATTAGGATTCATGGGTATATGGGTCTTGTGACCCAATAACGTATGCCGGTGTGTTAAACGGACGGTAAGACCCCAAGTGAATTTCCTAGATCATGCATGATTCACATTCATTTGCCGTTTTAATTTCATCGTCTTCTGTAAACGTTCGAATGTAATAAAGTGACTTAATGCCTTTTGTCCAGGCGTAATTCCGTAACCGGTTAAGGTCTCGGGTTGTCATCTTTAAATTGTTATTGTCCTTCCACTCGTAAAGGTCAGGTTTCAAAACTGAACGCATAAATAGTGTCAGACTCATGCCTTGATCAATGTGCTTTTGAGCTACGGCATAGGTGTCAATAATTTTTCGTTGATCAATATCATATGCGGGTGTGTAGTAAGGCAAAGTTTCGTTAGACAGGTAAGGTGCTGGATAGAAGATTGAGCCTACCTTATTTTCCTGACGTTGTTCTACTAATTGTGTGATTGGATGAAGTGATGCACTTGTTTCATTGACGTACGAAATTGACCCGTTCGGTGCCACAGCGAGTCTATTACGATGATAAAGGCCGCCAGTAATCACAGCTTGCTTGAGTGCCTTCCAATCTGTAACAGATGGTAATTTAATATTTTTGAAGATTTTTGCAACTTTGGTACTCTTAAATTTAAAGTCTGCGTTCAAGTATTGATCGAAGTAACTGCCATCAGCGTACTTTGATTGGTCAAATTTAGCGAAGGTTTCGTGGCGTTCACGGGCAATTCGATTGCTCGTAACGAGTGAATAGTAGTTTAAAGCTAGGAAGTAGGCATCAGTAAATTCAAGGGCCTCTGGTGAGCCATACTCAATTTGGTGGCGTGCAAGGGCAGTATGCAGACCCATAGCCCCTAATCCAATCGTGTGGTAAAGTTCGTTACCATGTTTAACAGTCGGTACTTCCTTAACGTCGGTTGTGTCAGTTACGAGGGTGAGCGCACGAACAGCAACCTCAACTGAGTGACCGAAGTCCGGCGAGTCAATCATATTCATGATATTAGTTGATCCGAGATTACATGAAATATCGGTGCCAATTGTCTTGTACGATAGGTCGTCATCAAGTTTTGACGGTTCTTGAGGCTGTAAGATCTCACTACAAAGGTTACTCATAATAATTTTGCCATCGACAGGGTTAGTTTGGTTGGCCGTATCAATGTTCAAGATGTAAGGATAACCAGATTCTTGTTGGAGTTGAGAAATCTTTTGTTCTAGTTTCCGCGCGTTAAAAACTGACTTCTTAATATTGGGGTTAGCGACCATGTTGTTATATTCTTTGGTGATATCGATGTAAGCAAATGGCGTACGATATTCACGTTCGACATCATAGGGGCTAAAAAGATACATTGGTTCGTTAGTCTTGAGTAATTCATAATATTTATCAGGAACAATCAAACCGAGGGACAAGGTCTTCACCCGAATTTTTTCGTCCGCATTTTCCTTTTTGGTATCCAGAAAATGTAAGATGTCAGGATGGAAGACGTTGAGATAAACCACTCCGGCGCCGTTCCGTTGCCCAAGTTGGTTACTGTAGCTAAATGAGTCTTCAAGTAACTTCATCACTGGTACAACGCCAGACGAGGCGTTGGAAATCTGCTTAATAGAATCACCTGAGGCGCGCAAGTTTGACAGGTTAACGCCGACGCCCCCACCGATTCGAGATAGTTGAAGGGCAGAATTAACGCCACGTCCAATTGAGAGCATGGAGTCGGCCACATCGATTAAAAAACATGATACCATTTCACCGCGCCGTTTTTTACCCGCGTTGAGAAACGTGGGGGTGGCAGGCTGATAACGTTGTGAAATCAATTCATCGGCAACGTCATTGGCAAGTTGTTCATCACCATTAGCGAGATAGAGGGCATTGAAGACGACGCGATCGACAAAGTCTTCCAAAAATTTCTGGCCATCATTAGTTTTCATGGCATATTGTGTGTAGAACTTGTAGGCACCGAGAAAGCTGCGAAAACGAAAGTGATGGTCTCTCATTTGGTCGAACAAGGACTGCACAAACTTGTGAGAGTATTGTTCCAGGATACTTGGATCGATATAATCTTCGTCAACCAAGTAATTTAACTTGGCATTTAACGAATCAAATTGCTTGGTCTTCGGTTTAACTGTCTCTTCGAAATAAGCCTTTAGGGCTTCTTGATCATAATGTAGCGGAATTTCTCCGTTGCTTGGGATATTTACGAGGTTATTTAAGTAAAAATAGGTATTTTCCATTTCTGGGGTGCTAGTTATCATTAGGGATTACTCCTTTGTTGTTTGAAAACAAAATTGATCGCGATAGGTTAAGATGGCATCGGCAATGCGAGGAATGTCGTGTACGGTGCCACGTAGCTCAAAATCGGTAATGTAAGGAAAATCGAAGCGTTTAGCATATTGTTTAGCCGTGAGTGCAAACTGCTTATTAAAATTACGATTACCGCTACCGATAATACCGTAGCAATGCTGGTAATTGCCTTCGTACGCGAGGTAATCTCCCAAAATAGTAGTTAATATTTCAGTATAACCGTTATTAACCCCATTACCACCTTTAATGAAGGCTGGTAGGAAGGTAACAAACGGCTGGTCAAGAGTGGTGAATTCAGGGTGTTCTTTAACATTAATGGAACTAACCCGAACATGACGTTCTTTTTCAAAGTATGTTGTCAGTCTGCTAATAAAATATTTCGTGTTGCCACTCAAACTGATGTAGAGAATATTTATGGTTTCCGTAACTAATCATCGCCCTTTTTCTATATATAGTGGTTAGGCAATCATTGTATCACTATATGCGGTGTCTATGCAAATCGGTGGACGATCTGATTGATCTACAAATTGTGTTGAATATAAAGATTCATGCGAGGTGGCTAAAATGGGCCCACCGTTGGTATTTTAAGCTGCACTAAGAGACGATAAACGGGACTTTTAATGAATGGAAGCAAGCTCCCAGGACCCAGCTCACAGTTTGCACCAAAGGCCTTATTATCAATTGAGAAGAGCACACTGTACGGTTCATGATCAAAAAATATTTTGATTATGTGGTAGATTGTAAAATTAATCCGAACGCTGTTCGGACAAAAAAGATCAGCTTCCTTTAAAATGGTGTTTACCACAAACCCATCTTTTAGGAGCTGATCTTTTGTCTAGTATAACCTATTCCGAACGAATTAAAATCGAAACCTTTTGTGAACTAGGGCTGTCCAATATCCAAATGGGCGTTCGGCTGAACCGATCACCGTCAACAATTTCTTATGAATTATCTCGATGTCAACCTTATCAGGCTGAATTAGCACAAACAGATGCCGAATACAAGCGATCACGATGTGGTCGGAAAACTAAGCTGAGCGATGAGTTAAAGCAAAAAATTCTCAACCATTTACGTCTAAGCTGGTCACCAGGAATGATTGCTCACGAATTTAAACTAGCTACTAAATCTATTTATAATTGGCTAAATCAGGGGAGAATTTGTTTCTCCTTGAATGATCTACCTGAACATGGCGTACGCCAACGGCGTAACGTTGACCAACGATCCAAATATAATCAATCTTTGGGGCGATCAATTGAACAGCGTCCCATGATGATTAATCAACGTAATCGCATCGGCGATTTTGAACTAGATACAGTCGTTGGTCCTCGTGGGCATAGTAAGGCAGTTTTATTAACTTTAATCGATCGCAAATCACGGTTCCTTTGGGCATACCGGTTAAAAGATCGGACGACAGCGACTGTTAATGAAGCACTAACTAAGTTCCTAACCACTTTTAATGGTCCGGTGCACAGCTTTACTGTGGACCGTGGCACTGAGTTTAGTGGGCTAGTATCACTTGAATCACAATATGGTATTAAGACCTATTACTGCCATGCTTATACGCCAGCTGAACGTGGTAGTAATGAACGCTTTAATCGGAATTTACGTTATTTTTATCCTAAAGGGACTCGTTTTGAGCACATTAGTGCTCAAGATTTAACGACGACGTTACTCCAAATTAACCAGCGACCGCTTAAAATACTCGACTGGCAAACACCGTATCAGGTTATGCTGACAAATTTGTCCAAAAATTCGGATTAAATTTGCAATCTACCCTTCTACCATTTCCTTCCGCAATTCATAGAACTTAGTTTTCCCAATGAATAAAGCATCGCAAAAGTCAGTCGTTTCGTTTTTACCTGGATTCAATAAACTAAATTCAAACATCTTGAATAAATTGGATTGTTGTAAGTAGTCTAGTCGAATTTTACGGACGATTGATTCACTGATATGGCCACTTTCAAAGATGCCATCCCCATTAATTCTCAAATAACTCTCAGGGCTCATCATCGCTAAATCCGCATTAACCGTCTCAACATATTGACTCAGTTTGAACTTAGATAAGCCCAATAATTTCATCGCACGATTTACTGTTAGATAGTAATCCCCATGATCAGCGACTAATTCTAATAAATAATATTGATAACGATAATTCAAATCTAGAAATTCATTATGGATTTCCACTCATTTTCCTCCAGATTAGATTTAAGCTCTTTTTTGATAGGCCATTTGAACCATTAATTGATAAGGATCACTGCCTTCAACAACCCCACTACGGCCGGCCATCTTATGTGGTCCACCAGTAATCCACGTGTGGGCAATCGCTAATTGATAACGATCGGTTAATTCCTGGATTGGTGTGAGCCCCACTGATTTGATAACAGCAAGTGGTGCCTTGGCCATCGCGTTAATGCCACCATAAACCACCCACTGACCGTCTTCTTGTTTAAGCTCATAAAACGGCAAGGCCACTCGTTCACCAATTGCATAAATTGGGCGTTGGAAATGTTGTGCTTGCTCGTAAATATCGGCATCTGCCAACCCAGCGTAATTTAAGCTGATATAGCCAGCTTCAATTAATTGTGCGACTAATTGGTCGAGTTGTTGTTGATGCGCACTATCGACTTCTAGTTGTGCTGGTAGCAAATCCTTCTCTTCAAATAAGCCGGTTGCTGGCTGGACTTGTGAGATGATTTTAGGCTTAGCTGTTTGTCCAGCTAAGGGATGTGGCGCAGTTGGATCGCCACCCAGCGCCTTTTCGACGTATGGTGACACATCGACAACCGCGTTGCGACCACGATAATAGAAATAAAGATTCATCACTGCAAAATAGAGTAATACTAAAAAAACAATTAGATTAATCACGCCTCGTCCAATTGCTTGTGCTCTAAAGTAGTAGATGCTCTTATATAGTAAGTAAAAATCACCGATTAGACAGATGATTGAAAAAATTCGGTTTTTAACCCGATTATTAATGTTTAAGTAGCCAAAATAATGATTAATGATATCCAAAAAAGATAACATTGCGCATTCCGCCTTTCAATATTAACAGCAGTTCGTTATTGCGTTGCACTACCGCTAGTGGCCTTGGCCACGTTTTGGGATGTCCCTGTTGATGACGCTGCACTACTGCTGTTATTAGTTGTTGTTTGAGTATCACTTGTTGTATCGCTTGAATCAGCTGACTCGTCGTTTTGCGTTGTATCAGTCGTCTCGCTTGAGCTGGTTTCCGTCGTATTATCTGTACTTGATTGTTCTTGATCTGACGGCGTTGATGTTGATTCCGAGCTGCTTGATACTGATTCTTCCGGTTCGCTAGATGATTGGCTGCTAGTCGTCTCATCGCTTTCTGAACGACTCGCTGATTGACTACTGCTTACACTGCTTTGTGAGCTTTCTGAAACTGAAGTCTTTTGCTCCGTCTTAATATTAGCGACTGGTTTAACAGTATTAACAACGACGTTCGTTGCGCTCATTGCAATAATTAATGAAATAATCGCTGCTGGGGGCACGATTGGGGGCGTATGAAATGCCATAACACTCTTCCTTCCTATCTATTCATTTTCTTGACAGTCTTCACAAAGACCGTATAACTCAAATTGATGTCCTTCAACTTGGCAGTTGGGGAGTTGATCACTGAAGAAATCCAGTGGACACATCTTCAACTCAATCACCTTGCCACAGTTACGGCAAATAAAGTGATGATGATGACGATGTTCAAAATCACACTGATACTTCACATGAGCTTGTTCGCCTTCAGTTTGTTGCTCGACTAAACCGAGCTGCTCAAAGTCTTTAATATTGCGATAAATGGTATCATGACTCATCCCTGGGAAAATCGCCCGCATATGATCGTCAATTTGGGTCACTGGGATGTAATGATTTTCGTACTGCGCTAAATAAGTCAACATTTCGCGACGTTGCTTTGTGATCTTAAATCCGTTTGCTTTTAAAACGGCCAGCGCCGTCGTCATTTCACTCATTTTAATCGGTTCCTTTCTTAATACCTGCTATTCAGAATAACTGATTATAGCATTAATCGTCGTCATTTTAGTTTTAAATGGTTTAATTGCTACACACTATTATTATACGCTCTTATAACGGTCCGTGACGAAAAACAATTTCCCCTTTTAACAAATTTTAATCAAACTCGAGTAAAAATAGTTGCAATTAACCCGGTCAAGCGTTATGATATTACTCAGATGGTTTTTAGGAAACCGTCTTCATTGGCCTTCTACCAGTGTTTTAGTTATTTGAAGGGAGATTTTAATTATGCAATTACAAAACAAAACTAATAATTGGTATCATGTTTCACTTGATACTCAAACTCAAAAATTTATCGCAACTGCAACGAACAATGAAAAAATCAGTGCAAGTGGTATTACAATTGAACAAGCTGTCCAAAAATTAACATTTAAAGTGAAACAACCTAACCGTGCAAACAAGCAACAACTTGCTTAAGCACTAATCGTTAAAAGGGAAGCCTGACAAAACAACGTTTTGTCGGACTTCCCTTTTTTGTTATTGACGTAACTGTTCAATAATTGTCATCAATGTCTTTTGCGTTTCTTGCCAGTCATCATTCACAATAATCTGTGCTTGATCATGTAACGGTCCTGAAACCATTAAATCCCGTTTAAATTCCGCACTCGCAAGGCGTTTTTGGATTGCTTCTGGTGAATCATTACGCTTTTCTAAGCGACTAATTAAAGCTGTTGCTTCCGAGACCGTTAAAAATAAGACGGTCACTTGTTTGCCAAAGGTTTCCAGATAAGTCTGGGCCCCTTTGGTATCAACCACTAAACTGATCAATGGGGACTTCGCCCAAGCTAGCTCAAGCGCTTCATGTGAAGAACCATAATGATAGCCTGAATAAGTCACTGATTCGATTAAATGCTTCTGTGCAAGCGATGACTCAGTCTCGAAATAGTAATCCACACTATCGACTTCGTTATGCCGTTTAGGCCGCGTCGTATGGGTTACGACTTGGGGAATCTGATACATTTCGGTTAACCAATGACTAACCGTTGTTTTACCACTACCGGTGGCGCCTGTAATCACTAATAACTGTTTTTCTACCATTTTTATCCCACTTCTCATCTATTTTAACTAAAAAAGTTTGACCCTTCCTTCTCAGGGAGAGCCAAACTTTTTTCTGTTTAATATTAATTGCTTAACTAAATCCGACGACCAAAGTCAGGTTTGTAATATTGCATTGACATGGTTGTTACGCTTTGACCAGGTGCTGGTGCATGAACGTATGAACCGTTACCGATGTAAATCCCAACGTGATGTGCTGAACCAACGCCACCCCAGAAAACAAGGTCGCCAGGTTGTAATTCTGATAATGACACTTGTGTCCCAAGCGTACTTTGTGCTTGTGATGTCCGTGGCAAGCTGATACCAGCCATCTTAGCTGCATACATCACTAAACCAGAACAGTCAAAGCCACCAGGTTGTGCCCCACCCCATGCATATGGTGTACCAATAAATTGTAGTGCGTTTGACACTAATGAGCCTGTGTTAGCAACTGGTTTTGTTGTTGCTTTTGAGGCTGAGTTATTGTTGTTGCTTGGTGTTTTTGTACCAGCATTATTATTTAATACTGGTTCTGTCTTAGTATTGTCTGATGATTCGTTCTTAATATCGCTTGATGTTGATTCTGATTTTGTTGCCGTTTTTGGTGCTTCAGTTTTAGCAGCTTTGTCTGCTTCTGCTTGTTTTTTAGCGGCTTCAACAGCGGCTGCTGTTTGTGAATCCAATTGGCTTTGTAAGTTAGCTAATTGTGTTTTGTGACCTTCAACTTCTGTTTCAAAACGCTTTTGTTCTTTTTCAGCGTCATCTTTTAAAGTCACCAATTTAGCCTGATCAGCTTCCAATTGTGATTTTGTTTTAACCAAGTCTGCTTTTTTAGTTTCTTGTGTTGTTTTTAAAGTTGCCAATGTACTTTCTGAATCACTAACAGCTGTCATCGCTTCTTTGCTGGCTTGGTTTAACTTACCAACAACTGACGCACGACTCATCATATCTGAGAAGTTATCACTATTGACGATAAAATCAACATAGACGTTCCCTGAGACACTGTTACCCGCTTCTTTTTGAAGTGAAACAGCTTGCTTCTTCATCACGCTCTTACGGGCTTGCACTTCAGCTTTAGCTTTTTCAATTGATTGATCAAGTGCAACGATTTGTTGATCAGTTGACTTGATATTTGCTTTAGCATCATCAATGGCAATGACCTTGTTAGAAACTTGGCTATTGATTTCTGACACTTTATTTTGAGCATCATTTAATTTCGTTAACAAAGCGGCATTTTCAGTACTAGTTTTCGTAATGGCAGCCTTTGTATCTGTTACTGAATCGGCACTAACAACACCCACGCTCATCGCAATTGGTGCACTAATTGATAACATCGCTAACGCACTGACCATTAACTTACCTAATTTTTTCACTTTGTCCACTCCTGTTTTTAATATAATTAACTACTTAATACCGTCCATATTTCTTATCCGTTTATCAGTGTATCATCTGACTGTTACAGGACTGTTACAATTAAATTACTATCACGAGTCGATGTCTGCTATATCAATGTTTTTAATCGCTAACAATTGCTGGATTTGCGACCATTGCGCCTGACCAATTAAGACGGCAGTTTCGTCTCCGTTGGCGTCAACGATTTCGTAGGCCAATGGCTTAACATTTACCTCTTTGACAATTTGATTAAACATCTTTTTGGCATAGAGCGCCTGAATTTTTTTAGTTTCCAAAATAACCACCTCATCATTCATTTTAATTAAGCTTATCATAAGCCTGTTTAATTGTGTTTCAATCGCTTTCAGCTTAAAATGAAACCATCTTCTAGGAAATGGGGTTTTAAGATGCAAATTACAAGACATGATCAACCACTCGAGACAATTGGGACACCACCTAAAGTTGGTGAGCAATTACCCGCTTTTGAATTGGTTGATGCAGATCATCAAACACGCACAACCCAACAATTACTGGGCAAACGAACATTGATTAGCATTGTGCCAGATATCAATACACGTGTTTGCAGCATTCAAACAAAACACTTTAATCAAGCAATTGATCAATTTACAGATATCAACTTCTACACCGTTTCAACGAATACCGTTGAACAACAACAAGCCTGGTGTGCCGCCGAAGGTGTTCAACTGATGCAACTCCTCTCCGATGAAGCCTTGAGCTTCGGTAAAGCCCTCAATTTATACGTTCCTAGCAATAATACGTTGCAACGTTCAATTATGATTGTCGAAGCAGATGGCACAATTAGCTACGAAGAATTAATCGTTGAACAAACTGACGAACCAAATCATGCAGCGGCACTCGAATTTTTAAAATCAGCTCACTAATTAAGTGAATCTACTCAAAACCACACCAATGTTGGTCGTGGTTTTTTTATTAGCCTGATTGTTCAACCCATCACGTGAGCGATGTGATATGATGAACAATATTGCTTTGCCTTGGGGCTTGGCGTATTATACCTATACCAGTTACTTAAATTTAAACTTGAAGGAGTCGCAATGACGACACTTAGCAACGATCTTTTTCAAACTTTTAATAAAGTCATTCACCATTATCGCCATTATTACGGCATGCAATTTTCATCGCATCATAAATCTGTCAGTCAAATTCGCATTTTAAAATTACTCCATCAACAAAATGGACAAATGCAAAGTACACTTGCCCAAACATTGGCGATTCGGCCCTCTTCGTTGACAGAATGCCTCAATAAGCTGGCTGCTAAAGACTATATTCAACGTCAATCCGATGAACACGACAAGCGGGTAACTCACGTTTTTATCACCCCTGCCGGTCGCGCGATTATCCAAGAAGCCTTTGATGGCCGCGACGAGTTTACGGAAACCTTATTTAGCAGCCTTTCAAGTGAAGAACAAGCAACGCTTAATCAGCTGCTTACCAAATTAGAACACACCTTATCAGATACTCAAAATTTCGACTTTATGGCTGAGTTCAAAGAACGTTTACACCATACTAAACTTTAAAAAAGCACTATTTTAGGAGGTTCTCATGCGTAAAATATTAGAATATTCTCTGGCGGGGGTTTTATCTTTTCTCTTTAGTAGAGCCTTCATTCATCGCATCGTTTTACCCACACTTTGGGGTTATCCCCGCTTAACCCGTGTGATGGCTAGATTTCCTAAGACGACCGTCCTATTAATTCTCTTTTTGACCCTCGCGCTCTGGTTAGGCTGGATTCAGTGGGACTTAAAGCGCCTTTCACCGATTTACGGATACTTGATTTATAGCGTCTATCTCCTGCTACTCTTCATCGTATTGTTCACAAAAGCCAGTGTTTACCATGCTGTCAGCCTGAATCCATTTGATTTTATTAGTCATGATCGCCGTACAATTCTGGAGGCCCTATTAAATGTCATCTACTTCATCCCACTGGGCGGTCTCTATAGTTTAAAAGCGGATTTCACTGAAACCAACATTATCGCATTGCTTACCATTTTAGGAATTGAAATTCTTCAATACGTCTTTTACTTAGGGACTTTCGCTATCAGCGATATCATTCTCAACTGGGTAGGTTGTCTAATCGGCTTTACTTTATTCACGATTGGCGCCCGCCATTTCAAACAAACGATTAAAACTAACGCATAAAAAGAGCGCAGGACAAAAGTTATTTTTTGTCTCGCGCTCTTTTTTTAGACTAGTAATTGTTGATAAATTTGCTTACTCATCGTGACCAACGATGGTGTTGATTTATATTGGTTGGATAATAAAATAATCCCTGATTCACCATTTTGGGACATCTGAACATGACTTTCAAAGCCTGCTTCAATACCGTGACTAGTGAAATAATCGCGATAATTATAAACCCCACCTGAATATTGGCCATTATTGGTGTGCCGTAATTGTTGTAAGTACTTCGACTTAAAGACCTTACCTTGCACAATTGCCTCTTCTACTTGATACAAGCTGCTAGCAGTCGCATAGAGATTTCCCGTCCCAAGTTCCCGTGTATAAATATAGGCCGGGTCTTCAATTTCTGCACCGTATGCCCCATTTTTTTGGTAGGCATAAGCTGTCGCATGCTGTGGATCCGAAAAGTTTGGCATGAAGTTAAAGGCCTGAACCCCCAACGGCGTAATAATCTGTTGTTTCATCAAATCATTGTAGCTTTTATGTGTGGCTTGCTCCAAAATCCCCGCTAACAAGACATAATTGACTGGCGAATAGGCATGTTGGCCAATCTTTTTAACCTGCAAATGTTTGATTGCAAATTGGAGACGTTGTGCATCGGTTTGAACAACTTTAGGCGCGCTCGTTTCAAAAAGCCCTGAACGCATATCCAACATCATTTGTAATGTAATCTGGTTTGCTTTGGGAATTTGTGGATAAAAGCGACTGAGATGATCCGTCAATTTCAACTGACCATTTTCAACAGCCTTCATCACGAGTGCCGCAGTAAGTGACTTTTGCACCGAGCCAATTTGATACGTCGTTTTGGGCGTCGTAAATTGTTCGCTATTCGCGTAACCACGGCCACCTTGATAAATGACATGGTTATGGCGGACGATTAAAATGGTGCCACTGAAATTATTATCTAATAATTCTTGTTTTAAATATGCCTGCTCTGGCGTCGTTAATTCATTAACCACCCGATCATCAATATCATTTTTATTGACTTTGGCACGCTGAATATCTAACTGCTTTTTGGTTAACTTCAATTGCATTTGCGTATTAGCCAATGCTTGCCCCTGTCGAACAAATTGTCTTCTAAAATAAAAGGTCAGACTGACACCTAATACTAAAACACAAATCGTCAAGGCAATATTAATTTTCTTTCTCTTCATCCGTTTCACTACCTAGTGCTAGTCTTCCCTTCTTGAGTACTGTTAAATCTGTGCCAAATTGATAATAGAGCGCTTCGCCGTTTGCGACTTCCACGCCATCAATGGCCTGATCTGAAATTTGTTCGATAACCTTAATTAAGGCACGCAAAGTCGAGCCATGCGCAACAATTAGCTGATCTTGCCCAGCAAGTAACCCCGGCACCACTTGATCTTGCCAATAAGGTAATAAACGTTGGGTGGCTTGCGCCAAACTTTCACCGCGTGGTCGACTCTTACGTGGCACTAAGCGATAGCGACGCGCAGTTGATGACCGAATTAAAAGTGGCGGCACCGCTGTATAACTGCGCCGCCAGCGCGCTACTTGGTGGACACCAAAAACGGTTCTCGTCGTGTCTTTGTTCAAGCCACGCAAAGCACCGTAGTGTCGTTCATTCAAGCGCCAACTCTTAGTCATTGGTAGCGCCAATTGATCGAGTTCTTCTAAAACAATGTAACTGGTCAAAATTGCCCGTTTCAATAAAGACGTGTGCACGTGGCTAAATTGAAAGCCAGCGTCTTTTATCTGCCGGCCAACTTGATGGGCTTGTTGTCGCCCTTTAGCGGTGAGCGCCACGTCCGACCAACCGGTATAGGTCTTCAGTTGATTGGCGACACTTTCGCCGTGTCTAACAATTACTAAATTCGCCATTTTTCAAACTCACTTTTCACGTAACTTAAGGCCTAATTCAATCGACCGATCCACTAAGACGGATTGTGAATCAACTACTGGAAAATCATGGTCAGGTGCCCATTCTTGTGCCAGTGACAATTCTGTACAACCCAAAATAATCGCGTCGCATTGTGTTTGCATCTCCGCTAAAATAGCATGATATTTCTCAGGTTTCATCTGTGATTGGCCCTTGATATCATTGAAAATCAAATCCATCGTCCGTTCTTGCAAATCAAGACTAGGTTTCACCACTTCATAACCTTCAGCTAACAATGCTTCATCATAAATCCCATCAGTCACAGTCCCTTTAGTACCCAAAATACCGATTCGTTTAGCATCTGGATAGGTTGTTTGAATACTCTTGACCGTTTCCCGAGGCATATGAACAATCGGTGCTGAGGCAGCTGCTTGCAAGTCGTCGTAAAAATAATGCGCTGTGTTGCAGGCAATGACAAAAAAGGCTGGTTTCAAAAGACTTTGTTGTTGAATATCTTCCAATAAATCAGGTTCTGGACTTGGTTGACTGTGGTCCATTAGATACGTCGACCGATCAGGAATTGTTGCGTGATTAACCACGATATAGTTCAAGAAATCCTGATCTTTAGTCGTTGGTGTCCGTTGATTAAGAAGTCTGATATAACTTTCGGTTGCAGCCGTTCCCATGCCGCCGAGCACTGTAAAAAACTGTTTCATAGTCGCGATCACCCTTTATTTTCTTTAAAATAACGTGCGAAGTTCTTACGATAATTGTGTAACATCCATTGTGTTAATACCCACCGTTTAGGGTTGTTATCTTTTGCATATTGGAAAGTTGTGCCATAACGACCCGCTTTGATTAAGGCTAAAGCCTTTGTCTTATCTTCGTTATCGCGCGCGTATTTTTCAAAAACACCCTTTGAAACACCTAACCAAAGTGCTGCTTGATCATTATCTTTATTAGCATAAACCGTTGCTTGGTCCTTCAATTCGCCAGTCACGTAATCCTTAACAACCCATTGTGCCAAGTTGTAACCATTCAATGTGACGAAGAAGCTACTACGGCCTTGACGTAAGTTGATTTCAAATAACTTGTAAGTTTGGTCACGTTCATCGTACTTCATGTCGAAGTTGGCATAACCCGTAAACTTGATGGCTTCCAAGAAAGTTTGAATTTGCTTGTAGATTGTTTCGTTGTATTCTGGCATGATGGCTACGTAATTCCCGATTGCTGATGGTGCGGGATCTTCCAATAATGGATGACCTAAACACATCATCTTCACTTGGTGGTTTTGATCAACGTAGGCGTTTAAAACGCGCATCCGACTGTCATCCCCAGGGATGAAGTCTTGTAAAATCAGGTCTGATGTGTAGCCATTGTCGTAGATTTTTTTAATAATCATATCGAATTCAGCTTGCGATTGAATCCGGAATGCTTTTTTACGACCTTCAAAATGAACATCTAACCATTCAACAGAGTTAGCGGGTTTTAACGCCACTGGGTAGCCAAAAGGTTGGTCCACTTGACCATCAAGCACCATTTGTTGCGTAATTGTCTTAGTCTTAGGATAAGGCAAGTCGAATTCTTCGCAAACTTGGTAGAAGTTTTCCTTGTTATTCAAACGTTTTAATAAATCATAATCGATGTAAGGACAAACAAAGGCTGCTTCTAATTCTGTTTTATGTTTAGCAATTAATTCAGCGTACCCATCACCACAACCAATTAAAATCACTGGTTCTGTGTGTGTTTGATATTTTAAAATTAAGTCGCGCATCTTTTCAATGAAGACGGGATCTTCACTGAAACCAGGTGTGATATCAACATCCACGATTTTTGTATAGCGCGTTGGGGCAAGCTCAGCACCGGCATAAGCTTGCACGGGTTTTCCTGTTAATTCATAGAATGAGCGTGCCATTCCATAAACATTAAAATCACTACCGAGTAATACGGGTGTAAAATTAGCTTCAATTGTTGGCATTACTTTCACCTCTTAGAAATAATGCCTCTAGTATACCACGAACGCCTTGTCGAGAGACATCCTCTTTACCTTTTCATAAATATAACAGAATTGTCACGCTAGCTTCAATTTCGTTAGTTCGTTCGATGGTGAGAACCACTTGTCGATGCTAAACTAAATTTATCATCTACTTGGAGGGATTATTATGTCAAAGAAAGCGCGTCTACTCGCAGTATTAGTTGGAATCGTATGTGTCGGTTACTTAATCGCAAGCCAGTCAATCAACGATCAATCTGCGGCGCAATCTGATCGCCAAGAACGACAAAGCATCCATAAGATGGCCCGTTAATCGTTAAGTGACTATACGACTTTGTTGTCATCAAGCATTTGATTGTAGTACAATGAAGGTACTGAATTTTAAGGATGTGCCAAAATGTCAAATAAAGCAAAAGAATTTTGGAAATCAACATTACAAATTGTCCTATTAGCCGCTGTCATGGTGGGTATTTCACAGTTATTATTAACCTTCGTGATTTCCAATGAACAAGTTTTTGGACCTTCAATGCAACCGAACTTTACACAAAATGATCGCGTTATCGCGCTTCGCCACGCCAAACTCAAACGGGGCGATGTCGTCATTCTCAAAGCACCTGATGCTAAAGGGGAATTCTATATCAAACGAATCGTCGGAATGCCTGGCGATACCGTTCGATTCGATCGCGACCAGCTATACATCAATGGTAAAAAAGTCAGCGAACCATATCTCAAAGCCTATAAGGCTGATTTTTCAACCTACCTCGCTGGTTCAGATTACTTCACACTTAACCCCAAAACAAACGGCCCCACTTTCGATCTCAAAGATGTCTTAGGTCAAAAGAAAGTCCCAGCTCATCACTACTTCGTCATGGGTGATAACCGGACCGTTTCTAAGGATAGTCGTTACAAAGAAGTCGGCTTCATCAGTGATGATGCCTCAGCTTATAACGGGATCCAAGGGGTCGTTAAGTTACGTTACTGGC
Source organism: Latilactobacillus sakei subsp. sakei DSM 20017 = JCM 1157 (assembly GCF_002370355.1). Lineage (NCBI taxonomy): Bacteria > Bacillati > Bacillota > Bacilli > Lactobacillales > Lactobacillaceae > Latilactobacillus > Latilactobacillus sakei. Next base: position 471,383 of record NZ_AP017929.1, read on the forward strand.
CAATTACGAAATTTAAAATCTATTAGAAGTGCGTTGTCAGTGGTTAGCTTTTGAGCATTTGCAGAACTTAGCGAATTGGTGATGGAATCACCGGTTTGATAAGTTTAGCAAAGCACAGAAAGCTACTGACAAAAGCACGTTAAAAAAGAAGTGCGTTTAAAACGCTTTGACTTTGAGCATTAGCACAGCTCGGTGAATAACTGCTGCAGGCAGTTGTTTGACGAGTGACGCTAAGCACAGAAGTCAGTTTCAAATATCAAAAAGAACCCGGACAAATTAATTTGTCCGGGTTCTTTATTTTTTTATAGATAAACACTGATGCCGAGTAAAATCATAGCTAACAGACCGATTGCTAACATCAATGGTAGCACAAACTTCAACCATTTATCGAACGTGACATGGACCATCGCTAAGGATGCTAAAACCAAACCAGTTGGTGTGATAAATGACATGATCCCTTGCCCCCAGTTATAGGCACTGATAATCACATCGCGGTGAACGCCAACCACATCGGCCAACGGTGCCATGACCGGCATCGAAAGGACAGCCAAGCCGGAACTCGATGGGATAAAGAACCCTAATAGGATGAAGACGAAGAACATCACGGTTGAGAAGATGACCCCACTCATATGTGAAACCCCATTGCTGAGCCAGAAAAGTAACGTATCACTAATCTGAGCTTGTTCCATGATAATCGTCACACCCCGTGCAAGGGCGATGACCAAGGCAACTCCTAGTAAATCAGAAGCGCCGGCCACAAATTCACCCACGAAGTCTTTTTCCGATAAGCCAGAAATGAAGGCTAAAATAAAGGTAATGGCCAAGAATAAGGCCGAAATTTCATTGAAGAGCCAGCCCCATTCCTTAACGCCAAAGACCATGATGACAAAACCGGCCGCAAAGATGATCAACATTAATTTCTTCCGGAAATCAAACTTAGGCACGACGTTATTTTCTTGATCACCCAAGAAATGAGCTTCTAATTCTGCTTTTTGACTATAAATTAATGATTTTTCAGGATCCTTTTTTACTTTTTCAGCATAGCGAATGGTATAGAAGATACACATCGCAGTCCCGATGACGAGCATCACGATTCTGAGGCCCATCCCTTCTGTAAAACTAATCCCGGCAGTGTTCGACGCGATAACAACTGAGAACGGGTTCACCGTTGACGCCATTGTCCCGATTGAACTACCTAAATAAATCGCGGCGATTGCGACCAGCGCATCGTAGCCAGCCGCCATGAAAATTGGCACTAAAATGGGATAAAAGGCAATCGTTTCTTCGGCAAGACCGAAAGTGGTCCCCCCGAGTGCGATTAAACTCGTCACAATCACGATCAACCAAGCTTCACGGCCTTTTAACTTCTTAGATAGGGCAGCCATTCCGGCAGCAAATGCCCCGGTTTTATTCACGACGCCCACAATTCCCCCTAAAATAAGTACGAAGGTTATAATATCGATTGTTTCAGCCAAGCCTTGAATAGGCGCATTCAAGAACTGCTTAACCGCACCAAAAAGGCCGGTGTTGGCTTTTTTCAAATGTTGATACGTATTCGGAATCGCTACGGGTTTGTATACGGAGCCATCCTTAAATTTCGCTAAACTCGTATTAACATGGTACTTCTTGAGTGTTGCTTGCGTCCCGGGAGCCGTTGATTCGCGGCCGGTTGGGCTAGTAATGGTAAAATTATTGCTTTGGGTATTATATTGTAAACTCGCGTACTTCCCAGACGGCATGAAATAGGTCAAAATCATCACTAATAATAAGACCAATAAAATCACCGTATAGGCGCTTGGAAAAGTAAAATGATGTCGTTTCTTCGTTGCCATTGTCGCTCCTCCTTTATAAATCACTGGTATACCTCTAATACTAGAAGATTATGACAGTGTCGTCAATCAATTACCCGCTTTATTTAAACCGCTTTCTATTTTTTAACCTTGGGTTTGCGCTTAATCTGTGCTAGAATAGCACAAAGCAAAATAAGGGCCGACAGAGAGCGGCCTTTTTGGAGGAAAATTGAATATGAAAACTATCACGGCACACAGCCAACATCGATTAACAAGCTACCAGTCTAAGGTGGTCGCCTCAACGACCGCCGGGTTCGGACTCGAAAACATGGACGTTATGTTCTTGTCTTTTGCCTTATCGTCCATTATTGCTGAGTTACACCTCAGCGGCACCCAAGCAGGACTGATCGCAACGATTACTAATATCGGGATGTTGTTAGGTGGCGTTTTTTTTGGCGTTTTAGCCGATCGCGTCGGGCACATTAAGACGTTCACCTACACGATTTTTATCTTCGCCTTTGCTACGGCAGCAATGTATTTCGCAAATTCACTCACCCTCATCTACCTTTGTCGCTTTTTAGCCGGGATTGGTGCTGGTGGTGAATATGGGATTGGCATGACCGTTCTTGCGGAAAGCTTTCCCAAAAAACAACTCGGGCGCGTTTCGTCGTACGTCGGTGTTGCCGGTCAATTAGGCGCAATTGCCGCCTCACTTTTGGCCGCTTGGGTATTGCCTCAATACGGTTGGCACGCACTATTTTTATTCGGATTATTCCCAGTGATTATCACCTTCTTCATTCGGCATCACTTAGTCGAAAGTCGCAGCTTTGACACCGACGAAGCACGACCTAAAGGCCAAATTAAAGCCCTCTTCAAAACGCGTCAATTAACGCATCAAACATTAGCTTTAATGGTTATGGCAGTGGTTCAAATCGCTGGGTACTTCGGGTTAATGAACTGGTTGCCAACAATGATGCAACAACAGTTACACCTCAGTGTTGCTGGCTCTTCCACCTGGATGCTCGCAACAATTGTCGGGATGTCAGCCGGTATGTTAACCTTTGGTTGGATTCTCGATCGCATCGGCCCCCGCGTTGCTTTTAGCGGCTTCTTACTCGCTTCTGCAGCTGGCGTCTACGTGTTGACCTTACCTAAAAATATGACCGGCCTCTTGATTGTCGGTGCGCTTGTCGGCTATTTTTCAAACGGGATGTTCGCCGGCTACGGAGCGATTGTTAGTCGCCTCTACCCCGCCGAAGTTCGGGCAACTGCCAATAACGTCATCATGAACGTTGGTCGCTGTGTCGGTGGGTTTTCAAGCGTCATTATCGGCTGGTTACTGGATCACTATTCCATTCTAACCGTCATGTTATTCATCTCGACGCTCTATCTAATCAGCTTCGTCGTGATGCTCACCGTCCAAAATTTAAAAGCGGAACGCTATTTTAACCATCTGTAAAAAAGAAAGTGTTATATAAGTCGGGTATATCCTGAGGATTAACAGAGGGTGGCGAATGATTGCTGTAAGCAATCGTTTGACATTCGGCGTTAACCACAAGGATATGACTTATATAACACGTTTAGACTATAAAAATTCGGGTATCAAAAAAGGGGTTGGGACAAAAATAAATTTTGTCCCAACCCCTTTTTTATTGTTTAAAACGCACGCTTATTTTTATAAACTGCCGCCACGGACTTCTGCTATGTTGCCGACTATCGTAAACGCTAGCGGGTCCACTTCGTGAATTTTATTAATGATGTGTTGGTAGGCCTGATTTTCGACCACTAACATCAACATTTGCTTGTCTTCGTTAGAGTAACCACCTGTTACGTCAAAGATTGTCACACCGACATCAGCTTCTTCCACCAAATGTTCTTTGATAGTTGCCAACTGTTCGTTACTCATCACGTAGAGCACTTTTTTCCGGTTAAGACCTGTTTCGATATAATTCATCGTAATCAATGTCAAAATCGATGAACAGGTTGCTAACATAAAGGTTTCGAAACCAGAAACAAAAACATTGGCAAAACAAACTAATAAATCAACGACCAACAAGCTTAATGCTGGTTTAATATTGAAATACTTCTTAAAAATTAATGGTGGCACGGTTGACCCGCCACTAGATGCATCAATTCGATATAACAAGGCGATTCCGGCAGCATATACCACACTCCCGATAATAATCGCCAACAGTTTATCTTCAATCACCATCGCCTGCGGAGTGATGGCCAAACAAACTGGTAACATAAAACTACCAAAGAGGATTCTTAACGTGGTCTTTTTATCGAGGAGAAAATAAGCTAAGATCAGCATCCCGATGTTGATCACTAAGACCACCGTCGAAATCCGCCAGCCCATTAATTCCTCTAATAAAATTCCCACACCGGTTGCCCCACCGGCTGCTACTTCGTGGGGGGCAAAGAAGAGTTGGATCCCAATTGCAATTATTTCTAACGCAATTAAGATTAAACCCATTTGCAGCATCGTCTGTTTCAAATTTGATAAACGCATCGCTTCACTCATTTCTTTTTTGGATTGTTACCATAAGTATATACGAATATCAAATAATATGCCACTTTGACGCTTTTAAGTAACTAGTCTTGTGCTAAAGCTGCTAATTTCCGAGCGGTGTTGGCATTGCGGATTGTAATCCACTGGTAAAGTGCCTTATTTTTAACAATTGTCGCCCAGCGCGTGCGCCCGTGTGTCTTAACAGGTGCACTCCAGAAAACAAACTGCCCCGTAACAGCAACCTGCTCATAATCAGCCGTAACAATTGCAATTCGGACTGAAAAGCCAAACGTCGTGACCATCAATTGATCACAAACCGCCACCAATTCCGTCAGTTCTGTTTCGGGTGTTTCAAATAACACATTACCACTATTAATATAGGTCCGCACATTCGTAAACCCGGCATCTTCAAACGCGGTCCGTAACAAGTTCATCTGAACTTTTCGCTTACCGCCAACATTAATTCCCCGTAATAATGCGATATACTGCATCTTCGCGCCTCGTTTCTACTTAGTTACTAATCATCATAACTTAAATTGATAATTCTGACTATATAGTGAGAACCGTTCGGCCCGATAAGCATAACCAATTGTCGTAAAATTGGTAAACGTCAAATTATAGACCACTTTATTAGTTTTGGGATCCACCTCTACAATACGACTGGTCTTGCCTTGATCGTTAAACCCAAAATCAATCAAGTAATCGCCATTTGTTAATTTACGCGTACAGCCGATTACTTCACTAAAATTCGTTTTACCCAATGTTTTGCCGTAGGACCAGGTTTTCTTAATCGTCTTATCCTGTTCATCAATTAAATAGCTGACACCCTCGGAGTACTTGCCAGACGTCTTCTTATCGCCATTTGAAACGGCCATATTATTGTTGAACAACACTAGTTGCTTCTGGTCCGCTTCGCCGGTCGGCCAAATTGTGGCGGCGTGTTGCCCACCCGTAAAGGTTGTTTGGCTGTCGGCAGCTTTCAACAATAATTTACGGTATTTCAATGGCCACTTGCTAGCCGATTTACTACTGAATAACCACTTAATTTTAGATGTCTTGTAATCTAGTTTCATGACTAAATCCTGATTGCGACTTGAAATAACGATGCTATCATCACTGGTATCATAGTCGATTGAATTTTGGTGGAACCAATCTAACTTGCCATCGGCACGTTTTGTCGCCTTATAGGTTTCATAGAGCTCAGCTGGTAAAAGCTTCTTCAAATCAATCACTTTGACCACTTTGCCGGTTTTACGTGATAACTCGACCATTGTATCCTCAACATATTTTGAACCCCCATCCGAAACCGTCAGCAATAAGTTATGGTTCGGTAATTCAATCGCATCATGGTGAATAATGGTTGTTTCGGTTTTATCATTTGCCGATTCATTGTTACGCGTTTCCGTCGAGAATTGGTATTCGCGATAAACACGTCCCATAAAATCAGTTTCCAACAAATCATTGTAGACTAAATCTTTATTATCAGGTTTCGTTAAATAAAGAAGATGGCCGTTGCTGAGTACTTTAAAAATATGTTGGACATAATTGGTTGAATACCACCGAATTTCACCATCCGCATCGACACCAACTGGATATTGTGTTGAACGCACTAAGAACGTTAGACTGCTATTGCCAATTGACATCTTCGTCTTATCCGCTTTTTTGACCTTCAATGACATCGAAGCAATTGCTTTCGGTAAAGCGGCTGTTTTGACAGTAATCGTTTGATACGTCTTATGGCCAGCTTTATCCGTTAATGTTAAGCGCACCTTATTTTGATAGTTCGCATAAAGCCCTAAAACTGAAATGGTATGACTCTTGGTGTAAGTTTTGCCAACTTCACTCTTAATACTGGTCTTAGCGGTTTTCCCCACCACTTCGACCGTGACCTTAGTCGCCGTATTTGTTTTAAACAACACCAACGCACTCAGAGGTGACGTCCCATAAGGATTGACCTTAACATAGGGCTTAGCGCTCGTATATTGATCCGATTTAAGTGCTTTTTTATAAGTCGCGGTTAATTTTTCCTGACGCGTTTGCCGCGTCTTGATTGTCTGACTACCAATGTTTTTGATAATCTGAGATGTACTCAATATATCCTTGTTAAATAACGATGAGCTTCCTACTAATTTAAAAAGGAGCAGCCCCGCTAAGATGACTCCTAGGAGAATGACCGTTCCTTGTTTCAGACGTTTTTTCATACACAATACCTCGTAATCTGTTTATTAGTAGTATATTAGCTTTCCTTTGTGAATATTTAATGATTAATTATCGAGATATTTTCGGAAAATTTCGTATTTGTAAATGGCATATCACGCCCATTTAGCCTATAATGAATAGTTATGGATTTACTAAAAAATAACAAGGATGGCTAAAGCAATGACAAATCAACTAAAGCCGCAAAACATCGCTAAAGGGATGTTTTGGGCAACCATGGCTTCTGCACTTTGGGGCGTCTCTGGGACAATCCTCGAATTTATCTCGCAAGGGCAAAAAGTCCCTGCGACTTGGTTCTTATCTGTTAGAACCTTAGGTGCCGGTCTAATTCTTTTACTAATCGGTGCGATTAAGTTCAAACAAGATATCTTCTCAATCTTTAAATCTAAGCGATTGACAGCCTGGTTAATCGCCTACGCGCTTTTTGGGATTATGGGGAATCAATACACCTTCTTCATGAGTATTCAAACTGGGAACGCCGCAGCGGCTACTATTTTGCAATACTTGAGCCCACTTTTCATCGTAATTGGGACGCTCGCCTTTGTTCGCAAGTGGCCTAACCGAATTGATTTGATTTCATTTGGAATTGCCTTAGTAGGGGTTTTCCTCTCAATTACAAAAGGGAATATTCATACATTGACAATTCCGTTTAATTCATTAATCTGGGGGATTTTATCAGGGGTCACAGCAGCGTTTTACGTTGTTTTACCACGCCCTATCGTCAATGAAAAATCACCGATTTTAGTGCTTGGTTGGGGGATGTTTATCAGTGGGATTTTATTCAACATCAACCGCCCATTCTGGCAAGCACCACCTCATTTAAATGGTTCTGGGATTATTGCAATCTTAGCTGTCATTTTAATCGGAACGGTTTTTGCTTATCTTTGTTTATTACACAGTTTAAATTTCGCACCATCAACCGTAATCAGTATCGTAGATGCCGTGCAACCCGTAATCACCTTCATCCTCAGCATCATTTTCTTCCACTCAAAATTCAGCTGGGTTGAAATGAGCGGGGCGATCTTAGTGATTCTCGCGATTTACATCTTACAACGCTATCAAGAAGCGGACGGACAACCACTCGCCTAATCAAAAAAGTGCTTTTTCAGGCGTTCATATTGTGTGGCTTAGCCTAGGCTCGTGAATAAGCGACACAGTCGATTATTTGCGAGACGTAGCTAACTGCAACAATATGCCTGAAAAAGCACGTTCAAAAAAAGAGTGCGTTTGAAACGGTTTGACTTTGAGCATTAGCACAGCTCGGCGAATAACTGCTGTAAGCAGTTGTTTGACGAGTGACGCTAAGCGCAGAAGTCAGTTTCAAAAAGCACGTTTTCAAAAGAGTGCATTGCCAGTGGTTAGCTTTTGAGCATTTGCAGAGCTTAGCGAATTGGTGATGAAATCACCGGTTTGATAAGTTTAGCAAAGCACAGAAAGTTACTGGCAAAAGCACGTTTAAAATCAGAGTGTGTCGTAACCCTGATTTTATCCCGAGGATTAACACAGAGGGACGAATAATCGCTCGGCGATTATTTGGCGCTCAGGGTTAACCGGAAGGATATGGGTTACAGAACACGTTTAACCAATAAATACCTCAATATTACAAAAAAGGGATCCGACAAAGTTATTTTGTCGAATCCCTTTTTATTACCTATTGAGTTGTTAATATCGGGTCAAATAGTCTTAATTCATTACAATCAACGTTTCCTAAATCAGTAATGGCTAAATCGGGAATCGCTGTAATTGGTAAGAACGTCATATAAAACATCGGATCGACCACTTCACTCCCAATAGCTTGGCTGGCTTTTAAAATGCCTTCTTCTTGAACTGCCAATTCAGCTGGCGTTACATCGCTGACAATCCCGGCGATTGGTAATGGTAAGAAACTTAAAATCTGACCATCAGCCACAACCACTTGGCCACCATCACGTTCGATCAACGTATTGACCGCCAAAGCCATATCGTCTGGATTAACACCCATCACGATAATGTTGTTATCATCGGGTGCGGCGGTCGAAGCCATCGCACCTTTTTTGAGCGTCCAACCCGAGGTGAATCCTAATGATTGGTTGCCATTTTTACCGAAACGTTCCAAGACGGAAATCAACGCAACGTCTTTTGCTGGATCGATTTGAACAATCCCATCTTCAACCGCTAACATCTTAGTCTTAGCATGGCGGACAAAAGGTCCTTCGCTGGCAATCGTTTGAACAGTGACCTGACTTGCATCTGCTGCCACATGATATTCAAAGTCGCTAGCTTGGACAGCCTCTCTGATAACAGTGTTAGCTAAACTAGCCGGGCGAACCGGGCGTTCAATACTATGATCGATGTGCCCGTCCGTTGCCACCGGTTGACCTTTAGCCAAGACGCGTGTAATCTCAAAAGCTTCCAAATCAGAAACCAATAAGATATCCGCATTGCGCCCTGGTGCGATTAAGCCGACTTGATCATCAATGCGGTAGGCTTCAGCGCTATTGATCGTCGCCATTTGGATGGCCGTCATTGGTGCAACCCCAGCCGCGATTGCCAAACGTACTAAATGATCGAGATGACCTTTATTGACGATATCCATTGCGTTAACGTCATCCGTACAAAAACTGACATGCCGTGCAATCTGACCGTTTGTTTCAGTGATGGCGCGAATATTTTCAGCTAAGAAATGCGTCACTGATGATTCACGAATCACAACGTTGATCCCTTTGCGAACCTTTTCCAATAATTCTTGGTGGTCGTAACTCTCGTGATCGACCCGGACGCCACTCATCAAGTATTCGTTCAACTTAGTGCCCGTTGCCATTGGCGCGCAGCCCCAAACGGGTACGTGGTTATCTTGCGCACTCAATAATGTTTTTAAGGTATCTTCGTCTAGTGTTTCAACTGCTTCACGCACCGTTTCCCAAACGCCATAAACGTCAGACCGTTTTTGTAGTTGCGCTTGAACCGTTGAATCAATATTATCAGCGATGGTAGAAGCTGGAATCGTGTAAGGGGTCTTGAATGGCGCGCCCCAGAAAACGCGCATTGGTAATTGATCAACTTCTTTAAAAATTTCTGATAAACCGTCGACACCGATTACTGAGATATATTCGTCTAATCCTGAAATAATACTGGTTGTGCCGTGTGGGACAACGGCCTCAGCAAAACTAGTCATACTTAACTTACTGCATTCTACATGGATGTGACCGTCAATCAAGCCCGGTACGATGTATTGCTGCTTAGCATCAATCACACGCGTTTCAGTCCCTTGATACGCTGAAACATCGGGATCTACCGCTACAATTTTACCTTGGTAAACAGCGACTTCTGCCGGATAAATTTCGGCGGTCATCACATTGACTAACTGACCATTTTTAATAATGAGGTCTGCGGGCCGCTTAGCACCCCCAGCTTGAATTAATTCTTTAAAAGCCGTTAAGCGATCTGACATAATCATCGTTCTCCTTTATTTCGGTAAGATATTAATGACGTACAACAAGATAACAAAAACAACGAATAAAGCGTACATGGCCGGATGAATTTCCTTGCGCCGACCCGCAGCAAGCATTGTCACTGGGTAAACTAAGAAGCCAAAAGCAATCCCGTAAGCGATATTGTAAGTCAGCGGCATTGCGATAATCGTTAAGAAACTTGGTAACGCCACTTCAAAGCGACTCCAATCAATCTTACTTAATGAGCTTGCCATTAAAACACCAACGATAATTAAAACAGGCGCGGTCACTTGTGATGTAACGACTGTTAATAATGGTGAGAATAACATCGAAAACCCGAACAATACACTAACCACTAAACTAGTCAAACCCGTCTTACCACCCATGGCAATCCCAGCGGATGATTCAACATAAGCGGCAGTTGGTGTTGTGCCCATTACTGACCCGGCCATCATTGAAACAGAATCAGCCATTAACGCTTGGCCAATACGGGGCATTTTACCATTTTTCATGAAGCCAGCTTGTTCTGCCAAACCGATTAAAGTCCCGGCAGTATCAAAGAAAGCTACCAATAAGAAAATTAAAACGACTGCCCATAATTGTGGTTGATTGATATCACCTAAGTGTTGGATCCCTACGCCAAACGTGGGTTTCATACTTGGTGCAACTGACATCAATTGTGCTGGTAACGAAATTAATTTTGTCACTAAGCCTAAAATCGTGGTTGCAATCATCCCAATAAAGATGGCACCATTTACCTTTTTAGCCATCAATACGCCGGTCACGATTAAACCGAAAATCGTGAGCCAAGTTGTCGGCACTGTGAATGACCCCATTTGAACGAGGGTTGATTTGCTGGCAACAACTAAACCGCCACCTTGTAACCCGACAAACGCGATGAACAGGCCAATTCCGGCGGCCATCGCTAGTTTCAAATCATGTGGAATCGCGTCAATAATGTATTCCCGAACCTTGAATAAGGTAATCACCATAAAAATCAATGATGCGACCACGACACCTGCCATAGCGGTCTGCCAAGAAATGCCCATAGCAATGACGACTGAATATGTGAAAAACGCGTTATCGCCAAGTCCTGGGGCAATCGCGATTGGATAATTGGCTAAAAAGGCCATTAATAACGAACCAACAATTGCTGAAAGAGCGGTCGCTGTGAAGACTGCGCCTTTATCCATACCGGCTTCGCCTAAAATCTGTGGATTAACGAATAGAATATAAGCCATCGAGACAAACGTTGTCAGTCCCGCGAAAATTTCGCGTTTCATTGTTGTGCCAGATTCTTGTAACTTAAACATGCGATCTGCGCTTGCTTGAATCCCTGATTGCTTCATTGGTGCCATTTCCCAATCACTCCCGTTTATCATTAATAACACTAGTATGCCAAACTGCATTTGATTATTCAAGAACAATTTTATTTTATTTAATTAAATAGTTCGTGTTTAACTTGAAATTGCGAATTTTTTAAGTTATGCTAGTGCCAAGTTATTAATTCATTAGGAGGCAGATTTTATGACACAATTGGCAACACGTGACTTTATTGATGGTTTACCTAAAGCAGAATTACATCTTCACTTGGAAGGCGCATTGGAACCCGAATTGAAATTAGCCCTTGCGCAAAAAAATGGTGTTGATATCGGCCAAACTACGATTGAAGAAGTTCAAGCAAGCTACAACTTCAATTCACTCGCATCATTTCTCGCAGTTTATTACCCCGCAATGAATGTTTTACAAACTGAAGATGACTTCTACCAATTAGCGTTAACTTATTTGAAAAAGGCCCACCAAGAAAATATCCGTTACGCCGAATTGTTCTTTGATCCCCAAGCTCATATGACACGCAGTGTAGCTTTTGAAGCCGTCGTGAACGGCTTTTATCGTGCCTGTGTCGATGCCCGTGCCTTCAATGTCGATGCCCACTTAATCATGTGTTTCCTCCGCGATCTTTCCACAGAGTCAGCGCGCCAACTACTAGAAATCGCCAAACCCTACCAAGCTAAGATTCTCGGTATCGGTTTAGACTCCGATGAACATCACAATCCACCATTGAAGTTCCTTAGAGAATACGGCGATGCGGTTGCTCAAGGTTATCGGATTACGATGCATGCCGATATCGATCAAGTGGACTCAATCCAACACATTCAACAAGCCCTCGAAATCATTCGCGTTGAACGCCTCGATCACGGTACCAATATCGTCGAAAATCCGGACCTGGTTGACTGGGTCGAACAGCTTAAAATCGGCTTAACTTCTTGCCCACTTTCTAACCGCCTTGTTGCCGATGATATGAAGGATCGAGAAGTTCTCGAACTGATCGATCACAATGTCAAAGTCTCAATTAATTCTGACGATCCAGCTTATTTTGGCGGCTATATCAACGATAATTACGAAGCTATCGCTACTAAAAATGATTTAACTATTGACCAAGTCGTTCAGTTTGCAAAGAACTCATTTGAAACAGCGTGGATTAGTGATTCCCAAAAACAAACCTACCTCGCAGAAATCGACGCTTATGTCGCAGATTACTTGCAAAAATAAGATATTCAAAAAGCGCGTTAAGACAAATTGTCTTAGCGCGCTTTTTGAGTTGGTGATTATCTTGGCACCACATGCGTTTCGATTTGTTGTTCGCCACCTTTGACGGAACCAAACTTCGAAAGAACCGTAATCGTACCGTCTGCATTCGGCGTGAAGGTCCAGAAATCTTCCCCCTGCGCCCCAGAATAGTCATGAGCCGTCATTGAACCATCAGGTTGACTACTGAAAGTGCCGTTATGCGAAACAATAACTTCAGCACCTTCGAACGCCTTTTTTTCAGCTTCAATCGCCTCTGCTTGTGTGATCGGTTTAATTGCAGATTGCTTAGCTTGTTCCGCTGCTTGTTGTGATTCACTTGCTTTAGAAGCTACCGTTTCTGATGCTTGTTGAGCAGCAGACGCTGAACTTGCAGATGCCGCTTGTTCACTAGCGGCTGTACTGCTTGCAACTTCAGCCGATTGAGCAGCTGCTATTGATGATGCAATCGCGGCCTTTTCACGAGACTCGCTCATCGCTTTAGCTGACGCTTCTGAAGCCTGTTTTTTGGCGCTACTTTGAGCCCGCAATTTTAATTCACTTTGCTTTTTAGCCCGTTTTTCCGATTGCGTCGTACTGTGACTGTTGCTACTTGTCTTCGTTGAATCAGCCTGTTGCCCACACGCCGCCAACAAAAGAAGCGTCGCCGTTGCTAAACCAACCGTTAATTTCTTATTCATACTAATAGCCCCCAAATACCTTAGTTGAGATTACGCATCTCGATAACTAAAGTATATAAAATTGCCCCGACATAATATGTCACTTTGATGGGTATAAAAAAGAACCGCAGACAAAATTTATCTGGGCTCTCAATTTTTCTTATTTGTGATACGGAGATCCCTGGTTAATCATAAACGCCCGGTAAATCTGTTCCGTTAAAACTAAGCGCATCAATTGATGGGGTAACGTTAATTTGCCAAACGATAGTGCATCGTTAGCACGTTTATTGACGGCATCGCTTGTTCCGAGTGAGCCCCCAATAATGAAAGTGATATCTGATGTGCCATAGGTTGCCAAATCTTGGATTTCTTTTGCGAATTCTTCTGACGCACGTTGCTTGCCGTGAATGGCTAACACAATCACGTGTTCCTTATCCTTCACCTTGGCTAAGATCCGTTCGCCTTCTTTATCTTTAACGGTCGTCATTTCAGCCTCACTCAAAGATTCCGGTGCCTTTTCGTCTGACACTTCGATGATTTCAAACTTACAAAATTTGCTTAAGCGTTTGGCGTATTCCGCAATGCCCGCCTTCAAGTATTTTTCTTTCAGTTTCCCAACTGTGATAATTTTGATATTCATAACGTCCTCCTAGCTAATACTTCTATTTTAGGCGAAATTGATTCTAAAAAAAAGCTATTCACAGTAATTCACCGAAAAGTACAAGTTATCCACAAAAGTTATCCACATATGCACAAGTGTTCGTCCCAAGTCTTGTGGTTAAATTTTTTTGAACCACTAAATAATCGAATCACATTTTTTGGAACGCTTTCTTATAAAAAAAGTTATCCACCGATTTTTAATTGTTCGCACTACTGTGTATCCATTTTCAAATGCTTTAAAATCAACATTTTTTGACGATTTATTTTAATTTTAAAAAGTTATCCACTTTTCATTTATTAACTTGTGGATAACATTAGTGCTTATTTTTCCGTGTTATACCCACAATCCACAGACTTATCCACAAGCTTCTGTCGTTGCCGCATTTTGGCTATCCACATTGACTTTTTTAAAACTTAACAATTCGGCTACTTGTCCCCCTTGACGAACTTCTTTTTTAATTTAACACCATAAAAAAGACGTACGATCGGAAAAATCCGGTCGTGCGTCTTTATTTTTAGTGCGTTTATTTAGTTGTTGTCGTACTATCTGATGAAGCTGCTTGTGTAAGTTTAACATTCGCTTTTTTCAAGCTGCCATTATGGTAGTACTGAATTTCAGTTGTACTATTCATCGCGTAACTGTATAGGATTGTGTGTAAGTCTGCAACGCTTGAAACCGTCTTGCCGCCTAAACCGACAATCACATCGTATTTACTAATCCCAGCTTTCTTAGCAACTGAATTGCTTGTTACTGAGGCAACCACTACCCCGCTATTGACGGTTGATGGTAGTTTTAATACTGAAGATTGTTGTGTTGATGAAATATTGGTTAAATCTATCACACTAATCCCAAGTGCTGGTCTAACGACTTTCCCGTTAGCCACTAATTGATTAATAATTTTAACAACTTCGTTACTTGGAATAGCAAAGCCCATCCCTTCAACTGTCGTATCACCATTTGAGGCTAACTTCATTGAATTAATCCCAACAACTTGACCGGCCATATTAACTAATGGGCCACCTGAGTTCCCAGGGTTAATCGCTGTATCAGTTTGAATAACAGTCGCTTGACCAGTTGTTTGGCCAGTTGTTTCGTCCGTCACATCAATTGTCCGTTTCTTAGCAGAAATGATCCCTTGTGTGACAGAAGTTGCGTATTCTGAACCCAATGGTGAGCCGATCGCAAGAACTGATTCACCAGCTTTGATACTATCTGAATCACCAAACGTTGCCGTCTTCTTCACTTTAGTCCCGTTAATTTTTAAGACAGCCAAATCAGAAACAGCATCTGTCCCAACTAAACTAGCTTCCAATTTTGTGCCATCACTCAAAATGACTTCGATTTTATCAGAACCAGCAACCACGTGATTATTCGTCACGATGTAAGCTTTGCCGTCTTTTTTCTCGTAGATTAAACCTGAACCTTCACTGGATTCTTCTAAATCACTGCTACTGCTCTTAGAAGAACTACTATTGCTGTTGGTGCTGCCTGAACCAAATAATGAACTCAGGTCACCGGTTGATTGTTGTTGTTTTTGTAAGTTCACAACGGATACAACTGATGTATTAACCTTTTGGAAGGCTGTTGTCGTCTGTGATGATGAGTTCACTTTGATATTACTAATCTTAGTTGCCCCCGCTTTAGTAGGCGTCTGCGTTGCAGTCGTGACATCATTGGCCGAACTGCCGAGTCGAGAAAAACCGGCATAGGCTGCGCCCCCACCAATCAATGCTGAAATAACTGCAACAACCGCTGTTTTCATTAATCCTGAATTTTGATTCATACTAAATCACCCAAACTTTCTAATTTTATTCTGTTTATTGATTATCTCTATCATAAAATTTAAATTTGAAAAATTCATGAACAAGTTACGAATTTTAAATTGTTTTTATAGCGGTATTTTAACGCTTTTATGCCTAAACAACAAATAAAGGGTCCGCAATCGCTGGATCAGTATCCAAAATTTCAAAATCCGTGCCAACACCGTAATCATGTTGTTCTAAAATTGATGCCACCGTTAAGTGTGCCAACTCCTTCATATTGTTTTCTTGGCTCAAATGACCTAGGAAAACACGCTTTGTTTGTTGTCCCATAAAGGCCATTAAGGCTGAAGCCCCATCTTCGTTAGATAGATGACCCGTATCACTAAGAATACGTTGTTTAAGCGACCAAGGGTACTTACCCATTCGTAACATTTCCAAATCGTGATTACATTCCACCAAGTAGGCATCCGCATTTTCGATAGTGCCTCTGATTTGATCCGAAACGTAACCCGTATCCGTTAAGATTGCGAAGGCTCGGTTATTATGATGAAATTGATAGAATTGCGCCGCAGCGGCATCGTGTGAAACGCCATAACTTTCAACATCGATATCACCGAGTGTTTTGGTTTTACCCATCTCAAAGACGTGCTTATGTTCATCAGGAACGGTCCCAATAATTGACGCCATCGCATCCCAAGTCGGTTGGTTAGCATACACATCAATCCCATACCGGCGGGCTAAAACACCCACGCCACTACTGTGATCGCGATGTTCGTGCGTCACTAGTAGACTGTCAACATCCTTTAAATCCCGACCGATACTGTGCATTAAATCCTGAACGCGTTTACCGCTCATTCCCGCGTCGACTAATATTTTTTGAGTTGGTGTTTCAATAAAAGTTGTGTTGCCTGAACTACTGCTGGCTAAGACGCTAACCCGCATTTCATCTTTTTCTACCATTTATCCGCTATCCCCTTGGCTTTTTCACTGATTCTTATGATGTTACTTCGCTGCGATTCTTCATTAAGGCGCCGGTGAACGCATTGATGCGCTTAACGACGACGTTTTTGGTACTCTTATTTTCAATGGCGATTTGCCAGGCTGGTACGTAGACCGTACTGCTATTGGCGTCTAATAGGGCGCTATAGCCTAGTTGAACCCACAAAATCTTGGAGTTATTTGGAATTTCATTATCCGTGTATAAATCGACGACTGCCCCTTGTGCAGAAATCTTGGTCATTTCCTTTTCACGTAAAATTTGAACCTTATTGATATAAGTCTGCGTATACTGGCTAATTTGTCCGTTATCCAATGTAAAAATTAACTGTCCATGTTCGTCCATCATTTGCCCCCCTGGGACCTTTTGGACGTAAACAGCTTGCTGATTATTCGATAACGCTTTTGAATACCGATTGCTCCTATGTCAATAAATGGCACATCTTTTTCTAAACACTCGTTCTAATTCTGTCGGAATTAAACCAACTGATGTAATTTGAGGTTCGGATTACCAAGTCCTCAAAATTGGAAAAAGTTGTTTGAAAGGCAAACTCTCTCTTCAACAATGAGTGAAAAGCTTCAATTGGCCCATTATCATAAGGATAACCTTGTTTTGAGTATGAGTGGCTAATCTGATGCCGTTCAAGTAAAGTTTCAACTTCGTTGCTGGTGTACTGTGAACCCATGTCAGAGTGAAAATATTGTGGCTTTTGATGATATTCAAGCGCCTGATTAATCGTTTCTACAACTAACGTCGCCTCCATCTGACGACCAATCTTGAAAGCAAGAACTTGATGAACCTTTGGTTCGTAAATAGAACTGAGATAAACCCAGGTTCCTGGACGTAATTCCAAATAAGTAATGTCAGCACGCCATATCCTTGCATTGGGCTGGTGCTTGATTAAATTGGGGCGTTGTGAATGATCCACATGAGTGCCAGGTTTTTTAAATCGCCGATTCATTAAAGAGTGAATCTCCATTTCCCTCATTAATCGTAAAATTCGTTTTGACCCAACACAGATGCCTGACTTGCGAAGCACCATCGTTATTCGTGGATAACCATAGGCACGATAATTATTTTCCCAAATCAATTTAATTTTTTCTTTGAGTTGATTATCAACACGTTCGTGTTGACTAGGTTGATATCTTTTCCAATGGTAATAGGTGCTGCGCGGTAATTTCAGTGCCGAAAGAATAATTGATAAGCGGTGTCGCAATAACTGATCTTCTATGAAGACAAGGCAATTAATTCGTCCTAATGCTTTCCCAGTAACACCGCCGCAGCTTTTAAAATTTCGAGTTCCTCCTTTAATCGCTGATTTTCCTTTTGAAGTTGTTTGAATTCTTTGGACGTTACTTCAGTACCGTCTTCTAGCTCAACTGATTTAGCGCCTTTAACCCAGTTATGAATTGCGGCTGGAGAAACACCGTATTCCTCGGAAAGCGAGCGAATAGATCTTTTCTCTTCACGATGCATCTTCACAATGCTGGCTTTAAAATCATCTTGATATCGTTTCATTGGAATGCTCCTATCTTGTTTTATTAATTATGGCACAACTGTTCAGAAATTTATGTACCAAATACTAGGGTAGGAGCACCTTCAACATAGGTGCGATAAGTCGTCGAATTGGTATCTTCATCATAACTGTAAAAACGCATGCCGGATAATGAATTGCCCGTCTTCAACAACGCAGCAAAACTCGTTTCAAAACTCTTCGTTAAGCCTGTCGGTGACTTCGTATCCTCATATTTCACAAATGCAATTTCACCCGTTTTATGATTGATGGTTAGTCGCTTGTATAAATCGTTATTGGCACCATCTGTATAGATTACATTGTCCCCTTGTTCTTTAGCATCAATATTATCAGTATTTTTTTGATCCAATAGGGTCGTAATATAGTAATTTTCTGGTTGTTGGTTGACTAAGTAACTATATGGTAAAAGGGACTGATCGGCAGCCACATAAATAAACGGTTTATGATTTAACAAACTCTCCTTAACATTCAAGTGTACATCTGAATGATCCAAAATACGTTTCACTTGGGCCTCTGAAAATTGCCGCATCGTCGTTTGATAAGTCATGTGACTCTTATCGTTCATCAATGTCAGCTGTGGCTTATTCCCCATCGTAATCTTAATCCGATTAAAGGTCGTATTCCGGCTCAATTGGTTGTTACTGTCGTCAAAAACCTTCTTAAAGACCGCATACGAAATATTGTCCGGATACAACAAGGTCAATGTATCATCAGTTGTAATCGCCTGATAGTAATTGGCTTCACTTAACTTAGATGCTTTAAACCGTGCTGATTTAGTCAACTTCATGGCTTCCTTCAGCTTGGGCACTAAGCTTTCTTTTGAATTATAAACGAGCTGACTCTGTTGATTAGTCCGCCACAGGATTTGCGTGGGTAAAAAGATATCGCTAATCTTGCGATCCGATTTTCGACTCACCGCTTTCGTCGTCGTTTGACTATCTGTCCGTCGTTCGTAATGTGTATTATTCGTCCAAATCTTCCAGGATAAAATAATACTTAAAACGATTGAAGCAATCAGGATGACCCGCATCACAAAACTATTAAATTTCATCCCAATCACCTCCATCAGAATCAATTGGTTCGTATGGTAAAGAAATATAGAATGTTGAGCCTTTGCCTTCTTGGCTATCAACCCAAACACGCCCATTATGTGCTTCGATAACTTCTTTTGAAATTGCCAAGCCTAAACCGGTCCCGCCTTGTTTCCGAGAGCGCGCCTTATCAACCCGGTAGAAACGATCGAAGATTCTCCCTAAATCTTTACGTGGAATCCCTAAGCCCTGATCAGAAATGCTTAAGATCACATGACGATGGGTTTCCAATAAACGACAAGTGATGACCCCACCATCTGGTGAATACTTAATCGCATTATTCATAATATTATCGACTACCTGCATGAATTTATCGGTATCAATTTCGACCCATAAATCCCGCTTGGTGAAGTCGCGCGTAATACTGTATTTTTTATTAGGATCATCAGTTGGTAACTTGCCCGTCCCTCTCGGTGATGCATTGTTATCGTGTTCCTGATCCCGTTTAATCATCATATCAAACCGATCAAGTACATAGCCAAAGAATTCATTTAAATTAACAAATTCTAAATTCATTTTAGCTGTCCCTTGGTCCATCCGCGATAAACTCAATAAATCGTTAATCATTCGGATCATTCGATCAGTTTCTTCTTGCGTAACCTTCAAAAAGTTCGGTGCGACTTCAGGATCTTGCCAAGCACCATCATTAAGGGCTTCGATGTAACTCCGAACACTCGTCAATGGTGTCCGCAATTCGTGAGAAACATTTGAAACGAATTCGCGTTGTTCACGTTCATTCTTTTGTTGTTCCGTTACATCATGTAACACACACACTAACCCGGTGATATAGCCTGTTTCTCTTTGAATCAATGAAAAATCGACATGCAAAATCAAGTCATGATCTTGTTGATCTGAAAAATCTAAGACCATCACTTGTTGGGTTTCTAATAAATCGCGAAGTGTATATTCTTCACTAATTTTAAGCACTTTTAGAAGCGATTGGCCCAAGACGCCATCGCTAGTCACATTGAGAAAGTCCTGCCCGGTTTCATTAATAATCGTGATATTACCTCGTCGATCAGTCGCAATTACCCCATCAGTCATGTGACTCATAACGCTATCTAATCGCCGTCGCTCGGATTCGGACGCTTCTTGCGCCTCTTCGACCCGAACTGACAAGTTATTAACCGCAATCGCAAGTTGGCCCAATTCATCCTGTCCATAGATGCGGACCTGGCCTGAATAATCGCCACGTGCCATCTGAATTGCTTGTTTCTTCATTTCATCAATTGGACGCGTTATTGCCCGGGAAATGACAATCGATAAAGCCATCCCTAATAAACCTGCCACAAGAGACGAGGTCAGGAAAATAACCGTGATCGATGAAATGCCTTTATAGACCTCTTCCATGCTGGCACGAATATAGACTGCCCCAACGACAGTATTGCTGTCACCATTGGGATCCGTCAACGGTTGAATCGCCGTATAATAACTGCCCTGGCTTTCACTATAGGCAACTTCTTGTTCCGTATGCCCTGAATAAATCGCCTGTTTCACACGTGGATTACGCGTTTTTTGACCAACAGTACTTTGCGTATTCAGATTAGTGACACCCCGAATGGTCCCTTTATTATCAACGACTTGAATCTCAGCAGAATTGCCCATATCGCCGATAATATCCTTGATATTTTTATTCGCATTACCGCTATTGCTCATCAATTCATTGCTTAATTGGTTTTGAACATAGGGAGTCACTTGCAATGACTGCTTAAAATCTTTCACATTTTGGTATTCCAATTGCTTAACAAACGAAGCCCCAATCACCTCTAGTGTTACTAGCAGCAACAAGACAAAAACAATTGCAATCTTGAAATGGATTGATTGGAATAACCGAATTTTTTTATTCATGCGTTAAACTTACTCCTGCTCAGGATTTCTTAAATAATAACCAACACCACGACGCGTTACTAACCATTCTGGATGACTAGGATTATCTTCAATCTTCTCACGTAAACGACGGACTGTGACATCCACTGTGCGCACATCACCAAAGTAGTCATAACCCCAAACTGTTTGTAATAAATGTTCGCGCGTCATTACTTGCCCAATATGTTTGGCTAAGTAATGTAATAATTCGAATTCACGATGTGTTAATTCAATCTTCGTGCCCCGTTTAGACACAATATAAGCTTCTGGGTGAATCGTGAGGTCGCCAATGTTAATTTCGTGGTTTTCCTCATTTGCTTCTTTATCAGATTGACTGGTTGACCCTTGGCGTCTTAAATTTGCTTTAACACGGGCAACCAATTCACGATTGGAAAAAGGTTTTGTGACATAATCATCAGCGCCTAATTCTAGCCCTATCACTTTATCAATTTCTGAATCTTTAGCTGTTACCATAATAATTGGCATATCGTGTGATTTGCGTACCTGGCGAGCGACTTCAAGACCGTCAACCTTAGGTAACATCAAATCTAATAGAATTAAGTCAGGGACAACTTCTTCTACTTGTTGTAGTGCTTCTTCCCCATCATAAGCTGTGTAAACATCATAGCCCTCTTTCGTTAGATTAAACTTAACGATATCCGAGATGGGTTTTTCATCATCAACTACCAATATTTTTTTAGCCATTTTAGTATCCTCCTTGGATGCTTTGTCTTCTATTATACTCATTTTAAGAATGCAATTCAAAATCTGGTCTCGTTTTCAAGCCCGTTATAAACCCGCCATTAACGATATTTAATGGGTCTAAATGCGTTGCTACTTACTCCCGCAACAATTTTATTGAAAAAAATTAAAAAAACTGTTTACAGATTGCCAATCTCTATGGTATGATATTTAAGTCGTAAGGCATGAGACATTAAATCACATGGGTGGTTAGCTCAGCTGGCAGAGCAACGGACTCTTAATCCGTGGGTCCAGGGTTCGATCCCCTGACCACCCATCAAGTATACACGATAAATAGTCATAATGATGCAATTGCATCGTTATGACTATTTTTTTATACAAAAATAAAAGATTATCCGCCCAGTAAAGCCCGCCTATCTAAGAAGATAAGCGGGCTTTTGTGTTAGGCCTTCACGGCACGACGTCTTAGCGTCGAAATACTAATTCCTGTTTTTAAACTAATCTCTTGGATGGTTAAACCTTTTTCAACATCCTTCAGTGCGCCTTCAATTTGCTGATCTGTATACTTTTGCCGCCGGCCTTCATGATAGAGTGGGTTATTCATCCGCGCAGCTTCCTTACCTTCTTGTGTCCGCGTCACAATCATATCCCGCTCAAATTGCGCAAAGGCACTCAGCATCGTTAGCATTAGGTTTCCTGTGGGGGTATCTTCAATGGTCCCCATATTTAAAATCGTCACCTTGATATTACGCGCAAACAACTCTTTCGTAATACTTAAAGCCCCAATTGTATTACGCGCGAATCGGTCTAATTTTGTCACTATTAGCGTATCGCCCGGTTTTAACTTTTTTAGAAGCAACTTAAACTTAGGCCGATCAGTTGTCGTCCCTGTGAATTTTTCGGAATAGATTTTATCACAATCGGCCTGCTTTAGTTGCTCGATTTGTGTATCTAAATTCTGGCCCATCGTAGACACTCTTGCATAGCCATATTTCATAATAGTGTTACCTCCTAAAATTTGATGCACAAACTTATTTTAAAAGATACGCGATGATTAGCAAGGCTTATATTTACGTTTTGTAAACATTCCGTTCAGAAACTATCGAACCACGCCGCCTAACCCCAAGTGTACACTCTCCGTTTAAGTTCATCTACTTTATTGTATCTATAAGTTATCACACCCATCATGACTCGTTAAAGTTATACGCTTTAACGTTTTATCAAAAAAGCTTAACTCTTGTTAAGCTTATTAAAATTTTAATAATCCTTTAAAGCTTTTGTTATCAATCGTTTCATCTAATATCGCTAGCAAAAATGACGGTCTATATTAAATTTTGCACAATTATTATTAATTATTTTGAAAATTTCATCGCATTATTACTATTTAGCGACTATTAATAGTCAAAAATAATAAATTGTTTTTCAGTTAGTACTATGCAAATATCACTTGCTTTTAAATACTTCTCTACTTTCTTATAATATGATTAAGCTCAATTGGGGGAGGAATCATCATGTTAGCCACTACGCTTAAAAAACGTCGTATTGATCTACATTTAACTCAACAAGCTGTCGCAGATCAGCTTCACACAAGTCGACAGACTATTTCGAACTGGGAAAACGGTAAAAACTATCCCGACGTCCCAATGCTGGTCGCCATTAGTAATCTATATGATTTATCACTCGACGATATGTTGAAGCAAGACACCAACTATCTCAATAAAGTCGCTAACGATTACCAGTTAATTAATCAACAAAAAAAGACACACTTATTAGATTATGCCTTGTTGCTTACTTTATCGGGATTGGTCATCATCATTCTAGCTACGATTTTTTTCAAATCACTGGTCAATGAACAGTTAACTGGGCTCTTAGTCTTAGTTTTTACAACAATCCTCGTTATCTTGAGCTACTTTAAAACAGTTCAATTCTACTCTAAACAGCCTGGAAATAAGCAGCCCCTCTTGATTCCTAAGGTCGTTGGAATCGGCCTGACAATCAACCCTAACCATCCAATTGGTAAAATAATATGGTTATTTATTTTAATTTTTGTAGTTGGTAGCTTACTGACCGTTATTTTTTAAAAGAAGCTAAAAAAAGTGCTAACCCTTTTTTCTGGGTTAACACTTTTTTATTAGCCAAATACTTTTAAATTCGTCTTATTCGCTTTTTCAGTCTTCACTAATTCGCCTTGGACGCACCACCGACGAACCGTTTGATCACAGGTAATTAAGGTGACCATTTTATGTCCCGGGACATCATCGATTACTTTGACTTCTTCAGGGGCAATCGATTTTTTAACGTTTACGCGGTATGAATAGACGTTTTGTAAATCAGTTAGGTAAACCATATCGCCGACTTTAACATTTTCCAATGGTAAAAAGATGTTGGTAAATGAATGACCGGCTAAGGCATAGTTATTATCGGCACCCATCTTCTGGTCAGGTTTCATCGTACCACCGCCTTGGGCCATTGTTGCTTCTGAGACGCCCTTCATGACCGGCAATGCAATTCCGACGCTCGGAACCGCAACCTTCCCTAAAACAATCACATCGCCCTTAACGGCGGCGCTGACGATTTGCTTTGTATCGAGTGTTTTAACACTATTGAAATCAAAATTAGCCTTTTTATGTTGGTTTTTCTTAATTTGAGCGGCCGTCACCGTATTCATCCGGCGATTAGCCATTGATTTAACCATTTGATTGCGAATTGGGCCAATAAAAACAAGTATTAAACCAATGAGCAATAAAAGTGCTAGCAGACTATTAATAAGCCGATTCTTCGTCTTTTTTTGCACAACAATTTATCCCCTTTACTACTGATTTATTTTATTGTATCACATCTCAAAGCGGTTACTCATTTTAAAAAGTCTTATTTTTCCACAATAATTGCCGGATGCATTAAATTTCGAAATAAATTAGCGGTAATCGCAATTGCCAGTGAGATAACAACTAACCCTAGGTCAATCAACATGACACCCGGTGTCGCTTGTCTGACTGCAATTAAATAGAATAATGGTAAGCTCAAGAGATAGGCCGCGCCATTGATACTGGCGACTTTTTGAATTTGGCGGAGGGCTTGTTGTGTCTGCTGGCCAAAATGACCGACTAGATCGACCTCGCGTAAAATTCGTTGGAGTTGGTACAACCCCCAAAGTACCAGGATCAATGACCCATAAACCAAGAGAACGACCAACCACAAGCCACCCGGAATTTGGGGGAAGTTCTGCGCAATTTTATGCGTTAACCGTGGCCCAATCAACCCGATAAAGATTAGCGGTAAGCTGGCTAAGCCACAAACTAATTTCAAAAATAGGATTTGAATTTTCATGTCACTCACCTCCTCTTTAATTTAAGCGATTCACACCAAATAAACAATTTAAACGCCGCGCCTTTATCCAAAAATTAAGAAACAAAAAAAGCGGCTGATCCACAGGACCAACCGCTAAGTCGTGTTAACCGACGTTTAGAATATACATAAAGATTACGAATACGAAAAAGAGCACGTACATAATTGGATGAATTTCCTTACGACGACCAGCCGTAATCATCGTGATTGGGTAAACGATAAACCCTAAAGCAATCCCATCTGAAATACTGTAAGTTAAAGGCATCCCCAAAACGATTAAGAAAGCTGGAATCGCGATTTCCAATTTTTCCCAGTCAATTTTCTTCAATGATTGCGCCATTAACACCCCAACAATTACTAAAGCCGGCGCCGTTACTTGTGACGTCACCACCGTTAAAAGTGGTGAGAAGAATAAACTGAAGACGAATAAAATCCCGGTAACCACTGCTGTTAAACCAGTCCGACCACCAACGGCAATCCCGGCTGATGATTCGACGAAGGCCCCAACAGGTGATGTCCCCAAGAGTGAACCAGCCAACATTGCTGAAGAATCTGACATCAAGGCTTTCCCAACACGTGGCATCTTGTTGTCCTTCATGAAACCAGCTTGTTCAGCTAAACCAACCAATGTGCCCGCTGTATCGAAGAACGTCACTAATAAGAACGTCAAGACAACCACCCACATTTGAACCGTATTAATATCCCCAACATGATTCAAACCAGCTAGGAATGTTGGTTTTAAACTAGGTGCGGCAGCGACAAAATGAGTTGGTAACTTAATTAAACCCGTTACGGCCCCTAAAATAGAAGTTAAGACCATTCCAATAAAAATCGCACCTGGTACTTTTTTAACCATTAAAATAATTGTAATAATCAAGCCAAAAACTGTTAACCAAGTCGTGCCTTGTGAGAAGTCCCCAAGACCCACGACTGTTGATTTATTGGCGACGATTAAACCACCGCCATGTAAGCCGATAAAAGCCACAAACATCCCAATCCCGGCCGAAATTGCTAATTTAAGATCGCGCGGAATCGCATCAATAATGATTTCACGTAATTTAAAAATAGTGATTACCATGAAAATCAATGAAGCGACAAACACACCTGCGAGTGCCGTTTGCCATGAAACACCCATCCCAATGACTACTGAATAACTAAAAAACGCGTTAATCCCAAGTGCGGGAGCTGTTGCGATTGGATATTTAGCGTACAAGCCCATCAAGAAACACCCGATGGCACTGGCTAAAGCAGTCGCCGCGAAAACGGCCCCTTTATCCATCCCTGAAGCACCCAAAACGCTTGGATTAACAAATAAAATGTAAACCATTGAAATAAACGTGGTGAATCCGGCTAGAATTTCCCGTTGGACCGTTGAATGTTGTTCTTCGATACCGAAGAAACGACTTACTTTTTCCATAATAACTCCTCTAAAACAACTAATTTTCCCACTATCTTTTTAGTGGTAATGTGTGTATAATACTGACTGGTGCCAAACCCATGAGAATGAAAGTTTGTTGGCGCGTTTAACGACGCGTTTCGAAAACGAACTTTGCATTCTCTTTTTTTGTACCCTTTTTTAGGCTGTGCTTACCAGATTGCTTTTAAAATGTTTGTTTGATCACGATCGGGACCAACCGCAAATGTGGCTAATGGTAAATCAACCAATTCTTGCAAGCGTTCAACATACCGACGCGCATTGACTGGTAATTCTTCAAGTGTCTTAACGCCAGTAATATCTTCATCCCAACCAGGTAATTCTTCATAGATTGGTGTACAACGTGCTAATTCGCTCAAGCTTGCTGGGTAACGATCGATGCGTTCACCGTCTAATTCGTAAGCGACACAGATTTTCAACGTCTTCAAACCAGTTAAAACATCAACACAGTTTAAACAAAGTTGCGTTAAGCCAGCCACCCGTTTAGAATGACGAAGCACAACTGTATCAAACCAACCAATTCGCCGTGGACGTCCTGTAACAGTGCCGTATTCGTGGCCTGCTTGACGAATGAAATCACCCGTTTCATCGAATAATTCAGTTGGGAATGGGCCATCACCAACACGTGATGTATAAGCTTTAGCAACCCCGACCACTTCATCAATCCGTGAAGCGCCGACCCCTGAACCAGTTGAAACGCCACCGGCAGGATTTGAAGAAGTTACAAATGGGTAAGTCCCTTGGTCGATATCCAATAAAATACCTTGGGCCCCTTCGAATAAGACGTTGCCCTTTTGATCTAAAACATCATTTAAAACAACAGATGTATCACAAACGTATTGTTTTAATTCTTGACCATATTGGTAGTATTCTTCAAAAATTGAGTCGAAATCTAAAGCTTCAACTTCATAAATCTTTGTAAATAAGGCATTTTTTTCAGCTAAGTTTTGTTTTAATTTAGTTGCAAATAAATCTTTATCTAATAGATCAGCCACACGAATACCACTTCTAGCTGCTTTATCCATATAAGCTGGGCCGATCCCACGATTAGTCGTTCCAATCTTTTGATCACCCTTAGCGGCCTCTTGTAAGCCATCTAGCTTAATGTGATAAGGCAAGATGACGTGGGCCCGATCTGATAATTTCAATTGACTTGTATCTACATTCTTGTCAGCTAAACCACGTAATTCGCCAACGAGTGATTTAGGATTAACCACAACCCCGTTACCGATGACGCTGACCTTATCACTGTTAAAAATCCCAGATGGAATTAATTGTAAATGATAAGTATCTTCGCCTAATTTGATGGTGTGGCCTGCATTGTCTCCACCTTGATAACGAGCGATTGCGTCAGCATTCTGACCTAAAAAGTCGGTGATTTTCCCCTTACCTTCGTCGCCCCATTGTGTTCCAACTACTACTGCAGATGTCATATGAATAAACCCCTTTATTCAAGTTAATTGTCTTAACCTGATATTTAAGTACTAAACTCACAAAAGCTATTGTACCAACTCAGCTATTTGAAATCAACTGAAAACACGAACTTTATTAATAAACACTACCTGATTAACGTTTTAAATCCTAATGATGATTACACAACGTTAATACAGCGCTTTAAACACGAACAATAATTACGGTTTTGACATCCACCAACTTGCCCTCTACAATTAAACCATCTTAATCTTTCAAGGAGTTGCCTAATGCTATATCTCGATAATATCATCACCGCAGCGACGGTTTTTCCGTTTGTCGCAATCGCCCTCACAATTCCGGTTTTAATCTATCATTACCGGCGTTTTGGCGCACTAACCTTTTGGCGAAGCTTAGTGATTTATAGCTTTATCTTCTACTTATTAGCCGCCTACTGTCTCATTATACTCCCCTTACCACCAAAATCAGTCGTCGCTCATTTGACGACCCCGCGTTATAACCTAGTGCCGTTCACTTTTGTCCGCGAATTTATTAACACGACACACTGGGTTTGGAATCAACCGGCAACCTATCTCGCAACGCTTAAACAAGCGGCGACGATTCAACCGCTCTTTAATATCGTTTTAACCATCCCCTTTGGTGTTTACCTTCGTTACTTCTTCCGGACATCATTCAAACAGACCCTATTATTAAGTTTTGGCCTCACATTATTCTTCGAATTAACCCAGCTGTCAGGACTCTATGGTATTTACCCCCGACCATATCGGTTATTCGATGTTGATGATCTACTGCTAAACACGAGTGGCGGACTCATCGGCTTCGGCTTAGCACCCTTATTAACCTATTTCTTGCCGACTCGTGATGCACTTGATCAAGCGGCTTACATCAACGGCCAAAAAGTTGGTTATCTCCGTCGCTTATTAGCACTGGGAATCGATTATTGTCTCTTAACACTGATTGGCATAATTGTTACAGCGATTTGGCGTTTATTAAAACTACCTACTTTTGGCAATGATGTTTTCTACTATTGTTTAGAAAACGGACTCTACTTCGTCTTACTGCCCGTCCTCTGGCGGGGGCAGACACCTGGTAAAGCGCTCTTGAGGTTAAAAATCACCGCCGAAAATGCCATTGCTTGGCGGATATTCAGTCGCCAATTTTTACTGTTCTTTATCATCCTACCTAGTTTCCAATTATGGCGGATCACCATCGATGCCTTGGTTGCTAGCGGCCAAACGCATTTAGATATCTACCTTCTACTAGGCGGTCTGGCTGCCTTACCACCCGTCTTATTCACGGGTAACTTCCTATTATCGTGGCTTTTCAAAAAGCCGCAACTCTTTTATGAGAAGTTAACCAAGACCCAAGAAATGAGTTTGGTTCAACCGCAAGGAGAGCATCCCTTAAAAAATAATTAAAAACACCGCTTAATTCTAAAGGTCTAGCAAATTAAGATACTTTCCCTGTTAAATTAGCTATAATGAAAGTATCTTATATCTGAGAAAGGATTTACGATTATGTTTAATAAACTCAAATACATTCTCCCAATCGTCATGACGGCTATTTTAGGCCTCAGCGCCCACAGCGTTTTTGCCGACAGTAATACTTGGGATAAACCAGTCGCAACACTCGGAACAAGTCTTTCAAGTACGCAAAAATCAGAAACCCTCTCAACGCTTCAAAACGCCGCTAACATCACCGATTCTGATGAATTAACAGTCACCGGTTCAACCCTCGTTAAATATCTCGATCAAAATCAACAAACTTTTAACGCGAATTCCAACGTCTATTCTAGTGCGTTGATTCAAAAGAATAATAGCAATACCGGTATTAACGTTAAGATTGTCGATTTTAACGGCAGCAACAATATCACAACAATTACCGCGAACCAATATAAAAATGCGGCATTAACCGCAGGCGTCACTAACGCGACGATCTACGTTACTTCCGCCGTACCAATTGATGGTTCTGGTGCGCTCGCTGGCGTTTACGCCGCTTTCGCGGAAAATGGTGAAACCTTAAATCAATCACAAGTCACCGCCGCTCAAGACGAAATGAGCACCCTCAGTGATATTACCCAGGCTAACAAAGGCACTGACGGCTATACTGATTCACAACTTAACAACGCCGTAACAGGTGCTAAAAAAGACATGGCTAACAAGGGTGATAACCTAACCGTTAACCAAATTACCAACATCGTTAATAATCAATTAGAACAAAATAACCTCACAACAATCATCAATAATAACCAAAAGACACAAATCATTAACTTACTCGTTAAAATTCAAGATTCTGGTGCGCTTAAATCAGATGATTTTAAGAACCAAGCCGGTAAATTAATGGATAACATTCAAAGTAATGCTAAGAATGTCTTCGACAAATTAAACACTGAAAGTAACCGTAACTTCATTCAAAAATTATTCGATAGTATTGGCAACTTCTTTAAAAACCTATTTGGATAATGATTAATACCACACAAAAACGCCTGACGAACTTAATTCGTCAGGCGTTTTTTGATTGTTTATTTAGTGGTTGCTTTTACGGCAACTGTATCAGCTTGGACTGATTGGCCCATATTATTGAACTTCATGTAAGCAACTGCTGGCATGTTCGTAATAATCACCATCATCGCTGTTTGCTTACCAGCTGCAACGATTTGATCAAGATCAACGGTTGCCAGTAAGTCACCATGCTTGATTGTTTGGCCTTCTTCAACAGCGACTTCAAAAGGTGCACCGTTCAATTCAACCGTATCAATCCCCATGTGGACTAAGACTTCCAAACCATTAGTCGTCTTAATACCAATCGCATGCTTCGTTGGGAAAATCGTCATGATTGTCCCATCAACTGGTGCGACAATCTTACCATCAGTTGGCACGACTGCGTAGCCGTCACCTAACATCTTTTGTGCAAAAGTTGGATCATCAACATTTTCAATATCAATCAATTCACCGTTTGCAACTGCGTAAAAGACATCTGTCTCACCTGAGTTAATATCACTATCAACAGGGGCTTCAACTGGTGCAGCAGCTGGTTCTGATGCGCTGGTTGCGATTGGTGTGTTGTGGTTATAAAGTTCTTTCAAGGCATCCGCCACAAATTGAACTTCTGTCCCGATAATAATTTGAATATTGGTTTTGTCTAAGACGTTAATCCCAGCGGCACCAGCTGCCTTGATAGCAGGTTGGTTAACGTTGGCTGTATCTTCTAATTGTAGACGCAAACGGGTCGTACAGTTATCGATTACTTTAATATTGTCTTTACCACCGATTGCAGCGTAGATCCGTTTTGCTTGAATCATGAATTTATCATCAGTAGCATCTGTTTCGACACCGGCAGTATCTTCATCAACAGCATCATCTGCTTCGCGACCCGGTGTCATCAAGTTGAATTTCTTGATGGCAAAGTTGAAACCGAAGTAGTAAATAACTGCCATGACTAAGCCTTCAACCAATAACATCAATGGTTGGCAACTGGATTTTTTAAACTTAAAACATAATCGACTAAACCAGCACTAAATGCGAAACCGGCTGTCCAGTGGAAGAAAGCAGCGACGGCTAATGAAATCCCTGTGAAAGCTGCATGCAAGACATAAAGTGGCCATGCGACAAACATGAATGAGAATTCAAGTGGTTCTGTCACACCTGTAAAGAATGACGCAAAACCAGCAGCTAACATCAATGAAGCTGTTGCTTTACGACGTTCTGGGCGAGCGTTCTTGTAAATTGCGTAGGCCCCAGCGGGTAACCCAAACATCATGACTGGGAAGAAACCAGCTTGGTACATCCCTGTCTTACCAATCACGGCTGTTCCGTTAGCAAGTGATTTCGCACCGCCCAAGAAGTTACCGATATCGTTAATGTTAGCAACATCAAACCAGAACACTGAGTTCAAGGCGTGATGTAAACCAGTTGGAATCAATAAACGGTTGAAGAAACCGTATAGACCGGCACCAACCCAGCCAAGTTTTGAAATTGCTTCACCAAATGATACTAAAACAGTAAAGACAGCTGGCCAAACAAAGTACAAGATTGCTGAAACAACCATCATTGCTGTTGCGGCCATAATTGGCACCAAACGTTTCCCACTAAAGAAGGAAAGCGCCATTGGCAACTTCACGTTGTGGAAACGATTGTACATTGCAGCTGCAATTAAACCGGCGATAATCCCGATTAAAACATTACCTTCGATTTTACCAAAGGCTGGATTCACCTTAGCGATATCTGATAAACCTTGCATCGCTTGAATTGAGGCAGGTGCTAAAATTGTCTTAGGGACTAAGAAAGCGACTAAACCAGCAAGTGCGGCTGCCCCATCCTGATCCTTAGACATCCCTAGGGCTAGACCAACGGCAAATAATAATGGCAAGTTGTTTAAAATTGCGCCGCCACCAGCTGCTAGGAAAATTGTAAAGACGTTTGCATTTGAATCGCCATTGCCAACCCAGTTAGCAATCCCCATCAAAATTGCGGCTGCTGGTAATACGGCAACAGGCAACATTAATGAACGACCCATTCGTTGTAAGTAATTCTTCATAAGGTGTTCTCCATTCATTCATTTATTTCGTTAACAATATTAAATCATTAATGCAAACGATAAGCAAGCGCTTAATAGTTGGTATAGACCTTTAAGGCCAAGGAATAAAGCGGTTTCTTAATTCAAAAATATTTTGGTCTATACCGTATAACGGCATTAATTATTACCTTAAAATTAAAACGGTTGCAAAAATAATGATTTGACGTATACTGAAGGTACAATTTAATCGCTTTGCACTAGGGGTGTTCTTAGAAGAACTGAGATAGGTTTGTACAACCTGATCCCTTTGAACCTGTAAGTTCAGACTTGCGTAGGAAAGTGCCTTTCTCTATTAAACCAACACCACTTTTCTATGCATTCGTGCATCCAAAAGTGGTTTTTTTGATTTTAAGGGAGGTTTTTTTGCATGTCAAAGACACTGTTAGACCAGATAAAACAAGCTAACCCGATTATCACCAACGTTGCCAACAGCGTCACGGTCGATCAAGTCGCCAACGTTCAAAATATAATCGGTGCATCTCCAATCATGTCTAGTGATCCTGAAGAGGCCCCAGAAATGGTCGCTATTGCGCAGGCACTCAGCATCAATATTGGGACACTATCCGCTGAACCCATTCACCAAATGAAGACTTTAATGGCTGAAGCTTATCGCCAAGCTAAACCAGTCGTCATCGATCCGGTCGCAGTCGGTTCAATTCATTATCGTCAGAAAATTATCGATGAACTCTTAGCATTGGGAACACCCCAAATTATCCGCGGAAATGCGGGCGAAATTGCTTATCTAGCTGGTTTAGACTGGCAAGCTAATGGTATTGATGCAGGCAATGGCGAAATTGATCTCGTAAAAGTTGCTCGAACAGCGGCTAAAAAACAGCAAACAACCATTTTACTTTCAGGTCCAACCGATATCATCACTGATGGTCAACACACGACCAAAGTCGCCAATGGCACGCCACTTTTCCAAGTCCACGTCGGCTCTGGCGATATGCTAACTGGTCTTTGCGCTGCATTTGTCGCCGTTAGTCCTGACAATCCCTATCAAGCGGCCATCGACGCGGCAACGACCTTTGCAGTCGCCGGTCAATTAGTCGCCGAAGCAATGCCAACGCCTTTACCTGGTTCTTTTTACCCACAACTATTAGACTGCTTGTTTAACATCACAGCAGCTGACGTTCAAACCCATGCACAAGTCACGGAGGTCTTAACTCATGAATAATTTCCCACAAGCCTTAACAATCGCCGGTTCAGATAGTGGTGGCGGTGCTGGTATGCAAGCCGACATTAAAACCATCCAAGAACGCGACGTCTTTGCCACCAACGTGGTCGTCGCAATTACGGCCCAAAATACAATTGGCGTTCAAGATAGCTTCCCGCTACCGCTCGAACTAGTCACCAAACAGTTTGAATCGCTCGCAGCCGATTTTAAGATCCGAGCCTGTAAAACAGGCATGCTCGCCGATGCTGAGCACGTCGCCGTCGTTGCCCAAAACCTCCGGCGCTTCGACTTTGGCCCCTTAACACTCGATCCGGTTATGATTGCAAAAGGTGGTGCCTCTCTACTAGCTGACTCCGCCATTGACACCTTACGATCAGAACTCTTACCTTTGGCAACTGTCTTAACACCTAACCTACCAGAAGCAGAAGTTTTAACTGGTCAAAAAATTCAAACAACTGCCGATTTTAAAACCGCCGCAACGCAACTACAAAAAATGGGCGCTAAAAATATCATCATTAAAGGTGGCCATCTCGATAATAGTGACCAAGCCTGTGATTACGTTCTCTACGCAGATGGTAGTGACGACTGGTTAAATACACCACGGATTGCGACCGTTCGCACCCACGGCACTGGTGACACCTTCTCGGCTTGTTTAACCGCCGAACTTGCTAAAAAAGTCCCACTCAAAAAAGCCATTCAGATTAGTAAAGCCTTCATTCAAGCTGCCATTGCTAACCCAATTGCGGTCGGCCACGGTCACGGCCCTACAAATCATTGGGCTTATCAGGAGGTTGAACATGACTAATATTGCCCAGGAAATACTCCAAACTTATTTAGTGGCTGGTACACAAGATACTGGTCGAGAAAACTTTTTACCTATACTTGACCAGGCTTTACAAGCTGGGATTACTTGCTTTCAATTCAGAGATAAGGGCCCAAATAGCTTACCAACTGACGCAATGCGGTCCGACTACGCCAAAAAGGCGCAAGCACTTTGTCGTACTTATCACGTGCCTTTTATTATCGATGATCGCTTAGAATTAGCTTTAGATTTGCAAGCAGACGGACTCCATGTTGGGCAATCTGATCAACCATGGCCTAAAATTGAAGTCGCCAAACAACACGGCCTAATTACCGGGCTATCCTGTCATACTGCTCAAGAAATCCTAAGCAGTCATCAACAACCGGCGCTCGATTATATTGGTGTGGGCCCCATCTTTCCGACGAATTCTAAGGAAGATGCCAAAACACCACTCGGTTTAGCACAACTAAAAACATTCACGCAACTCAGCCAGTTACCGGTTGTTGCAATTGGGGGCATTAGTTTAAAAAACTGCCAACAAGTTGCTGAGACCGGTGTTGCGGGGGCGGCCGTGATTTCTGCTATTACACAGGCTAAAAATATTCCCCAAGCAA
The DNA here is from genome assembly GCF_002370355.1 of Latilactobacillus sakei subsp. sakei DSM 20017 = JCM 1157. Lineage (NCBI taxonomy): Bacteria > Bacillati > Bacillota > Bacilli > Lactobacillales > Lactobacillaceae > Latilactobacillus > Latilactobacillus sakei. Next base: position 506,574 of record NZ_AP017929.1, read on the forward strand.
TCCAACTATTAAACCAACCTTGGCAGAGCTCAGAAGGGAATAATCATGAAAGTTAATCATAATCAATTCCTACTCTGGTTTGGGGCGGCTATTTCAATTGCGGAAATCATCACTGGGACACTCATTGCGCCCCTTGGTCTCGTCAAAGGCAGTCTAGCCATTATCATTGGTCACCTGATTGGTGCCTTTTTATTGCTATTACCGGCTAGTTTTCTCGGTGGCACGCGTCATCAAAACGCGATTGAGTTAACAGCCCCAATTTACGGTAAAATCGGTTTTATCCTCTTTGCGATTTTAAACGTCATTCAATTAATTGGGTGGACTGGCATCATGATTGCTAATGCCGCCCAAGCCATGCAGCAACTCAAGCTGACTCACCTCAGTTATCTGATGAATGCCATTATCGTGGCTGGCTTAATTATTTTCTGGTTGGCAATTAAAACGCAATTCTTTTTCAAGCTAAATAACTCCATCGTATTACTCTTAGTGGTTGCTTGCCTGGGCCTTTTTTGGCAACTCAGTCAATTTGCTGGTCACGCCACTCATCTGAGTGCCAATCCACTGAGCTTTGGGGCCGCCATCGAGCTCAGTATTGCGATGGCCCTTTCTTGGTTACCATTAATTGCGGATTATACCAAGGATTCAAAAAAGCCACTAGCACTCTCTTTATGGAGTACTAGCGGCTACTTTCTTGGTAGTCTAATGATGTTTTTCTTAGGCTTTTTAACCGTTATTACGACTGGCTATACTGATTTTAATCAGTTTCTAGCAACTAGTCGCTTTGGCTTTTTAATTTTATTTATCATCATCTTCTCGACCATTACGACGACCTTTTTGGATGCCTATTCTGCTGGCGTTAATCTCAAAAACCTGTTCCCTAAAATCCGTTATTCAGAAAATGGCTTAGGGATCGTCGTCACATTGATTGGGTTGGGCTTAATCGCTAATCAACAACTCTTCAAATATGAACTCTTTCTCACACTCATTAGCGCAGCCTTCACACCACTCTACACGATTGTCTTCTTCAATTACTTCTACCGTCGATTGCCAATCGCCGTCAACTTTAGTGGTTGGCTTTTAGGAGCAATTGCTTATTATGGCTTGCAGCGCTTTGATTTCCCACTGGGAACAACCATCTTTTTGATGATCTGCCTCTGGTTAATTTTATTCTGTATCGCTCAAGTTGTAGGTCATCGGAAAACTAGTCATTAGCGATTTCTGCAAAATACTGTTCTTTTTCGCGGGCCCAATAATCCTCTTCGGCTTGATCAATTGGTCGTAATACACGGCAGGGATTCCCGCCTGCGATAACATTATCCGGAATATCTTTCGTGACCACTGAGCCGGAACCAATCACGACATTGTTGCCAATTGTCACACCCGGATTAACGACCGTATTGCCGCCCAGCCAGACATCGTTGCCAATTGTGATTGGTTTGCCATATTCTAAGTCATCACGACGGCCCTGTGCTGAGATTGGGTGCCCGGCGGTGTATAGACCAACTCGGGGACCAAAGAAAACATTATCACCGATTGTGACTGGCGCGACATCAATAATAATACAATCATAGTTCATATAAACGCGCTGACCGATTGTCGTCTGACACCCATAATCCGTGCGAAACGGTGGTTCAATATATAAATCGGCGCCACTTTGAGCGAATAATTGGTGCGTCAATTCGCGGCGGTAAGCCTGTTGTTCTTCCGTAGTTTGGTTAAAAAGACGCGTTAAAACACGGGCCCGTTTCATATCTGCCCGTAGTTCCGCATCATTTGCACGGTAAATCTGACCGTTAACCATTCGTTCTTTTTCTGTCATTCAAAATCCCCCATTTCCAATGAAAGAGGCCGGGACAAAAGTAATTTTGTCTCCGGCCTCTTTTTGATTTCCAAACTTTGACACTCGACATTAATGCGCAAAGCCAAACCGTTTCAAACGCACTTTTCTTAATCGTGTTTTTTGAAACTGTCTTCTGCGCTTAGCGTCACTCGTTAAACAACTGCTTCCAGCAGTTATTCACCGAGCTGTGCTAATGCTCAAAGCCAAACCGTTTCAAACGCACTTTTTTTAATCGTGTTTTTTGAAACTGTCTTCTGCGCTTAGCGTCACTCGTTAAACAACTGCTTCCAGCAGTTATTCACCGAGCTGTGCTAATGCTCAAAGCCAAACCGTTTCAAACGCACTTTTTTAATTTACCAAATTGTGACGCGTTTATCCGGTGCTAAATACATCTTGTCTGCTGATTGAACATCAAAAGTAGTGTAGAAATCCGCTAGATTTTGAACTTGGACGTTCGCCCGAAAGGCATTTGGTGCGTGGACATCGATATTTAATAGTAATTGTTGATATTGTTGTGTGGCTTTCATCCGCCAAATTGTTGCCCAGTTAACGAAGAAGGCTTCCAAATCAACATCATCTTCACCTTTAGCCGCTTCTAGCGCACAGCTTAAGCCACCAGCATCAGCAATGTTTTCCGAAACAGTTAGCTTGCCATTCACCTTTTGATCAGCAAATGCTAAGCCATCAAATTCGGTAATCATTGCTTGTGATAGCGTCTTGAAATGATCTAAGTCAGTTGCTTGCCACCAATTATGCAAGTTCCCGAATTCATCGAACTGTGCACCATTGTTATCAAAAGCATGTGAAATTTCGTGGGCAATAACCGCTCCAATCCCACCATAATTAGCACTACTGCTTTGTTGCAAACTATAAAATGGGGCTTGTAAAATAGCTGCCGGGAACACAATCACGTTTTTAGAAGGTGAATAGTAGGCGTTGACTGTCGCCGCGCCCATTTCCCATTTTGCACGATCGACTGGTTGGGTTAATTTAGCAAAGTTTTCCGTTTCAATCGTCCGAATGAAATCAGCCGTATTTTCAAATAACGTGCCATCATCAGCTTGGGATACAGTCACCAATTTTTCAAAGATGGGTGCAATCTTTTCAGGATAGCCAACATGAATCCCTAAATGATTAAGCTTCACAATCGCTTTTTCGCGGGTTTCTGCGGTCAGCCAATCATTTTGTTCGAGGCGGTTTTGATAGACACCAATCATCTTTTTCACCATGGCTTCGACATCCGCCTTGGCAGTTGCCCCGAAGTAACGGCGGCCATAGTAATCCCCAACGACTTGATTAAACATGCCGAGGGCTAAGTAATAGGCACTCTTTTGTTGCGGTTTTGCTTCCTTGCTACCGGATAATGCGCGACTATAAATTGAACTAATCTGGCGCATTTCTTCGTTCAAGTAGCCACTCCAATCACGAATAGTCATCACAAGTAACCAAGCCTTAAATTGGTCAAAATGATCATCATTAACCAACTCGTTGAGTTGTTCAAAATAAGCTGGTTCAGTCACGATAATTTTATCTGGTTGCACTGGTAAAATGCGGCTGAAGAGCTTTTGAAAATCAATCGTTTGTTGTTGTGCGATAAAGTCGCTTAGTGGTTTAGGATTATACAACTTTGCATAATCCGCAGCTTCTTCGGCGCTCTTCACAAATGGTGCGAGTGAGCGATCAAAAGCCAACGCGTCTTTAACGGTCTTAGTCGCGACAACCGGTGCGAAGCCCACCTTTTGCAACAGTTGGACCATCATGTCGGTAAAGACTGCTAATAATTGTTCAGCGCTTTGGTTACCATCCTCGTAGTACGTTTTATCAGGTAAAATTAGACTCCCCGCTTCAGCGTAGAGCGCGTGGTGTGCCGTATCTTTCATATCGGCATCTACTGACAAGCCAAAAGGTGTTGGTAGGCCTGATAATACCCAGTCTGCCAAGCCTTGATTGTATTCTGTTAAATTGTTAATTGAGCGAACCCGTGCAATAAACGGTAAAATCGGATTAATCCCGAGTTCATCACGTGTTTTAAAGTCGGCCGCTAGGGCATAATAATCTAAAAAGTGTTGTAATAACGCATTATCCGTTTGTTTAAGTTGCTTAAAATCGGTCATTAATTGTTGATCGATTTCATCCACCAGGGCCACAAAGCCACCGGTTGCTGGTTTATCAGCTGGAATTTCGGCTGTTTTTAACCATTCTTGATTCACTGCCGTGTAAAAATCATCTTGCATTCGAACGTTTGTCATTGTCATCCTCCTCAATCAGATTCTAATTCAATTCTACCATTGATGCCCTACTTTCCGGTAGTCTAAGCGCTTTAATTATTGATAACGATTGCAATCAAAAACGGTCGGCATCTTCTTTTAGAATGATGCCAACCGTTTTTTTATTTTTGCTTTTCCGCTTTCAGCATTGCAAATGACCGCATAAATGAGCGCATCACGCCCTTGTCTGAATAGACCAAAATGTTCATACGATAGATAATCAGCGCCAAATAGGTGAGCCCCATCAATGTGATAATCGCTAAGCCAAGACCCAGCGCTGCTGCGGTCGCACTTAAATCGCCACTAGCAAAACGCACCGGTAACATGATTTGCGAAAAGAGCGGTACATAACTCAGGCCTTTTAAAAAGCCGATATCCGAGCGCGTCGTTAAGATAAACCCGCACATATAACTGATTGTACTGAGGATTAATAACGGTGAAATGGCTTGTTGCACCTGATCCATTCGCGAAACGACAGACCCTAGCATTGCTGCAATCACTGTGTAGAGTAAAACGCCGACAATTAGGAAACTAATCGCATACCAAACCGGTGGTGTCCAGAGGTTCGGTCCGACTTGCTTTAAAATCGCCGATAATGGTAATTGTTGTTTTAAGTAGTGATAACCCACCACTCCAATTAGGATGTAAAAGACAATCTGAGTTAAAACTAACGCTAATACAGCGGCAATTTTAGCGAAGAATTGAGTTGTCGCCGAGACACTTGAGAGAATGATTTCCATAATACGCGAGCCTTTTTCAGTCGCAATTTCCTGTGCGATAATCCCCGCGTAATTAACGATGAAGACAAACATTAAGACTGTAATCGCTAATGAAATGCCTTCTCCCACTTGTTTTTGATTAGATTGATCAATTTTTTGTTGCCCAGCTTCAAACTGAACGGTCACGGCTTTGATCGTCATCGGTGTCGTTAACTTTTGAATTTGGTCCGCCGGGACGTTAGCTTGCCGCGCAAGGGTCACAATATTCATTTCATTCAACTGATTTTGAATGCCACTCGGATCAAAATCACGACTATCTTTCCGTTCAAAATATTGGCTATTGCCTTGCTGAATGATTAAATAACCATCAATTTTTTCTTGTTTCAACGCTTGAGCTGCTTGCGGTTGCGTCTTAATTTGCGTATCGATGACGTAATCTTGCCCTCTCATTTGTTGCAAGGCTGCTTGTTCAGCTGGTTGTTGACTGAGAACCGCAATCTTAGCTGGTTCGGTGGATTGGTCCATCAATTTGCCAATCCCTAGGACGACCCCTAATAGAATAATTGGCATAATAATCATGATGATATAGGCCGGACTTTTGATATTTTTAAAGAAAACCTGTTTAAAAATAATCTTAAATTTAGTCATGTTGCTCACCCACTTTCAATCTAAATATTTCGTCTAGACTAGGCGCTTGTTGACTAAATTCTGGAATATAACCGGCTTGCGTCGTGCGTTCGAAAATCTCTTTGCCAACCGCTTCGTCAGCTAGCGTCAATTCAAACTGGTGACCGTGGCGTGTTACACGTGAAACACCTTCAATTTGTTCCAATTCAGATTGCGTTAACGGTGATTCTAAGAAGAGTTTCGTGCGGCCAAACTGTGCTCGTACTTCATCGACACTTCCGGATAACACGACTTGCCCATTGCGCAACATGACAATCCGGTCACTAATCTTGGCAACATTCGTCATATCATGACTCGAAAAAATAATTGCCGAGCCTTGCGACTTCAACCATAAAATACCATCTTCTAATAAACCAGCATTCACAGGATCCAACCCACTGAATGGTTCATCCAAAATAATGAGCGCTGGTTTATGAATTAAGGTCGCAATCAGTTGCACCTTTTGTTGATTGCCCTTGGATAAATCCTTAATCTTATCAGTACGTTGGCCCTTAACAGCAAACCGTGCTAACCACTCGTCAATTTGTGGTTTAATTTCCGCCGCGGTCCGCCCGCGTAACTGCGCAAAATATAAAATTTGTTGTTCAACGGTCATCTTAGGATAGAGGCCCCGTTCTTCTGGCAGGTAACCTAATTGATCGTAGTCACGACTGGTAAATGCATGCCCTTGCCACAAAATCGTCCCGCTATCCGGTGTTAAAAAATTCAATATCATTCTAAAAGTGGTCGTCTTACCAGCACCATTTTGCCCAATGAGCCCCAATATTTCGCCAGGTTGAACGGTAAATGATACATCATCAACAGCTTTCATCGCCCCAAAACTTTTTTCAAGATGCGTTAACGTTAGCATATTACTGCCTCCTCAACATTTATTAACCACTTTAACTATACAATATCCCTTACGAAAACGCATTATTATTATTTACCATAAAAAAAGAGTCACCAACAAAAATCGGCGACTCCTAAATAATCATTATTGAATTTCAATTTGGCTTGTTGATTGTGTATCTTCAGCCATTTTTGGTAAGACTAATTGCAAAACGCCGTCCTCATATTTCGCGCTAATTCCTTGGCGATCAACTTCTGGTAAATAATATTGACGACTGAAGCGACCATAGTGACGTTCACTTTGAATCAAGTTTCCTTCTGAGTCGCTGTGATCGTTAAAACTATCCCGTTTTGCACTAATCTTTAACGTGTTGTTTTGATAATCGACGTGGATGTCTTGCTTGTTGAGCCCAGGTAAATCAACCGTTAATTGATAATCCTTGTCAGTCTCCTTCACGTCTGTTTTCAACAAGTTGTCAGTTTCAGGCGACATTGCAAAGAATTGTTTGCCGAAATTCTTGAAAAAGTCATCACCTACTAAACTGTCTAACCAATCTTGACGACGATCCATTAATTCGTTTGCCATCTCTAAAACTTCCTTTCTTTATCTTAATTACAATTCTATTTTAACGCGTTAGTCGTCTAATGCAAGTAATTAGCACTCTTTTATCGCGAGTGCTAACGCAAAATAGTTAACCGCCCTAATTTAGCATTTTAATTCCCGCCTTAAGCGTTTTATGCTATACTTAAGGTTCCAAAAATACTCGGAGGTAGATTCATATGAAAATTGTTGTCTTAGCGGGCGGTCGTAGTACTGAACGTAACGTTTCACTAACGTCCGGACACAAGATTACCCATGCACTACAAACAAAAGGCCATGATGTTGCCTTTGTCGATCTTTTTTTAGGGAATGAATTGAAAGATGGTGCCACAATTGACTCTCTTTATTCATCTGATCCCGTTGAAAAAGATTATGACATTGATGATGAAGTTTTAACAGATGACGACATCAATAAACTTCGCGAAGATGGTTCAACACAACTATTTGGTCCGAATATCTTAGAAATTTGTAAAACTGCTGATATCGTATTCCTCGCACTACATGGTGGCGATGGCGAAAACGGTAAAGTTCAAGCGGTTCTCGATGTCTTTGAAATTCCTTATACTGGTAGTGACACATTAGCTGCTGGTATTACTATGAGCAAAAAAGTTTCTAAAGAAATCTTACTCTTCAACAACATTCCAACAGCACGTTTTGTCGCTGCTTATCGTCATCAACCAATGCCAGAAATGCCATTTGAATACCCTGTTGTGGTTAAACCAAGTAATGGTGGTTCAAGTGTTGGGACACATATCGTCCACAACGAAGCTGAATTAAAACCAGCTGTCGAAGATGCTTTGCGTTTTGATAACGAAGCCTTGATCGAAGAATTCATCAAGGGTCGCGAATTCTCACTGGGTGTCATTAACGAACAACCATTACCAGCCATTGAAATTGAAGTCAATGACGGTTGGTATGACTTTGAACACAAATTCGTAACAGGTAACACGACGAAATTCGTCACACCACCTAACAACTTACCAGATAATGTTCACGAAGCCATGAAACAAATGGCGCTTGATGCCATGCACGCGCTTGGTTTAACCAACTACGCCCGCATCGATTTCTTCTGGAGTCCTGAAACTGGCTTATACGTCATCGAAGGCAATACATTACCTGGTATGACACCATTATCATTAATTCCTCAAGAAGCAGAAGTTCTTGGTATTAGCTACCCTGATTTATGCGAAATGATTGTGAATGGTAAATTAGCTTTACTTAATGAAAAATAATAAGTTTCTAAAAAAAAACGATAAGCCTGAGGGCTTATCGTTTTTTTATTATTAAATACTAGTGGTACCCCCGCTTAATCCTAATCTAATTATTCCTCTTTAGGAACTAAGATTCAAAGAAGATTAGAATCGGCACATCTAGCTGATCGTGTAGCAACTGAATTTCCTTGACGGTAAACGGAATTTTACCGTGAATCTTACGGTTAGCAGTTGTTAGCGTTTTATTTAAAACATCAGCAACTTCCTGCTGCTTGATGTCACGACCCTTTAAATATCCTGATAGCACGAAAAGTTTTCCTGCCAAATTTGGCACCCCCAAATGAATATTCTCAAACTTTGCTCCACATTAGGAATATTACGTCATCTAGATAAACTTGTCAATTAACGATTTTGTACGAAAGTGTTAACTTTTTAGCGTATTTTGTCATATACTTAGTACTATAGTTTTTATTGCGAGTAAGAAGGTGAATTTAATGTTTGGACAACTATTACATGATAAGCGGGTTTCACGGAATCTTACGATGCGGCAGCTAGCCGATTTATTAACGCAAAAATACAATATTAAGGTCAGTAGCTCCATGATTTTCCGCTGGGAAAAAGGCGCTGCCCCTTCATTAAAAGCGTTGTTCATCATCGCGACTGAATTACAAGTTGATCTCAATCAACTCGCTGTCATCATTGCCGACAGTAACTTAACCCGCCCCGAATCTCTTTCATAAATCAGTAGTACACTAAACTAATCAAAAAGGACTCGGCTAAATGCCGGGTCCTTTTTTTATTTCGTTTTAATTGTTTTAACCCCTAAGACGTCCAAGAAGAACGTGAAAATTGGTAACCCAACAATCAAGCCCCACGTGCCTAAGAAACGTTCAGCGACAAAGAGAACGACAAAGGTGAAGAAAATTGGTAGTTGTGTCTTGCTCGACATAAAGCGCGGATTCAAGACATAAGCTTCTAGCGCGTGAATGACGGTAATCATCACCAGAATATAAATCACATACTGCACACCACCCACTGAAAAAGCGATGATACATAGTGGAATACATGACAGAATCACACCCGCCACTGGGACCATTGATAATAAGAAAATCATAATTGCCAAACTCGGAATATTAGGCATCTTCATCACCGTCAATGTGATCGTTGTGAGGACCGTATTAACGACCGCGATAAAGATTTGCGCTTCAATCACAACACCAAAAGTGTTCACGAATTTTTTAGCAAAGTAAGCAATATCTCGGAAAAGCCAACCGTAGGTACTCTTTAAGAAGAGCCCACCAAATTGTGGTAACTTATCCAGTTCAATCGTATAAAAGAAACTGAGGATAAACGACAAGACAATCGTCACGCCCATCGTACCAATCCCGGTAATATAGTTAACCAAGGTTGAAACACCATGCTTTAACTGGTCGGTCAAATTAAACTGTTTCATGTATTGGCTGATCAGTTGCATGAATTTATTGGCATCAAAGGATGGACTCTGGTAAAAATTATAAACACTTTCACCTAATTTAATCGTTTGTTTAGCGATTTGTGGCACATAAATGGTTACCCCGAGATAGACCAATAAAATCACTAAAATGTAGAGTGGTACAACCACCGCGGCTGGTGGTATCCGAACATAACGCTGCACGTGGCGCACCAATTGGGTAACTAAAAAAGTAAAGATGAACGTCAACAAGATGATATTCATCATTGAACGAACCGCAAAAATAACACCAATCATCCCCATTAGAACTACTAGGCGCCGTAATTGTTCGTTCGCTACAAATCGTTGGTATAAAGTCACACGTTTTCCTCCCTAATCTAAAACATATCATCATTTTACAACACTTCGCGTTAATTGAATAATGAAAAATCTAACCTTACATAAGTGTTATGACTTACATAATTTTTAAAATAAACGTATACTAGTTTGGTATTAAAAATTTTTTCCTAGAAAGGATTTTCGGAATGTTAGAAAAAACTTTTTATAAGAAACTACTACAACACTCTTTTGATTTTCCAGTCGCCGTCCACTTTTGGGATGGTAGTACTGACGTCTACGGAACCGGAGAGCCTGAAATAGCAATTACTTTTAAAAAACTCATCCCCATCAAATCACTAACCAGCAACGCCTCATTAGCCTTAGGGGAAGCCTATATGGCAGGCGATATTGAGGTGACAGGCAAAGGTGACGCACCACTTCAAAAACTACTGACAGCCGCTTATAACAGCTCAGAGAGTTTTATGCGCAGTCACAGTTACATTCACTTTTTACCTAAACAATCACACTCAGAAAAAGCTAGCAAAAAGGATATCCAAAGTCACTACGACTTAGGAAATGATTTCTACCAACTTTGGCTAGATAAAACCATGACTTATTCTTGTGCTTATTTCGAACAACCAACAGATGATTTAGAAACTGCTCAAATCAACAAAGTGCACCATATTCTACAAAAACTCAATCCACAACCTAATCGGACATTGCTCGATATCGGCTGTGGCTGGGGCACATTGATGTTAACCGCCGCTAAGGAATATCACTTAAAAGTTGTCGGCATTACTTTAAGCCAAGAACAATATAATTTTGTTCAACAACGAATTGACGAAGAAGGCCTCAGTGACGTTGCGTCCGTTGAACTTGTCGATTATCGTGAATTAAAACACGCCCCATTTGATTACATTACAAGTGTCGGCATGTTCGAACATGTTGGTCAAGAAAACTTGGCTGAATACTTCAAAGATGTTGCGGATTACTTAACAGACGATGGCGTGGCCCTTATTCACGGCATTACGCGTCAACAAGGCGGCGCCAAGAACGCCTGGATCAACAAGTATATCTTCCCAGGTGGCTATGTGCCAGGCTTGGTTGAAAATACGCAACACATTGTCGATGCCGGTTTACAAATCGCTGACATGGAACCTTTACGTCGGCACTATCAAAAGACGTTGGAAATTTGGGATGCCAATTTCAACGCACACCGTGATGAAATCCAACAACAAACGAGTCTTGAATTCGTTAGAATGTGGGATCTCTATCTCCAAGCTTGTGCCTCATCTTTTGAATCTGGTAATATCGATGTTATTCAATACCTCGTTTCTAAAGGCGCTAGCGCCCGTGATTTACCAATGACACGTGCTTATATGTATAACGTCTAAAATAAAAGTGTGTGCTATCACACATTTTATCCAATCAAAAAGTCGCTATGAACAATTGCTTGTTCACGGCGACTTTTTTTGTCTTCAGTTATTTTTTTAAAAGTGCTTCAGCTTTAGTCCGTACTTCTGAATCGCTCATGCTGAGGTAAGGTTTCATTGCGGCAACTGTTTGATCCGTATTGTGACCATTTGATTCCATGTAGTGGTCCCATAATGCTTCTCTCACGATTGTTGCATCGTCGCTCCAGTCAAATGCCTCTGACATCTTCATATCTAAAACCAATGTTGCTGTACCTACTGCCATTGCAAAAGCCTCCTAAATATTTCTTATTACACTTTCTATATTAGTCCCTTTTTCAAAAAGTGTACCAAAATACGCACTTTTATTTTTAAAAGAGGTTCGCAAGGCCCATCATAACGACCTGACTGCTCATCACAAGCAATAGCAAGTGAACAATAATTTCAAATAGGATGACCGTGTAAAATTGATCGAAGCCCGCCATTGGTTGACGGATTAGACTGACGACAATTGCCATATTCACCCAGAGATAACTCAACACCAGTAAGATGACAACTAACCACAGCGCCATCAAGCCAGCCATAAAAGTAACCAACAAGGCCGCCATCGTTAGCAATAAGACGAAGCTCCCGTAAGCACTGATTTCAGTTAAATAGCGGTCAAAACGCAAATTTTTTTGTTTTAAAAGATACCGTTTCAGTAAGTACCCGGTTCCCACCAGAACTAATAAGCCACCCAGTTGGATTAAAAAGAGGCGTAATTCAAGCGGCCATAAAGCCACTGGCTGGCGTAAGATAACTTGCGTGCCAGTGACACCGGCCACGGCCCCGACTTGTTCGGACCAGCCCGCCATCAATAAACTAATCGTCGCCGTATTAACCAGCAATAAGATGGCAAAAGTTACCCAGCCAAATTGGGGATTAACCCACTGCCATGGTGTTTGTAGGGGTTGCCGCCAACTCGCCTGTAAAAATTGGTGATACTTGAGTGCGGTTGGTTTGGCTTGAGTCGTTTCGTGATTGATTGCAGCCGCACCGCAATTTGGACACTGCTGCAGCTTGCGACCATATTTAATATGACATTGTGGACATTCTAGCATAGTCTTGCCTCCTGATAATCCTATTCTAATCGAAAAAGCACCCAAAACAAAATAAAACTTGTTTGGGTGCTTTTAGCTTTTTAACTTAACGGACAACCATTACTGAGCTAGGGGCATATTTAGATAAGTAGCTCGCATGTGTACCGATTAAGTGTTTTGAAGGTTTTGTTTTCGAACCACAGATGACAAGATCTGGTTTGAATTCAGGAATGATTTCTTCAACAATCACGTGGCCTGGATTGCCTTCACCAAGAATTGGTGTCACTTCTTGCACCCCAAATTCTTGCGCCTTTTGAACGAAGATGTCTAGGTCTGCGGCAATTTCTTCCCGTCGTTTAGCGACCACGTTTGGTGAGAGTGATTGATAGATATTTAAATCGCCGGTTTCTAAGATGCTGACAATCCCCATTGGAATTTGGTACATCTTAGCGACGGTACAAGCGTAATTAAAAGCGCGTTTTGATGACGTTGGATCATCATCATCAATTGCGATTAATAGTTTTTGGTAGTGCATTGAAGTGACTTCAATGTTTAAAGGTTGTTTTTCTGTCATTTTAAAAGACTCCTTTATTTTTCGATGACGAGTGCTTCTTTAGTATGCACAAGTTGGGTAATCAATTGGTTGACCGGCGTTGGGATGCCACGTTCTTGGCCCTTGCGCGCAACGTAGCCGTTTAAGTAGTCAATTTCAGTTAAACGATGGTGTTGGATTAAATCTTGGTGCATTGATGGATAATGTTCACCAGCTTGGGTGGGATCAAATAATTGATCGATATGCGCAATCGTTGTTGGCACATCCAAATCAACCGCTTCGGTCGCTGCCACTGCTGAAAATTCAGCCACAATCGAAGCCAGTAATGAGTTGACCTGACTCGTCCGACCGAGTTGGGCAATGTTACAATCCAATAAAGCACAGAGGCTATTCAAGGTGCCATTCACACAAGCTTTGCGCCAAATTGAAAACAAGACATCAGCACTATAGGTCGCATGTAATCCTGCAGCACTCAACATCGCGACTAATTCTTCAGCAGCACCTTTAGCTTCTGGCGCCACGTTTTGAAGTTCAACACTGCCGGAACCACTAAGGCTAATTTCACCGGGACCGGTTAAACCAGCAGTCCACAACGTAATGCCGACGAAAATATTATGTTTGGGTAAGTAGCGTTCGATTGTTTCGGGATGACCCAAGCCATTTAATAAACAAACGACCTTCGTCTTCTCACCAATCAGCGGTTTAATCGATTGGAGCATCGCCCCTAGTTGCATCGATTTCGTGAAGATGATAATCACATCTTGAACGTCTTTAATCGCTGTGGGTAAGGCTGCTGGAATCTGAACGTGTTGCACGTCTTGCCCCGCAATCGCCACCGTTAAACCCTTGGTATTAATTGCCTGAACATGTTCGACCCAGTTGTCTAGTAAGACGACATCGTTCCCGGCTGCTTGTAGCATGTAGCCAAAACGGCTGCCCATTGCACCAGAACCGGCAATTGCAATTTTTGTCATTTATTCAACAGCTCCTCAACTCTTATTTACTGTTTAATCATGCCATATTTTCTGCTTTTTTTCACTAGAAACCGCTTAATTTATGATAAATAAAAAAAGAGTGTGCTATCAGTCGGGGATATCCTGAGGATTAACAAAGAATGGTGAATGATTGCACCAGCAATCGTTTACCATTCGACGTTAACCACAAGGATATGACTGATAGCACACGTTTAGCAACTATCGGGTATTAAAAAAGTTGGGCCAAAAGTGATTTTTGGCCCAACTCCGTTTGTATGCTATTGATTTACTTGCCAGTTCGCAATATTTTGAGCAGCAAGTGCCAAACTCAAGACAGCATCCTTAGAAAGGTCCGCTTGAATGAGGTTATGTTTAACAGTGGCCGCAACAGCGCCAATCACGGCTAAGCCGTAAGTGAGGACTTCTAAGTCGCGTTTCACTAAGTATTGATCTTCATAAACAGCTTCGTGACTGTATTCAAAGTTAACTTTGTTATCGGCTAAAATGTCATCAACGTGGGTTACCATGATCCGGTCAGTAACATCCATCAATAATTTACGGTCATCTGATAAGGTTAATTTATGGTCTGATTCGGATTGATAGTAAGTTTCTTCTGTAATATCCAAGTATTTTGCTACTGGATTATTCAAAACACCAAAACCATCTAATACTGCAAAAATTTCTGAAACATTGAGGCTAACTTTACGATCAATAATTGCCGTCATGTTTTCTTCTAACCAATCCGCTAATTGGCGAACGTTATCTTGTGCCATTTTTGTGTACTCCTTTAAATTATCTAAAATAGACTTTTAATCTTCCCTATCATCATACACCATCCGCGATTTAAGGGACAGTCTATCCCTTCAGATGCTGGGGATGATCGTCAATTAAACCCGCACCTTGCAAGTAAGAATAAACCGTCACTGGACCAACGAATTGGAAGCCCCGACGCTTCATATCCCGGCTCACTGCAACCGATAATGCTGATTGTGCAGGGACGTCTGCCCACGTTTTTGGTCGATTAACGATTGGTTGCCCGTCAACAAAAGCCCACAGATAGTGCGCAAAACTTTCCTGTTCTTGTTGAATTGCTAAAACAACTTGCGCATTATTCACCGTTGCTGCTAGCTTACGCCGGTTGCGAATGATCGCTGGATTTTGTAATAAACGGTCAATATCAGTCGTCGTCATTTGCGCGACTTTTTGAATCTCAAACTGGTAAAAAGCAGTTCTAAAAGCCGCCCGTTTTGCCAGCACCGTTTGCCAACTCAAACCCGCTTGGTAGGTTTCCAAACACAACAATTCAAATAAGCGCTGGTCATCGTGTTCCGGTTGGCCCCATTCTTGTTCGTAGTAAGTTAACAGCTCTGCTGTCGCATTCATCCAATTATCGCTTGCCATGTTCATCGACTCCCTTCTACATTAAAGTACGTTAAAAAGCCACGACAACTTGTGCTGTCATGGCTTTTTTGATTACTTAAAATTATTTTTTGTAGGGATTGTTATTGACGTCAGTCTTCACAATCAACACGTCACAAATCGCTGTCCGGTTAACGTATTCTGTGACAGAACCCATTAACATCCGTTCAACAGCGTTCAAACCGGTTGAACCCATCATAATTAAATCTGTTTTGTATTCTGATGGGAAATCACGTGCGATGACATTCTTCGGATTGCCAAAACGGACGTGAATTTCAACGTCCATCAAATTATCATTGGTTTGAATATCATATTTCAAACTATTGAGATAATTTTGTGCGTCTTCTGAGATTTGGAAAATAGCATCTCCAGAAAGCATGCCGCTATAACTCCCTGCATATTGTTTCGTATCTAATACATTTAAAATATCTACTTGAGCGTGATTCATCTTAGCCACTTGAACTGCCTTATTAAGGGCTAATTCAGCTTCTTCGGAACCATCAACTGGTACTAATATTCTCTTATATTCTTGAACCATGCTGTTCATCTCACTTTCTCTTTATGCACAATGTCACAATGATACTACATTAAGAATATACCGCTTTCGCGGACAATTCAAGCAAAAAGAATAGCGTTTTCTTAAGTGTACCCTTTAAAAATAATCCTTCTTCTTCAGCCACCAGCCAACCAAGGCACTCACAATTCCCGATAAGCCCAATAGCAGGATAAACCCCTTACCACTATGCGTTAGCGGCACTGGCACATTCATCCCCCAGAAACCACCAATAATGGTCGGGACCGTTAAAACAATCGAAATCGACGTCAACGTCTTCATGATGTTATTCAAACGATTGGAAATGATATCTGATAATAAATCACTTAATTGTTCTAACAAAGCGCGATAAGTCGTAATCGCCTTATCTGATTTAGCAAACTGTAAATCGATGCGGTAAAGACGATCTTTTTGATCAGCCACTTCTTCAAATAACGCCGCCTCTTTAATCTGCGGTAAGCTCTGCTGATTACTTTTTAAACCCAAATCCAAGTAAACGACACTCTTTTTAAGTGCTTTGAGTGCGTATAAAATTTGATTCCGCGTCGAAATATGGACGTTTTTCTCCAACTGATGAATCTGTTGGGCGACCACATCTAAGGCGGTCAAATAACGTTGGTAAATCAACGAGATACTCTGTAACACAATGCTTTCGACCTGTTGATCAGTTCCCGTAATCCGTTGCATCTCGGCCACCAATTCACTTTGTTGGTGTCCAACTGTCAGTAAGGTTTGCCCACTGATGATAAATGAAAACGGCCGCGTAATGTATTCAGCATGTTTTTCAGAATCATGGGTTTTGACCGGCACTAACAGACAGATATGACTAAGTATTTCACCCGTTTCCGTCGTAAACGTTTCATACCGGGCCACTTCATTGATATCTTGGGCGACCTCAAACAACATGCGCGGCAAATGGTACTTCCGCGCAAAATGCTGCATTTCATGCTTGCTAGGATCTTCAAAGTGAATCCAATTGGCTGCTTTTTCCGAGCGGTTTTCGTGAATCTCACCGGTCGTCTGTATTTCGAAATAGGTAATCATTTATCCGTCTCCGCCCTTTTCTTCTTATCATACGAGCTTTCCTACACGCTTGACAAGTAACAGTCATGCTAATAGTAAATATGCTACAATAAATCTATACGAAAATAGGGAGGTTTTAGAGATGACACAACGGATTTTACCACTCGAAAAAGGCCATAACTTTAGAGAATTAGGTGGCTATCAAACGACTGATGGCCGCACGCTTAAATGGCATAAATTACTGCGCTCAGCCAACTTAGCCCACCTCACTGATGCGGATTTAAACTATCTTGATCAATACGGTTTGCGCTATGATATTGACTTGCGTTCTGAAGATGAAAAAGCCAAAGCGCCCGATCGACTACCCGCTAATGCAACTTACGAATTCCTCCCTGTTTTTGCCGTTGATGAAACAGCCAATTCAGCGAGTCAGGATGAACTCTATCAACTCTTTAGCAAGGACCCACTCAGCGGCCACACCCGGATGCAAAAGGTTTATGACAATTTGATTAATCAGCCCCATTCTAAGCAAGCTTACCGCCGCTTTTTTGAATTACTGCTCGCCAACGATCAAGATCATCAAACAACTCTTTTCCACTGTACGGCTGGCAAAGATCGGACCGGCATGGCCGCTGTCTTCTTACTCAGTGCCCTTAATGTGCCCGCAGAGACGATCCAAGCTGATTACCTGCTCACTAACCTCGCATCGGCTGATTTTGTGCAGAAGTCCTTACAGCGCCTCC
Organism: Latilactobacillus sakei subsp. sakei DSM 20017 = JCM 1157; assembly: GCF_002370355.1. Classification (NCBI taxonomy): domain Bacteria; kingdom Bacillati; phylum Bacillota; class Bacilli; order Lactobacillales; family Lactobacillaceae; genus Latilactobacillus; species Latilactobacillus sakei. The sequence goes on from NZ_AP017929.1 coordinate 524,251, forward strand.
AACAAAAGACGGCCGATCAAGGCATTTACCAAAGCGTTCAATCCTTATTGACCGTTCACTTGGATTATCTTCAAACCGCACAAATGGCGATTCGCCAAGAATCCGGCACAATTCAAAATTACCTCAAGACTGAATTACAACTAACCAATCATGATTTAACTGACTTACAAAAAATTTACTTAATGTAACCGAAACAAATAAGGAGTCCCATTATGCCAACTTTAAAAGAACAAGTCATCGCGGCCAGTCGAGAAATTGGCATCGATAAAATTGGCTTTACCTCAGCGGCGCCTTTTGACTATTTAGAGGCCAGCTTAATCGAACAAAAGAAAAACGGTCATTCTAGCGGTTTTGAACACAAGGTGCTGGAAGAACGCCTCTATCCCGAATTAATTTTTGACCAACCCAAATCAATTATCGCTATCGCGCTTGCTTACCCAACCAAAATTCACAACAAACCCGCCAGAACAGGTGCCAAACGCGGTAGTTTTGCACGGGCTTCTTGGGGCATTGATTACCACGATATCTTACGGGACAAGATGGCCCAATTGATCGACGCGATCAAAGAACTTGCCGATGAGGATGATGAAGTCACTTTCAAACCAATGGTTGATACAGGCGAATTAAGTGACGTCGCCGTTGCACAACGCGCCGGCCTTGGTTTTATCGGCCTCAACGGATTATTGATTACCCCTGAATTCGGGTCTTTCGTCTATCTCGGCGAAATCATTACCAACATTCCGTTTGAACCTGATACCCCTATGGCCAACCAATGTGGCAGCTGTACCCGCTGTATCGATTATTGTCCACCTAGCGCCCTATTAGGTGACGGTCGGTTAAATGCGACACGGTGCCTTTCTTATCAAACGCAAACAAAAGGCTTTATGCCAGAAGAATTTCGCCCTAAAATCCGGAGCGTGATTTATGGCTGCGATATTTGCCAACAAGTTTGTCCCTTTAATAAAGGCAAGGACTTCCACTTCCATCCTGACATGGAACCCGATCCAGAAGTAGTGATGCCAGAATTACAACCATTGCTAACAATCAGCAATAAAGAATTCAAAGTTAAATTCGGTCACTTATCTGGTTCGTGGCGAGGGAAGAAACCAATCCAGCGCAACGCCATTATCGCGCTTGCCAACGTCAAAGATCGAACTGCGATTCCCCAGTTATTGCAATTAATCGATAACGATCCCCGACCCGTTATTCGCGGGACTGCGGCGTGGGCACTAGGCCAATTGGTCAGAGATGTCACGCCTGAGATGTTAGACTTCTTGCAACAATCCGCTGATAAAGAAGAAGAACCTGAAGCCCAAGTCGAGTTTCACAAAGCATTATTAATTCTCAATGAACGTTTTGAAGAGAGGTAGGCACCATAGCACATGCAAAATAAGCAACAACAGACGCAACTCACACAACCATTGATTCTTTTAATGGCTTTTATCACGGGGGTTGCGGTTTCTAATCTATATTATATTCAACCGATTCAATCCCTGGTGGCCCAAACCTTCCACGTTAACACTGGCGCCATTGGCACGGTCGCGATGTTAACTCAAGTCGGTTATGCCCTCGGCTTATTATTAATCGTCCCTTTTGGCGATGTCATGAGTCGTTACCATTTAATCATTCGGATGCTGATTTTATCGCTACTCTCTTTGTTAGTCGCATTTTTAGCGCCGAACTTCATCTTATTCGCACTTTCCGGCTTACTGATTGGCTTAACCTCAGTCGTCCCACAAATTATCATTCCATATGCAGCCGTTTTAGCGGCACCCCAAAAACGTGGGGCCGTGCTCGGGACGATTTTAAGTGGCCTCTTAATGGGGGTTTTACTTTCTCGGAGTTTTAGTGGCATTATCAGTAGCTACGTCAATTGGCGCTGGGTTTACCTTTTAGCCGTCATTGCGATTGGCTGTCTGATTATCTTAGCGGCCATCAAATTACCTAAAGATTCGCGTCCCAAAAACGGGCCTAGTTATTGGCAAACCATCAGTTTCTTACCTGGTTTAGTGCGCACCCAACCACTTTTACGCGAAGCGGCCATTAACGGCTTCTTCATGTTTGGGACCCTCAGCATCTTTTGGTCAACTCTCGTCTTTTACATGGCAAGTCCTGCCTATCATCTTGGCAGTGGCACCGTTGGTTTATTAGCCATTCTCGGTGCAGCCGGTGCGCTTGCGGCCCCTGTGATTGGCCGCTTTGCCGATCAAAAGACACCGCAGTTTATCATCGCAGTTGGTCTCTTGATGATGACTGTCAGTTACCTCTTATTCCTTTTCTGGGGACAGTATTTGCCAGTTATGATGCTCGGAATCGTTTTATTAGATGTTGGTAATCAGTGTGGTCAGGTGTCCAACCAAACGCGGGTCCAAGCCTTAGGCGAAGCTACCAGCAGTCGTAATAACACGGTCTTCATGTTTGCCTACTTCATTGGTGGGGCTTCCGGCTCATTTTTCGGCGCTCTTGCTTGGAGTCTCGGTGGTTGGGCAGCTGTTTGTTATCTAGCACTTGGCTGCCAAATCGCCGCCTTGCTCGTTCATTTTGTGCTCTACCGGCCTAAAGCAACACGCTAAGGTTATGACTCACGCTAGCGTTTCCCAAAATGTTATAATAAGGTTAACCAATCAAATTTGGCTTATTAATTCACAATAAGGAAGGTGTCTATTATGAAATTATATCAAGCTCTAACACAAGTGACGCTCAATGCGCAGATGGTTGACGATTTAGCTGGCTTTCAAATCAAACCAATCTTGGAAAAACCGTTAAACTTCGATCCAACCGACTTGTATCATTACATCGACACAACCTTAAAAGCTGGTTCACGCCACGATGAAAATAATCTGCTATTTGTGACCGATGCCATTTTTATCACTGAAAACTTTAATTTTAAAGGTACCGTTTTTGAAGCCTATGCACAGAGCTTCGAAGAACGCGTCACCCTTGCACACAAAATTGTGGCCGACTTAAACCGCCACGTCTCAGTCAATATCGACCTAGCAAAACACGAATTCCAATTAGTCTTTGTCGATTAATCACTACTAGAGAACCTCTGGCATACATTGTCAGGGGTTCTTTTATCACGTTATTTAGAAAGAAGTCCTATTTTTGCCTAATGCTCAGCACCAAAACAGCGCCCTCTACAAATTGACACGCCCGGCTAATCAACTTACTACCGAGCAACAGCAACTCAAAACCGCGATTATCCAATTTTGCGAACAAAATCGTGATGCGGACCACGCCACCTTCTTAATTCAAGGTGCCGCCGGAACCGGTAAGAGTGTGATTTTAAACAGCGTCTTCTCGACGCTCCAAGAACTTGCACGTAAAACGCCGACTTCACCGCTGTACCAAACTAACAACAAATTACTGGTTAATCATCCAGAAATGTTGAAACTCTACCAAAATAACGTTCAACCAACTAACGCGCTCTTGAAAAAAGACTTTCAACGCCCGACAACTTTTATCAACCAGGCCAGCAAACAAGAGACCCGCGCCGATATCGTTTTAGTCGATGAAGCGCACCTCTTATTGACGCACAGCGATCCTTATAACCACTTCAGACAGGATAATCAGTTAGATGAGATTCGCAAGCACAGTCGCATCACGATTCTCATTTTTGATGAACAACAGGTCCTTAAGGTCAAAAGTTATTGGCAGCAACAACAGCTACTCACTAAACTCCAAACCGGGCCTTATCAATTAGCACAGCTACACCATCAATTCCGAATTCAGGCAAATCCCTCGGTTGAATCTTGGTTACAAGCCTTTCACAAAATGCAGATCGAAGTCTTGCCCCAAGATCCGCATTTTGAATTCAAAATTTTTACAGACGCAGCCCAACTGTACGCCGCTATTCGCCAACGTAATCAAGACAGTGGTTTGGCTCGGTTACTGGCAACCTATGATTTCCCAGCAACACTCAATGACCCGCACGACCATTACGTAAGTGCCCCGCATTTCAAATTACGCTGGGATCGGTATCAACCAACCGCCAAGACTTATTGGGCGGAACGTGAAGATAGTATTGATGAAGTTGGTTCGGTTTATACAATACAAGGTTTCGATTTAAACTATGCCGGCGTCATTTTAGGCCCGTCAATTGGCTATGACCCACAACAAGATTGCTTACTGATCAAACCGGAATACTATGAAGATCAAGCGGCGTTTGCCGGTGCCAATCGCTTTGATAATCCAACCCAGATTAAGACTCAAATCATCCTCAATAGCCTCTACGTCTTGATGAGCCGGGCCCGCAACGGCCTTTACCTCTACGCCCTCGATCCCGCTTTACAAAAACACTTATTAGCGTTACAAACGGCAACATTTCCCGGGCAATAAAAAGCACTTTCCTACTCAAAAACAAACCAAAAGTGTAAAATTAACCCTGTAATCAATTCTGTTCAAGAAGGAGTGCTTTTTAAATGACGACATTAACAACAACATATACGTTAGCAAACGGCGTTCAAATCCCAGTGCTCGGCTTTGGGACTTGGCAAACACCAGATGGCGACACAGCCATTAAATCAGTTAAGGCAGCACTTGAAGCGGGTTACCGCCACATTGATACTGCCCAAGCTTACCAAAACGAAGCCAGCGTCGGCACTGCCATCCAAGAAAGTGGTGTGGCACGCCAGGATCTCTTTTTAACAACTAAAATTTGGAACGCTAATCACAGCTACGATTTAACAATGCAATCTTTCGAAGAATCACTTCAAAAATTGCAAACCGACTATGTCGATTTATTATTGATTCACTGGCCTAACCCAATTGATTTCCGTGATAACTGGGAAGCAGCCAACGCTGAAACTTGGCGAGCAATGGAAGAACTCTACAATGCTGGCAAAGCCAAGGCAATTGGTGTCAGCAACTTCCGTGCACACCACTTAGAAGCCTTGAAAAAGACTGCTAAGGTGCAACCAATGGTGAACCAAATCTTCTTAGCACCTGGTGAATTGGAAGCTGAAACGGTGCAATACTCACGCGATAACGGTATGTTATTAGAAGCTTACAGCCCTCTTGGCACTGGTAAAATCTTTGATGTGCCAGAAATGAAGACCCTCGCTGCTAAGTACCAACGCTCAATTCCACAAATTGCACTGCGCTGGTCATTGCAACACGGTTTCTTACCATTACCAAAATCAGTTCACGCCAACTACATTCAAGAAAATACGCAACTATTTGACTTCGAATTAACACCTGAAGATATGCAAACTATCGATCAACTCGATGGGGTTGTTGGTAAAGCCAAAGATCCTGATACAGCAACCTTCTAAAGATAATCTCTCTAAAGAGCAGCCGCGTGAATTGATACGTCGTTTGCTCTTTTTATATGAACAGCCTTTAATTAAAAAATGTCGTTTACAAAATTTAGTTTACCTCCACCATTAATTATGGTATTTTCATTATGATATATCAGAAAATCAGACTTATGACCGACGTTATTTACCGTTGAACGTTCGAAAATGGTAAGATAGCATTAATGATTTAAGAAATGGGGAATTATATTGTCAAGTGGTCAGATATTTACCAATCTGTTCGTCATGCTCGTTACCTTCTTTCTAGCAGCTTTTTTCGTTGCTGCAGAATTCGCACTCGTTCAAACACGTCCAAGTGCCTTAGAAGATGCGATTCATTCCGGAAATGGTAGTCCTAAAAAATTAAAACTCGCCCTTAAGATGACTCAAAATCTCAATGAGTATCTTTCAACCACGCAAGTTGGGGTCAGTGTTGCGGGGATTATTTTAGGGTGGATTGGTGAATCAACTGTCGAAACAGTGTTAGTTGATTTATTAGGCTTGACGCATCTTGTCTCTGAGAGCGGCCTGCACATTATCGGCGCAGTTGCCGGTGTTTTAGTCCTAACCTATTTAGAAGTTGTCTTCACTGAAATTGTACCGAAGAATATCAGTATCGATATCCCAATGCAGATGTTGATGGCCGTCGCTAAGCCACTTCATTACTGTCACATCATTTTCTACCCATTTGTCTGGTTACTAAATGTTTCCGCAAACGGCGTTGTTAAACTGATCGGTTTTGCACCTGCTGACGAAAGTAGCGATGTTTTATCACAAGCTGAAATCATCAGCCTTTCTAAAAATGCCGTAACCGGTGGTGAATTGGATCGTAACGATTTAGTTTACATGCAACGGGCCTTTGATTTTAACGATCGAATTGCCAAAGACGTGATGGTCGATCGAACTAGTTTATACGTCGTCGATATTACAGATACCGTCAAAGACGTTGTTAAGGATTATCTCCAACAAGGCTTTAGTCGCTTCCCAGTGGTCGCTGAAAATGATAAAGATAAAATTCTCGGTTACGTCTACGCCTACGACTTGGTGCGCCAAGCACAAGTCGATGATTCAATCCGCGTTAGCAAATTACTCCGCTCAATCATCTCTGTTCCCGAAACAACACCCATCCATAGTTTATTAACGCAAATGATTAATAAACAAACACCGATTGTGGTCGTTGTTGACGAATACGGTGGGACGAGTGGGATTGTCACCGATAAAGATATTTACGAAGAATTATTCGGGACTGTCAAAGATGAAATCGATGACGTTTCGGATGAATATATCATCAAAGAAAATGACAACCGTTATCGCGTTAGCGGTAAAACAACGCTTTACGATTTTGAACGCTTCTTCAAGGCAGACATTGAAGCCTTTGAAGCATCAGATAGCGTAACCGTTGCCGGTTATGTCTTGGAAAACTTCGCTAACTTACATCAAGATTCCGTTGTTTCAATTGACCGCTTCGATTTAACGGTCGCTGAATTTAACCGTGGTTACATTGATTGGTTTGAAGTTTCCGTCAATCCACAACGTGCAGATACAACACTTTAAAAGTCAAAAAAGGCGTCGACATAATTGTCGACGCCTTTTTAATCGCTTTAAATTAGATAATCGCGGCCCCAAATAATGCCCATCACCTTTTCACCAGTGTGAACCCCAACAACTGGTCCGATATGACTGGTTTCAATTGGCATCCCTGGGAATTTGGTCGTCAGGGTCTCAACCCACTGCGCACTTTCTTCTGGGTTATTCCCATCGATCACGCACGCGCGAATCGGATAATCAGCGGCTGCCACGGCGGCTTCAAAATCCGTTAACACTTTTTGAAAGGCCCGTTTTTTCGTCCGTTCCTTGGTCAACGCAACAATTTTGCCAGCTGTATCGAAACTTAAAATTGGTTTGATCCGTAATAAGTTGCCGACAAAGGCGGCCCCGTTAGAAATCCGCCCAGTCCGCATCAGATGGCTCAAATCATCGACGACGAAGTAAACACCGATTGTCTCCCGCAAAGCAGCCAATTTAGGCATAATGGTTTCAGCGTGTTCGCCTTGGGCCACTAGACGCGCTGCTTCTAATGCTAGGAAAGCTTCGCCAGCACTCGTGACTTTCGAATCAAATGGATAAACTCTAATACCTTCGACTTGGCGAGCATAAGCTTGCAGGTTATTGATAAAACTCGTAATCCCACTCGATAAATGAATACAAATGACTTCATCGAAACCATCTTCGATCAGTTGGTCAAAAACCATCTGCATTTGACCCATCGTAATTTGGGACGTAGTTGGTAATTTATCGGTGGTACGCATTTTTTCATAAAATTCAGTGGTTGAAATTTCAATATTTTCTAAATAAGTTTGTTGGCCAAAAATCACCGTGATCGGTACAACGATGATTTGATTGGCCTGCGCAACCTGAGGATCAAGGTAAGCGGCGCTATCTGTTACAATTGCCGTTTTCATGTAAGACTCCTTTGTAACACTATTTTTTGCCATTATCCCACCTTAATCCTGAAATAACAAGCAAGCAAAAAGCAGTGTCGCCTTTGGACACTGCTTTTTAAAATAGTCCCTATTCTGTTATTTTTTCATGATCAAAAACGATAATTGGCACCCGGTTATCAACGACACCGCTGTTATTAACTAAGGTTAATACTTGGCGTTTTTCATCTAAATCGAGGACCTCGTGACCGTCAAAATAGTCGGCCGTATATGCCTTATAGTGAATAGGGCCCATTTCCGAGTCAAACGTTTCTGTATAGCTCTTTAGATCTGCATCATTTGGTACAATTAATAAACGAAAATCAGTATCTAATGAACAAAAACCAACCTTTGAGAAGGGGCCGACACCGTCATTTAAGTCGAGTAATAATGCTTGATCAGTCGTCATCTGTTTTTGAATCTTCTCTTGAGCTGCTGCTGTTATTTTTAATACCATATTAATCATCCCTTTCATACGTTTAGCTTACCACCATTTAGATTTTACACAATTTATATGCTCACAGTGAGTGTGCTACAATAGTTATAGTACTTATCTATCCAGGAGGCGTTTCGATGTTTTTTTATCGCTATTCTTATTTCATCAATCAAAATGATTTCGAGTTCTATTTCAAAATATTACTCTCACTGCTCGTTGGGAGTTTAATTCTCATTTTCTTTGTCCAATACCTACGCCACCGGTCCGATTCAAAATATCGGGACCTCTTGATTATCTTCGTCTTAGTCGGCGTTTTGCTCGGTGGCATTCAGTATACAAGAGTGGAGCAGCTCAACACTGCGCACTCACAACAAGCACAAATGACGCAGTTCATGAAGAGCATTGCTCAGGCACAGAAAGTACCGGTCAAATCGGTTTCCGTCAACGCCACTTCACTTCAACAAAATATGGTCGTCAAAGTTCATCAGCACTACTATCAAGTGGTTTTCGACAATAACTTTACCAGTTACCAACTAAAAAAAGCACAAGTCATCAATCCTAAAATAACCTACCAACAATAAGGAGTCAGCCACATGCCATCTTATTTAGATATCACAATTAAACTTATTCTCGGTTTTTTCTGCCTCGTTTTACAAATTAACCTCTCTGGTAAGGGTAACTTAGCCCCTTCCAGTGGGATCGATCAACTTCAAAATTACGTCCTCGGCGGGATTGTCGGCGGTATGATTTATAACGCCGATATCTCGTTTATCCAATTTTTCCTCGTGCTCTTAATCTGGACGCTGATTGTCTTCACCATGAAATTCCTAACCACACATAATCAACGAATTAAACGTTGGGTAATTGGTGTTCCCCAAACGATTATCACTAATGGCCGCATCGATGCCCAAACAGCTGCCAAAAACAGCTTGTCAGCCCAAGATCTCGCTTTTAAACTCAGAATTGCCGGGATTAGCGATATTCGGACCGTTCAACGAGCAATTCTAGAACAAAACGGCCAACTGACGATTACCCAAAAAGGCGACGCAACAATCAAATACCCACTGATTATGGATGGGCAAATCAACGTCGATGCATTAAGTTTAATCGACAAAGATGAAGACTGGTTACTCGCTGATGTCGCCCAACAAGGGTACGAACTACAACAGATCTACATGGCCAATTATCTCGACCATCAAATTGTCATCACGGCTTATTAAATAAAAAAAGGTGCGGGAACGAAAGTCACTTTCGTCCTCACACCTTTTTTTGGTTAACGAACCTTCTGGAAAATCTTCGCTAGAATCCACAAAACAACCCCGCTGATCAATGTGATCAGGCTGATTTGCCAAGCATAATCCAAGACGCTTGTTGCATAGTTAATAATGACTGTATTGAACTCACCAGCACGTTGGGCGACTTCTTCAATCAAGCCACTGAATTTGGCCGTTTCAGTCCCTAAGAGGAGGAATAAGCCACTCCAAGCAAGTGCTGCGCCCAAACTCCCGAATAGGTAGCGGAACTTCCCACTGACTGCATATTGGACGATTAATAAGACGATCCCCATGATAATCGCAATCCACATCCCAATGTTAACGACACTTGTCATGATGGCCAATTCAGAAACCATTGGTGCCAAATAAGGCGTTTGAATTTGATCATTTAAATAAGTCTTCAATGGTGGTTGAACAGCCGCCACCGCCGTTTTGACTAAAGCTTGTTCAATGGGGTTGCTGGGAATCGCCGCTGTTAAATTCCCAGCCATTTGTTCAACCATTTGATCACTATCTAATGGCCGATCTTTGAACGCATAGATATTCTTAACGGTCTTGTTCATATCCGTTTTAACGTCTGCAGTTGAGAGCAATTGGACTTGAACCGATTGCGGTAAGCCATTTTTTTGCGCCGCATCTAATAAGACTGTATTGAATTCGTTTGTCACGAGTTTCAAGGTCTTCGGCTGATTAAGTTGTTCTTGGGTGAATGATTCTTTTAAGACTGTTTGATTTAAAATGATGCCGCCAATCCCGAAGAAGGCACAGCAAAAAATTAAAAAAGTCAGAAAACGGCTGAGACCCTTATTCGGTCTTGTCGTCTTTGGCGTTTGATCCAGTCGACTCATATTTGTCATCGTATTTTTCCTTTCGATTTCACAGTTATCCTTAAATTTTAAGACTAGGCATATCAATTATTAAATGCTACAGTGAGTATATAGTATCGTTCACAGGAGGCACTTCAATGATCACTAATCTATCCATTTTATATATTTCACTAGCTGGTAATACCCGTTCTTTTGTTTCCGATTTACAAGACTATGCGCAACAACAACATACCACTAACCCGGCTTTGCCTACTATTTCATTAACTGAGATTTCAGATGCAACCCCCTTTAAGGATGAAACAGAACCTTTTTACGCTTTTGTGCCCACATACTTAGATGGTGGCAATGGTATCGATAATGGCGTCAAAGAATTGATGACCAACAGCTTAGGCGAATATATCGCTTATGGGCGTAATGCTGATTTATGTTACGGCGTGATTGGCAGCGGCAATCGTAATTTCAACGAACAGTATTGCTTAACTGCTAAACGCTATGCCGAACAATTTAACGTCCCCTTCATCGCGGATTACGAACTCCGCGGTAACTCACGTGATGTTGGCCGAATCTACATGTTATTAGTCGCTAATGCGCAAAAACACGCTTAGAGCTTCAAATTAGCGGGTAACGTCGTAATTAAATCAGTCGGTTGGGTCACAATTTGGACCGCACCGGCTTTTTTCAGTTCGGCGATACTCCCGAAACCATAACTGACACCAACAGCCGCCATTTCATTTTGTTTGGCACCAAGGATATCATTTTGACGATCGCCGACCATCAAGAGTGGTTCGGTCTTCGTTGATAAACCAAGTTCTGCCAACGCATAAGTGATAACATCCGCTTTTTTAACCCGCGTTGTTTCATCAACACTTGCACCGTAGACACCGCTAAAGTAAGGCGTTAACTCTAAGTGGTCGATAATCTTCTTGGCAAAAGGTTCAGGTTTAGACGTTGCAATCGCCAATTGTAAATCTTGTGCTTGTAAGGCTGCCAATGTTTCGTGCATGCCTGGATAAAGTTCATTTTCATATAAGCCTTTAGGCGCATAATATTCTTGGAATGTTTTAATCGCCTGTTGCGTCGCTGCTTCATCTAAACCAAAGACTCTCATAATTGTTTCGTTAAGTGGTGGGCCAATAAAACTAATTAATTGGGCCGTCGTTTGCGTTGGCAAGGCCAATTCTTCAATCATGTACTCTAAGGCATTGATAATGCCCTTTTGTGAGTCGGCAATCGTACCATCTAAATCAAATAAAACTGTTCCTTTTGTCATCGATTCTCATCCTCAATCCCTTTGAATATACTTTATTTTAGCATACTATTTTTACCTTAAACTTTCCTTATTCTTTTTTTCATAAATCTATAAAGTGCGCTTCACAGAATCTTCACATTTCCCCATTATAGTTATGAGTATAGAAAAGCGATACTTTTCTATTTCATACTACTTAACTTTTTCATTTTACTCCTCCAAAGTAAAATACCGGTGAAGCGTGGCTTCACCGCACAGATTATCCCCCCAAAATAATCTGTAAAACCCTTACTCCTTTTTAGATCTTCGGATCTGCAAAAAGTCGGTCCCCCCAAGACCGACTTTTTGTTTGCATAAAAATAGCTAGCGATTAAACCAACATCGGTTAACCGCTAGCTATTTTTTTATTTCAGATGGGCCTGCATAAATGTGACGGTGTCCAGTTGGGGCTCGTCAGATACTTTGTGTTGACCGTTATTTTCAGTCGTCAATGTAACTTGGCTTGTTGCCGGTGTTTCATCTTCAGTAATCTGCGTGATGAAATCAGCGGTAAATTGGTAGGGCACCATTGGATCAGCGGTCCCGTGATAAAAATGGAGCGGACGACCCGCTAAGCGCTCAGCATTTAATGCCAAATCATATTCTGCTAAATCTGCGAGTGTCGTTTCAATTTGATCTTGGTATCGTTCTTGAATCGATTGCGGTAATTGACTGGTTTGCCATTTGGCAAAAGCAACCGGCATTGGTGAGCCAATCTTATCAACCCCGACTTTAACGTTGGGATAACGAGCTAAAATAGCATCCGTTGTAATCCCGCCCATTGATGTCCCAGTAACACCAATCCGTTCTGGGTCAACTAAGCCTTCCGCTTGTAATGCAGCGACTAATGGGCCAAATTCATCGACTGATTGCATCACAATCTGCCAGAATTCAAACATTAATTCTGAAAACATTTGGCTACCGTGACGTTTACCATGATACTTAGCGTCCGGTAAAACAACCCGAAAACCTGCTTTAGCGAGAAAGTTAGCCAACATCAATTCAGATTCCTTCCGATGCGTCCAACCGTGATAGACAAATACCGTTGGTAACAAGGTTTGTTCTTGCCCACTCGGCGTCACAATTAACGTGCTGACGGCGCCAAATTGGCGTTCTTCGATACTAATCATTCATCTGTCTCCCTCTTTTTAATTTCCCGGGCAATACTACCCGAAGAAAGTGCCGGTAATCTTATAACGACGCTTAATGTAGATGCGAACTACGATTAATAATGCCGCAATCACGATTTGAATCCATGCTGGTAAGACTGGGTTCATGAAACCTGGAATTAAGATTGTCACACCATACGCGGCGACAAAGGCCAAGGTTAAACCGACAACGATTAACGCCATCTTCCAGAATGGTGGGCGTTGTTCCTTAGGCATTTGTGTATAGCGCATTGGATAAGTCATGATAACGCCGGCCATCGCAGCTGTAATCACGATTGAGGTAATCCCAATCATTGCATTTGAATTCTTGCTTGAAAATTGCGCTGCAATCCCGTTGAAAGCTAAATACATAATCAAGAAAATCAAAGCATTATCCAGCATTTGTAATTGTAAACTCGTTTTAACGGGTGCTTTTGGCGCATGTAACAATTGATTAATCTTCGTGCTGACTGGCCCGTAAATTTGTGTTGCGGGTTGTCCTTTGTGTTGCGCTTCAAGCATTTCGGGTAACATTTCAGCAAGCATTTCAGCTTGTTTTTCGTCTGAAACATCATCTTCTTTTAAAGCACGCTTGAATTTAAATAAATAGTCCGCGTTTTTCTTACTTAATTGTTTACTGAGCGCGTCAACATCCACTTGCTCTGTTTCTACTGCTGGTTCTGTCTTAGCCAATTGTTCTCCTCCTCAAATTAAACGTTGAATCTGAATTCGATAATGTCGCCGTCTTCGACCATGTATTCTTTACCTTCAAGACGTAAACGACCAGCTTCTTTAACAGCCTGCATTGAACCGTATTGGTCAAGGTCAGCAAACGAAACTGTTTCGGCCCGGATGAAGCCCCGTTCGAAGTCGGAATGAATCACACCGGCAGTTTGTGGGGCTTTCATGCCTTGACGGAAAGTCCAAGCACGGGTTTCCTTGCCACCAGCGGTAAAGAAGGTTGCAAGTCCTAATAGGTGGTATGAAGCACGGATTAATTTATCCAAACCTGATTCAGTAACGCCTTCTGCTTCTAAAAATTCAGCTTTATCAGCGTCATCTAATGAGGCAATTTCTTCTTCAGTTCTTGCTGAAATCGCAATTACTTCTGCGCCTTCTTTAGCTGCAAAATCTTGAATTTGTTTAACGTAATCAACGCTATCAGGATCGCCCATTGCATCTTCAGCGATGTTGGCAACGTATAAGACCGGTTTTGATGTTAATAGGAAGAAGCCCTTAACCATCTTAGCTTCGTCTTCGTTAAATTCGATTGAACGAACTGAGCCACCTTCTTCAAGAACGGGTTTGATTTTCTTTAAAACTTCGAATTCAGCCAAAGCTTCTTTGTCCTTAGTGCGGGCAATCTTTTCAACACGCGCATAACGCTTTGTGACGCTTTCTAAGTCGGCTAAACTAAGTTCTAGGTTAATTGTATCGATATCGTCTAACGGATCAACAGTCCCCGTTACAGACGTGATATTATCATCGTCAAAAGCACGGACAACATGCACGATAGCGTCCACTTGGCGAATGTTTTCCAAGAATTTATTCCCTAAACCTTCACCCTTGCTAGCGCCCTTAACAATCCCGGCGATATCGGTAAATTCAAAAGTCGTTGGGACAATCTTCTTAGCGGGAATGATTTCTTGAATCCGGTCTAAACGTTTGTCAGGCACTTCAACCATCCCAACGTTAGGATCGATAGTCGCAAATGGGTAGTTCGCCATTTCGGCTCCGGCCTTAGTAATGGCGTTAAATAAAGTTGATTTTCCGACGTTGGGTAACCCAACAATTCCTGCAGTTAATGACATAGTTTTTTACACTTTCCTTTACGTTAAAAATTAGTTTGATTGGGACCTTTTGACAACAATTGATAATGTGGTTCCGTTGTTACATCAACATCGGCAGCTGCAACCAACACTTTCTTTTGCTTCTTTTCAAATTCCCGGCGGGGTAATAAGACCGCGTGTCCGCAGCCCATACACTTAATTCGAATATCCATCCCTAAGCGGACCACTTCGAAACGATTGGTGCCACAGGCATGTTGTTTTTTCATCTGAACGAGATCGCCTAATGCATACATCACAAATGTCTCCTTAATCTAATCAATATTGACATCTAGTAAAGCCAAGATTCGGTTTAAATCCTCTACCGTGCCGTAATCAATTTCGATTTTCCCCCGGCCCTTACTGTTCATCGCAATATTAACCTTGGTATCGAATTTATCAACTAATTGGTTTTCACTAGCTTGAATGTAAGGTGATTTAATCTTAGTCTTAGCGACTTTAGCCGCTTTGGTTTGATTCATTTGGTTGACGAGTTGTTCTAATTGGCGCACCGTTAAACTTTCGGCAATCGTCCGCTTGGCGAGGGCGCTAATTTGACTCTTTTTCTTCAATGATAAAAGCGTCCGTGCTTGTCCCATTGAGAGTTGGCCTTCTTGCAACAATTGCTTAACATCTGCTGGCAAGCCCAACAGGCGTAAGTAATTGGCAATGTAAGGGCGACTCTTGCCTAAGCGTTCTGACAATTCAGCTTGCGTTAAGTTTAACTTCTTCAAAAGGGTGTCGTAGGCTTGCGCTTCTTCTAGCGGTGTTAAATCTTCCCGTTGAAGATTTTCCAAGACTGCAATTTCCATCATCGCTTCTTCATCGAATTGACGGGTAATCGCTGGAATCGTAGTTTTGCCAGCTAATTTAGAAGCACGGAAACGACGTTCGCCAGCGATTAATTCGTAACCATTAATGCTTTTACGCACAATAATCGGTTGGAAAACGCCTGATTTTTTAATGGAAGCAGCAAGTTCCGCTAGTGCCGCTTCATCAAACGTTTTACGTGGTTGATAAGGATTAGGACGAATATCCTCGAGGGCAATCTCTTCAACGAGTTCATCCGCACGATTCTTATTGGGTCCTTCAAATGCTGAAAAAACAGCTTCGAGTCCTCGACCGAGTCCTTTACCATTTTTATTGACCATTAGCTGCTAACACCTCCTTGGCTAATTCTTGATAAACTTCAGCCCCACGAGATTTAGGATCGTAATCAATGATTGAAACCCCATGACTGGGTGCTTCCGCTAATCGTGTGTTGCGTGGAATAATTGTATCGTAAACGCGATCGCCAAAGTACTTGCGCACTTCTTCAATCACTTGGGCCCCTAAGTTTGTCCGGGCATCGTACATCGTTAATAAGACCCCTTCAATTGCAAGGTTCGGATTAAAATGCTTCTGCACCAAACGGACCGTATTTAATAATTGACTCAAGCCTTCTAGCGCATAATATTCACTTTGGACTGGAATCAAAATTGAATTGCTAGCTGTAAAGGCGTTGATTGATAGTTGTCCTAATGAAGGTGGACAGTCAATCAAGAGTAATCGTAGTCGTTTAAAACGGCTTCTAAACCAAGTTTTAAACGCATTTCACGGGCCATTTGGGCCGTTAGTTCAATTTCTGCACCGGCTAATTGAATCGTTGCCGGCACAATATCAACGTGCTGATGATTTGTTTTCAAAATTGCTTCTTTAATTGGAATTTCATCGACTAAAACATCATAAATATCTTTTTCAACTTGTGATTTTTGAATCCCGATACCGCTCGTTGCGTTACCTTGTGCATCAGAATCAATGATTAACACTCGGTTACCCGCATCTGCTAAACAAACCGCTAAATTAATGGTCGTTGTTGTTTTACCAACACCGCCTTTTTGGTTTGCAATTGAAATAACATGCGCCATAATGTGCCTCCCTATTTCTTAGGAATTTCGATTGTGATCCGATAAACGTCTTTTTGATCGTCTTCGACTGCTGAAACTGGAATCCCACTTTGTTCAATCAATTCAATTGATTTTTTGATGGTATTAACGGCCACTTTCGTGTCAGCTGTCGTCATTTCTTTCTTAGGCGCCTTTTTCTTGCCAGCCTTTTTAGGTGTTTCTGTTGCTTCTTCAGTGGTTGCTGGTTCTTCTTCGATGTCCGCTACTTCTTCTTCAACGGCTGGTTCTGGGTTAATAATTGAAGCGACTAAGGCTTCTGTATCCTTAACCGTTAATTGTTCCGCTAGGATTTGGTGTAAGACCATTTGTTGGTTGAATTCATCTAATTTCAATAAACTCCGACCATGACGTTCTGAAATTTCATGATTCATGATGGCTTCTTGAACCGGTTGTGAGAGCTTCAATAGTCGTAATTTATTAGCGACAAATGATTGACTCTTACCCATTTTTTCAGCCAAACTTGCTTGTGTAAAGCCGTTTAACTTCATAAGGTTTTGGTAAGCATCTGCTTCTTCAACTGCCGTCAATTCTTCCCGTTGGAGGTTTTCAATCAAGGCCATTGAAGCTGTTTCATGATCATCCATCTTTTGAACGATTGCTGGTAGTTCAGCCCATTTCAAGGTTTGAATGGCTCTAAAACGCCGTTCACCAGCGATGATTTCAAACTTTTGATCTTCATATTCTCTTAAAACAATTGGTTGTAATAAACCATGTTGTTCGATGGTACTTGCCAATTCACCAATGTGATCGGCATTAAAAACCTTCCGTGGTTGGAAACGGTTCGGTATGATCGCAGCAACTGGTACCATTACCACCTGATTAACACTTGAACTTGTTTCTTCTTTTTTCTTACCAAAAAATGAAATTGCCATTATTTCTCCTCCTTAGCCATTAATGGTTTTTTAACCGGCACACCCGCGCGCCGTGGATATTTATCTGGTGTTGATTGAACCTTATCGATAATTACTAAATGTCTGGGATCGTTAGTTTCGGGTAAGTTAAACGCGATATCTTCTTTTAACTGACCACCTAACGTCTCAATTGCAAAAGCGGCTTCCGCTAATTCAGTGTCACTTTGACTCGCCTTTAAAGCAACGAATTGCCCACCCACTTTAACAGCGGGTAAACAGAATTCCGCTAAAACGTTCATTGGGGCGACCGCACGAGCTGTCACCATATCAAATTGTTCGCGATATGGGCGCTTGACTTGGCTGAACAGTTCAGCCCGATCATGCACGAGTGTCACATCAGTTAACCCTAATTCGGCCACTAATTCTTCTAGAAAGTGAATCCGTTTATTTAATGAATCAACAATCGTCACCTTTAATTGAGGGAACAAGATTTTCATCGGTAATGATGGGAACCCGGCACCGGCACCGATATCACAAATATTGAGGGGCATCGTTCTCAATGATTCCAAGTATAAGGTTGGTGCGACCGAATCAAAAAAGTGTTTTAAATAAACGGCTTCTTTTTCTGTAATCGCCGTTAAATTAACGTTTTGATTGGTAGCCACTAACCGTTCGAAATAAATCTCAAACTGGTCTAATTGTTTTTGTGAAACATCAATTTGATGTTCTTTCAATGTCGCGACAAATGTCTTTGGTGTCATTGCTTCTCCTCTTATTACTAGCTTAATTGTATGCTGAATCTGTGGAACATTTATTGTTTCACGTATACAATTTAGTTTAACGTAAGTAAGTCTAAAAAACAAGGGACGGCCATCAATCGATTCCGTTTCATGTGGAACAACTTTTTTCCGAATATTAGGAACATTTTACAGCGTTATTCGTTTTAACATTCAGTAAGTAAGCAGTTTTATCAGAATGTGGCGACTACCCTATCATTTAAAGGCGAACTATCGCTAGTTTATGCGATTATTATATTCGTTTTTTAGTCATATTCTAATTGAAGTCGCCCAAAGCGTGTGCTAAACTGGATATTAAATAAATTTTAACCTATAGATATGGAGGGACACCTGTGGCAGATTTCCAGTCCGACTCAGCACGTACTATTGAACCAGCTCCAAAGCTTTCTCATATTAAAGCGGCCATTTTAGGCCTGCAACATCTTCTAGCAATGTATTCTGGTGACGTCCTGATTCCATTATTAGTCGGCGCAGCACTTCACTTTAACGCCGCACAGATGACTTACCTTGTCTCTGTCGATATTTTCATGTGTGGGATCGCCACGTTACTCCAATTGAAACGAACACCTTTAACCGGGATTGCTTTACCCGTCGTCTTGGGCTGTGCGGTCGAATACGTCGGTCCACTAACCGCTATCGGGACTAACAGTCAATTAGGGATTGACGTCATGTACGGTAGTATTATCGGCGCTGGGGTCTTCATCCTCTTAATTTCTGGTGTGGTTGCCCGCTTACGCTGGTTATTCCCACCAATCGTTACTGGTTCATTAATTACTTTAATCGGCTTCACTTTAATTCCCGTTGCCTTCCAAAATCTTGGTGGTGGCGATATTACTGCTAAGTCATTTGGGAGCGTCCCAAACTTAATCGCTGGTTTTTCAACGATTGTTCTGATTTTAATTTTTAGCATTTGGGGCCGCGGCTTCATTCAACAAATTGCAATTTTAATCGGCATTATCGGTGGGACATTAGTCGGCGCTGCTGTCGGATTGGTTTCACTTGATCCAGTTGGCCAAGCTAGCTGGTTTAAACTACCAGAACTCTTCTACTTCGGTACACCACGGTTTGAATGGACGTCAATCGCATCTATGTCATTGGCAGCCTTAACCACGATGATTGAATCAATCGGTGTTTTCTTCGCACTTGGCGAAATCGTCGGTCGTAATATCACAAGTAATGACTTAAAACGCGGTTTCCGCGCTGAAGGATTAGCCGCAATCTTAGGTGGCTTGTTCAATACCTTCCCTTATTCAACCTTCTCTCAAAACGTTGGGATTGTGCAATTATCAGGCATCAAAACAAAGAAACCTGTTTACTATTCAGCTTTCTTCCTCATCTTCTTGGGTCTCTTACCTAAGATTGGTGCGGTTGCCACGATTATTCCAACCTCAGTTTTAGGGGGTGCAATGGTCGTCATGTTTGGGATTGTTGGGATTCAAGGGATTAAAATGCTCCACAAGGTTGATCTTGAAGACAACCGTAACCTCTTAGTCGCAACCCTTTCAATCGGTATGGGCCTTGGGATTGCCATTCACCCAACCCTACTACAAGCTTTACCAGCTAGTGTCCAAACCATTCTGGGTAACGGCTTAGTTGTCGGCAGTTTAACAGCGGTGATCTTAAACCTCCTTGTTAACTACCGCTCGTTAATTGAAGCAAAACATCAACAATAAGCACATAAAAAGCGTCAGACAAATTAATTTTTGTCTGACGCTTTTTTCGTTTAAACGTGTTTTACAAGTCATATCCTGAGGGTTACGACGCACTCTTGATCTAAACGTGCTTTTTCAGGCATATTGTTGCGGTTAACTACGTCCCGCAAACAATCGACTGCGTCGCTTATTCACGGTACTAGGTTAAGCCTTCACAATATAAACGCCTGAAACGCACTCTTGATTTAAACGCGCTTTTTGAAACTGACTTTTGCGCTTAGCGTCACTCGTCAAACAACTGCCTGCAGCAGTTATTCACCGGGCTGTGCTAATGCTCAAAGTCAAACCGTTTCAAACGCACTCTTAAATTAGTATTCACCTTGCGAATACGATATTGACGAGAACTTATTATAGGTTTTAACGAATAACAGCTTTACCGTGCCCCGTGCGCCGGCCCGGTTTTTTTCGATAATTACTTCGACCTCACCGACATCCGCATTTTCCGGATCTGGTGCTGGTTGGCTGCCACCATCCTCGCCGTCTTCACCTGGTTCATCACGATAATAATCATCACGATACAAGAAAGCCACGATATCGGCATCTTGTTCGATTGATCCTGATTCACGAATATCAGATAATACTGGTCGTTTATCCTGACGTTGTTCCACGCCACGAGAAAGTTGTGATAAGGCAATTACGGGAACCCGTAATTCCTTCGCTAACTTTTTCAATTGCCGAGAGATTGCTGAAACTTCTTGTTGCCGGTTTTCTTGACCGGAACCTTCAATCAATTGCAAGTAATCGACCACGATTAGGCCAATACCATCTTTTTCCTTCGCTAAACGCCGACATTTAGCCCGAATTTCAGCCATTTTCACGCCGGGTGTATCATCGATATAAATATTGGCTTTCGACAAACTGCCCATCGCAATAATCAGATTTTGCCATTCTGATTCTTCTAATTGACCGGTTCTTAAATGGTTGGCATCAATACTGCCTTCTGCACACAACATCCGGTTAACCAGTTGTTCGGCACCCATTTCCAAACTAAAAATAGCGACGTTTTCGTTAGTCATTTTGCCGATATTTTGTGCGATATTCAAGACAAAGGCGGTCTTCCCAACCCCAGGACGAGCCGCTAAGATGATCAATTCATCTTCATGCAACCCAGCCGTAATCTTATCGAGGTCTGGATAGCCCGTTGAAAGACCGGTAATACTTTCTTCTTCTTGATAGAGCTTATCGATATGTTCAATCGACGTGGTTAGGACGTCTGAAATTGACTTGAAGCCGGCTTTATTTTGCTGTTCAGAAACCGCCATGATTTCTTGTTCAGCCGTATCCAAAATATCCGTTACATCTTCGTCTTGCGCGTAACCCTTGGCGACAATATTTTGTGCCGTTTGAATTAAGCGTCTAAGCATCGCTTTTTCAGAGACAATCTTCGCGTAATAAACCACGTTGGCTGCGGTTGGCACTGCATCGGCTAATTCAGCCAAATAGCCAATCCCGCCGATATCTTCCAATTGATTGCGGGCATCAAGTTCACTCTTGATCGTCACCGCATCAATGCCTTCTCCCCGTTCATTTAGTTCAACCATCGTTTCGAAGATTAGGCGGTGCGCCTTACGATAGAAATCATCGGCAGTCACGTATTCCATCGCTTCAACTAATGCGTCGCTATTAATGAAAACAGCGCCTAAAACCGCCTGTTCCGCTTCATTATTCTGCGGTGGCGTATGTTCGATTAGTTCATTATTCACCATTTTATCTCCTTTTGGCTTGTTTGCGTTATTGCATCTAGTTTACTTAAATTTCTCTCCAGATACAACCTGTCACCATAATAAAAGACCGTGACTTTGATTGCAATCACGGTCTTTTGGATAATTAAAAAATTTATTCTGCGACGATGTGCACCCGGATTGTCGCTGTTACATCTGGGTGAATCCGGACGTCAACATTGCGATAACCAAGCGCTTTGATTGGTTCTGGTAAATCAATTTTACGTTTATCAACTTTGATTTTGTATTGTTGTTCTAAGGCTTGTGCGATTTGTTTGCTTGGAATTGAACCGAATAAACGACTGTCTTCGCCAGCTTTAGACTTCACTTCAACGATTGTTTTATCGTCTTCAATCTTCGTCTTTAAAACCTTAGCTTCTGCTAATTCAGCAGCGGCATTCTTAGCTTCAGCGTGTTGTTGGCCTTTTAAAGCACTGACAGCGGCCGTCGTCGCTGGTTTAGCCTTACCGTTTTTAATTAAGAAGTTTTGTGCGTAACCATCTGGCACGTCTTTCACTTGGCCCTTTTTACCTTTACCGCGTACGTCTTCTAAAAAAATAACTTTCATTACGTTTACCACCTTTTTAATTAATCGTTAGTTGCGTTTTCTTCCGCTTCTTCTGGATCAAATAATTCGGCCAGAACGGCTAATAACTTAGCTTTGGCTTCTGAAACCGTCGCATCCTTCAATTGGGTTGCCGCGTTGGATAAGTGACCACCGCCACCCAATTTTTCCATAATCACTTGAACATTGACGTCCCCTAAACTGCGTGCCGAGATGGCAATCATGCCGTCTGGGCGTTTCACAATAACAAAGGCCGCTTCAATGCCAGATAACGACAAGAGGGTATCAGCTGCTTGAGCTGCAATGACGGGATCATAACTGCGATTGTCTTCCCCCATACATAATGCCATATTGTCCTCAACCATTTCAATGGTTTCAATCAAATGATTCTTTTGAATATAATTATCGACGTTTTCTTTTAACAGATGTTGGACCATTGATGCGTCCGCTCCGACAGACCGCAAATAACTAGCGGCATCAAACGTCCGCGTCCCGGTCCGCATTGAAAACGACTGCGTATCAACCGTAATCCCGGCTAACATCGTGGTTGCTTCAAACTTGTTAATGTTGGCCACGTTTTGTGGTTGGTATTCAAACATTTCAGTCACTAACTCACACGTTGAAGAGGCGTAGGGTTCGATATAAACCAACATTGGGTTTTCTGGGAACTCTTCCCCCCGACGATGGTGATCAAGCACAATTGTCCGTTGCGCCAATTTCTCATACAATTTAGGCGCCATCGTAATCGATGGTTTGGAATGATCAACCATTACTAATAAACTGTTAGCCGTTGCCTTTTCCACTGCTTCTTCAGGGGAAAGGACTTCGACTGCAATTTCCGGATAACCCTTAACCTCTTCCAACAAACGTTGAATATCGGTATGAATATTGTTTTGATCAACCACGACATAACATTTCTTGCCGTTCATTTCAGCAATCCGCCGAATCCCAAAGGACGCACCGAGCGCATCCATATCAGGCCGAATATGCCCCATGACAAAGATTGAATCGACCTGCTTGAAAACTTCCTGCAAGGCTTGCGAAATCATGCGCGCACGCACTCGAGTCCGTTTTTCCATCGGGTTCGTTTTACCACCGTAGAACCGGGCTTGCCCATCGTTGGCCTTAACGACCACCTGATCACCACCACGGCCAAGTGCTAAATCTAAATTACTCTGAGAAGTCGTCGCTAAAACGGCTAAATCAGATTCCCCATAGGCAAAGCCAACACTCAAGGTTAACGGGAAGTTTTGTTTTGAAGTTTCTTCACGAATCTCATCGAGAATCTTAAACTTCTCTTTTTCAGCCGCGTGGAGCGACTTGGCGTAGGCGAGGACGAAGAAATGATCATCATCAACCCGTTTTAAGAACATTTGGAACTGATTAGCCCACCGAGAGAGCTCGTTAGTGACGTAGTTATTCAGATTAGAAATAGCTTGATCATCCATTGTTTGGGTGATTTCGTCATAATTATCTAAAAAGACTTGGCCGATTGCAACCTGTTCGTCTTCATAACGATCTTCAATCGCCGCATAACGCGTGATATCGAGAAGGTAAACCACCCCGATACTTTCTTGAATGATAATCTGGAATTGATTATCGCCCCAGTGAACGAGCTTAGTTTCGTTGGAATCTTCATTTTGGACGACTAATTCGGCCAATTCCGGATCGACTTCTTTAATCGTTTTTCCAAGGACTTCCTTATTCCCCAAGTATTGTTGTAAATAGGGATTGGTCCATTGAATTTCGCCTTTTTCATTGTAGAGCAAAATTCCGATTGGCATCTTGATTAAGGCCTCTTGTTCGCCCCGTTTAATCCGGTAGGACAAATCCGAAACATACTTGGCAGTATTTTCCGTGACCGTCTCAATCGCGTACAAGACGGTGATTAAGGTCCCAATTAAGAGCACGAACAAAATCAAAGCGATGAGCCAATTTAACATCGCTGCAAAGATCAGGCTGACGGCGGTCAACCCTAATAAGACTAGGGCCACCATCCGCAAGCGCGCATCATCTAAAAACTGCGGTAATTTTAATTGCTTAATTTTATTTTTCATGTAAACTCCTTAACTCTAAAGAAACAAGTATTTTAGGCAGCACATCTTGATTTGAACAACTTGGTTCTTTACTAAATCTTAAAGAATCATACTTTATTCTAGCACAAATACCAATTAAAAACCGCTCTCAGCCCGCAATTTAATCCCATGTTCGCCTCTTGGAAACTAAAAAAGTCACCAACCAAGTAAACTTGGTTGATGACTCTAAAATTAATTTTTAGTCTTCTGTAACGAATGGTAATAAGCCCATGATCCGTGCGCGTTTGATTGCAATTGTCAAACGACGTTGGTTCTTAGCACTTGTACCAGATACCCGACGAGGTAAAATCTTACCACGTTCTGAGATAAAACGTTTCAATAAATCAGTGTCTTTGTAGTCGATATATTCGATGTGGTTAGCAGCGATGAAATCAACCTTACGACGACGACGGTTGCCGCCTCTTCTTTGTTGAGCCATTGAAAGTTCCTCCTTCCAAAACAGTTTATTTTAGAAAGGTAAGTCATCATCCGAAATATCAATCGCTTGACCATTATTTGCAAATGGATCGGCTTGAGTGTTATTTGCGGCTGGTGCGTTACCCGTTTGTTGAGGGCTGGTAAATCCAGATTGTTGGCTACCATTGCTTTGATTACTATTAAAGTTCTGACTTGCGCCATCACCTTGCCGTTGCTCTGTTGTTGTCCGTGATTCTAACAATGAGAAATTATCGACAACCACTTCAGTCACGTAGACACGTTGACCTTGTTGATTTTCATAATTTCTAGTTTGTAGACGGCCATCAACCCCTACTAATGAGCCCTTTTTAGTAAAGTTAGCGAAATTTTCCGCTGATTTACGCCAAATGACACAATTAATAAAGTCTGCTTCACGATCGCCGTTAGCGTTCGTGAATTGACGGTTAACTGCCATTGAGAAAGTCCCAACTGCAGCACCACTAGAAGTGTAACGTAAGTCAACATCGCGTGTTAGCCGACCAACGAGTACAACTCGATTAATCATTCTGTCAGCTCCCCTCTATTCAATATTACAATTCAAAATTAGTCTTCGCGTTTAACGATCATATGACGTAAAATTGCGCCATCAATCTTAGCTAGACGATCAAATTCGTTTAAAGCTTCATCATTATCAGCTAAAACATTTACGATATGGTAAATGCCTTCGTGTTGATTGTTGATTTCATAAGCTAAACGACGTTTTGACCAGTCTTTTGAATCAACCACTTCAGCACCGTTGTCTTTTAAGATGCCGTCGAAACGGTTGACAAGGGCTGTTTTACTTTCTTCATCAAGTGTTGTTGAGATGATATAAGTAACTTCGTATTTTGATTGAGCCATGACTGTTCACCTCCTTATGGACTTTAGGTTCTTACCTGTGTAAGAACAAGGAGTAACTGACTAATATTACTATTAGCCTCACGATTTAGACCCTGTGCCTAAATCACAGATACTCACAAGATAAAAGTCTATCATAAATAGTACGTAAATACAAACTTAAAAAAATCGTTTTTGCTAACACGCTTGTTAATCCTTACAAGTGTAATTACGCAAAAACGATTTTTATTTTTTAAATTAGTCGTTATTTGGTTCGTTTTGATTCTCTTCAGCACGGGCTAATAAATCATCAACTTGTGCTAAGCCAGTGTCCGTTACGTTCTCAGTTGGCACTGTTGGTTCAGTCGTTGCAGTTTGTGTTTCAGGTTCATCTGGTTCAGCTTCGACTTTGGCCATTGTTGCCACCTTCGCTTCGTCATCCACACGGATCAAGCGCACACCAAGTGTTGCCCGACCGGTTTGTGACACGTTAGCCACCTTGAAACGAATCAAGACGCCAGTATCAGTAATCAAGAGAATATCTTCTTCACCAGTTACTGCTGCAATCCCGGCTAATGGGCCATTCTTTTCAGTGATATTGGCAGTCTTAATCCCTTTACCACCACGACCCTTGATTGGGTAATCGCTAACGGCTGTTCGTTTCCCGTAACCTTTTTCAGAAATCACTAAGATTTCTTGGCCCGGAATCAACAAGTCAGAACCAACAACGTAGTCGCCTTCGCGTAGACGAATCCCACGAACGCCGGCTGCTGTCCGCCCCATTGAACGAACGGCTGTTTCACTGAAGGAAACGGCGTAACCATTATGCGTCCCGATAAAGATGTTTTGTTGCCCATCAGTCATTAAGACGTTGCTCAACTCATCATCTTCATGCAAGGTCAATGCTTTCAGACCGTTGCTCCGGATATTGGCAAATTCGCCAACGGCTGTCCGTTTAACCGTCCCTAAGCGGGTAATGAAGAACAAGGCTTGTTCAGGCTTGACTTCCTTACCGATATTGACCACGGTTTGAACGCGTTCATCCGAATTAATCCCTAAGAGATTAATAATTGGAATCCCCTTGGCTGTTCGACCGTATTCTGGAATTTCATACCCTTTAGCACGGTAAACTTTCCCAGTATTCGTAAAGAAGAGGAGCACTTCATGCGTTGAAGTTGAGATTAAGTGTTCGATGAAATCATCATCGTGAACACCCATCCCTTGAATCCCACGGCCGCCACGATTTTGAACTTTAAATTCACTCGCTGGCAAGCGTTTGATGTAGCCGTTATGCGTCAAGGCAATCACTACATCTTCTTCTTCGATTAGGTCTTCATCTTCGATACTGAGGACTTCGCCGACCAATAATTCAGTCCGACGTTTGTC
The DNA here is from genome assembly GCF_002370355.1 of Latilactobacillus sakei subsp. sakei DSM 20017 = JCM 1157. Classification (NCBI taxonomy): domain Bacteria; kingdom Bacillati; phylum Bacillota; class Bacilli; order Lactobacillales; family Lactobacillaceae; genus Latilactobacillus; species Latilactobacillus sakei. The sequence goes on from NZ_AP017929.1 coordinate 551,167, forward strand.
GCCAAATTTACTTTGAATTTCTAACAATTCATCATAAATGATTTTCTTAATCCGTTCTGGTTTGGCTAAGATATCTTTCAAATCAGTGATCAACGCCATCAAATTATTGTATTCATTTTCAACTTTGTCACGTTCCAAACCGGTTAAACGAACGAGTCGCATATCCAAAATAGCTTGGGCTTGTTTGTCAGATAAGTCATAACGTTCCATCAACAAGACTTTAGCGGTATCACCAGTCTTTGAACTCCGGATGATTTGAATAATAGCATCGATATGATCTAATGCAATTCGCAAACCGGCCAAGATATGGGCTCTTGCTTCGGCTTTCTTCAAATCAAATTCAGTCCGACGACGAATCACTTCTTCTTGATGCACTAAGTAGTGTTCAAGAATTGATTTTAAGCTTAAGACTTTTGGGGCACCGTTAACGATGGCCACCATGTTGAATGAGAATGAGGTTTGTAATGGTGTGAGTTTGTAGAGATTATTTAAAATCACTGAAGCACTCATATCACGACGAACATCAATCACGATCCGCATCCCGTCACGATCAGATTCATCGTTTAAATCAGTGATCCCTTCAAGACGCTTGTCCCGTGCTAATTCGGCAATTCTTTCGACCAATTTTGCTTTGTTGACCATGTAAGGAATTTCAGTCACGATAATCCGTTCGCGACCGTTTTTCTTAACTTCAACATCGACTTTGGCCCGTAACGTAATCGTTCCTTTACCGGATTCATACGCATGACGAATGCCAGATTTACCCATTACTAACCCACCAGTTGGGAAGTCAGGTCCTGGTAAAGCATCCATCAAGTCGGCGGTTGTTGCATCAGGATTATCCATCAAAATATGGATGGCACTGATCACTTCAGCCAAATTATGAGGTGGAATATTGGTCGTCATCCCGACCGCAATCCCAGTGGCCCCATTGACTAACAGGTTCGGGAAGCGCGCTGGTAAAACAGCAGGTTCGCGTTCTGATTCATCGTAGTTAGGCACATAATCGATTGTATTTTTGTTGATATCGCGTAACATTTCAACAGCCATTTTACTCATCCGAGCTTCGGTATAACGCATCGCAGCCGCGCCATCACCATCGACAGACCCAAAGTTCCCATGACCATCAACTAACATGTAACGATAACTAAATTCTTGCGCCATCCGCACCATTGCTTCATAAATCGCTGAATCACCATGTGGATGGTACTTCCCCATAACGTCCCCAACGATTCTGGCGGACTTCTTATAAGGTTTTTCAGGGGTAACCCCTAATTCACTCATCCCGTATAAAATACGGCGTTGTACGGGCTTTAAACCATCACGAACGTCTGGTAAAGCACGGGCAACAATGACACTCATTGCGTATTCAAGGAATGATTTACGCATTGTTTTAGATAAATTGACGTTTTCAATCCGACCATCTTGGCCATTTTCGTTTGCCATTAATCTATTAAACCCCTCTCAGTCAGTCTTCATTGATCAGTAGATTACTACGCATCAATACTCTTTGGATCCATGTATACGGCATTTTCTTCGATGAATAAGCGTCTTGGTTCAACACGATCACCCATTAACATTTCGAAAATTTGGTCCGCTTCTTCAGCATCTTCCACGTTAACGCGGAGCATCCGTCTGTTTTCAGGATCCATCGTTGTTTCCCATAATTGGCTGGCATCTATTTCACCTAACCCTTTGTAACGTTGTACTTCTGGTTTAGGACTTGGTTGTAGGGTGCCTAAGACATCTTGCAATTCTTCATCAGAATCGATATAGCGCATCATCTTACCTTGTTTAACCCGGTACAAAGGTGGTTGCGCGATATAGACGTAGCCAGCTTCAACGATTGGGCGCATGTAACGATAGAATAACGTCAATAATAACGTCCGGATATGGGCGCCATCGACATCGGCATCGGTCATGATAATCAATTTATGATAACGGGCCTTTTCGACATCAAATTCTTGTCCAAAGCCTGTTCCCATGGCCGTAAAGAGCGTCCGAATTTCTTCATTCGCTAAGATTTTTTCCATGCTAGCTTTTTCAACGTTCAAGATTTTCCCACGAATTGGCAAGATGGCTTGCGTTAAACGTGAACGACCTGATTTCGCTGAACCGCCGGCAGAATCCCCTTCGACGATGAATAATTCTGAGATTTCAGGATCTTTACTACTGTTATCAGCTAACTTACCAGGTAAATTAGAGATTTCAAGCCCATTTTTCTTCCGGGTAACTTCACGTGCGCGTTTAGCGGCTAAGCGTGCTCTAGCAGCCAATGAGCCTTTATCAACGATTTGACGAGCGATTGATGGGTTTTCCATCAAGAACTTCGTAAAGTGATCTGAGAACATCCGATCAGTAACTGAACGAGCATCCGCATTTCCTAACTTCGTCTTAGTTTGACCTTCGAATTGAGGATCTGGATGTTTAACTGAGACAACAGCCGTTAACCCTTCACGAACATCTTCCCCTGAAAGGTTCGCATCACTTGCTTTGAAAATATTTTGCTTTGTTGCGTAGTCGTTAATGACCCGCGTTAAAGCCGTCTTAAAGCCGGATTCATGCGTCCCACCTTCGTAGGTATGGATATTGTTGGCAAATGTTAACAAATTGGTCCGATAATCATTCGTATATTGAAGCGCCACTTCAACGGTAATCCCGTTTTGTTCGCCTTCAACATAGATTGGTTCATCAAGGAGTGTTTCCTTCTTTTCGTCTAAGAATTCAACGTAACTCTTAATCCCACCTTCATAGTGGAATTCAAGCTTTTCATGGGTATCAGCCCGTTTGTCGGTAAACGTTAGTTTTAAGCCCTTATTCAAGAATGCTAATTCGCGAATCCGAGTCGTTAAAATTTTATCGTCATAGATTGTCGTTTCCGTGAAAATATCAGGATCTGGCACGAAATGGACTTTAGTCCCATGTTCATGTTCGGGCGCGTCGCCGATCATTTTCATTGGTGTTTGAACTTTCCCACGTTTGAAATCGATGTAATAACGCTTGCCGCCTTGTGTAACAACGGCATCTAATTCGGTTGACAAGGCATTAACGACTGAGGCCCCAACACCATGCAATCCACCAGAAACTTTGTACCCGCCGCCGCCAAATTTACCACCGGCATGCAAAATCGTAAAGACGGTTTCTAGCGCTGATTTACCCGTTTTAGCTTGAATCCCAACTGGAATCCCCCGGCCATCATCGGTCACCGTAATACTATTATCAGGTTCAACGACAACGTTAATTTCAGTCGCAAACCCAGCGAGCGCTTCATCAATCCCGTTATCAATAATTTCCCAAACCAAATGATGTAACCCTTGAGAACTCGTTGTCCCAATGTACATCCCTGGTCGTTTACGAACCGCTTCGAGTCCTTCTAAGACTTGAATTTGGCTCGCATCATAAGATTTGGCCCGTTCTTCTTTTGCCTCAATTTGGGCTTCTGTTTCTTTGTTCAATTGATCATCTGCCAAGAAAAATACCTCCATTTGATCGTCTTATTATGCCAACTATTCTGCTTGTTCTTCTGTGACGACCCCGTTGGTGACTGTAAACACGCGCGGCGTCGCAATAATTTCTTTTTTAACATTCTCTAAACTGGTTGTTGTGAGGAATGTTTGGACTTTGTTTTGGAACGTCTTCAACAAATGTGTTTGGCGTAAATCGTCTAATTCCGACAACACATCGTCCAGTAATAAAATCGGGTATTCCCCGGTTTGGGCCTTCATCAAGTCAATTTCGGCCAATTTGACACTCAACGCGGTTGTCCGTTGTTGCCCTTGGGAACCAAAGGCCTGCACATCCTTATCGTTGACTAAAAATTGAACATCATCGCGGTGGGGACCAATCAACGTCGTGCCTTGTTCAACCTCACGGGTTTGTTGTTTCTCATACAAGGTTTGAAATTGTTGATAGAGTTCTTCGACACTTTGATCTAATTGTTCTTCTGGAATTTGACTTTGATATTTAAACGTCAAGACTTCCCGATCCTTCGTAATCTCCTGATGCAATTTTTGGGCCCATTTTTCCATTTGTTGGAGAAACTGGCGACGGGCGACGGTCACTTCCGCCCCGTAAGCCGCTAATTGATCCGATAAAACACCTAAATAAACAAGATCCTTGGCTTGGCGCCGTTGGAGTTGCTTAAGATATTGATTACGTTGTTTCAGAATTGATTTGTATTGCGAAATATTATAGAGATACTTGCTACTCATCTGCCCGAATTCCATATCAATGAAATGACGTCTCACAGCGGGCGAACCCTTAACGATGTTTAAATCCTCCGGCGCAAATAACACGACGTTTAGCTGACCAATATATTGTGATAACTTGGCCTGTTCTAAATGATTGACCTTCGCCTTTTTACCTTTTTGGCTTAAAACGAGCTCTAACGGGGTTTTCCCTGCAGAACGTTGGACCAAACCGGTAATTTTAGCGAAGTCTTCATGCCATTGAATTAATTCGCGATCGGTATTCGTGCGATGTGAGCGGGCCAAGGCTAAAACGTAGATTGCTTCTAGTAAGTTCGTTTTCCCCTGCGCATTTTCACCAATCAAGACGTTCGTATCTGGTGAAAAGTGCACATCAACTGACTCATAATTACGATAATGATTCAGTTGTAGTTCGCTTAGATACATAGCTGCCTACAATCTTTCTTGTTGTTTAACGATGAATTGGCCGTTATCTGGGACTTCAATGACATCCTCTGGATATAACTTCCGGCCACGTCGATCATCAGGTTCGCCATTGACTAAAACCGTATTTTCTCTTAGGAACCATTTGGCTTTGCCACCCGTTTCAATAATGCCGGCTTCTTTTAGGAGTTGTCCTAATGTGACGAATTCAGCCTCAAGTTTAATTTCTTGTGTCATATTAACCCACCATTCTTAACGATATTAATTACTGGAAAAATAACGATCCGTTATACCTAGTAATTATAGACTTTTTTAGCACTAAAAACAAATAAACATGGTTAAAATGCTTTCTCAGCGTTTTTGACAAAATTACCCCTCTCCTACTAGAAATATCTTAAATCGCTGTAACCGAATTTATTTTAATTCTAGTTCACAAAAAAACGCCTCTCATCGAGGCGTTTTTGAGTTGTTATTTAATTTTAGAATGTCCGGACTGGTGTGATCAATTGAATATAGTGTTCTTGATCTTCACTTGGAACCAACGTAAATGGTCGTAAAGCAGCCGTAAAGTTAATCACGATTGTTGTTTGGCCAAATGAACGCAAGGCATCCTTCATGTAGTCAGGGTTAAATGAAATTTCAAGGGATTCACCCGTGAGGTTTTCAAATTGAAGGGCTTCTTCAACATTCCCCACATCTGGTGAATTACCATAAATAATCGCTGTGTTAGCCTCTGTGTCGAGTGTTAAACGGACAACGTTATTCCGACTTTCATGGGATAACAATGACGCCCGTTCGATAGCGGCCAATAAGACTGGCGCGTTAAATTCGATTTGGGTACTTGATGAAGTTGGAATTAAACGTGCTGTATCAGGATAGTTACCTTCTAATAAGCGTGAATAAAAGGCTAAGTTGCCAGCTTTAAAGAGGACTTGGTTTTCAGCAATCCGAATTTCAACGTCTTCGGCATCATCCGCAAGCGTTCTTGAAAGTTCTACCAAACTCTTACCAGGAATGATGACGTCATAATTGGCATCACTTGGAAGCGCAACTGTTAATTTACGTTGTGCTAAACGATGGCTATCAGTCGCAACGGCTAACATTTCGCCATTGGCTAGGACCAAGTGGACCCCAGTTAAGATTGGGCGACTTTCTTGATTAGAAACAGCGATGACGGTTTGGTGAATGAGTTGTTTCAAAACATCAGTGCTGATGCTAAATGTATTTTGCCCTGCAATTTCAGGAAGGTGTGGATAACTATTAGCGTCTAACCCGTTGATTGTAAATTCTGATTTACCGGAGCGAATTGTTGTTTGGAAATTATTTCCAACTGCAATTCGCATCTGATCTTCTGGTAATTTTTTAACGATTTCACTAAAGAAACGTGCTGGTAACACAATTTCGCCAACTTCTTCGACGACTAATTGGTTTTTTTCATCTGAGGCTGACAATGTTGCTTCAATTGAGATATCCGCATCACTACCGGTTAGCGTCAAGCCTTCTTGCGATAGAACAAGTTTAAGCCCTGTTAGGATCGGAATCGTTGTTTTAGCTGAAATGGCCCGTTGCACATCATTGAGCGTTTTGATAAATAGGGCGCGGTTAATTGAAAATTTCATAGGTGCTACCTCCGAGGGTGAATATTATATATATATTAAAAGATTTTAAAGTAATAGTAGTAGGGCCTGTGGAACCTGTGGATAAGTATTGAAAGCCAAGAATCTCATAGTTTTCCACCTGTGGATAAAATGTGAGAAATCCTTAGGATAACTTTTACCTTTATCCACAACCCATTTTTAAGACTTCATTGTGTTCTTTAAATCCAAAATGGCATCTTTTAGGTTTTGATCGGTTGTCAAACTTTGACTAATCCGTTCATGAGCATGCATGACGGTCGTATGATCTTTACCGCCAAACTCTTGGCCAATTTTAGGTAATGAGCTGTCGGTCATTTCGCGAGCAAGGTACATTGCGATTTGGCGCGGCAACACAATCTCTTTGACCCGCTTGCGACCTTTAAGATCAGCAACGGTTAAGCTGTAATATTTAGCAACCACCGATTGAATCTTGGCAATCGAGAGCTGACTAGATTTACCGTTGAGTTTCAAGCCTTTGAGCGCGTCGGCCGCTAGACTGGTTGTAATCTCAGCGTTTTGCATCGTTGCATAGGCTTGGACCCGCACGAGTGCGCCTTCTAATTCCCGAACGTTGGAATCGATTTGCCCAGCAATATAACTGAGCGTATCTTCTGGAATTTCCAGATGTTCCGCATCGGCTTTATTTCTTAAAATCGCAATTCGCGTCTCAAGATCAGGTGGCGTGATATCGACTGGTAACCCCCATTTAAACCGAGAAACCAAGCGTTCTTGCAGCTTGGGAATCTCATTTGGGAGGCGATCAGAGGTCAACACAATTTGTTTCTTATCATTATAGAGATCATTAAATGTATGGAAGAATTCTTCTTGCGTTCCTTCTTTATCAGCGAAAAATTGAATATCATCCACTAATAAAAGGTCGACGTTCCGGTATTCTTGTCTAAATTTCTCTTGATTCTTCGTTTGAATCGAATTGATAAAATCGTTGGCAAAAGCCTCACTCGTCACGTACTTAACGTTCGTTTCGGGTTTTGATTCGAGTAATTGGTGACCAATTGCTTGCATCAAATGGGTTTTACCTAAACCAACACCACCATATAAGAAGAGGGGATTGTATAAGACACCGGGTTCTTCGGAAACCACCAACGCCGCAGCGTGGGCCATTTGATTGCCTTTCCCAGTGACAAACGTATCAAATGTATATTTACTATTTAAATGCGTTTCACGTAAAAAGGTTGGTGTTTCAGCCTTCGTTAAAACGTGTTCTTCTTCTGGTTCAAGCGGTGTTAAGTTGTCAGATTCACCAGGTAACACAAAAATAGGGGTCAGCTCGATTTCCGCAAACTCATAGGCCCCTTCAACGACTTTAGTCGCCAAGTTATTTTCCCAGTATTCTTTGTGCAAGACAGAAGGCACTTCAATTAGTAGTTCGTTAGCTCTAAAAGCAAGCGGCTTAGCGGTTTTAATCCAAGCGTTAAAGCCAACCGTGGTTAGATCGGTTTGGAATTTTTCTTGCAGATAATTCCAAAGTTCCTGAAGATCAGGCATGTAGCGTGTCCTCCTCACATAAAATCACCACTTTATTGAAAAATACTCAATAAAGAAAGACTAAATACATTCTAGCATTCTAAAAAAAGTTTTCCACAACAAGAACAAAATCCACAGGATAAAAATAAAAAGTTATGCACTCATCCACAACGAGGCGGATAACTTTTATTCTGGGGTGTGGACAACTGAGAAATACACAGCAATTTTAGAGTTATCCACAAAAACGAATTGAAAATAGACGCTTTCATAGTGCGGGTTCTTCAGACTTATTCACAACGTTAAAAACAGGTGTGGATAACTAATAAACACCCTGTGATTCTCTGGATAACTCTGGTAGGTTTGCTGGGGATAAAAATTATGTTAAAATCGACTATTCAGGTTATCCACAAGAAAAACAAAATTTTTCAGATCTGTGGACAACCAAATTTAACGAATTTTTTTACAGAAAGTGTTTTAACTTCTATAGAAATATGCTATTATATTTTAGTGAATGTCATAGGTGGTTATTGCCGCCAGTTGTTTCTCAGATAAGAAAACAATAGACATAGTCAATTAGGAGGTGCCAGATTAATGACTACAAAGAGAACATTTCAACCAAAGAAACGCCATAAAGAACGTGTTCATGGTTTCATGAAACGTATGAATACTAAGAACGGTCGCAAGGTACTTGCAAGACGCCGTGCTAAGGGCAGAAAAGTATTATCTGCATAGGCCACTGATGCTTCAGTGGTTTTTTTATTATCCTCAATTTATTAATAGAAATGCCGGAGTGAATTATGAGAAAGTCGTACCGTGTTAAAAAAGAACAAGATTTCCAAACGGTTTTTGATGCAAGTCAATCAGTGGCCAACCGCAATTTTGTGGTTTACCGCTTAGATAAACCTGGTCAAAAACATTTTAGAGTCGGTCTTTCTGTCGGTAAAAAAGTGGGTAACGCAGTGATGCGTAATCAGGTGAAACGTTATATTCGCCAAAGTATTACGGAGTTGAAACCAGATTTGTTGCAACCCGTTGACTTTTTGGTGATCGCAAGACGTGGCGCTAACCAATTAACGATGGCAGAAACAAAACAAAATTTAATCCATGTCTTCAAGCTAGCTAAGTTATTAAAGGAAGAAGCAGATTCTGCTTCTGAATAAGTGAGGGATTGAGAGTGAATTCAAAAAATCGCAAACGACTATTATTAGTCGCTAGTTTATTCTTATTTATGCTAATTGCTGCTGGGTGTAGTACTGCACCTGTTAGCAGTGCTAGCACTGGTTTCTGGGATCACTATATTATTTATAACTTCTCACGATTCCTGTTGTGGTTAGCTGATATCTTTGGTGGTAGTTATGGTTGGGCCATCGTTGCCTTTACTATTATTATCCGGTTGATTATTTTGCCATTAACTTGGTGGCAAAGTAAGACAATGATGAAGCAACAAGAAGTGGCACCTGAAATTCAAGCCCTTCAAAAGAAATACGCTTCTAAAGATGTTGAAACACAACAAAAATTACGTGAAGAAACACAGAAACTTTACGCTGAAGCAGGGGTCAATCCTGTGATTGGTTGTTTACCATTATTGGTCCAAATGCCAGTCTTGATTGCCTTGTATCAAGCCATCTACCGGACATCTGCTTTGAAGAGTGGGTCATTCTTATGGATGCAACTTGGTAAAGCTGATCCGTACTTTATTATGGCGATTTTGGCGGCCGTCTTTACGTTTGCCACATCATATTTAACGATGATGTCACAACCAACGAAGAATGCCACAACGACCGCAATGCTCTGGGTAATGCCAATCATGATTTTCGTGATGGCGATGAACATTGCGTCAGCCGTTTCAATTTACTGGGTGGTCACAAATGCCTTTTCTGTTGGTCAAACAATGGTGATTCAAAACCCATTCAAGATCCGTCGGGAACGTGAAGCTAAAGAACGAGCTAAACGTGATCGGGAAAAAGCACTTGCTAAAGCACGTAAGAAAGCAACGAAAAAACGTTAATTTTAAAATTAAAAGACCGACCAGCATTTTATGCTGGTCGGTCTTTTTTGTGTTTTAATAATCCAACTGCTTCAAGCGGAATAAGAAGTGCTGGTCGTCAATTGGTTTTAGACGATAGAGCGTGACCACTTTGCGCGTTAATTTCGCGTCGATTGGGGTTGCGTCATCAAAGAGATGAAAGTGATCGAAAAACGCCGTGTTAGCTTGTTCGATAAGGGTTAAAAGACCGGCACCACCTAGATCGCTGCCGAGGTGGGCTTCATCTGATAGTTGGCTAGCCATGAGATGTTGACCGTACTGGATCAATTCTGGTCCGGTCGCCATGATTTCGTCAGGGACTTCACGCCTATTTAATAATGCGGCTAAATCTGCCAATGTGTTGGCTGGTATTTGTTCAATGGTCATGTTCAGCATCGCCTTTCTAGCAGTTATGTATCTGCTTACATCGCTAATATAACAGATTTAAATTAAATGTCTAGTAGGCGGCCGCTTAAAATCGTCGCACTGGTCGTTAAAATTCGTTATAATAGGCGCAATAGTTGAAAAGCGGAGGGCAAGGATATGACTTACTCAGAACAATGGGATTTAGAAACCATTTTTAAAGGGGGCTTAGCCTCACCAGCCTTAGAAAATCGACTCCAAGCATTGGGGCAACAGATTCCGGTTGTTTTAAAAATGACAAGTGACTGGCAATTTGTGTTTGATGAACCGGCCTTTGAACAAATGCAGGCCATCACGACGCAATTACAACAAATTGAATCCGGGTTGAAGCAAACAGGCAGTTTCGTCAACATGATTCAATCGGTTGACGAACGCAACCAACAAGTGGCGCCCATGATGGACCGGATTAATCAATTGCAAAATACCGCCCGTCAAATTGATGTTTTATTGACGAAAAAATTGGTGGCTTTAACGACTGAACAATTCGAAACATTAGTCAGCCAACCAGCCTTTGCGCCGATTCAGTTCAACCTACGGGAAAAACGCCAACAAGGGGCGGACTTATTAGATGAACAAACCGAAAAATTATTGGACCAATTGGCACTCGATGGGTTGCAAGGATGGAGTGATCACTACGATACGATCGTTGCGGAAACCCAGATTCCTTATTTAGATCAAACCTTATCAGCTGGGCAGGCTCAAAATAAGTTTGAATCAGATCCAGATTCTAAAGTCCGCGAAGTGGTTTTTAAAAATTGGCAACAAACCTGGGATCGTTTCTCACCAATGTTGGCGGATACCTTGAATCACTTAGCTGGTTTTAGATTAACGACTTACCAAGCTCATGGGACCACCGACTTTATGAAAAAACCGCTAGAATATAACCGGATGAAACCAGCTACACTGGATGCGATGTGGTCGGTAGTCAGCCAAAATAAAGCACCACTGGTTGCTTTTTTGAACCGGAAGGCCGCTTTAATGGGTAAAAAGCAGTTAGCTTGGCAAGATACTTGGGCACCGGTCGTGGTTGATGATTTCCAGATGACTAAAAAATCGTATGACGAAGCTGCTGAATTTATCATTGCGCATTTCCGAGATTTCAGTCCGAAAATGGCAGCCGTCGCACAAACGGCATTTGAAAAGCGGTGGATTGAAGCGGAAGATCGGCCGGGTAAACAACCGGGTGGCTACATGACCGATTTACCCGAGACGAATGATTTTAGAATTTTCATGACCTATGATGGCACACCCGGCGGCGTCTCAACTTTGGCGCATGAATTAGGGCACGGCTTCCATACAATGATGATTAATCAATTACCTGGCTGGCGCCAAGATTACGCGATGAACGTCGCCGAAACAGCTTCGACGTTGGCGGAATTAATCGTGGTCGATGCAACGGTCAATGAAGCACAAGATCGCGCAACGAAGATTAACTTACTCGATCAAAAAATAACAAACGCCATCGATATGTTTATGAATATTCATGCGCGCTATTTATTTGAACATCGCTTCTATGAAATGCGGCAACAAGGGCTACTAACGCCTGACGATTTGAAAGGCATCATGTTGAGCGCCCAAAAAGAAGCCTATGCGGACGCACTAACAGATTATGACCCATTATTCTGGGCAGACAAACAACATTTCTTCTTCGATGATGTGCCATTTTATAACTTCCCGTATACATTTGGATATCTCTTTTCAATGGGGATTTACGCCAAAGCGCAAAGTGTGCCGCACTTTGAAGCGGATTATATCGCACTCTTGCAAGACACGGCCAATATGAGTACTGAAGAATTGGCGCAAAAACACTTAGGCGTTGATTTGACGCAACCGGCCTTTTGGCAAGCGGCGGCGGATTCGATTGCCAAAGATGTGGCGCTCTTTTTAGAACTAACCGCTACCGATTTAGATTAAGTGTCGCTTAAAAAGCGGGCATGTTATACTGATATTAGATAAAAATAAGCGTCCAGTGACAAACTGACGCTTAATGAGCGGAGGTTTAAAAATGCCAACTTTTGAAGGTAAGGATATTCAAGCCGCAATTGATGCGGGGTTAGCAGCGTTAAAATTAACGCGTGATAAGGTCACAGTTGATGTCCTTGAAGAAGGTAAGAAGGGTTTTTTAGGGTTTGGTAAGCAACCAGCAATCGTTACGTTAAATCCGATAACGGTCGCTGAACCAACCCCAGTTGAACCGGAACAACCAAGCGTTGAAGACGTGGCAACTGAACCAGCAGATCAGCCAGAAAAGGCCCCAATGCGTCAGAGTCGTGAGGCGACGATCGAAGCTTTAAAGCAATACATTACCGACATAACAGCGCAGATTGGCACGCCGGTCACGATGACCGTTACAAAAGAACACAAGCAAGTCATCTTCCATTTAAAGACGACTAAGGAAGGTTTGCTGATTGGCAAACACGGGAAGACGATCAATGCGCTCCAATATTTAGCGCAAACGTATTACGATCATCACACCAAAGGAAAACAGTTGATGATGCTGGATGTTGGCGATTATCGGCAAAGAAGAGCGACAATTGTTAAACATTTAGCGGATAAGGCGGCCAGAGAAGTGGTCGCAACTGGTAAGGCGGTCACTTTAGAGCCAATGCCAGCGTTTGAACGGAAGATTGTTCATGGCTATTTAACGAACAACCGTCACGTCCAAACTCACTCAGAAGGGCGCGGCGATCGCCGGGTAATTGTGGTTGAATCAGCCCGTTCTTTTTAAGACTTGTCAATTGACGGTCGATAGAAATCGTGTATAATGAAACTAATTAAATATCGATAAAGTAGTGAAAGTGCTTTGTCCACCCCTTACGCAATGACGGGAGGGGTGGACGCTAAGCGCTTTTTTTATGCAGCTATTTTAGGAAGGAAGCTTTTATAATGCCAACGACAGTCACAGAATTTGATACGATTACGGCGATCTCAACACCACCTGGTGAGGGGGCAATTTCAATTGTGCGTCTTTCAGGAGATGACAGTTTAGCCATCATTAAACGGGTTTATCGCGGCAAGGATCTCGATAAAGTGGCAAGCCATACGATTAATTATGGCCATATTATTGACCCTAAAACGGATGCGGTGGTCGACGAAGTCATGGTTTCTGTCATGCGTGCGCCTAAAACATTTACGCGCGAAGATGTGATTGAAATTAATTGTCATGGTGGGATTGTGGCGACTAACCGAATCTTGCAACTATTGATGAGTTACGGTGCACGAATGGCCGAACCAGGTGAATTCACGAAGCGGGCCTTTTTAAACGGGCGGATTGATTTAACCCAAGCTGAATCTGTGATGGATCTTATCCGGGCTAAAACTGACAGGGCAATGCAAGTTGCTGTTGATCAATTGGATGGGAGCTTAACGCATCTCATTAAGAATTTACGCCAAGAAATCTTAGAAGTATTGGCGCAAGTCGAAGTTAACATTGACTATCCCGAATACGATACCGATGAAATGACGACCCGAATTTTACTTGAAAAAGCTGAACTTGTTAAAGGGCGGATTGGTGAATTACTCCAAACAGCGCAACAAGGTAAAGTCTTGCGTGAAGGGTTGGCAACGGCCATCGTTGGGCGACCAAACGTTGGTAAATCAAGTTTGTTAAACCATCTTTTACATGAAGATAAAGCTATTGTGACGGATGTTGCTGGAACGACCCGTGATGTTTTGGAAGAATACGTCAACGTCCGCGGTGTACCATTGAAGCTGGTTGATACGGCGGGGATTCATGATACCGAAGATAAGGTTGAAAAGATTGGGGTCGAAAGAAGTCGCGCAGCAATTACCAAAGCCGACTTGATTTTATTGGTCCTAAACCAAAGCGAACCTTTAACGATTGAAGATCGCGAACTAATCACAGCGACAACTGATAAAAAACGGATCATTATTTTAAATAAGACTGACTTACCTAATCAATTGGACTTAGATGAACTCCAAACATTAGTACGTGCAGATGAAGTGATTCAAACGTCAATTTTAACGAGTGAAGGGGTGACTGATTTGGAAGCCCAAATCGCCAAACTCTTCTTCGGTGGGATTGAAAATAGCCAAAGTACGGTGATGATTACCAACGCCCGTCAAATTGGCTTATTAAACCAAGCACAACAATCATTAGATGAAGTTATTAGCGGGATTGCAGCTGGCATGCCAGTTGACCTCGTGCAAATCGATATGACCAACTGTTGGGACAAGCTCGGTGAGATTACCGGGGATTCAGCGCCAGATGAATTGATTACGGAACTCTTTAGCCAATTCTGTTTAGGTAAATAGGTCTTGAACCATATTAAAGGAGAACAAAACATGCGAGAATATGACGCAGCGCACTACGACGTAATTGTTGTTGGTGCCGGCCATGCGGGTTCCGAAGCGGCATTAGCTGCTGCACGAATGGGCCGCGAAACATTATTATTAACGATTAACTTAGATATGGTTGCTTTTATGCCATGTAACCCATCATTGGGTGGCCCGGCAAAAGGCATCGTGGTCCGTGAAATTGACGCCTTAGGTGGTCAAATAGGCCGCAATATCGATAAGACTTACATCCAAATGCGGATGCTAAATACAGGTAAAGGCCCAGCTGTCCGCGCATTACGCGCCCAAGCTGATAAGCATGCCTATCACCGGACAATGAAACGGACAATCGAAACGACGGACCACTTAACACTCCGTCAAGGGATTGCTGAATCATTGATCGTTGAAGACGGTGTCTGCAAAGGGATTGTGACTAACACAGGTGCCCGTTACAGTGCTGACAGTGTGATTTTAACAGCCGGAACAGCCTCACGAGGCAAGATTATCATTGGTGAATTAACGTATTCATCAGGTCCTAATAATTCAATTCCTTCTATTAAACTTTCAGAGAGTCTTGAAGATAACGGTTTTGTGTTGACGCGTTTTAAAACGGGGACACCACCACGAGTGGACGGCACAACAATCGATTTTTCAAAGACGGAAGAACAACCAGGGGATAAGGAACCGAACCACTTTAGTTTTGAAACACCTGATAGTGCTTATTTGAAAGACCAACTTTCTTGTTGGATGACGTACACGAATGATACGACGCATCAAGTGATTCGCGATAATCTCGACCGCGCCCCAATGTTTACCGGTGTGATTGAAGGTGTCGGCCCACGTTATTGCCCATCAATTGAAGATAAAATTGTCCGCTTCGCGGATAAGCCTCGCCACCAAATTTTCTTGGAACCAGAAGGCCGCGAAACAGAAGAATACTACGTTGGTGATTTCTCAACATCAATGCCAGAAGAAATCCAACACAAAATGATTCATTCTATCGAAGGGTTAGAAAATGCCCAAATGATGCGCCCTGGTTATGCGATTGAATATGATGTCGTTGAACCATGGCAATTAAAACCAACCCTTGAAACTAAAGTGGTTGAAAATCTTTATACAGCTGGCCAAATGAACGGCACTTCAGGTTATGAAGAAGCTGCTGGTCAAGGTTTGATGGCCGGGATTAACGCCGCCCTCAAACAAACGGGCCGCGACCCATTCATCTTGGATCGAAGTGAAGCTTACATCGGGGTCTTAATCGATGACTTGGTCACTAAGGGGACTAAGGAACCTTACCGTCTATTAACCTCACGTGCAGAATACCGTTTAATGCTTCGTCACGATAATGCTGATTTGCGTTTAACGGAAAAGGGTCATGAATTAGGTTTAATCAATGATGACCGTTTTGACAGTTATGAAGTGAAAAAAGCAGCGGTTGAAGCTGAATTAGCACGTTTAGAAAAGATTCGCTTAAAACCAACACCAGAAATCCAAGCCTTTTTAGCTGCTAAGGGTGAAGCGCCACTTAAAGATGGTGTTTTAGCCAGTGACTTCTTAAAACGACCAGAAGTGAAGTATGCCGATTTAATTCAATTCATTCCAGCGGTTGAAGGAATCGATAACCGTGTTGTGGAACAAGTTGAAATCCAAGTCAAATATGCAGGTTATATTGATAAGGAAAAGGCTAAGATTGCGAAGTTAAAACGGATGGAAGCTAAGAAGATTCCAGCCAATATCGATTACGATGCAATTGAAGGCCTTGCAACAGAAGGTCGTCAAAAATTACAAAAAATTCAACCCGAAACACTTGCACAAGCAAGTCGGATTGGTGGGGTGAACCCAGCCGATATCGGGATTCTAAGCGTCTATATTCAACAAGGTAAGATTGCTAAGGTCAAATAGCCTGGTTGATAACTAGTCATTAGATATGTTAGAGTTAAGCATATATTGTCAATGGTAGAAAGCCAGCCGTTTCACATGAAACGGTTGGCTTTTTAGAGTCATGAAAGAAAAGTGAGGGAATCAAGTGATAACTGTTAGTGAAATGAGCTTAACGCTTTCTGGGCGTAAGTTATATGAAGACGTTAATTTGAAGTTTACACCTGGAAATTGTTATGGCGTGATCGGTGCCAATGGTGCAGGTAAGTCAACTTTTCTAAAATTATTAGAAGGTAAATTACAACCATCATCAGGCCACATCTCAATGGGCCCTAATGAACGGATGTCGAGTTTGAATCAAGATCACTACGCTTTTGAAGAATTCGAAGTGTTAGAGACCGTGATCCAAGGTCATAAGAAGTTATATGAAGTGATGCAAGCTAAGGATGCCCTATACGCTAAAGCTGAATTCACTGAAGAAGATGGGATGAAGGCTGCTGATCTAGAAGCTGAATTCGCTGAAATGAATGGTTGGGATGCTGAATCAGAAGCTGCTCAATTACTCCAAGCTTTAGGTATCGATGAATCTTTACACCATGTGAAGATGAGTGAATTGATGGAAGGGCAAAAGATTAAGGTTTTACTTGGTCAAGCGCTCTTTGGCAAACCTGATATCCTATTATTGGACGAACCAACTAATGGTTTGGACAGTGCCTCAGTTGAATGGTTAGAAAACTTCTTGGCTGACTTCCCGAACATCGTGATCGTTGTTTCCCATGACCGTTACTTCTTAAATCAAGTATGTACAATGATGTGTGATGTGGACTTTGGTCGCATCAAGACATTTGTTGGTAATTACGACTTCTGGTTAGAATCAAGTAAGTTGGCAGCTAAGTTACAATCAAACGTTAATGCTAAAAAAGAAGAACAAATCAAAGAATTACAAGACTTTATCGCACGTTTCAGTGCTAATGCTTCAAAATCAAAACAAGCTACTTCTCGTAAGAAGCAATTAGAGAAGATTACATTAGAAGACATCCAACCTTCTTCACGTCAATACCCATTCATTAAGTTCGATTTCGAACGCGAATTGGGAAATGACCTTTTACGGGTTGAGAACGTCTCAAAAACAATCGATGGTGTTAAAGTGTTAGATAACATCAGCTTCTCAGTTAAGCCAGACGAAAAAGCAGCAATCGTTTCACGAAATGACGTTGCGACAGCTGTCTTAATGCAAATCTTAGCTGGTGAAGTAGAACCAGATAGTGGTACAGTGACATGGGGTGTGACGAGTCAACAATCATACTTACCAAGAGATACGAACTCAGCCTTTAATGATGATCAACTCATTATCTTAGACTGGTTACGTCAATTTGCCGCTAAGGGTGAAGACGACAATACCTTCTTACGTGGTTTCTTAGGGAAAATGTTATTCTCTGGGGATGAAGTAACGAAGGAAATTAATGTTCTCTCTGGTGGGGAAAAGGTTCGTTGTATCCTATCTAAGATCATGCTTCAAAAATCAAACACCTTACTATTAGATGATCCAACTAACCATTTGGATTTGGAATCAATTACATCATTGAATGATGCCTTGATCGATTTCAAGGGTGCTTTGATCTTTACATCTCATGATCACCAATTTATTCAAACAATTGCAGATCACATCATTGAAGTTTCAGCTAACGGTTTAGTTGATCGTGCCGAAACAAACTATGATGAATTCTTAGCACATCCAGAATTACAAAAACAAGTTGCTAAACTATACGCTTAATAACGAGAGAAGACCAGCAGACACGGATTTGTGTCGCGGGTCTTCTTTTTTTGAATCTTTTTCAGAAAGTCCTTGTATCTGCTATTGTAAGTTGGTATACTAGTAAAGTTGTCGCAAGCGAGTAGCTCAGTAATGAGTGAGAAAATAAATAATTAAAATGTTTTTGAAAAACACTTGTTATTTATTTCTAATCGTGATAACATATCATATGTTGCTTACGGAGCTATAACTTCTAAGTGATAAATAATTTTAAAAGTGTTTGACAGGTAATTAGTTATATGATATAATTAAAAAGCTGTTTCAACACAGTAGATCTTTGAAAACTGAACAAAGTTTTGATAAACCAAATGTGTAGGGTCGCCCTTCGGGGCACAACATATTTGCGAAGTCAATTTCGCTAGCAAATAAATTAAGTAACAAAACAAGAGCTACAAACTTTTAATCGAGAGTTTGATCCTGGCTCAGGACGAACGCTGGCGGCGTGCCTAATACATGCAAGTCGAACGCACTCTCGTTTAGATTGAAGGAGCTTGCTCCTGATTGATAAACATTTGAGTGAGTGGCGGACGGGTGAGTAACACGTGGGTAACCTGCCCTAAAGTGGGGGATAACATTTGGAAACAGATGCTAATACCGCATAAAACCTAACACCGCATGGTGTAGGGTTGAAAGATGGTTTCGGCTATCACTTTAGGATGGACCCGCGGTGCATTAGTTAGTTGGTGAGGTAAAGGCTCACCAAGACCGTGATGCATAGCCGACCTGAGAGGGTAATCGGCCACACTGGGACTGAGACACGGCCCAGACTCCTACGGGAGGCAGCAGTAGGGAATCTTCCACAATGGACGAAAGTCTGATGGAGCAACGCCGCGTGAGTGAAGAAGGTTTTCGGATCGTAAAACTCTGTTGTTGGAGAAGAATGTATCTGATAGTAACTGATCAGGTAGTGACGGTATCCAACCAGAAAGCCACGGCTAACTACGTGCCAGCAGCCGCGGTAATACGTAGGTGGCAAGCGTTGTCCGGATTTATTGGGCGTAAAGCGAGCGCAGGCGGTTTCTTAAGTCTGATGTGAAAGCCTTCGGCTCAACCGAAGAAGTGCATCGGAAACTGGGAAACTTGAGTGCAGAAGAGGACAGTGGAACTCCATGTGTAGCGGTGAAATGCGTAGATATATGGAAGAACACCAGTGGCGAAGGCGGCTGTCTGGTCTGTAACTGACGCTGAGGCTCGAAAGCATGGGTAGCAAACAGGATTAGATACCCTGGTAGTCCATGCCGTAAACGATGAGCGCTAGGTGTTGGAGGGTTTCCGCCCTTCAGTGCCGCAGCTAACGCATTAAGCACTCCGCCTGGGGAGTACGACCGCAAGGTTGAAACTCAAAGGAATTGACGGGGGCCCGCACAAGCGGTGGAGCATGTGGTTTAATTCGAAGCAACGCGAAGAACCTTACCAGGTCTTGACATCCTTTGACCACTCTAGAGATAGAGCTTTCCCTTCGGGGACAAAGTGACAGGTGGTGCATGGTTGTCGTCAGCTCGTGTCGTGAGATGTTGGGTTAAGTCCCGCAACGAGCGCAACCCTTATTACTAGTTGCCAGCATTTAGTTGGGCACTCTAGTGAGACTGCCGGTGACAAACCGGAGGAAGGTGGGGACGACGTCAAATCATCATGCCCCTTATGACCTGGGCTACACACGTGCTACAATGGATGGTACAACGAGTTGCGAGACCGCGAGGTTTAGCTAATCTCTTAAAACCATTCTCAGTTCGGATTGTAGGCTGCAACTCGCCTACATGAAGCCGGAATCGCTAGTAATCGCGGATCAGCATGCCGCGGTGAATACGTTCCCGGGCCTTGTACACACCGCCCGTCACACCATGAGAGTTTGTAACACCCAAAGCCGGTGAGGTAACCCTTCGGGGAGCCAGCCGTCTAAGGTGGGACAGATGATTAGGGTGAAGTCGTAACAAGGTAGCCGTAGGAGAACCTGCGGCTGGATCACCTCCTTTCTAAGGAATAATACGGAAAACCTTGTACATTTGCGAAATCAAAACTTTGTTTAGTTTTGAGAGGTCTACTCTCAAACTTTGTTCTTTGAAAACTGGATAATAAGTAATATATTAGTTTTAAAAGCCGAGAAAAACATTGCGTTTTAAAGAGTTTTTTAATAATAGAAATATGAATTAGTTCATATCGCTAAACTCAAATAATAACCCTTTACCGTAGGTAAAGATAGGTTAAGTTATAAAGGGCGCATGGTGGATGCCTTGGCACTAGGAGCCGATGAAGGACGGTACTAACGCCGATATGCTTCGGGGAGCTGTAAGTAAGCTTTGATCCGGAGATTTCCGAATGGGGGAACCCAATACTTTTAATCGAGTATTATCATTAAGTGAATACATAGCTTAATGAAGGTAGACGAGGGGAACTGAAACATCTAAGTACCTTCAGGAAGAGAAAGAAAAATCGATTCCCTAAGTAGCGGCGAGCGAACGGGGAAGAGCCCAAACCAAGAAGCTTGCTTCTTGGGGTTGTAGGACAGAACTTTGGAGTTACCAAGTTAAGTTGTAATCGAATCAGCTGGGAAGCTGAGTCAAAGAGTGTGATAACCACGTAGATTAAACAACTTGACCTCCGTTCTGGATCCTGAGTACGGCGGAACACGTGAAATTCCGTCGGAATCCGGGAGGACCATCTCCCAAGGCTAAATACTCCCTAGTGACCGATAGTGAACCAGTACCGTGAGGGAAAGGTGAAAAGCACCCCGGAAGGGGAGTGAAATAGATCCTGAAACCATGTGCCTACAATTAGTCAAAGCTCGTTAATGAGTGATGGCGTGCCTTTTGTAGAATGAACCGGCGAGTTACGTTTATATGCGAGGTTAAAGTGAAAAGCTGGAGCCGTAGCGAAAGCGAGTCTGAAATGGGCGAGTGAGTATATAGATGTAGACCCGAAACCAAGTGACCTACCCATGTCCAGGTTGAAGGTGTGGTAAAACACACTGGAGGACCGAACCCACGTCAGTTGAAAATGGCGGGGATGAGGTGTGGGTAGCGGTGAAATTCCAATCGAACTTGGAGATAGCTGGTTCTCTCCGAAATAGCTTTAGGGCTAGCCTCGGAATATTGGATCATGGAGGTAGAGCACTGTTTGGACTAGGGGCCCGTCATGGGTTACTGAATTCAGATAAACTCCGAATACCATTGATTTAGTTCCGGGAGTCAGACTGCGAGTGATAAGATCCGTAGTCGAAAGGGAAACAGCCCAGATCACCAGTTAAGGTCCCAAAATTTATGTTAAGTGGAAAAGGATGTGGCGGTGCACAGACAACTAGGATGTTGGCTCAGAAGCAGCCACCATTTAAAGAGTGCGTAATAGCTCACTAGTCGAGTGCCGCTGCGCCGAAAATGTACCGGGGCTAAACATAATACCGAAACTGTGGGTGGACACGTAAGTGTCCGCGGTAGGAGAGCGTTCTAAGGGCGACGAAGCTAGATCGTAAGGACTAGTGGAGCGCTTAGAAGTGAGAATGCCGGCATGAGTAGCGAAAGATCAGTGAGAATCTGATCCACCGTATGACTAAGGTTTCCTGGGGAAGGCTCGTCCTCCCAGGGTTAGTCGGGACCTAAGGCGAGGCCGAGAGGCGTAGTCGATGGATAACAGGTTGATATTCCTGTACTAGTTTATTTTGTTTGAATGATGGAGGGACGCAGGAAGCTAAGGAATGCACACGACTGGAAATGTGTGTCCAAGCAACAAGTCTTGAGTTGAGTGAAATGCTTGATTCTTTAAGGACAAGTTGTGATGGGGAGCGAAATTAAGTAGCGAAGTTCCTGATGTTACACTGCCAAGAAAAGCTTCTAGTGAGAAATAAACTACCCGTACCGTAAACCGACACAGGTGGTCGAGGAGAATATCCTAAGGTGAGCGAGTGAACTCTCGTTAAGGAACTCGGCAAAATGACCCCGTAACTTCGGGAGAAGGGGTGCTGACCGTCAGGTCAGCCGCAGTGAATAGGCCCAAACAACTGTTTATCAAAAACACAGGTCTCTGCAAAATCGTAAGATGACGTATAGGGGCTGACGCCTGCCCGGTGCTGGAAGGTTAAGAGGATGAGTTAGCGCAAGCGAAGCCCAGAATTGAAGCCCCAGTAAACGGCGGCCGTAACTATAACGGTCCTAAGGTAGCGAAATTCCTTGTCGGGTAAGTTCCGACCCGCACGAAAGGCGTAATGATTTGGGCACTGTCTCAACGAGAGACTCGGTGAAATTATAATACCCGTGAAGATGCGGGTTACCCGCGACAGGACGGAAAGACCCCATGGAGCTTTACTGTAGCTTGATATTGAGTGTTTGTACAGTTTGTACAGGATAGGTAGGAGCCGTAGAAATCGGAACGCTAGTTTCGATTGAGGCGTTGGTGGGATACTACCCTAACTGTATGACCACTCTAACCCGCGCCACTTAGCGTGGCGGGAGACAGTGTCAGGTGGGCAGTTTGACTGGGGCGGTCGCCTCCTAAAGTGTAACGGAGGCGCTCAAAGGTTCTCTCAGAATGGTTGGAAATCATTCGTAGAGTGTAAAGGTATAAGAGAGCTTGACTGTGAGATTGACAAATCGAGCAGGGACGAAAGTCGGACTTAGTGATCCGGTGGTTCCGTATGGAAGGGCCATCGCTCAACGGATAAAAGCTACCCTGGGGATAACAGGCTTATCTCCCCCAAGAGTCCACATCGACGGGGAGGTTTGGCACCTCGATGTCGGCTCATCGCATCCTGGGGCTGTAGTCGGTCCCAAGGGTTGGGCTGTTCGCCCATTAAAGCGGTACGCGAGCTGGGTTCAGAACGTCGTGAGACAGTTCGGTCCCTATCCGTCGCGGGCGCAGGAAATTTGAGAGGAGCTGTCCTTAGTACGAGAGGACCGGGATGGACATACCTCTGGTGTACCAGTTGTGCCGCCAGGCGCATCGCTGGGTAGCTATGTATGGCAGGGATAAACGCTGAAAGCATCTAAGTGTGAAGCCCCCCTCGAGATGAGATTTCCCATTCCTTTATGGAAGTAAGACCCCTGAAAGATGATCAGGTAGATAGGCTAGGAGTGGAAGTACAGCGATGTATGGAGCGGACTAGTACTAATCGGTCGAGGACTTAACCAAAGGTGCAATGTTAGGCTTTTGAAATGAAAATATTACTTATTATGCAGTTTTGAGAGAACGAAGTTCTTCTCAGTGCGAAAGCACAAATAGTGTGGTGGCGATAGCAAGAAGGATACACCTGTTCCCATGTCGAACACAGTAGTTAAGCTTCTTAGCGCCGATAGTAGTTGGTGGGAAACTACCTGCGAGGATAGGACGTTGCCACGCAAATTAAAAAGGTTGAACCTTAGGGTTCAGCCTTTTTTGTTGTCTTAAGTATGGTAGTATTTTTATCATTACTTAAATACATCTTTTGTGTTTATCTATGATTGTTTATACTAAAGAGATTAGAATAAGTGACTTTGAATAAAAGTGAGGTTTTCATCATGGGTGTTAAAATGATCGTTGTTGATATGGATGGGACTTTTTTGGACCAGAATAATCAATATAATCAGGCGCGGTTTGCGCGAGTTTTTCAGGCGTTACAAGCACGCCAAGTTAAGTTTGTAGTCGCTAGTGGATCGCAATATCAACGGCTGCAAAATCAATTTGATCCGTATCGTCAGTCGTTAGATTTCATTTCTCAAAATGGGGCGATTGTGCATCATGGGGATGATTTACTGCGAGTAGACGCATTGGCTGATGATGATTTACAAGCGTTGTTAGCGTTAATTGCGAAGGGCTTTCCAGCGGGGACAATTGTGCAAAAAACAATTTCTGGGTTGGCCCAAACGTATGTGCCGCGACAGGCTTCACCCGAAACACTAGCAATCATTAAACAGTATTACCATGCGGTGACGTTGGTCGATCATTTTGATCAGTTGACGGGGCGCTCAGTCAACGATCAAATTACTAAAGTCGGGATCACGTTTGGGCCGGATGTTGATTATTCACAGGCGGTTCAGCAGTTACGGGGCTCCTTACCGGTAGGTTTGATGAGTCAGAATTCGGGATTTCAAACGGAGTTGATTGGTAATGTTGGTGTGGATAAGGTGAGCTGTCTACGTCAATTACAGACGCGTTACCAAATTGCCGATGATGAATTGATGACTTTTGGGGATAATGAAAATGATTTGGGGATGCTGACGATGACGCCTTGGGGCTTTGCGATGCCTAATGCCTATGAGTCGATAAAAAAACAATCCGCTAACATTGCGTTAGCGGATCATAATCACGATGGTATCTTGACGACGATTGAGCATTACTTAAAAGAAGGTGTCATCGGATGACGGCGCACCAACAAAAGCGGCTGATACTGGCGGTAAGTATCATCTTACTAGCGCTGATTGTTTTATTGATTGGTTGGCGCCATCAGAGGACGGTCATTGCTTTTTTAGCGCAGTGGCAGGATTATCGGCAATATGTGTTGGATATTCGTCATCTGGGACCGTATGCGTTCTTGGTGTTTGGCTTAGTGATGGTCGTGATGACAGTGATTCCTGGCGCGCCGACGTCAGCAGTCGCGATGCTTGTCGGGGTTTGCCTAGGGCATTGGGGCGGCTTTGTCGTTAATGCGATTGGTTTAACGCTCGGGAATTTACTGCAAGTGCAGTTATTGACCAGAGTGCGGGATCGCCGCCACAAAAAGCCGGATTCACGCGTTTATCGTGCGCTAGTTAAAATGCGGCATCCGGCAGTGGGCGTCTTGATTGGTTATGCAGTACCAATGATCCCGACTGCTTTTGTGAATCTAGCCGCCGGTGATACGCATTTAACGGCTAAAGCACAAAGCTGGGCTTGTTTAGCCGGTTCGACGATCGTTGCTTTTATTTACGCTTTTGCTGGAGATCTATTAATCTTGAAACAAGATTGGAAGAGTCTCCTCATTCTGTTGACGATTGCGGTTGTAATTGGCTTGGCGGAATACGGGATTCGTATGCGGCGCGATGCTGTGGTGCGAGGGACCGACTAGATAGTGAAAACGAGGCGTTCATTGCCAGGGAGGTGCCAGCCAGCTTCAACATCTGATAATGGCAGTGTCCGAGTTGTAAAAGTAAAAGGTTGTTCTTTTTCAGCGGTTAAAATGGCGTTCAATGATTTCATCATATTGATAGGCGCAACTGAACCCTGACCAGAGCCGATTAAGCGCAAAGCAACGGCGCGGAAGGCAGCGCCTGGAATGGGTGCGGTTTGGCCGGCAGATGAGCCGATTTCAACCCATTGCAAAAGTTGTTCGGCATTTTGACGGTGGGGGATGATGGCGGTCATGGCGTTTGCGGCAACGTCGCCCCAAAGATAATCAAGGACGATATCAACGTCACTGCCGGCTTTAGCGAGTTGAGCATTGCGTTGTGCGGGTTCTGCAGAGAGATCGACCAGTTGTGTAGCGCCTAAGGCAGTCAGTGTCTTGAGCTGCTCTGTATTGCGGGCGACGGCGATAATTTCTGAAGCGCCTAAGCGTTTGGCAATCTGAACGGCCATCATACCGGCGTTACCGGTAGCGCCCGGAATCATGACTTTTTGACCGGTACTAAAATTGGCACGGTAGTTTAGTGCCATCCAAGAAGAAAGGGCGGGATTCATCATGCCCGCTAATTTAATCGCATCAAGGCCATCGGGAACTGTTACCCAGTGGCCTTTTTTGACGGCGACTTGTTCAGCAAAAGTACCTTCGCTGGCGAAATAAACTTGTTCACCGGTTGGTAAAGTACCAATGCCATCGACACCGGGAATCATTGGTAGTTGGTCCGTCGATGTGTAGTGGCTGCCGGCTGCACCGGAGCGCGCCCGATTGGAAAGGGATGAGGCAATCACGTTAATGAGGACTTCATCTGGGTTAGGAATTGGTGTTGGAAATTGGTTATCAAATTTAGGATCTTGTTTAAAATCTGTTACGACTGCTGCTTTCATATTAAAAACCTCTTTTTTATAGAATTAATTACCGGTAATTGATTGGGGTAAAAATGACCCGGTTAATTGTAAAAATGAAAGATTCTTGTTTTTTAATTACCTGTAATGTAAAATTAGTATAGATCCTAAATTAATGAAAGTCAACAGATATATTACAGGTAATTAAAAATGTCTAAATTAGCAAAGTTCCAAGAAATGATCGCCAAATTACATGCTGAAAATGATCAAGATCCTGAGCGGGATTGGTTATTACAGCATTTACAGGCCAATAAAACGCCGGAGATGATGGCCCAAGCCAAGAAACTAACGCATTCAGAATTGGCAATTTTGACGCAACTGGCACAGGCGGGCGAAGCAATTCCCTTCAAGCAGCTACAGGCGCAATCTGAATTGTCGCAAGGAATGTTATCGCGCTATATTCAGCGCCTCGCTAAGAATCGGTTGGTTGAAAAATTTCACACGCCGGAAAATCAAAAAGCCGTCGTACTGAGAATTACGGCTCGCGGGCAAGAAATCGGCGAGCTTCACCAACAATTACATCAACGGCAACGCCAAAACTATGAAGCGGTTTTAGCCAACTACTCCGAAGCCGAAGTTGAGACTATTGCGCAATTTATCGAACAGATGATAGCGGCGCGCGAAAATCTTTAACCCGAAATCTCAAAAACGGTTAGAAGTGACATATTGTGTCGCAATCATTTTTTATAATTATCATAGAAAGTGAGCGTGATGCTAAATGACAAAATATACAGCCGTTGATAGTTGGTTATACTGGTCAATTCCAAGCGACCTGACTGACGCAACGCCGGAAGAAGCCATTTTACCGTTATTCAAAGAAAATTATGAACCCGGCTTTCCGAGTGACATTGATAAAGCAGCCTTGGATCAAAAATTGAGTGCGGTGCAATACGTCTTTATCGGATTGAACCCAGGCGATGCGGGCCCACTACCAGAATTATTCGGGAACTTCCACGGTGATCGCAAAAGTTGTGATTATCGACTAGCAGCCATTACTTACGGTACTGCTGCATGGGGTGGTTTCATTACGGATTTAGAAGGGTCACTAGAAAGTGACTCCAGCAAGGTTAAGGTTGGCCAAGCCAATGTAACAGCCTTACTCGATCACTTGAAGGACCTCGGCATTCCACAATCAGCAACCTTAATTGCTTTAGGCAGCAAGGTTTATAAGGCCCTAGAAGGCAATCTACCAACAGGCTATCATCTCAGCCAATTAATGCACTATTCTGGGATGAACGGTCACTGGCGCTTTGAAAAGGAACGGAAAAAGGTGCGGCAAATAATTGAAGCCCACACGGCATTGTAGCCGATTGAAAAAGGACTCTGAAAAGGGGCCTTTTTTTATGCATCAAAACAAATTTTAGTGCAACTAAGCTAAATTGAATCGCATTAGGTTAGTTGATTTGTTATTGTTGATTTTAAAGAGGAGGGATGTGGCTAATGCATTTTATTTTTAAATGGGGGTCCAATTATTCACCGGAGACAGTAGTGATTCAGGGGCATTCAAAGCACCAAGAATTAATAGAATCTGCCCTTAAATCACTGCAATTTGATCAAACAATTCAAGTTAGAAATAGGCAGAACGAACGGCAGCAAAAAATTTCTTTAGATACTGTTGAAGCTTTTACGTCAATGGGACATCTTTCTAAGGTCTACACAGTCGATGGTTCAATTTATTATTATGGCAGTACCTTAAAGCAGATGGCGGCATTCAACCAAATGGGCTTTTCAAGGATAAATAATACAACTGTTCTTAATCTCAATCAGATTGTGAACTTTAAGGCCAGTAAGAATGCAAAATTAAGTGTGTTTACACAATCGGGTAAGGAGTATGTTGTCAGTCGGCACTATGCACAACAGATAAAGGAGCGTTTAAATTGATAAAACAAATGAAGCAAGATTTTAGCCAAACGACTTTAATTGCAATTATTTGGATGACATTACTAGCGACAATCCAAGAAAACTCGATAGGCATTTGGCGAATAATTGGTATTGGTTTATTAGTCGGAATTGTATTTGGGATCGTTTATCCATATCTATGGCATTTTTCAACATTAGGTGCAGTATGGAATATTGTAATTAGTACCGTATGTAATATTGGATTTCAGATTCTCGCGTTACTACTCTATTCACCTGAGTTGTTTAAGTGGATAGCGCCATACTTAATAATTACGTCAGTTATGACGTTTGGATTGCATCTCATCATTTTTTATTTTTATATGCGGCATTTAAATCGACAATTGGTAAAAGAATTAAATCAAATAAGCTAGTTAGAAGAATAATAGAATTTTTGGATAGAGGGTGCTGTTGCCAGTTTAATTGTTGGCAGGGTGCCCTTTTATAATTAACTTATAGCAGAAATACAAGCTATATGAGTATTAGCGTAGCTCAATTTTATAGCAGTAGTAGGGTATAATATATGAGAGGATTATCATGTGAATTATTGTGATTAATTAAGGTATTAATTTAGATTGTAAACGGAACTACTGTATTGGGGGAAGCAAAAGTGAGTAGTCGTAAAGTTAGTTTAATAGATGATGAAAAACAGATGGATTTATTTGAAGTTACTGATGTGCAGAATTTAAAAAAGGAGCCTAGAGATAAAAATATTCCAGCAGAAGGTACAAAACAGACCAATGCATCAGCATCGGCATTTGGATGGCAATTTCAAATTATAGTAGGGATAATACTGTCGTTGGAAAATATAAAAAATCTGAACGAAGTAAAGATTGAAGGGAACACAGAAGATGTAGAATTATATTTAAATGATAGAAAACCAGTTTATGTACAGGTTAAATCAATACAAAAAAAGATATATGATGTGAAAGATAGTACCAAGATTACCGCGGCAATGAACACTCTAATTAATACTAGCAATATAACTAACGGTGGATATTCAGAGTTAATATATATAGCTAATTTTCGTAATCCATTAAATTTAGATGATGCGCTTATGCAGGCGAGTTGGATACCAGAAATGAATAAGACTTTTATCCGTACATATGAGTCTTTACCTGAGAAGGCTAAACAATTTGTTCAAGAAAGAATAGAAATGGCACAACGACAATTAGAAGAAAAATATACATCTAGTATAGAGAATTTTGATTTGCGGCGACTAAGAATAGGAACGATTCTGTTTGGATCAGACTCACAGGATGCACAACAATATTCAGTATTAGAAGGAACAATAAAGTATTTTTTTGAATTGGTGAAATTAGAAAAAGTTATAACTAAAGTGGACAGAGTAAAAAATATGTTAATTACGCATTACTTAAGTAATGCAGGAACTCAAGATACCACAGAAAAAAAGAGAAGAATAACTAAAGAAAGTTTAATTTGGAGAATCATTTTTGAAATTATAGATGATGTACCAGAAAGTTTCTTTGAGAATGCTCCTGCAGGGACACGAGGTGAATTAGAGACATATGAGAATGATTTTATTAAGCAACAAGTGGAAAGAATAGAAATTATTAATGGCATACAAAAAGGGTTAATGAGATATGCAGGTGGTAAATTGATAACGAGTAAGATTTGCGAAAAATTTGTAAAGGAAGAGTGGGATAAATATTTAGATATATTTCCTATAGATCATGAAGATAAGATTATACAGGAGTATGGAATAAAACTAATTATGACAAGAATTATTAACGGGAAGAGATTGATAGAAAAAATTGAAGAGGGGGTTAATATGAAATGAGATTATTAAAATTAACAATAAAGTATGATGGTGATGAAAGAACGTTTGATTTTTCTGACAAAACATTATTATTTAGTACCAACAATAGTGTAGGCAAAAGCACTATATTAAGATTGATTTTTTACGGACTAGGATACCCTGTACCAGGTACTTACGGAATGAAATTTTCAAAAGTAGATACTCAAGTTAGTTTTGAAAGAGATAATAGTTTATTTACTGTTATGAGAAAAGAGAATTATATAGAAATCAACCAGGATAATAGTTTTTTAACATCTAGAATACTAACCGGTAATGATGATACATGGTTTGCATACATTTGGGGTATAGATTCTATTAGAGTTTTGAGGAATATATTGGGCGCTATTTATATGGATCAAGATAAAGGTTGGACACTTTTAAATCGAGGGAAAGTTATAGGTAATATTCGATTTAACATACGTGATCTCTTAGTAGGATTATCTAGAAATGGTGAAAGTTTAGAAAATAAGTTAGTTCAGTTGCAGGAATTAAAAAGTGCTTTATCTCGTGTAAGA
Organism: Latilactobacillus sakei subsp. sakei DSM 20017 = JCM 1157; assembly: GCF_002370355.1. Classification (NCBI taxonomy): domain Bacteria; kingdom Bacillati; phylum Bacillota; class Bacilli; order Lactobacillales; family Lactobacillaceae; genus Latilactobacillus; species Latilactobacillus sakei. The sequence goes on from NZ_AP017929.1 coordinate 581,551, forward strand.
CAGTTAATAGAGCTAAAGGAAAGTACTCTAGAGTATAAAAATAGTAATGTTGAGTCTTTGAGAGAAAAAGATGACACTAAGTTAATCGATAACTACAAGAATTTAAAATTAAAACTAAGAGTTGAAAAACAAGAATTACAAAAGGTTAGGAAAAGCTTTCTTGAGGAGGAAAACTTAAAAAATTATATTTTATCGCTAAATATAATTATTGATTATAATGGTAAAAATATAGTAGTTGATGATGATAACATTTTAAATTTTGATGATAACATTAATTTTTTGAAACAAAAATCAGCTATTATTCAAGAAAACATTGAGCAATTGAGGATTCAAATTACGGAGACTGAAAAAATACTTGCCGATAGTACCGCTAATTTATTTAGCGAAGTCGACGTAGTAGCAAGAGCATTTAGTGATATTTCTACAATTAATATTAATCATACAATATTATCAGCACGAGAAGAGGAGTTAAAATCGGCTATAGCAAGTCTTAACGATATTATAGAAAAAGAATTTATGGCTAATAATGAACTAATTGATGAAACTAGAGAATGGGTAAATATATTTGCAGAAAAACTTGGTATTTTAGATGTTGTTAAAGATAAAAAGTATATTTTTACACGAGATTTAAAGTCAATTAGCGGAACGATTTATTACAAAGTTGTATTTTCATTTAAAATGGCGTATATAAAAATTATAGAGAAATATACAAAGGTAAAATTACCGATTGTATTAGATTCGCCAAGTGGTAGAGAAGTTTCAGATAGGAATATTGCAGAAGTTATAAGAATATTAAATGAATATTTTGAACCAAATCAAATAATAATAGCTTCGATAAATAAATATGATTTGAAAAATATTGAAGAAATTGAATTAGTAGATAGAATTTTTGAAAATTAAAGGAGAAAAACGTACTAGGAGTACGTTTTTTTGTTTGCCTTCCAGTCAACTTGAAGGTGTATGATAATAAAAGTGGTTGAGCGGCTGAAGGAAGGTCGTTAATTGAGATAGCTTATACTATAATAAGTAAAAACAGAAAATACGGAGTAAGTTGATAGTGAATAAGAAGAATACACTTTTAGTAACACTGGCATTATTATTATCAAATATGATGGCGGGGCTTGATGGGACAATCATCAATACGGCCTTGCCAGCAATCATTAGTGATTTGCACGGGATTCAATATATGGGCTGGATTGTGGCGGTCTTCTTGTTGGGGATGGCGGTGGCCACGCCCTTATGGAGTAAGTTGGGTGAACACATCGGCAATCGGCGGGCCTACCAATTGGCAACGTTACTGTTTGCGGTCAGTTCGATTTTTCAGGCAGTTTCTGGGAATATCGTTTTTTTCTTGATTGCTAGAACCGTCATGGGGATTGGCGCTGGTGGGATGAACACCTTGCCATTCATCATTTATGCTGATTTATACCAAGATTTGCGCAAGCGGGCGCAAGTTATCGGGTACGCGACCGCGAGTTATAGCGCGGCTTCGATTGTCGGGCCACTGATTGGTGGGTGGATTGTTGATACCTTTAGTTGGCACTGGGTCTTTTACATCAACGTGCCAATCGCATTGGTATCCATTCTCTGCGTGCGTTATTTCTTCAAAGAACAACCTAAGACACATCTAAGTGGCAGCGTCGATTACTTGGGCGCCGGCATTATGATTACCAGTTTGGTGACGTTATTGACTGGGATTCAAATGATTGGGACTGGTTCATTGACGCTGATAATTGGGTTAATCGTCGCAGGTTTGATCTTGCTAGTTGTATTATACCGAGTGGAAGATCGCGCGGCCGATCCAATCGTACCGAACCGGTTGTTTAAAAATCCGCAATTGGTGACTGATTTTATCTTATTCGTCGTTTTATGGGGCGCATTTATCGCGTTTAACATCTATATTCCAATGTGGGCGCAAGGGTTATTAGGCTTGAGTGCGTTACTCGGCGGGATGACGCAAATTCCAGGCGCGGTCACCAACTTGATTGGTTCGCTGGCTGGGCCGGCAGTTCAACCGCGCTTAGGGAAACACCGCGTGGTGACCTTGGGGACGGTCGCTTTTTTAATCGCCTTTAGTGGGATGTTAATGATGGGCGATCGGGCACCATTTTGGTTTTTATTATTGATGGGCGCTTTTGAAGGGTTCGGACTTGGGATGAGCTTTAACGTCTTGCAAATTAGTGTCCAAGAAGATGCTGAGACGCGCGATGTGCCTATTGCGACCTCTTTTGCCTATCTCTTACGGATTCTGAGTCAAACGTTCATGTCGTCAATTTACGGCGTGATTTTGAACCATGCTTTAACGCAAGGGATTGCCAAATCACACGGTCAAATCACGATGGCGATGATGAACAAGTTGAGCAACCTCCAACGCGTGCACGAATTGCCAGCGCACCTCTTACCGGCAATGCGCGCGATTATGTACCAAGGTTTACACAATATTATGTTGATTGCGACAGTGCTCTTGGTGGTCGTACTCGCCTTTAATCTGTGGTTACAAGGAAAAGCGAAAAAAGAAAATGTTAAAATAGACTAAATATTAAAAAGGACTAGCTGTTGTTTTAACAGCTAGTCCTTTTTGTTGTACGGTGATAATAATTGATTAAAAAATAGTTTGTTAGTGGGCTTGCATAAATTGGTGCAAAATATGGTCTGTTATAATACAGAGGTACTGGTAATATGTAGTGTAAGGAAGGGAGTAGACACATGATGAGATCGTATATGATTCTAAAAGCATTGTTTAATACTAAGGATTATTTACCGATTACATTTTTCATGGAACAGTTGGAAGTGTCTAAGCGGACTGTTCAAAGCGAATTTGCATATTTAAAAAAAGTAAGTGATAAACACGGGTATTTAATTCACATTGCTTATGGAAAAGGATATTTTATTGAAGTTATTGATAAAGTAGCCTTTACACAATTTTTAGATAGTTTAACCCCAGATGATATTGTAACAAGTGGCGAATAACTTATTTCTGACGTGCTTAGTATATTGTTAACAAATACAACTGAATATGTGGTTGTAAGTGAGTTATCTGAGTCATTAGGGATTAGTCGAAGTTTATTGTATTCGGAAATGAAAACGATTTCTAATTATTTAAATTCCTATAATTTAAAGTTAATTCGAAAAAGTCACTATGGTATCTGTATTAAAGGGGAAGCACGCTATGTTAGACAATTGATGTTGGATCTCTATCTGAGGGGTGATAATCAATTTAAAGAACTAACTGATGAAAAAGTAGGTCAATTTGAGGAATATGAACGATTAGTTGAAGACTGTATTCGCAATAATAATTTAAGAATTGGTTATTATGAATTTCAAGTTTTAATAGGATGGCTAAAAATTTTTATTATTTTTTCTGCCAATAGACAATTCTCAACCTCGGAGAATAATGGGGTGATAAACCCTGAATCAGATAAGGTTTTGCGACATTTTGACATAATCTTATTACAACTACAAGAACGCTTTAAAGTTATTGTAACGATGCAGGATATTGATGAATTCAATTATTTTATCCAGAAAAGCGTGCAGAAGAATAATCGAATTGATAATCATCTTAGTCAAAAAGTATTTAAAAACGAATTGCTTGAGTTTTTTAGCGCAGTGGATGTTAAAAATAGAACAGATTATAGCAAGGATCACGAGTTTTTAGAGCAAATTACAACGCACTTACTATTTCTAATTGATAGGATAGATCAAAAAATTACGTATAAGAATCCATTGTTGCTGGAGCTATGTATTAGGTATCCGATGGTATTTGATATAGTTTTAAAATTTTCAACATTTTTGAAAACAAAATTTGGATACGATATTTCCAATGACGAACTTGGTTTTATTGCTGTTCACTTTTTAAATCATACAGAGAAGGAAAAAAATAAACGTATTAATCAGTATGAGCGAATAGCCGTAATTTGTACAACTGGTGGTGGTGTAAGTAATCTTGTTAGAACTCAAATCATGGAAATATTCCCTAGAGCTGTTGTAAAAGCTTTTTCATTCTGGGAAGAGCAAGATCTAGCAACTTTTAAACCGGATTTAATTTTTTCCGTAGTCCCTCTTAAAAGAGCACCAAAGGTACCAACTATTTATATTAAAGAGTTACTGTCAAACAGAGATATCAAAAATATTAAACAAGTTCTATTTTTGGATAATCCACCTAGAAGTGATAATACACAAATTGACTACTCACAAGACTACCTTAGCTTATTAAAGCCAAACCTATTCTCAGTTGAGACGATTCAAAACTATGATGTCTTAATTAAAAAAATGGCAGAGAAGATGATGTCGAAAGGTTATGCGGATGATAATTTTCAAAAAAATGTCGTTTTGAGAGAACAATACATGAGTACGGTCTATAACAATGGCATTGCAATGCCACATCCTATTGAAATGAAAGGGAAACAAAGTGCAATAGCGGTATCAGTTGTAAAGCCGGAATTAAGAGTAGGAAAGCGAGTAGTACGATTAGTCTTTATGGTTTGCTTGGCGAAAGAAGATTTTCATTTTTACAGCAATATTTCAAATGGTTTATTTCAGTTAATGCAAGATAATCATAAGATCAGCGATATTTATCATAAACCCGATCTGCAAAGGATTATAAATATTTTTAAGGAAATGGAGGGGTAGTTATGGAATTTCAATTATTAAATAAATTGTCAAATGCAGATAGTATTGCTTCTAATGAAGATGAAGTTAGAACGCTGTTAAAGAAACAGTTAAAAGGCTACGAAGAAACGTTTCAATTTGATGGTATCGGAAGTTTGATGGTGACTAAAAGAGCGACTCGTAAAGATGCGCCAACAATTATGTTTGCAGCTCATATGGATGAAGTTGGTTTTATGATTCGGTACATCTCTGATATTGGGATGGCGCACGTTGTCACAATCGGAAATGTTGAAGTACGGGCTGAGTCAATGCAGTTAGTTAGAGCAACTACTAATAATGGCGAGAAGATAGAAGGACTTTTGAATGTAAATTATGATGCTACAGGTCATATTAATCAGATGTATGTGGATTTTGGGTTTGATTCACGTGAAGAATTATTAGAGGTAGGATTAGATGTTGGCAATATGGTTTGTTTTGCATCGCATTGCCATGAACTTAAACCACAAGATATTATTGCGGGAAAAGCAATGGATGATCGTGCAAGTTGTTTTGCATTAGTTGAAGCGATGAATCAATTAGTTGATGTTGACCTAGATGTAAATGTTGTGGCAGCCTTTACGAGCAGTGAGGAGGTTGGTACACGAGGTGGGCGATTAACAGCGCAGATTGTAAATCCAGATATTTTCTTTGCGGTTGACGTGGCTAAGAACCCTGAACTTGACCGTGGTTTTATGAACACTCGTAAGTTAGGAAAGGGACCAATGATTGAATTTTATGATAAAACAATGGTTCCGAATGCCAAGTTGTTACGGATCGTATGTGAAATTGCTGACTCTGCAGGCCTCCCATATCAAAAAGACATGTTTAAGGGTGGTGGAACGGATGCTGGATCTGCCCATTTAGAAAATGGGGGAATTCCTGCAGTAGTTTTAGGAATTCCGTTACGATATTGCCATGATCCATATTCGTTAGTTCATAAGAATGATTTAGAGGTGATGTGTCAACTAATTAAAACGTTAGCAGGGTACCTTAATAAAGACAATGTTACAGAAATTAAGAAATTTTAATAGAGGGAGTATTTATTGATGGATAAGACAGAAAAACAAATTATGGGACTAATTTCTTCATCAGGAGAAAGTCGAGCAAAGGCTTTTGAGGCTTTACAAAAAGTAAAGACACATGAATATGAAGCTGCACATAAAATGTTAAAAGAAGCGCAAGAATTAGATATTGAGGCACATAATATTCAAACTGCTATTATTCAGCAAGAACTGAGTGAAGAGGAAGATAAAGTAACCATTAGTTTATTAATGGTACATGCGCAAGACCATTATATGACAGCACAATTATCACGAGATCTGATTGAAGAACTAATTAAAATTTTTGAAGCACGCGAAAAAATGGAGGGATAAAAATGAAAATTGTTTTAGCTTGTGTAGCGGGATTATCAACAACAATGATGATGGATAGTATGAAAAGCGTCATTAAGAATAGTCAAAAATTGAATATTGATGATTTTACATTAATGGCGATCCCGGTTGAACAATTACCGGCAGAAATAGAAGGAACAGATGTTGTTTTATTAGGCCCTCAAGTTTCATATAAGAGTGATTTTGTAGAGTCAGTTACAAAACCACTTAATATTCCCTACGTCATTATCGACAAGGAGACATACGGTTCAATGGATGGGGGGACTGTAATAAAAGAAGCATTGATCGCTAAAAGAAAACAAGATATCCAGAATAAAGAAAGTGAGGGTAACTAATGTTTGATAAATTTGAGGCGTTTATGTCTAAATATTTTATTCCGCTTGCTAACAAAATGGATCGTAATATCTATTTAAGTGCAATTAAAAAATCAATGGTGGCGATGACACCTATTTTAATTATTGGTAGTTTTGCATTAATTCCAGATGCTATTCCTAATATGATTGGTAAGAATAATCCTGTGTCTCAATGGATTGCCCAATATTCTAGTGTTATCAGTATCCCGTATACTGTCGGGATGGGGATGATGGCGTTATATGTCGCTGCAATTATTGGGTATCATCTAGCTCAGTCTAAGAAATTGGATGTTCCTGGGTGTGTCACAATGGCAGTAATGGGATTTTTAATTCTAGCAGTTGATTTCACTAAAGATGGTATGGTTGATACGATGTATTTTGGGACTAAAGGGTTATTCGTATCAATGTTCGGTTCCATTATAGCTGTTGAACTGTTTAGCTGGTGTAAGAAACGTAATTTTACAATTAAAATGCCAGAAACAGTACCGGATTTTGTTTCTAAATCGTTTGAAATGATTCCAATTTCAATAATTGTTGTGGGAACCTTTGTTATTATCCGTGTGGTTTGCGTTGATGTGCTCAACACGACACCACCAATGATATTTACAAATTTACTTGCACCGTTAGTGGGGTCAATGGATAATCCGTTCGCCTATACTTTCCTAAAAATGCTTCAATGTTTATTGTTCTTCTTTGGTATTCATCCAGCGGTTCTCAGTCCAATTACAAGTCCAGTTTCAACTCAGTTTATTGCAGAAAACATTGCAAATTATAAAGCTGGAACAGCAATGACTCACTTCTTTACACCAGGAATGGACTCAGCGTTCGGAAATCTTACGGGTACTGGGGTAACGTTCGGGTTAGTATTCTGGTGCATGTTTTCGAAAGCGGTTGCACAAAGGAAAATTGGTCGAATTTCGATTATACCAGCGTTGTTTGGTATTAATGAACCTATTCTTTTTGGTGCACCTGTTGTATTAAATCCATTATTATTTATTCCATTTGTTATCATTGGACCAATCATTTCATCATTTGGTGCTTGGGCAATGTCGTTTGGATGGTTAAAAATGTCTGTCTTCACACCGCCATATGTTGGGGTTTTCTTTGAGGGCTACTTAGCAACGTTTGATTGGCGAAGCTTTATCGTTAATGGTATGCAATTAATCGTATCTATTATAATCTGGTACCCATTCTTTAAAATGTATGAACGTCGTGAACTCCAAGCAGAAAGTGAAAAGCAAGCTGCAATCTCGAAAGAGGATGAAGCGATGCTTGATGATCTTGATTTAGATTTTTAGTCCGTTAGAAGCACTGCTAATATTGGTGGAGAAGGGAGTTAGTCCAGAATGGCAAAAATGAAAAAAAGTATCATAAACAGATTGAACCAAAAGTGATGCAAACTCCTACACCTAATTTTAGTAGTAAACGGATCATTGCAAGTGGTATTGATTGGGTTTTTGGGGGGATTATAAGTGGTATCCCTAGTGTTGTATTTTTTGCAGTATTAACAAAAAGCAGCAAGCCCTTAACGAGTATGTATCAATTTGAATCGATGGGATTTAGTCGTAATATTACGATTCTAGTAAGCTTAATCTGTTTATTATGTGGTTTTTGTTATTACGTAATAGTACCTTGGAAAATTTTCCCAGGACAAACTTTAGGTAAGCATTGGTTAAATTTAAAAATTGTTCATTTGAATAATCAGCGAATAACATTAGGGGGATATTGTATACGACAATTTCTAATTCTTATTTTTATCGAAGGTGCTGCAACAGCAACTTCAACTTATATTAAGGTATTGGTAACAACAATTTCTCGATTCTATATTGATCCCTACCTAAGGATAATTTGGTTCATAGTAACATTAGGCTCATTAATTTTATTATTTTGGTCAAAAAAACATTTAGCACTACACGATATACTTACTAAAACAACTGTTATTGACGTTTTTAAAAGCAATAATGTCGAAGGTGGTTTTTAGATGGAAGAAAGGTTGCATACTTTACGTAAAAAAATGAAGCAAAATAACCTAGGAGCAGTAATTATAAATAATAAAGCAAATCGTTATTATTTAAGCGGCTTTACAGGTACTGATGGACAGATTTTGATAACACAAACTGAACAATACATTATTGCTGACAGTCGCTATTTTGAACAGTTAAGGCAACAATCTGCCAACTTTACAATTATTGATAATCGGATGGCAATGAATACCGCTATGAAGAGACTATTATCAAAAATTGGTGAGCAGCGAATAGGTATTGAAGCAGATGAGATGAATGTGTCAGAATATCTAGCATTGTCAGGAGCAGATGGAGAATTAGTTCCTATCTATAATTTGATAGAACAACAACGGATGATAAAAGATGAGGAAGAGAGAAATAAAATTCAACATGCAGCGTTAATCGCAGATGAGACGTTTAACCATATTATTAAGTACATTAGACCAGGAATGACCGAAAAACAGGTTGCCAATGAAATTGATCAATATGGCCTTAAGTTAGGTGCTGATGCTCCCGCATTCGAAACGATAGTTGCATCGGGGATACGATCTGCATTACCGCACGGACATGCGTCTGAGAAGGTTATTCAAAATGGAGAATTAATCATCTTAGATTTTGGATTTGAGTGGCGGCATTACTATTCTGACATAACAAGAACAATTGCTGTAGGTCCTGTTTCAAAGGAGTTAAGACAAATTTTTGATATTACGTTAGCAGCTCAAAAGAAAGCGATTCAGACCTGCAAGAAGGATGTACCACTTAAATCGGTGGATAAAGTTGCTAGGGACTATATAGCAAAAGCAGGTTTCGGGAATAACTTTTTACACGGGACGGGTCATGGCATAGGCTTGACTGTTCATGAATATCCGCTGTTAAATCATGATAGTGATGAACAGTTACAAAATCATATGACTTTTACAGTCGAACCAGGAATATATCTTGAACAAAAAGGCGGTATTCGAATTGAAGATGATATATGGATCGATGACGATGGGGTACCTGTTGTTATGACGAAATCACCTAAAGAGTGGATACAGCTTTAGGTATAAATAGAAGGTGATTAGATGACGAAGTTTGACTTTGATACGGTGATTAATCGCTATGGAACTTACTCAACTCAATGGGACTACGTAAAAGATCGTTTTGGAGAGGCTAATTTATTACCTTTTACAATCTCTGATATGGATTTCAAAGCGCCTAAAGGTGTTAGTGACGTCATTATCGATGCAGCGAACAGAGGTGTTTTTGGATATACTCGTTGGAATAATAATGAATTTAAGTCAGCAATTGTAGATTGGTTCTTAAATCGATATCAGGTGCGAGTTGATGCAGAAGCAATTGTGTATAGTCCAAGCGTTATTTTTAGTCTGGCAAAATTAATAGAACTGTTCAGTAAGCCACATGAAAAAATTGTTACTTTTAGTCCTTGTTACGATGCGTTTATTAATACTGTTACTGCTAATGATAGACAATTAATCCAGATGGATATTACGAATGGATTAGTAATAGAAAAACTTGAGCACGTGTTTAAAATTGAGCATCCAAAAATTCTATTATTATGTAATCCCCAGAATCCATTAGGAATTGTATGGTCTTCAGAACTACTACAGACAATTGTTAGACTCTGTAATGCGTACAATGTTGCAGTTATTAGTGACGAAATTCATATGGATGTTGTTCGAAAGGGAGTTGTCGTACACACGATTGCTGAATATTTTAGCGAATTGACGACACAATGCGCAGTGATAACGTCTGCCAGCAAATCATTTAATATCCCAGCATTGGGTTGTTCATACGCATTAATTCCAGACGAGTTAATGAGACTCAAATTTTTATATGAATTAAAGCAAAAAAACGCCGTATCCTCGGTGCCGTACTTAGGAATGTTAGCGACAATAGAATGTTATAACCATCAAGAGGATTGGTTAAATCAGTTGAACGATTATGTTGATGATAATTTTAAATATTTACAAACCTTCTTGAAAGAGCAGTTAAATTTAGATTATCAAATTCCGGATGCAACTTACTTAGCGTGGATAGATATTCGGCCGCTAGGTATCCCGATGACAGTTTTACAAGAAGAATTGATTAAATGTCAAAAAGTAGCTATTATGGACGGACGTTTGTATGGTAACGGTGGTTCTGATCATCTTCGGTATAATTTAGGGGCATCGAGAAGTAAGGTTGAAGAAGGATTAAATCGTTTGTTAAAAGCTGTTGAAGCTATCCAGCAGAGATGAGCACTAAAAAAGTGTTGAAGGCCCAATCGGTCTTCAACACTTTTTTAGTAGTAATATTTCAAATCACTGGCGGGACTTGGGTAGTTGTAGATTGTATCGGTGAGTTCAGCCGCGGTCGTATGATTTTTAATGAGGGGCGTCAAATAATTGATCAATTCTTCGGCAATCGTGGTGTAGGCTGCCGCGCCGACGAGTTGGTTGGTTTGGCGGTCAAAAATCGTGGTCACGATGGCGTTTGGTTCCTTAATGCGATTGAAGGTGTACCAATTAGTGGTTGTTTGTTGCTTAAGTCGATATTGGTCGGGGTTTTCTTGCGCCGTTTGAACAGAGACACCGACTTGTGAAATCTGGGGGCTAGCGTAAACCGTATGTGGAATGAGTGGGTACGCAATGGGATCCGAATTAGTTTGGAGAAGTTGACCGGCTACATAGCGGCCTTCAAAGCCAGCGACCGGTGTCAATTTGGGTTGTGGCCGGTCAACGACATCCCCAATGGCGTAGATCCGCGGATTACTGCTGACTAAGTGCTCGTCCACTTGAATACCGTGGTGGCCAGTGGCAATGTCCGCTGCCGGCAAGTTGAGTTCGTCGATATTGGCGTGGCGCCCAAGTGCGGCAAAAGCAGCATCCACGGTCAGCGTAAAACCGCCTGCGTTGTTGAGCACGAGGCCTTTTGTTGTCTCATATACTTTGGTCACCGTTGTTTCAAAATGGAACTGAACGCCTTTATTTTGGAGGCTCGTAATCAGTTCGGTCGTCATGGTTTCTGGAAAATCGCGTAAAATCCGCTTGTTATGTTGAATGATGTGGACTTCAGCGCCCGCTGTGGCGGCGATATTTGCTAGTTCGATGGCGATATAACCGGCACCGATGAAGGCTATTTTAGCAGGGAGGTGATCCAGGTCTAAAAATTGATTGCTGGTCTGTAAAAGATCGCGTCCTTCAATTGCGGGGAGCGTTGGGGTCTGACCGGTTGCGATGATGAAGTGGTCGGCCGTATAATCCGTTTCACCGACGCGTAAGTGGTGGTCGGCGATAAAGTGAGCGGTGCCGGTTACTGTTCGAATGCCAGCGCTTTGCAGACCGTTTAAAGTGCCGTCCGGAATTTGAGTGGTGTATTGGCGCTTGAAAGCCATGAGTTGGGGCCAGTTGATGTAACTGGTACCGACTAAACCACTAGATTGCAGGGCGTGCTGGTGGTCGATGGCTTCAACAGCCGAGTAGAGCATCTTTTTAGGGTCGCAGCCGCGATTGGGACAGGTGCCGCCCCATAAATCATTTTCGACGACTAAAACGGACTGCTGTTCCGCCAAACGATAAGCCGCCGCCAAGCCGCCAGGGCCGCCACCGATCACGATGGTGTCAAAATGTGTTTTCATATTAAACCCTCCTCAATTGATTGCTTTGGCTTCATCGTAGCACAGTGCAAAAGTGAATCAAAAAAATAAGATTGACGGGCCCAAGCACGTCAATTGGTTGGCCTTTTTCTAAGTGGTACAATGAACTAACAAATCGTTAAGTGGCAAAAGGAGTAGCGCATGATTGAATTTGAAGGCGTCACCAAACAATACGGGCAAAGCCGCGCGTTAGATGGTCTAACATTAACCATTCCAGACAATGGTCTATTTGTCTTGGTCGGCCCTAGTGGTAGCGGGAAAACAACCTCGGTCAAAATGATTAACCGGTTGATCGAACCAACTAGTGGGACGATTAAAATTGATGGGCAGCCAATTGACCAAATGGATTTGCAGACCCTCCGACTTAACATTGGCTATGTTTTACAAAATATCGCCCTTTTTCCGCATTTAACAATCGAAGAAAATATTACCATTCAACTCGAAGTTTTGAAGTGGTCTAAAGCTGATCGCCAAAAGCGCGCTCGGGAGCTGTTAACGCTGGTTAATCTAGATCCGGATAAATACGCCAACCGCTACCCTAGTGAGCTCTCAGGGGGCCAACAACAGCGAATTGGGATTATTCGGGCGCTGGCTACCAAACCGAAAGTGATTTTAATGGATGAACCGTTTAGTGCGCTCGACCCTGTGACGCGCACACAATTGCAAGATCTCGTATTGGATTTGCAAAAGCAATTGCATAATACGGTTGTTTTTGTGACCCATGATATGAAAGAAGCACTGCGTTTAGGGGATGAAATTGCGGTGATGCGTGCGGGTAGTATTCAACAAATTGGAACGGCCGAAGCGATTTTTAACCAACCGAAAAACGACTTTGTCCGTGAATTTTTCGATATTGAACGCCAACCAACGACATTGACGGTGCAAGATTTAGTGGCCGCTGATTTGGGGACCGTTGTTAGCGGGCAACCGGAAACGATTGCCACTACAGCGTCCATCAAAGCCTTGGCCCAAGCCTTAATCGCACAACCTGAAGGGGTCGTCGTGGCACTTGATGACCAAACACAACGGCAATTGACGACGACTGATTTAACGACGCTCATTGCGAAACGGGGGCTTTAATGATGATTCAACAGATTCAGCAGATTTTAACGACCCAATCGGGCGAATTATTGCAAGCGCTCGGCCAACATCTGGAAATCTCATTACTGGCGCTCTTAATTGCGGCGGTCATTGGGATTCCGCTTGCGATTATTTTAACCGCGCACCAAAAACTCGCCGAAGCGATGTTACAAGTGACAAGTGTTCTGCAGACGATTCCGTCGCTAGCGCTCTTAGGGTTATTAATTCCGCTGGTGGGGATTGGGACGGTGCCGGCGGTGATTACGTTAGTCTTGTACGCATTGATGCCGATTTTTCAAAATACATACGCGGGACTCAGCGGGATTGATCCGGCGTTAAAAGAAGCGGAGATTGCTTTTGGCTTACCGCGTGCGAAGCGCTTATTACGCATCGAGCTACCATTGGCGATGCCGCTGATTATTTCGGGTCTGCGGATTGCGCTAGTGATGATTATCGGGACGGCAACTTTGGCGGCCTTGATTGGTGCGGGCGGTCTGGGGACCTTTATCCTGGTCGGGATTCAGTCGAATAATAACGCCTTGTTAGTGGTCGGGGCAACGCTCTCGGCTGTTTTGGCGTTAGTGGTTAGCGCGCTGATTCGCTGGTTGGGGACATTATCGTTCAAAAAGATTACGATTAGTTTGGCCATTTTTGTGGGGCTTTTTGGTCTCGTAGAAGGTGTGACACGGTTCCAAGCGGCACCAACTAAAATTACGATTGCCGGCAAGTTAGGCAGTGAACCCGAAATCTTGATGAATATGTATCGTGATCTGATTTTGGCCGATCATCCGCAATATGATGTGACGGTTAAACCGAATTTTGGTGGTACGACCTTCTTATTTAACGCGTTGAAGGCCGATCAAATCGATATCTATCCAGAATTTACGGGTACGGTCTTACAGACGTTGGTGAAATCGCCAACCAAGACCAACCAGAATCCAACTAAAACTTACCAACTTGCTAAAAAATCGCTCCAAGAACAATTCAAAATGGCATACTTGCCACCAATGCGCTATCAAAATGGTTATGACTTGGCGGTCAGTGCGGCCTTTGCCAAGAAATATAACGTCAAAACGATTTCGGATTTAGCGGCCTTGAACCAATCGTTTACGGCCGGCTTTGACCCGGACTTTTATCATCAAAAAGATGGCTATCAAGGCTTGAAGAAGACGTATCAATTGCAATTAGACGCTAAAATTATGGAACCTAGCATCCGCTACAAAGCGATTGCGGATGGCAAGGTCGATGTGGTCGACGGTTATACCACCGATGCGGAAGTGGCGCGTTACAATCTAGTCGTTTTAAAAGACGATCGGCATTTCTTCCCACCTTATCAAGGCGCACCGATTATGAAGGATAGCTTCAAAAAGGCCCATCCAGAAGTCGTCAAAGCGCTCAATAAGCTAGCCGGGAAGATTACTGAAGATCAGATGCAACAGATGAACTATCAGGTTCAAGTTAAACACCGTAAAGCGCGTGATGTGGCGCATGATTTCTTGGTTGAGCAAAAATTAATCAACAAATGATAAACGGCGCTTGACCCTCACGCCACGTCAGGCCTTATAGTGGGTTTTGAAGGAGGGATGGCAATGAATTATCAGATTAAAGCTTTCGCTGAATTGACCGGTGTTTCTGAGCGCACGCTGCGGTATTATCACGAGCGTGGGTTACTGGTGCCGGCGGTTGCTAGTAATGGTTATCGAAGCTATTCGAGTCAGGATGCGGATCGGCTGCAGTTAATCTTGATGTACCGGCAATTACAGTTTAGCTTGGCTGAGATTCAGCAGTTATTGGCGTTACCGCCAGCAGAACGATTGACGCACTTAGCGGCTAAACGGAATGAACTTGCTAAGCAACAAGCAGTCTTGACAGCAACTTTGGCGCAGTTAGATGCCACCCTTCAAAATCAAACTGGAGGTTCTCAAATGACAGACCAAACTAAATTCGAACAGTTCAAACAACAAGCAATCGCCGAAAATGACCAACGCTATGGGCAAGAAGTGGCGGCAAATTATGGTGAACAAGCCAAGCAAGAGGCGGATCAACATTTTGCGGGTTTAACCAAAGCACAGTATGCGACGATGCAAGCCACTGAGGCCAACTTAACGACGGCCTTGCAAACTTACTTGGCGCAACCGCAATTACCGTCAGAAGCGGCACAAGCGGCATTTAAAGCCCACCAAACGTGGCTGCAAACGGCGACACCACGCTATAGTTTAGCTATGCACCGTGGTTTAGCGGCGATGTATGTGGCGGACGAACGATTTGCGGCTTACTATACGAAATTAGTGGGCAATTCGAAAGCAGCAGCAGCCTTAAAAGCGATTATTGAATACTATGCAATTGAAGCCTAAAAAAAGGACTGACATTTGTCAGTCCTTTTTTATTATTTAGCAGGAATTTCTCGCAAGACGCGTGCTGGATTGCCGACCAAAATCACGTTATCTGGATATGATTTTGTGACGACACTGCCGGCGCCGACAACGACGTTATTGCCGAGGCTTACACCTGGTAAGACAGTGACGTTAGCGCCTAGCCAGACGTGGTCGCCAATCGTAATGGCGCCAGAGATTTCTTTTTTAGTGGCGCGTTCTGTTGGATCAAGTGGGTGATAAGGGGTTAAAAGCGATACACCCGGGCCGAATTTACAGCTATCGCCGATTGTAACGCGGCCTTCATCACAGATTAAAACGTTGCGGTTGGCGTAAAAATGGTCGCCAACCGAAATATTTTGGCCGAAGCTAAATTCAAAACCGGTTTCGATGAAAAAGTCGCTACCAGTGTGGCCGAGTAATTTTTGGATGGTGGCCATCCGAGTTGCGTTATCTAAGATTTGGCCGGCCTTTTGTAGCGCCAAGCGTGTTTCGTTACGTTGTTGAACCGTCGCTTCTGAATCGAAGTACCATTCGCCGTTGGTCATTGCTGTAAAAGCAGCATCGTTTGTGACTGTCATTTGCAATTCTCCTTTACGTAAAGCATGATAACTTTACGATAAAACAATCGATGAAAAAGTGCAAATAACATTAGCGCGGTTTTTGAAAGTTTGCTACAATTAATCTTAATCAAAAAAACGTGCGTATAATTGATCAGCACAAAGTAGGAATACCCTACTTTGTGCTGTTTTTTTATGCCCATTTAAGGAGAATATTCATGTTATTTGTTAAAAGATTACCACAAAACTTTAAGGAAACACTGCTGTTTATCGCGGTGATTTCAATTTTATCCGTCAATTTAATTGCTCCGTTGATCACGGGCTTTGAGATTGGTTTTTCGTGGCAAATGTGGCAAGCCACGCTACGAGTGATTCCGTTTATCTGGGTGGCCGTCGTTGTATTAGTGGTATTGACCCAAAAGCCAGCCGAATACTTGGCCAGTCATCTCATGGCAAAAACTGATAGCTTTCAAGCACAGATGTTAATTACAGCGTTGTGCAACGTCTTTTTAATGTCCGTTTTTCTGACGGTGATCGGCACTTGGATTGGCAGTGGTCAGATTTCAATGGCGCCGATTACCCATTTTGGCGCGAAATGGCCGCGTAATTTCGCCTTAGCTTTCATCGTTGAAGCGTTTATCGCCCAACCAATCGCTCGGTCGGTCATGCAACTGATTCACCGCTAATCTGGATTGCAATCGCTTGGTTGATATGGGATGCTAAAGGTAACTATCAAGTGGAGGTTATTTGAGATGGATACCAAACAAAACTTGGCCCAAAATCTGAAATTACTAATGGCAACGACGCCGGTCGATCACATCACCGTTAATCAGTTGACGCACCAGGCGAACGTCGCGCGCAACACCTTTTATTACCATTTTGCCGATATTAATGAATTGGTCGCGTGGATTTATAACCGCGAGATCGTCTCCCAACTGGCGGCCTATCAAAAAGAACAGGATTGGGCCAAAGGGTTGGATCTGCTATTGCGTTATATTGAAACCAATCGTCATTTTTGTTTAAACACATTTCACTCCCTGAATCGCGATTTATTGGGCCGCTTTTTATACCGCGTTGCGTTTAACATGGTCACCGGTGTCGTTGATGACCTGCAACCGGATTGCTCACCGACTTTGCGCGATGAAATGGCCAACTTTTATGGTTGGGCGCTCGCGACGCAGATCATTCAATGGTTGGTGACCAACCTGCAAGAATCGAAAGTTGAATTTTATCAGCGGATGCACCGGATGCTAAATGGGACTTTGCAACAAGTGCTGGATAATAATCGCTAAATTTGGACAAACACCCCGGAATAACCATATCGAAATACAACGGAACCGATTACAGTAGAAGTATAGGAACAGCTATTATTTCTAGGAGGGGTTTATATGTTATTTCAAAATATTGCGGGGATTGATTGGCTCGTCTGGATTGGGGTCGTTGCAGCTTTAATGCTGTTAAACGAAGCCGCACGGGCTAACAAATGGGTAGCATTATTATTATTTGTTGGACTACCTATTATTTTAACGATTTTTGTTTGGCCAACGACGGCCGGACCTGATAGTAGTACTGGGACATGGTTCCACTGGGTTAAAGTTTACTCAGCGTTGGCCGGGTGTTTAGGCTTTATGGCGTTGCGCTTTAGCCCTAAATTGCAACACAATAAGCGGGCATTGATTTTCCCACCGGCTATCTTGGCCTTCAACATTATGGAAGCCGTTATCCGTGACTTCCAAGTGGCTGGCTTACACGGTTTAGTGGACGGCGTTGTCATGAATGGTGGCGCTTGGAACATCATGAACGGGATTGCTGGGATGATTAATATCATCACGATTTCAGGGTGGTTTGGGATTATCATCAGCCACGACAAACAAAAAGACATGATCTGGCCCGATCAAATTTGGCCTTGGATTATCGCCTATGATGTTTGGAACTTCGCCTACGTTTATAACTGTGTTGGCGACCATTCATTCTACGCAGGCGCGGCTTTATTGATTTCATGTACATTAGCCGCTTTCTTTGTGAAAAAAGGCAGTTGGTTACAAGCACGCGCACAAACATTGGCTTTTTGGATGATGTTTACGATGAGTTATCCCGCTTTTGTGACGGACTCACAATTCTCTGTCCAAAGTACGCATAGTAGCGCTGCTTTGATGACGGTCAGCGCATTAGCCCTTGCCATTAACGTGGCAGTGCTAGTGTTACATGTTTACCGGATTATCAAACACCGTCGCAACGTTTTAACGGACGACATTTACGTCGGAACAGTAGCGCATGATCAAGTATTGGCAGACAACACACCAGCCGACCAACAACCGGCAGGATTGAATTTGAAGAAATAAGCAATAAAATATCGTAGCGCACAGATTCTAATGTGAGCTACGATATTTTTTATTTATTCATATATTGATAAGTAATTGTCTGTGATATTTTTTGATTCTTAGGTAAGACAACATCCCCAAAACCTGGGTGATTAGGTGTATCGGGTAATGTTTGCGATTCTAGCGCAATTCCCATGTAAGGTTCACCAGCTCCGGAATTAAATGCGAGGTTTTTAGTGAATGAATTGCTAGTAAAGACAACTAAGGCGTTGCGTGATGATGAAATAGTCAATGAGCGGTGACTGGTAGGATCTGATAATTTAACGATTGGCTGTTGATTAGGCGTTATTTTGTATATATCATCGAAACCTTTTTCAGTCGTTCCTTGAAGTGCTTGGATAGCATCTCCTAATTGTTGATTCGTGGTGAAATCAAATGGTGTGCCTTTGACTGGTAGTAGTTTGCCAGTAGGGATTTTTTCGGAATCCATCTCTAAATATTCTGAACTAGCAATCATTAACTGATGACCGAGAATGGTCTTTGAATCACTTAAGTTAAAGTAGGCATGACTAGTTGGGTTGAAGAGCGTATCTTCATTACTTTCACCAGTAAATTGTAATGTGACACGGTTATGGTTATCTAAAGTGTAGGTAACAGTAGCTGCTAAATCACCAGGGAAGCCATCTTCATTATGGCTAATCGATCGTGAGAAAGTAATGCTGACGGCTTCATCGCTTTGACAACTATTATAATCCCAGATAAGTGTGTTGAAACCACTAGGACCGCCATGTAATGTGTTTTGGCCCTCATTAGTTGGAACGGTTACTGATTGTCCGTTGAGTGGGAAAGTACCATTTTTAATTCGACCAGCCGTTCGACCGATTGCCATACCAATATAAAAAGGATTAGATAAATAATCATGAGCTGTAGAGAAATTCAATAAAATATTTTTTTGTTTGTCTTGGATTGGGACTAAGAATTCATGCCAAGTTGCACCTAAAGAGAGTAGACTAATTGCAACGTTGTTGTCATTAGTTAGCGTGATTTTGTGAATACTATGTCCTTGATAGGTATCGAAAATTGTTTCTTCAATATTCATTATAAAAGCCTCCTGAAAATACCGAAAAGAAGGATGGTTTATGACCATCCTCCTTTCCCATAAGTTTATTTTTTATTGCGGTTAGCAACTTGTAAAAACGCCATTGTTTGTAAACGACCAATAGTCATTTCGAAATCTTGATCTTTAGTAGCTGTAGCATCGAATGCCTTACCTTCGACAGCGTTAAAACGTTCAGCTAGTAACTTTGAAATGAGATATAGCGTTAAATTCTGTTTGGCAGTATCCTCAAGATCGCCAGTATTAAGTGATTCAGACGAAACGACTAGTTTAGCAAATTCATCTGGATCAATGTAGATATGGTTTTGAGTCATAATTAACACTCCTTTATTATTCTGTTTGAACGGCAGGTTGACCAGTAGTTTGTTCAACAAGTGGGTGTTCTTTTTCGAGCATGAACGCTGCGACTAAAGTAATGACAAAAACGATAGCTGAAAGGATGAAGTATGTTTTTTGAAAACCAACGACATCGTATAATTTACCGGCAACTGTTGAGAAGATGAAAACTGAAATTTGTTTAGCAAAATTGGAAGCCATTAAGTAAACCGTTGCATACAAACGAATATCAAATGCGCCGGTGATATATTTCATGATTGAAACCAAGAGTAATGGCATTTCTAAACCAGCTAATAATCTAAAGAAGACTAATAATTCCCAGTTTGGTGCAATTGCACTCCCGAAAATACGGATGAATGTAATAAAACCAAATGCAATTAGGCCTTTTTTAGCACCGATTTTGTTGATAATAAATGGCATTGGAATCATCAATAGTAATTCAATAGCAGTTTGGGCTGAAGCCATGTAACTATAGGTAATGGTCCCTTGACTAGCAGATTTAAAGAACGTTGTGAAGTAAACAATGAACTGTTGATCAAAAACATCATAGATTGCAGCGGCACCCATGTAGAATAATGAAAGTACCCAGAAATTTTTAAGTTTAAAGATAGAAAGAATTGTTTTTTTATCTAACGGAGCTGATTCATTGTCTGAATCAGTATCTGGATTGGATTGTAAATCACTAACGTTGACTTTATCACTGAATAGAACAAGACAAGTTAGGATAACGGCGGAAACAGAACATGCCCAGAAAATTGAGTTAGGTTGCCAGATGAATAAGCGACCGGCAATAAGGGATGCTGTCATACCAGCTAGTGAACCACCCATTCGTGAGTGGCCGTATTCAAATTTATTGACTAAACTAGCACGTTCAACGTATTGTTCAACAACGCCAACGCCACCATTTAAGATAAAACTGAGATATAAACCAGCAATAATAGCAGCTAAGAATGAACTGGTATGGACGATTGGCAAGAATAACCATTGGAAGAAAGGTCCGACCAAAATAGCGGCTAATGTAATGGTCACTAATAAGTTCTTTTTGAAGACTAGTTTATCAGATAAAATTCCGAATACTGGCTGGAAGAACAACGAAATACCGGCCATAAATGAAAAGATAAAGCCTGATTCAGTCCCATTTAAATGAGCGACTTGTTCTAACCAAAGTGTTAAATAGCCGTAAACAATAGCCCAGATAAAGAAGTAGGTGAAATGAGTACTTGCGAAACTCCAAAAGTGTTTATTTTCTTTATGAATTGCATTCATACTAATAATCTCCCTTTATTTGTAATTGTAAGGAACGGGTTTATCGAAACGTGGCATGCCTGATTTATCCCATGAAAATGGCTGAACTTTAGTATGGCGATTTGGATCATAAAGTGGGTCACCTTTGATATCAGTGTAGTCGCGGCAATGATAAACAAGAATATCGGTTAAGCCGTCTTCTGAAATAGTGAATGAGTTATGGCCAGGGCCAAATTGGTCAGTTGTTAAATCACTAGCAAACACGGGTTCAGCTTCTTTATGCCAGTTAGTAGGATCGAGTAGGTCGGCAGAATCATCAACAGTTAGCATACCCATACAATAATTTTCATCAGTAGCACTTGCTGAATAAGTTAAGAAAATTTTGCCATTACGTTTCAAAATGGCAGGTCCTTCATTAACCCAGAACCCCCGTGTTTCCCAATCGAACTCTGGTTTTGAAAGCATGACTGGTTTTGTTTTTAGGGTCCAGGGGTTTGCCATTTCAGCAATATATAAATTAGAATTACCGCGGATATCGTTGTCCTTTTGTGCCCAGACATAATAAAGCTTGTTGTTATGTTCAAATGTTGTGGCATCTAAGCAAAATGTATCTTTATCAGTGACGATTTGTCCTTTTTCAACCCAATCATCTTCGGAGTTCATAGGATTATCTGCAGCGCATTCAATACAATACATTCTATGTGTGAATAAACCGTTTACAATATCGGTCGTATCGGTTGCTGCAAAATAGATGTACCACTTGTTATTTGTAAAGTGAATTTCAGGTGCCCATATTAATTGGCTCATTTCACCAGCTTCATGCTTACGCCAGATAGTTCTAGGAGTTGCGTGTGCTAACCCGTTTAGTGTTTTAGCGCGACGGATTTCAATGCGATTATATGCGGGAACAGATGCTGTAAGGTAATAATAGCCATCGGTATGTTTATAAATAAATGGATCTGCTCGTTGAATAATTAGTGGATTGATATAAGTTTCTGTCATAATAGTAACCTCCAATATTTTTTGAAAACGCTAACTATAACTTGTATGAGGCTAGTCTAATATTTATACGGACGAATGTCAACAACAAAAATGTTTACTAATTTAAAATAAATAAACGATAGTAAATATAAATGTTTATGATTAAGCGGATTCATTTTAATGATATTTATGTTCGTAAACTAAAACGTTATGGTAGTATAGAAATAATAGAAAGTAAGGTAGGTAGTTTCCGATGGAGATTGATATTTCAGAAACATCACTAAAGGTGTATGCAGCGCTTGATAGTCCAGTTCGGTTACAGATTATTCAATTACTCTCAGTGGAGCGATTGAACGTTAGAGCGCTTGCTCATAAACTAAATTTAAGCAGTACAATTATTAATATGCACCTAAAAAAATTAGAAGAAGCACAGATTATTGCCTTCGAGAAGAAAGGAAACCAAAAAATATCACGGTTGAAAGTTGATCGGATAAATATCACTTTTCCTAAATCGATTTTTCCAGCATTTGATGTACATGAAACCTTCATTCCTGTTGGTCATTACACGAAGTACACGGTGCAGCCATCTTGTGGATTAGCAAACGATAAGGATTTTATTGGTAAGGTAGATGATCCTAAGTATTTCATGGATCCAGCACGTGTGACGGCTGGTATGATTTGGTTCTCAGAAGGTTTTGTTGAGTATCAATCACCGAATTTTTTGGAAGATAATGAGCGATTAGAAATGTTGGATTTATCGCTCGAGCTAGGATCTGAATTTCCATTTTCTAATAATGTTTGGCCGTCAGATATAACATTTTATTTAAATGATGTCGAAATTGGCACATGGACTAGTCCAGGGGATTTCTCTGATACTCGAGGGAAATATACACCTGACTGGGTACCAGATAATGTAAATCAGTATGGCTTATTAAAAACACTGCGGATTACAGATCACGGGACTTATTTAGATGGACAACCCTTTACGGATATCTCTTTATCAGCGTTTAACCAGCATACGGAAACTTGGAAGGTTCGAGTGGCTGTTAAAAATGATGCACAGCATAAGGGTGGCTGTACAATTTTTGGTAAAGGGTTCGGCAATCATGACCAAGATATTAATTTAAAGCTTTACTATAGTTAGCCATTATTGATACAGTAATGGTATTATTCATTACGAATATATAGGCGAGGTTATTTAAAAAATGGAAAATAAATACGAAATTGTTGAGCGGGATCTGAAAGAAAAAATATTAGCCGGTATTTATGCGATAAATGATAAATTACCGACTGAATCAGAATTAATGAGTACTTATGGTGTCAGCCGATACACGATTCGAAGAGCTGTTGGGGATTTAGAGAATGAACATTATATCTATCGAATTCAAGGCGGTGGTATTTTTGTTGATGACTGGCAAAATGCGATTAAGGCGCCATTAAAAAGTAAGGTGATTGGCGTTATCACAACACATATTGCTGACTATATTTTTCCTAATATCATTACTGGGATTGATCGGTATATTTCAAGCGAGGGCTATTCAATATTGATTAGTAATACGCAAAATAATCCAGAAAAAGAGCGTAAAAGTATTCAAAAAATGATGGAAAGTAACTTGGCAGGGCTTATCATTGAACCAACGCAGAGTGCATTGGATAACCCCAATAAGGATTTATACCAAAAAATTAAAGATCAGGAATTACCGACGTTATTTATTAATGCGCATTATCCAGAATTAGATTTTCCATACATCGAAATGGACGATTTTGAGAGTGGGAAAGTGGTGACTGAGCAACTAATTAAGCTAGGACATCATAAGATTTTAGGATTATTTAAAATTGATGATAGTCAGGGTGTTCATCGAATGAACGGCTTTGTAAAGGCCTATCAAGAACGTAATGAATTGGCGTTATTGAGTGAAATTGTTATGTATCAATCGACCGATAATATGCATGCTGTTTTCACTAAATTAGAGAAGATTCTATTAAGAGATGATAGACCATCAGCAATCATTTGTTATAATGATCAACTGGCAATTCAAGTGATTGATTTGATTCGTTCAATTGGGTTAGAAGTACCAGCTGACGTCTCAGTCATGGGGTTTGATAACTATCAACTGTCACAATATATTTCACCTAAGTTAAGTACTGTAGAGCATCCTAAAGAGAAGATGGGAAGAGCTGCCGGGAAAATGATCTTAGAAATGATTGAGACAGGAACAAAGGGCGAACCACTTATTTATGAACCTAAGCTAGTTATTAGAGATTCAGCAAACAATTTAAAAAATAAATAGTCCGTATAAAAAGGTATCTAACAAGCAGTGTTGTTAACTTGTTAGATACCTTTTTAATTTTGTAAAAAAATAAATTATATTCACCGCTTGATTTGTCCGTATAAATATTCTATACTTTAGCCAACGCTGAAACCGTTTTATTTAAACCTTTTTTATTAAATATGAACGTGATAGCTATTTATTCAGCATTCGAGGGAGTGAATTATATGAACTTAGTAGAAATAGCACAAGCCATCAAATCCGGTCAGGTCTCATTAGGGATCGAATTAGGCTCCACACGGATTAAAGCCGTTTTAGTAGCGCAAGATTTTCAAACCATTGCGTCAGGGAGTTTTGTTTGGGAAAACCAATTAGAAGATGGCGTCTGGACGTATCCAATTGATGCGGTTTGGACCGGGATTCAAGCGAGCTATATGCAAATGGCTGCGGAAGTCCAAAGCAAGTATCACGAACCGATTACCACGATTAAAAGTATCGGTGTCAGCGCGATGATGCATGGTTATCTCGCCTTTTCTAAGGACGATCAATTGTTGGTGCCTTTTAGAACGTGGCGCAACAACATTACCGAACAAGCGGCTGATAAATTAACCGAACAATTTAATTTTAATATTCCACAACGGTGGAGCATTGCTCATTTATATCAAGCCATCTTAAATGACGAAGCACACGTCAGCCAAGTGGCTTTCATGACCACCTTAGCGGGTTATGTCCACTGGCAATTATCAGGTGAAAAAGTCCTCGGGATTGGCGATGCATCCGGTGTCTTCCCAATTGATCCCAAAACGGGAAGTTATGATGCTCAGTTAGTCGCACAATTCGATCAAATCAAACGCGTTCAACAACAACCTTGGCAGTTAGCCGATATTTTACCAGCGGTCTTGACAGCGGGACACGCTGCTGGCCAATTAACGTCAGCCGGCGCGCAATTGTTAGATCCAAGCGGTAATTTGACAGCGGGCAGCTTGATGGCACCGCCTGAAGGAGATGCCGGAACCGGGATGGTCGGCACTAACAGCGTCCGCAAACGGACCGGGAACATCTCAGTCGGGACGTCAGCTTTTTCAATGGTGGTGTTAGATCAACCGCTCAAACAAGTGCATCGCGATATTGATATGGTGATGACCCCTGATGGCTCACCAGTTGCGATGGTCCACACAAATAATTGTTCGTCAGATATCAATGCTTGGGCCAATTTATTCAATGAATTTGCAGCACGCTTGGGAGTGTCATTAGCGCCTGATCGGTTATACGAAACGTTGTTCTTAGAAGCAACCCATGCCGATCAAGACGCAGGTGGTTTGATTAATTACAGCTACTTATCCGGTGAAAATGTCACTAAAATGCCGGCTGGGCGCCCATTATTTGTCAGACAACCGCATAGCCACTTCAACTTACCCAACTTTATTCAAACGCAATTATATGCAGCCTTTGCACCGCTTAAAATTGGGATGGATATCTTGGTGAAGGAAGAACAAATCAAGACGGATGTCATGATTGCCCAGGGTGGATTGTTCAAAACCCCCGTCGTTGGACAACAAGTCTTAGCGAATGCTTTAAACACACCGATTACGGTTATGAGTAATGCCGGCGAGGGTGGTCCTTGGGGCATGGCTGTCTTGGCAATGTTTGCCGCTGATAATAATGGTCAAACGCTCGATGATTTCTTGGATCACAACGTCTTTACGAATCCAGAAAGCATGACGCTCAGTCCAGAAGCCGCGGGTGTGGCTGGTTATCAAACCTTTATTGAGGCCTACCAAGCAGGGTTACCAATTGAAAGTGCGGCAATTGCTGCGATTAAAGATGAGAAGTGAGGATTAAAGCATGTTAGAAAAACTAAAACAAGAAGTGTATGACGCCAATATGCGCCTACCTAAATTAGACCTAGTCACTTTTACTTGGGGTAATGTTTCCGGAATTGATCGCGAAAAAGGCTTGTTTGTCATCAAACCTTCTGGTGTTGATTACGAAGACTTAAAACCAAGCGACATGATTGTCGTTAACTTAAAAGGCGAAGTCGTTGAAGGCAATATGAATCCTTCTAGTGATACGCCAACGCATACCGTTTTATACAATGAATTCCCAGAAATCGGTGGCATTGTGCATACGCATTCACCTTGGGCCGTTTCATTTGCTGAAGCCGGTATTTCGGTGCCCGCACTTGGCACGACACACGCGGATACTTTTTACGGGGATGTCCCAGTTTCTGAAGCTTTAACACAAGCCGAAATCGAAAATGATTACGAAGAAAATACGGGCAAGGTCATCGTGAAAACCTTCAAGGAACAAGGTATTGATCCTGAAGCCGTCCCAGCAGTGCTTGTGCGTCAACACGGACCTTTCACTTGGGGTGCCACACCAGACAAAGCCGTTTATAACGCTAAAGTCTTAGAAGTGGTGGCTGAAATGGATTATCACGCCCTTCAATTGACACGCAATAACAGTGCCGTGCCACAATTCTTGTTGGACAAACATTATTACCGCAAGCATGGCAAAAATGCCTACTACGGTCAAAATAACGCCCAATCACAAGGTCATGCTAAAAAAGAAGTGCGTTAAAAAAGGAAGTGCATCATCAACGGGT
Organism: Latilactobacillus sakei subsp. sakei DSM 20017 = JCM 1157; assembly: GCF_002370355.1. NCBI lineage: Bacteria > Bacillati > Bacillota > Bacilli > Lactobacillales > Lactobacillaceae > Latilactobacillus > Latilactobacillus sakei. The sequence goes on from NZ_AP017929.1 coordinate 608,469, forward strand.
AGCTTCTGAGCACTTGACTAACTTAGCGAATTGGCGCTACAAGCGCCGATTTGATAAGTGTGGCAAAGCGCAGGAAGCTGTTGATGAAAGCACGTTAAAAAAGAAGTACGTCAAAAGCGATTAGTTTGAAAAATACATTAAAAAAGGAGTGCGTTTGAAACGAGTTGATTCTGAGCATTGACAAATGTCGTTAAGCGCAAGAGTCAGTTTCAAAAAGCACGTTAAAAAAGGAGTCTTTATCATGTTAAACACAGAAAATTATGAATTTTGGTTTGTCACAGGGAGTCAATCATTATACGGCGAAGAAACCCTCCGATCAGTTGAAAAAGACGCTAAGGAAATCGTTGAAAAATTAAATGCGAGTCGCCAATTACCTTACCCAATCGTTTTCAAATTAGTCGCAACAACTGCTGATAATATTACGAAAGTGATGAAAGAAGCTAACTACAACGATCACGTTGCTGGTGTGATCACTTGGATGCATACTTTCTCACCTGCTAAAAACTGGATCCGCGGGACAAAATTATTACAAAAACCATTACTTCATTTAGCAACCCAATTCTTAAACAAGATTCCATACGACACAATCGATTTCGATTACATGAACTTAAACCAATCAGCTCATGGTGATCGCGAATATGCCTTCATCAATGCGCGTTTACGTAAAAATAACAAGATTATCTCAGGTTACTGGGGTGATGAAGACGTTCAAAAAGCAATGGCTAAATGGATGGACGTTGCGGTAGCTTACAACGAATCATTCAAGATTAAAGTCGTGACATTTGCTGATAAAATGCGGAACGTGGCCGTCACAGACGGTGATAAAGTCGAAGCTCAAATCAAATTTGGTTGGACGGTTGATTATTGGGGTGTCGGTGATTTAGTCGCAGAAGTCAATGCTGTCTCAGAGGCTGATATTGATGCTAAGTATGCTGATTTACAAAAAGAATACGACTTTGTTGAAGGTCAAAATACACCTGAAAAATTCGAACACAATGTTAAATACCAAATTCGTGAATACTTCGGTTTGAAGAAATTTATGGACGATCGTGGCTACACAGCCTTCACAACCAACTTCGAAGATTTAGTTGGGTTGGAACAATTACCTGGTTTAGCAGCCCAATTATTGATGGCTGAAGGTTATGGTTTCGCCGGTGAAGGGGACTGGAAGACAGCTGCTTTAGATCGCTTGTTGAAGATTATGGCTCATAATGAAAAGACGGTCTTCATGGAAGATTACACACTTGATTTACGTCAAGGCCACGAAGCTATCTTGGGGTCACATATGCTTGAAGTTGATCCTTCAATCGCGTCAGATAAACCACGGGTTGAAGTTCACCCATTAGATATCGGCGATAAAGACGATCCTGCACGTTTAGTCTTCACAGGGATGCAAGGCGATGCTGTGGACGTCACAATGGCTGATTATGGCGACGAATTCAAATTGATGTCATATGATGTTCGCGGCAACAAACCAGAAGCCGATACACCACACTTGCCAGTTGCTAAACAACTCTGGACACCAAAACAAGGCTTACGCGAAGGTGCCGTTGGTTGGTTAACCGTTGGTGGTGGTCACCATACAGTCTTATCATTTGCTGTTGATTCAGAACAATTACAAGATTTAAGTCACTTGTTTGATTTAACTTACGTCAATATTAAATAAGGCGGTCAAATTAAAAGAGGCTACGGCAAAATTTGTCGTAGCCTCTTTTGCTATTGAAATGGGTGTCAGCTTTCTTATAGTATAATGGAGAAACGAAAGTGGGGATAACATGACAACTTTTTATTTTGTACGTCACGGCGAAACGACCATTAATAAAGCACAGTGTTTCAATGGCGGTGGGGTCGATTCTGCGTTGACACCAGCGGGGCTAGCGGCCGCAGACCGCTTGGGTGATTATCTAGGCGACCAAATTTTTGATGCCATCTTAACGTCACCGCTCCAACGCGCCCAAACGACCGCGGAACACTTACTGGCGCAATCGCGCGTTGTGCAACCGGCGTTAACGATTGCCTCCCAACTACGGGAAATGGCGTTAGGTGATTGGGAAGCACAGCCGGTAGCGGCGCAAGAAAAGCATCCGCAATTTGATAATTACTTCCACCATCCAGATTTATTTGAGGCCAATCAGATTCACGCGGAATCCTACCAAGCCGTTTTAAAACGGGCCATGACGGTTATTGACCAAGCCCAACAAGCTTATCCAGAGGGCAACGTCTTAATTGTGGCGCACGGGATTGTTTTATTGTTTGTCATGGGAACCCTTTTAGGCGTGCCGTTTAGTGCCATTCGCGATCAAAAAATGGTGGCAAACGCAAGCCTATCGATCTTAGAAGGCCAAGGCCAACCGTATGAAAAGGTCCTTTGGAATAAAACGGTGTAGAGGAGGCAAATGATGTTGATATTCGAGTTACCCATTCATCCAGAAAACCAAGCAGCGATGGCGCGATATATGCAAGATCAGTTCACTTTTAACGGTGTCAAAGCGACCGAAAGACATGCTTATGAACGCGACTTTTGGCCAGCCGTGAAACAGTTACCAGCGGCAGAACTGATGGTGATTATTAAGGCGCTTTATGCGCGTGAAGCGCGCGAATATCAATATGTCGCAATCGATATTGCGGCGCGGGCCGTGCGCAAATGGCAACGTGCCGATCTATTGCAGTTTGCCGAATTAGTAACTGAAAAAGTATGGTGGGACAGTGTAGACCCTTGGAAACGTGTTTTTAGCGAGTACATCAAGCGTCATCCAGCTGAATTTGAATGGGTCGGGCAACTATTTGCTCAAAAAGAGAATTTTTGGTTACGCCGCGTCGGGTTGATTCTGCAATTAGGGTTCAAGAATGCAACGTGTATTGACTATTTGCAAGCTGCTATCGAAGACGATCAAACAACGCCGGAATTTTTTATCCAAAAAGCGATTGGGTGGGCCTTGCGTGATTACGCTAAGACTAATCCGGAATGGGTGATTGATTTTGTCGACACACATACGTTATCGGCATTAGCGCAGCGCGAAGCGTTAAAACAACTCTAAAAAAGGCTAAATGTTTCACACGAAACATTTACTAGATTGTAATGTGTTATAATAGCGCTGTAAAAGTAAAAACATAGTTCGGTTGGTAGTCCGGACATAATAGTTAACTATTATCAGTAACCTGCCTCCTTGGTTGTCCATCTTTTATAATTACTTAAAGGAGGGACTACCAGTGGTATTTATTAGCGGTAGTTTAACAATTGTTTTTGAGGCACCTTATTATCAAGGCGTTTTTACGTGTCAAACTGATACTTCATATCAAGTGGCCAAGGTTAATTTTGGTAGTAGTACGCCTAAGGCAACAGCTGTTTATCAATATATTCTAAGGCATTTTTCAGAATTAGAATTTTATACAGTTGAAAGCGAAGGGGCGTGCCAACATTATCAGATAAATCCGAAACGACAACAGCGAATGGCTAAACAAGCGATGACGGCTGGAATTGGTACAAAGTCACAGCAACTTTTAAAGCAACAGTATCAAGCAATTAAACAAGAAAAGCGTCGGAATTTACGAGAGAAAAAGCAGCAGTCTAAAAAGCAAAAATTTCGACAGCGTCAAGTTAAGAAACGTATAAAACACCGAGGACACTAATGAAGTGTCAAGAGCAGCTAACAGCACCAATTTGTTAGTTGCTCTTTTTGTCATTTAAAACTACTTCAACGCTATAACGGGCCCAATTTGAAAGATGATCGATGAAAGTTGTCAGGCGCGTTTGTTCAAAGTGTGCGATGACCACATAACAAGCTTGACCGCTAACTTGGTAAAAAGAGTCTACTTCAGAATACTGATTTACCGCTGCTTCGACGTCTGAAAAATGATTATTATTCATAAAGAGTCGGATGAATTGCCGTTGCTGTTGTGCGATTTCAATCGTGAAACGGGTAATGGTCTGTTGATCGATTAGGTGATTAATCCGTTGACCAACTGCCTGCCCAGTGAGATGGACTTGGGCGCCAATTTCTTTGTTAGAAAGGCGGCTATCTTGTTTGAGTAGGCTTAAAATGGTGAGATCGAGTTGGTCCATGAGAGGGTTCCTTTCAAGATGAAGTTAAATGCGTAAATATGCTTTCGCGCGGCACTGTATGAGTGGCTTAATCACCGGTACAATAAGCCTATTAACAGAGGATGGTGACTGAGATGAAACAAGCATTGTTGGTAATTGATGTTCAGAATGATTATTTCCCGGGTGGTAAAATGATCTTATCACACCCTGAAGCAGCTTTGGCCGCGGTGAATCGCTTGGAAGCTGACTTTCAAGCTAAACACTTACCGATTATTTATATTCAACATATTAAACGTCAAAAAGATGCCGATTTTTTTGAAGAAGGAACAGTTGGGGCCCAGCTACATCCTGATTTACACGTTACAGATGAGTCTATCATAATTAAAAAGCATTTTCCGAACAGTTTTCAAGAAACACGATTGGCAACCGTGCTACAAGAATTAGCAATCGACCAACTTGTGATCTGTGGCATGATGACGCAGATGTGTATCGACTCAACTACCCGTGCGAGTTTTGAACGGGGCTATCAACCGATTCTTATTCAGGATGCAACGGCTACCAAAGCATTAACGATGAATGGTGAGTCAGTATCAGCGTCTCACGTTCAAACGGCATTTATCGCAGCGTTAACTAATTTTGCCAGTGTTCAGAATAGCATTGAATTCATTAACTAAAAAGAGGCTCAAGCAAAAATAATTTTGCTTGAGCCTCTTTTTAGTTATTTTTCTAATTCAGTTTGTACTTTAGCTGGAATTTTATCCTTAGCAATATTATTGGGACCTGTTAAGACCCGTTTGTCATTGAATTCCAATTTGACGTAGCTGTTAGGTGTCAATGGTGTTGGTTTTTCGCTAGAAATTTCAACAGGGACAGTTGTTCGCGTACCATCTTCTTTAACAACATTTAGTTGGTAATGGTAACTGTATTCATTTGGCACAACCTTACCTTGATCATCCTTTGTCGCTTGCTTGGCAGGCGTTTTAGCGGGCACTTGGGCGTAGCCAACGTCACCCTGGTAAGTATTTTTATAGTAGTTATAACCGGCAAAGCCGACGATGATGAGCGCAACAATCGCGACCAGACTAATCATTTTCTTTTTCAATGAAAACACCTCATTATTTAATTGATAAAGGTATCATATACTGACCAACGTTAAAAAGCGATGTTTTTAACGCCGGGTAACAAAAGTGTTAGGTCATGCTGAAAAGACTGTCACCTTAGTGTTTAAATTGACGGTATTTTGCTTTCAGAACGGCTTTATCAAGGATGTGGTCCTTCATGGTGGTTGTCAATTGATTTTAACGATCAATTGAAAGGGAATTACCCAAACGGCTTTTGATTTCTACGCAATTATACCCCGACAACAAAAAGTCTATTTTGTTGTCGGGGTATAATGAAAAAGTCACTGCTATCAGCGTTATACTATAAAGCTAATAGCCTTTCGGTTAACAAAAACAGCAAACTTCACTAAGTTTTGAGTTTTGAGAAACGTATTAGACGGGCATTTCAGACCGATACCACGCATGATTCACAAAATAAGATAAATAGCTCTGTTATAATCAGACGTTAATAATACGACTTCTATATACTGAAATCCCTTATTTGTTGGGTAATCGACACCTGATATTTAGTGAATATATACAGTAATTACAGTAACTAAGCCAAAAATAACACCTGGGATATTCGCTATAATGACGGGCCAATCCTTATAAGTTTTTGACCATCCATATCCAGTCCACAAGCAACCATTAATCGTTGCTACCAAAGGTTGTAAAGGCGAAACTGGTGATCCAGAAAAGTTGGCTATAATTTGTGGAATATAAGATACATACATAGCAATGCAGGTAATAGTAGCAACCTTGCTAAGTATTTTTAAACGTCTAACCTTTTTAGGGTGAACGGCATTGTCGCCAGTGGGATATTTGCTAGTATCAATTCGCATATTGATCTTCCTTCCCGTATATAAAATAATTGACCACCCTAATAATACCACAAAATACAATTTCACTAAGTTTCGGATGTTGAGAAACTTAGTGAATGGGCATTTAAACCCTATACCACGCAACTCCATGCTGAGACACATGTGGTTGTAAAGACTTCGTAGAATGCCACTTTTATGTTAATTTATAAATATAATTTATTATTTACCAAATAATTAAAGACAGTATAGCTTTCATTTATGCATGGAAAGCTACACTGTCTTTAATTATAAGCACGCACGCATTATATTAAGAATACACAAGTGAAAGGAATTTAATACAATGGAATTTGGAGATAAAATTAAAAAATTACGTAAAGAAAAATACCTAACACAAGAAAAATTCGCAAATGAATTAAATGTTTCAAGACAAGCAGTATCCAATTGGGAAAATAATAGAAATCTCCCAGATCTAGAAATTATAGTATTAATTTCTGAAAAATTTCATATTTCACTTGATTACCTAATACTAGGAGGACCTACTATGAATAAAATGACAGAAAAATTAATCAATGACGGTAGTGAAACAAGAAAAGCTAAAATGAATTTAACAACCACGACTGTTGGTTCAATACTACTAATAATCGGATTTTTATGTTTGTTTATAAAAGCAAATTCAGTAGAATACATTGATTCATCTGGTATATTACATGAAAATTTCTACTTACTGCCTATTGGATTTCTATTCTTATTTGCTGGTATTATAGTATTCTTAACTGTTGGAATTAAATATTTAATACAAGTATTAAAAAATAGAACAATATAAACCACCTTTTAGCTTAAATTTTTGACCAGTCATCAATTGAGCGGCCATCTTGATCAATGAGTTCTAGCCAACTATTGGTGCCGCCAAAGTAGAGAAATAGCCCAATTTCATTGACACTTTTCAAGATAATATCCTCTGTTGTGACATTATCTTGAACTTGATTGCTGTGTTCATGGCGCAATTGGGTACCCATTTTAGCGGCAAAGCCAAGTGAGCCATCCTTGTTGAGGGGCGGTTCCGGCATTAATGTCGCGCCGACTTTGAGGCACATTTCGTTTCGTTTTTGCCAAATGGCTGTTCCGGTTGCTTGTCGCGTTGCAATGGTAAATGGCACGGTGCTGATGGCTTTTGTCCAACGGTGCCGTGCTTTAGCGGCCGGTTTTGCTTTTGGGGCCGTTGCTGGTTGCCAATTGAAGCCAAATCTTTCTAGAATTAAGTTTAAGGTTTCAAACAGTGGTCGTAAAGTTTGGCGGTAATTACTGGGGATTTTGGCGGGTAAATTGGTTGTTTTGATTGCTGATGATTGTTCAGCTAACAAACAGCCTAAATAGGGTAAACCTTCGGGCCAGTCCGCATCAGTGAGTGTTAAAAAGGGTCCGTTTGGAATGGTCGTGATTTCCCCAGCGAGATAGTCAATTTGCGTGATTTGTTGCTGGTTTGTATGCAGTAGTAGGCCGTCAAACGGTGGTAATGTGGCCGGTTGTTCCGAATAGATGGTTAGCATTTGTTGGTCAAAAAGAATCTCAGTTTGCGTGTTCTTTAAGTTAACTTGCAGTTTAATCATCATAAAACCTCCATCGTGAGTCATTAATTTTAATTAAACACTAAAAAAGACTGGTTGTCAGCTAATGAATACCGTAAACTAGTCTTGAATAAAAAAATAAGGAGTGATTAATTGATGAAAAAGGAACGATTTGAAGCATTTACTGATGCGGTAATTGCCATTATTTTAACAATTTTAGTATTGGAACTACATCTTCCAGAGGATGATCATTCATGGATGGCGATTTTAGATGTCCGGATGAAATTTTTTGCCTACGTATTGACTTTTATTTTTATTGCGACAATGTGGGTTAATCATCATTATTTGTTTGCGCAAGTGAAGCAAATTAATGGCCAGATTATCTGGGTGAATATCTTATTACTATTCTGGACATCATTATTGCCAGCAACAACGGCTTGGTTGGGGACGGATATTCATTCAGTAGCTGCCTCAACGTTATATAACGTGAATGTCTTACTATTCAATATCACGACCGCTTATCTAAGACGATTGGTCATCAAAACGAACCCAATTCACGATATGCATATGTTGTTAATTGGCGAACTTGTTTCATTTAGTTTGAACTTTATCACGTTGATCGTCAGCTTTTTTTACCCACCATTTCCGTTTATCGGTCTCTCATTAAATATTATGATTTGGGCAGTAGTGGGATTAAGAGGTAGAATTACAGTGTAATTAATAATAGAGAACAGTCCTTGGTATTAGGGACTGTTTTTATTTTGACCGCAACGGTGTTGTTTTTTTGTTATGATAGTAGATAGGAATTTTAACGGGTGGGAGAAATGGCATGCAGGCACAAGCAGTACTAAAAGAAAAATTTGGCTATGATCATTTTAGAGAAGGCCAAGCAGATGTGATTGAATCCTTGCTAGCAGGGACCAATGTATTGGCGATTATGCCGACTGGTGGCGGGAAGTCGTTATGTTACCAGATTCCAGCGCTGATGTTACCGGGGTTAACGCTAGTCGTTTCACCATTGATTTCGCTGATGAAAGATCAAGTCGATGCGCTCAACGAAAATGGGATTCCGGCAACGTTTATCAACAGTACCTTGACGCAAGGTGAGGTGCAGGAGCGCTTCAATCAGGCCGCACGTGGTGAAGTAAAGTTGCTTTATGTGTCGCCGGAACGGTTGGACTCTGATTACTTTTTAGCGGATTTAGCCGAATTAACGATTGATTTGATTGCCGTTGATGAAGCGCATTGTATCTCGCAATGGGGGCACGATTTCCGACCTAGTTATTTACGCTTAACGGATACAATTAAAAGCATGCGGCAACAACCAACGATTGTCGCACTAACGGCGACCGCTACGTCACAAGTAGCTGATGATATTATGTTGCGCTTAGGGATTCAACATGAAGTGAAGACTGGTTTTTCACGGGAAAACCTGGCTTTTCAAGTGGTTAAAAACCAAAACAGTGATCGCTACTTAATCGATTATTTAAAGGTTAATAAGCAAAAATCCGGCATCATCTATGCTAGTACACGTAAAGAAGTTGAACGGCTCACGAAGCTGATTGAAAAAGCGAAACTGGCAGTCACAATGTATCATGGTGGCTTAAATGAAATGGTGCGCCGGCAAAATCAAGAGGATTTTCTCTACGACCGTAAACCGATTATGGTCGCCACGAATGCTTTTGGGATGGGGATTGATAAGAGTAATGTGCGATTTGTCGTGCATGCCCAAATTCCCGGCAGCTTAGAAGCTTATTATCAAGAAGCAGGTCGGGCCGGACGTGATGGCTTACCGAGTGAGGCCATCTTACTGTTTAAAGTCAATGATGTCCAAATCCAACATTTTTTCATCGATCAATCAGAGATGGACGATGAAAATAAGCAACGGGAATACGCTAAGTTACAAGAAATGACACAATACGCCAACACGCAACAGTGCTTGCAACAATATATCGTCAATTATTTTGATGATGACTGTGAAAAATGTGGCCGTTGTAGCAATTGTCTTGATACACGCGAATCACAAGACATTACAATTGATGTCCAAAAGGTTTTATCGTGTATCAAGCGAATGGATGAACGTTTCGGCAAAGTAATGGTCGCGCAAGTCTTGACGGGCTCTAAGAATCAGAAGATTATGCAGTTCCGCTTTGATGAATTGCCAACATACGGTTTGATGCGGGGCGATTCACAAAAAGAAGTCAGTGGTTTGATTGATTACTTAGTTGCGTCAGGCTATTTACGGGCTTCTGGTGGTCAATATCCCGTTTTACAGATCACGTTGGCGGGCGTCAAAGTACTTAAGGGTCAAGAAAAGGTGTCACGTAAAATGGCTGCTAAGGTTCAAAAAACATTGCCTGAAGACAATGAGTTATTCGAACGCTTACGCGAATTACGCCGTGATTTAGCTGAAGAACAGGGTGTACCGCCGTTTGTAATCTTCTCAGATAAGACGTTGTATTCAATGTGTGAAATTATGCCAACCTCACTGACTGAAATGTTAGATGTTAAAGGTGTCGGGGAGAATAAATTAGAAAAATATGGTGAATTATTCTTGGATATTTTAGTTGCTGAGTAATTCCCCGGGAAATAAAAAGGGCCGCCAACGGTTAGTTGGCGGCCCTTTTTTGATAGTGCTTAGTATGGGGCATCTGCGGGGTTACCGTAGACGAAATGTTGATTGGATTTTGGGTTTGGTTTAGCGTCTGGTAAGAGACATGTATAACGTGTACCATCAGGGCCTTGGGCCAAGAAAATGCGCGTAAATGAATTTTCTGTTTCGATTAGTTTACAGTTATCATGCGTAATACCATAGACATCAGTTACTTGCGTAATATATCATCTCTTTTACTTAGTTTAAAAAGGGGTAAAATAAGCCTATATTTTACGACTAGATTACTAATAAGTATAGTCTTTTGATAGTATAATATCAAATTATTTGCTTAATGATATGAATTAATGGGTCATTATTGTTGGCATTTTAACTATTTAACTGTATAATTAATAGGGTTCACAACAATTAGAGAGAAGGAATTATTTATGCGACGTTATGCAGCAGAATTTATTGGTACTTTTATGTTAGTGTTCTTAGGCACTGGCGCAGTCGTGATTGCTAAAGCTGATACATTAACAATTGGCTTAGCATTCGGGTTAACGGTCACTGTGATGGCTTATGCTTTTGGTGGTGTTTCGGGTGGTCATTTTAACCCAGCCGTGTCAATTGCAATGATGATTAATAAACGCTTAGAAGCAAAAGATGGCGTTTTTTATATCGTAGCGCAATTTTTAGGCGCAATTGTGGCTTCAGGGTTACTATCAGTCCTCATTAATGCGCTTGATTTAAGCCGGACTGGTTTTGGTCAAACAGATTTCCCTAAAATTGGTGCGGGAGTGGCCTTTTTAGTTGAAGTGATTGTAACATTCAGTTTCATCTTGGTGATCTTAATGACAACCAGTGATCGGTTTGGCAATAGCCAAATGGCACCATTGGCAATCGGGATTACATTGAGTTTATTGATTATCGTTGCCCTCAACTTAACGGGTGGGTCATTGAACCCTGCTAGAAGTTTTGGACCAGCTATTTTTGCTGGCGGTTCAGCACTAGCCCATTATTGGGTTTACTTAGCAGCCCCAATCGTGGGTGCTATCCTAGCAGCCTTTACAGGTCGTTTATTAGGTAGCGAAGAACGTTAAAAAAAGTAATTTAAAAAGGTGTGTTCCCAAACGGGGGCACACCTTTTTTATTGTTCGAGCGCTAATAACTGTTTTTTGAAAGGCAAACCACCGCGATAACCGCCTAGTGAGCCATCTTTGCGGATGACACGATGACACGGGACAATCATGAGGAGCGGATTACGCCCAACAGCGGAGGCCACTGCTCGAATCGCAGTTGGCCGACCGATTTGTGTGGCGAGTTGATTGTAAGTCACGGTTTGACCATAGGGGATCGTCTGCAAGGTCGTCCAGACTTGTTGTTGAAAAGGCGTGCCCACTAAGAAGTCGAATGGCAAATCCCAAGTGGTTCTGGCGTGTGTTAGATAGGCCGTTATTTGGTCAATCACTGGCGCCAGTTTGGCGGGGTCTTGTAATAAGTCGTGATTGGGCATAAAAGTTGTTAATTCGCTGAGTGGTTGGTTAGGTGAACCGACAAAGCAGATGCCGTGGTCGGTTGCGGCAACGATTATTTTTTGATCGTCCTGCATTAAATAATCGTAATAGATTGTGGTCATCGAAGACACCTCCATTTAGTAGCCTCAGTATAACAATTTTCAATAAAATAAACTGTCGATAAGCTTACTATCGACAGTTTATTTTAGACTATTCTAGAGTGTGACTTCTTCAAAAGTTTTGTGCTGCAATAGATATTGTACGTCGCAACTCGCGGCGACTTCTTTTTCATGGGTCACGAGGATGACACACTTTTGTTGTTCGTGGGCGAGTTCTTGGAACAGTTTAATTATTTCCCGGGTGTTAGTGTCGTCCAAATTCCCGGTTGGTTCATCGGCAACAACGACTGGTGCATCACAACACATTGCACGAACGATTGCGACTCGTTGTTGCTGCCCACCGGATAGTTTCTGAACGTTTTTACGAGCCATATCAGGGTTGATACCAACCTTAGTCAGCATCTCTAGCGCAAACTCACTAGGGTTTTCGCGTTCTGAATGAGTAATGGCCATTGCGGTTAGGACGTTATCGAGTGCCGACATGTAGGGGAGTAAATTGTAGGCTTGGAAGACAATTGAAACATAGCGGTTGCGGTATTGCGTCAAACCGATTTTTTGAAGTGAAGTGCCTTCATAGAGGATTTCACCCTTGCGTGGTTTGTCGAGACCGGCAAGCATTGTTAAGAGGGTTGTTTTACCGGCACCACTACTACCGATAATGCCGTAGAGTTGCCCGGCTTCAAAGTTGAGATTAACGTCTTTATAGAGTGTATTTTCTTCTGAATCGTACCAATAACTGACATCTTTGGCTGTTAACATAATGTGACCTCCTAATTATCCAATGAGAATTTTTCGTGGTTCGAGTCTTAAAATATTGGCTGAAGCGAGTAAGACTGCAAAAGCAATGATTGTAAAGCCAAAGGCGCCTAATTGAAGTAAGGTTAACGGATTAATTTTAAGGTTCAGATCGCTCGCTTTAATTGATTTGGCTTTATTTTGCGTTCCTTGCGTCATTTGACCACCAGGACGATTGCCACCAGGTTGGCCACTTGGTGCTTGACCGCCGCCAGGGCCACCATTACCGCCAGGTTGAGTTGTTGCACTGTCGGTTGTGGTACTTGTTGTAACGGAGCTCATGACTTGCTTGCTGAGCGCTTGACCGGCAAATTGGCCACCGATACCCGCGAGTGCTAAGCTGACAATTAGTAACATGAACATTTCAACGAGTAATTGCCCAATAATTTTAGTCCGTTTTTCACCTAATGAGAGTAAAACACCCATTTCATAACGGCGTTCGCGCACCATCAAGATGATGATTAGCGCTAAAATGACAGTACCGGCGATGGCAACTAACCAGACAATCTTATTAGCGAAACTTTCCATTTTTTGCATAGATTGTTTCAAGGCTTGGTAAGTACTATCGTCTGCTGTGAGACTAAATTTCTTAGTATTGATAATTTTCTTAGCGGCTTTCAAGAAGGCCGTTTTTTGAGTTGGATTGCTTAAAGTAAAGACGGCACTGTCGACTTTATTGGTTTGGCCTTTAATTTGGTTAGCCAATGTATAAGCGGTATAAAGTGTATTAGAAGGATCGCTTTGTTGAGGACCCATACTTGAGCTGCTACTTTGACTCGCTTTGTAGATTCCGACGACTTTGAGGGTATAAGCTTTTTTACCAGTCGTTGTGGCTTTAATCTTAATTGTATCGCCAACACTGAGATCGTTTTGTTTAGCAAGTTCACTTTCAATCACAACATTGTTAGTATTAACATCGGCACTGGTTAAAGCACGGCCTTTTGTAATCTTGTTAGTGTTATCTTTGAAATCGCTGAGGGTCTTCATATTGAGGACACCAGTGATTTGTAAATCGCCTGATGAGGTTGATTGTGACATGCCCATCGGACCATTGTTGCTAGCTGAAGAGGTGCTAATCGCATCAATGGAAGAAGCGTTAGCAGAAGTTGCAACGCTAACGTTATAGTTTGCGACACCGGATAATGCCGCAATCTTTTTGACGTTGGCTAAGCTAACCGAAGGCATGCTGAGCGATGGTTTCTTCGTTTTAGAAGTGCTCGTTGGTGGTGTCGACGAGCGCATTTTCTTGAAGGCCTGATCACGGTTGGCCGATAAGGTGACACTGGCACCGACTTGTTGTTTGGTGTTGTTAACCGTTGTTACTGCGGCGTTTCTAATGAGTAACCCGGCCATAATGAAGACTAGAATAACAGTCATAACAATGACTAATAATAAGCTACGGCCTTTTTTGAATGAAATATTTTGCCAAGCACGTTTGAAAAAGTTCATAATGGTTCCTCCTTATAAAAACTGAATAATAATCAGTTTAGGCGGATATATTGAATAAATTGTGATGATAGTACGCATAAAATGAGCTCTTTTTACGAAAAATAATCTGTCAATCCAATGATAGTGCTTTAAAAAGATGTTGCTTTCACCAAAAAATTGTTAAAATAGAAGTAATTAGTTAAAAGTTAAGTTTGTAGGGGTAGGGGAATATTATATGAAACGAAAACAAATCTATACCGGATTATGGGCGAGTTTATTATTATTAGCACCAGCTGTCACGAGTACGACGAGTGCGCATGCGACAGATATTCAAACCGGTCAGCAATCAGTTGCGACAAGTCAACTCAGTGCTAGTCAATCAACTAGCAGTCAAGTTGCCAGTGATCAATTGGTTGAATCAAGCCGTCAGAGTCAAGGGACGTCTTCATGTTCACAAGTGGCAGAAGTACCTGCTAAAACAGCCCAGACAACCAATAATCAACCTGTAAAATCAGCCGCTAAAGCTGTTTTAAATCAGGACTATCAAGGGGCTATGGCGCGTGGGGCGCAACAATTAACAACTAGCCAGGATACTGAAGTTTGGGCGGCTTTGGCCCGGATCAGTTCTGGGGCGCAATTAACAACCGCCCAAAAAGCAACGTTCCACCAAGTCTTTGCTGAAGAATTAACCGGAATGGCCGGTCATTATTCTGCAACCGACTTGGAACGCCTGACAATTGGGATCGCTGCAATTGGCGAAGACCCAACACAATTCAACGGCGTTAATTTAATTGCTGAAATTATTAAAAAAGCGGCTACTGCCGGTATCACAGGACAAGTCTATGGGATTATTGCCCTTAGCACTCAAGATTACGGTTCACAAGCCAACCAAACGATTAATCAATTAATCGATTTAGTTTTAAAACAACAAAACACAGCTGGTGGTTGGGCCTTTTTCGGATCAGTCAGTGATTTGGATATTACGGGGATGACGATGTCAGCATTAGGCATGCATCGTGATCAACCTAAGGTTCAAAGCGCTTTGGATCGCGCAGTTGCCTTATTAAAAACAACTGGTTTTGTGAAAGCAACGGGCGGTTTCTTGATTCCTGGTGGTTTTTCAACCGAAGAAAACTCAAATAGCACGGCAATGGCCATCTTAGGATTGGCCGCAGCTGGCGTCAATCCAGCCACAACTTTTGTTGGTGATAATGGTGCGACACCAATCACGAACTTAATTGCTTACCAAAAAGCCGACGGGCAATTCCGCTGGATGATGGGTAGCGATGATGGCGCACTGTCAATGTCAACGGAACAAGCGGTCTATGCTTTAGGCCAGTATGATTATTTATTGAAGGGCAAAGGCTCAATCTATAACTTTAAAAAAGTGGTGCCAGAACCGGACCCAGAGCCAAAACCGGATCCAAAGCCAGCGCCAGATCCAAAGCCAAGTATTCCTGGCAAAAAGCCAGCCGGTGAATCGTCAGCATCATCATCTTCAGAAGTTGATTTAGATAAAACATTGCCCAAACAACCGGGGTATAAAGAAGATGGGATGCCATTGACTGGCACAACTGCGACGCAAGATGCTTTACCACAAACGGGTCATCAATCTGTTTGGGGTAGTGTTTTAGCTGGGTTATTCATGTTACTTGGTGTTGCAGGTTACCAAACACGTCGTTTAAAACAACGCTAGGAGGCAACTAGATGGTTAAAAAGCGCCTACTACTAAGCGTTGCAAGTCTCGTGTTACTAGGCGGAATCGGCTACGAGACCTATGCGAGTGTTCAACAGCAACCAACCACAGTTAAACATGCAAGTGAGCAATCGACGCAATCAAAAAAAGTTGCGCACAAGGCGGTCACCAAGCACGCCGAATCGACTTCAAAAAAGACGACTACTAAGACTAAGGCTAAAGAGACGAAGCATTCTGTCGCTTCTAAGCAGGCACAATCTAAAGAAGCCAAGCAGGTTAGTCAGTCTGAACAAGCCAGTGTTGCTAAAAAAGAACAACAGGCAAGCGCGTCAGCTAAACAAACGCCAACCTCACAGTCAGCAACGACTACTACACCACCAACAACAACACGTCAATCAGCAAGCAGCGCGGTAGTTTCAACAGCGCAACAATCAACACAGCAGGCTGAGTCTCACGAAGCACCAGCCAAACAACCTGAACCAGCTGCCAAGAAGGTAACGTTAAGTGTTTACGGGCCGATTAGTGAAGGCAATGCAGCCCTAATTAATCATGCTTCGGTAACGATTGATGATGGTGAGACAGTGCTGGCCGTTTTAAAACGGCTAACGGGCCAACAAGGCATGCCGCTATCTTACCGTGGGATTGGTGCTAGCGCCTATGTCAAAGGGATTAATGGCTTGTTTGAATTCGATAAGGGCCCCCAGAGTGGTTGGCTCTATCGGGTCAACGGCGTTTTTTCAAATCAATCGTGTGGTGTCTATCATGTGAAGAGTGGAGATGTTATTGATTGGCTGTATACGGAAGATCTCGGACACGATCGCCACGCGCCTCAGGGCTAAAATCGCAACTGATTATTGATCAATTACACCCACTGGTTTTATTGGTGTACTTCATATTAATGATTAGTTTTTCGATGTGTTTCAACCACCCCTACTTTTTATGTGGCCAACTGATCGTTATTATTGCGGTTAATTGGGTCGCCAAAAATCAACAGAAAACAGTTAGCACGCTGCAAGGTGCCTTATTGATGATGGTCCTGATTGTCATCATGAATCCAATTATCAATAATCACGGGACGCACGTTATGATGACGGTTGGCGGTACCCTGATAACGGCGGAAGCGGTGGTCTATGGTTTTTTAATGGCGACCGCTTTGGCCGTTTTATTATTGATTTTTGTGACTTATAATCAGCATATGACCAATCATAAATTTTTGGCGTTATTTGGCGGAATCGCCCCGCAATTGACGTTACTGACGATGATGACGATGCGCTTTTTTCCATTATTCATTCGGCGTTTACGCGATATTACGGCGGTGCAACGAACGCGAGGGATTCAAATGGCAACGGGGCGGCTAAAAAATCGCGCCCAAGCAGGGATGCATCTGTTGGCAATTTTATTAACCAATACACTGACTGAAGCACTGCAGACCGCCGATTCAATGACGGCCCGCGGCTTTGGTGTTCAAAAAAGAAGTACGTATCGCCATTATCAAATGACGCATCGCGATTATGGCCTATTGATGGCGCTCATTAGCGGTGGCCTATTCGCCTTTTGGTGCGCCAGCCAGGGTAACGGGCAGTTAATCGTTTATCCGACACTAGGTACATTGCGGTTAACCAGCCGTGATGGGGTGTGTCTAAGCGTGATTTTGCTGATTGATGGGTTACCATTATTATTGGAAGGATGGGAGTACTTATGGTGGCAATTGCACAGATAGAACAGCTTCAATTTCAATATGCATTAGCAAATCAGCCGAGCTTGGCCGAGATTAATCTGACGGTTAATGCTGGTGATTGGGTGGTTGTGGCCGGTCCTTCAGGTAGTGGTAAAACAACCTTATTGCGTCAATTTAAACGGGAATTATGGCCGGTGGGACAGCGTTTGGGACAGGTATCGTTCAATGGACAACTATTGGCGGATCTCGACCCAGCTGTTAGTGCACAGAAAATCGGCTTTGTTTTCCAAAATCCCGAGAACCAACTCGTAATGGATACCGTGATTCAGGAGTTGGCCTTTTCACTGGAAAATAGCGGCGAAGCTAGCGCCAATATTCAAAAGAGAATTGCAGAACTCGTTAGTTTTCTTGGCATTCAGGATATTTTATACGCATCGGTCCATGAATTATCTGGCGGGCAAAAGCAACTGGTTAATCTGGCAGCAATTTTGATTCTCCAACCGAGCCTATTGGTGTTAGATGAACCGACTGCCCAATTAGATCCGATTGCGACCAAAGAGTTTATGAGCTTATTACAACGCGTGCATGATGAATTGGGCATAACGATTATCATGAGTGAGCATCAGTTGGATGATGTGTTACCACTAGCTAATAAACTGTGGTTAATGACAAACGGCTGCCTCAGTTATCAAGGACCAGTTGATCAAGGTTTACAGGCAATTTGGCAGCAACCAACTTTACGGGATTTCATGCCGGAGATTCCGCGGCTTTTTTGGCAACAACAACTAACCACTGAGACTGAACTAGTGCCACTAACGGTCGTGGCCGGGCAACGTCAATTGCCAGCCGGCAACATTCATGATCAATTACGTCCGGTAGTAGCCGGGACGCAAGAAACATTATTAACAGCTGACCATTTAGATTTTCAATATACCAAAAATGATCCGTATGTTTTGAATCAGCTCAAATTAACGGTCCATACGGGTGATTGGTTAGCGATTGTCGGTAAAAATGGGATTGGTAAGTCGACACTTTTAAAAGTATTGATTGGTTTGTTGGAACCCCGTCGCGGGACTGTCCGCTTGTTGGAACGACCGCTACAAAAGTGGCCGACAGAGCAGTTATTTAAAGTGATTGGTTATTTGTCTCAACAACCAGCTGATCAGTTTAGTGCGGAGAGTATCCGGATTGAATTTGAGCGGCGTGCCGTTCAATTAGGACGTGAACATCCAGAAGAAGCGGCCACAGCGATGCTGGCTAAGTTAGGCCTAACTGATTTAGAAGACAGTGATCCGCAAGATACTAGTGGTGGTGAACAACAATTGATTGCGCTAGGGATTATTTTATTAGCTAATCCGAAGTTGCTGATTTTAGATGAACCGACAAAAGGCTTAGATCCACTGCGCAAACAAGCACTTGGACGCCTATTACAGCAGTTACAAGCAGAAGGATTAACGATTATCATGGCTAGTCATGATATGGTCTTTAGCGCTCGCTTTGCGAATCAATGTGCTTTGTTATTTGATGGCGCGATTGTTGCGCAAGAAGCACCGCACCAATTCTTCCAATCGAACTTCTTTTACACCACCCCGATTAATCGACTCTTACGACCACAAGACTCTGCGGCGTTAACTTGGGAAGAGGTTGGCCGATGAAGCGCATTGACTGGCAAAGTAGTCTTGTTTTTGGGAGTGCCTTTTTAATAATTGCGGTTTTATTAGGCTTAATCATTCAATTACAGGGACAGTATTTTTTAGCATTGAGTTTCATTTGTTTAGTGGTCAGTATGCTGCCATTTTATTGGCGCTTTGAAAAACGTCAAATTCGGGCCCGTGAAATTGTGATGATTGCCGTTTTAGCGACGATTGCGGCGGTCAGTCGGGTCCCTTTTGCGCCGCTACCGAGTGTTCAACCAACAAGTTTCGTGGTGATTGTCGCAGCTTTGGTTTTGGGTCCGGAAGCTGGCTTCATGATTGGTTCAACGGCGGCCTTGGTTTCGAATTTCTTCTTAGGTCAAGGGCCGTGGACACCGTGGCAGATGTTTTGTTGGGGGATGATGGGCGTGACAGCCGGGCTGATTAGCCGCTTTGATTGGGCCCACAATAAATATTGGCTTTGCCTATTCGGCTTTATTTGGGGTTTTATTTTCGGGTGGGTAATGAACTTATGGTATTTTATCGCCTATGTTAATCCCTTATCGCTCAAAACATTCATCGCAGCCTATATTGCGAGTTTTTATTTCGATCTAGCCCACGCACTATCGAACGTGTTCTTTATCTATTGTTTTTACCAATCGTGGTACCGGATTATTCAACGTTTTAAAATTAAATATGGCTTATTGAACCACTAATTCATCATAGGAGGTGCTGTATGACAGGTTGGTTGTTACTGACTGTCTTTATGCTAATGGTATTAGCACCATTTTTCGTACGCTATATTTTGTTAGTAACTGAAAGAACAAGGCGTCGTGAATTAAAGCGACTTTCTAAATATGAGAAATCAATATTAAGTCTAGAAGAGCTAGAGCTATTGAAGGTAAATGTGCCCAAGTATGAATGGCTTTATCGGGGGTACTTATGTACGCTGTTAGCAGTCTTTGCGTTATTTTGTCTAACTGTCGGGGCGCTTGTTATTAAGCCGATGATTACGGAGGTTACCGCTATTTATGCCGGTCTTTGTTTACTATTAATCGGTGTTCATCAGTGCTTTATTTGGGGGCTTTTACAGAAGCAATTTCGTTTTACAACAACAAAGTTAGCGCGTGATTTTTACAAAGAACGGCCTAATTTGGTACGTCTAACTGCTAAACAGTGGCAATTTAGATTAATTCTAGCGCGGATTAGTTTGGTAATTGCCATTATCAATGTGGGCCTGTTTATCTGGGGAGTCAGCGCCAATGGCATCACTCCGGGATTAAGTACACCAGCGCCGCAAGTTACACAAGGGCGTAGTCGGGCACAGGAAAAGCAACAATTAGCGCGCTATGAAAAAGAAGTAAAAAAATTAGAACCGCAACTTGAAAAACTTGTGAGTCTGGGTAGTCAATATCCATCTGATTTTAGTGGCTTGGCAACAGATAGGCAAAAGACGCTTCTAGCGATTCAGGCAAAATTAGTTTCTTTAGAAAAAAAGGGTGCTAGCATTTCTAATCAGGTTGATCATACAAGCTTTAATCTAGCTGTGGGCCAGATTAGAAGCGAGTTAGGTCAAATACAAGGTCATTAAAAAAGTCCCAGATGCTTAACTTTCAGCAACTGGGACTTTTTGAGTGGGCTTAATAAATAATAGTTTGTTTTCCAACTGAATGACCACCTGATAGCTGGTTGGTGATTGTGTCGAGGTTTTCAACCGATAAGCCTTGGTAGACTTGCGTCGTAATCGAGTGAATTTGATTAGTGTCGGCGAGGCGCGCTATTTTTTTGAGGATTGCGCCTTGGCTGGCAATCTCGTAATCAAAATCCGTTTTAGTAAACATGTATTCCCAATCAAATGAGACTGATTTTGCTTTCAGTGGGGTTAAATCAAGTGGGGCTTGCATATTAACCAGCGAGCCGACATGACCGAGTGGTTTGATTAAGCGTGTTGCGGCAGATAAATAGGGTGCAACATCGTAAAGAACGGCAATCGCGTCGAAGTGTTCTGCTGGCAGTTGATCGATGTTAAGCTGGTCACTTGTTTGGTGGTAATCAACAGGATAATCGACGCCATTGGCTTTTAGCCAGTTAAAATTTTGAGGACTGCTAGTGGCATAAACGGTGAAACCAGCCCATTTGGCGAGTTGACTCATAATTGAGCCGACCCCACCAGCACCGTTAATAATCAAAAGGTTTTTACCGAGGTGGGCTTGTTCTGCGGCCTTGAAATGAAATTTTTCAAAAAGTAGTTCGTAGGCAGTTAGTGAGACTAGCGGCAGGCCAGCCGCTTCACTCGCTGATAATTGGTCGGGGGCGAGTGCGCAGAGAGCTTCGGTCATACATTGGTAGGCTTGAAAACTGCCATCTAGCTGAGTAGAACCGGCGTAATAGACGATATCGCCAACTTTAAATTGCGTGACGGCTTTGCCAATTGCTAAGACTTCGCCGTAACCATCGTAGCCTAAAATATGCGTTGTAACGGCGCGCCGTTTGAGATCAATAGGATTGACTGCGGCGGCTTGGACTTTGATGAGTAATTCGTGGTCGCCAGGTGTTGGAATCTGAGTAGTAACAGTTTGCCAATTTTGGTGAGAATCTAGGGTGATCTGTGTGTTTGAAATCAATGATGCCACATCCTTTCTTCTCTATTTTAGCCGTTTCGGTCATTAAGGGTAACAAAAAAGGATTGGCAATCGCCAATCCTTTCAGTATGCTAGTCCACTAAGTCGGCGTAAAAGCCCATGTAAGCTGCTTGTTTATAAGGGTTTAACCAAATATAGCCAATCCCCAAGGTAAAGCCGGCCAGGATATCCCAACCTAGGAAACTTAATTTTAAGATGAAGAATCTAAATTTGTGACCGTCCATCAATTCACGACTTTTTGTAATGCAATCGAGGTAATTGATATCGGCTTCTGGATGAGCGTCCGTTAAATCTTTGAAGATGAAAGGCGCTTGAGAATAAGAAAATGACTTAATCAGCCCAGGGATGATGAAAAGCAATGTCCATAAGACGGTGAAAAAGCCGGCTAATAGTTCAGTAATGACAGCCCCGACAAAATAACGTTTTGAAAAGACGCTAAAAGCACCACTAAAAGCGTTAAAATCGGCATCTTTTGAGCGGATCCAATCGAGCGTCGTAAATGAAATCCCCAAAGTAATTAAACCAACGATGAAGCTACCAATATTACCGGTCAACGAATTACCAGAAGACATATTGCTAGGAAATGAGCCAGAGCCTGATGAGACAAAGTCCGATGTCATGAAGAGTGCAGTGAGTGCCATAAAGAGGCCACCAATTAAGATAAAAGCGAGAATTGAAAAGAGCGTTGGGACGATATTAAGCTTGATTGCTTGGCCCCAATGTCCCGCATAGAGTGCCTTAGCCTCGCGCTTTAATTCAGCGCTTGATTTGTATGTTTTATCCATTTGTAAATCCCCCCTAAAGTTTAAGTTATTATACTATTAGTTAAAGGGGGAAAGCAATATAAATCGATTAACATGGTTGATTATTCCGGGGAGGTCGTGACAAATTCTTTTAATGGCGGTAAAATGATAAGGGTACTAACTAATAGTGTGAAATATAAAACGGCTATTAATATTTGGGAGGGATTCTATTGAATAAGGGACGCTTGGAAGCTTTCAGCGATGCAGTCATTGCAATTATTGTAACGATTATGATTCTTGAATTTAAAACACCAGAAACGGCTGAGATGAAGGCCTTATTGGAAAATGCACCATACTTCTTCGCTTATATCGTAACCTATCTCTTCGTAGGGGTTGCTTGGTATAATCACCACTACATGTTTAGTTTAACGAAACGGGTGACGAAACGAATTTATTGGTTGAATAATATATGGTTATTATCGATGTCATTTTTACCCGTTGCTACTGCTTGGGCGGGGCGGTTTATTAATTCACGGGGCCCAGAATATTTCTACTATGTGGTTCATTTTGCTTGGTTGATGATGTATTTCCTATTGAGTCGCGCACTAGCGGATGCCAACCGCGAAGTTGCACCGGAGGTTTATCAAAAGATTACAGGGATGCCAATTTACGGTGTTATTATGAAACCTTATTTCTGGGTGATCCAGGTGGCCTTGATTGTTGCGATTTATTTCTTCCCGGCAATCGAATTGATTTTTGTGATCTTAGAAGTATTTGTGATCGGCAATCGAACGGGTTCTGATAGTGATAAACTCTTTCACGATTAAAAAAAGCATCGCCAACTTGGCGATGCTTTTTTTGTATTATTTAGAATTTAATGACGATTTTACCAGTTGAATGGTGTGTTGCACTTAGTTGATGTGATTTGATTAAGCCTTCCGCTGAGAATGGGAGGACAGTATCAATAATTGATTTTACTTTACCGTCAGCCATTAGATCAGCAATTTCACGAAGTTGTTCACCATTTGGAATTAACCAAATTGCTTTGAAAGTCATCTTTGTGTCTTTGATAATGTCAGCTGTTTCGGGTGCTTCACCAACAATTGAAATTTGGCGACCTGTTTCAGGATTGAGCACGGACCAAGCGTCAACTTGGCTTTGCCCACCGATTGTATCGATGACCAGGTCAACGTTGTGTGCTTTATCAGCAACTTTTTCGTTACGGTAATCGATAATTTCGTCGGCACCTAAGTCGCGAACGAGATCAAAATTCTTGGCACTAGTTGTTGTGATAACGTGGGCGCCCATTGCCTTAGCGAATTGAATGGCATATGACCCAACACCACCAGAACCAGCTTGGACGAGCACTGTTTCACCGGCTTTTAAGTGACCGTGGTTGAAAAGGGCTTGCCAAGCGGTTTCGCCGGCCAATGGCACAGCAGCGGCTTCTTCAAAAGTGACGTTCTTAGGTTTGCGAGCGACTAATTCGTCATCAACAGCAACATATTCAGCATAAGTACCGCGATTAGAAGTGGCTGGCCGTGCAAAAACTTCGTCGCCGACTTGCCAATCTGTTACAGCTGAACCGACTTCAGTAACGACACCGGCTAAATCCCAACCAAGTACGATTGGAAAAGCCCAATCGAACATGCTTGTGAGATAACCTGCACGTAATTTCCAGTCAAGGGGGTTGATAGCAGTTGCTTTTGATTTAATTAGTACTTGGTGTTCGCCAATGGTTGGCATTGGTAAAGTAATCATTTCAAGTGTTTGTTCATCGCCGTATTGGTTGATCGCAACAGCTTGCATAGTATCTGACATTTAAAACACCTCATCGTTTTCTTATTTAAAGTAAGTAACATCAGTTTAGCAATCGGTATGCGGGAAGTCAACAAAAAGCAATTAAAAAGCCGACGTTCGTCGGCTTTTTAAGATTGGCGATTATTCCCAACACTCAGCTAATGCTCAGCGTCAAATCGCTTTAAACTTAGGTCAAACGTGCTTTATCGAACTGCCTTTTCCGGTTAACTACAAAATGGGCATGATGGAAAAAACACCATCATGCCCATTTTTACGTTAATCCTCAAAGCCAAAGCGTTCGATGCAGCACTCTAAATTGAAACGTGCTTTTTAAAGCTGACGCTTGTGCTTAGCACCGTATTGCAAATAACCGCCGCTGGCGATTATTCCCAACACTCAGTTAATGCTCAGCGTCAAATCGCTTTAAACTTAGGTCAAACGTGCTTTATCGAACTGCCTTTTCCGATTAACTACAAAATGGGCATGATGGAAAAAACACCATCATGCCCATTTTTACGTTAATTCTCAAAGCCAAAGCGTTCGATGCAGCACTCTAAATTTCTTCTTCCGCAATTTTTGCTAGTAGTGTTTTGGATGGAATGAAGAATAGTGCGCCGGTTGTTGGTTCGCTGAAATCTAGTAGGTGATCGTAGTTGCCGGCTGGTTTGCCGACGAACATGTTAGTGAGCATGCGTTTAACGATTGTCCATTGACGAGCGTAGCCGATAAAATAAGTCCCAGTCATCTTTTCACCAGGATTAGCGTAAGGCACGTTCATCCGGACAATTTTATGTTCGACGCCACCTTCGTTATCTTGCGAAACAACGTTGTGCGCGTTTGTTGGTTTTTCGGCATCGTCTAATTCAAGATCAGAGAATTTTTTACGACCGATTGTTTTTTCTTGTTCTTCAGTTGAAGTGTGGTTCCAAGTGTCCATCGAATGAATATATTTTTGGGCAAAGGCGTATGAACCATTGATAAATTCAGGGTCTTCGTCGCCGATAAGGGCGTATTCGGCCGTTTCATCGATAGCGGGATTTTCCGTACCGTCGATAAAGCCGATGATTGAGCGGCCTTCGAAATAACGGAATCCGTGGGTTTCATCAATCGTTGTTGCATTTTGACCGATGAATTGCATGAATTGCGCCATTACTTCGTAACAAACAGCCATTTCTTTGGCCCGAATGTGGAAGAATAAATCACCGCCGGTAGCGACAGCATCGTGTTTAGGACTAGGAATCGTTTGGAAGGGTTCTAGTTCTTGAGGTTTAGGGGCGTTTGGGAAAAGATAGTCCCAAGCATCTGAGCCAATCCCAAAAGCAACGCGTAAATGGGCATCCGGATAGCGGATGTTCATACTATTGATAATTGCGGGGATCCGTTCAGCCAAATCGGAAACGGCAGCTCTGTCTGATGAGAAATCCTGGCGATTTAAATTAAGTGTTGAAAAAATAATATTTTCGCCCGCATCTTTAAAAACATCTTGTGCATCTTTAGCAATAATAGCCATTAAAAAAGCCTCCCTAAAATCTAAAGTTAATGATCACTTATTAATAATCATTATTATCTAGCTTGATGCAAGCATACCAAAAAAGACGATTCGTTACCAGTCAAAACGGCTAAAAAATGCTTATCATTTGTAACGCTTACAATTAAGGCGGTATACTTAAATAAGCAGAATAAAATTAATCAGGGGGTCTTTTTAGATGGTAACACAAAAGATAAATGCGGCAGACGCAATGTTAAAAGTCATGGCAGACTGGGGTATTGACCATATTTTTGGGTTACCTGGTGGCTCATTTGATTCAACGATGAATGCATTGCATAATCAAAAAGCAATTATGCGTTATATTCAAGTTCGTCACGAAGAAGTAGGGGCGCTTGCTGCTTCTGGTGAAGCTAAGGTGACTGGTAAAATCGCGGCCACATTTGGATCAGCTGGCCCTGGCGCAGTTCATCTATTGAACGGGCTTTATGATGCCAAGTATGATCACGTTCCTGTTTTAGCGCTAGTTGGTCAAGTAGCAACTGGTGTCATGAATACTGATTATTTCCAAGAAATGAATGAAAATCCAATGTTCGCGGATGTAGCAGTCTACAACCGGACTGTGATGACGGCAGAACAATTACCACTAGTTGTTGACCAAGCGATTCAACAAGCCTATAAAAATAGTGGCGTAGCGGTTGTGACAATTCCAACGGACTTAGGCTGGCAACCAATTGAAGATCACTTCGAAGCAACTGCTAACCTATTCCAGATGGGGAATTATCCAGAACCCCGTTCAACGGATATTCAACAGACTTTACAATTAATTAAAGAAGCTAAACAACCCATTATTTATTTTGGTCAAGGTGCTAAGGCAGCCGGCGATGAATTAGTGGCGTTATCCGATAAATTAAGTATCCCAATGATGTCATCAGCCCTCTCTAAGGGAATCGTCGCTGACGAAAACCCGGCTTACATGGTTTCAGCAGGGCGGGTGGCCACTAAACCGGGTGTTGATTTGGCAGAAGCGGCCGATTTAATTTTATTTGTCGGCAGTAACTACGAATTTGGTCAATATTTCTTCAAACCAGACGCGAAGTTCATCCAAATCGATATTGATCCAACCAAACTTGGTCATAGACACCATGTTGACGTTGGCATTTTAGCAGATGCTAAGACAGCGTTAGCAGCTTTACTTGAAGCTAGTGAACCGGTATCTGAAAAGACAGCTTTCTACCGTGCAGCAGTCGCTAATAAAGCTAACTGGGATCAATGGACCGCTAGTTTTGAAGATGATCCACAAACACCATTACGAGTGGAACCAGTCTTCAAAGAAATCAATCAAATGGCTACCAATGACGCGATTTTCAACTTAGATGTGGGAAACGTCACGATTGATGGCGTCCGCTTCTTGAAGATGAAACCAGGTCAAAAGACGACGATCTCAGCTTGGTACGCAACGATGGGGGCTGCTTTACCAGCTGCAATCGGAACGCAAGCAGCCTTCCCTGATCGGCAAGTTTGGTCAATCAGTGGTGACGGTGGCTTCACGATGGTGATGCAAGATTTGATTACGCAAGTTAAATACCAAATGCCAATTATCAACGTTGTGTTGAGTAATGATTCATTTGGCTTTATTGAAGCAGAACAAGATGACAAGGGACAACCACATTCTGGTGTTGCCATTCAGGGTGCAGATTACGGTGCTACCGCAACAGCATTAGGGGCCCAAGGCTTTACAGTCCGGACGTTAGATGAATTGAAGGCTGCTTTTGCAGCAGCTCAAAAACGCCAAGGACCAGTTGTGATTGATGTCAAAATTGCTAACGAACGGCCATTGCCAGTGGAACAATTGGTAATCGATGATCAAACTCAGGATCCTAAGGCAGTTGCTCAGTTTATTGAAAAATATCGCGCACAAGGATTAAAACCTTTTCGGACATTTTTAGGATGAGCGACTAAAAAGTTAAGATTTCTTAAATCAGACTATCGGCGGACTACTCGGAATTTAAATTATGGTAAATTAAAGATACATTATCGAGGGAAAGGAATTCGGCGGATGAGCAGAACAATTTCAAGACGTTTAATTAGCATGACTTCTCTGATGGCCCTGATAGGGAGTATTGCATTAGCCATTTACTGGTCACGACTTGGGCTTTTTAATAATACAACTGCCTTACAAGCGTACTTGGGCCACTCCGTACTCATCGGCCCGATTATTTTCATCGTAATTCAAATCATCCAAGTGGTGATTCCGGTCATTCCGGGTGGGATTAGTACTGCCGCCGGTGTTCTAGTTTTTGGCCCGTTATGGGGCTTTATCTATAACTATGTCGGGATTGCGATTGGGTCAATTTTTAATTTCTTGCTGGCGCGCCAGTTTGGGAAACCATTTATTCTCCACGTCATCAACGAGAAAACTTATGATAAATATATCGGCACGATTACGGAAAAGAAAAACTTTGCGCGCTTTTTCGCCTTAGCGATTTTCCTACCAGTTGCGCCCGATGATGTTTTATGTTTAATGGCTGGCTTAACCGAAATGTCATTTAAAAAATTCACATGGATTATCATCTTATGCAAACCAGCATCAATTGCAGCCTATAGCTTCGCATTAGTTTACGGCGGTCAATTCTTGATGAATCTATTCTAAAAAGAGTGCTTTTCAGGTGGTTATATTGAAACGGTTTGGCTTTGAGCATTAGCATAACTCGGCGGATAACTGCTGTAAGCAGTTGTTTGACGAGAGACGCTAAGCGCAGAAGGCAGTTTCAAAAAGCACGTTTTAGGTATAAAATTTTGAATTCAAAAAAGAGGTTGCGACAAAAATTACTTTTGTCGCAACCTCTTTTATTTAATTAGTAACATTTTTCTTTTTAAGTCCAATACCTGTAAAACCACTCAAGATTGAGAAGATTGGTGAGAGGATACTGAAGAAACAAAATGGCAGGTAGCTTAGTGTTGGCACGCCGAGTGTGTTAGCGGCGAAAACGCCGGCAACGCCCCAAGGGACTAAGTAGTTAATAACGGTCCCGCCATCTTCAAGTGCACGGCCGAGCGCCAAGTTGCTAAGGTCTGATTTTTCGAAAGTTGATTTAAAAGCTTTACCTGGCAGGATAACAGAAAGGAATTCTTCACCGATAAAGAGGTTAACGCCAATCCCAGAAGCAATCACCGCGCTGATCAATTGACCAGGTGTTTTGAGGTGAGTTGCAAGGGGGGCCATCACGCGTTCAATTAAACCGAGTTTCATCAATAAACCACCAAGAGTCAACGTCATGATGATTAAGGCAACTGTGCCTAACATACTATTAATGCCCCCACGTGTGAGAAGTGCATCGATACTTTGGTTGCCAGTATGAGCGACGAAGCCATTTTCAATCAAGCTGGCGATTGTTTTAAAAGAAGTGTGTGGATGATGGCTGAAAATTAAGCCGATTGAAACGGCGATGTTTAAAAATAACGTTGGAATAGCAGGCATCTTTAAACGCGCACAGACGAAAATTAAAATAATAGGGAGTAATGCCCAGAGGCTAACGTCAGTATGCGCCTTTAAAATAGCAACTGTTGTACTGATTTTGGTCAACGGAATATCACGAGATGTATGACCGATAATAGCGTATAGCACTAATGAACCGACGAAAGCTGGTACGGTCGTCCACATTAAGTTTTTGATGTGGGCAAAGAGATCTGTTTCAGTAACTGCAGCTGTTAAATTAGTTGACTGAGAGAGTGGTGAAGATTTATCACCAAATATTGCCCCGGAAATAATTGCGGCTGCGACGATTGTTGTATCTAATCCCAGTGTGGCACCAATTCCGAAAAAGGCAATCCCAACCGTTGAAATAACGGTAAAGGCACTCCCGATGGCACTCCCGACGAAGGCGCAAACGACGAAAATGGATGGAATAAACCAGTGCACATTGACCATCTGGAAGCCCCAAACCATTAAACTGGGAATGACACCAGCGGCAATCCAAGTACTGATCAAGGCACCGACAAGAATGAAAATAATAATGGGAATTAGACCACTTTTTAAACCTTCTTCAATCCCTTCATGAATCGTATCCCAGCTAAAATGACGCCACCGGGCCCATAACATGAGAAGGGCGATCCCAGTGAGGACTGGGGTTTGAGGAGAGAGTTGGAAAATAATAACGCCGGTTCCCATAATGGCCAGGAGAATGACAAGGACTAATGTTGCTTCGAATAAACTAATTGATTTTTTTGACATATTAACGCATCCTTTTTAAGTTTTATCTGAAGTTGTGCGTCATAGGACTGATAACGAAGAATACCACCACATGCAAGATGCCTTAACATGAAAAAACCTCCCTTTGGTTAAAATTAGTTGAAACGTACTATTGAAAGTGGTTTCCAATAGTATTTTGCATAAAAAAAGTCCCTACTCGCATCTGCGAATAGGGACGATTGGAAACCGCGGTACCACCCAGTTAGCGCGCCAATTTAAGACAACACGCCACTCTTACAGGGGATAACGGTCCTGTTAATTAGCCGAAGTCTTCATTCAGTATTTCATGACATTTACCCTGATCGGTTCGCAGCAACCACCGACTTCCTGACACACAGATAAAGCATTACTTGGTTTGAATGAGATGACTTGTATGATTGATAATCAATTTACGGCAGGGACGACTAAAAGTCAAGTAGAAAGTTTAGAAGAAATTAATATCCTTAAAATTATAGCTGTAATCAACTTGATAATCTTTTTCGTTCAGCGGTGTTAATTGGGCAAATTTTTGTTCGAATTCATCCAAAGGTAAACTGGTCCAGATTCTAAAACTGTGATCGTCGTAAGTAGCCCAATCGCAAATTTTGGTTAAGTCGGGATAGTCGCGCAAATCCGGAATGGTCGTCCCTAGAAAATGAAGGATGTAATCGTAAGATTCTGATTGTTCTGGAACGGTTGAGAATAAATGAAAGTAATCACGTAATGCCATACGAACACCATCTTTCTAGCAATAGGAATTGATGGCTATTATTATAAAATATTTAGTGGTCTACCACAATTAATATGCTTGTTCTTAAGAGAAACCTAAAAAACGACTTGGCGGAAACATTTAATTAACGTATGATAAGGGGGAGAAAAACGAAGGAGGTTATGAATTGATTATTCAAACTGATACCGTACAAGTTAGACATTTTATCGCTAGTGATTTAGCAGTGGTCTACCAAATTGGTTGCGAAAAAGAAATTGCGAAGCAACTCAATATGCCGCCGTTTCAATCTGAGCATGAAGCGCAATCTTTTTTGACGATGCTCCAGTCTGATGAACATTCATGGGCAATTGTGTCTAAAAAGGCAGATGCGGTTTGTGGGCTAATGATGTTGGCACCAAACCTAGCGCAAGATGATATCACTGTTGAGTCATACGAACTCAGTTTTGCAATCTTGCCGCAATACCAGCGACAGGGCCTGATGACAAGCGCATTATCTGCGGTTATGAATGCTTATCATGATGACCTGCATATTACGAAGTTTATGGCGGCTTGTTTTATTACCAATCAAAAATCAGCTCATTGTTTACAAAAAGTGGGCTTTACCACTGCTTATCAAACGCAGCTTCCTGACTATTTAGGGGGCGAGTTAGTGCAATATTACCAATATAATTTAGGCGAAAAAGGATTTCGATAAAAAAATCACAATTGAAATGAGAACCCTTTAAAAAGCACGGTTAAATTGGAAAACCTGTGGTATAATCGGGATTGAAAGACAAATGGGGGTTATCAGATGGCAAGTGAAAATGATCAAGCCTTTGCAAGAAAATTAGCGCAAATTGAGGCAGATTCAAAGTTAACAATTTTATCTAGCATGAATCAAACCAGCGATGATGGGGTTAAACAGTATGTTGTCTATACGGGCTATCGTGAAGGTGGTCAGCGAGAATCAACGAACTCAATTTTTGTGTATACACCATATGCGAATGTTGATAAATTTGGACATTCAATAGTTGATTTTCAAGCACAACTCTTGTTTGAAACCAACAAATGGAAAAATGAAATGCACATCACTGTTTTAGAAACATTGGGTGCAGCTTCACGCTTAGCAGTTTATGATTACCAAAACTTAGGATTGGCGCAATTGGCAGTTAAGGCCTTTTGTAACTTAGCCAACAAATTAGAAATTGAAACAATCGATGGTAATATCAGTACGTTTGATCGCGAGAGTTTCAACAAAGTCGAACACATTTTAACTAAATATGGATTTGAAGTAAAAGCGGCCCCAGGTGAGGCTTCAGGGACGTTTGTTAAAAGGAGATAGACTAATATGCAACTGACACGAGCATTTGAACAAGCAACGTGCATTATTGTGTTATTGGCAACCCAAGATCCTGAACATACGATTTCGTCAGAAGTGATTCATCATCGTCTGGGTGGTTCACAAACTTACTTACGGAAAATTATTCGTAAGTTAGTAGTGGCCGGCCTTGTAAAATCTGTTTCAGGGAATAGTGGTGGCTTTACCCTAGCAAGACCTGCCAGTGAAGTATCAATTTACGATGTTGTCTTGGCAACTGAAGGTCAGATTAAGTCGTATCCAGATACCGGTAAGTTAGATACAGTCTTTAATGATTTTCAACCAGTGGCTAAACAAGGAACGTTGATTATTAATGCTGCTTTTCATAAAGCGGACATGTTGTGGGCCAATGAATTGAAAAAACAAACTGTCTCCGGTTTAATTATCGAAACGATGGGGCATCCCGATATTCCGGTTATTGATTGGAACCAATCTGCTGAACAACGTGAATTATTAATTCAAAAGATTATTAAAAATCTAAAGTAAACTGACTTACTAAGTTAAAACAGGCTAGAAGAACCCTTCTTCTAGCCTGTTTTTTTGTCTTTTTAACAGAAAATTTAGTGATTTGAGTTGCTAAGATAAGCTCGATTGTCCAATTATTTTAAAATAAAATATTATTATTTGCTGAAATTACAAAAAATAATGAAAATTAATTTTCACTAATCAGGTGACGGTTGTTGATATATAAGCATTTCTGATTTTCACTAATTTTTAGATAGTGGATATTACTTATACTTTATTTAATAAATGATTATATTATTAAATGTTTTTGAAAATAAGTTGTTTACAATCAATTACGGGGGTGATATACTAATCTTGAAAAGGTTAATAGCGTTACTTTTCAACGGATTAGATGGTGAGAACGCTGAATTTTTTGATGATGTTAATTAGATGATAAAAGAAAAATTAAAGAATAGAGGTCTTTGTGATGAAGATTAGTACATTATTATTAAGCGGTTTAGTGACAGTAGCAGGTGCAGCAATGATTTCAGGACAAACGGCTTTCGCAGCAGATGCTCCTAAAAATGAAATCGCAACAGATGGTCAAAAAGGCACTTCTGTCGTAAAAGCAAAATTAACGGGTAGCGATACGGTTAAATTAACAGCTGTTCCTGATTTAGATTTTGGCACTAAAGAAATTACAGCCTCTGTATTAGATTTGGGTCAAACAGCTGATGGCACTGTTTCGGTTGCTGATGCGCGTGGGACTGGTGTTGGTTATACAGTTGACGTTGCGCTTACAACACCGTTCACAGATGCAAGCAGTCACACACTTGAAAACTCAACATTAACATTGAAGAATGCGAGTGGTATCAGTACTGATAACGCAGCGCACACTGTAGCGGATACAAAATCAGTTGATTTAACGAATGATAGTGCTAAAAATATTATCACAGCTGGTAAGGATCAAGGGTTAGGGAACTGGAACTACAAGATTAGTGGTTCAAATCTCCATGTTTTAGCTGGCGCATACGCTGGTGACTATACTGGTCAATTAACATGGACATTAACCGCAACACCAAAAGCATAATTAACCCTTAATTTGAGATAGCATTTTACAATGGTTATAATAGTAGTAACAGCTCAATAATGAGCTGTTACCTCAGTTGATTTCCCAGTCGAAATCACTTGAGGTAACAGTTAATTAGTCGTTTGAGAAAAGTTGCTCAAGGAGGACTGGCAATGCGTATTAATAAAACAATACAATTTTTAGTGCTAGGTATTAGTTTATTGCTAGGAATCTTGGTGGTAGTTAGCCCAACAAAGGCAGCAATTGACCCAGTACCAGCGCATATTACAAATATTGAGAATTTATTCGCACCACCACTAAAGGAATCCGACAGTGAATTACCTGTTGATGGTGTAACTGTCATCAATTCAGCCGCCAACGATCAGTCGGGGGCTATTTGGTCTAATCCGGATAACCGGATTGATTTAAGCAAAGATTTTGAGGCGACGATGCTCTTAAACTTTGGTGATAGTGGCAGTAATGCAGCTGATGGGATGGCTTTTGTGATGCATGCTGATCCACGTGGTTACAATACAATTCAAACAGGCGGAACAGGGCAGCAATTAGGTGTTTGGGGTAGTGTAAGTAGTGTGGATGTTAGTCCAGCTATTAAGAAGAGTTTCGCAGTAGAGTTTGATACAAGAAATAATGATGATTGGGGTTCAGCACCGACGGGTTTTTGGGGTGCGAGTCAATCACTGGTCAGAAATCATATCGCGTGGAATTATCTGGCTTTAACCAGTAGCTATAAAGATTTCGGGATAATAGGTTCTAAAATTCGTTTGATTCATAATGATGTTAAGGAATTTCCTGGATCAGATGGTAAATGGCATGAGTTTAATGTCAAGTGGAGTTATGCCGATCATACTTTAACTTATAAATTTGATGGTCAAGACGCTGTTAAGGTACCGATTAATGTTGATAATATTTTTGGAACAACGCAAGTTTACTGGGGTTTCACGGGTAAAACTGGTAAGAGTAACGAATTGAACCAAGTGGCTTTTAAAAAAATATCGAATATTCCGATTACGTCACAAAATTACAAAGTGTACCATGAAAATGGTGATGCACTTGGTGCTGAAGTAACAAAGGATAATCCAGCCAAACCCTTAGAAGAGTTAAAAGGAGTCCTAACAATTAATAACGACCCCACTAGTGGTTCTGATTGGAAACAAGTGGGTGTACGCTATAAGACTGATGGAACGGATACTTCTCAGGGGGTCTCCTATGTTGCCGATGATTTGATGATCAATAATAAATTAGTATCGAAGAATAAGGTGTCGACGGGTCTTTTCAAAACACCTTCTATTGATTTGAACGGTAATACACTGACACCGCACGATGCGACAGAAAATGACTTCTTTGGTACGATAGGGAAAAATACCTTTAGTACTGGGGTTAATATGGGTGACGTTGCCAAAAATAGCACGTCTAAGATTCAGTTTACGCTAACCGCTTTTGACCCAACCCCAACTGATGGGACGACCAATTTAGGCCGGAACTATGAAATCAGTTTGGATGGTAAGATGGCCCGTGAATCGACAGAAAAGGCCGTCTACGTGACAAGTATCCCTAAACTTGTCTTAGATAAAAAGTGGACTGACCCAACGAAGGAAAAACCAATTGCGCTTGATAAGAATCAACCGATTGCTTTAACAGGCTCTTAGTCACAATCATCAGCGACTGGTAAGGTTGATAGTCACGCGCTTGGGACATTACATTATGCAATTGACGATGGTGCAGAAAAGACCATCGCGCAAAATAATGTCGGTCCTAAGTTAGTCAGTGGGATTTCAACGGTTGGTTTATCATTAAATGATACCCATAAATTAACCCTTTATATGACTAATGCTGGTTATAATGAAAAATCGGCAGTGGTTACCGTGTACTTTAAATTAAAGGGTGGGACTTTGCTATTAGATAAGGTCAAAAATGAAATTGGGTTCGAACCAGTGACAGTTGGCAAGAATACGATTAATAAACGCGACAATATCGATTGGGCACCAACCGTGGCTGATACACGCGGTACCGGTTCGCGGTGGGACTTATACGCCAGCTCAACAGGTTTGACACGGACGACAGATCACAAACAGTTAGATGGTGGTTTAGTTTATGTTGATGGTCAAAAATTAACAGACGTTACCGAAATCCCTCAAAGAATTGCTTCTAAAACAACAACATCAGATGATGACATTACGCCGATTAAGTGGGATGATAATCAAGGGATATTGTTAAAAGTGAATGCAGGGGCTTATGCGGGTGATTACACAGGGACTATTGATTGGACGTTAGGTAACACACCAGCCCCTTAAGATAGAGGAGATTAGAAAATGACATACTTTAAAAAATGGCTTGGATTAGTGATGGGCGTGCTGGCAACGTTGTTTGTGGCTTTTACTGTCAATCAACAGGTTGTTCATGCCGAAAAGGTAACTTACTCAGTTGCACCGATTTATCCGGAAAATCAAACGGATAAGAATTTAGGCTATTACGACTTGCGCGTGAAACCTGGTCAAAAAGAGGAAGTATCGGTAGTCGTCCAAAATACTGGCAAAAAAGATCTTGAAGTAGATGTCGCACCAAATACGGCAATTACCAACCAAAACGGTGTGATTGACTACAGTCAGTCTGATCCTAAGTACGATAAAACGTTAAAATACCCATTTACTAAATTGATGTCGCCAGCGCAACGCTTGAAGGTGCCTGCTGAAAGTAGCCGAACAGCAACTTTTACGTTGAATGCGCCTAAAGGAAGTTTTGAAGGGACAATTTTAGGTGGGTTCTATGTTTCACAGGTGAAGCAAGATCAAGTTGAACAAGCTTTAGATCATAAGAAGGGGACGTCTTTGACGAACCGCTATTCTTAT
Source organism: Latilactobacillus sakei subsp. sakei DSM 20017 = JCM 1157 (assembly GCF_002370355.1). NCBI lineage: Bacteria > Bacillati > Bacillota > Bacilli > Lactobacillales > Lactobacillaceae > Latilactobacillus > Latilactobacillus sakei. Next base: position 644,823 of record NZ_AP017929.1, read on the forward strand.
ATCTTAGGCGTTAAGTTAACGCAATCCGATCAAGCGGTAAAACCACATTTGCGCTTAAATCGAATTAAACCTGGTTTGTTGAACGGGCATACTGCGATTCTATCGAATATTCAAAATACACAAGCAAACTCAGTTGGTGAGATGCAAGTCGATGCTAAGATTCGCCGTGCTGGCCAAAGCAAGGTACTTTATCACAGCAAACAAACCGATTTACAGATGGCACCCAACTCGAATTTTGATTACGGGATTGATTTAAAAAACCAACCACTGAAGGCTGGTCGTTATAATATCAAGATTAAAGTCAACTCGAACAAGGGCCAGTGGCTATTGTCGAAGGATTTTGAAATCACACAAAAAGAAGCCAGAAAATATAATGGTAAGGCTGTTGAATTACCACAAAGTAACTGGTGGTTATACGTGATTATCGGTGTCATGGTACTCTTAATCTTGTTCTTACTCTTCCTATTATGGCGGAAAAATAAGCAAGACAAGACTGAAGAATAATAATTAAAATGGGAAGATTGCCAGTAGGCGATCTTCTTTTTTTAGCTGAAATTTGCATTGCGTCCAATGTTGACGGATGCGCTTTAATTCGATATACTACCTTTAACAAGATAAGAGGTCGCAAAAACCATCAGTCGTTATTCTGAACTGACTAAGCAGTGATGAGGAATAATTAAAGGGGAATTTGCCGAAATGTCAATTTGCTTATTCAAATTGATGTTGGGACTTGATTGAATAAATCAAGGACTGTCGTAACGAAACGTTACGGGGCGCTATCAACGGTTAATATAAGGCTTATAGTCTTTTTGTCGTTTTTAGCAGACAAGAAGGCTTTTTTGTTTGCTAAATTCGCGGGTTGGTGCGATTTTCTTGAAATAATGGAGAAAAAAGCGGAAGTAGTATGGCAGAAAATGAAATGAAGCGGGAGTTAAAGACGCGGCATCTATCGATGATTGCGTTGGGTGGTAGTATCGGTACAGGTTTATTCGTCACAAGTGGGTCGGCAATTGCCAAGGCGGGTCCAGGTGGCGCGTTACTTGCTTATTGTGGCATCGGGATTATGGTCTTCTTCTTGATGACCAGTTTGGGTGAAATGGCAACTTACTTGCCAGTTTCAGGGTCGTTTTCAACGTATGCAACGCGGTTTGTTGATCCAGCATTAGGGTTTGCGCTTGGTTGGAATTACTGGTTTAATTGGGCGATTACGTTAGCCGTAGACGTCAGTACCGCAGCCTTAGTCATGCAGTTTTGGTTACCGGATATGCCGGGCTGGATTTTTAGTTTAGTCGCGCTATTATTGATTTTCTTGATTAACATCACGAGTGTGAAATCTTTTGGTGAAACTGAATATTGGTTTGCATTAATCAAAGTTATTACAGTTATTATTTTCTTAGGTGTTGGTGTCTTAACGATCTTTGGTATTATGGGTGGTCATCGAACTGGCCTTAGCAACTTTACCATCAAGAAAGCACCATTTGTTGGTGGCTTACCAATGATGTTGAGTGTGTTCGTTGTTGCTGGTTTCTCATTCCAAGGGACAGAATTAATTGGGATCACCGCTGGGGAATCGAAGACGCCTGAAAAGAGTATTCCGAAGGCAATCAAACAAGTTTTCTGGCGCATTTTATTATTCTATATCTTATCAATCTTCGTTATCGCTTGTTTAATTCCTTATACAAGCCCCTCATTATTAGGTGCTAGTGAAACCAACATTGCGGTTAGTCCGTTTACCTTGGTCTTCAAACGTGCTGGTTTAGCATCAGCTGCCAGCATCATGAACGCAGTTATTTTAACGTCAGTGTTATCGGCTGCTAATTCAGGGATGTATGCTTCGTCAAGAATGTTGTGGTCAATGGCCGAAGATGGCTATGCCGCTAAGATTTTTGCCAAGACAAACAAACGCGGTATTCCAGTCATGGCTTTGATCGGGACAACAATCATTGGGGCCTTAACCTTTATGACCAGTGTCTTTGGCACTCGCATTTATCTTTTCCTTGTGGCTGCTAGTGGTTTGACTGGTTTCATCGCTTGGTTAGGGATCGCGATTTCGCATTATCGTTTCCGACGCGCTTTTAAAGTGCAAGGTCATCAATTGTCAGAATTAAAATACCACGCACGGTGGTTCCCATTTGGGCCAATTTTTGCTTTCTTACTCTGTGTGATTGTCATTATTGGCCAGGATATTCAAGCGTTTGCCCACTTTGATTGGACAGCGATCGGGATTAGTTACATGAGTATTCCGTTGTTCATCATTTTGTACAGTTATTACAAGATTCGCTATAAAACAAAGGTTATTCCATTAGAAAAAGTAGACCTTAGTAAACATCGCTAGACAATAAAAAAGGCGTCGAGACAACTGTCTCGGCGCCTTTTCATTATTATTGTTCTTTTGTTTTTTGACGTAGTTTGTAGAGTAAGTAAAGAATAATCAGGATGAGTAATAAGATACTGAAGCCAACAATCAGCCAGATGATGTTAATACTTTTCTTCTTTTCTGGTGATTTCAATTCATTTTTGGTGTTTTCTTTGAGTGTTGCACGTTTGATTGTAAACTCGCTAGTAAAATGCCAAGTTTTCTTATCTGATTTGGCCGTCATATCTAGTGTGTAAGTACCGGCTTTAAGCGGTTCATCACCAGGTTCGATGGCATAGTTGAAACTTGAGTTAGGTGCCATCTCGAGGCCCTTTTTATGGCTGCTGTAGAGTAGTTTGTGGTTTGACTTGCGATAAACCTTAGCGTCTACTTTAAGCGGCGTTAGGACCCAATTGCTTTCGTTATAATAGGAACGGTAATAACGATAAAGGTGATTGGCAACGTTATTCTGCCGGTGCCCAAACAGGAACCTCTGTGACGTTAAAGGAAAGTTTATTGGCTGATTTAAATAATCAGACCAAGGCGACGGCGGGAACCATGAAAACTGAGGCGCAGAAGATTAGCTATCCACTCACTAAAACTAGCGGGATTGAATTTGCAACAACGGCGGATGCCAAGGCGGCAACAATTGCTGCGGATAAGATTGAAACCACTGCGACGTTTAAATTCACGTTACAGATTGATGCGTCTCTTGAAGTAACCGTCCCTGCTAAAATATCATTTGGTACGGATATTTTGGGTAATTCTTCTGGTGAAGCAACAAGAACGGTTGCTATCAACGAGATTCAATTGACCCAAAAAGCAGTCGCAGATACCGGAACACCGGAAGAACCAAGGGTAGTTGTTTATAATCCGTTATTAAGCGGATTTAACCTAAAATTAGCCTATTTAGACGCGAATGCGACAAGTCAAAATCCGTTTTATATTACCAATAATTTTAAATATAATATCAATACCGCAGCACCAGTGCCACTAGCGCCAGATAAAAGCGATGGTGAGTGGATTGATGGCATATTGAAACGGGATACGACACCGCAGAGTCTAGAAACGAAGATGAGTAATAATCCGCTCAAGAGTAGCTCACTGCAGCTTCATTTACCATATAGAAATGACTATAAAGTATCGTCGAATGCATACACAGCACCAATGGGGTGGCAATTGACACTTTAGAAAAAATTAATATGGAACTTAGCAAAATCTAATAATGATGCTAAGTTCTTTTTTGTTTCGTTTTTAACATTTAACGCCTAAAAAATAACGGGATGAGATTAATAATTATTTAACATAGCTCAATGTTAACAATCAATACTATGTATATTATTATAATATTCTAAAATATTATTTATGATTATAATGTTTAATTGCATTTGATAAGGGTATAGTAGAACTGCGGTAATAAAAGGATTCAAATTAATATAAAATTAATTCTAGCTCATCAGTCATTTTAAATGATAGTTAGTTTGGACTGGAGGTGCTACTTAGATGAATACGAACAGTATTTATTTGACGCTAGCTGAGAAAGAAAAGTACGCATTATTCTTGGATATTACTAACGTTAAGTGGGATGAACTGCCCGTTAAGAAACGAATTAGTATGGCCAGACAGGTTGATTACCTGATTGATGATGTGAATTTAAAACAGGTTGCGGCGCTCTTAGATCGCAACTACGGTAGTTTATATAATATGTACATGAGCATGGTGGGCGATCTGCAGGCGGTCTTAGGGACCGATACTGATGATGCTCGGCAGCTCTTTAAGGTACCGAGTGACGCCTATCATTTTTATATGGTTAAAAATTCGGATGTTTATGATTTTGTCCAAATTTTATTACATGGTGGTAACGTGTCGTTCCAATCATTTTGGGAGAAGCACAAGAGTAGTAAGGCAACCGTCTTGCGGCACTTGAAACAGGTACGGGATTTAATTCGAGCCTTTAATGTACGGATTGCGTATGATCCAATTCACTTAGAAGGTGATGAAAAGGCGATTCGGATTGCGCTGGTGACCTTATATTGGCTTGCGGCTGGTGGACATACATGGGTTTTTGATGACGTTGACCAACAAATGGCGCATGATGCGTTTGATTGTGCAGTTAAGGCCTATCAACTAGAAGAGCCTAACTTATTAACGCGTGAAATTGGCACCTATATGATCGCGATTTCTTATTATAGAGTGATGCAAGGAAAGATTATTGAAGAAGACGATCGGATGTCGTTGATTCGTTATCCATATCCTGATTTGACTAATACTTATCTGGTTGCTGATTTTACGGAAGATTCAATTAATTTACGGGCAACATTGGCGCAATTATCACCTGCACAGTGTCGTGCTGAGTCGGCCGGGTTGTATTTTGTAATGAAATACGGACCAATGCCGCTAAAATCGAAAGAACAGTTTGATATTACTGAATGTATGGTTTATGAACGTTATGTACCAGAAGTTTATCATTTTGTTCGTCATTTTTTGGAACGGACGCCAATTGATATTCAGCGCTATTTGAAGATATCAGATAAAGTCTATCACGAGTTACAAAATGCCTTATTTGTGGTCACAACTAATATTCATGTGTTAGGTAATGATATGACTTCCGTAGCATCACATCAATTAATGGAACGCTTAAAATTATTGCGGCCCAATGAACGATTACGGGCTGGCGTTAGTCAGACAGTCGATTATCTCTTATCTGAACCAGAATTTCGATTATTTGAACCTAATCGAGATGCGCTTGTGAAAGCGTACTATAACTTGATGCGACAATTAATTCAACAGTATCGTCCGGCTAACCGTGTGAAGGTTGCTTTAGTGGTTGAACAAGATTATTTAGGTTATATGGATGTCTTGGCGGCATTGGATAACATTCAATACGTTGATGTCAGCACTAGTGATGAAGCCTTACGGGATGCCGATTTAGTGGTTACTACGGCCAGCATCACCTTACCAGATTATACCAATCCAGAAGCAGTGCCGTTTGTTTGGCGGTTGAATGCTAATAGTGATCATTACGCTCGTTTATACGGGATTGTTCACGAATTATGGATTCAAAAATCACACTTAGAAAAATCTGAGCTCAATTGATAACGTACACATTTGTATGCAAAAAAGGCCTGGATAATAATTTATCCAGGCCTTTTTTAAATCAGATTTAGATTGCTTTAGATTGTTGTTCGTTTAATTCTTTAACCCGTTGGTCGATCATATCGATGACTTTTTTACGATCAGCTTCGTTTTCAACGAAGTCTAATACGTCGCCGTCGATTTGCATCTTAGGACTTTCATCATAAGCGTCGTACCAAGCGTCATAACGGCTGTTTAATTCCTTGTAATAGTCGTAGAGGGTTGGATCGGCTTCTAATTGTTCATAAGAACGACCACGTTTTTGAATCCGTGAGAGCATTGTTTCGAAACTAACGCGGACATGGATTAATAAATCAGGACGTTTCTTGTGGGCGGCAAATGGTAATTCTTGCATCATGTTGGCTAACAATTCGTCGTAAACGCGCACTTCAGTTGCTGTGGCACGACCGAGATCAGCGTTCAAGTGGAAGAGTAATGAATCTTCGAAGATTGAGCGATCCAAGATGTTGTTATCATCTGTGTAAGCTTGCTTGATACTATCAAATCGTTTATTTAAGAAATAGATTTGGAGTAAAAAAGCGTATTTTGTAGGATCTTTATAAAATAAAGGTAATACTTCGTTATCATCAACGGATTCGTAAAAAGCTTCCGTTCCTAAATGATCAGATAAATATTTTGTTAAACTAGTTTTTCCTGCACCAATTGTGCCAGCAAGTACGAGCAATGTCATCAGTCTCCCTCTTTTGACTATAAAATGTGTTTTGAATGTTATTGATATACAACATGTGGTGTTTCATCACCAAACGTCACTTAAATATTCTAGCATTTTTAGCGCAAAAAGCAACGCTTGTTTATCAAGGGGAGGTATGGTTTCATTGCGAAGTCATTAATGGTAAAATAAATTGCCCATTATAGATACTTTCCGGGAGGTTAGTCAGTTGAATAGAAATGACAGTATTTTTTTAACACAGGCTGAAAATGATAAATATGGTCTGTTGTTGGATATCGCGAGCTTGAAGCGGGATGAATTACCCGTCAAAAAAAGAATTGCATTATCTCGAAAAAATGAACCATTAGTCGACGACGTTAATTTAAAACAGGTCGCCGCCTTATTAAACCGGACTTATGGTAGTCTATATAATACCTATATGAGTATCGTCGCTGATTTAAAAGAAGTTATCGGCGAAGACACTGAAGATATTCAAAGATTATTTAGTGTCCCACTAGATGCCTATCACTATCATTTAGTGAATCAATCAGATGTTTTTGATTTTGTAAACATCTTGTTGAAAGGTGAAGAAGTGAAGTTCGAAGAATTTTGGACATCACACGATATCAGCAAAGCAACCGCATTGCGGCATTTGAAAGGTGTTCGGGATTTAATCCGGTCATTTGATATTCGCATGTATTACGATCCAATTCGCCTAGAAGGTGATGAGAATAAGATTCGCTTAGTCCTCATCATTTTATTCTGGCTAGCGACTGATGGGCACACATGGCCATTTGAAACGATTGATCGATTGGATGCTTTAAAGGCGTTTGATTTAGCAATCGAACGGTTCCAATTGGCAAAACCAAATGTTTTAACCCGCGAATTAGGTGCATACTTAGTTGTGACAATGTACTATCGGATTGCGCAGCGGCACTATATTCAAGGACCTACCGAAGAAAATTTATTGCGGTACCCAGTCCCCAATATGATTAAAACGTATATTAACCAACCGTTCATTGGGCCAGCGTTAATTATTAAAAATGCAATGGCTCAGATGACGATGGAAGAAGCAATGGCTGAATCTTTTAACCTTTATGACTTGATGAACTTTGGGCCCATCTTGTTACAAGGGAATAATCAGTATATGCCATCTTATGAAGATCGCTATGAACGTTATATTCCTAAGACCCATAAATTCGTAATGGATTTCATGGCTAAGGTGCCAATTAATCTTGAAGAACATTTGAACCTGGATGAAGAAGATTATCAAGGATTAGTTCAGACATTAATGGCCACTGTCATGACAATCTATATGTTTAAACAAGATGTGATGTCGATTATGGCGAACCATTTAATGGACGATTACACACGCTTGAGGGATAACCCCGTTTTAAAACAAGATATTGAAGATACGGTCGATTACTTACTCTTAGACAAGCAATTAGATTTTATCAGCGATTTACGCGATCAAATTGTTAGCGGGCTTTATAATGTCTTACGGCAAGTTGTTCAACGGGTAGCACCTACTAACCCGGTGAAGGTCGTCTTAGTATCAGAACAATCATTCTTAGGTTATTTTGATTTAATGATGGCTTTGAAGAATATTCGTTATGTGACAGTGACGCACGACGATGCTGATTTGGCTGATGCCGATCTAGTCATCACAACGTCAAGTATCTCGTTAGCCAATAAGGTTAACCCGAATGCAGTGATGTTTAAGTGGAATCAAAATGCGGATAGTGACCATTATGGGCGTTTATATGGCTTATTAAGAGAGCTTTGGTTACAAAAGTCAGCCGATTAAGATTGAATTTAATAGCCAAATGGGTTATTCTTAATGCAAGAGAAAAACACGTGAATAAGCGCCTATATGGATTGACAGAGAGATACCGGTTGGTGGAAGGTATTGAATCCAGTATTCCAGCGTAATAGTGGGTAGTGAATAACTACACGGCACCTGACCGTTATCAGCAATGAAGGGCACTGGTTATTTGGTAATCAGTGAACTTGGGTGGTACCGCGAATGTGAAGTCTTTTCGTCCCAATTTAGGGGATGAGAAGGCTTTTTTTGTTGATTATTATCTATAAAAAGGAGAGAGTGCTATGTTAGATATCAGAGTAATTCGGGAAAATGTCCAATGGGCAAAGGATAAATTAGCGACTCGCGGTATTGATGCTGCAGAAATCGACGAGGTAGTTGCCTTAGATGAAAAACGCCGCGCTTTAATCGTCCAAACTGAAGAATTGAAGAAAAACAGAAACGCTGCTTCAGAAGCAATCGCTGTTGCTAAACGCAATAAAGAAGATGCAACTGAACAAATCGCTGCTATGAAGAACGTCGGTGCAGAAATTAAAGAATTAGATGCACAATTAGCTGAAGTGAAGGAAAAAGTAGACTATATCTTGGTTCGCTTACCTAACTTCCCTGATGACTCAGCACCAGTTGGTTTGGATGAAAGCTTCAGCCGTGAAGAACGTAAATGGTCAACACCCCGTGAATTTGATTTCGAACCATTAGCACACTGGGATATCGGTGAAAAACTTGGTATTTTAGATTTCGAACGTGCTGCTAAAGTTTCAGGCAGCCGTTTCGTTTATTACAAGGGTGCTGGTGCACGTCTTGAACGGGCCGTTTATAACTTTATGTTAGATCAACATGCCAAAGAAGGTTATGAAGAAATGATTACACCATACTTGGTTAACGGCGAATCAATGTTTGGGACTGGCCAATTTCCTAAGTTTACGGAAGATGTTTACACAATGACTAACGAAGGCGAACCAATGACCTTGATTCCAACCGCCGAAGTGCCATTGACAAACTTCTACCGTGATGAAATCTTAGATGGCGCACAATTACCAATCTACTTCACTGCCTTATCACCAGCCTTCCGTTCAGAAGCTGGGAGTGCCGGCCGTGATACTCGTGGATTAATCCGGATGCACCAATTTAACAAAGTTGAAATGGTGAAATTCACAAAGCCTGAAGAATCATTTAATGAATTAGAAAAAATGACTAACGATGCTGAAAATATCTTAAAAGCATTGAACTTGCCATACCATGTCATTACTTTGGCAACAGGCGATGCCAGCTTCACATCAGCTAAGACTTATGATATTGAAGTTTGGTTACCTGCTCAAAATACTTACCGTGAAATCTCAAGCTGTTCAGATTGTACCGACTTCCAAGCACGTCGCGCCCAAATTCGTTACCGTGACGAAGATGGCCACGTGAACTTGGTCCACACATTGAACGGTTCAGGATTAGCGGTTGGCCGGACAGTCGCTGCTATTTTGGAAAACTATCAAAATGAAGACGGTACTGTTACAATCCCAGAAGCATTGGTACCATACATGGGCGGCATGACAAAAATTGGCTAGAGTGTGAACCCAACCGGGTATATCCTGAGGATTAGCACGGAATGGCGAATAATTACGTCAGTAATTGTTTGACGTTCAGATCTAAGCGCAGGCATCAGCTTTAAAAAAGCATTTAATATACACGGAAAACGCCTAACAATCGGTTTATTGTTAGGCGTTTTTTAATTAAATTTAGTTAATCTTTACCGTTTGAAGGGTTCACACCCGTATAATGGGGACTATTAGTTAAGGAGGAATACAATGCAAATTGAAATTAACAATCTTGTCGTAACGTATAAAAATAATGTTGCACTGGATTTAAAAAACTTAACCATTCCAAATGGCGGTGCTTACGGCATTGTTGGTCATAATGGCGCTGGTAAAACGACGTTATTTAAGAGCTTAACCAATATCATTACGAATTATTCGGGTGAAATTCAAATTGATGGTCAAAACGTCCGCGATAATCCGGCTATTTTAAATCGGGTGGGGATTGTTTTAGACGGCATGTCTGTTTACATGAATCAAACCGGCTGGTTTAACTTGGCCTATTTTAGTGGCTTACGGGGTGAATTTAACCGCGAACAAGCACGCACATTAGCGGCTGAAATTGGCATTGAAGCTGTCTTAAATCAAAAAGTTAAAACTTATTCTTACGGGATGAAGAAGAAATTAATCTTATTAATCGCGTTATTGCACCAACCGGAACTACTTATCTTAGATGAACCTTTTAGAGGTCTAGACTTAGACACGGTACAATGGTTCAAGACTTACCTCCAAAAATTAATTAGCGAAGGATCAATGACCTTGCTCATCTCAAGTCACGTTCAAAGTGATATTGAAATGTTCTGTAAGTCAGTATTTGTGATTGATCACGGTCAATTGCGTGAAACGATTGATTTAGCGACCGAAAGTGACAAGAAACTACGGGTGGTCAACACGACTGATAATGCAAAAGTTCAAGCGATTTTAACCGAAATGGCTTATGAACATGAAGTGTTAGCCGATGGTCGGATTCAATTATCGATTAAAGATCCTAAGTGGCGAGAAGTCCAAATGAAATTAATTGATGCTGAGATCGAAATCAATGAAATTGGCGTACTAAGTGCATTAGACAATAAATTAAATTAAGGAAGTGATTAGATGACGATCCAACGAATTGTAAAAATGGAATTCTTCAAATTTTTCCATGAAAAAGTATATATGTTAGTTTTTGGGATTATTGCGGTGCTCAATATTATTTTTACCTTGGTATTGGCAAACGCACAATCACTACCAGCTGAGTTATATGGCAATAAAACTTTTGGTTCATTTATGATTATTAGTATCATGTTGTTGATAGCCGCCAATTTCATCTTATTATATTGGTATCCGTTCCACGTTTTATCGGTCGATTATAATAATGATGTTTTGGCCTTGATGATGGCTTCTGGGATTAAACGGAAACATTTATTCTACGCCAAATTAATTGTAACGATTTGCTTATCAATGTTAGCCGCAGTTGTCCTTTTATTAATACCAGGAACATTGCTAGTCGTTGAATTGAATAAGAATATTGGGATGCTGCAACTCGTCTTCTCGTCATTCATGAATAATTTCTCTTGGTATTATTTGATTGATCTTATTCTAGCCTATATCACAACGGTGACATTGATGTTGTTGGCCTGCACTTGGATGCGAGGGGCAAAAAAAGCCATTTTGGTTTTCATCGGTCTTACTTGGGTTTATCGGATCATAACGTCATTTGCATTGCTTGTAATTCCAACGATTGATGTAAACGAAATGGGCCATTATCTAGCGATTTACGGCATTCAAATCATCGCGATGATTCTCTTTGGATATATCACACAAAGAATTATGGCTAAGCAAAATTTATAGAAGAACCCATATTATAGGAAGTAATTAGTGTGCTAAAGCGTTCTAGGATAACCTGGAACGCTTTTTTTGTGACTAATGTTTGATTGATTAATGCATAAGGGTTGAAATTTTCATGAAAAAAGGTTAAACTAGTTCAGTTATCGTGGATATTGAATGTAATTGATTATACATCAAAATTAAGTAAGGAGTTTTACAGATGAAGATGATTCAAAATGAATTTAAGTTCATTGCCAAGAATAAAATCATCATGATTTCGTTAATCGCAATCATGTTTATTCCGTTCTTGTACAGTGTCTTTTTCCTGAAATCTGTCTGGGATCCTTACGGTAGTACTGGTGAATTACCAGTCGCTGTCGTAAATAATGATCAACCAGCAACTTATAACGGTGAAACGTTGAGTGCTGGTAAAGACATGGTTAAGGAATTAAAGAAGAACGACCAATTAGGTTGGCGTTTCGTTTCGGCCAAGAAGGCTAAACAAGGTTTGAAGGACAAAGAATACTATACAGTCGTTACTTTACCTAAGAACTTTTCAGCAAACGCCGCAACAGTTTTGGATAAGAATCCTAAAAAGATGCAAATCCAATATGAAACAAACGATTCATTGAACTTCATCGGTGAAGTTATCAGTGAAATGGGTGCCAAGGAATTGAACGCCCAAGTACGTGAAACAGTAACAAAGGCTTATGCTCAAGTTATGTTCAAACAAGTTAAAACAGCTGGTAAAGGCTTCAGCACAGCCGCTTCAGGGGCTAAGAAGTTAACAAAGGGTTCAGTCACACTTTCAGATGGCTTGAACACTTATACAGCTGGTGTTGATAAGGTCAACGATGGCGTCATGACAATGAAAACTAGCGTGACACCTTTATCAGACGGTATTCAAAAATTAGCAGCCGGTTCAGGGGCCTTAAACACAGGTCTACAAACATTGAACAGCAAAACAGGCGCATTAGCCTCAGGTGCTAGCCAATTGGACAGCGGTGCTAACCAATTGAACACAGGTCTACAAACATTGAACAGTAAGACAGGCGCATTAGCTTCAGGCGCAAGCCAATTGAACGACGGTGCTGGTCAATTAAATACAGGCTTACAAACGTTAAATAGTAAGACAGGCGCATTGGCTTCAGGTGCTAAAGATTTAAATGACGGTGCTGGTCAATTAAGCAATGGTGTGAAAGATTACACTACTGGTACTAGCGTACTTAGTTCTGGTTTGAAAGATATTACTGATAATAATCAAAAATTAAATGCAGGTGTATCGACACTTGCTGAATCAACAGAACAATTACCCGCTGGTGTGGCAGGAGTCTATGTCTTGAATTCTGTTGTCAGTCAAAATCTTGGCCAAGTTGATTCACAATTGAAAGCACAAGCTGATAGTATGAAACAGTTTACTGCTATGCCTACACAAATGGCATCAGTTAATAACGACTCTAAACAGTTAGCTACACTTTTAGAAGAGTTAAAACCAAGTATGGCCTTATTAGTACAGCTAAACGCTGTCTATAAGGAAAATGCTAGCCAGCTAGCGCAACTTGGACAACTTGGGACACAACTCAAAGGCTTTGAAACAACGTTAACCAATTCTGCAACAACTATTGGACAAAATTCCGGTGCAACTTTAGCTGATGTTAAAGTGATTAGCGCTGAAGCATCTAAATTGAGTCCGGAAGCTCAAAAGGCTTTAGGAGACATTCAAGCTAAATCAATGTCGAATCTTTCATCTGTTAAGGATATTCAAACTGCAAGCAGTCAATTGAATATTGATCAATTAACAGGAATGGTCGATAAATTGACACCATTATTAGGTCAAATGGGTAATTTAGATAATTCAATTACACAGTTGACAACGATGAGTCAAAAAGCCGATGCATTACTTAAAAAGAGTGATCAATTAACTAATGCTGATATGCAAAAACAAATTACAGGTTTACTAGGCCAAATGTCTGAATTGTCAGATGGTATAGCACAATTAAATACAGCAGCATCTCAATCTACAGCAATTGCAAAACAATTAAATGTTGGCGTTAATGGTCAAGGAAATACACCAGTCATTGATGGGATTGCTATTTCAAAAGAAAAAGATCCTGCTAAACAACAAGCTTTAATTCAAGGTAAAGTTACTACAATTGCAAAGAATTCAGTAATGACACCTCAAATTAATCAATTGGCTACTGGTATTAAAAATTATACAGCTGGCGTTTCAAGTGCTAAATCAGGTGCTGATAAGATAACGGCTAATAATAGTAAGTTAGTTTCTGGTAGTTCACAACTAGCTGCTGGTACAAAACAACTAAACGGTCAAGTGCCACAATTGACAAGCGGTGTTAGTCAATTAGCAACAGGTTCAAAAGCCTTATATGCTGGTACAACACAATTAAATGGTCAAGTGCCACAATTGACAAGCGGTGTTGGTCAATTAGCTGCTGGTTCAAAACAATTAGCAACTGGTACTGGTCAATTGAATAGCCAAGTCCCACAATTAACAAGTGGTGTTAGTCAATTGGCAACAGGTTCTGAAACATTGAACGGTGGTCTTGGTCAATTAAACGCTAAGATCCCAACGTTAACGAGTGGTGTTGGTCAATTAGCCGATGGTACAAGTCAATTAGCTGCTAACTCAGCTAAGTTAAACGACGGTGCTGGTCAGTTAACTGATGGTAACAAGACATTAGCAACTGCCCTTAAGGGTGGTGCAAAACAAGTTAACGATATCCAATTAACGAATAAGACAGCGGACATGTTCGCTGCACCTGCTGAATTGAAACACTCAAACTATAGCTATGTGCCTAACTACGGTCATGCTTTAGCACCATACGTGCTTTCATTAGCCTTATTCGTTGGGGCAATTGTCTTCAACTTTGCTTTCCCAATTCGGAAAGTTTCAATGACTGGTCAATCAGCAACAGCTTGGTACTTAAGTAAGATTTCTGTCGGCGCATTAGTTGCTGTCGGCATGGCAATCATCGAACCTGGGTTAATGATGATCGCAGGGTTAAATGTTGATCACCCTGCCCAATTCTTCTTAGTATCAATTATGTTCTCATTGACGTCGATGGCGATCATCATGTTCCTATCAATGACGTTCGACAATCCTGGTCGTTTCTTGGCCATGGTTCTCTTGATGCTCCAATTAGGTGGTTCAGGTGGGACATTCCCAATGGAAATTACAAACCACTTCTACAATGTGATCCATCCATTCTTACCAATGACTTACTCAATCCTAGGCTTCAGACAAGCAATTACATCTGGTTTAGGTAACGGTCAAGTGCTACAAACAGTCTTCACGTTACTACTATTTATGGTAGTCGCATTGATCCTATTGTGGTTCGGTATGAATCATTTACAAAAAATCGGTAATGGTGGTCGTTCAGTATTAGATGACAACCAAAAATTACAAGATCTTGAAAAATAAAACACTATAAAAAAGAAGCCCTTATCACATTGATAAGGGCTTCTTTTTGTATGATGATTAGCAGTTTTTAACATCCAAGTAAGTATAACCGCGGCGGTCGTAGCGGTTACGACTCCGGGAATACTCAATTGGTTGACCGCTATCGAGATAGACAACCTGTTCGACTTCTAAAACAGGATCAGTTGGCGCACAGTCAAGATATTCTTGGTCATATTTATCAGCTTTGTCAGCCTGGATATTCCGGAAAGCACCGGCAAATGTCAGATGACGTTCTTTTTTCAAGTAACTATAGATTGAACCTTCTAGAATCTCATCTGTTAAACCGGGTGCGAGATTAACCGGCATATAGGTGTGTTCAAGGACGCTATTGACGCCATCAACAATGCGTAAACGAATAATTTCGTAAACAGGTTGTTGCGCGCTCAGGGTAAGGCGTTCCTTAACTTCTGGTGATGGAAAAGTGACCTTGAAAGTAATGACTTTGCTGGTGAGTGTTTGATTAGCATCAGCTAAGTCAAAGGACATTCCCCGATATTGATCGGCTGGTGCAGTGGTTTTGTTCCAAAAAGAATGGTCCAGTACTTTGGTGCCAGCGCCACGACGGGCGAAGACGAGCCCTTCCATAGTGAGGATCGTAATGGCCTTTTTAACCGTCATGCGACTAGCATCGAATTCTTCGACAAGCTCAACTTGGTTAGGCAACAACGAATTAGCAGGATAGATTCCTTGCTTAATCCGCTGGCGAAGTGTGTCGGCGATCTCTTCATATTTTGGCAAAAGTAATACCCCGCTTTCTATAGTCTAGTTTAGAGTAAAAAGCGTTGTAAAACAATCATTAGTTTGCAAGTGTAACATGTTACTAGTCTAAGTAGTACCAAGGACCGCGAGTAGTGGGCAAGCATAAAAAAAGTGGGTTATGACAAACGTAAATTTGCCACAGCCCACTTAAAAATTTATTAGCTATCTTGACGTGTTGCCGCAATATCGAGTTCGCGAATATTGACTGATTGTGGCATGTCGTAGATGAATTTAACAGATTTAGCAACGTGTACTGGATCTAAGGTAATTCCACCCATACTATCTTTCCATGCTTGATAGTCTGTTAAGGCACCTTGATCAGTGACATGGGTTAGTAATTCTGTTTCAGCAGCACCTGGTGCGACCATTGAAATCCGGACATTTTTACCTGAAACTTCTTCCCGGATTGTTTCACTTAAACCGTGCACACCGAATTTAGAAGCAACATAAGCAGCATGGTTCACGAAAGTTTTGCGGCCAGCCAATGAAGACATATTGATGATTGTGCCGTGTTGGCGTTCAACCATAGCAGGTAATACGATTTGCGTGCCGTTTAAAACGCCCATGACGTTCGTGTCGAGCATTGTTTGCCATTCCTTGGCATCTTGGTTCAAGACGTTACCTAATAACATGACACCGGCATTGTTGACAAGTAAGTCGGTGGGGCCAAATTTTGCTTCAGCCTTTTGAATGGCAGCTTTAAATTGCGCTTGATCAGTGACATCGACTGATTCGATTAAGACGTTTTCGAAGTTTAAGGGTAATGCTTCAATTTTAGCAGTCCGTCTACCGAGGAGTAATTCTGGGTAGCCAGCGGCATTAAAAATTTTAGCGATTTCGGCACCAAAGCCTGAGCTAGCGCCTGTAATAACGATTAATGGTTTATTCATAGTGGTCAAAACCTGCTTTCTATATTATGCTATAGAAAAAGCATACCACCTGGAGTTAGCTCCAGGTCAAGGAGAAATAATGACAACTTATTTAATCGGTGAGATTGCAACTAAAATGGGCGTTTCGGTTGATACGCTCCGCTATTATGACAAGGAAGGCTTATTGCCGTTTGCTAAACGAAATGCGGCTGGCCGTCGGATTTTTACGGATGACGATTTAGGTTATGTCGAAGTGATCGATTGCTTGAAAAAATCGGCGATTCCAATTAAAGAAATTGGCCAGTTTATTGACTGGTGTATGGTGGGCGATGAAACGTTACCTGACCGTTACGATTTTATGGTTGAACACGAACGTCAGTTGGAAGCCAAAATTAAGGCGTTAGAAACGAACTTAGCTTTCTTACGGTGGAAGAAGTGGTATTACCATCAAGCCAGAGAGGCAGGCACAGAAGCGATTCATTTCATCCCAGGCACAACGCAGGTTGATCCTAAGAAACATGAGGAATATGAACGAACGCTAAAATAATTAAGTTTATTAATAAGCGCAGATCTAGTTATTAAAATAATGAACACTACTATCGTGCAATGTATTTTCTTTAGCAAATTTTAGAGGAGAATACATTGTTTTTTTATGGAAAACTTTGGTGAAGTAATTGGCTGACTGAAAGCCACACTTTTGCGCAACTGTCTTGACGGTTAATTCGGGATGCTCGATGAGTAGACGCATTGCTTTTTTTATACGTAAATCAATTAGGTATTGCTTTGGTGATTGTTGGTAGTAATATTTAAAGACTTTAATGAGTGTGTATTTTGATTTATTAAAAATATCAGCCGCATCTTCTAATGAAATGTCCTGATCGTAGTGGATATCTAGCCACTGACGGTAATGGATTAACCATTCTGGATATTTATCTTGAGCCGATTGGTGAGTATGTTGACTAATTCGTAAGAGATCAAAGAAAAATTGCGCTGATCGACTTGTATTTTCGAAATAATCACTAAACGTATTTTGGAGACCTATTTGATTTAACGCTAGACAATTTTTAACGAATACGGGATGTTCCTTAAAGTTCAGTATGGGCGTATCTTGTGTCATTTGGTGCCATTGATCAATAAAATGTGGTGAGAATTCCAAGTAGATAAATTGCCAATTTATACTATCTGGCGCTAATGAATAAATCTGGTTACCAGGAATTGTCGCTAAAAAGGCGTCACCGGGTTTTAGGGTGTAATGACTATCGCCAATTTGTAAATGACCTTGTCCTTTAATTGTATATTGAAAAAGGCAATAGTTCCCAGTTCTTTGGCGACAGTCCCAATAATAATTTGCAGTGACAGTTTCATTTCCGCCACCGATTAAATGAAAGTACTGTGTGTGATCATAGTGCAGCTGAAAAGAATGATTAAGCCCCAATTTATTACCCTCCCATTAAATTTGTTACTCTTGTTGTGGATTAGTATTCATTTTATTATAGAATAAATAAGTGGAAATAGGATGTGATAAAATGATTAGTTTTGATGAAAAAAAGTCAATATTTTACCTAGATAATGGGCGTATCAGTATGGTCTTAGCAATCGTTCAACAAAAATATGTAATTCATCGCTATTTTGGTGCTCATATTCGTCAGTATCATGAAAGTAACACTATCCGGTTTACGGACCGTGGATTAGCTGTTAATCCATCGACGGATCGAACGGTTTCGTTAGGTGAGTTACCATTGATTTGTCCAACACGAGATACGGGTGATTATCGAATCCCTGCTTTAACAATTCA
Source organism: Latilactobacillus sakei subsp. sakei DSM 20017 = JCM 1157 (assembly GCF_002370355.1). Lineage (NCBI taxonomy): Bacteria > Bacillati > Bacillota > Bacilli > Lactobacillales > Lactobacillaceae > Latilactobacillus > Latilactobacillus sakei. The sequence goes on from NZ_AP017929.1 coordinate 663,099, forward strand.
ACAAGCTAGTCACAATACCCACCTTGACCTAGAATATCGTGATTACCAAATAATTACTGGGAAGCCCAAGTTAAGTGACTTGCCGGCAACTTATGTTGTTAGTGACGATGATGCACAAACACTCCGGATTAATTTGGAGGATTTGAAAGCCGGTGTGCGGGTAGCAATGTATTATACAATCTTTAAGGATTTAGATATTATCGCAACGCATCAAGAAGTGACGAATGTTGGACAACAAGCAATTACAATTCAGAATTGTCAAAGCTTATCAATCGATTTTACACCTCAAAAGCTATCCTGGTTATCATTGTACGGGGCGCATATTAATGAAGCTAATCGCAATCAACATCCTATTTATCCAGGCATTCAAAAAATAGAAAGTGTTCGTGGGGCAAGTAGTCCGCAACACCAACCTTTTTTTGCACTTTTATCACCTAAAACAACAGAATATACTGGTGTGGTTTATGGATTTCATTTGGTCTATAGTGGTAATTTCATGGGACAAGTCGAGCAAGATCAATACGGTAATATTCGCGCACAGCTAGGCTTGAATACAGATACATTTGATTGGCGCTTAGCACCGAATGAAACATTTGTGGCACCAGAAGCTATCATGAATTATAGTACGGCTGGTTTAAACGGAATGAGTCAGAATTTTCATCAATTATATCAGGATCATTTAGTACCGCGACGTTTTAGCCACCAGGAACGGCCAATTTTAATTAATACTTGGGAAGCAATGTATTTTGCGATTGACGCTGCTAAATGTGAAGCATTGGCGCAAGAAGCGACTGATGTTGGTATCGAACTATTTGTTTTGGATGATGGGTGGTTTGTTGGGCGTAATGATGATACGACATCTTTGGGAGACTGGTCGGTTGATCAGACTAAATTACCACATGGAATTGGACAGTTAGCGGATACGATTAAGCAACATGGCTTGTCATTTGGTCTGTGGTTTGAACCTGAGATGATTTCACGGAAAAGTAATCTATATCGTCAGCATCCAGATTGGTGTTTACATGTTCCAAATTACGAACCAATGGAAGGTAGAAATCAATTAGTGTTAGATTTAACACGCCCAGCGGTTCAAGATTATCTAATACAAATGCTGAGACAACATCTTAGTACTGGAAAAATAGATTATATTAAATGGGATATGAATCGACATATGTCAGATGTTTATAGTACGGCAGTCGATGATAGTCAACAAGGTGAGGTTTGGCACCGATATATTTTAGGCTTATATCATGTGTTAGAAGTGATTACGAATGAGTTCCCAACAGTATTATTTGAAGGTTGTTCAAGCGGAGGTGGACGGTTTGATCCGGGCATGCTATATTACATGCCACAGACCTGGACGAGTGATAATACAGATGCACCAAGCAGAGTTGTTATCCAAGATGGCTATAGCCTACTATACCCACCAATTACGATGGCTGCACATGTGAGTGCAGTTCCTAATCATCAAGTAGGTAGAACAACAGATATACAGACGAGGTTTGATATTGCGAGGTTTGGGAACCTAGGTTATGAACTTGATTTAACGCAATTAAGTGCTGATGAGAAACAACAGATTAAACAACAAACCAAAATTGCAAAAAAAGAACGGCAATTAACTCAATTTGGTCGGTTCTATCGCTTAGTTGTTACAGATGATAACTACACTGCTTGGTTGATCATCAATGAAAATCGTAGTGAATTTAATGTGTTGATTTACAGTGAACTAGCACAAGCAGCACCGCATTATCCGGTATTTAAATTAAATTATTTAGATCCTAATAAGGTATATCAGTCTGATTCAGGTGAACAATATGGTGGGGATGAGTTAATGAATGTTGGATTAACGTTACCTCGAAATAAGACCGATTTTCATACAGTTGTTTATCATTTTAAGTCTTGTTAGTAAATAAAAAAGAGGCAGTTGGGATAAAATAATTTTATCCCAACTGCTTTTTTTAAATTGAATTAGATTGTAATAATTTTACGGGCAGTGTATAGCGCATCTCTAATGGAGCACTAGGATCCTCAATACGTAGAGTAATTAGTTCGGCTAACAGCGAGGCAATCTCGTCAATCGGTTGAATAATTGTTGTTAGTTGTGGGAAGTATTTCTGAATTAACTCAGTACCATCGTAGCCAATTAGTTTAAGATCTTGAGGAATCTTAATATTTTGATTTTGGGCTTCATTCATTACGGAAATAGCAGTTAAATCATCAGTACAAAAAAGACCATCTAAGTGTTCTTCACGTAGAATACGCGCAATTTCAATTTTTTTAAGACTATTCGAAGTGGTACTTTTAATTTGGAAGACAAAAGGATCTAAGCCATTTTTTTGTAGTGCATCTAAATAGCCATTAAGTCGTAAAAGTGTCGGTGAATTAGTTTCGTTACTGCCAGTAATAATACCAATCCGTTTAGCGCCGAGGTTAATCAAGGTATTGGTGGCGATTTGACCACCGGCAAAGTTATCACTGGAAATAATGGGAATGTGTGTACTCAATAGTCGATCAAATGAAATAACGGGTGCACTCATTTTTTCATATTCTTGTAGTTCGGTATTATGACCTCCTGCAATAATACCGTCTACTTGATTTGCGGCTAACATACCAAGATATGCTTTTTCTTTTTCAGGCTCACGATTACTATCACAAAGAATACTCTTGTAGCCTTTATCAAAAAGTTTCTTTTCGAGGCGCTCAATTAATTCTCCAAAAAACGGATTACTAACAGAGGGAAAAATAAGCCCTATCATTTGGGCTTTCTTTCCTTGTAACGATCTTGCTAAATTATTCGGTTGATAATTTAATTCGGCCATGGCGGCATGAACCTTATCAATTGTTTTTTGGCTGAGATAACCATAGTTGTTAATGACTCTAGAAACTGTTGTCGGACTGACCTTTGCCAATTTGGCAACATCCGTTAGTTTTGTAGGCACGTTTTTTCCCCCTAAAGCTAGTCATATCAGTTGTTATTTACTTTAGATAAAGGCCAAAGTTGTGCTTTTTGTGGTATTTCTGCCCAGATTATATTTTGATTTTCCGTGGGGAATAGGCGACTACTCATGACTTTGGCACCATGGTTGATATAAAGTTCAACGACTGATTGATCTGCGAATAAGTTAATATGAATAGGATGATGGGGTTGAACATTAGTTGTTCTGATTTGACCATATTGTTGGCCAAATGAAACCCCAGCGTTAGAACGATCCATTGTAATTTTACCATTTGTTGTATCGATAGTAAGTACTAAACCATTTGATTTTGAGGGATTGCTAAAGACATGGAGTGTTTGACTAGTGTTTGCCGGCACTTCGAGTTCTAATTCATAAGCGTTAGTTGTAGGTATTATGCTTTGTTTACTGAGTGATAGGATTTGTTTTGTTTGGCGGAGCGCTTTTGTTTCTTCGACGGGGTATTGATAAAGTTGATTATCATGGAGTGTTAATTCTTTAACTAGGCTTAGGCAATGAGCCCAACCGTCTTTATCAGTTGGATATTCAATTTCAGGTAAACCTAACCAACTTACTGCCAGTGCACGACCATCTGGAGCATTAAAAGCTTGTGTGGCATAACAGTCAAAGCCGTCATCAAGATTAGTAAGCTCAGAAGGCTGCGTAATGGTGGTTGTATTGAGTTCGAATGAATGACCAACCACATACATATTTGGATAGATGTTCTGGTAAGAAATAACTTCGGATGTTAAACCCTGTGGGCAAAAAATTAAAACCGGCTGATGATTAATAAAGATGAGGTTAGGACATTCAATCATGTAACCTAGTTTTTCACTTGTAAAAGTTAATTCGCCGAGTGGACGCCAATCATTAATGTTATTGTGATCCGCTTTAAAAACGGCAATCTTACCAATTTTATTGTTATCTTGAGCGCCAATTAGCGCCATGATTTGGTCTTGATACTTAAAAATCATTGGATCTCGGAAATGATCGGTATAGTGGCGTGGTTGTTTGATTAGAGGCTCAGATATTTTGCTGATAGTACCTGCTTGACTGAGCCATGCACCGTTTTGAAAAGGTGTTCGCTCCCAGTCACTATTTCTGACGTTACCGGTATAAAAAAGGAAGAGTCTATCGTTAATTGGTAATGCACTACCAGAATACGCGCCGTGACTATCGAAATTTCCGTCAGGTAATAAAGGAGTTGCTTTGCGCCAATTAATAAGATCATCTGAAATAAGATGGTGCCAGGATTTTAGACCGTGAACTGGTCCCATAGGATAATTTTGATAAAATAAGTGCCATTGGTGATTGAAATAAGAGAAACCGTTGGGATCATTTAATAAACCTGTATCTGGCTGAATATGGTAATTAAGACGATAGGGTGAATTTTGGACACGATTCAACAATTGTTGTTGATAATCGATGGACCAATCTGAGTAAGGTTGATAGCGTAGTTGACGTGTCCAGTTTGTAATTAATGGCATAATAAACTCCTTTGTGACATGTTATTCAATAAATATAATATAAATGTAAACGTTTGACATGTCAAACGTATGTCATTCTTTTAAATCCTTATAAATAAGTATAGTCTAGATGTTTTTTTATAAAATATGATAATCGTTTGACATAAAATGTAAACGGTTGTATTATCGTATTTGAAAAGCGTTTACAAAAATACGTAAAACAATAATGTTAAAAGGAGTGTTCGGCATGAATCATAAGGAAGTAGCGAAACGAATAGCTCAGGCAATTGGAAAAGATAATGTGGTTGCGGCTGCTCATTGTGCGACTAGGTTACGATTAGTTGTGAAGGACGTGAAAGTAATAGACCAAGCAGCATTAGATAATGATCCAGATCTAAAGGGTACGTTTAACGCGAATGGCCAATATCAAATTATTGTTGGTCCAGGGGATGTTAATACAGTTTATGACGAATTTATTAAGATTGTAAATATTAAAGAAGCTTCTAAAGAAGAATTAAAAAATATTGCGGCTGATAATAAAGACAATATTATTATGAAGTTCATTAAGGTTTTAAGCGATATCTTTGTGCCATTAATACCAGCTTTAACTGCTGGCGGCCTATTAATGGCTATTAATAATGTTTTGACAGGTCAAGGCTTGTTTGGCGCACAATCAATTGTCCAGATGTTTCCACAGTGGAAAGGATTCGCTGAGATTGTCAATATGATGTCGTCAGCGCCATTTACCTTCCTACCAATTTTAATTGCATTTTCTGCAACTAAGCGATTTGGTGGAAATCCATATTTAGGTGCGGCAGCAGGAATGATGTTGGTTATGCCTAACCTAGTTAATGGTTATGGGGTTGCTGAAAGTATCGCTACAGGGCATATGACGTATTGGCATGTCTTTGGATTGAATATTGCGCAAGCTGGTTATCAAGGTCAAGTAATTCCGGTTATCGGAGTTGCCTTCATTCTTGCTAATTTAGAGAAATTCTTCCATAAACATTTAAATGATGCTGTTGATTTTACGTTTACACCAATGTTATCGATTATTATCACAGGATTTTTAACCTTTACATTAGTTGGTCCTGCATTGAGAATTGTTTCAAATGGTGTTACTGATAGTTTAGTTTGGGCTTATCAAACGTTAGGTGCAGTCGGTATGGGGATTTTTGGCCTGGGTTATTCAGCAATTGTCTTAACTGGCTTACATCAAAGCTTCCCGGCAATTGAAACGACACTTTTGGCAGATATTGCCAAAACTGGTGGATCGTTTATTTTTCCCGTTGCAGCGATGGCAAATATTGCTCAAGGGGCTGCAACTTTCGCTGTATTCTTCGTTACTAAGAATAAACAACAAAAGTCATTAACGACTTCTGCTGGGATTTCTGCGATGTTGGGAATTACTGAACCAGCATTATTTGGGGTTAATTTAAAATTGAAGTTTCCATTCTTTATTGGTTTAATTGCATCAGGAATCTCATCGTTTATTATTGGTTTATTACATGTTTTATCAGTATCAATGGGACCTGCAGGAATTATTGGGTTTATTGCGATTGCACCTAAGAGCATCCCTAGTTTTATGATGGGAGCTATTATTAGTTTCGTAATTGCCTTTGTGGGGACATACTTATACGGTAAAAAGGCAATGAAGACAACTGAAGAAGAAATAATCAATGAAGCACCAGCTACCCCAGAAGTAGTGGAGAGATTACAAGATGAAAAGATTAGTGCACCAGTTACCGGACGAATTGTTGACTTAGCATCAGTACCTGATCCAGTTTTTGCAAGTGAAGCAATGGGAAAAGGCATTGCGATTATGCCAACTTCTCAGGATGTACTTGCACCAGTTACCGGTGTGATAACAATTGCGGCTGATACTGGTCACGCATACGGGATAAAATCGGATGATGGTGCAGAAGTGCTAATTCATATTGGTTTAGATACAGTTAATTTAAATGGTATAGGTTTTGAAAAGATTGTCCAACAGGGACAACATGTTAGCGAAGGTGATTTATTAGGTCATTTTGATATTGATAAGATTAAACAAGCAGGGCTAACACCGCTAACAATGACTATTGTGACGAATACAGCGGGATATGCACAAGTTGATCCGCTTTTAACAGTCGACAAGGATGCTATGCAAGGCGAAGAAATTATTCAATTACACGCTAAAAAGGATTAAGGGGTAGTTACATGCAAACTAACTGGTGGCAAAATGCAGTATTTTATCAAGTCTATCCAAGAAGTTTTCAAGATAGTAATGGAGATGGAATTGGTGATATTCAAGGTATTATTCAAAGATTAGATTACCTAGCTGATCTGGGTGTAAATGCAATTTGGCTATCACCAGTTTATCAATCCCCTAATGTTGATAATGGCTATGATATTTCAGATTATCAGGCAATTAATCCGGAATATGGTTCTATGGTGGATATGGAGCAGTTAATTGAAGCGGCGAAGATTCGTAAGATTAAAATTGTTATGGACTTAGTTGTTAATCATACAAGTGACCAACATCCATGGTTTTTAGAAGCACGAAAATCAAAAGATAATCCGTATCGTGATTTTTATATTTGGCGAGACCCTGCAACCGATGGTAGTGTTCCGAATGATTTACAAAGTAATTTTAAAGGATCAGCTTGGGCGTTTGATGCGGTTACTGGGCAATATTATTTACATTTTTATGCGAAAGAACAACCGGATTTAAATTGGCAAAATCCTAAAGTTAGAGAAGCTGTCTACCAGATGATGACTTGGTGGCTTCAAAAAGGGATTGGTGGTTTTAGGATGGACGTTATTGATTTGATAGGGAAGGAACCTGACCGCAAAATTAAGGAAAACGGACCACAATTACATGCGTATCTTCAAGAGATGAACGCAAGGGTACTTTCACAGTATGATGTAGTAACGGTTGGAGAGACATGGGGGGCAACACCCGAAATTGGCCAGATGTACAGTAATCCTAATCGCCACGAACTATCGATGATCTTTCAATTTGAACAAATTAATTTAGATAAACAATCAGGGATGACTCGCTGGGATTTAAAACCACTTATTCCAGCAGAGTTACATGCGGTATTTAGTAAATGGCAATTAGCGCTAGATGGCGTTGGTTGGAACTCATTATTTTGGAGTAATCATGATTTACCGCGAATTGTGTCACGTTGGGGAGACGATAGCCAGTATCGTGAAAAAAGTGCGCAAGCATTAGCAATTTACCTGCATATGCTTAAAGGAACACCGTATATTTATCAGGGTGAGGAGATTGGCATGACCAATTATCCAATTACGAGTTATCACGAAATTGAGGATATTGAGAGTCGGCGAGTTTACCAACAACGACAGCAACAAGGCTATGCGATAAGTGATATCCTAAATGGGATTAATGCTAAAGGTCGAGACAACGCGCGGCATCCGATGCAATGGAATGGTAAGAATCAATCAGGTTTCACAGATGGGACACCATGGTTACCGGTAAATCCTAACTATTTAGAAATCAATGTTGAATTGGCCAAACAAGATGAACGGTCTATTTATGCGACTTACCAGCAGTTAATAAAATTACGAAAACGTAACGCAATTATTCGCCAAGGCCGATTTGAAAATGTACCAACAGGTAATCAAAATGTGATTAGCTACAAACGGATGTTAGGAGAACAGAGTTGGTTAGTTATTATTAACTTATCTAAGAATAGAGAAAGTTATACGCTACCCATTCAGCACTTCGGGCCTAGTCAAAAAATTATTAGCAATAATTTATTATTAAATAAAATAGCGACAAGTGGTGTATTACAGCCGTATGATGCGTTGGTTGTAGCTATCGGGAATGAGGAAAAGTAACATGAGTGAATTATTAGTGGGCAGTGTGGAAGCCGGCGGAACTAAATTTGTTTGTGCCGTGGGAGATGAGCACTATCAAGTTAAGGATAAAGTAACATTTGCGACGACAACGCCACAAGAAACTTTAGCGCGAGTAGTCACCTTTTTTAAAAAATTCCCAAATGTGACAGTAATAACAGTCGCTTCATTTGGGCCAATCGAATTGCGGAAAAATCACGCTAAATATGGATATATTACAAATACTCCCAAGATTGGGTGGCATGATGTTGATTTTGTAGGTTATCTAAAGAAAGAACTTGCACGGCCAATTATTTTTACAACTGATGTTAATGGCTCAGCGTACGGTGAATATGTAGCTGCTCGGATAGCGCAACAACCTGTTGATTCGTTAGTTTACTACACAGTTGGAACGGGTGTTGGTGCCGGTGCTATTATTGATGGTCAGTTAATTGGAACCTTGGGCCATCCTGAAATGGGACACGTTCTCGTAAAACGACATCCGGATGATTTAAAATTTGAAGGAATCTGTCCATTTCACGGTGATTGCCTAGAGGGATTGATTGCTGGACCCACTTTTGAGAAGCGAGTAGGCAAAAAAGGACAGGATGTCGATCAGTCAGACCCAGTTTGGGATATTATGGCCTATTATTTAGCACAAGCTGTGGTGCAACAAACCTTGATTATTCGCCCTAATAAAATTATTTTAGGAGGCGGGGTAGTTAATAAAATCTTCTTAGATAAAGTTAGATTGCAATTTAAAGAACAATTAAACAATTATGTTGAAGTCCCTAAGTTAGAAGATTATATAACGATGCCGTTAGTTGAGAACAATGGATCGGCAACACTTGGAGATTTTGCATTAGCGTTAAAACAATACAATCAGAAATAAGTGTTAAGAAAAGCTAAGTTCACTTCAACTTGGCTTTTTTATTTTGACCGGAATACTCGCCATTCTTCTAAATCATGGTTTTCTTCAGTGTTAGATATGACTAAATTGGGCCCAAAGACTTGCTGGGTAGCTGAATGGCCAATGAATCCCACTAATGGACAGCTATTACACACAGAAAATGCGTCGTGGCAATGGGCCAGTGATTTATACTTCCCGGAATTAGGTAATGCGCGTCATTTTGATATCAGTACGGATTACTTAAATGCTTTTAGTTAATGATGGTTCTAACCACTTATAAATAGCGAAATTTATAATAGGCTGATAATTAATCAGTCTATTTTTTATGTATTTATTCGAGTTATAGCTATTCTATATTTTTTGATGTTAATTTTTATCTTATTAATAACTAAACAAATTTCTGTACATCACTAAGTGCAGTTCGTTAAAGTTAATCTATAACAAGTATCCACTATTGGATCTAGAGGGTAGTTGATACGTTGAAGACTTTACGAGGTGCAGATAATGATTGGTTTAAAAAATTTTTATCGTCAACACGTTGTAACTGTAACGTTCTTATTTTTTCTAATCGTTAGTATCGCAATGGTCGCCATTGTTTATTTACAACCTAATAAGATTTTATCTGGGGCCGATTATCATTTTCACATGAATAGAGTGGAGAACTTAGCGCTCTCAATTAAGCATGGCGATTTTTTCCCTAAAATAAGTTACTTTTTCATTGGTGGGATGGGTTATGCTGCGAGTCTTTTTTATCCAGATACATTTCTTTATCTACCAGCTATTTTAAGAGTGCTGGGCTTGTCGATTAAAGAAAGTTTCGTGATCTTCGCAATTTTTATCAATTTAAGTACTTTTCTGGTGACTTACGGTTCTGGTAAATTAGCAGGGTTTAGTAGGAAGAAGGCCTTAATCTTTGCTTTACTGTATGGTCTTAGTATCTATCGTTTTGCTGACCTAGTTAACCGTCAGGCAATCGGGGAAGTCATCGCGCTGACCTTTTTTCCGTTAGTCATTGTAATGATGACCAGGTTGAAGTCTGGTAAGCACCAGCATTGGTACCTGCTAGCTGTGGGGATGGTTGCGATTGGTTACAGCCATATGATTTCTGTAGAAATGATGGGTATTTTCATCGTGATCTACACGTTGTTGAACCTTAAGACGCTCTACAAAAATGGTAGTTTTAAGTATTTAATAGCATCCGGTGGGTTGTCACTTGGCCTATTAGCGCATTACTTCTTAGCCGTGGGCGAACAAATGGCAACGACAACGTTTCAAGTTTCTGCTCAACCGCTAGCCTTTTTATCAGACCGCACGCTAGCTTTTAAAGAAGTGGTCCGTAATTCGTTAACCAACGCCGTTTTCCACGCGAATACAGTCAATGTTGGAATCACGATTTTGTTAGGATTGGGAGTAGCGTGTTACCTATTCTGGCGGTCCAAAAATGACGGTGATTTAATTGTGATCGCACTCGGCCTGTTTATAATGGTCACGCCATTGATGCCTTGGCAATTATTCGACCATACGATTATTAATACAATCCAATTTCCATGGCGTTTTTTTGCAATCATCACAGCAATCGTCAGTTACTTGATTGCCAAGGATGATTTGCAATTATTGAATAATAAGTACTATTTCTACGCTATTATTCTGATGTTAGGCGTCGGAAATGTCATTTATGCGACAAACAGTATTCAAAATCAAAGTTGGCGTTTTAGAACCAATGCGCAATACAATCAACCTAATCCGTACTATATTGGTGCAGGGCATGAGTATCTACCCGAACAGACGGATTATCAAAAGATTTTGAAGCATAAAAAGCAAGTGATTCAGTATCAACCTGCTAAAGTCAAAATAGCCAATGTCCGGCATACATGGGGGCAGTATCAATTCGAATTTACGACGCTTAAGCACCAAAAAGCGGTTGTCGAGGTCCCGTTTATTTATTACAAGGGCTACGTTGCTACCATTAACCATGAGAAACGATTGATACCGATGCAAATGAATCCTCAAAATGGCTTAACGCAAATTACCTTAAAGGGCAGTGGGCAGGTGACGGTCTTTTACCAGCAAACGCCGCTTCAAAAGGTGGGGCACGTGATTAGTGTAGTTAGTCTGATTTCTTTGATAATGATTATTTACAAGGCGCAATCTAACAAAAAGCTTTACTAAGTTAGTAAAGCTTTTTTATTTTTAGTAAAAACAATGTTTTTATACGATTATTTTACTAATAAAATCCATTTTTTTAATTTTTACTAACTTGATGGCTATCAAGTTCTTTCAATTCGGGGCCTTCTATAATGGAGACAACAGATAGAAAGAAGGGATTCAAATGCGATTTCAAAGATGGTTGCAGGCGGTTAAGAATCAAATAGCGTTGGCCGTGGGGGTCTTAATTGCGGTGGCTTATGGTTGGTACTGGTTAGGTGGGCCGGTTGTTGTGATGCAAGGGTTACTGTTGGTTGCTTCAGTGCTTGGGGTGGCGCCAATTTTGATGCAGGCTTACCAAGCCTTGAAGGTCAAAGTGGTGAGCATCGATTTATTGGTGACCATTGCGGTGATCGGGGCCTTTGTTATTGGTGAATTCAACGAATCGGCGATTGTAACCTTTTTGTTCTTATTCGGGAGTTATCTTGAACAACGAACACTTAAAAAGACTCGAGAATCAATCCGGTCATTATCGGAGATGGCACCTCAAACCGCACAAGTGGTTGCAGATGACGGCACTGTGGCGGCAGTCGATGTTGACGATGTGGCAATTGGCGATCACGTTTTAGTCAAAGCGGGTGGTCAGGTGCCGGTCGATGGGACGGTTATCACGGGAAGTGCCTTTGTTAATGAAGCCAGTATCACGGGTGAAGCGCAGCTGGTTAAAAAAGAAGTTGGCGCCAGCGTCTATTCCGGCGCGATTGTCGACAATGGCACACTGACCGTAGTCGCTAATCAAGTTGGGGATGACACGACTTTTGCCCAAATTGTTGAATTGGTGGAAGAAGCGCAGGATAGTAAATCACCGGCGGAGAAGTTTATCGACCGTTTTGCGACTTACTACACACCCGCAGTGTTGGTATTAGCGTTAGTGGTCGGCTTGATCACACGCGATTTTAAATTAGCGATTACGATTTTAGTGTTGGGTTGCCCAGGCGCCTTAGTGATTGGTGCGCCAGTTTCAATCGTTGCCGGGATTGGTAACGGTGCGAAAAACGGCGTCTTGATTAAAGGCGGCGAGGTAGTTAACACGATGGCCGGGATCGATACAATGGTTTTCGATAAGACGGGGACGCTCACTAAAGGCGAAACGGCAGTAGCGCAAGTTGTGAACTATGCGACTGATGAAGCGACTGTTTTGAAATTAGCCGCAGCCGTCGAAAAGCAATCGGATCATCCATTAGCGCTGGCGGTGGTTAGTTATGCTCAACAACAAGGCTTAACGGCTTTACCGATTGTCACTCACATTGAAACGCTCAAAGGACTGGGCGTTAAAGCCCAAGTTGGGGAACAATTGGTTCGAATTGGCCGCGCGCAGTTATTGACTGACGCCGGTATTATCATTGATGAGCAACAACGCGCGGCGATTGAAGCCAGTCAACGGGCTGGGCAATCAACGGTGTTGGTGGCGATTAATCAAACGTTGGCACTGATTATCGGGATTGCGGATACGGTGAAACCAGAAGCCAAAGCAGCTTTGGCCCGTTTGAGAAAGGCCGGTGTTAAAAATCTTGTGATGCTGACCGGGGATAATGAACAAACAGCGGCAGCCATTGCCCGCGAAGTGGGGATCACAGAATTTCACGCGAACTTGTTACCAGCGGAGAAGGTTGATTATTTGAAGACGTATCAAGCAAAAGGCCAAAAAGTTGCCTTTATCGGGGATGGCATCAATGATAGTCCCTCATTAGCGCTTGCGGACATTGGGATCGCGATGGGTTCCGGCACAGATGTCGCAATTGAAACGTCGGATATTGTATTGATGCAATCGACACTTTCTGAAGTCGTCTACGCCGATTACCTCACTAAGGCGACAGCCCGTAATACGGTCCAAAACATCGTAATTGCGGTTGGAACGGTCGCGTTACTTCTATTAGGATTGATTTTAGGTTACGTTCAAATGGCCAGTGGGATGTTGGTTCACGAAATCAGCATTTTAGTCGTCATTTTAAACGCGATGCGCTTAATTCGGTTTAAAGTTCGCTAAACTTGATGGCGATCAATTTTTAATCATGCGACTAGCAGTATAGTGAAGGTACCAAATGAAGAAAAGGTGGTTTTTGTTATGGCGAAGTTAGTAATGCAATTAGATGAACTCTCATGTCCATCATGTATGCAAAAGATTCAAGCGGGTGTCAGTCAACAAGCAGGCGTCGAATCGGTCAAAGTGCTATTTAATGCAAGCAAAGTTAAAACTGAATATGATGAAACAACGACTAACCCAGAACAATTGACCCAAGTGGTTACGGATCTGGGCTACAACGTTAAAAGTGTGAAGGTTAAATAGGGGGCATTGAGATGTTAACAACAGCGGCAATTGAAGAACGTTACCAAGCAGAACTGAAACAAGCGGATGTGGATCACCATACACCAACAGCTGGTGCAATGATCGGCCACATTATGGCTAATCTCACAATCCAACGGCGCAAACTCCGTCAGATGAAGTGGTCTACCAAAGGGATTGATAATGGCACCTTCAAGGCACAAGTGGCAACTTTATTAACAGAAAATGATATGCTATTAGATAAGACGGCTGAACGATTGTTGGATGAGGGCGAAGTAATCCCGACGACCCAAGCGGAATACACTGAATACGGGATGCTTACTGAAAATGCCCGCATCAAGTATTGGGATGTGCCAGCTATGCTGGCGGAATTGGTCAACGATTTTAACACCGCCAACCTATTCGTATCACGGGCGATCAAGCTCGCCCAAAAAGAAGAACGATTTGCTTTGGCAGCTGATATGGTTGATATGCTAGGTTATAACCAACATCAAATTCGTGTATTGCAGAGCCAACTCGGTAAGGATGCACGTGAAGGCTTAGATGAAGAAGATGATGACTAAATAGAAGGAAGTGGGCGTGTGGCAACTATTGAACAACATATTTGTGCAGAACTAGTACCGATATTTAGTCACCTTAATCACAACAGTCTCCTGAAGATTTCGGCATTAACGCACCACGAAAAGATTACTAAGGGTCAGCAAGTCATTAGTCCGACTGCGCAAAAACGCCTAGTGATTCTGGCTAGTGGGAGTATTAAGGTTTATCAATTATCCGCAGCGGGTAAAGAACAACTATTGCGGATTATGGAACCGGGGGACTTTGAAGGTGAGAAGTTGCTCTTTACGAATCAGGAGGAACAAGTATATGGTGAGGCACTCCAAGACAGTGTAATCTGCACATTGCCGCGCGCACCTTTTCAAGAACTACTATTAACTTATCCGGAAATTAGTTTGAAACTTTTAGAAGTAACGGCTAATAAGATGATTAAGTTGGAACAACAAGCTAATCTGATGAATATCGAATCGGTTGAATCGCGAATTGTGACTTATCTATTGGCTTTGGTGAAGGTCAGTGAGGCGTTGACGGTTAAAATCCCGATGAAGTTAAAAGAATTAGCCACTTATATTGGAACAACGCCGGAAACTTTATCGCGGCAATTGAAGCAATTAGAACAGCGGCAATTGATAAAAAGACAAGGTCGACAGGTTGAAATATTAGATTATGAACGCTTGGAAGACTTCTATTAGTAGTGATTATGGCGTGTTGGTCAACAAATTTGAGAGATTTGTTGACCAACACGTTTTTCACCTATACCAATTCGTTGAAATAGTGGCGAAATCGCGATTTATAAGTGTTGTAAGGGATAATCAGTAGCGCAATTAGGGATGCTTTTTAGTGGATTAAAACGTTTTTTTTAAGCTTGGCAAAGGTTATTTTCAAGTTTTTTAAAAAATATTGAAAATAGTGATTGACGTTGTCCCACTAGGATGGTAAGATATTCTATGTTGTCGAGAGATGAACGTGTGATTGAAAAGTTGATAAAAATTATTTTTAAAAAGTAGTTGACATCAGCTTGATCGCATGATATGATTAATTGCGTTGCTTATGAGATTTTAAATTTTAAGTAACGGCGATTCATATAAGGTAGACCTTTGAAAACTGAACAAAGTTTTGATAAACCAAATGTGTAGGGTCGCCCTTCGGGGCACAACATATTTGCGAAGTCAATTTCGCTAGCAAATAAATTAAGTAACAAAACAAGAGCTACAAACTTTTAATCGAGAGTTTGATCCTGGCTCAGGACGAACGCTGGCGGCGTGCCTAATACATGCAAGTCGAACGCACTCTCGTTTAGATTGAAGGAGCTTGCTCCTGATTGATAAACATTTGAGTGAGTGGCGGACGGGTGAGTAACACGTGGGTAACCTGCCCTAAAGTGGGGGATAACATTTGGAAACAGATGCTAATACCGCATAAAACCTAACACCGCATGGTGTAGGGTTGAAAGATGGTTTCGGCTATCACTTTAGGATGGACCCGCGGTGCATTAGTTAGTTGGTGAGGTAAAGGCTCACCAAGACCGTGATGCATAGCCGACCTGAGAGGGTAATCGGCCACACTGGGACTGAGACACGGCCCAGACTCCTACGGGAGGCAGCAGTAGGGAATCTTCCACAATGGACGAAAGTCTGATGGAGCAACGCCGCGTGAGTGAAGAAGGTTTTCGGATCGTAAAACTCTGTTGTTGGAGAAGAATGTATCTGATAGTAACTGATCAGGTAGTGACGGTATCCAACCAGAAAGCCACGGCTAACTACGTGCCAGCAGCCGCGGTAATACGTAGGTGGCAAGCGTTGTCCGGATTTATTGGGCGTAAAGCGAGCGCAGGCGGTTTCTTAAGTCTGATGTGAAAGCCTTCGGCTCAACCGAAGAAGTGCATCGGAAACTGGGAAACTTGAGTGCAGAAGAGGACAGTGGAACTCCATGTGTAGCGGTGAAATGCGTAGATATATGGAAGAACACCAGTGGCGAAGGCGGCTGTCTGGTCTGTAACTGACGCTGAGGCTCGAAAGCATGGGTAGCAAACAGGATTAGATACCCTGGTAGTCCATGCCGTAAACGATGAGTGCTAGGTGTTGGAGGGTTTCCGCCCTTCAGTGCCGCAGCTAACGCATTAAGCACTCCGCCTGGGGAGTACGACCGCAAGGTTGAAACTCAAAGGAATTGACGGGGGCCCGCACAAGCGGTGGAGCATGTGGTTTAATTCGAAGCAACGCGAAGAACCTTACCAGGTCTTGACATCCTTTGACCACTCTAGAGATAGAGCTTTCCCTTCGGGGACAAAGTGACAGGTGGTGCATGGTTGTCGTCAGCTCGTGTCGTGAGATGTTGGGTTAAGTCCCGCAACGAGCGCAACCCTTATTACTAGTTGCCAGCATTTAGTTGGGCACTCTAGTGAGACTGCCGGTGACAAACCGGAGGAAGGTGGGGACGACGTCAAATCATCATGCCCCTTATGACCTGGGCTACACACGTGCTACAATGGATGGTACAACGAGTTGCGAGACCGCGAGGTTTAGCTAATCTCTTAAAACCATTCTCAGTTCGGATTGTAGGCTGCAACTCGCCTACATGAAGCCGGAATCGCTAGTAATCGCGGATCAGCATGCCGCGGTGAATACGTTCCCGGGCCTTGTACACACCGCCCGTCACACCATGAGAGTTTGTAACACCCAAAGCCGGTGAGGTAACCCTTCGGGGAGCCAGCCGTCTAAGGTGGGACAGATGATTAGGGTGAAGTCGTAACAAGGTAGCCGTAGGAGAACCTGCGGCTGGATCACCTCCTTTCTAAGGAATAATACGGAAAACCTTGTACATTTGCGAAATCAAAACTTTGTTTAGTTTTGAGAGGTCTACTCTCATCATTAAGGACGTTTTTGGGCCTATAGCTCAGCTGGTTAGAGCGCACGCCTGATAAGCGTGAGGTCGATGGTTCGAGTCCATTTAGGCCCATTGTACCAATTTAATAGTTTCATTATGGGGGATTAGCTCAGCTGGGAGAGCGCCTGCTTTGCACGCAGGAGGTCATCGGTTCGATCCCGTTATCCTCCATTGATGACAATAGTCATCGTAACTTTGTTCTTTGAAAACTGGATAATAAGTAATATATTAGTTTTAAAAGCCGAGAAAAACATTGCGTTTTAAAGAGTTTTTTAATAATAGAAATATGAATTAGTTCATATCGCTAAACTCAAATAATAACCCTTTACCGTAGGTAAAGATAGGTTAAGTTATAAAGGGCGCATGGTGGATGCCTTGGCACTAGGAGCCGATGAAGGACGGTACTAACACCGATATGCTTCGGGGAGCTGTAAGTAAGCTTTGATCCGGAGATTTCCGAATGGGGGAACCCAATACTTTTAATCGAGTATTATCATTAAGTGAATACATAGCTTAATGAAGGTAGACGAGGGGAACTGAAACATCTAAGTACCTTCAGGAAGAGAAAGAAAAATCGATTCCCTAAGTAGCGGCGAGCGAACGGGGAAGAGCCCAAACCAAGAAGCTTGCTTCTTGGGGTTGTAGGACAGAACTTTGGAGTTACCAAGTTAAGTTGTAATCGAATCAGCTGGGAAGTTGAGTCAAAGAGTGTGATAACCACGTAGATTAAACAACTTGACCTCCGTTCTGGATCCTGAGTACGGCGGAACACGTGAAATTCCGTCGGAATCCGGGAGGACCATCTCCCAAGGCTAAATACTCCCTAGTGACCGATAGTGAACCAGTACCGTGAGGGAAAGGTGAAAAGCACCCCGGAAGGGGAGTGAAATAGATCCTGAAACCATGTGCCTACAATTAGTCAAAGCTCGTTAATGAGTGATGGCGTGCCTTTTGTAGAATGAACCGGCGAGTTACGTTTATATGCGAGGTTAAAGTGAAAAGCTGGAGCCGTAGCGAAAGCGAGTCTGAAATGGGCGAGTGAGTATATAGATGTAGACCCGAAACCAAGTGACCTACCCATGTCCAGGTTGAAGGTGTGGTAAAACACACTGGAGGACCGAACCCACGTCAGTTGAAAATGGCGGGGATGAGGTGTGGGTAGCGGTGAAATTCCAATCGAACTTGGAGATAGCTGGTTCTCTCCGAAATAGCTTTAGGGCTAGCCTCGGAATATTGGATCATGGAGGTAGAGCACTGTTTGGACTAGGGGCCCGTCATGGGTTACTGAATTCAGATAAACTCCGAATACCATTGATTTAGTTCCGGGAGTCAGACTGCGAGTGATAAGATCCGTAGTCGAAAGGGAAACAGCCCAGATCACCAGTTAAGGTCCCAAAATTTATGTTAAGTGGAAAAGGATGTGGCGGTGCACAGACAACTAGGATGTTGGCTCAGAAGCAGCCACCATTTAAAGAGTGCGTAATAGCTCACTAGTCGAGTGCCGCTGCGCCGAAAATGTACCGGGGCTAAACATAATACCGAAACTGTGGGTGGACACGTAAGTGTCCGCGGTAGGAGAGCGTTCTAAGGGCGACGAAGCTAGATCGTAAGGACTAGTGGAGCGCTTAGAAGTGAGAATGCCGGCATGAGTAGCGAAAGATCAGTGAGAATCTGATCCACCGTATGACTAAGGTTTCCTGGGGAAGGCTCGTCCTCCCAGGGTTAGTCGGGACCTAAGGCGAGGCCGAGAGGCGTAGTCGATGGATAACAGGTTGATATTCCTGTACTAGTTTATTTTGTTTGAATGATGGAGGGACGCAGGAAGCTAAGGAATGCACACGACTGGAAATGTGTGTCCAAGCAACAAGTCTTGAGTTGAGTGAAATGCTTGATTCTTTAAGGACAAGTTGTGATGGGGAGCGAAATTAAGTAGCGAAGTTCCTGATGTTACACTGCCAAGAAAAGCTTCTAGTGAGAAATAAACTACCCGTACCGTAAACCGACACAGGTGGTCGAGGAGAATATCCTAAGGTGAGCGAGTGAACTCTCGTTAAGGAACTCGGCAAAATGACCCCGTAACTTCGGGAGAAGGGGTGCTGACCGTCAGGTCAGCCGCAGTGAATAGGCCCAAACAACTGTTTATCAAAAACACAGGTCTCTGCAAAATCGTAAGATGACGTATAGGGGCTGACGCCTGCCCGGTGCTGGAAGGTTAAGAGGATGAGTTAGCGCAAGCGAAGCCCAGAATTGAAGCCCCAGTAAACGGCGGCCGTAACTATAACGGTCCTAAGGTAGCGAAATTCCTTGTCGGGTAAGTTCCGACCCGCACGAAAGGCGTAATGATTTGGGCACTGTCTCAACGAGAGACTCGGTGAAATTATAATACCCGTGAAGATGCGGGTTACCCGCGACAGGACGGAAAGACCCCATGGAGCTTTACTGTAGCTTGATATTGAGTGTTTGTACAGTTTGTACAGGATAGGTAGGAGCCGTAGAAATCGGAACGCTAGTTTCGATTGAGGCGTTGGTGGGATACTACCCTAACTGTATGACCACTCTAACCCGCGCCACTTAGCGTGGCGGGAGACAGTGTCAGGTGGGCAGTTTGACTGGGGCGGTCGCCTCCTAAAGTGTAACGGAGGCGCTCAAAGGTTCTCTCAGAATGGTTGGAAATCATTCGTAGAGTGTAAAGGTATAAGAGAGCTTGACTGTGAGATTGACAAATCGAGCAGGGACGAAAGTCGGACTTAGTGATCCGGTGGTTCCGTATGGAAGGGCCATCGCTCAACGGATAAAAGCTACCCTGGGGATAACAGGCTTATCTCCCCCAAGAGTCCACATCGACGGGGAGGTTTGGCACCTCGATGTCGGCTCATCGCATCCTGGGGCTGTAGTCGGTCCCAAGGGTTGGGCTGTTCGCCCATTAAAGCGGTACGCGAGCTGGGTTCAGAACGTCGTGAGACAGTTCGGTCCCTATCCGTCGCGGGCGCAGGAAATTTGAGAGGAGCTGTCCTTAGTACGAGAGGACCGGGATGGACATACCTCTGGTGTACCAGTTGTGCCGCCAGGCGCATCGCTGGGTAGCTATGTATGGCAGGGATAAACGCTGAAAGCATCTAAGTGTGAAGCCCCCCTCGAGATGAGATTTCCCATTCCTTTATGGAAGTAAGACCCCTGAAAGATGATCAGGTAGATAGGCTAGGAGTGGAAGTACAGCGATGTATGGAGCGGACTAGTACTAATCGGTCGAGGACTTAACCAAAGGTGCAATGTTAGGCTTTTGAAATGAAAATATTACTTATTATGCAGTTTTGAGAGAACGAAGTTCTTCTCAGTGCGCAAGCACAAATAGTGTGGTGGCGATAGCAAGAAGGATACACCTGTTCCCATGTCGAACACAGTAGTTAAGCTTCTTAGCGCCGATAGTAGTTGGTGGGAAACTACCTGCGAGGATAGGACGTTGCCACGCTATATTTAATGGAGGTTTAGCTCAGTTGGGAGAGCGTCTGCCTTACAAGCAGAGGGTCACAGATTCGAGCCCTGTAACCTCCATTGAGTCGTTAGCTCAGTTGGTAGAGCATCTGACTTTTAATCAGAGGGTCGACAGTTCGAGCCTGTCACGACTCATCGGCCAAGTTACACGCCAAAATGCGGGTGTGGCGGAATTGGCAGACGCGCTAGATTTAGGTTCTAGTGTCTATATAGACGTGGGGGTTCAAGTCCCTTCACCCGCATTCAATTGAATATTCAATGAAAGTTATCTTATTATGCCGACTTAGCTCAGTTGGTAGAGCATCTGATTTGTAATCAGAGGGTCGGGCGTTCGAATCGTCTAGTCGGCATTAAGATGCGGAAGTAGTTCAGTGGTAGAACATCACCTTGCCATGGTGGGGGTCGCGGGTTCGAATCCCGTCTTCCGCTTTCATTATGATTAAGCCGGGGTGGCGGAACTGGCAGACGCACGGGACTTAAAATCCCGCGGTAGGTGACTACCGTACCGGTTCGATTCCGGTCCTCGGCATCATAATGAAAAATGCACCCATAGCGCAACTGGATAGAGTGTCTGACTACGAATCAGAAGGTTGTAGGTTCGACTCCTACTGGGTGCATATAACGGGAAATAGCTCAGCTTGGTAGAGCACCTGGTTTGGGACCAGGGGGTCGCAGGTTCGAATCCTGTTTTCCCGACTGGATACAAAAAGTTAATAAAAAATGCGGAAGTAGTTCAGTGGTAGAACATCACCTTGCCATGGTGGGGGTCGCGGGTTCGAATCCCGTCTTCCGCTTTTTTTGTACCCGTAAATAATTAAATAACTCTCCGGGAAGTAGCTCAGTTTGGTAGAGCACTACGTTCGGGGCGTAGGGGCCGCAAGTTCAAATCTTGTTTTCCCGACTCTCAAAGACTTGTTGTCGAACAAGTCTTTTTTTGTGCAGTTCTTCAAACTTTCCTTTTGAACGAATAATCGTTATAATAATAGTCAACGTTAGTCAAAGTTAAATTTTTAGACTGAATTATAAGCGCTGAAGAATGAAAAAAAGGGATTGATCTATTTGCAAAGTCAGAATATCTCGGATATTATTGAAGCCTATTTAAAAAAAATATTGGCTGACAGCGAGCAGATTGAAATTCGACGCTCCGAAATTGCTAAACTATTTAACTGTGTCCCGTCACAAATCAACTATGTGATTAATACCCGTTTTACAGAACAACGGGGGTATGTCGTCAATAGTAAGCGTGGCGGGGGCGGCTACATTCGCATCGTTAAGGTTCAATTCTTAGATGATCGCGACTTTTTAGAAGCGTTGATTGGTAGTGTTGAGGATCGAATCTCGCAAGCCGATACATTAGCTATTATCCAAAAACTCTATGATGAGCAGATTTTATCGCAAAAAGAGGGGAATTTGGTATTAGCAATGCTCAATGCGCAGACATTAGCCGTCAATGATAAGCAGTTAGAAGAGCAATTACGCGCACGAATGCTAATTGCTGTCTTAGAAAGATTACGTTACGAAATTAAGTAAAGAGTGGGGGATTATCCATGAATAATCTATTTACACCAAGTGCCAAAAACGTTTTAATGTTAGCGCAAGAACAAGCTAAGAAGTTTAATCATCATGCATTAGGGACGGAACATCTGTTATTAGCGCTCGTCCTCGAAAGCGAAGGGATTGCTGGGAACGCACTACGTGAACTCGGTGTGACACCCACTGATGTCTTAGAAGAAATTGAACGCTTAACCGGTTATGGTGATTCAATCGTTGCCATGGGTGTGGGCGGCTATTTGCCATACTCACCTAAAGCTAAACAAGTGCTAGATTTAGCGCGCGTTGAATCACAACAAGCTAACTCAGTCAAAATCGGGACGGCACACCTATTACTAGCGTTATTACGCGATGATGACATTATTGCGGCTCGTATTCTATTAAACTTAGGCCTCAGTTTAGCCAAAACACGTCAATTATTACTCCAAAAGATGGGGATTGATGCTGCAACTGCTAAGAAACGCGCTAAAGCCAGTGCTAAAAAGGTTGATCAAGAAGGCACGCCTACTTTGAATCAATTGGCACGCGATTTAACCCAAATGGCCCGCGAAAATCAAATTGATCCAGTCGTTGGTCGTGATTCAGAAGTTAAACGACTCGTGCAAATCCTAGCACGTCGTTCTAAAAATAATCCCGTTTTAGTTGGCGAACCCGGTGTCGGTAAAACAGCGATTGCTGAAGGCTTTGCCCAACGGATTATCAACGGTGATGTGCCAAGCGACATGCAACAAAAACGGTTAATGATGCTTGATATGGGCTCATTAGTCGCTGGCACTAAGTATCGTGGGGAATTTGAAGATCGTCTCAAGAAGATTATTGAAGAAATCCATGAAGATGGCCAAGTAATCCTCTTTATCGATGAATTGCATACCTTAATTGGTGCTGGTGGGGCAGAAGGCGCAATTGACGCCTCAAATATTTTGAAACCAGCCCTCGCCCGTGGCGAATTGCAATTAATCGGTGCAACAACACTTGATGAATACCAAAAATACATCGAAAAAGATGCAGCTCTAGAACGGCGCTTCGCGACGGTGACGGTTGATGAACCAACACCAGAAGATGCGGAACAAATCTTACGCGGGTTACGACCACGTTATGAAGAACATCACGGCATCACAATCTCTGATGAAGCATTACACGAAGCCGTTGTTTTAGCGAACCGTTATATCACAAACCGTTTCTTACCTGATAAGGCAATTGATTTGATGGATGAGGCGGCTGCAAAGGTCAGATTAGATGCTGTTAACCAAAAATCACCAATCGATCGCTTAGAAACTGAATTGCAATCGTTGGCGAAAGAAAAAGAAGTCGCAGTTGGTGCACAAGACTTTGAAAAAGCCGCTGCCATTCACGAAAAAGAAATTATTGCTAAGGCTAAAATGGCTAAGCGCCAAGCAGCCGAACAAGAAAATGGTGTCCGGACAGATATTCAAGTCCAACCAGAAGATATCGCACAAGTCGTTGCCCAATGGACGGGTGTGCCAGTCACTCAATTGCAACGTAAAGAAAGCGAACGCTTGTTGCAACTTGAAAAAGTCTTGCATGAACGGGTTGTTGGCCAAGAAGAAGCGATTTCAGCTGTGGCCTGTGCAATTCGTCGGGCCCGCAGTGGTTTGAAGGATCCTAAGCGCCCAATCGGTTCATTTATGTTCTTAGGCCCTACTGGGGTTGGGAAGACCGAATTGGCCAAAGCATTGGCAGAAGCCATGTTTGGGTCTGAAGACAACTTGATTCGGGTTGATATGTCAGAATACATGGAACGTTACAGTACGAGCCGGTTAGTCGGGGCAGCACCTGGTTACGTCGGTTATGACGAAGGTGGCCAATTAACTGAAAAAGTCCGCAATAAACCTTATTCCGTTGTTCTTTTTGATGAAGTTGAAAAGGCTCATCCAGACGTCTTCAATATCTTGTTACAAGTCTTAGATGATGGCTATTTGACAGATTCTAAGGGTCGGAAAGTTGATTTCCGGAATACAATCATGATCATGACGTCTAACTTAGGGGCAACAGCCTTACGTGATGACAAGTCAGTTGGTTTTGGGGTCAAAGATGTCACTGCCGATTACAAAGCAATGCAAGGCCGGATTTTGGAAGAATTGAAGAAGTCATTCCGCCCAGAATTCTTAAACCGAATCGATGAAACGGTGGTCTTCCATTCATTAACACAACCTGAATTGCGTGAAATCGTCAAGATTATGTCCAAAGGCATCTTAAACCGCTTAGCGGAACAAGGTGTCAAGATCAAGATGACTGCTGCAGCGATGGATGTTGTGGCTAAAGCCGGCTTTGATCCAGAATACGGTGCGCGCCCAATTCGTCGTGCATTACAAACGCAAGTTGAAGATCGCTTGAGTGAAGCCTTATTGGCTGGTGAAATCACGACTGATACACCAGTGACAATTGGGGCTACCAAAGGTGAAATTACCATTAATAGTAAAAAAGAAAAAACAACTGTTAAATAAAAGTGAGTACCAGCAACATTAAAAAGCGCCCAGACAAATTGATTTTGTCTGGGCGTTTTTTTAGTGTTATTAATGATCCGGTTGAATCGTTAGCAATGTTTGGAGTTGTTCGATTTCGGTTTTGATGGCCGCACCGATATTGGTTTGACTCACTCGTTGGCGTTGGCTAACTTGGTCGATGACCCGCCGTGTTGAGATGATGTCTTTCATATTAGCAATCGCATCCGCCTTGGTGGTGAAGGGTTGGTGAGTCACCAGCTGCATCCCGTAAGAATTATAGAGTAAGGTAAAGCCGCCGATACCAGTTGTGTGATGGTAAGCTTTTGAAAAGCCACCATCAATCACAATCATCTGGCGGTTAGCCATAATGGGGTCGTGGCCTTTTTTGACCGGCGTGTGGCCGTTTAGGATATGACCGGTTTCAGGAGAAAGATTGAATTCGCTGAGGAGTTGCTGAATAAAATCAGCGTCGTGGCGCAGACTGTAATAGGCGTTCTTAGTTTCAACGTGGGTCTCGGGATCTGGACAGAAGTAACGTTCAAACGTCGTCATCGCGTTCTTACCAAAGAGTGGTGACAACGGCCCCGTCCATAGATACCATAATAAGTCTGTCGAGAGGTTTGCTTGGTGTAAGGGGTGGTTGAAACTCGAGCGAATTTGTTGATCAAAGAAATCGAGCAGTTGTTTGCCGACATAGTTTTGATTAGCGAGGGTCAATGTCAGGAAGTGTCCCTCAGCATCGACGGGCAAGCAGCCGTGAAAGAGTAAGTTTTGATTGTAAATGCGGTACATACTACCGTGATCAATTAAAAAGGTCAGGTGTTTACGCAATTTCTGACAACGCGTGAAGGCGGCCAGTAAATCCGCGATGATTTGGCTTTCTTCCGCCGTTAAAGCTTCGGGGTTCTCAGGATTAACCAGTTGGAAACAGGTGTTTTCTAGGGGATATTCCTGCCCGTTGAGGTGCAAGATGCGGCGCTTAAAGTCGACTTGCGACAATAGGAGCCGGTGATCCATGTTGAATTCGGGATGGCGTTTAATCACCGTTAACTCGAGTTTGAATTGCATGATAGCTAACGCTTGTTGGACCTGGCTGATTTTTAGTTTTTCCGCACGCGTTAGTGGGCCTTGATTAGGATCTTCAACCGGCATGAAGGCGGAATTAGCTTGATAGTGTTGGGCCGCAAAACGGACCAAGTCGGTTAAATCAATCCCATAAGTTTCTTCAATGATTGCGAGGTTATTGTAACGGGCACAAATTCGCAGTAAGTTTAGCAAACAAAGTTCAGAACCACTGGCCGCACCGAACCATAGAATGTCGTGATTCCCCCATTGGACATCGACCGCTGGCAATTGGGTTAATTGGTCAACAATCAAATCGGGATGAGGCCCCCGGTCGTAAATATCACCAATGATGTGCCATTGATCAACAACGAGGCGCTGAATCGTGTGACTTGTGGCGATGATTAACGCGTCGGCTTGGCCTAATTCAATAATGGTCGCGGTAATTTCTTGGAAGTAACGCTTTTTATCAACATTGGCAACATCGCCGTACATTAATTCTTCGGTGATGTAGACGAAGTCGGGGGCCATCGCTTTACGGACTTTAGAACGTGTGTATTTTGTTGAAACGAATTTAAGCAGGTCAATCATGCGTTTAAAAGTCGTCAGGTACCACTGATTTAATTCATTCTCTGAAAGGGCCTTGTGCTTGAGCGCTAATCGTTCGGTTGGGTAGTAGACGAGAAAAGCGAAGGCTTGCATTGTCTCGGGTGTCATCTCACCGGAGAAGAGTTCATTGATTTTTTGGCGCAAATTACCAGCGCCGGTCCGGATGAGATGCTGGAAGGCGTCGTATTCACCGTGCAGGTCGCTCATAAAGGCCTCGGTTGGTTTAGGCAAATTTAAGATGGCCTTGAGATTGATGATTTCAGAAGTGACGGCCATTTTAGTTGGGTATTTATCGGATAGCGTTTTCATTTTATTGTTTATCATGAATAAGACTCCTCCATAAACTGATAGTTTAGATTATACCAATTTTACGATTGAATGTTAAGTTTATTATTTAGCTTAACATTTTTGTCTATACCAATATAAAAAGACGGCTAATTTTAGCCGCCTTTGGAGAAGCATTATTTAACGTCTTGGATGCTGCCATCAGCATGCCGTTCCACTTTCATTTGGGTCATTGGGATGTAACCGAGTTTTGGAACAAGTGTTTTTTGAACGTCTTTAGATTGAAGGTAATTGATGAATTTAGCTGTTTGGTAGTTAGGTGCACCTTTAGTATAAGCATGTTCGTAAGACCAGATAGGCCATTGGTTGGTGAGGACGTTTTTAGTGGTTGGTTGAACGTTATCGAGTGCGACAGCTTTCAAACCATCCTTAATATAAGGAAAGGCGAGGTAACTGATCGCCCCAGGTGTTTGACGCACGATTTTTTGAACAGTACCAGATGAGTCTTGTTCTTGGCTCGTCATGACTTTATTAGTTTTAAGACCGAGATTTTCGAAAGTTTGGCGTGTGCCACTACCTTGTGCGCGGTTAACGACGGTAATTGATTGGTCAGGGCCGCCAACTGCGTGCCAGTTCTTAATTTTACCAGTGAAGATGTCTTTTAATTGTGCCTGTGTTAATGATTTGATCCCGAGTTTTTCGTTCACGACGGGGGCAATTGCGACGACCGCGACCTTGTGATCAACAAGCTTCTTAGCGTTGATGCCAGCTTTTTCTTCTGCGAAGATGTCAGAGTTACCGATTGTGACACTACCATCGCTGACTTGTGCGAGGCCGGTCCCGGAACCACCGCCTTGAACGGTGATGTCGATGCCAGCGTGTTTTGTTTGATAAGTTGCACCAGCTTGTTCAACAAGGGGTTGCAGTGCTGTTGATCCAACCGCTGTGATTTTAGCCGACTGCGCTTTAGAATCACCTTGACTTGCTTGTTTGCCTTGACAACCCGCTAATAAGAGGGCGATAGTGCCGATTGATAGTAATACTGTGCTCATTCTCTTCATAATTAAGCCTCCCAGCCTGAATTAAGGTACAAACAAAAGTATAGCGAGCCAGTGTAAAGATTGACCCGTAATTACTGTAAAGATGGTAAAAGTAATGTGATGAAATTGTAAAAATGCATATCAGACTGCTAAAAACGGTTTCTTTGTTATAGTAGAGTTATTAAAACAAGGAGGTATTCAGATGACTTATTCAGAACAGGCACAAACCGGTAAGAAGGAATACGCGGCACTCAAAGAAGCATCGCCCGAAGTGATGGGGGCGTTTGGTGACTTGCACAAGGCTAACGTCAAAGATGGTGCCTTAACGGTGAAGGAAAAAGAATTGATTGCATTGGGGATTGCGATTGTGACTCGGTGTGAAGGCTGCATCCTCAGTCACATGAATCGCCTCATTAAAGAAGGCGTTAATCGGGATGAAGTGATCGAAACAATCAACACAGCCGTCATGATGTCGGGTGGTCCTGGTACGGTTTATGGGGGCAAAGCATTGGCCTATTTCGACGAGCGTCAGTGATTGACTTTTTATAGGAAATAAGGTATATTATCAAGTAACTGCGAAAATCCGTAGAAAAATTTATTGTGCTGATCTATTGTCCAGCACGGTATTCATGGAAAACAAAAATAGTGAGGCTGATTTTAATCAAGCAAATCAACTATTTTTGTTTTTTTCTGCTTAAAAAGTCGAAAATATGGCAATGTAATCTTTTCTTAATCTTTGTCACATTTTTGTAACATTAAGTACTGCGGAAAACTTATAGAGGGGTGAACAATTTGGCAGGACACTTAGTCAATTACGGTAAACATCGGACACGTAGAAGCTATGCACGGATTAAAGAAGTGTTGGAACTACCAAACTTGATCGAAATCCAATCTAATTCCTATCAATGGTTTTTAGACGAAGGGCTTCGTGAAATGTTTGATGACATCATGCCAATCGACGATTTTGCTGGTAACTTATCATTAGAATTCGTTGATTATCAACTTCTTGAACCTAAATATACGGTCGAAGAAGCAAGACAACATGATGCCAACTATTCAGCACCATTACACGTTACTTTGAAATTAACAAACCATGAAACTGGTGAAATTAAATCTCAAGACGTCTTCTTTGGGGACTTCCCATTGATGACAGACCAAGGGACTTTCATTATTAATGGTGCAGAACGTGTTATCGTTTCTCAATTAGTACGTTCACCTGGTGTTTATTTCAACAGTGCTATTGATAAAAATAGCCGGACAACTTACGGCACAACTGTCATCCCTAACCGGGGTGCTTGGTTAGAATTTGAAACAGATGCTAAGGATATTGCATACGTTCGTATTGATCGGACACGTAAGATTCCAATGTCTGTTTTAGTACGTGCTTTAGGTTACGGGTCTGATCAAGAAATTATCGATATCTTGGGCGACAACGATTCATTAATGTTGACGTTAGAAAAAGATATCCATAAGAATACTGACGACTCAAGAACGGAAGAAGCTTTGAAAGATGTCTATGAAAGACTTCGCCCAGGCGAACCTAAGACAGCTGATAGTTCACGTTCATTACTTTTTGCCCGTTTCTTCGATGCTAAACGTTACGATTTAGCTTCTGTTGGTCGTTACAAGATCAATAAGAAATTAAGCTTGAAGACACGTTTATTGGGTCAAACATTGGCTGAAACATTGGCTGATCCTGACACAGGCGAAGTAATTGCTGCTAAAGATACACTTGTTGATCGTCAAGTAATGGATGCCTTGGCACCTTATTTAGATCAAGAAGACTTCAAAGCTGTTACTTACCAACCTTCTGACGAAGGCGTCTTGCCTGAACCAATGACACTCCAAGTCATTAAAGTTTACTCACAAAAGACACCTGATAAAGAAATTAACTTAATTGGTAATGGTCATATCGATGCCAAAGTGAAACATGTGATTCCTGCTGATATCATCGCTTCAATGAACTACTTCTTTAACTTACAAGAAGGTTTAGGTTCAACGGATGATATTGATCATTTAGGTAACCGTCGTATCCGTTCAGTTGGTGAATTATTACAAAACCAATTCCGGATCGGTTTATCACGGATGGAACGTGTGGTTCGTGAACGGATGTCAATCCAAGACACAAGCACCGTAACACCACAACAATTGATTAATATCCGTCCAGTTGTTGCTTCAATCAAGGAATTCTTCGGTTCATCACAATTGTCACAATTCATGGATCAAACCAACCCACTTGGCGAATTGACGCATAAACGTCGTCTATCTGCCTTAGGACCTGGTGGTTTGACTCGTGACCGTGCCGGTTATGAAGTTCGAGATGTTCACTATACGCATTATGGTCGTATGTGCCCAATCGAAACACCTGAAGGCCCTAATATCGGTTTGATCAATAGTTTAGCTAGCTACGCTGTTGTTAACCGTTATGGCTTCATTGAAACACCATATCGTCGTGTTAGTTGGGATACACATGATGTTACTGATAAGATCGACTATTTAACAGCCGACGAAGAAGATAACTATGTCATTGCGCAAGCCAACTCACCATTAAACGATGATGGTTCATTCGTTGATAACACGGTCTTGGCCCGTTACAAGGATGACAATATCGAAACATCAATCGACAAGTTAGATTACATGGACGTTTCGCCTAAGCAAGTAGTTGCTGTCGCTACGGCCTGCATTCCTTTCTTGGAAAACGATGATTCAAACCGTGCCTTGATGGGTGCTAACATGCAACGTCAAGCTGTTCCTCTGGTTAACCCACATGCACCACTTGTTGGGACTGGGATGGAATACAAAGCAGCCCATGATTCAGGGATTGCTTTATTAGCACAACATGCCGGAACTGTTGAATATGTCGATGCGAAAGTTATTCGTGTTCGTCGTGAAGACAGCTCATTAGATACGTACGAATTAATGAAATTCCGTCGTTCAAATGCTGGTAAAAACTACAACCAACGCCCAATCGTTGCAAAAGGCGATCACGTTGATGTTGATGAAATTATCGCTGATGGACCAGCTATGGAAAAAGGCGAATTAGCCTTAGGTCAAAACCCATTGATCGCTTTCATGACTT
Organism: Latilactobacillus sakei subsp. sakei DSM 20017 = JCM 1157; assembly: GCF_002370355.1. Lineage (NCBI taxonomy): Bacteria > Bacillati > Bacillota > Bacilli > Lactobacillales > Lactobacillaceae > Latilactobacillus > Latilactobacillus sakei. The sequence continues at coordinate 693,788 of NZ_AP017929.1, forward strand.
GGAATATGTATAACTACGAAGATGCTATCGTTCTTTCAGAACGCTTAGTTAAAGAAGATTTGTATACATCAATTCATATTGAAGAATACGAATCAGAAGCACGTGATACAAAACTTGGACCTGAAGAAATCACACGTGAAATTCCTAATGTTGGTGAAGATTCATTGAAGGATCTTGACGAATTTGGGATTGTCCGTGTTGGTGCAGAAGTTAAAGACGGCGACATTTTAGTTGGTAAGGTAACGCCTAAGGGTGTGACAGAATTATCAGCTGAAGAACGTCTATTGCATGCTATCTTCGGTGAAAAAGCCCGCGAAGTTCGCGATACATCATTGAAAGTACCTCATGGTGGCGGCGGTATTATCCAAGACGTTAAGATCTTTACGCGTGAAGCTGGCGATGAATTATCACCAGGTGTTAACATGATGGTTCGTGTTTACATTACACAAAAACGTAAGATCCAAGTCGGCGATAAGATGGCTGGACGTCATGGTAACAAAGGGACTGTTTCAATCGTTGTTCCTGAAGAAGATATGCCATACATGCCAGATGGTACCCCAGTTGATATCTTATTGAGTCCCATGGGTGTGCCTTCTCGTATGAATATCGGACAAGTGCTTGAATTACATCTTGGGATGGCTGCTAGAAACTTAGGTATCCATGTTGCAACACCTGTCTTTGATGGTGCGCAAGATAAAGATTTATGGGATGCTGTTCGTGAAGCAAACATGCCTTCTGATGGTAAGAGCATTCTTTATGATGGTCGTACCGGTGAACCATTCGATACACGTGTGTCAGTTGGTGTCATGTACTACATGAAACTAGCCCACATGGTTGACGATAAACTTCATGCCCGTTCAATCGGACCATACTCACTTGTTACGCAACAACCATTGGGTGGTAAAGCACAATTTGGTGGCCAACGTTTCGGTGAAATGGAAGTTTGGGCCCTTGAAGCTTACGGTGCCGCTTATACCTTACAAGAAATCTTAACTTACAAGTCTGATGACGTTGTTGGTCGTGTGAAGACATACGAAGCAATCGTTAAGGGTGAACCAATTCCAAAACCTGGTGTACCGGAATCATTCCGAGTATTGGTTAAAGAATTACAATCACTTGGTTTAGACATGAAAGTCTTAGATATCGATAATCAAGAAATTGAATTGCGCGATATGGATGACGATGATGACGATGTTGTTAACGTTGATGCCTTATCTAAATACGCAAAAGAACAAGAAGAAAAGAAAGCGCAACAAGAAGCTGAAAAAGCACAAGCAGCAAGTGCAGAAGATCCATCAGCAGAATAAGCGTTTGATATCGGATTAGTAGAGTGCGTAAAACACTTGACTATCTTACAAATAATGAGGAGGTCGCCCTTTGATAGATGTCAATAAGTTTGAAAGCATGCAAATTGGTTTAGCATCTTCAGACAAAATCCGTAGTTGGTCATATGGTGAAGTTAAAAAGCCAGAAACAATCAATTACCGTACCTTAAAACCTGAACGCGATGGCCTTTTTGATGAAAGAATCTTTGGCCCTACAAAAGATTGGGAATGTGCTTGTGGTAAGTACAAACGGATTCGTTATAAAGGAATCGTCTGTGACCGTTGTGGCGTTGAAGTTACACGTTCAAAAGTTCGTCGCGAACGCATGGGTCACATTGAATTAGCAGCGCCCGTTACACATATCTGGTATTTCAAAGGTATTCCTAGTCGGATGGGTCTTGTCTTAGACATGAGCCCTCGTGCTTTGGAAGAAGTTATTTACTTCGCATCATACGTTGTTATCGACCCAGGTGATACAGCACTTGAAAAGAAACAATTGATGACAGAACGCGAATACCGTGAAAAATTAGATGAATATGGCAACAAATTCAACGCCAAAATGGGTGCTGAAGCCATTAAAGAATTGTTACAAGACGTTGATCTTGAAGGCGAAGTCGCTGAATTGAAGGAAAACTTGAAGTCAGCTCAAGGCCAAAAGAGAACACGTGCTATCCGTCGTTTAGACATCTTAGATGCCTTCCGTAAGTCAGGTAACCGTCCTGACTGGATGGTAATGGATGCTATTCCAGTTATTCCACCGGATTTACGTCCGATGGTTCAACTTGAAGGTGGCCGTTTTGCAACTTCTGATTTGAATGATTTGTATCGTCGGGTTATTAACCGTAACAACCGTTTGAAACGCTTGTTAGACTTAATGGCACCAAACATCATCGTTCAAAATGAAAAACGGATGCTTCAAGAAGCCGTTGATGCTTTGATTGATAATGGTCGTCGTGGCCGTCCAGTTACTGGACCTGGTAACCGTCCATTGAAGTCACTTTCACACATGTTGAAAGGGAAACAAGGTCGTTTCCGTCAAAACTTACTTGGTAAACGTGTCGATTATTCTGGTCGTTCAGTTATCGATGTTGGCCCTACATTGAAGTTCTATCAATGTGGGTTACCACGTGAAATGGCACTTGAATTGTTCAAACCATTTGTGATGCACGAATTGGTTAAACGCGATATGGCTTCAAATATCAAGAACGCTAAACGTAAAATTGATCGTCAAGACGACGATGTTTGGGACGTTTTAGAAGATGTTATCAAGGAACGCCCAGTTCTATTGAACCGAGCACCTACATTGCATAGACTTGGTATTCAAGCCTTTGAACCAATCTTGGTTGACGGTAAATCAATCCGTCTTCACCCATTAGCTTGTGAAGCTTACAATGCCGATTTTGATGGGGACCAAATGGCTATCCACGTACCTTTATCTGACGAAGCACAAGCAGAAGCAAGAATGTTAATGCTTGCCGCTCATCATATCTTGGCACCTAAAGATGGTAAGCCAATCGTTACACCATCTCAAGATGTTGTTTTAGGGAACTACTACTTAACCCTTGAACAAAAAAATCGTCTCGGCGAAGGCATGATCTTCAAAGATACAAACGAAGTCTTGATGGCTTATCAAACTGGCCACGTTCATTTGCACAGTCGGATTGGTTTATCAGTTGCTGATATGGCTAACCGTCCATTTACAGATGATCAACGTCACAAGATTATGGTAACGAGTGTTGGTAAAGTGATGTTCAACGAAATCATGCCAGCTGACTTCCCATATTTAAATGAACCAACAACAGATAACTTAATGAATGGTGTTCCTGACAAGTATTTCATCGACAACGGTGAAGATATCCATGATTACTTGGCTGGTGCACCCGTAATCTTACCATTTAAGAAAGGTTTCTTAAGTGATATCATTGCGCAAGTCTTCAAGGTATATAAGGTTCAACGGACATCTGATTTATTGGATGACATGAAGACCTTAGGTTACGTTCAAGCGACTCATGCTGGTTTAACAGTTGGGGTTGCCGATGTTCCTCAATTACCTGAAAAACAAGAAATTGTTGATGACGCTCATAAGAAAGTTACAACGATTTCTAAACAATTCCGTCGCGGTTTGATCACAGATGAAGAACGCCATGCGCGTGTTATTGAAATTTGGAACGATGCTAAAGATGATATCCAACAACGTTTAACGGATTCATTTGATCCAACGAACCCAATCTCAATGATGTCTGATTCTGGTGCCCGTGGTAATATCTCTAACTTTACGCAACTTGCTGGTATGCGTGGCTTGATGGCCGCTCCTAATGGTGGGATGATGGAAGTTCCTGTTACATCAAACTTCCGTGAAGGTCTCTCTGTCATGGAAATGTTTATGTCTACCCATGGTGCCCGTAAAGGTATGACTGATACGGCTCTTAAGACTGCCGATTCTGGTTACTTAACACGTCGTTTAGTTGATGTTGCACAAGATGTTATCATTCGTGAAGAAGATTGTGGTACTGATCGTGGTCTTCTTATTCACTCACTCCGTGAAGGTAATGAAATGATCGAACCATTGTATGACCGTCTTGTTGGGCGTTGTCCAATGAAGACGATTATTAACCCAACAACGGGTGAAGTAATGGTTGCTAAGAACCAATTGATGGATGAACAACTTGCTCAAGCTGTTGTTGATGCTGGTGTTGAAGAAGTGACAATTCGTTCCGTCTTCACATGTAATACAAAACATGGTGTCTGCAAGAAATGTTACGGTCGTAACATGGCTAATGGCGAAGAAGTTGAAGTTGGTGAAGCAGTTGGTACTGTTGCTGCTCAATCAATCGGTGAACCTGGTACGCAATTAACAATGCGTAACTTCCATACTGGTGGGGTTGCTGGTGGTGAAGATATCACTCAAGGGTTGCCTCGGATCCAAGAAATTTTTGAAGCACGTAATCCTAAAGCTATCGCTACTATCACTGAAGTAACGGGTGAAGTGATTGCTGTTGAAGAAAACCCAGCAGAACACACACGTGAAATTACGGTTCAAGGCGAAACTGATACACGTTCATACAGTGTGCCTTATACGTCAAACATCATTGTTAGTGAAGGCGACATGATTCATCGTGGTGAAAAAATTACTGGTGGGTCTGTCGATCCTAAGCAATTAATTAAAGTCCGTGATGTATTATCAACTGAAAACTACCTCTTGCATGAAGTACAAAAGGTTTATCGTATGCAAGGTATTGAAATCGGCGATAAACACGTTGAAGTTATGGTCCGTCAAATGTTACGTAAAGTCCGTGTCATGGACCCAGGTGATACAGAAATCTTACCTGGTACATTAATGGATATTAGTGAATTTACAGACCGTAACCACGATACCTTAATTAGCGGTGGCGTACCTGCTACTTGTCGTCCTGTCTTGCTTGGTATTACTAAAGCATCATTGGAAACAAATAGTTTCTTATCAGCCGCATCATTCCAAGAAACAACTCGTGTCTTAACGGATGCTTCTATCCGCGGTAAGAGCGATCCATTACTTGGTTTGAAAGAAAATGTTATCATTGGTAAGATTGTCCCAGCTGGTACTGGTATGGCGAAGTATCGTCATATGGAACCTAAGACAGTCGGTGCTGTATCAGAAAATGTTTACTCAATCAGTGACATTGAAGCGCAAATGAAACAAGAAGAAACAAAAGAATAAAGAAGTGCAATTAAAGGCGATTATATTCCGAGCACTAGCATAGTCTGGTGAATAAGCGACACAGTCGCTTATTCGACGGACAGCGCTAGGCACAGGAATATGCCTTTAAATGCACGTTAAAAAGAGGTCCCTCGGGGCCTCTTTTTGTCTACCAAATTAAAAGGAGCTTTCAGATGACAACCATTGATTATGCCAAAACAGCCCTAGTGGTGATTGATTTACAGCCGGGCATTGCGGATCGCCCAACACTCGCACCTCATGCGGGTGAAACGGTCGTTCAAAACGCCCAACAACTAATCGAAGACTTTGAAGCGCACCAAGGTTTTGTTGTCCTCGTAAATGTTGGCGTCACAGACGGCCAAGATCAACTAACGCCTAATTTAGGTGAACGGACACCTGACTATCGCCAACCATCACCGCTACTGAACACACGTTTATTAGCAGAAATTGCGAACTACAAAAATGCGCATCAAATTACAAAACGCCAATGGGGAGCCTTCTATGGCACCGACTTAGACCTTCAATTACGCAGAAGAGGGATTGAAACCATCGTCTTATGTGGGATTTCCACCAATATTGGCGTGGAATCAACGGCGCGTGATGCGTTTGAACATAACTATCACCAAATCTTCATTGAAGATGCAATGACCGCCAGCACGGCGATTGAACACCAACACAGCTTGCAATATATTTTCCCGAGAATGGGGCAAGTGATGTCTACGGCATCGTTTTTGAAAAAGAAATAATCATTATTGTGGTGTTTGTAGGAGTAGTATCACCACACCCATCGATATATAGGGGATAAACGGAATCTGGCGCGTCGCTTGTTTAGGCGATGGCCAGATTTTTTTGATGCCTTGAAATAGAATACAGATTAGACAGGCCGCCAAGAGAATTCGTAAAACGGATTCAAGACCCACCCAGAGCGTCAGGATAGTGAGTAACTCGACATCACCAAAGCCAAAACCAGACGCCCAGTAAGTGGTGAGCAACAGCCCGCAGCAAAAGACGATGGCTCCTAGCCAATGATTCTGTGGCCAATACAAATAAAAGAGGGGCACCAGTGATGCGAATAAGGGGATTGGATAGAGAATATAGTAGAAGAGGTCAACGAGACTGATATAAAAGAGAATCACGAGTAAATAAGCGAGGTCCCAAGAAAGGGATTCGCTAAAAATGAAGCAGGCCAATAGACCACCAATTAGTTCGCTGAATAAAAAAGTGGGCTTAATCTGAGCATGACAAGTGCGGCAGTGGCCATGTAAGTATAGGTAGCTGAATAGTGGTAATAAATCATGCCAAGCCAGTGGTTGCTGACAGCAATCGCAGTGCGAACGTGGTGTGATAATGGACTTTTCGATGGGTAAGCGCCAGGCGCAAACGGTTAGAAATGAGGCGCAACAAGCACCGCTATAAAAGATGATTAAATAAAGTAACATAAGTGAATCCTCCTTACTCTTAAACTACGGTAAAAGGACGTTGCTTTTTTCAGAAAAGTAGCCGAAATCGAGTTGACTTTCGATTTTTTGCATGCTATTCTTATAGATGTGCTTTTTACGGAGGTTTTCTGGATAACAGACATGCTGACTGACGTCTAAAAATGCATCACAATTCGCGCAATCTAGGTTGCCATTTTTTTATCACAAAAAAAGAACCACCTGGATGTGTGGACTTAAAACTTAAAAATAACTTTCAGATCAAGGAAGGAGGAACCTTCAAATGCCAACAATTAACCAATTGGTACGTAAGGGTCGTAAATCAAGAACTTCAAAGTCTGATGCACCTGCATTAAACTTTGGCTACAATAGTATGAAGAAAAAAGCTACAGATAATCCAGCACCACAAAAACGTGGGGTCGCTACTCGTGTCGGTACTATGACACCTAAAAAGCCTAACTCTGCTTTACGTAAGTATGCTCGTGTGCGCTTATCTAACTTAATCGAAGTCACAGCTTATATTCCTGGTATTGGTCATAACCTACAAGAACATAGTGTTGTTCTTATCCGTGGGGGCCGTGTTAAGGATTTACCTGGGGTTCGTTATCACGTTATTCGTGGTGCTTTAGATACAGCCGGCGTTGACGGTCGTATGCAAAGCCGTTCTAAATATGGTACTAAGAGACCTAAAAAATAACACACAAAAAAATTTGAAAAAGTCGATTGAAGTTTAAATGACACTGTGTGTTACTTCAAGGACTTAAATATCTTGAGGAGGTTATCAGGATGCCAAGAAAAGGCTATGTTGCAAAACGTGACGTTTTACCTGATCCAATGTACAATTCTAAATTGGTTTCACGCTTAATCAACCGCTTAATGATTGATGGTAAACGTGGTACAGCGTCAACAATCTTATATGACGCATTTGATATTATTAAAGAAGAAACTGGTAATGAACCATTAGAAGTGTTCGAAGAAGCTATGAACAACATCATGCCAGTACTTGAAGTTAAAGCTCGCCGTATCGGTGGTTCTAACTACCAAGTGCCAATTGAAGTTCGTCCAGAACGTCGTACAACTTTAGGTTTACGCTGGTTAGTAAGCTACGCTCGCCTACGTGGGGAACATACTATGGATCAACGTCTTGCACGTGAAATCATGGATGCTGCCAACAACACTGGTGCTGCTGTTAAGAAACGTGAAGATACACATAAAATGGCTGATGCCAACCGCGCATTTGCACATTATCGCTGGTAAGATTATCAAGGTTGGCTATTGTATGTTTTTTAAAAAATCATATAATGGCCTCTTGTTGTCTTTAGGTTAATATTCGAGAGGAGTAACATTCACTTATGGCAAACAAACGTGAATTTCCGTTAGACAAAACGCGTAATATTGGTATCATGGCACATATTGATGCTGGTAAAACAACTACTACAGAACGTATCTTGTACTATACTGGTAAAATCCATAAGATTGGTGAAACACATGAAGGTGCTTCACAAATGGATTGGATGGAACAAGAACAAGAACGTGGGATTACAATCACATCAGCTGCTACAACTGCTGAATGGAAAGGTAATCGAGTAAATATCATTGATACACCAGGTCACGTTGATTTCACAATCGAAGTTGAACGTTCATTGCGTGTTTTAGATGGTGCTATCACTGTCTTAGATGCTCAATCAGGGGTTGAACCTCAAACTGAAAATGTTTGGCGTCAAGCTACTACTTATGGTGTACCTCGTATTGTTTTCGTTAATAAGATGGACAAACTTGGCGCTAACTTTGATTATTCAATGACAACATTGGAAGATCGCCTACAAGCTAACGCACATGCCGTTCAAATGCCAATTGGCGCTGAAGATGAATTCCAAGGCGTTATTGATTTGATCGAAATGCAAGCTGATATCTATGACGAAGATGAATTAGGCGCTAAGTGGGATACAGTTGACGTACCTGCTGACTACCTAGAACAAGCTACAAAACGTCGTGCCGAATTAGTTGAAGCTGTTGCTGATGTTAATGACGACATTATGGACAAATACTTAGAAGGCGAAGAAATTTCTAAAGAAGAATTGAAAGCTGCTATCCGTCAAGCAACTATCGATTTGAAATTCTTCCCAGTTTTCGCTGGTTCAGCTTTCAAAAACAAGGGTGTTCAAATGTTAATGGATGGTGTTGTAGATTACCTACCATCACCATTAGACGTACGTCCTTACAACGCTAAAAACCCAGAAGACGATTCAGAAGTTGAATTGATGGCTGGCGATGACAAACCATTTGCTGGTTTAGCATTTAAGATTGCTACTGACCCATTCGTTGGTCGTTTAACATTCTTCCGTGTTTATACTGGTACATTACAATCTGGTTCATACATCTTGAATGCAACTAAAGACAAACGTGAACGTGTTGGTCGTTTATTACAAATGCATTCAAATCACCGTAACGAAATTCCTGAAGTATTCTCTGGGGATATCGCTGCTGCAATCGGTTTGAAGAATACAACAACTGGTGATTCATTGACTGACGTTGATCATCCATTAATCTTGGAATCAATGGAATTCCCTGACCCAGTTATCCAAGTTTCTGTTGAACCTGAATCAAAAGAAGATCGTGATAAGTTAGATCTTGCTTTACAAAAACTTGCTGAAGAAGATCCTACATTCAAGGCTGAAACCAACAATGAAACAGGCGAAACGCTTATTTCTGGTATGGGTGAATTGCATTTGGATATCATGGTTGATCGTATGAGACGTGAATTTAAAGTGGTTGCCAAAATTGGTGAACCTCAAGTTGCTTACCGTGAAACATTCACAAAACAAGCATCTGCACAAGGTAAATTCGTTCGTCAATCCGGTGGTAAAGGTCAATATGGTGACGTTTGGGTTGAATTTACACCTAATGAAGAAGGTAAAGGCTTCGAATTCGAAGACGCTATCGTCGGTGGTGTTGTTCCTCGTGAATACATCCCATCAGTTGAACAAGGCTTGAAAGAATCAATGGCAAACGGTGTCTTAGCTGGTTACCCATTGATTGACGTTAAAGCTAAGTTATATGATGGTAGTTATCATGATGTCGATTCTAATGAATCAGCATTTAAGATCGCTGCATCAATGGCATTGAAGAACGCTGCTAAACAAGCTGGCGCTGAAATCCTTGAACCTATCATGAAGGTTGAAGTTATTGCTCCTGAAGAATATCTTGGCGATATCATGGGACAAGTAACTGCTCGTCGTGGTGCTGTTGAAGGTATGGAAGCACGTGGTAATGCCCAAATCGTTAATGCAATGGTTCCATTGTCAGAAATGTTTGGTTATGCTACAACATTACGTTCAGCTACACAAGGTCGTGGGACATTTACAATGGTATTTGACCACTACTCAGCTGTTCCTAAGAGCATCCAAGAAGAAATCATTAAGAAGAACGGTGGCCAATAAGCGAATCGTTCGTCAGAACGGTCGTTTGACCGCATTAATTGCTTAATATCGTTTTTTGTGACCGGGTTGCTGTCAAAGGCAACTCGGTTTTTTAGTTGTGAGCGATGTCATTCTTTTACAGTTTCATAATTGAATGTTCACATTTTGTTCACAACTAATTGTTATTCTTTATATATCAGATAAATTCCTCCCAAGAATCATCTGATTTTGTTAATTTTGTGTGGTAGCTCTCCCTAGAAAGAATTAGCTATCGCAAGCAACACCAATGAGTTATAGTTCAATCGGTAGAACAAGCCATCATTTGAAATTCCTCCCAAGAAAATCGAATCGGCTCACTTAGTATTAAGTTGGAGACCTGTGTTTAATTGCTTTCGAAGGCACGATTAAAACGGCACAACGATATTAAGGTGATCCGAATAAGATGGTTGATGTAGGTTCAACTCCTACTAACTCGATTGCCACCGCCCTGGCATAACATTTTTTAGCGTTTTTTTCGAAACATAACAAATAAAGAAAGCCACTGCCAATTTTGAATTGGCGGTGGCTTTTATATTTATAGAAGAAAAGTATTAAATAATCGTTGCGCCCAAACTGTTTTTGAAGTGTGCCAGTGCCCATTCCTGACCGTTTGGCGTGAAGGTGGCGACGGCCTTTTGGTGGATAGTCAGTGGATAATTCAAGTTATAAGCTGAAACGGCTGTGTGCAGCACACAAATATCGGTGCAGACGCCGGTTAAATGCAGATTGGTAATCTGCCGTTCGCGTAAGAAGTTATCAAGATTAGTGTTCGCAAACGCAGAGTAGCGATTCTTGGCGAATGCGTAGACGTAGGGACTGTCTTGGTGTTCGGCATACCAATTAGCTAGTGGACCGTAAAAAGCGCGTCCGCGGCTATCAGCGAGGTTATGAGGTGGGAAGAGTTTAGACTCTGGATGGAAAGGGTCGTTTGCAACATGTAAGTCAGTTGGTAAAATAATAAACTGTTTTTTGGCCAAGAATTGGTCCGCAAGTGTTACAATGGTAGATGCGATGTCTTGAGCCGGCTTACCAGCCGTTAAGGCACCGTCTGGGGCGACGAAGTCATTCGTGTAGTCGATGATCAATAACGCAGCTTTATCCATTGGAAGAGGCCTCCTGAGGTTTGAAATTAACTTTAGTTTAACGAAAACCGATGGAAAAGGCTACTAACATGCTGTTGACGTTTTTGTAATGAAAATGTCATGAAAAACTTTGATAAATCAGCAAAAAAGGGGTTGCGTTATCTCGCTCTATCTTGTAAGATATATAAGGTGCTATTTCTATAGCAGAGATTTGCACACATGGGGGTCGCAAGATACCCCGAGTAGCTAAGATGTGAGAGGTTGCGACACACCCGGCCGCTTTGCCATGGGCGGGCGTGCCGGAAAAATTTTCACGGAGCTAGTCTACTTTTAAAATAGACGAAGGAGGGAAAAACATGGCAAAACAAAAAATTCGTATTCGTTTGAAGGCATTCGAACACCGTATTTTAGATCAATCAGCTGATAAGATTGTGGAAACAGCAAAGAGAACAGGAGCTTCAATCTCTGGTCCAATCCCATTACCAACTGAAAGAACTTTATACACAGTTCTACGTTCACCACATAAGCACAAGGATTCACGTGAACAATTTGAAATGCGTACTCACAAACGTTTAATCGATATTGTTAACCCAACACCTAAGACAGTTGATTCATTGATGAAACTTGACTTACCTAGTGGCGTTGACATTGAAATCAAGCTTTAATTAGCATTATCCAAATAAAAAATAATTGAAAAGAGGTGTTACCATGACCACAAAAGGAATCTTAGGTAGAAAAGTAGGTATGACACAAGTCTTTACTGAAAACGGTGAATTAATTCCCGTAACAGTTATCGCAGCAACTCCAAACGTTGTTTTACAAGTTAAAACAAACGAAACAGACGGCTATGAAGCCATCCAAGTCGGTTTTGAAGATAAACGCGAAGTCTTGTCAAACAAACCTGCTAAAGGTCATGTAGCAAAAGCAAACACTACTCCTAAGCGCTTCATTAGAGAATTCAGAGATGTCGCATTAGGAGATTACGAAGTAGGAACAGAAATCAAAGTTGATACTTTCGCAGCCGGCGACGTCGTTGACGTTACTGGTGTAACGAAAGGTCATGGTTTCCAAGGTAACATTAAAAAAGACGGACAATCACGTGGGCCTATGGGTCACGGTTCTCGTTACCACCGTCGTCCTGGTTCAATGGGTGCTGTTATCAACCGTGTCTTCAAGGGTAAATTATTACCTGGACGCATGGGTAACAACCAACGTACTGTTCAAAACCTTGTGGTTGTAAGTACAGACGTTGAAAAGAACGTTATTCTTGTTAAAGGTAACGTACCAGGCGCTAAAAACTCAATGGTTACAATTAAAACAGCCGTTAAAGCTCATAAATAATCTGAGAAGGGAGGATTTTACCAATGGCAAACGTAACATTATTTAAACAAGATGGTAGCCAAAATGGGAACGTTGAATTAAACGACTCAATCTGGGCTATCGAACCTAATGAAAATGTTGTATTTGATGCTATCATCATGCAACGTGCATCATTAAGACAAGGAACACACGCTGTTAAGAACAGATCAGCTGTTCGTGGTGGTGGTCGTAAACCTTGGCGTCAAAAAGGTACTGGTCGTGCTCGTCAAGGCTCAATCCGTTCACCTCAATGGCGTGGCGGTGGTGTTGTCTTCGGACCTACACCTCGTTCATACAGCTATAAATTACCTCGTAAGGTACGTCGTCTTGCAATCAAGTCAGTACTTTCACAAAAGGTTATCGATAATGATTTAATCGTTGTTGATTCATTTAGCTTTGATGCACCTAAGACTAAGGAATTCGCTGAAGTACTTAACAAGTTAGATGTTAATACTAAAGTATTAGTAGTTCTTGAAGACGGAAATGATTTTACTGCTTTATCAGCTCGCAACTTACCTAACGTAACTGTTGTTCCTGCTGATGGTATCAACGTATTAGACGTTGTAGGCAACCAAAAATTAATCCTTACTCAAGCTGCTCTTTCTAAAATTGAGGAGGTGCTTGCATAATGGAAGCACGCGATGTTATTTTACGCCCAGTAGTTACTGAAAGCTCAATGGCTGCAATGGACGACAAGAAATACACATTTGATGTTGATGTTCGTGCCAACAAAACACAAGTGCGTTACGCAATCGAAGAAATCTTTGGTGTCAACGTTAAAAACGTTAATATCATGAACGTTCGTGGCAAGTTAAAACGCCAAGGTCGCTATGCGGGTTACACTAAGAAACGCCGTAAAGCAATCGTGACATTAACAGCTGACTCAAAAGAAATCAAGATTTTTGAAGATTAATTAACATTAAATAGAATAAATTATAGGAGGGCATACACGTGGGAATTATTAAGTACAAACCAACCACAAATGGTCGTCGTAACATGACCAGCTCAGATTTTGCTGAGATCACAAAGACAACCCCTGAAAAGACGTTGTTGGAATCCCAAAGCCATACTGCTGGTCGTAATGCACATGGTCATATCACTGTTCGTCATCGTGGCGGCGGTCATAAACAATATTACCGTGTCATTGACTTCAAGCGTATTAAGGATGATATCAAAGCGACTGTTAAGTCAATCGAATATGATCCAAATAGAACATCAAATATCGCATTAATCCAATATCCAGATGGTATCAAAGCATACATCATCGCCCCTAAAGGCCTTGAAGTAGGTATGATCGTTGAATCTGGTGTTAATGCTGATATTAAAGTAGGTAACGCATTACCATTAGCTAATATTCCTGATGGTACTCTTATCCACAATATCGAATTAAAACCTGGTAAAGGCGGCCAATTGGTTCGTTCAGCTGGTACATCAGCTCAATTATTAGGTAAAGAAGGCAAATACGCTATCGTTCGTTTAACTTCAGGCGAAACACGTATGATCCTACTTACATGTCGTGCAACGGTCGGTACAGTTGGTAACGGTCAACACGAATTAATCAAGATTGGTAAAGCTGGCCGTAAACGTTGGATGGGTATTCGTCCTACAGTTCGTGGATCAGTAATGAACCCTAACGATCATCCTCATGGTGGTGGTGAAGGTAAAGCACCAATCGGTCGTCCTTCTCCTATGTCTCCATGGGGTAAGAAGACACTTGGTAAGAAAACTCGTAGTAGTAAGGCTCGTTCAGAGAAACTTATTATTCGTCATCGTAAATCAAGATAATCAATTTAAATTGAACTTATCCAAAGCCAACGCGGCCTAAGCAATTAGGGCACGTTGCACTTTTCATTCGAAGGAGGTTTCATAATGAGTCGTAGTTTGAAAAAAGGACCATTCGCAGACGCTCACTTGCTCAACAAGATTGAAGCACAAGCCGACAGCGAAAAGAAACAAGTCATCAAGACTTGGTCCCGTCGCTCGACAATTTTCCCTAGCTTTATTGGTTACACAATCGCTGTTTATGATGGACGGAAACACGTTCCCGTTTTCATCTCAGATGATATGGTAGGCCATAAATTAGGCGAATTTGTACCAACAAGAACTTTCCATGGTCATGGAAATGACGATAAGAAAACAAAAGCACGCTAGAAAGGAGGATGAATCTCAATGGCAGATCAAATTACTAGTGCAACAGCTAGTGCTATGTCAGTTCGCATGCCTGCACGTAAAGTGCGTATGGTAATCGACTTGATTAGAGGCAAGAGTGTTGCAGAAGCAATTGCAATCTTAGAATTTACACCAAGAGCTGCTTCACCAGTTGTTATCAAAGTTTTGAAGTCAGCTATCGCTAACGCAGAACACAATTATGACTTAGACGCAGAAAACTTGGTTGTTACGAAAGCTTACGCTAACGAAGGACCAACATTGAAACGTTTTCGTCCTCGCGCTAAAGGCTCAGCATCACCAATCAACAAACGTACAAGTCATATCACTGTAGTTGTATCAGAAAAAGAAGCATAAGGAGGGATATCGCGTGGGTCAAAAGATTAATCCAACCGGTTTTCGTGTTGGCGTCATCCGTGATTGGGACGCTAAATGGTATGCAGAAAAAGATTTCGCAACATTCTTACACGAAGATCTTAAGATTCGTAAATATATCAACACAAAATTAGCTGACGCATCTGTCTCTACTATTGAAATCGAACGTGCTGCAAATCGCGTGAACGTTTCAATCCATACTGCTAAACCTGGTATGGTCATTGGTAAAGGCGGCTCAGAAGTAGAAAATCTACGTAAAGCTTTAAATAACTTAACAGGCAAGAAAGTACACATCAACATTGTGGAAATCAAGAAACCTGATTTAGACGCTCATTTAGTAGGCGAAGGTATTGCTCGTCAATTGGAAGCACGTGTTGCTTTCCGTCGCGCTCAACGCCAAGCTATGCAACGTACAATGCGCGCTGGTGCTAAGGGTATCAAAACTCAAGTTGCCGGCCGTTTGAACGGTGCTGACATGTCTCGTATCGAAACACATGCTCAAGGAACTGTTCCTTTGCATACGTTACGTGCAGACATCGATTATTCATGGGACGAAGCCATGACTACTTACGGTAAATTAGGAGTTAAGACTTGGATTTATCGGGGCGAAGTATTACCTGCTAAAGCCAACAACAATACGAAAGGAGGGAAATAAACATGTTAGTACCTAAACGTGTAAAACATCGTCGTGAATTCCGTGGGAAGATGCGCGGTGCTGCAAAAGGTGGCAAAGAAGTCACTTTTGGTGAATTCGGGTTACAAGCATTAGAATCAAGTTGGATTACCAACCGTCAAATCGAAGCTGCCCGTGTTGCCATGACTCGTTACATGAAACGTGGTGGGAAAGTGTGGATTAAAATTTTCCCTCATAAATCATACACTGCAAAAGGTGTCGGCGTTCGAATGGGTTCAGGTAAGGGTGCTCCTGCTGGATGGGTTGCTGTAGTAAAACGTGAAAAGATCATGTTTGAAATCGGCGGCGTTTCTGAAGAAGTTGCTCGTGAAGCATTACGCTTGGCATCACATAAATTGCCAGTTAAAACTAAGATCGTAAAACGCGAGGAAGTAGGTGGCGAGTCAAATGAAGGCTAAAGATATTATTGAATTAACCACTGCTGAAATGCTTGAAAAAGAACACCAATACAAAGAAGAATTATTCAATCTTCGTTTCCAACAAGCTACCGGTCAATTAGAAAATACCGCCCGCTTAAAGCAAGTTCGTCAGAACATTGCACGGATTAAAACTGTATTACGTCAACAAGAACTTAACAAATAATAAATGGAAAGGAGCTATTTACTTTGAGCGAAGAAAGTCGTAACCATCGTAAAGTGTACCAAGGCCGTGTTGTTTCAGACAAAATGGATAAAACAATCACTGTCATGGTTGAAACTTATAAAACACATCCTGAATACGGTAAACGTGTTAAATATTCAAAGAAATATTATGCACAAGATGACAACAACGAAGCAAAAGTTGGCGACGTTGTACGTGTTATGGAAACTCGTCCTTTGTCACGTACAAAACGGTTCCGTTTATTAGATGTCGTTGAAAAAGCAGTTATTATCTAAATCGTTACTCATATAATTAAGTGACGGAAGGAGGACCTATAAGTGATTCAATCAGAAAGTCGTCTTAAAGTTGCTGATAACTCAGGTGCCCGTGAAATTTTAACTATTAAAGTTTTAGGTGGCTCAGGTCGCAAGACTGCCAATATTGGTGATGTTATCGTTGCAACAATTAAACAGGCAACACCAGGTGGCGTTGTCAAAAAAGGTGAAGTTGTCAAAGCTGTTATCGTTCGTACTAAGTCAGGTGCTCGTCGTGTAGACGGTTCTTACATCAAGTTCGACGAAAACGCTGCTGTTATCATCAATGATGACAAGACTCCAAAAGGAACACGTATCTTCGGACCAGTTGCACGTGAATTACGTGACAGTGATTTCATGAAGATCGTTTCCTTAGCGCCTGAAGTTCTATAATTACAGACTACCAAGGAGGTGCGTATATCAATGTTTGTTAAAACTGGTGATAAAGTAAAAGTAATCAGCGGTAAAGATAAAGGTAAAGAAGGTACAATCATCAAAGCTATGCCTAAAGAAGGTCGAGTTGTTGTTGAAGGTATCAATACCATTAAAAAGCACGTTAAGCCAAATGCTCAAAATCCTAATGGTGGGATTGTTGATACAGAGGCAAGTATCGATGCTTCAAACGTCATGCTAATCGACCCATCAAACAACGAAGCTACTCGTGTAGGCTACAAAGTTGTCGATGGCAAGAAAGTACGCGTGTCAAAGAAAACTGGAGAATCAATCGATAAATAATCTTTTGGGGAAAGGAGGCACTTTTTACATGACTAACCGTTTAAAAGAAAAATATGTTAAAGAAATGACACCAGCGTTGATCGAAAAATTCAACTACACATCAAGCATGCAAGTACCTAAGATCGAAAAGATCGTACTTAACATGGGTGTTGGTGATGCTGTTTCTAACGCTAAGAACTTGGACAAAGCTGTTGAAGAATTAGGTTTGATTGCTGGTCAAAAACCATTAATCACAAAAGCTAAAAAATCAATCGCTGGCTTCCGTTTACGTGAAGGTATGCCAATCGGCGCTAAAGTAACTTTACGTGGCGAAAGAATGTACGATTTCTTAGATAAATTAGTTAACGTATCTTTACCTCGTGTTCGTGATTTTCACGGTGTTAGTGCAAAATCATTCGATGGTCGCGGTAATTATACATTAGGTGTACGCGAACAATTGATCTTCCCTGAAATCGATTATGATAAGGTAGATCGCGTTCGTGGTTTAGATGTTGTTATTGTAACAACTTCAAACACTGACGAAGAAGCACGCGAATTGTTAACACAATTTGGCATGCCATTCGCTAAATAAAAAGGGAGGTCAATTTCTTGGCTAAAAAATCTTTAGTTGTAAAGAATCATCGTCCTGCAAAATTCTCAACACAAGAATACACACGTTGCGAACGTTGTGGACGTCCACATTCTGTATATCGTAAGTTTAAGCTTTGCCGGGTTTGCCTCCGTGAATTAGCTCATAAGGGCCAAATTCCAGGCATGAAAAAAGCCAGCTGGTAATCAAAAGATTCAATAAAGGAGGTTAATCCACATGGTCATGACAGATCCTATCGCAGACTATCTAACACGTATTCGTAACGCCAACATGGTACGTCACGAATCTTTAGAAGTTCCTGCTTCACGTATTAAAAAAGATATTTCTGAAATCTTGAAACGCGAAGGCTTTATCCGCGATTACGAAGTGATTGAAGACGACAAACAAGGTATCATCCGTGTATTCTTGAAGTATGGTAAGAATAACGAACGTGTTATCTCTGGTTTGAAACGTATTTCAAAACCTGGTTTACGTAATTACGTAAAAGCTAACGAAGTTCCTAAGGTATTAAATGGTTTAGGAATTGCTATTATCTCAACAAGTAACGGCGTCGTAACAGACAAAGAAGCTCGTGAAAAGGCTGCCGGCGGCGAAGTTCTCGCATACGTTTGGTAATCTAAACTCAAATTAAGGAGGTGCTGTAACGTGAGTCGTATCGGATTAAAAGTAATCGAAGTTCCTGCAGGTGTTACCGTTACTAAAGACGGTGAAAACAACATCACAGTTAAGGGACCTAAAGGTGAACTAACACGTCATTTCAATCCAATCATTGAAATGCACGAAGAAGGTAACCTTATCAACTTTACACGTAGTAGTGATAGTGATCGTGCAATGCACGGTACAATGCGTGCTAACTTGAACAACATGATTTTGGGCGTAACGGAAGGTTTTAAGAAGACATTGGATCTTATCGGTGTTGGTTACCGTGCTCAATTAAAAGGTAAAACTTTAGTATTAAACGTTGGTTATTCTCATCCAGTTGAAATGGAAGCACCAGAAGGTGTTAACGTAGAAGTGCCATCAAACACAAACATCATTATCAGCGGTATTAGCAAACAAAAAGTTGGCCAATTCGCAGCTGAAATTCGTGATGTACGTCCTCCAGAACCTTACAAAGGCAAAGGTATTCGTTATACTGATGAACATGTTCGCCGTAAAGAAGGTAAAACTGGTAAATAAAGCAGCCTAGCTGTTTAAACAACATTAAGAGGTGAAAATTGTGATTTCAAAACCAGACAAGAATAAGACACGTCAAAAACGCCATACACGCGTTCGTGGCAAGATCTCTGGTACTGCTGACTGCCCACGCTTGAACGTTTTCCGTTCTAACAAAAACATCTACGCTCAACTTATTGATGACGTAGCGGGTGTGACGCTAGCAAGTGCCTCAACATTAGATAAAGAAGTAAAAGTAGAAGGAACTAAAGTCGAACAAGCACAACAAGTCGGCGCATTAGTTGCACAACGTGCAGTTAAAGCAGGCCACAAAGTTGTTGTCTTTGATCGTGGCGGCTATTTATATCATGGTCGTATCGCTGCTTTAGCTACAGCTGCTCGTGAAAACGGACTAGAATTCTAATAAGGAGGAAAACCATTTATGACTTACATTGATCCAACTCATTTAGACTTAGAAGATCGCGTTGTTTCAATCAACCGTGTTACAAAAGTTGTTAAAGGTGGACGTCGTCTACGTTTTGCTGCTATCGTAATCGTTGGTGATAAAAACGGTCACGTTGGTTTCGGTACTGGTAAAGCTCAAGAAGTACCTGAAGCTATTCGTAAAGCCGTTGAAGACGCTAAAAAGAATCTAATCAATGTGCCTAAGGTTGGTACAACCTTACCTCATGAAGTTATCGGTCGCTTTGGCGCTGGTCGTGTTCTATTAAAACCAGCCGTTGAAGGTTCTGGTATCGCCGCTGGTGGCGCTGTTCGTGCCGTCATGGAATTAGCAGGAATCGATGATGTGACAAGTAAAACATTGGGTAGCAAAACTGCTATCAACGTTATTCGTGCCACAATTGACGGTTTAACTCGTATGAAGACTGCTGAACAAATCGCAGAATTGCGTAATATCTCTGTAGAAAGCTTACAAAACTAGGAGGATAACTGAACATGGCTAAATTAAAGATTACTTTAAGAAAAAGTGCTGCTCATCGTCTTCCAGAACAACGTAAAATGGTCAAAGAATTTGGCTTGAACCGAGTAAATAGTTCTGTAATCAAACCAGATGATGCTGCAACTCGCGGTGTGATTTTCAAACTCGCACATTTAGTAACAGTCGAAGAAATTAAAGACTAATTTCAACATATATTGCAAGGAGGTGCGCACAATAATGAAACTACATGAATTGAAACCTAACGAAGGTGCTCGCGATGTTCGCAAGCGTGTCGGTCGTGGTACGTCTTCAGGTACTGGTAAAACAGCTGGCCGTGGACAAAAAGGCCAAAAGGCTCGTAGTAAGGTACGTTTAGGCTTTGAAGGTGGGCAAATACCTTTATTCCGTCGTATGCCAAAACGCGGCTTCAAGAACATCAACCGCAAAGAATATGCTGTCGTTAACCTTAACGATTTAAATCGTTTTGAAGACGGTACAGAAATCACAGCAACTGTATTAATCGAAGCAGGTGTTGTTAAGAACGAACTTTCAGGTGTTAAAGTATTAGCAAATGGTGAATTAAACAAAAAATTGAACATTAAGGTAAGCAAGTATTCTGAAGCTGCAAAAGCTGCTGTAGAAGCTGCTGGCGGTTCAATTGAGGTGATTTAATTGCTTAAAACACTAAGAAACGCATTTAAAGTCAAGGAAATCCGTAGTAAGATTTTGTTCACTTTAGGCGTTTTGATCGTTTATCGTTTAGGTGCACAGATTACAGTACCAGGTGTTAACGCTGGCGCGTTAACCAAGTTAGGATCAACTGGTTTGATTCCTTTACTTGATACTGTTAGTGGTGGTGGCTTGGCGAATTACTCCATCTTCTCGATGGGGGTTTCACCATTCATCACGGCCCAAATTGTGGTTCAATTACTACAAATGGACATTGTGCCTAAATTTGTTGAATGGAGCAAGCAAGGTGAAGTTGGGAGACGTAAACTTAACCAAGTGACGCGTTACTTAACGATCATCTTAGCGTTTATTCAATCAATTGGGATTACTGCTGGCTTTAACTCACTCAGTCAAATGGGCTTGGTTAAAGATCCAGGAATTAAGACCTTCGTTAGCATCGGGATCATCCTTACGGGTGGTACGATGTTAATTACTTGGTTAGGTGAACAGATAACTGATAAAGGTTTAGGGAATGGTGTTTCAATGATTATCTTCGCGGGTATCATTGCGCGCCTCCCAAGTGGCCTTCATCAAATCATCAAGGAACATGTCTTGAATGCTTCTAAGGGTGAAATGTGGTTAGGAATCTTGTTCGTTGTTGGCTTAATCGTAGCGGTATTAGTCATTGTGACTTTCGTTACTTGGGTTCAACAAGCGAACCGTAAGATTCCAATCCAATATACACGTCGCGAAGCAGGTGCAGGTGACAACAGTTACTTACCACTAAAGGTCAATGTTGCTGGTGTGATTCCGGTTATCTTTGCTAGTTCATTTATTATGACACCTCAAACAATCTTAATGGCCTTCCAGGCAAGTCATGGTGAAGATGCTTGGTTCAAAGTTATGTCAGACATCTTCAGTATGCAAACTGTGACAGGTTCGATTGTTTACACGGTGCTCATTGTTCTCTTTACCTTCTTCTACGCATTTGTTCAGGTTAACCCTGAAAAAGTTGCTGAGAACTTGACCAAACAAGGGAGTTATATCCCAGGTGTTTGGCCCGGTAAAGGTACCGAGAAATATCTCTCCGGCGTATTAATGCGACTATCGACTGTCGGTGCGTTGTTCTTAGGGGTAATTGCATTATTACCTCAATTAGCAGCAAACCTCGGTGGTCTACCTCAATCAATTGGTTTAGGTGGGACTAGTTTACTAATCGTCGTTGGTGTGGCGCTTGAAAGCACACGTCAACTCGAAGGTTTACTCATGAAACGGAAATACGTTGGCTTCATTCGATAAGCAATTATCGTTTAAAAAGTATTGAATCCTTGTTTTAAATAGGAGGCAAAGGCATGAATCTCATGTTAATGGGACTTCCCGGCGCTGGTAAGGGAACACAAGCTGAAAAGATTGTTGACGCTTATCATATTCCACACATCTCAACTGGTGATATGTTTAGAGCTGCTATGGCAGATCAAACAGACCTTGGTGTTAAAGCTAAGGGCTTCATCGACAAAGGTGAATTGGTACCAGATGATGTGACAAACGGAATTGTCGAGGAACGTCTTTCACAAGCAGATACTAATGTAGGTTATCTTCTTGATGGATTTCCTCGGACACTTGACCAAGCGGATGCTTTGGCAGTGATCACTGATAAATTGAACAAACCTTTAGATGGTGTGATCAACATTGATGTTGATCCTGAAATCTTGGCTGATCGTTTATCTGGTCGCTTCATTTGTAAAACTTGTGGTGCAACGTACCATAAGCTTTACCATCCAACTCAAGTGGAAGGCACATGTGATCGCTGTGGCGGCCACGTCTTCTTCCAACGAGAAGATGATAAACCTGAAACGGTTAAGAATCGCTTAAAGGTCAATATCGAAATGAATACACCTTTACTTGATTTTTATGAAAAACGTAACCTGCTTTACACGGTAGATGGGAATCAAGAAATTGATGACGTGTTCGCTGCCGTTAAAAAAGTACTTGATACCATTAAAGACTAGTCATCAACTCAAGTGATCTTTTAGGTCATTATTCACGTAAAAGCCTGACTTGTTGTTAATGACTAAGTACTCAGTGCTTTTAAAAATTTAATGCTTGTGATATAATATCTCGGTATGACACTAGGGTGAGTGCGGAGAGCTCTCACCATTTTTCTGTATGAATTTTCATAACCACAAGGGGGTACTTTTGCGTGGCAAAAGATGACGTCATTGAAATTGAAGGTAAAGTAACTGATACTTTACCAAATGCAATGTTCAAAGTAGAACTTGAAAACGGTGCTGTGATTTTGGCACACGTTTCAGGTAAAATCCGTAAGAATTACATCAAGATTTTACCAGGAGACCGTGTGACAGTTGAACTATCACCATATGATTTGACTAAGGGACGAATTACGTATCGCTTTAAATAGGCGTAAGGATCATATCAAGGAGGTCAGTCGATATGAAAGTAAGACCATCAGTAAAACCAATGTGCGAACATTGTAAAGTTATTAAACGAAAAGGCCGCGTTATGATTATCTGCGCAGCTAATCCAAAACATAAACAACGTCAAGGTTAATTAATAAGCAGGAGGTGCAAGAATGGCTCGTATCGCAGGTGTGGATTTACCACGTGATAAACAAATTGTGATTGCTTTAACTTATATTTTCGGAATCGGAAATACAACTGCCGTTAAAGTCTTGGCTGATGCTGGCGTCCCAACAGACGTCCGTACACGCGATTTAACGCCGGATCAAGAAGACAAGATCCGTGCAGCATTAGATACAGTTAAAGTTGAAGGCGATCTTCGTCGTGAAGTTAGCTTAAACATCAAACGTCTACAAGAAATCGGTTCTTATCGTGGCATGCGTCATCGTCGTGGTTTACCAGTTCGTGGTCAAAACACGAAGAACAACGCTCGTACACGTAAAGGTAAGAAAGTTTCTATCGCAGGCAAGAAAAAATAATCAGTAAAAGGAGGTTATAATT
Organism: Latilactobacillus sakei subsp. sakei DSM 20017 = JCM 1157; assembly: GCF_002370355.1. Lineage (NCBI taxonomy): Bacteria > Bacillati > Bacillota > Bacilli > Lactobacillales > Lactobacillaceae > Latilactobacillus > Latilactobacillus sakei. The sequence goes on from NZ_AP017929.1 coordinate 717,339, forward strand.
TATGGCAAACAAGAAGAATGCACCACGTAAGCGTCGTGTAAAGAAAAATATCGAAGCTGGCGTAGCACATATTCACTCAACATTTAACAACACTCTTGTAATGATCACTGATCCTAACGGGAATGCTGTTGCATGGTCATCTGCTGGTTCATTAGGTTTCAAAGGTAGTCGTAAGTCAACACCTTTTGCTGCTCAAATGGCTGCAGAAGCTGCTGGTAAAGAAGCCATGGAACATGGTATGAAATCTATTGAAGTTGCTGTTAAAGGACCAGGTTCTGGTCGTGAAGCTGCAATCCGCTCATTACAAGCAACTGGTTTAGAAGTTACTGCTATTCGTGACGTCACACCAGTTCCTCATAATGGATCTCGTCCTCCAAAACGCCGTCGTGTTTAGTCTGGGCTACGCTTCATTTTGAGACAAACTGAAACGTGTTCACGTATAAACACTTCTCGTTTTGAAAGGGGTAAAAGATAAGAATGATCGAATTTGAAAAACCAAACATTACAAAGGTTGATGAAAGTACTAACTACGGTAAATTCGTTGTTGAACCACTTGAACGTGGCTACGGTACGACTTTAGGTAACTCTTTACGTCGTATCTTATTAGCATCTTTACCAGGTACTGCTGTCACAGATATCCAAATTGATGGTGTCTTACATGAATTTTCAACAATTGATGGCGTCCTAGAAGACGTGACACAAATCATTTTGAATATCAAAAAATTAGCACTTAAATTGCACGTTGAAGAAGACAAAACGATTGAGATTGACGTTAAGGGACCAGCAACAGTTACTGCTGCTGATATCATTTCGGATGACGATGTTGAAGTCTTAAATACTGATCAATATATTTGTACAGTAGCTGAAGGCGGCAATTTCCACGTGCAAATGACAGTTAAAAAAGGCCGTGGTTATGTTGCTGCTGTTCAAAACAAGTCAGACGATATGCCAATTGGTGTTTTACCAATCGACTCAATTTATACCCCAATCAGTCGTGTCAACTATCAAGTAGAAAGTACACGTGTTGGTCGTCGTAACGATTTCGACAAGTTAACACTTGATGTTTGGACAAACGGTTCCATCAGTCCTAGAGAAGCTATTAGCTTAGCTGCGAAGATTATGACAGAGCATTTGGCAATCTTTGTAGATCTTACTGATGAAGCGAAGAATGCTGAAATCATGGTCGAAAAAGAAGAGACGCATAAAGAAAAAATGCTTGAAATGACAATTGAAGAGTTAGATTTATCAGTCCGTTCATACAACTGTTTGAAACGCGCTGGTATCAACACTGTTCAAGAGTTAACTGACAAATCAGAAGCAGATATGATGAAAGTTAGAAATCTTGGTCGCAAGTCGTTAGAAGAAGTTAAGAACAAGTTATTTGATCTTGGCTTAGGCTTACGCACAGAAGAATAAACTGATAAGAAGGAGGGACTCCATTCATGAGTTATCGTAAATTAGGTCGTACAAGCTCACAACGTAAAGCAATGTTACGTGATTTGACAACAGATTTAATCATCAATGAACGTATTGTTACTACTGAAGCTCGTGCCAAAGAAATTCGTAAAACAACTGAAAAAATGATCACTTTAGGTAAACGCGGTGATTTACACGCTCGTCGTCAAGCGGCAGCATTCGTTCGTAACGAAGTAGCTGATATTCGCGAAGAAGACGAAGCAGTAATCGTTCAATCTGCTTTACAAAAGTTATTTAGTGACATTGCTCCACGTTATGCTGAAAGAAATGGTGGTTACACACGTATTCTTAAAACAGCCCCTCGTCGTGGTGACGGTGCATTAATGGTTATTATTGAACTTGTTTAATAATAAAAAATGATTTCTAGGTCATTTGATCGATGAGACAGGGCGTTATGATGATGGCATCTGTTTGCCAAGTCTAGTCTTAAGGTTATGTTAGCACTACAGCATAACTTTCATCGATTGATGATTACATAATAAAACGTCTAATTCTGGTGACAGAGTTAGACGTTTTTTGTGTTAAGTGGATTTATTGGTTAGTTGTGTTTTTTATAGTGACGAATATAATATAATTATAAAATGAAGAGGAGTTGATTAATATGATGCAGATGTTTAAGGGTGAGTTACAAAAAATAGATAAATTAATACCGAAATTAGAGATATCTCCTTAATCGCTGATAGGACATATCAGCTTATTCTATGATAAAATAGAGGGTAGTTTCGCAGCCCTTGAAGCAAGTGGTTGGGCGATTCTAAGCTAATGCTCAGAGCCTAACCACTTTCAATGGCACTCTTATCGAAAACGTGCCTTTCCAAGCTGCCTCTTGTGCTTAGCTACGCATCGCAAATAATCGACTGCGTCGCTTATTCACGATACTAGGCTAATGCTCAGAGCCAAAACGCTTTGAAAGGCACTCTTATCGAAACGTGCCTTTCCAAGCAACTTCTTCCGTCTAGCGACATCAGTCAAATCAACGATTGCATCGTTAATTCGCCCGATTATGCTATACTCAGAAGTTAACCGCTTGAAAAGGGCACTCTAAATCATGAAATTAGGTATTCTCAATGAATAACAATAAAATCATAGAAGTGGCACATTTAAAATATGAATACCCACAGGCGAGTCGCTTAGCCCTTAATGATTTATCGGTCGACATCAATGCTGGTGAGTGGGTCGCAATTATCGGGCATAATGGAAGTGGCAAAAGTACGTTCGCCAAATCCCTGAATGGCTTATTAGATTTACAGTCAGGAAGTATTACGATTGATGGATTACCCTTATCAATTGAAACGGTCTGGGCTATTCGTCGTAAAATCGGTATGGTTTTCCAAAATCCGGATAATCAATTTGTCGGTGCAACGGTCGAAGGTGATGTCGCGTTTGGTCTCGAAAATCAGGGGATTGAACGGGCTGAAATGCTTCGGCGGGTGCAAGATGCGGTTGAACGGGTTGGTATGACACCGTTTATGACGCGTGAACCAAGTCGCTTATCCGGTGGTCAGAAGCAACGTGTGGCATTAGCGGGCATTATTGCCCAGCAACCCGAGATTCTCATTCTTGATGAAGCAACCAGTATGCTTGATCCTAAGGGCCGCCAAGAAGTGCTTGAGGCCATTCACACGTTAAAACAAGAAACGAATATGACCGTGCTTTCAATTACCCATGATATTGACGAAGCGGCTAGTGCGGATCGGATTGTCATGTTGGATAAGGGCCAAGTGATTGATCAGGGCACACCAGCCGAAATCTTCGCCTATGGACAACGATTGCTCGACCTCGGGTTAGATGTCCCTTATCCCGAGAAATTAAAAGCAGCCCTTACTAAGCTCGGAGTACCAATGCCGACTGATTATCTCACAACGGAAAGGATGGCTGATTATCTATGGACATTACATTCAAAGATGTAAGTTATACGTATCAACCTGGCACACCTTTTCAGGGGATTGGGTTAAAACACATTAATTTAACGATTGAATCGGGTTCTTACACAGCATTAATCGGGCATACCGGCAGTGGCAAATCGACGTTATTGCAACACTTGAACGCGTTGTTGAAGCCGACTGAAGGGGTCGTCCAGATTGGTGACCGCCAGATTACGCCTGAAACGAATAATAAAAACTTGAAGGTCATCCGGCAAAAAGTCGGTATGGTCTTCCAATTTCCAGAAAGCCAATTATTTGAAGCCACGGTCCAAAAGGATATTGCCTTCGGGCCCCAAAATTTCGGTGTGCCTGAAGCTGAGGCACTTGAACGGGCTAAAGCGATGGTCGAATTAGTTGGTCTACCAGCAGCCGTGCTTGACCAATCACCATTTGATCTATCCGGTGGTCAGATGCGACGGGTCGCAATTGCCGGTGTTTTGGCGATGCAGCCAGAAGTCCTAATCCTCGATGAGCCAACCGCTGGACTCGATCCAGTCGGTCGCCGGGAAATGATGGGCTTGTTTGAAAAACTACACCGCGAACAAGGAATGACGATTGTGATGGTCACGCATCAAATGGACGATGTCGCCAACTATGCGGATCACGTGGTTGTACTAGAAAACGGGGGCATCGCCAAGAGTGGCACACCGCGCGAAATATTTGCGGACCCTGAATGGTTAACGTCTAAACAATTAGGCCTCCCAACCACGACACAGTTTGCCCAAGCATTAATTAAGAAGGGCTTCGTGTTCCCCCAAGTGCCGTTAACCGAACACGAATTGGCAGCGATGTTGCGCGATCAATTACCGCAGGAAGCAGGTGGCGCGAATGAATAAACTCATCTTAGGCCGCTATATTCCGGGAGATTCAATCCTGCATCGGATGGACCCGCGGGCGAAGTTAATTGCCAGTTTCTATTACATTGGGATTATTTTCTTAGCACGGTCGTGGCCGGCTTATCTCTTGTTATTTATTTTTACAATGGCGTTAGTTATGGTTTCTAAGATTAAGCTCAGCTTCTTCTTGAAAGGGGTGCGGCCATTATTATGGCTTATCCTCTTTACCGTCTTACTCCAAATCTTCTTTACCCGCGGTGGGACCGTCTATTGGCAATGGGGCTTCTTGAGCCTGACCAAGTTCGGATTACTCAATGGGGCATATATCTTCATGCGCTTCGTCCTAATTATCTTCATGTCAACGCTTTTAACGCTAACGACACCACCGTTATCATTAGCGGATGCGATCGAATCGATTCTGAAGCCATTAAAAGTCATTCATTTCCCAGTCTATGAAGTCGCATTGATGTTATCAATTGCTCTACGCTTCGTACCAACGTTAATGGATGAAACCACGAAGATTATGAATGCGCAGCGTGCGCGGGGTGTTGATTTTGGCGAAGGTAGTCTCTTACAACAGATGAAAGCCATTGTTCCCATCTTAATTCCGCTATTTGTTAGCAGCTTCAACCGGGCTGATGACTTAGCAACTGCCATGGAAGCCCGTGGTTACCAAGGTGGCGAAGGCCGCAGTAAATATCGTGTCTTGAAATGGCAGACAAGAGATACACTCGCGTTTGTCGCAATGGCGGTATTAACGATCGGATTAGTAATCTTACGTTAATTAATAATAATAAAAAGCATTATCTGAAAACAACCTCAAAAAGGTGATTTTACAGATAATGCTTTTTTAGTATCGACGGTTAATTATTTCTAATCCTATCATGAGTCCTGAAAACGACTGGTATAGCAGGATTTATATAAGGATTAGATTATATTTACATGTCTCAAAATATAATGGTAAACAAGTTAAAAAAATAACATATTCAGCCAAGTGAATTTAAAAAAAGTTTATTTTCGAAACGCTTATAGCGTCAATAAGTCTGTTAACATAGGGAAAATCTAATTGAAAATATTACTTGCACAATTGAAAATGAGATGGTACATTATTCACATATCAGAGGCAATTAACGTCATTGACTAATAACTATTGCTGCTAAAAAAAAACGCACATGGAGGCGAAAATTATGATCAAGAGTACAAAAATGGTTAGTTTATTATTAACATCATCAACGGTGTTAGGTTTGATGGTGAGCACAGGTGTTGCAACGGTACGGGCAGCCGAAAATAGCTCAGTGAAGACTGAACAAAAAGTAAACACAAAAGCAAAGTCAAAGATTGCGGATCCAAAAGCAGGTATTGGATTCTTAACGAAAGGTTCTACAACTTTTGAAGGTTCAAACATGCTTGAAGGTGTTCATCTATCAAATGACTTTTCATTAACTTCTGGTACTTTACAGATTTCATATACTGGTAAGACAACTATAGCTCTTGCAGTGGGTGAAAAAACAAAAACTCAGATCGTAATGCCTGATGAATTTAAAGCGTTAATGAATAAAACAACAGCAGATGGGAAAACATTCTTAGATTATATCGAACCATCAAGTTACTTCTACGCACCGAATAACCAAGGTGGACAACCACAGAAATATACTTACAAGCGTGAAGATATTTCATACGATCGTACAAATAATGTCTTAGTCTTCCAGAATAAAATTGGCTTATATAATATCTTTACAAATCAAACACTTGAATCACATATCTATATCGATTTAGGCCAAGCAATTACAGATTTAGGTGAACGAATTCCGGATGCATATAATAATTCATTCTATCAATTTCAGTCAGTTGTTACATCGACAGAAGCAATTCCAGATTGGAGCTTAATCGGGGATGCAGAATCTGAAGGTAAGATTAACTGGGATAAATTAGATAAAGGCTGGACAATTATTAACCAAGTGCCAACAATTCATACACCAGTTAAGGATACGGATACTAAAGTGATTGGTGGTAACGCACCAGCTGGTTCAACGGTTAAAATCCGTGCTAACTCAGAAGATGGTCCAGTTATCGGGACAGCAATTGCTGGCGTTGATGGCACATATATTGCTGATATTATCCAACAAAAAGCTGGTACAAAACTATATGCTGATCAAACAACAGCATTAGGCACTAAAGGGTTTGGGACAGCAATTGTGGAACACGATAACGCAGTGCCACCAGCACCTTCATTGGACGCATCAAGAGTTAAGTGGGGAGTAACTGTAAACGGTAAAATCAGTACACCAGGACATACAATTGAAGCAGTTGATATGTATACAAATGAAAAATATAAGGTGACTGTTAGCGAAGACGGCTTATCATTCACATTTGATACAAGCCAAATTGATCAAGATGTTTTACCAACAAATGTTATTTTCACAGAACATAATGGTGATCAAGTAAGTAAGGAAACAACATTGTTAGTTATGCCAAAGGGATAATTCTAACATTTAAAAATAAATAAGCATATAAAAAGGAACTCATTACTGTAAAGGTGATGAGTTCCTTTTTATATGCTTAACAGGAATTAATAAATACGGTTAGGAGTAGTCGTAATTTAACATTTGGAATTGTTTGTTAACTTAACCGATATCAACGTGATGAATTATTTCATTCCAAAAATGATATCTAATAAATGGTTAATTAGAAAAATATCATAAAAATAGCCGGTATGTGATTGGTTTAACGGTTATAGCTCTATTCTTGACGTAGAAAGAATTTGTTAATTAATAAAAATAAGAACCGCAACTCTTGATTTGTGAATCATTAACTCTAGAGTTAGTTTACACCATTGTTTAATAGTGTGCAAGATAATTAATGCAATTATCTATTTTTTTAATGTTATTCTAACGGGCTTTATAAAAATTGACAGCTTGTTCTGTTAATGGGGGTGTTCATTGTGCTTGGCTAACAATTGCTTTTCGAATAAAACCATAACTCAAGAGTTATGGTTTTTATTCAAAATGTTTGAACTAGCGCTGTAGCAGTTAGGGCGATTCCTAAGGATGGCGCAGACGGTTACATGACGTAACAGAGCACTACGGGAGGGTATTTAACATGAAGAAGCGAATTATCTATAGTTTATTAATAATTTTTCTATTGATGACAACGGTTGTTCAATCACTAGGTGCTGTATTAGCGACTTCATCAACGCAAGACGGCGATGATAGTGTGAAGACGTCTAAAATAATAGATAGCACTAAAGCAATTACGCAAGTCAGTGGCTCTTCGCAACTTCGTAGCGGTAGCCAAAGTATTGTTCAATCGTCTAGTGAACAACAAACATCTAAGAAGAGCGAGTCTAAGAAAAGTAGTGAAAAAAAAGCATCATCGAAGAAACAAGTTAAGTCTGTTTTGATTCAACCACGTGCAATTACTGAAACTGATCCTTATACGTATCCTGATTTCAGTAAGACGTTATCATCACAGCAAGGTGTAATCACCGTTAATTACGATGCAAGTGGTAATGCGCACACATCAATTGTTGATGCATCGGGGACCTTAAAACCAGATGATTCGTACAACGAAATTCCTTATCCGAATAACGCGTTTCCAAGTTTTATCCCAGGTGTTTCGACTGAAACGGATTATGGTCAGACAAAGTCGAGTAAAGATTTTATAAATGGTAATGGATTAGACGGTGATAAAGATTATATCTACTATACAAAAGTCATGGCCTTTCGGGATGGAAATGGGAAACAACATTGGATTGACATTAAACAGAAATTTGTAGGCCTTGAAAAGCACGGTTGGTATAATGATTGGCCTCAGTGGAAAACGCAAGGCTATAGTGATCCTAATGGTACTACTTTGGATACAACGTATATCACTAATTGGGGTTTTAATTTCGGTCGTGGCACTAATAAAGGCAATCAAAATCGACAAGATATGTTGGGAATCAATGGCTCATTTCAAGCACCCGGTGGTTTTAGAACGACTAAGATAAAATCTTCAGCAGGTGGTATTTTAGATAAAGATCCAAAAGCCTATTTACAGTATCGTCAGTTGGCAACGGTCAAGTTAGAATTCTACGATAATGAAACTAAAAAACCGATTAGCATATCTGGCTTCTTAACGGTTGCCGATTTAGATCACCGCGATTTTTTACAATTTTCCAAAGATAGCAATATTCAAGGCGTTTACGTTACAAATAATCAAGTCACTAAGAGTACGTTAAAAGGGACTTTCGGGCCAGGAATGGATCCATCAACCGTGATTGTTAATAATATCGGGAATAACGAATATACTGACAGAAATGGAGGATCTGCTAATAACGGTGACGAGTGGGGGGACAGCAACGAAGTTATTAACCCCGACAATACAGATGCTTGGGCGACCGTTACGTTCAGTAAAACGCAATCAATTCAATATGCAGTCTCTGATTGGCAACGGTTAGATTTTCTAGCATCAGCGCTCGTACCGGTGGCATTCTCTGCACCTGGAAAGTCAGGTGATGGCGATGAATGGAATAAGGATTGGGATGACAATAATGTTAACTATAATGTTGTTGCGACTTTACCATATCGTGGGAGTACAATTAAAAACCCACAACATGGTACAGCTGAAAGTGGCACGATTAGTACCTTCCATCCAACGGAGAAGTTTGAACTAACCGATCCGATTAATAAGAATTTAAAAGTTGATAAAGTAACGATTATGCAAGATGGGGTAACGGATGTAACCGCCAATTTTGATATTGATACGACTGGTAACAAAGTGACGGCAAAGGCGAAGGCTGATTTCTTGGGCAAGGAAGATAACTACGCTAAAACGTATAATATGAAGATTGAAACATCAGTTGCAGCCGATGCTGATTTAGGCAGTCTACCAACTGTGACGGCAACGGATGATAAGGGTGTCAAACATACGTATGCGAAAATCGCTAATACTGCGCATCTAGATGTTGTTAAAACGGCTGGTGCAAAAGCGGAAGGTTGGGACAGTAATGAGGCCTTCGGACACGTTAAAGTCCCAGATCCTGTCCGTGAAGTGCAAGATATGAAACAAGAAATTAAGAACTACGATACAGCGGGTGAAGATTGGCAACCGATTGTCGATGATGCGTCAACAACCACAGGTCATGTGGGTGATAAAGTTGGTTACCGTTTCTCTTTCAAAGCTAAAGATTCAAATACGGCAAGCATTACGGATGCTTCAATCAATGCGATTTCGGTCAACGCTGGGATAAGCGTACCAACTAATGTGAAGGTAACAGTTGGTTCAACAACAACGGATGGTACGGTTGTTGAGGGCTCAACAGCTAATACTTATTCAATTAAGATTGATACGCCGATTAAAAAGGGCGAGGCAGTCACGGTAACGTTCGAAAGAACCCTTAATAAAAGTGGTCTCTATATGCAACTTGGTTTTTTGAAATCTGATTCATTGACTGCTAAACCGGATGGTCATGATTTAGTACCAGATGGGTATCTATTCAATACGGCTGTTATCACTGCATCGGTAGCTAATAACACAGCTACGATTCAACAATTTATCAGAAATCCAGCAACTGCACTTCCTGGACAAGCTTGGAACGGCCCTGGTTTTGGAGATGGTAAAGCCGAAACAACGGGGAAACCTGGCGATTATGTCATCTATCGTTTTGATATTACATTGCCAACTGACAGTACGTCAGGGAAGTATACAAACGATGCTGCTTTAGTAAATGCTGCTATTCAAGACATCACGATGAATGTGCCAGATGATTTGGCATTAGTATCACTTGAAGGGTATCCAGATAAACAGATTCAAATTAATTATGGCGGGACAATTATACGCTCTGCGGTATCAGATACGTTAGCAACGCTTAAAGGCATTGCTTTGAAGAGTCCACTTGATGTGGATAAAAAAGTAATGGTTCAATATCGAGTATTGATTAAGGATAATGCTAAAACACAAGACATCACGAATGATGCTAATTTCTACGCAGACAACTTAACCGGCGATTTAACGGATAAGACGGTTGCAAATTATCAACATAAGACAAAAGCGAACCAATCAAAATTAAAAATTAGAAATAAAAAAGAAGTTAAACTTGAACAAACGCTCAAAAATATGACAACGGAAGATACATCAACATCCACTGACCCTAAATATCCTGATAAGGATGGTTACCGTGTAGAAACAACTGCTGGTAAAGGGGATATCATTGATTATCGTTACAAGGTAACAGCAGCAGACGATAATACCGGGAACATTACTAACATGAAAGTTAATGCGATTACGATGAAAAAATCGGACAAGCTTTCATTTAGTGACCCCGATACTGGTAAAGATTACCCACTGATTGTTAAAATCAGCAAAGCCGATGGGACGAATGAAACGACAGATACAAATGCTAAATTCAGTGCTGATCATCAGACGATTACACTATCACAACCGTTGAAGCCAGGATATATGGCAACTATCAGCTATCAGATGCAAGTGACGGCTAGTGTTGATGATAATACATTGGCAGCGGATAAAGTAGTTACAAATGATGCCAAACTAACAGCGGACGAATTAACGGAAACTAAAACGACGTCGGCTGGGACTGAAAATGCATTAATTGCTGGTAATACAATGACCTTCAATCAAACGGTATTGAATTTGGAGAAGAATGTTGGCGAAATTATTATCCGCTATGTTGATTTAGAAGATAATGATTTGAAACATCCAACTTATATTGCTAGTGAGGTTGATGAAAAAGGAACGTCAGGTACTAAGCTATCGACTGTTAACTCGGCACGAGTAGCACCTAAGATTATCGAAGGTTACACGATTCATGCTGTAACGGAAGATACCGATTTGACAAATGCTAATTGGTCTAAAGCCTACAAGGATGATCCTGTCTTTACAGATAAGGTTCGAACGATTACTTATGGGTATTACAAACGGATGCTTTCAGTAGAAGCGCCTAGTTATTGGGACTTCGGGACGCATAACCGGACACAAACGGATAGCACCTACTATCTAGAAGATCGCAAGACACCACAAGCTGTTAAAGTAACTGATCACTACGGTGTAGATTCATGGCAATTGCAAGTTACGCAAGAAAAACCATTTATGGATGATCGCAAACAAGTCTTAAAAGACGCGGAGCTACAGTTTAAGAACGGTAATGTTATTGCAGATGCTGGTAATACAACTCCGGCGCAAGCGATGTCTTCAATTGACCATTTTGAATTAAAGACAGGTGATACAGTTAAGAATTTGATGACTTATACTAAGTCGGGTGTCTTCCAAGATGTTGATCTTAATAAAGATAAGAGTAGTGAAACTAACCGTTACAGTGACGACCAAGGTAAAGGTAGTTGGTATTATCAATTTGGTAATAAGAAAAACGCCGATATCAGTATTGGCTTACATGTCCCAGAAACGACTGAACGGGATAATACAACCTATACAACGACTTTAGATTGGACATTAACGGTTGCACCATAGGAGGAAGAAAATCGTGTTTAGAAAACGATTATTAAAAAATATTATTTTAGGGCTTGCTTTCGGTGTGATAGGGGGCTTTGCTCTATCACAGCAAGTACAGGCAGCTTCTGGTACAGAAAAAGCGGATTTTGAAATTCAACCAATTATGCCCGACGGTCAAGTGGATACGAGTTTGAACTATTTTGATGTTAAGTTCAAACCGGGGACGACACATACCATTAAGATGCGCGTTCAAAATTTCACCGATAAGAAAATTACTATTAAGAATGAATTTCAAAATGGGATGACTCAAATGGGCGGCGATATGAAATTTCAAACGTCTACTAAGGGGTTGGATCCCAGTGCGAAGATTCCGTTAACAACAATTGGTGCTGTTCGAAAATCAGATCGTGTGCTTCATTTAGGACCACAGGAAACAACGGTGATTCAAGCGGAAATTAAGATGCCGGAAGAAAACTTTAACGGTATGATTTCTGGAGGTTGGCATTTTATTGAATATCGTGATAATAAAACATCTGATCAAACGATTTCGAGTAATTACGCTTATATGATTAGTGTTGTTTTACGGGGATCGCACTATAAGGTGTACCCAGAATTAAAATACGATTCCACTAAGCCGATTTTGTATAATAACCGACCTGCGATGGGGATCAAGCTCCGTAATCCGCAGCCGATGGTTTTGAAGAACGTACATTTTAAAGCGGTTGTGTCGAAAAAAGGGATTTTCTCTGATAAACGCCTTTATGAAAAAGAAGGTTCAAGTATTGCGCCTAATTCATCTGTGACCCTGCCAATTTCATGGGAGTATAACAACATGAAGGCTGGAACGTATCAAGTTTCGGTTAAAGTAACTGGGGAGAACCTCTGGAATAAGTTGCCGATGTCTTGGACGTTTAAAAAAACATTAAAGGTATCGAAGGAAGCAGCTGCTAATTTAAATAAGCGCTCAATTCAACGACCAACTAATAAATGGTTGTATATGATGGCAGCTAATGGGGTTTTATTATTGGTTGCAGCATATGGTCTTTATAAAGTTATTAGGATTGGTTAATGCCATGCGGAAATACTGGCGTTATGTATTAATAACGACCATGCTGGTTGGCATGGTACTGACACTAGGAGTTGGGCAAGTACAGGCGGCTAAAAAGAAGAGTACCATTAAGCTTCCAGCAGCTAATAAAGCGACATTTATGTTGATGCCAGAATTGCCGAAGGACAATATTGGTGGTAAACGGTTAGGTTATTTTAACTTACATGTTAAGGCTAACCAGACAAAAACGGTTCGAATTAAGGTTTATAACCCAACTGAACATACAATTAATATTTATGGTCAGGTCAAAGATGCGACAACTAATGACAATGCATCGGTTGATTATCTTGGTTCTCATTCGATTGACAAACACCTTTTGAAGAAACCAGGAAGCCAGTTGGTGACTGTTCCTAAAAAAACAAGTTTGCCAGCAGGTGCCACTAAACGGATTACCATTAAGATTAAAACAAATGACAGTTTTAAGGGGACTAAAGCGACGGCGATTAATCTAAGTGCTGACCAATTTAATCAAAAATCAGCTATTAAAAATGCTTACCGGTATGCGATTGGGTTAATTTTGAATGATCAACAGGTGCAAAAGCGAGACTATCAATACTTGCAGTCACCGTCGATTAAGACGCGTTTCACTAAAGCCGGCCAGGCAGCGATTAGTGTCAAAATTAATAATCCTGATCCGATGTATTTAGAAAAGGCAAAAATTAAAATCAAATTGCAGAATCAGAAATGGCAATTTATCCAATACACAACAACTGTCAAAAATGGCAAGATTGCACCAAATACGAGTTTCTATGTTGATCTATTGCTTGGGGGGAAGCGGTTGGTGCCAGGGACATATAGTATGACCTTGACAACGCAAAATAATCAGTATGCTAAAACGCTGCATAAAGATGTTTTGATTACGACTTCGCAAGCCAAATATATTAACAGTTTAAATGCGGCCTATCTTAGAAATCGTAATTGGATTCTAGGTGGGGTAGCGGTTGTGTTAGTAATAATCGGTGGTATTTTGGTCAAAGTATACCGAGTTAGAAGACGAAAGAGGGATCTCCATGCAAAGAATGGTAAATAAATTTGGTTATAAAAAGACGAAATGGGGTATGATTGCGCTAGTAACGATACTATCAATCACGCTCATTGCAACTGGCATCATGGCAGCTCTTGTTTACCATAGTTATAACGTCTATACGACGATTACAATGTAGTTGTTGGACGGGTTTTAAACGCACTACACAAAAATGGTTATAAACACTAAAAATTATATTGACTATATATAATATTAGTGATATAATAAAAAGAATTTTATGGGCTAAAAATTCTAGGGAGGAATTTCTCATGAAATTCACAAAATTAACAAGCTCAGTATTAGCTGGCGCAACATTACTTTCAATCTTAGCTCCAACAGCAACATTCGCTGCTACATCAACAACTGGTTCAAACGATGCTGCTTCAAATGACAATGGTGGCACAAAATTACCACAAACTGACAAAACAGTTGCTGGGATTTCATTTGGTGATAACAGTGACAATGGTAACACTGGGTACTTACGTCTCCAAATGGTACCTCACACATTAGATTTTGGTAACCATAAACTTTTAGATGATACAAAATTAGACTTTACTGCTGATGGTAAGAATACATCATTACCAACAAATAACCTTAAAGCAAGTTATGAAGGTGGTAAAACTAACGAAACAGTTATTTTAAATACAAAAGATAAGGATTTATCAAAAGTTGAAGGTACTGCTTGGGCAACCGTTGTTGACAAACAAGTAACCCGTAAAGATTCTCAAAGCAATACTGCTAACCCTAATAATACAACTGATCCAACAAGTGATTTTTATGAAGGGACAACTTCAAAAGCTGGTTCATGGACATTATCAGTTAAATCGGTAGATGCTTTAACAGCTATGGATAATGCTGATCCTTCAAAACCAACTTCTGAAACAATCACGGGTGCTAAATTATCATTTGACAACACACAATACGGTCAAACACAACAAGTAGCGGAATTAACAAAGGATACACAAGATGCTACGTATACATCTGATTTAGCTAAGGTTACACCAGCACCAACACCTGCAGCAGTTTCATCAATCAATTCAAGTTTCTCAACACCATTAGCTGTTGGCGGTACAGATATTAAAGTTGCTGAAGCTAAAGATGGCGAAGGCCAAGGTGCTAACGTCTTTGGTTGGGCACCATCAAACATCAAGTTAACAATGCCTGCAGGTGCAGAAGTTACAAATGCTATCTACAAAGCTAACTTAACATGGACATTAAGCTCAACAGTTGCATAAAAAAACTTTAATCCAATCTGAAACAGATTAGACTAAAGCTCTTAAATAAAGATATTCGTAAAAGTGGTCGGTAGTTTGCCTTCGAAAACCAACTGCCGGGCACTTTTACATACATAGCTATCATAACACGGAAGCAGGTATTAAATGAAGGTGCCTAGGCTTAGGAGGAACAAAATGGCAGAGCAAAATGAAATTCTAAGTATCAGTGAGTGGTATCTTGACGCCCAACGAAAGATTAGCCAGTTGAACAAAGCGAGTGAAGAATATGGCTTAACCTACGATCAGTTCCTTGTTTTGGAGCAGATTATTGAACTCGGTAATAACCGACCTGGGCAAATCGCAAAGAAATTTAATACGTCACCACCTGCCGCCTCACGTAAGTTGAATGCTTTACAAAATAAGCACTATATAATGAAGGCCCACAACATAGATGATGATCAACGGACAGTGCAGCTCGAGGTAACCAGAGAAGGTAGAGAGAAATATACTGCATTGCGCAAGGTATTGTATCAAATTGGTTAATCGCTAAAAAAGCCATTCATTTTTATGAATGGTTTTTTTGCTATCTATTATAGGAAGGAGGGTTGCTACTTTTCTGAAAATTGACTAAAATAGAAATAATGATTTTGTGAAGTAAGAGGAGAAACAATGACACAACGCTATCGAGTAACGGTTGCCTATGATGGGACTGATTTTGCTGGCTTTCAAGTTCAGCCTAAGCAACGCACAGTTCAAGGTACCTTGGAAAAAGCCTTAACTAAGATGAGTAAGGGCGCCGATATTCAAGTTTACGGTTCCGGCCGAACAGACTCTGGCGTCCACGCTATGGGCCAAGTTGTGCATTTCGACTATCCGACTGCACTACCCGCTAAAAGCATGCTACGGGCCTTAAATAGCCTCTTACCGTTAGATATGGAAGTGGTTGATAGCCAATTGGCGGATGATGCTTTTCATGCTCGCTTTTCAACAGTTGGCAAGCGTTATCTGTACCGGGTTGATCTCGGGCATTACACCAATCCGTTTAAACGGCGTTATACGGGTCACTATCCTTATCCAATCGATGTTGAGCGGATTCAAGCGGCATTACCCGATGTGATGGGGACGCATGACTATACGAGTTTTGCGGCCGCTGGTGGGGTCATCAAGGATAAGGTGCGTACCATCTACGAAGCAACTGTTGTCTATAATGAAGCTGAGAATGAACTCGTTTTTGAGTTTCACGGGAATGGTTTTTTATATAATATGGTCCGCATCTTAGTGGCCACTTTATTGGAAATTGGTAACGGTCGGCGTGATGTGCATGACTTTTTACGATTGTACGAAGTCAAGGATCGGCAACAGGCGCGCTCAACCGCGCCAGCAAGCGGTTTGTATTTAAAAGAAGTTTATTATAAATAGACTGGAAATATATGAGATTCGATTGACTTAATCAAGAAATTACGGTACTATAGTATCTGGTATTGTTTGCCCCACGATAGGCCCCGGAAACTTATTGAGTGTCAAACAAACACAGAATATTGGAGGAATAAATCGTGCGTACAACTTACATGGCTAAACCAGGCGAAGTAGAACGTAAATGGTATGTGATCGATGCAACAGATATTGCATTAGGTCGTCTATCAACTGTAGTCGCTTCTATCTTACGCGGTAAAAATAAACCAACATTTACACCTAACGTTGATACAGGTGATAACATCATCGTCATCAACGCTGAAAAAATTAAATTAACAGGTCGCAAAGCAACCGACAAGTTATATCATCACCATAGTAATCATCCTGGTGGTTTGAAAACTCGTACTGCTGGCGAAATTCGTGAAAATAACCCAGAACGTTTAATTGAAATGTCAGTTAAAGGGATGTTACCTAAGAACTCATTGGGTCACAACCAATTCTTGAAGTTACACGTTTACGCTGGTGGCGAACACAAACACCAAGCACAAAATCCAGAAGTCTTAGACATTACGGACATTATTTAAGGAGGAAACTATAGTGGCTCAAGTAACTTATAACGGTACAGGCCGTCGTAAAAACTCAGTAGCTCGTGTACGTTTAGTACCAGGTACTGGTAAAATCACTATCAACAACAAAGACGTTGTTGATTACATTCCATTTGCTAACTTGATTTTAGATATGAAACAACCTTTAACAATTACTGAAACATCAGATAGCTATGATATCTTGGTAAACGTTAATGGTGGTGGATTCTCAGGCCAAGCTGGTGCAATCCGTCACGGTATTTCACGTGCCCTATTGACAGTTGACCCTGACTTCCGTCCAGCTCTTAAGAGTGCTGGCATGTTAACACGTGACCCTCGTATGAAGGAACGTAAGAAACCAGGTCTTAAGAAAGCTCGTAAAGCTTCACAATTCTCAAAACGTTAATATCAATCCGATATTATTCGGTTTTGCAAAACACCCCACAACTCTTGGTTGTGGGGTGTTTTTTTGTTTAGAAATACTCATTAGTCATTAAATGATTAGTAAACGCTAAGAATCATTGCGGACGGTGCCATCTTAACAGATAATAGTAAAGAAGTAAGTCGAAAAAAATGGGGGAAGTAATTGTGAAGCGTAAAGTATGGATAATTGTCATTATAGTGTTATTAGTAATTATTGGTGGTACTTGGGGTTACACCAGTTTTCAAAAACAACACAAGGAAGCACAAATCGCTAAGCAATTGGATACTATTCAGACAGAAGTGAAGGCTTTTAATCGAGTTAAGAGTGATTCGCAAAAATTAACAACCTTGAAAAAGATGGTGTCCTCAGCTGATCATTATCACCAAAAAGCTAATCAGAGTACTAAAGTTAACAAAGCTTATCAATTAGCCATCTCAAAGGCGCAACAATATTTTAAAGATCAAAATCAACAAGTTTTAAAAGCAAATACGATTCAGGACAAATCAGTGAGTGATGCAACGATTCAAACTAAGAATCGTCGATTGAATGGCTTATTAACGACTATTAAGGACCAAGGAACAACCATTTATACCAAACCGGCGTTGAAAAAAATTACTAATCAAGTGCAAAAGACAATCAAGGCTAATCAGCAACAAGCGACTGAACCGGCAACTTCATCAGTTGCGACAAAGCAGGTAATCACTCAATAAGAGAAGAAGTCTACGGCGATGGCGTTAGATGAAATTAAAGCTGGTAACTATCAAAGTTTATTAGGTGATTGGCAAGAAGTCGCAGTTTCATTCAATCGGCATGATGGTAAAGGTAATATTTGGCAATCAGGGAGTCAGGGCGGAAAACTGGATATTACTGCTGACCAAATTAAAAATGGCGCAATGACAATTGCCGGAAATACGTTGAATGATGGTAACGACTCGCATGAACTTGCCTTTGATGATAAGGCGGGCTATTTAACTGCTGATACTAGCGATGCAGCTGTTATTTGGAATATATCGTTTTATCCGGGAGGTGTAGATCTTACTAACTGGGGTGATGACGTACCAACGACAGTTGATTCAAAGCAAGACCGACTAGTTATCCGTAGTAGCAGTAATAATTATATTCAAGTCTTCCAAAAAAGTAGTACTAGCACGACGCAAGCGACGATTGATAAGGAACCAGTTGAATCTAAGCAATCAATGGCTTTAGATGAGGTTAAGGCCGGCAATTACAAGAGTCTAAATGGCACTTGGCAAAATGGCTTAGGAAATCAAATCGCGGTCAAAAATGAGACTATGCAATTTACAGATATTACGAGCAACAAGGAACCGGGGATAATCACTAGTCAACAATTAGACATTCCGGGTTCAGATGGACCAGATGGGACACCTAAAGAAGTATCATATATCGGAGATTCAACAATGAAAGCCTATAAACAAACACTTATAACTGGAGAATATGACGGTGTATTTTCTTTAAAAAGTACGTTGCCAGGCGCAATGTTATGTATCTCATTTTTACCAAAAGGAATGATGGGTGATTTATCTGGTGGTGATGTGAATAAAGACAAAATTGTTGCTGTTGGGACTCAAAATAGTCCAACGGCTGTCGGTGCTGAACAAGTCTATTACAAAATAAATTAATTAGCACCATAAAAAAGACCGTTCAAGTTTTAAACTTGAACGGTCTTTTTTGATGACCATCGCTTAACTTTGCACATAGACGTCAGTCAATGACATGTTACTGGTCCAGATGACAATCACGTTTTTCGAATTGGTGGTATTGACGGCTTCGAGGCCGTATTCGGTGCTAGTACCAACCGGATAGAAGGTGACAGACCAATTAATGGCAACTGAATCCGCTAATAGGGCGGCTAGGTGGCCATTAGTCGTTTTGAAATTGACTGGATGCAAACCGGCGTTGTCTTTTAAGCCAGCTTTGCTGAGCGTTATACTGTCTGATGTGAGTTGATTGTTGGTAATCGCTAAAGGTTTGGCATTGTCGATTGTCATTTCGCGACCTTTAGCTTGGCGACGACTTAACTGCCATTGACCGGCGATACTACTATAATCGCCCGCTTGGATCTGAGTGAGATTCATGCCAGTTTGCTTTGCCGGTGTTTGTGATGTTGTTGAATCACTTTTAGCGGTGGTGCTTTGGCTAGTCGTTTCTTTTTTGGCGACACGCGACGTTGTGCTGTGTGAGGCCGATTTTGGATGACTAGTTGAAGCAACCTTAGCGTTCTTATTGTGACTAGTTTGTGGGGCTTTTATTTGTGCTTGCCCACAGGCGGCTAACGTTAATATGGCTATGACACTCAAAATGACGGTTAAATGCTTCTGCATATTTCTAATACTCCCCCGAGTTAGATAATAACATGGTGATTATTTTTAATGCATGTTCTCTGATACCGGCAATATGTTTGACAGTATCGTGTTGAATTGTGTTCAATTAAGAGATAGACCTCGTTATAACATATTCTTTGTCATCTATTTCATGGTAACATGCTAGTGAGTGAATCGGATCGTTTGTCTTTATAATCATACATTCCTCCCAAGAATTTTACGATATTTTAAAGTCTGTTAAGCTGGTTGACGATAAGCTAGCTGTATTACTAGCATAACAGTCACTTTATGCTGTTAATAGTATCAATTAACCTCAAAAGTGTCAACGTAGCATGCACTTAATACATATAATACTCGTATATCGTTTTGCTACGCTAAACGGAGGGTTTAATTTTATGACAATTAATTTTTTTGGTGAGAGGTTGAAGGCGGTCCGTAAAGCAAAGCGGTTGACTCAACTAGAACTTTCACAACGACTGGGGGTCAGTAAGGGAACCGTTTCTGCCTATGAGCAAGGGCTATCATACCCATCCTTAGAAACGCTGGTCAGTATTTGTAGTATTCTTGATACGTCAGCGGACTACTTATTGAATATTTCTGATGATTTACCTTTTAAAATGGGTGGTTTAACGGACGAGCAAACTGAAAGTATTTTGAGAGTTGTCTCGTTGATTGAAAAAGCCAATGAAACCTTGAATGATTTAAATAAGAAGTAAGTCGCTATTATTCAAGAAAACACCTCATAACGGGCAGTTGTGGGGTGTTTTTTTAATTGCTCAAAAAGTCAGACTTCCGCTCGATAGACGAAGTGCGGTTCAATATTATATAATCAGCTTAAAGTAGCAGTGTCAGTTAATGAGATAAGGAGCGTGGCGTGATGAAAAAGTTATTTGATAAGCGGCAAGTGAATCAGGATGATAATCCAGAGTTCGATTCATTCTTTACGGAAGTGTTGCAGAAGTTACCACGACAATCAGCGGCGATTATTGCCAAGTCCTTCAACCAGTCTAAAGCATTGGCGGAGAAGACGATGGCCAAGAGCCGGACGCAGTTTGATAGCGTCTTTGCCGACTTCTTAGTGGGTGTTGACGATCAAAAACGGCAACAAGCCCATAATATTATTCATGCAGCCTCGTTAACAGCGGCGATTATTGGCTGTTCACCAATTCCATTTTCAGATGCTTTCTTATTAGTACCTGTCCAATTGACAATGATGGCCCGTTTGCACAAATTATTCGGCCAATCTTGGTCGGCGAGTCTTGGTAAAAGTTTGTCGAAGGAATTAGTTTTAGTTGGGTTAGGTCGCAGTGCTGTCGGGAATATTTTGAAGCTTGTACCAGTTGTCGGGACAGTCACTGGGGCAGCGGTTAACGCAACGGTTGCGATGTCGATCACCGAAGCGCTGGGTTGGTTGACGGTTAAAATGCTCAACGATGGCGAGGATATTTTTAACGACATGCTGTCCTTTAAAAATCAGTTCAAAACGTTGTTTGGGTTGTTACAAAGAAAGTAACGTGCTTCAATTGACAGTCATCACCGTTAATGATTTAATAAACCCATATCACTAGTTTCGGGAGGCTTTTTAAAATGGTAAAAGTATTAATCGTGCATACCAACATCACGCGGTATCAAGGCACAACTGATCCCACGGGTTTATGGTTGGGTGAGTCGGCAGAATTTGTCGCAGAAATGCAAAAGGCGGGCATCGACTATGACTTTATCAGTCCTAAAGGTGGTTTTGTGCCGCTTGATCCACGGGGGATGAAGTATACCGATGAAGCGATTTTGGAGATTTATGAACAACCAGATTACGTTCAACGCGGCTTAGTTGCCACATTGAAGCCTAGCGACGTTAATCCGGCTGATTATGCAGCGATTTACTATACAGGGGGCCACGGTGTGATGTGGGACTTCCCAGATAATGCCGAAATCCAAGCGATTGCGCGGGCAATTTATCAACAAGGTGGCTACCTGTCTTCAGTCTGTCACGGTATTGCAGGACTCTTGCAATTAAAAGATACAAAAGGTCAGTTTGTGATTGCCGGTAAAAAAGTGACCGGTTTTACAACAGCCGAAGAAGTGTTGGCAGGTAAGAAGAACGTCGTACCATTTTTAAATGAAGAAGTGGCCGCTCAAAATGGCGCCGAATTCACTAAAATGCGGGCGTATAAGTCATTCGCTGTCCAAGATGGCCAATTAGTAACAGGCCAAAATCCGTTCTCAGTCCGAGCAGTCACTGACTTATTAATTCCCGCAATTCAAAAATAATGGGTGCCGTAGTGGTGCAAATTATGTTAAGCTGATAGGAACAGAATAGTTGGGAGTATGAAAATGGATCAAAAGCAAAAAGAAAAAATGCAAGCCTTAATCGATCAAAAGAAGGGTGGCGGTAAGTCAAAACAAACTGACGTCGCTAAGAATGATCGGACAAAGATGCGTAAAGGCCCAAAGATTTTTACAGAAATTCACTGGTAATCGACTTGTCGATTACTATTTTTTTGCCCTAATTTAAAATTAATCTGCAAGACGACAGTATATGTCGCCAGCCTTTTTTATAATAAAACCACATTAGTTTAAATCGATATTGGGGGTTATTAAATTGGAAATAGGTGCATGGGCAGATTGGGTAAATGTAGTCGCAACAGCGATATTAGCATTAATTGCAGGTGTTTGGAGTTTTAAGAAGGGCTCACAGGTCGTATTGTAGAAGGGTTATCGATTGACAGCGGTTGGGATTAGCTTAAAATAAGCATATTATAGTTTATTCTAAGGTGATAGGAGTTTACCAATGTCTGATTTAATCGCACAAATGCAACACCATGTTTCTGTTCGGAATTTTGAAGCGACACCCTTGAGCGCTGAGGTAAAACAGCAATTAATTGCGGCGGCCCAGAGTGGTTCGTCATCTAACTTCGTCCAAGCTTTTTCAATCATTGAAGTGACGGACTTAGCGTTGCGCACCGAGATTGCGACGATTTCTAATAGTGCTAGCTACGTCAATCAGACCGGTACATTTTACGTTTTCGTTGCGGATTTGTATCGTCAAGCTAGCATGTTGAAAGCCCAGGGTCAATCTTTGGCCGGCATCCAAAATATGGAGGCCTTGCTAGTCGCGAGTGTTGATACAACGATTGCTGCTGAAGATATGGCGGTGGCTGCGGAATCATTAGGGCTCGGGATTTGTTATATCGGCGGGATTCGCAATGATATCGCGCGGGTGGCTGAGTTACTTGGGTTGCCAGAATATACAGTGCCCCTCTTTGGGTTAACCGTCGGCATTCCAAAGACCAAAAATCAGGTTAAACCAAGATTGCCACAAATTAATCAAGTGGCCCAGAACCAATATCCACGGGCGCAATTTGCGGATTTAAAACAATACGATCAACAAATCGCAGATTATTATGCCAATCGGGGGTCAAATCAACAACAGGCTGACTGGACAAGTAAGAATTTAGACTTTTTCAGTGCACCACGCCGTCCAGAAGTCGGGGCCTTTTTGAAGAAACAGGGGTTTACATTAGCATAAAAACCTATTTTTTTAACTTTTCTATATTAAGCATTTAAATTCATTTAGTAGGGATGAGTATGTGATGATATAGAAAAGGAGGATGATTAAGATGAAAGAAATCAATGTATTGGCTCCCAATGTCGAAAAGCTAAAAGATTTATTAGATGAATTTCCTTTTGAAATATTCTGCTTTTATATAACTATTTTTGAAAAAACATATAATGAAGCATATGAGGATAAAAAAATAAATATTTTAGATCAGAGAATGATTGATGTTGTTGAAAAAGCTCTTCAAGAAGATTCTAACTTTAAATTAAATGCTTTAAGGGTACTGGGGAAAGTAAATATGATAACGATAAAAAATTAAATCTGATAGTAAAAAGAACCCTGACACTAATTGTGTAGGGTTCTTTTTGACATCCCAGCGGCAAACTTCTATACTCAAAAATGAAACCGTTTTAATTTAAACTTGGAGGTTAAGTTTATGCAACCTAATATTCAATGGTTAGATACACCGGCCGTCTTCAGAGTGGGCCAATTGCCTGCCCACAGTGATCACCGTTACTATGCGACACTGGCCGAAATGGCCCAACAACAGAGTTCGTTTGAACAATCTTTGAATGGCACGTGGCAATTTCACTACAGTGTTAATGCGGCGAGTCGTCCTAAATCTTTTTATGAATTAGCATTTGATGCGCAAGATTTTGAACCAATCACAGTACCCCAACATATCGAATTGGCGGGTTATGAGCAATTGCACTACATCAACACAATGTATCCGTGGGAAGGGCATTATTATCGGCGTCCCGCTTTTTCAACGTCCGATGACAAGCAACATCTCGGCATGTTTAGTGAAGCCGATTATAATCCCGTTGGTTCATACCTGCACCATTTTGATTTAACGCCAGCTTTGAGAAATCAACGGGTCATCATTCGCTTTGAAGGGGTCGAACAAGCGATGTATGTTTGGCTCAATGGCCAATTTATCGGCTATGCTGAAGATAGTTTTACACCGTCTGAATTTGACTTAACCCCTTATCTTAAAGAAACTGATAATTGCTTGGCGGTTGAAGTGCATAAGCGCAGTAGTGCGGCTTTCATCGAAGATCAAGATTTCTTCCGCTTCTTCGGGATTTTCCGGGATGTTAAGTTATTAGCTAAACCCCGCACGCATTTGGAAGATTTATGGGTAATTCCCGAATATGACGTGGTACAACAAACGGGACAGGTGAAACTTCGCCTTCAATTTTCAGGAGATGAAAACCGAGTCCATCTACGCATTAGGGACCAACATCAAATCATCTTAACGGCCGATTTAACGAGTGGCGCTCAGGTGAACGACCTTTATAAGATGCCCGAATTGGTTCAAGCGTGGTCCAACCAAACCCCTAACTTATACACATTAGAGCTAGAAGTTGTGGATCAAGCTGGGGAAACGATTGAAATTAGTCAGCAACCATTTGGCTTCCGTAAAATTGAGATTAAAGATAAAGTGATGTTGCTCAACGGAAAACGGTTAGTCATTAACGGCGTTAATCGGCATGAATGGCATCCTGAAACTGGTCGGACAATTACGGCCGAAGATGAAGCGTGGGATATTGCCTGCATGCAGCGCAACCATATCAATGCCGTCCGAACATCGCATTATCCAGATCGGTTATCCTTTTATAATGGTTGCGATCAAGCTGGCATCTATATGATGGCTGAAACCAATTTGGAATCGCATGGTTCTTGGCAAAAAATGGGGGCGGTCGAACCTTCTTGGAACGTCCCAGGTTCATATGATGAATGGGAAGCGGCGACGCTCGATCGAGCACGAACCAATTTTGAAACGTTTAAAAATCACGTCTCAATTCTCTTTTGGTCATTAGGGAATGAATCTTACGCTGGTAGTGTTCTTGAGAAGATGAACGCCTATTACAAGCAACAAGATCCAACGCGCTTAGTGCATTATGAAGGGGTCTTCCGGGCGCCCGAGTATAAGGCGACGATTTCGGATGTTGAAAGTCGGATGTATGCGACACCGGCTGAGATTAAGGCTTATTTAGATAACGCCCCACAAAAACCATTTATTCTCTGCGAATATATGCATGATATGGGGAATTCGCTGGGTGGTATGCAATCGTATATCGACTTATTGTCACAATATGACATGTACCAAGGCGGCTTTATCTGGGATTTCATTGATCAAGCACTCTTGGTGACAGATCCAGTGACTGGTCAACGTGAATTACGCTACGGTGGCGATTTTGATGACCGCCCATCAGACTATGAATTTTCGGGGGATGGGTTAGTCTTTGCTACCCGCGATGAAAAACCAGCAATGCAGGAGGTTAGATACTATTATGGCGAACACAAATAAACGCTTAGCAGTGATCTTCGGAGATGTGACTTTAGGACTTAAAGGCCCTGACTTTCACTACCTCTTTTCGTACCAAACGGGTGGGCCAGAATCATTGCGGATTCAAGGTAAAGAATGGCTATATCGCTCACCAAAACCGACTTTTTGGCGGGCAACTACCGATAATGATCGCGGCAACCAATTCCCATTGAAATCGGGAATGTGGCTAGCTGCTGATCAGTTCATTGCTTGTCAGTCGATTACAGTGGCGATTGACGGGCAAACGATTCCGCTGCCAATTGCGCCCGAGAACAACCGCTATAGTGGTCGGGAAACGGCCCAAGAAGTGACGGTTACGTATACCTATCAAACAATTACGACGCCGCAGACGACGGTAGAAGTCAGTTATACGATTCAAGCCAGTGGTAAAATCCGTGTAGCGGTGACTTATCATGGGCAAGCTGGATTACCATCATTGCCAGTCTTTGGCTTACGCTTTGTCATGCCGACCCCAGCGACGCGCTTTATTTATCAAGGGTTGTCAGGGGAGACTTATCCAGATCGAATGGCTGGTGGGATTGCTGGCGAATACGAAGTCACCGGGCTACCTGTGACGCCTTATCTAGTGCCACAAGATTGTGGTGTGCATATGGCAACCGATTGGGTGACGATTTATCGGCAAGCGGTGCTGGATAATTGTTTGCACGAACCAGTCGAAACCGGCTTGAAGTTTAAGATGGTCGATCAACCATTTGCCTTTTCATGTTTGCCATATACCGCTGAAGAATTGGAAAATGCGACCCATCATTCAGAACTACCCGCACCACACCGAACAGTCTTAAATCTCTTAGGGGCCGTTCGTGGCGTGGGCGGTATCGATAGTTGGGGTAGCGACGTAGAAGTGGCCTATCAAATAGATGCGACGCAGGATCGCCATTTTGAATTTGAAATTTCGTTTTAAAAAGTAAAAAGAGTTGCGGCAAAAATCATTTTTGCCGCAACTCTTTTTTATTGTAAAGGGCTGTGGCGGGCGTCCTGTTTTCAAATCAGCTATAATAGTAAATAATATGTTTTATTGGTGGGCAATTGCCTGGGAAATAATGGTGAAATCGAGGTAATGATAATGGAAACTGAACAAATGATAATTTATTTAACCCGCCTAGAGACTGTTTTAGATGATTTAGGGAAGCTATTGTTCAAAGCGCATTTGAAGGTGCCACTTACCTTGGATCGCGAGCAATCACAAGAACTGTTGCGACAAAATAATCGTTTTGAATTTAGGTACCAACAGCTGCGAAATCAAAAAAAAGTTATTGAAGCAATTGCTGAAGTTGACGAGTGGCGATATTTATTTACGCCAGAAAATCGGTCAGTTGAACGAATTGAATCAGCAAAGCCAAGCAGCATTGGTTGCGGCACCAGAGTACAATCGGCAGCGCAAAATTAATCGCCTGCGTCAGTTAATCCTGAACTTACAAGGTGAAAAGATCGAAACCAGTATCGTCTTATGTGACCAAGTACTGGCTTATTTATACGAAACCGAAAAAACTGCGTTTATTGCGCACTACCGGCCAAATGTTGCGCCAGTGGCGGTGCCTTTTTTAAGCCGGGATTTCAAGATGGCGATGATGATGCTCAACTATATGGATATTATGTTCACGCCGGTTGAGTTACAGCGCCATATTCGCTTACTTGTTTATCGCTACACCCAAGAATCTGTGGATAATGTGTTGATATACGATGCGCGAACTATTTTACCGAATGCCGAGAAAACAGGATTCTCAGCCGTTGCGTATTATTTCACCTTCAAACAACAAAGTATGACCTTTATTTCGTATAAAGGAACAGAGGGGACGATGGATGATCCGCGAATCAAATCGTTTCGTCAGCGTTTGGATAATTATGTCCGCGAGAGTTATCAGGACTGGAAATATAATATCGACGCGATGTTGATTGGTCACACCGATAACGACGAGCAACTACAGCTAGCACGGCGTTTCACCCGTTACGTGGTTCGACATGTTAAAAAGATTGAAGCGACAACACGGATTTATGGCCTCGGCCATTCACTGGGCGGTCATTTTGTCCAAACCTTGCAGTTATTAGATCAACCGTTTAATGCGGGTTACACCTTGAATGCGGCACCGGTCCAATTGAAGCAAATTAAGCATTATCGACCGGATTTATGTGATGACGCGACTTGGCAGGTATTGTTTGAATTAACTAAGCAAAATACGCAAGATAAGAAAATTGAGCAACTCCTGCAGGTTAAAACGGGCTTACACTATGCCGAAATTAATAATGAATGGTTTATCAAGGATTTAACGCGGATTTATTTTGGCTTTCCGTATACGTTCTATATTGGAACGGCCAATTATTTGAACGCCCGTAACTGGACCTATCCGTTTGTGGCGGATATTCGAGAGTATCTCAAAGATGATGAGATGCAGGCTTATAGTCAATTCTGGGGCAATCTAATTCATTACCTCAAACGAGTTGAGAACAGGAATGGCACGATTATTTTGGCGAGTTTGGTGACTTACGGACTCCAAGCGCTACGGGAAGTTTACGGTGCCATTAAAACACCAGAAGCCAAGCGCCTTTTTAGCGCTTATGCGCGTTATTTATCCGATGCCAAAATTTTCAAAGATACGCCAGTCGCGGTTCAGGAGAACTTCCAACGAGAATTATCGCGACCACAAACGGCTTTACGTGTGCTGCAAGGTGAGTGGCCATTTTTAAGTAGTGTGAATAACGAAATGGTTGAAACGGTGATTTATTTTCATACCATTGAAGGTGCCCGTTATTTTAAATCTGTATAAGGTTAGTGACCTATTAAGGGGTTAAAATAAATGGTATTATAAGGATGAAACTATATTACTCGGGGGGAACAACATGTTTTGCCAATATTGTGGGACTAAAAATGAAGCAGATTCACGATTCTGTATTAATTGTGGCAAGCCACTAGAAGACGCTACAGAACAACCAGCAACGCAACAACCTAAGGAAGATACGGTGACACCTAACAACTCAGCTAGTACGCCCCATGAACCGGTGGTTAGTCGTCAGGCAGTTAAACAACAATCAAAATCTAAAAAGTGGGTACCAATCCTCATTGGGGGCCTAGTTGTGTTAGCAATTGCTGTGGGGGCAGGCTTTTATTTACAAAAGCCGGCAGCAAATACTAAAATGGCAACAAGTGCTTCTTCAAAACAACAAAGCACACAAGCAAGTGACAGTGAAAGTATCAGTGATTCAGAAGTATCATCAAGTAGTTCGGAATCCGTTGCAAATCCGTTATGGACCGAGTCTAAGAAGGATAGTCTGCAGAGCTTTATGGCTGACTGGGGCACTGAAATGGATCAGGACTACCAAGAATATAGCGACCATCATAATGTCTCGCTGTATGGTGTTGATTTACCTGGCGACTTATTATCTGGTGCCATTCAAACCGAAGTTGGTGGGAGCCCAGTAACTGTTAAATGGTCTGAAGATGGTGTTTCGGCCAAGGCAGATTATAAAGTTGTCGCAGCTTACTCGGATGCCAACAGTGGTGGTGAAGAAGATCATTTTTATCTATTTACCATTCATGATGGCCGACCAGTGGTCTTGATTGCACAAGAAGGTCAAGGGAGCACATCAAGTTCGATTGCGTTTAAGGAAACAGAGAATACAACATTGAGAAATGGATTCAGCGACATAATCGGAAACTGAAAGTGAGGATGACAGATGGAACCGCGTAGAGAAAAGTTTAGTAGGCAAAAGAATCAACGCTTGGGTCGGAACATATTAGTAGTTGTGATCGGCATTATTGTGATTATTGCGGCTGGTATTGGTATCGCGGTCGCTAAAAATCGTCAAGATCAAGCTGCTCAAAGTCGCGCTAAACAACAATCATTGGTTGCTCGCAAAAAGGCCCAGTCAAAAGCCAAAAAGGCCGCCGCTAACCGGTCACAAAAGGCGGTTAAACAAACAGCCAAAGCGACTGAAAAACCTAAGAAGCAACCAACTGAAAAAGCGTTGACCTTTGATACACAAAATCTAACTGCTAATGCGCAAAAGGTCGGTTATGGGATCTACTATTACAACAGTAAGCGCTCAGTCGGTAGTAATCAGGACCAACCTTTTATTTCAGCTAGTGTGATTAAGTTATTCATCATGGATTATCTCTATGACCAGATTAAACAAGGTAAGATTTCTGGCGGTCACTATATTGATAACCATTCAGTCGATGAATGGATCCAATTGATGATTCAACAGAGTGATAATAACGCGACCAACTTGTTAATTGATTTTGCGGGAATGACCGAAATCAATCAGTATATCCAACAACAAGGTTATACACAGACTAAGTTAGAACGGAAAATGTTAGATGATGCAGCCCGTAATCAAGGGTTGGATAACTATACGTCCGTGAAAGACGTCTTACAATTCTTGAACCAACTCTATCAAAATCGGGATCAGGCACCTTACAGTAAGATGTTGACGATTATGAAGGGCCAACAAACGCGGACTAAAATCCCAAGTCAATTGCCAGCTAATACGGTCGTTGCTAACAAGACCGGCGAGTTAGCCGATGTTGAAAATGATGTGGGGATCGTCTTTAAAGATAATGATCCATTTGCGATTGTTGTCTTAACAAATCAAGTCCAAAATCCGGCAGCTGAACGCCAAGCAATTGGGGCGTTAAGTTTAGCAGCCTTTCAAAAATAAGTATGATTAAGAGAACGTTGTGATAAATATCATTTTATCGCGAACGTTCTTTTTTGTTTGAAAATGGGCATTAGCGGGCATAGTCATGATAGTCGTTTTAGGGTATAATAATATCGGTTATAAACTATTGAAGGTTATTGCACAATAGCTAGGGTGCATCTAGATCAGGGGATTGATAGCCACTAAGCGTTATTTCGGGGGGAGTAATGCCTTAGTGACTGTTCAATTAGATGAACCAGTATGAAGCAAGAGTATCGGAGACGATTAATTATTGTAATTATGAGTGGGCACTCGTAATTAGACAGGTATCAATATCAAAATGAGACTAGGGTCGTTATCCTAGTCTTTTTTTGATGTTGCCAAATGGGAACGATGCTGATACGCTAATGAAAGCAAATCGTGTGAAATGAAGGGGATATATTGTGGATATTTATTTAAAACAGGCTATATTACAAGTGGTTGATCGCGAATTAGGCGCACCAATTTATTCCCAACAACCGCTGGATTTAACCAACGGCAATACGCGGGATTATTTAACCAATAAAATTAAAAAATTATCGTCAGCGCAGAGTAAAACAGGCGTGATTCGTCAGGGTTCTGAGGTTGCTAACCAACTATTGAATATCGCCTCAGATTTTACAGGTGTCAGTCAACAACTTGTGGATAAGTGGTATCAAGCTTACCAAAAGAGTGATGACGCGCCCAGTGCCGATGTTTTTATCGCCCTTTATGAACAGGATACGCAGGCTTATGTCGCTTTTTTGAAGGTTAATTATCATGAAGCTTATACCCACTATGTGAATGCTGAAGAGGGACCGCTAACCAATCAGTTAATTATTCACCAATCAATTTTATCTAATAAGACGCAAAAAGCAGACGAAGGGTTTGCCATCAATCTGCAGACCTTAGGGTTTGAACTAATTGAAAAACAATATACCTTCTCTGGAGATAAACGGCCATACCTGTCAACTGAAGTCATTGAGAGTGAACCGCAACCATCCTTGGAAGAAAATGTGCGGGTTGTGAAGAAAGCCGCCGAAAAAATTGGTGCGAAATTTGAAGTCGCTAAGCATGATATTGTCGCCAATGTGAAAGAGGCAATTTACGAAACGATTGAGGCAAAGGGTGAAATCAATACGCAGGATGTTGCGGCCAAGGTCTTCAAGGATAATGTCTCAGCACAAACGGAATTTAAAGCAGCGATGGTTGAAAAGGCGCCAGCGGATGCGCCCATTTCACCTGCCGTGCGTGAAATTGCCGAGAAGAAATACGGTAAACAAAAATTAAAATTATCAAATGGAATTGAATTAATCGTTCCAATTGACGTCTATCAAAATCCGGACCTATTTGAATTTATCAATCATCCGGATGGAACAATGTCAGTTGAAATCAAGAATGTCGACGAAGTGATTAGTCGATTATAGAACATGTATAAAAAGGGACTGTACAAAAGTAAATTTGCACAGTCCCTTTTTGGCGCTTATCGTTTTAGTTTAAGTCTGATAATCTTATCGCATTCCGTAATAATCAGGATTAAGAAACCAGCGCCAATTGATACCGCCCATTCTAATAGTGTTAGTGGTTCTGTATAGAATAGTTTTTGCATAAACGGTACGTAAGTCAAAATCAATTGGAGAACAATCATGCCAGCGATAATCCCGAAGGCTTTTGGATTTGAGAAGAAAGCTTTTGAAAAGGCTAATTTTGTTGTTCGGATGTTGAAGAGGTAGAAGATTTTGCTGATGACGATGATATTGACCATCATCGTACTTGCAGTCACTTGATCAACACCTCGGCCGAGTAACCAGTCATAGGCCCACAAGGCAATCAACGCCATTAAGACCGACACATAGGCCATCTGGAAGATGTCGTGTTTGTTCATTAAGGTTTGACCTGTTTTGCGTGGGGCCCGCGCCATAATGCCATCTTCAGCAGGTTCGAAGATGAAGGCAAATTGAATCGTAATTGCCGAAACCATGTTAATCCAGAGTAACTGAGCAGCTTGGAGCGGCATTGATTGTTGCATTAAAATCGTGAAGGCGATAATTAAACCTTCAGCAAATGACGTTGGTAATAAGAAGAGAATACTCTTTTTGATATTATCGTAAATACGCCGTCCTTCTTGAATTGCGACGGACATGGTGGCAAAGTTATCGTTGGTTAAAATCATATCCGCAGAATCCTTAGCAACATCGGTCCCTTTAATCCCCATTGCAACCCCAATATCAGCACGTTTTAAAGCAGGCGCGTCATTGACACCGTCACCGGTCATTGCCGTCACTTTGTGTTGTTTTTGGAGCGCTTCGACGATTTCGAGTTTGTTGCTAGGAGTGGTTCGAGCGAAAACCTGATGTTCAACCGCGGCAATTTCTTTATCCTCAGGGGATAATTGATCCCATTCAGGGCCGGTAATGGTTTTGATGACTGGGGCCAAACCTAACTTTTCACCAATTGCTTTGGCGGTCAAGGGATGATCACCCGTAATCATTTTGACATCGACACCGGCCGCATTCATTTCAGCCAGTGCTTGAATCACTTCGTCACGAGGCGGATCGATAATGCCGGCTAAGCCGAGCAAGGTAATCCCTTTGTTAAGACCTTCATGCGTAATCGTCGTTGTTGATGCTGGTACGTCGAGGTAACCGACAGCCACGACCCGTTTACCTTGTTCGGAGAGTCGTTGAACGTGTTGATTCCAAGTATCTAGTGGGAAGGCAGCGTCTTTTTGTTGCGCCATCGGGAATAATTTATCTGGTGAGCCCTTAATGTAGAGGCGGCGTTGACCAGTTGTTGTTTGAACTAATTTGGCGATATAGCGGTAATCAGAATCAAACGGCAACATGTCAATTTCGGTATTTTGCGGTACTTGATCAATCGAGAAACCTTTGTGGTAGACCGTTAAAAAGGCACCATCGGTTGGTTCACCGTTAATTGCCCAACCCTCATCTGATTTGAAAAGGGTGGTGTCATTGGCTTCAAAACCGGCTTCTAAGAATAGGGCGAGAGTGTCATCGATAACAGCTGGTTGATCAGCTTGTTGAATTTGCCCCTCAGGTGCATAACCGTTACCAGAAACATGGTAGATTTGATCGGCGGTAATGATATCTTTAACCGTCATTTCATTTTTCGTTAAAGTCCCAGTTTTATCAGTTGCAATCACATCAACGGAACCTAATGTTTCAACAGCGGGTAAGGTTTTAACGATCGCGTGTTTATTTTTGGCCATGTCACTAACACCCATAGCTAAAATAACAGAGGTTGTTGCAGGGAGTCCTTCCGGAATTGAACCAACAACCATCGTGACGATAGCGATGGCAAGTACCGGTAATGAGTAGAGGCCGCTGATGAAACCTAAGATGAATAACAAGATGGCAGCGGCAATAATCACGTAAGAAACACCGGCCCCTAACTTATTAATCTCGCGGGTCAGCGGTGTGGGGCGACTTTGTGTATGCGTAACTGCTTTTGAAATTTGACCAATTTCAGTTTGTTCAGCGGTCGCGACAACCACGCCCAAGCCACTCCCGTTTGTAACGGAGGTTGAGGCAAACGCCATGTTAATTTGGTCCGCTAATGGGACAGTTGTTGGTGTGAGCGCTGCTGCTTGTTTATCGACCGAATCAGCCTCACCGGTCAGTGCTGATTCTTCGAGGCGCAAGTTATCGGTATCGACAATTCTTAAATCGGCAGGGATGCTATCGCCGGCTTCTAAGAAGACGACATCACCAACCACTAAATCTTCGGTGGGAATATCGATTCGTTGGCCATCGCGATAAACGGTTGCTTCGGTCGCCAATAAATCCTTAATGCGTTCAAGTGCATCTGAGGCGTTGGCTTCTTGGTAGTAACCGATAATCGCATTGATGATGACCACTAAACCAATAATGATGGCATCAGAATAGTGACCCATCAGAGTTGTGAGTAGCGCAGCTGCAATTAAGATGTAGATAATCAGGTTATTAAATTGGCGAATGAAGAGTTGCCATTTAGGTGTTTTTTTACTTTCTAGTTTGTTAGGGCCGTTTGTGGCTAAACGTTTTTGTGCCTCGACTTGGGAAAGGCCTTGTTCAAAATCATTTCCCGGGTAATCTTTCTGTAAATCCTCAATCGATTGATTGTAAGGGTTAATCTGGGTTGTCATTGTTGATCTCCTTTATATTGAAATTCATAATAGTTAAAATTAACGCCATTATTCCTTTCGCCAATAAAGATTGCTTTTTAAGCAATAACACGCCGCAGCGTCGGGGTTATCTTTCAAAAACGTTCACCTCCTGAATAGTCTCTATATTTAAATTATCAAGAAACTGATGCTGTGTCAATCTAATAAAAATTATTAGCAATAGCTAAGCAATACTTTTGTAATTGTGCATTCGATATGGTAGCATAATTGTATAAGTGAAAAAATTCGGTTGAAGCATTGCGCATTCAAGATTTCCTTCTTTAGGGTGGTAGAAGGGAATTTTAGTGCGCTTTTTTATGGAGGAAATTAGAAAATGTCAACATTAGCAATTATCTTAATCAGTACTTTATTAGCCGGTCATCTCAGTAAACGAATCGGTATGCCGGCGGTGATTGGCCAGCTGCTCGTCGGGATTATTCTGGGTCCGGCATTGTTAGGTGTATTACATGAGAATAGCTTTATTCATACCTTTTCAGAGATTGGTGTCGTCTTATTGATGTTTACAGCCGGTCTCGAGAGTAACTTAACGCTTTTGAAGAAGTACTTCAAACCCAGTGTAGTTGTCGCAATTTTGGGTGTGATTGTGCCTGTGGGATCAATTTACGCGATGAGTTTAGCGTTTGGCATCAATCAATTGGAGAGTCTATTTATTGGTGTTATTTTCGCTGCGACTTCAGTATCGATTTCGGTCGAAGTTTTGCGAGAATTAAAAGTCCTTGAGAGTCGCGAAGGTACGATTATTTTAGGGGCTGCAGTCGTTGATGATTTATTGGCGGTAATCATTCTAAGCGTCTTAACAAGTCTCTTCGGTGCGCAATTAGCCACCGCTGCGCCTAATCAGATGGGACTTGGGCTAACCTTTGCCTTACAAATTGCCTTTTTCGTAGTGGTTTACTTCAGTGTTAAGTGGTTAGTGCCGGGTGTGATGCGCTTGAGTCAGCGGTTATTGGTGCCTTATGCAAATGCGATTATGTCGTTAGTGATTTGTTTTGTTTTTGTTTGGCTAGCAGAAGCCGTTGATTTGAGTACAGTTGTAGGCGCCTTTTTTGCAGGAATTGCGATTTCGCAAACACCATATCAATCTGAAATTAGCCGTCATATTGAACCACTGGGCTATACAGTCTTCATTCCTGTCTTTTTCGTTAGCATTGGGTTATCGATGACGTTTGCCGATTTAAATCGGCATTTAGTCTTCATTATTGTACTAACCGTTTTAGCCGTGTTGGCAAAATTATTAGGCAGTGGCTGGGGTGCCAAAATGATGGGTGTCCCACAAGCGGGTGCCTACACAATTGGGGCAGCGATGATTTCGCGGGGAGAGATGGCGTTGATTATTGCGCAAATCGGTTATACAGCGAAGTTATTGAGTGAAATGTATTATTCAGCGATTATCTTCGTCATTATTTTGACAACGATTCTAGCACCGTTTATTTTGAAGTCAGCTATCAAGAAACAATTGGCAGCAACTAAATAATGCTGCTAAGCGCATAAGAAAAGATTGTGAAAAAAATCATAATGCGCTATAATTAGTTATGGAAACGATTTCAAAAACTGGTTAAAGAGGTGCCATTATGGAAGCAGCGGTCGCAAACAAAGAACATACAGTTGATATTATTGATTAAGAAGTTACGTCCAATTAAAGCCAATGAAGCGCTCGTTAAGATGGAATACTGCGGTGTTTGTCACACCGACTTGCATGTTAAAAATGGTGATTTTGGCGAAGTACCTGGCCGTGTCTTAGGGCATGAGGGTGTTGGAATTGTTAGTGAAATTGGCTCAGCGGTAACGTCGTTAAAAGTCGGCGATCGGGTCAGTGTTGCTTGGTTCTTCCAAGGCTGTGGGCATTGTGATTATTGTGTGAATGGTCAAGAAACATTCTGTCGCCAAGCGCAAAATGCAGGCTATACGGTTGATGGTGGGATGGCTGAAGAATGTATCGTCACCGCTGATTACGCAGTGAAAGTCCCTGAAGATTTGGATCCAATTGCGGCCAGCAGTATTACTTGTGCTGGTGTCACAACTTACAAAGCAATTAAGGTTTCAGACATCAAACCAGGTCAATGGTTGGTTATTTTTGGGATGGGGGGCTTAGGCAACTTAGCGCTTCAATATGCCAAGAATGTCTTCAATGCTAAAGTGATTGCAGTGGATATTAATGATGACAAGTTAGCAATTGCTAAGGAATTAGGTACTGATGTTATCATTAATGGCAAGCAAGAAGATGTGGTAGCCCGGGTTAAAGAAGTAACTGGCGATGGCGCCCACGCAACTGTGATTACGGCTGTTTCTAAGGTCGCTTTCAACCAAGCTGTAGATGCTGTGCGTGCAACGGGCAAAGTGGTGGCTGTTGGATTGCCTGTTGAAACGATGGATCTTTCAATTCCAAGATTAGTATTAGATGGGATTGAAGTCATCGGCTCACTTGTTGGGACACGGGCTGATTTAGCGGAAGCTTTTGAGTTTGCTGCAGAAGGCGCAGTGACACCAATTGTTCAAACCAGACCCTTGGCAGATATCAATGATATTATGACTGAAATGGCTGAAGGTAAGATTTCAGGCCGAATGGTGATTGATTTTACAAAATAAACTTAAAAATAAAATGAGGCGTTGGGCTAAAGGCAACTTTTAGCCCAATGCTTTTTTTGTTGACAAATTTTAAAAATAGCCGTACACTTACGTAGTGATAAAAACATGTAATTAATTACATGATAACGCGGAGGTAATTTTAATGACAAAACAATTTAAAGAATTAGAAGACTTTTTAGGCACACACTTTATTTACACGTATGATAATGGTTGGAAGTACGAATGGTATACTAAAAACGACCATACCGTTGACTACCGTATCCATGGTGGGATGGTTGCAGGGCGTTGGGTTCGCGATCAAGAAGCCAATATTGTTAAACTAACGGACGGTGTCTTCAAGATTACTTGGACTGAACCAACTGGGACAGATGTTGCTTTGGACTTCATGCCTAACGAAAACAAGTTACACGGTACAATCTTCTTCCCTAAATGGGTTGAAGAACATCCAGAAATTACGGTCACTTATCAAAACGACCATATCGCATTGATGGAAGAATCACGTGAAAAATACGAAACATATCCTAAGTTATTGGTACCTGAATTCGCTACAATTACTTACATGGGTGATGCTGGTCAAAACAATGAAGATGTTATTAGCCAAGCACCATATGAAGGGATGATTGAAGATATTCAAGAAGGTCGTTACTTCGATGAAAATTACAAGAAGATTAATCGTTAAGCTAATTTAGTTTCCTAACAAAACTAATCATTAGCATAAGATGATATTTGATAAAAGGAAGCGGTTACGGTATAATGTAATTGTAGTCAAATAAGCTAACGAGGTGGATGATAGATGACGATTAATGTAGGTGACTTGGTACGATGCCAAGCCAATGAAATGATGACGGAACCTTATTTAGGGAAGGTCTTGGAGAAGTGCGAAGAGACTGTGCACGTCTTAATTTTGAATTATATGCCGAATGATCGTTTCATCGTCCATGAATTAATGCAACAAATTATCGTGAATTCACAGCAAATATGCCGAATTTCGTTAACGAGAGTTGCCGGTTAGCTATCAACCTAAACGATTTTCCTCCTATTAGTAATGCCCAGATGTGTTCTTAGACATCTGGGCATTTTTCGTGTTAAAGTGAGTTTTGGAAAACGCTTCATAAAAAAAGACCGCTAAATTGGCGTTTTTTTTAAACTTGGATAGGGACAAGTCAATTCGGATGTGATAGAATAATGAAGGATTATTTGAGCAGTGGGGACGACCAAAGTTAGGGCATCCTAAAATCAAAGTCATTGAATCCTAATAGTTGAATAACTCAATCGAAGAGAAAGAGGTACTTATATGGATAAGAAACAGCGAGAAGATTCACAAAAGCATGAGAAATTTATTCATTATGCTGATGGTAGTAGTCTAGAAGAAATTAACAACACCGTTGCGATCCCTAAGAACGCTGGTTTCTGGAAAACCTTGATGGCTTTCATGGGACCCGGTGCGTTAGTTGCGGTTGGTTACATGGATCCAGGTAACTGGATTACATCAATTGCCGGTGGGGCACAATTTGCTTACACCTTGATCAGTGTTATTTTAGTATCGAACTTAATTGCCATGCTATTACAAGCAATGGCGGCACGTTTAGGAATTGTTACCGGGATGGATTTAGCGCAGATGACGCGTGCCAAAACCGGTAAAAAGATGGGGATTTTCCTGTGGATTGTCACAGAATTAGCCATTATGGCGACTGATATTGCAGAAATTATTGGTTCCGCCATTGCGTTAGAATTAATCTTTAATATTCCATTATTATGGGGTGTCTTAATCACCGCATTCGATGTCTTGCTCCTATTATTATTGATGAAACTTGGCTTCCGGAAAATTGAAGCGATTGTAGCAACCTTAGTGGCTGTTATCTTATTCGTCTTCTTATACGAAGTAATCTTGGCACAACCTAACATGGGTGATGTTGTGCGTGGATTTGTACCAAGCCCAAGAATTATGACTGACAAGAAGATGTTGTTCTTGGCATTAGGGATTGTTGGTGCAACTGTTATGCCACATAACTTGTACTTACATTCTTCAATTGCGCAAGCACGTCAATACGATCGTGATGATGTTGCTGAAAAACGTAAAGCAATCAAGTTTACAGTAATCGATTCAAACATCCAATTAACAATCGCTTTTGTCGTTAACTGTTTACTATTAATCCTTGGTGCAGCAATGTTCTATGGTACTAACAGTGATTTAGGTCGTTTTGTTGATTTATTTAACGCTTTACAAAACAAAGAAATTGTTGGGAGTATTGCTAGCCCAATGTTGAGTTTACTTTTTGCTGTTGCCTTATTGGCATCAGGTCAAAACTCAACGATTACAGGGACGCTTTCAGGACAAATTGTCATGGAAGGTTTCGTCCGTATGAAGATTCCATTGTGGGCACGTCGGGTCATTACACGTGGGTTATCAATCTTACCAGTTATCATCTTCACGGTTTATTACCATGGGAATGAAGCCCAAGTTGAAAACCTTTTGATTTACTCACAAGTCTTCTTGAGTATCGCATTGCCAGTTTCAATGATTCCATTGACATTGTTTACTAGTGATGAAAAAATCATGGGACCATTCGTTAACCGCCCTTGGGTGAAATATACGGCTTGGTTCGTAACAATTGTCTTAACATTATTGAATATCTATTTAATCTTACAAACAGTGGGCCTAGCAGCCTAATGAAATAAGCGATTAGCTTGGCCGATATCAGAGGCAGCTAATCGCTTTTTTGATTGCTGTTCAGTAGGTGTGCTAGACTAGAAAGAAGTTATTATTCTGGAGGGATGATATTTTGTTTGAAGTAACAACAGTCCATATTATGATTCGGTTGACCCTAGCGACCGTAATCGCTGGGATTATTGGCTCCGATCGGGAGTATAAAAATCGTCCGGCTGGGATTCGGACGCATATTTTGGTCTGCTTGGGGGCCTGTGTCATTGCGATGATTCAACAAGAAATTGCTGCTCAAAATGTGCAATTTGCGCTACACCATTTAGCGATTGCCACCACGATTCGTTCTGATCAGGCGCGTTTGATTGCGCAAGTGGTCAGTGGAATTGGGTTCTTAGGGGCCGGGACGATTGTCGTAACCCGCCATAAGATTCAAGGGCTAACAACGGCAGCCTCGTTATGGGCGACAGCTGGTATTGGCTTAGCAATTGGGATGGGCTATTACCAAATTGCCGTTATTAGTGCCGTTTTCGTCATTTTTGTGATTGTCTTTTTAAAGAAAATTATTCATATCAATACGTTGAAGAAAATTGAAATTAAATACAAACACAAACTAGAGACCAAGGAATTTATCCAAACTTATTTTGAAGAACACCATATTCAGATTCGGGATGTGAACTTCTCAGTGACCCAAAATGAACGGGACACAATATACACCAACGTTTATCGAATCGAAATTCCACGAGAGATGCAATATTCAGAAATTGTGGAAGACATCTCGATGAATAAGAATATTATGACGATTAGAATGGTCAGCATTTAACTGAAAGTATTGAAAAAGAGATTGGGAT
Source organism: Latilactobacillus sakei subsp. sakei DSM 20017 = JCM 1157 (assembly GCF_002370355.1). Classification (NCBI taxonomy): domain Bacteria; kingdom Bacillati; phylum Bacillota; class Bacilli; order Lactobacillales; family Lactobacillaceae; genus Latilactobacillus; species Latilactobacillus sakei. The sequence continues at coordinate 757,972 of NZ_AP017929.1, forward strand.
AAATTCATTTTTGTCCCAATCTTTTTTGTTTTTAAATAGTGGTTAAGGGCGTTGCTGTATAAAAATAATGAATATATGAATAAAAACGATTACTTAGCATTCTTTATTCATATAAGATTGACATTATACTGGTAGAATTGTATATTTATTCTAACTTAGACCAACAAAAAGGACTTGTGTATATTATGGAGAAATCAAAGAAGATTAATGTCAATGGCTTAATCTTGATGATCTTTGGATCAATTTTTGGCTTTGCGAATACCACCATTGCCTTTTATTTAATGGGCTATGCCAGTATTATCTGGTATATCCTAGCAGCTATCTTTTTCTTTTTACCAACCTCATTGATGTTTGCCGAATACGGTTCATCATTGAAAGAAGCGCGTGGGGGCCTTTATTCATGGCTTGAAGCGTCAATTGGTAAGAAGGCAGCCTTTATCGGAACGTTCATCTGGTTAGCCTCATGGATTGTTTGGATGGTATCGACCGCTGCGAAAGTGTGGATTCCATTTTCAACTTTCTTACAAGGATCAGACCAAACAACAACTTGGCATTTTATCGGGTTAAACGGGACTCAAGTCGTCGGTGTTTTAGGCGTGCTTTGGATTTTAGCGTTAACCTTCCTATCAAGCCGTGGGATTGATAAGATTCAGAAGTTTGCTTCTTTCAGTGGGATGGCTGTGGCCTTTTTATTCGCAGCTTTCTTAGTAATCAGTCTTGCAATCTGGTTCAAGACAGGCTTTAAGCTTGCCGAACCAATTCACGGTGTGACAACTTTCGTTAAGAGTCCAATGGCTTCTTATCAATCACCAATAGGGATGTTGTCATTCGTTGTCTTTTCAATCTTCGCTTATGCGGGGATGGAAACAATGGGTGGCGTGACGGATAGTATGGATCATCCAGAAAAGACTTTCCCTAAGGGGTTAATGATTGCGACAGCCTTCATTACCTTAATCTACGCCATTGCAATCTTCATGTGGGGCATTTCAACGAACTGGCACCAAGTTTTAGGTGGCGATAAAGCCAACATGGGGAATATCACGTACGTCTTGATGCAAAACTTAGGTTATCAATTTGGACATGCGTTTGGTATGTCAACGACAGCCGCTGTTGGTATCGGTACGTTATTTGCTCGAATCACCGGATTAATCATGTTTATCAGTTACCTTGGGGCATTTGCCGTCCTCATTTATTCACCATTAAAATCATTCGTACTGGGAACACCCAAAGCATTATGGCCAAAAGGCTTTGCTGAAGTCAATAAACACGGGATGCCTGAAAAGGCAATGTGGGCACAAGCTGTTTTGGTTTGTTTATTAATTGCTGTTATCTCATTTGGTGGTAAAGCTGCCAGCGAATTCTACAACGTATTAACCTTGATGTCGAACGTTTCAACATCATTACCTTATCTCTTCTTAGTGACTGCCTTCCCTTACTTTAAGGCGCGCAAAGATTTAGAGCGCCCTTACGAGTTCTTCAAGACTAAAGCATCAGTGCAAGCTGTGACAATTGTTGTCGATTTAGTCTTAGTCTTCGGGATTGCCTTCACGATTGTGCAACCGATGCTAGAAGGTAGCTATATGGATGCTTTCTGGATGGTCATCGGGCCAATCGTCTTTGCAATTATGGCGATCGCACTCTATCACCGTTATCAAAAGAAGGTCGCTTAACAGGTTAGCCAAAACAGGTCCTCCCAAAGGGGCCTGTTTTTTTGATTGCCACTTAAATTCAGAGAGAAAATAATTGCATTTCTCATTACATTTTAATAATAGGAACAAAATAGTTGCAATTTGAAAATAAGTTTTATAAGTGTTATTTAAATTTTCTAGGGTGCAATGGATTGGGAAATAAGATATTTTAATGATTGTCTGCTAAAACGTTAATTAATGCGAATTATGATAAAAAAATGAGAAAGCTAACCAACAATATGCAACCTGTTCAATAAACTAGTATACTTTTTAGGTATAGTTTTCAGAAAAATTTATATCAAAGGGGGATTCTATGACTGTCAAATTACAAGTCAAAGATTTAACGAAGATATTTGGTAAGCGGGTGCCGCGGGCCAAAGAACTATTGAAGCAAGGTAAGAGTAAGGCTGAGATTCTAAAGGAAACAGGTGCGACAATCGGTGTCGACCGGGCTAACTTTGAAGTCGAATCTGGCGAAATATTCGTTATTATGGGACTATCTGGTAGTGGTAAATCAACATTGGTGCGGATGATTAACCGATTGATCGAACCAACTGAAGGTAGTGTGTTGATAGATAACGAGGATTTAATGCAGATTGATAAGAAAGAATTACTTGAAGTCCGGCGCAAGAAAATGAGCATGGTCTTTCAGAATTTCGGACTTTTTCCAAACCGCACAATCCTAGACAACACTTCTTATGGATTAGAAATTCAAGGGATTGATAAACAAACGCGCGATCAAAAAGCTAATGAAGCGTTAGATCTCGTTGGTTTAAACGGTTATGGGGAACAATATCCAACACAATTATCTGGTGGGATGCAACAACGGGTTGGTTTAGCACGTGCTTTAGCCAATGACCCAGAAATCCTATTAATGGATGAAGCTTTCTCAGCGTTAGATCCATTGAACCGTTCAGATATGCAAGATCAATTACTTGATTTACAAGAAACAATGCACAAAACAATTATCTTTATTAGTCATGATTTAAACGAAGCCCTCAAAATCGGCGATCACATCATGATTATGAAGGATGGCGAAATTGTTCAAACTGGAACGCCGGAAGATATTTTAACGCGTCCAGCTGATGAATATGTTGAGAAATTTATCGAAAATGTCGATCGTAGTAAGGTTTATACGGCCGGCAACGTTATGATTCGTCCAACAACGGTTAATATCGAAAAAGATGGCCCACGTTTGGCCTTGAAACGTATGCGTGAAAATGAAGTTTCAACCGTTTATGTTGTGAATAACAAGCGTGAATTGGTCGGGATTATCGATGCGCGGGATGTTTTAGAATTAGTTCGTAAGGAAAGTCGGGATCTTCAGTCCGTTGTTAATGCAAACGTACCGACAACCACTGAAGAAACACCGATTGCGGATATTCTAGATGATATTTCACAAACCGGGATTCCATTTGCCGTCTTAAATGAGAAAAAACAATTACGTGGGATCATCATTCGCGGTGCCGTCTTAGGCGCACTTGCAGGAAACGAGGTGAACCATTTTGCTTAATTTAATGACAATTCCTAAATTACCACTTGCTAGTTGGATGGACAGTTTTGTCGATTGGCTAACACAATTTACAGGTTTCTTTAATGGTTTAACAAACTTTATCGGTGGGATTATCAATGGCTTTCAATGGGTCTTTGATTTAATTCCGATCTGGTTATTTATCGTGATTATCGCGGGTGTCACTTACTTCGCCAATCGCGATACGAAGAAGTGGGGCTTAATCCTTTTTGAAGTGGCCGGCCTTCTTTTAATCTGGAACTTAGATTTCTGGCGGGATATGACACAAACGTTAACCCTTGTGTTGACGTCTAGTTTAATCTCATTAGTGATTGGTGTGCCACTTGGGATTTGGATGGCTAAAAGTGATATTGCCCAGGCAATATTTAAACCAATTCTTGATTTCATGCAGACCATGCCAGCCTTTGTTTACTTGATTCCAGCGGTTGCCTTTTTCGGCATTGGGATGGTGCCCGGCGTTTTCGCGTCAGTGATTTTTGCCATGCCACCAACGGTTCGAATGACTAACCTAGGGATTCGCCAAGTGCCAACCGAATTAATTGAAGCCGCAGATTCTTACGGTTCAACAGAATGGCAGAAATTGATTAAAGTGCAATTACCACTCGCCAAATCAACCTTAATGGCCGGGGTTAACCAAAGTATGATGTTAGCTTTATCAATGGTCGTTATTGCTTCAATGATCGGTGCAATGGGTCTTGGAACCCGGGTTTACTTCGCCGTAGGTCGGAACGATGCTGGGGGCGGTTTTGCAGCCGGCTTGGCAATCGTTATTTTAGCGATTATCATTGATCGTTTGACACAAGCACTAAACAGACAACGACAACATTAAGGAGGGATTTAGTGATTAAGAAGAATAAATTAATAGCTTTTTTCACCTTAATTGGATTAGTAACGTTGCTTAGTGCCTGTAGCTCACAAACTAAGCCTTATGATGCTAAGCAAAAGTTAGGCCCACAAATCAACTACACGATTACTGGGATTGATGCCGGAGCTGGTATTATGGCTTCAACGCAAAAGGCTTTATCAACGTATCATTTGGAAGGTCAAAACTGGCAGTTACAAACCAGTTCAACCGCTGCAATGACCAGTACTTTGGACAAAGCGATTGCTGACAAGCGTCCAATCGTGATTACTGGTTGGCAACCACATTGGATGTTTACTAAATATCCAATCAAGTTTTTGAAGGATCCTAAAAATGTCTTTGGCCAGGCTGAACATATCGATACGATTGTTCGAAAAGGCCTTAAAAAAGATATGCCAGAAGCTTATACCATCCTTGACCGGTTCCACTGGACACCAGCGGAAATGTCAAAAGTGATGTTACAAGTTAATGATGGCGTCGATCCAGAAAAGGCTGCTAAAGATTGGATTAAAGCTAATCCCAAACAAGTTGCTAAATGGACCAAGGGTGTTAAAAAAGTTCATGGTACGAAAATTAAGTTAACTTATGTCGCTTGGGATTCTGAAATTGCTTCAACCAACGTTGTTGCGGAAGTACTTCGTCAACAAGGTTATGAACCAACAATTCAGGCAATGGAAATCCAACCAATGTGGGCATCAGTCGCAACTAAAGCGGCCGATGCACAGGTTGCTGCTTGGTTACCAAAGACATCTGGTTTGTACTACAAGGATTACCAAGGTAAGTTTGAAGACTTAGGTCCTAACTTAGAAGGTGCCAAAGTTGGCTTAGCTGTGCCGAAGTACATGACTAACGTGAACTCAATTGAGGATTTAAAAACGAAATAAACAAAAAATAGGTGTTATCAGTCATCGATAGTTGATGATTGAAAAAGGCGTTGTCGCAAAAGTAATCTTTTGTCGCAACGCTTTTTTATTTTGGAAAAGGGCTTGATTGTATATACAATTTTGTTTATACTACAATTATTAAAACGCTTACAATTTGGAGATGAACGATTATGACGTATGCAATGATTGGGACATGGCGAATGGCTTATGAAGGATTATCCAAAGCGATGACGACGCTCGAAGCGGGCGGCAAAAGTACGGATGCAATTGAAATCGCTATCAAAGAAGTCGAAGATTATCCATTTTTTAAATCGGTTGGCTACGGTGGTTTACCGAATGCACAAGGTTTAGTTGAAATGGATGCGGCCTTTATGGATGGCAATACGTTTGCGATTGGGGCGGTTGCGGGGATTAGCGATGTTAAAAATCCCATCTCGGTTGCACGCCAATTGAGTAACGATCATTTTAATAGTTTTCTGGTAGGTGCTGGCGCATCACAATATGCGATGTTCAACGGTTTTGAAGCACGCAACATGTTAACAGAGCGCGCGCATAAGTTGTGGGCCAAACGCGTTCAGGAAATTAACGAAAAAAATCTTAGTCCGTATGACGGTCACGATACGGTTGGCATGGTGAGCTTGGATCAAGATGCTGGTATGGCAGCAGGAACTTCGACTTCTGGTTTGTTCATGAAAAAACCAGGGCGCACAGGCGATTCAGCGTTATCCGGCAGTGGCTTTTATGTGGATAGCGACATCGGTGGCGCCACCGCAACGGGTTTAGGCGAAGATTTGATGAAGGGCTGTCTTTCTTACGAAATTGTCCGCTTGATGGGTTCGGGATTATCGCCGCAAGCGGCTTGTGATCAAGCCGTTTATCCATTTGTTGAAAAACTTAAGAAACGCTACGGCAAGGTGGGGGAATTCTCACTGATTGCATTGAATAATCAAGGTGAATGGGGCGTGGCCACCAATGTTGAATTCACTTTTGCAGCCGGGAATGATGAACAGACACCGCAAATTTATATGGCTAATCCAGGGCCGGATCAGACCACTATTATTGAACCAATTTCCGAAGCTTGGTTAATAGCTTACGAAAAACGAATTAAGGCCCCAATTGATTAGAAGGAGTATTTAGAAAATGGCGAAGTATCTATATGTCGAAATTGCAGAAGCGTTAAACGAAGATGTCCGGGCGGGAATCTATGGTGTCCATCAAAAATTACCGTCAGAAACGGACTTAGCCGCGCAGTTTGCGACGACGCGGTTAACAATCCGCAAGGCAATCGACTTACTCGAAAAACAACAGGTTGTGGTCCGTGATCGGAATCGCGGGACCTATGTTTTAGCGACCGAAGGCAAAATTTCTAGTGGGGCCAGCGGTTTAGTGGGTTTTACCGAAGCCGCCAAGGAATTACACTTGGACGCGAGCACTCGGGTGTTAGATTTGCGCCGCGCAATTGTCTATCCAGACTACGTTGCGTCTAAATTACAACTCAACGAGCAAGAACCGGTTTGGCAGATTGAACGCATCCGGATGGCTGATAACGAACCAATGACGCACGAACAGATTTACCTTAAACAAAGAATACTCCCCAACTTGACGGCCCACGAAGCGCAAGGCTCTCTCTACCGTTTGATTGAACAAGAGATGCCAATTGGTTATGCGCAACAAGAATTAGAAGCCGTTATCTTAGAACCGGGGTTAAGCGAATTACTAGAAACAACACCAGGACAGCCCGCCTTCTTGGCGCACACGGTCGCCTATTCAATGGATGGCTACCCAATCTTTTACGATAATTCCCATTATCGGGCTGACAAGTATACGTTCCACAATATTTTGAGTCGTAAACATTAATGTTAGAAGGAGGTATTGTTCATTAGCAGGCAGGTAAGACAAAACTTTAATCTGGAGGATTAAACATGTTTGATAAATTAGAAAAATTCTTGATGCCGTTAGCGATAAAACTGGGGAGCAATAAAGTTTTAATCGCTATTCGGGATGGCTTTTTAATCACAACACCTTTAATTATTGTCGCTTCAATTTTCCTATTAATTGCTAATTTTCCAATTCCACATTGGTCTGAATTCTGGGGTCAATTCTTAGGGACTGGTTGGGAAAGTTGGTTCACTAACGTTTCGCGTGCTGTCTTTAATACAGTTGGCTTCTTCACCTGTTTTAGTACGGCTTACGCTTACGGCAAACAAAAAAATACGGATGCAATCCAAGCAGCCGCAGTTGCTTTGGTAGCCTTTTTAATCCTAACACCAACTAAAATGGTTGTTGAAAATCTAAAGGAACCCGTTGATGGGGCTTTAGATATGAACTACCTTGGCACAAATGGTATTTTCTTGGGACTAGTTGTTGCACTTGTTGCAGTACCCATTTATTGTTATGTGACTGAAAAAGGGTGGACAATTAAAATGCCAGATGGCGTGCCACCCGCAGTTTCGCAATCATTTGAAGCATTGATTCCAAGTGCAGTTGTCATGTTAGTCTTTTTCGCAATTCGCATTATTTTTGGGTTAACACCATACGAAACACTGTATAATTTCATCTTTGAAATCTTACAAGTGCCATTAAAAGGGGCCGGCAATACTTTAACTGCCCAGATTATCTACGGATTTGCCTGCACAATCTTCTGGTTCTTTGGCATTAATGGACCAGCAGTTGCTAATTCTGTTTTTGCACCAATTTCTAAAGTGTTAACAATGGAAAACTTGGATGCTTTCCAAGCACATAAGGCATTGCCTAACATTTTTACTGACCCATTCTCAAACTTTTTCACTAACTTTGGTGGTGGTGGGAGTACCTTATCACTATTAATCGTGATGCTCTTATTCTGTCGCTCACAACGAATTAAACAACTTGGAAAATTGGCTATTTTACCAGGGATTTTCGGCATTAACGAACCAATCATCTTTGGGTTGCCAATTGTGTTGAATCCGATTCTCATCATTCCATTTAACTTAGTACCACTTATCAACCTCTTGCTATCAACGATGGTAACGAAATGGGGATTAATTCCATATACCAATGGGGTGGCCTTACCATGGACAACACCAATCGGTTTTTCCGGCTACCTTTCAACTGGGAGCATTGTGGCTTCACTCTATCAATTCGCATTATTAGCATTAGGTTGTTTAATTTACTACCCATTTATTAAGACATTGGATAAACAATACATCAAAGAAGAACAAGACGCAGAGATGGCTAAAGCAGAAGATATTTCATTTGATGATTTAACGGAAGCAGACTTGAATTTGTAAAGGTGGAGAATAGTCATGGAAATTTTAATTTTATTAGATCAAATTCAAGCAGGTTTAGGTGGCACCGAACGTGGCGATTTACCCTTGGGTGGTAAAAAAATGGCGATGGGTTCTGCCGATATGTTTGAAAAGTATTTAGAAAAGGACGAAAAAATCGCGGTGACCTTATATTGTGGTGATCAAAATTTCATGGATCATAAAGATGAGGTCAGCTTGAAGTTGGCAGCGATGATTAAAAAGTTGCATCCAGATGTTGTTATTTGTGGGCCAGCTTTTCATTATGAACAATACGCTGAAATGTGTGCCCAAACTGGGGCCTTAGTGACCGAAAAAACTGATATTCCAGTTGTGGCTGCAATGTCTAAAGAATGCCAGTCAGTAATCAATCAATATCGACAACGTGTTGATATCGTTAAGATGCCTAAAAAAGGTGGTACTGGCTTGAGTGATGCCTTGAAGGATATCTTGGCACTCTGCCGGATAAAAGCTAATCATGGTAATATTTCTGAGTTTCCGAGCGATAAAATCTATTAACTGTGGGTGATGAAATGCTAAATCAAGAAACAATCAATCTGATGCAGTCACTAACTGACATTAACGGGGTTGCTAGCAATGAACGGTTAGTGGCGGCGCGTTTAAAACAAGATTATGAGCAACTAGCAGATGAAGTGATTTACGATAACTTAGGATCGATTTATGCAGTGAAAAAGAGTCAAATACCAAATGCACCACACGTAATGGTTTCGGGGCATATGGACGAGGTTGGTCTAATCGTGACTAAAGTGTTAGATAATGGCTTATTGCAAGCTTTATTACTCGGCGACATGTCAACTAATAGCTTGTTAGGCGCCAGTGTCCAAGGCGATTTTGCTGGGAAAAATTATCAAGGCACTATTTTAGCACAAACGGAAAATAATCAAGTTGTTGATAAAACGAATAAAGTGCAAGTCGACCTTGGCTTTTTAAGTAAAGCAGCAGTTGAAAAGGCTGGTGTGCAGTTAGGTGATACGCTCAGTTTTGCAACATCATTTGTTCAAACTGAAAGTGGCGTTTTGATGAGTCGCAATTGGAATGGTCGCTATGCACCTATTCTAGGAATTGAATTATTACAAGCCTTGCAAAATGTTGAACTACCATTTGATTTATATGTGGGATGCACAGTTCAGGAACAAGTGGGTTTACGAGGAATTCAGACGGCGACGAATAAAGTAGCGCCTGATTTAGCAATCATGTTAGATACGGATGCCGCTTTTGATTATCAAACGGATTCTGATGACCGGATAGGCGTTTTAGGGGATGGTGTTTTATTGAACTACTATGACAAAACAGTTTTACCTAATCGGTTATTACTCCAAACTTTCCGTGAAACTTGTGAACAAGATCAAATTCCTTATCAATATTACTATTCATTGGCCGATTCTGAAGCAGGTTGGGTGAATAAGTTACGGACAGGTTGTCCAACGCTTTTCGTGAATATTCCGGTTAGAAATATGAATACGCCACGCTCGGTAATTGCTGCTGCTGATTATCAAGCTGCTAAGGCGGGATTGATTCAATTTATTAAGCAAATCGATAATGATAGTCTTCAAGCGTTTAAAGCAGAAAATCGATAAGTTGGTGAAAACATGGTAGAAGAGACAATCGATATAGATTTATTACGCCGGCTCAGTGAAGCCGACGGCATTGGCGGTCGTGAACGTGAAGTGAGTCGGCTAGTGCATGACTACGCCCAACCATATGTAGATGAAATTAGTTATGATAACTTAGGGTCAATTATTCTAAAGCAAAATGGTACGGTAAATGAAGGCCCTAAAGTCATGTTGTCAGCACATATGGACGAAGTGGGTTTTGTGGTTCGTCAAATTACACCAGAGGGTTATCTTAAGTTATTACCAGTTGGCGGTTGGTGGGGACACGTGATGCCTGCTCAAGAAATGACTGTCACAACAGCAACTGGTCAAAAATATATTGGTATTGTGGGCAGTCGGGCGCCACATGGTTTACCTGATGAGGTTAAGAATAAGGTGATGACGCCAATGACGATGTTTTTGGATATGGGGGTCGCTGATCGTCAGGCAATCGAAGCGTTAGGAATTCGTATTGGAGATATGATTACACCGTATATTCCGTTTAGGCAAATGAATGATCCTAACTTCTTAGCTGGGAAAGCGTGGGATGACCGTTTCAGTTTGGGTGCGGAATTAGAAGTGATGAAACGGACAGCGCAAAAGCCGCATGAAGCAACGCTCTTTTTCACAGGTTCGACACAAGAAGAAGTAGGGATTCGTGGTGCACGGACAGCGGTTCATCAGATTCAACCAGATTTAGCAATTGCACTCGATGTCACAACAGCTAAGGACACGCCACTCGATAATGAAAGCAGTAATCGATTAGGTGGTGGGGTTGTCTTAGCGGTACTAGATTCTTTAACGATGGCTAACAAAGGGTTGTTGTACCGAATGGAACGTCTTGTTGCCGATTTAAAATTAGATGTGCGGTATGACTTTATGACCGTTGGTGGGACTGATGCTTGTAATATTCATAAGGCGATGGATGGTGTCGTGACAATGACGATTTCGATGCCAACCCGCTATATGCATTCACCACGGTTGATGGTTCATCAAGATGATTACAAACAAACGATTCAGTTATTGACCTCGTTTTGTCAGTCACTATCGAAGGCTGACGTTGCACTGTTTAAAGAAGCGACGCGTCAAGCTTTAGAAAAGACGTATTAAACCATAGAAAGAAGCCATTTTTGTGAAAGCGATTCGAGCGGATTTTAAAGCTTTATTTGAACAATATGAAGCAGAATTTTTGGCCGATTTGAAGGCTGTTTTGCGGGTACCGAGTGTTCGTGGCGTTAAAACGTATCAAGCACCATTTGGGATTGGGCCTAAACGAGCATTGGAAACGGTGTTGTCAATTGCGACGCGAATGGGCTTCAGAACAGGGCAAGTCGGTGATTGTGTTGGCTGGGCTGAATATGGGCCGGATGAAAGCCAAGCACCAACGTATTTTGGTATCTTGGGCCATTTGGATGTGGTCGACGTTGAGAATGATTGGCATTATCCACCGTTTGATCTTACCCAAGTGGATAACTTCTTGTATGGACGTGGTGTTTTGGATAATAAAGGGCCGCTCTTATCCACATTGTTTGCACTTTATCTGATTAAAACGCAAAAAATAACATTTAAGCACCGGGTTCGGATTATTTTTGGCACGGATGAAGAATCAGGGAGCCAAGATATTCCGGTGTATCTACAACAAGAAGCAGCGCCGTACGCCGGTTTTACGCCAGATTGCAAGTTTCCGGCCGTTTACGGGGAACGTGGTTTGTTAGACGTTCAGTTATCGTTGCCGATTACAGATGGCTCTGAGCCCCAAATCACGGCGATTGACGGGCAGTTTGCCAAAAGTTATTTACCGGATCACGCTCGCCTACTTTTAGCGGATGGGACGGTCAAAACTTATCAAGGCAAAAAGGCGCCAAGTAACGCACCTGAAATGGCGGATAATGTGCTACCGAAATTAGTGGCAGATGCCAGCCAATTGAGGGGCCAGACCGGCCAATTCTATCAGTGGCTCAATGCTAAAATTGGTAATCAATCAACTGGGGAAAACTTGGGAATTAATTTTGAAGATGCGGCCTCGGGTGCTTTGCAGCTAGCCTTTTATGGGTTGTCAATTGAGGCACAACAGTTGAGTTGTCATTTAACGTGTCGTTATCCGATTTCGGTGACTGAAGAACAATTGTTAGCCGGCATCGAAGCGGCGTTGTTACCGGGGATGACGGTGACGGTTAAGCGGCGGTATCCATCGCAAGTCACTGATCCACAATTACCATTTATTCAACAGTTATCGGCGATTTATGCGGCTGATACAGGTTTAGATGGTACACCGGTGACGACAACCGCCCGCGCTTTGCCGAATATCATCGCGTTTGGGCCTTCTTTCCCAGGACAAAAGGGTATCGCGCATAAGGGTGATGAATGGCTCCAATTCAGCGATTGGCAAATGATGATGCAAATTTATTACGATAGTTTGTTAGTTGTTGGGACACAGGATTAGAACAAATCAAAAAGGCCAGGACAAATTGTCCTGACCTTTTTAATTTGTTTAGCGACTTGCTAATGCGCCCATTGGATCCCATGGTGCGAGAACGGTTGGGTGATCGTATTCTTCTTTTTCAATCCGTTGCATTTCTGGTGTTAAGAAGCGTTTGTTGATAACGATTTGGTAGACGAATTCGTCAAACCAGCTGTCGCTCATGACGAAGTAGCCCTTAGTACCGACTTTATCGCCCCATGAGTTTTCAACCTTCCATTTCGTTGGTTGACCATCAACGATGTCAACGCCAGTAATGACCATCGCGTGTGTCATTAAACTTTCGCCGTAATCTAGGCGTTCGCCTTTAGAAATTGAAAGGTCCATGTTGAGTAATGCTGCTTTTTGATAGATTTCAGTATCCATGATACCAAGTTTACGGTCGGATGATTGACCAACATCGCTACCAAACCAAACTGATTCGCCAGCTTGGAGTTGTTTGATGGCGAGTTGTTTGAAATCATCGATATCAAGATTCAAATGGCGAACTTCACGGCCGCCAACCACGTTGCCGAGCATTTCAACGCTGTATAAGTGATTGTATGGTTTGTCCGCTGTTGGAGAATTGATTAATGAAACGTAATTTTCGAGGTCCCAACCAACATATTTTTGATAGAAAGTTTGTGGTGTGAGGCCTTTTTCAATGTGGTAGTTGTGGTCATCATCGCGATATTCGAAGTCGAATTCAACGGGTGGTTCGCCTAATGCATAAACGAGCATCCGGTAAACTTCAGTCAACATTGTATCTTTCTTTGCTTGGATATCGGCTTCGCTGACACCATCGGCAACCAATTGACGAAGTGTGACGGCATCTTTTCTAAGTTTAAGATTCAAGACACTGTTGAGTTCGCTTGATTTTTCACTGTTATAAGTTTCGGGCATGACTGACTTAGGCACAATCCCGTATTTTTCGATGAGGGCGCATAACATATCCCATTGACCGCCGTCTTGTTGGGGCGTAGTCATTAAAAAGTCGACTTTGCGATCGCCGATTGGTTGATCGGCTGTCTTTAAGACATTTTCGTAGAAGTAGTTTGATTTCTCAAATTTATCCCAGAAGTTAGTGTAATTTTGTGAAAGCTCGAAATCTTTAATCTTGAATTGTGCTTGTAAGCTGTGGCGCATCGTATTTAATGCGGCAAACATCCAGCAACGACCGGATTGCTTTTGATTTGAAACGGCACCAGTGTCTAAATCGATTGAAAAGACTGGGTCCATTAAAGCCTTTGAAGTTGTATTTTGACTGCTGGCTAAAAAGCCATTGTTCATCACTGTGTTTTTGATGACGTTTGATTGTGGAACTGCCTTGAAGTCGGCTTTGAATTGTTGGATATTTTCGGGTGTGATAGATTGAACCATTGAAAAAACCTCCTTGAGAATTGGGATATTCATTAATGTGCTTTTCAAACCATATTCCTGTGTCTAGCGCCACAAGTCAAACGATTACTTTCAGTAATCATTCGCCTCGTTTTGCTAGTACTCGGAATATAACCGGTTTGAACGCAATTCTTTCTTTAACGTACTTTTCAAGCTAACTTTCTGCGCTTAGCTTCGTGAGGCAAATAATCGACTGTGTCGCTTATTCGCCTCACTGTGCTAATGCTCGAAAGTTGACCAAGCTTGAACGCACTCATTTTATTGTAGTGCGTCCCATGGGTCTAGTTTGATTGGGGTTTGGTCTAGTAAGGCTTGTTCTTCTTTTGTGAGGTATTCTTTTTTGATAACGACTTCGTATACATAGTCATCAAACCAAGCGTCGCTCATGCTGAAGTAGCCCTTATTGCCGACCTTGTCACTCCAAGTGTTTTCAACTTGCCATTTTGTGGGTTGGTCGTCAACTAGGTTGACACCGGTTAAAGTCATTGCGTGGGAAACAACGCCTTGGCGATAATCGAGTCGTTGGTCTTTAGGCATTGTTAAATCAATACTGAAGAGACTTGAGTAGTCATAAAGATTACTGTCCAACCAACCTTTTTGGCGGTCTAAGTCGGCGAGCACGTCGTTACCAAACCAAATTGGTTCGCCAGCTTTAAGTGACTGAATGGCGAGTGCTTTTAGACGATCGGGTGGGAGGTTCAATAGGCGCATTGGATGGCCTTCAACTACGGTATCTTGTGAGTCTAAGCTGTAAAGTTGGTTGTATTGTTTGCTTGCTTGTGGGCTGCTGACAACTGTGACGTAATCATCAAAATTGCGATTCAAATATTTTTGATAGAAGCTCAGTGGTGTGAGGCCTTGGTCAAGGTGATATTGTTGATCATTATCGCGATAGACGAAGTCGAATGTTTCAACGGGTTCGCCAAAAGCGTAAACGCTGAGACGGTAGATTTCGCTTAACATCGCCGTTCTAGTTTCGCTAATCTTGTCAGAAGGTGCTTGATCAGCAACTAATTGGCGGAGCTTAATCGCATCTGTCCGTAATTTAAGATTTAAGGTACTGTTGAATTCAGTGGTTAAATCACTGTTGTAAGTTTCAGGCATGACGGACTTGGGAACGGCACCGTATTTTTGAATTAATGCGACTGCATTGTCCCATTGGCCGCCGTCAAAATCAGGTCCGGCAAGTGCGAAGGCGACTTCGCGATCCGTAATGGGTTTAGTAGCTGTTGCTAGGATTTTTTCGTAGAAAAGATTGGCTTTTTCAATGCGATCCCAGAATGAGAGGTAGTTTTGAGAAAGTTCAAAGTTTTTCACGTTATATTTTTGTTCGAAATCATGACGAAGTGTATTGAGTGTGGCAAATAGCCAACAACGACCACTCTTTTTTTGGAAGCTGACATCACCGGTTGGCAAGTCTATCGAGTAGGTTGGATCAAGGGTTACGGCAGCATCAGGGCGCTGAGCGACCGCGTTAATCCCGTTATTCATGACGGCATTACGTAGTGTTTGGGCTTGCGGCATGTCGGCGAGTGCTTGGCGCATCTTGATTAAATTAGCATGTGTAATTTCTTGGGTCATCTAATCACTCCTTAATTTCAATATACCCTAATTCTAGTTGATTTAATGGAAGAAGTAAACATGAGATAGATGGGATGATGATATTATTGAAAAGTTAAAAATGAGGAAGAAAACGGTTAATATGAGAATTGATTTGTGACGTTAAAGATAAAAAAATAACCATCATAACGAGTATGATGGTTATTGGGGGATTGGCATAATCTAGTCACTTGAAGAGTAGGTTATCCAAAACGGGCCCTTGAAGCTAGATTTCTGCGCTTAACGACAATTGTCAAATTAGCGATTGCATCGCTAATTCGCCACTCTATGTTAATGTTCAAAATCTAAACGAGCTTCAAGGACACTCTGAGTTGAAACGTGCCATTGCAAGTAGATTCCTGTGCTTTGCTACGTCCCGCAAATAATCGACTGTGTCGCTTATTCACTGGCCTAGGCAAATGCTCAGAATCTGACCACTTGCAATAGCACTCTTTTTTTATCTTGCTTTTAAGATTTTTACGCCTTCTGGTGAGCCTACTACGACTTCGTTGACGAGGTCTAAGAATAAGCCGTGTTCAACGACGCCGACTTGTTCGCTTAACCAAGTTGCTAGTAAGTGGGGATGTGTGATTTTTTCAAGGTGCAGATCAATCACTTCATTTTTTGAATCTGTTAAGACGCGTTGGCCGTCTTCGGTTGTTCTGAATTCTGGGTTGAGGCCTTCTTTAACGAACTTGTTGAAAACTTGTTGACTGCCAAAAGGAATCACTTCAACGGGGAGTGGGAAGCGGCCGATTGTATCGACTACTTTTTCTTCATCAACAATCCAGATGTTGCGAGTTGAGGTTGTTGCCACTAATTTTTCGAATAAGTGGGCAGCACCACCGCCTTTAATCCCTTGGAAGTTATTATCAACTTCATCGGCACCATCAATTGTTAAATCGATATGATCGACTTCGTTGAGCGCTTTAACCGAGATGCCGAGCGATGTTGCTTGTTCTGCGGTTCTGATTGATGTGCAGACGCAAGTTAGGTGGAGGTTTTCGGCTTTCACACGTTTAGCGAGTGCTTCGACCATGTACACGACAGTTGAGCCAGTCCCGAGTCCTAAAATCATATTATCTTCGACGTAGTCCACTGAACGTTCAGCGGCCATTTTTTTCATTGCATTCTTATCCATTAAGACACCTCTTCTATTGTTAATAGTTCTATTATACGCAATAACTGGTAAAAAAGCGCTTTAAAATGGGCGCTTTTTGCTAAAATTTCTATTAAATCGGTCGGAAGGATTATTCAAGTCCGTTGGTTTTCATGGTATGATACAGTAGTAAAAAATAGCGCCAAATTAGGTGTTAATATATAGGAGCTTTTTTAGATGAAAAAACGAGGATTCGAAATAGTAACCAAATACCAATCAGCAAACTTAAGTTTACCAGTGCGGTCGACTGCTCATTCAGCAGGATACGATTTTGCTTGTGCAGAGGACTTCGTTTTACCATCCATCTGGCATTATAATTTTGTCCGTCTATTTCGGATGATTCGAAACGGCAAACCACTAGTTGATGATGATTTTGAACGGGCTTCTAAGACGTTGAAACCCTTCCTAGTACCAACTGGGATTAAGGCGTATATGCAAGACGATGAATATTTAATGATTGCCAATCGTTCAAGCAATCCCTTGAAAAAAGGGTTAGTGATTCCCAATGGTGTCGGGATTATTGATTCAGATTATTATGACAATGATGCCAACGAAGGTGAAATCTTCATTCAAATGTTAAACTTCAGCCCACGCGATGTTATTTTACGTAAGGGTGAACGAATTGGCCAAGGTATTTTTATGCCATATCTTGTAGCTGATGATGAAGTGGCTGTGACAACTAAACGGACCGGTGGCTTTGGTTCATCTGGTCGCTAGTCCGTGCTAACGGCAATCGATCGCCGATATGTGCTAAAATAGTAGACAATAAGGGTAGTAAAGGAGAATCTTGTGGCTAAAGTTAAAACGCAGTTTGTCTGCCAGAATTGTGGCTATAGTTCCCCCAGATTCTTGGGGCGCTGTCCGAATTGTGGTGCTTGGAACCAAATGGTTGAAGAACGTGAACAACCAGCCGCAGCGGCAAAATCAAATTTCACAATTTCAGGGCGCGCCACTGAACCTGAAAAAATTAGCACCGTTAATATCCAAAAAGAACCCCGTGTTAAAACGGAATTAAATGAATTGAATCGTGTTTTAGGTGGCGGCGTTGTGCCGGGTTCACTGATTTTAATCGGTGGGGATCCTGGGATTGGAAAATCAACCTTGTTACTACAAGTTTCAGGGCAACTTGAAAAAGTGGGTAAGATTTTATACGTTTCAGGTGAAGAAAGTGCCTCACAAATTAAGATGCGGGCGAATCGATTAGGGGTTAATGGCGATCAATTGTATCTGTATCCCGAAACGGATATGGGCAATATTCGCCACCAAATTGAAACGCTCAAACCGGAATACGTCGTGATTGATTCGATTCAAACGATGAGTGAACCAGAAGTGACTTCCGCAGTCGGGAGTGTTTCGCAAGTTCGCCAAGTAACCGCAGAATTGATGCGGATTGCTAAAACGAATCAAATTACCATCTTCGTGGTGGGACATGTGACGAAGGAAGGGGCGATTGCCGGCCCTAAGATTTTGGAACATATGGTGGATACCGTGTTGTACTTTGAAGGTGACACCCATCACACTTACCGGATTTTACGATCTGTTAAAAACCGGTTTGGTTCAACCAATGAAATCGGGATTTTCGAAATGCGGGAAGCGGGCTTGCAAGAAGTCGCTAATCCATCCGAAATTTTCCTTGAAGAACGACTAGCCGGTGCGACTGGCTCAGCAGTTGTGGTTTCAATGGAAGGGACAAGACCAATCTTGGTTGAGTTACAAACTTTGATTACCCCAACCTTGTTCGGGAATGCGAAACGGACCTCTTCAGGGTTAGATCATAATCGGGTGTCATTGATTATGGCGGTTTTAGAAAAGCGGGCGAGTTTGATGCTTTCAAACCAAGATGCTTATCTTAAAGCAACCGGTGGCGTTAAGTTAGATGAACCAGCGATTGATTTGGCGATGGCCGTTTCAATTGCTTCCAGTTATCGCGATAAAGAAATTCCACCAACCGATTGTTTTGTCGGTGAAATTGGCTTGACGGGTGAAATTCGGCGGGTCAACCGGATCGAACAACGCGTTGGCGAAGCGGCGAAGTTAGGTTTTAAACGGATTTATGTTCCTAAAAATAATTTGCAAGGTTGGGATCCACCAACTGATATTCAAGTCGTTGGGGTCACAACTATTGCAGAAACTTTAAAAAAAGTATTCAACTAGGCATAAGTTGGTGCGAGAGGAGGTTTTATGATGCAACAAAAACCATTAACTAAAAGAAGAGTGTTAGGAATTGTCTTTGTAATTCTAGGGGGTGCTTTAGGGATCACGGCCTTTCCGGAATTCTGGCGAGTTGTTCATTTAGAGTTAGTCACATATCTCAATAATGGCATTACCAATGCCGTGTTAGGTGCAATTATTTTTTATCTTTTATTCCTGGTGTTGGCTAATCCGATGTTACGGGCGATGCGTCAATTGGAAAAGGCGTTGTTTAAACAATCACCTAGTTTCCTATTATTTGGGAGTGTTTTTTCATTAATTGGCTTGTTATTAGCGAATGTTGTTTCAATTCCGTTATACCGGATGCCGATTTTTGTTCTGAACACTGTTGTGCCAATCCTATTGATGATTGCGCTTGGTTACTTAGGCTTCAAGGTGGGGACGACCCGCTTAGATGAATGGCGTAAGTTCTTACAACCTAAGAAGCGTAATGCCGATGTCTTGGAACGCAAAGTAGACGACAATTTCCGCAAGTACAAGATTTTGGATACGAGTGTCATCATTGATGGTCGGATTAAGGAAATTGCTAAGACCGGCTTTATCGAAGGCACGTTGATGGTGCCGAACTTCGTATTACATGAATTACAATTAATTTCCGATTCTGCAGACAACTTAAAACGGGCGCGTGGTCGTCGTGGTTTAGATATCTTGAATGAATTACAAAAGGACGAAAGTTTATCTGTCGAAATGTACGATGGTGATTTCGAAGATTTAACGGAAGTCGATGGCAAATTAGTCAAGTTAGCGAAGTTGCTAGACGGAATTGTGGTCACAAATGATTACAACTTAAATAAAGTCTGTGAATTCCAAAACGTTCCTGTGTTTAATATCAATCAATTGGCCAATACGTTGAAACCAGCTGTCTTACCTGGTGAAGCGATGACTGTCACAGTGGTCAAAGCCGGAACCGAACGTCAACAAGGGGTCGCTTACCTTGAAGACGGGACGATGATTGTTGTTGAAGATGGCCAACATTATCTTAATAAACCATTAGATGTGATTGTGACAAGTGCCTTACAAACTGCTGCTGGGCGGATGATTTTCGCCAAACCAGCGCATCAACAAAAAGGCTTGAATGAAAAATAAGCATTCAGATGACTTTACACGGTCACCAATAATCGGTATTATTGAGACTAACTAAATTGTATAAATTGATGAAGAGAAGAAGTAGATTAGCCGGATTTTCAGAAAGCTTCTGGGCGCTGTGAAGAAGTAATTGGGTTAATCGAAATGCACCTTGGAGATGCTAGTAGACTTTGGCTACTAGTCGGGACACCGTTATCTGCTTGAGGCATTTTTGCGAAGAAAAGTGGAACCACGCTCAACCGGCGTCTTTTGTTAATTAACAAAGGGCGCTTTTTATTTGGAAGAGTGCTTTTTCAGGCGGTTATCTCCTGAGGATTAACACAGAATGGCGAATGATTGCTGTAAGTAATCGTTTGACATTCAGGGTTAACCGGAGGGAGATGCCTGAAAAGGCACGTTTAAAAGAAGAGTGCAACAGCGGGCGCTTATATTTCGAGCATTAACTGGATTTGACGAATTGGCGATGTAATCGCCGGTTTGGTAAATTTGGTTAAGCACAGAAATATGCCTGCAGGAGCACGTTTAAAAGAAGAGTGCTCTTGGATGCGGTCAGCAACTGAGTATTAATAAAAAATTACGAATAATCCCGGTTTTAGGATTATTTGTAATTTTAGATTAAGCGGAAGTTGTTGCAACCAAAAAGCACGTTTAAAAGAAGAGTGCGTCATTAACGGGTAGCTTTTGAGCATTAGCACAGTGTTGTGAATGACCGACAGAGTCGGTCGTTTGCAATACATAGCTAAGCGGAAAAAGCTGTTAATGAAAGCACGTTTAAGAAAGGAAGATTCGATGCTTACTGTTTATAATACCCTCACACGCCAAAAAGAAACGTTTAAACCCCTTGAAGAAGGCCGCGTTAAGATGTATGTCTGTGGGCCAACTGTGTATAACTATATTCATATCGGTAATGCGCGTAGTGCGATTGCGTTTGATACGATTCGCCGCTATCTCGAATACCGCGGTTATCAAGTTGATTACGTTTCAAACTTTACGGATGTTGACGATAAGATGATTAAAGCGGCTAACGTGGAAAACATCACCGTGCCTGAATTAGCGGACCGCTACATTGCGGCCTTTAAAGAAGACACTAAAGCCCTCAATATTGAACCAGCAACGCTTAATCCACGAGCAACTGATAATCTTGAAGAAATCATAGCGTTTATTCAAGATTTGATTGCTAAAGATTATGCTTATGCTGTTGACGGCGATGTTTATTACCGGGCTCGTAAGTTTAAGGCTTATGGTCATCTTGCTGGTCAAGATCTTGATCAACTCGAACAAGGTGCCAGCGAACATACAGCTACTGAAGAAACCTTGCGTAAGGAAGATCCAATCGATTTTGCCTTATGGAAAGCTGAAAAAGGCAACGAAATTGCTTGGGAATCACCTTGGGGCAAGGGCCGACCTGGCTGGCACATCGAATGTTCCGTGATGTCGACTAAATACTTAGGCGATACGATCGATATTCATGGTGGCGGCCAAGATTTGGAATTCCCCCATCACGAAAATGAAATTGCCCAAAGTGAAGCCAAGACTGGCAAAACCTTTGTGAACTACTGGTTACACAATGGGTTTGTAACGGTTGGGGATGACGATCAAAAGATGAGTAAGTCACTTGGCAATTTCGTGACGGTTCACGATTTGATTCAAGAAGTTAATCCACAAGCATTGCGTTTCTTGATGAGTAGTACGCAATACCGGCGGCCAATTCGCTACAGCCAATCATTGTTGGCAGAAGCCCAAACTAATTTGGATCGCTTGAAGACAACACTTGATAACCTGGCTTTCCGTCAAGCAACGGCTGAACCAGGCGAAGATCAAATTGTGATGGATAAGGCAGCTGAATTGGAAACAGCTTTTGTCACAGCGATGGACGATGATTTTAACGTTCAAAACGGCTTAACCCAATTGTACGAACTTGCTAAATTAAGTAACCAATATTTGGAACAGACAACGGTTCAAGCCGATACATTAACGTCATTGGCAACTCGTTTAACGCGACTATTAGCCATTTTTGGTGTTGCGTTTAAAGCGGACCAATTATTGGATACAGAAGTTGAAAGTTTAATTGAAGAACGCCAAGCCGCTCGAGCAGCTAAAGATTTCGCCAAGAGTGATGCGATTCGGGACCAATTGAAGGATCAAGGGATTATTTTGGAAGATACACCACAAGGAATGAGATGGAGACGCGCATGAAAAATGCTTTACAACTAAACGGGATTGCCTTAGCTTACATGGGGGATTCAGCCTATGAAGTTTACGTGCGGGCCCATTTATTAGAACTCGGCTTAACCAAACCTACTCGCTTGCAACAAGTCGCAACACACTATGTGTCTGCTAAAGCGCAAGCTGCTTTGATTGGTTTGATGATCGATGATAACTATTTAGCAGAAGAAGAAATGAATATTTTTAAACGCGGTAGAAATGCCAAAAGTTATACGAAAGCCAAGAATACGAGTGTTTCGACTTATCGGACCTCAACTGGCTTTGAAGCGGTTTTTGGCTATCTATACTTAACTGAACAACAAGAGCGCGTCGCTGAATTAGCCCACTGGTGTATTCAACAAGTCGACGCTGGGAGGACCCATGAGAAAAAATAATAACCAATCTTATAATCAGAAGAATAATGAATTTAATAGTCGTCGGACGGCTAAAAATACTGCTAAGCCAACACGGCGCCCAGCTAACAAGAAACCAGCAGCACCTGTAGAAGAAGCAGCGGTTGAAGAACAAACTGATTTCGTCATCGGGAAACATGCTTCTTTAGAAACATTGAAGACGAGCGACGCCAAGAAGATTAACAAAATCTTCCTTCAAGATGGTTTGAAAGCTGACTTCGTACACGATGTCGTTAAATTAGCGAAAGAAAAACGATTGATCATCCAAAATGTGCCTAAGAACAAGTTGGACTTATTGAGCGATCGTCAAAATCACCAAGGGATTATCTTAGCAATCGCACCGTTTGAATATGCGAGTGTTGATGATATTTTTGCTAAGGCCAAAGCGCAAGAAGAAGAACCTTTTATCTTAATCTTGGATAACTTGGAAGATCCGCATAACTTGGGTTCAATCATGCGGACAGCTGATGCAGTTGGTGTACACGGAATTATCATTCCAAAACACCGTGCTGTTGGATTAACATCCACAGTTGCTAAAACGTCAACGGGTGCGATCGAACATATTCCAGTTGCGCGCGTCACGAACTTAACGCAAGAAATCAAAAAACTTAAAGACCGCGGTCTCTGGATTTTTGGCACCGACATGGCCGGCACCGACTATCGTAAGTGGGATGCTAAGGGCCCAATCGGTTTAATCATTGGTAACGAAGGCAAGGGGCTTTCACCAATCGTTAAAAAAGAAGTTGATCAAACTTTGACAATCCCAATGGTGGGTCACGTGCAAAGTTTAAATGCCAGTGTTGCTGCGGGGGTTCTCATGTATCAGGCTTATAATAGCCGTCAACCTTTGGTATAGCTTATGAAAAAGCAGATTTTAATTGCAGATGGTTATAATATTATTGGTAATTGGCCTGAATTAAATAAGTTAAAGCAAAATGATCACTTGGCAGATGCGCGTGATAGTTTATTGCAAACATTATCGGAGTACCGGAAGTTTCGCGAAATCGAAATTATCCTCGTCTTTGATGCGATGTATGTGCCAGGGATTAAACAAAGCTATGAGCAATATAATCTTGAGGTCGTTTTTACTGAAGAAGATGAAACCGCTGATAGTTATATTGAAGCCTTAGCTGGTAAATTGATGTCACCAATTAATCAGGTCACCGTCGTTTCAAGCGATCAAGCTGAACAATGGACAATCTTTTCGCGGGGGGCTTTGCGGGTATCTTCGCATGATTTCTATCGCGAGATTAAGCGGACGCACCGCGAGATTGACCATGACGCTAAACGTTATCACAGTAAGGTGATGCAACGTAATCGGCCGTGGAATGACGATCAATTAGAACGTTTAGCGCAGATGCGCGACCAATTGAGTGACGAAAAGACTGATTAAACAGGCGTTCGCTTACAGATTGGGCAAACTCTTGCTAAAATAACAGTATGGTTGTTGCGTGAAGGGAGTTTCGGTCAATGGAACAAACAAAGCGCGACGAACTGCTGATTGCAGCAGTGGCTCAGAATGATTCACAAGCACTAGATGTATTATTCAAGGCGTATTTGCCGATGGTGTATCACACCGTGGCGCCATATTATATCCGGTTATTCGATGAAGACGATTGGTTACAAGAAGCCCGGATTGTTTGTTACGAAACTTGCCAATGTTACGATTGTCAAAAAGGCAAAAGTTTTGGGAGTTTCTATAAATTACGGTTTAAAAACCACATTTTAAATTTACTACGACGAGAACTCGCACAAAAACGGCGAGGTGATCGTCAGGCAGTATTGATTGCGGAGCGGCCGGAACACGACGCGATTTCAGAAGATACGATGACTTACTATCAATCGCAGTTTGAATTGAGATGTTATCTTGAAACGCTGTCGCCTTTTGAATTAGTGTCGTTTCGGGTGCTGACCGGGCAGCTTTCAATTGATGAAGCTTGTTGCCAACTCGATTGTACGATTGACCAGTTGAAACGAGGCCAATCAAGGTGCCAGACTAAGTTAAAACGGTATTATCAAGAGAATCGTTAACCAAAAGCGGTGGGACCGGACTAAACGGGTTCACCGCTTTTGTTGATGGATTCTAAGATTGACAGGTTCGCCTGCACATGATAAAGTGAATGGGATAAACATCACTTAGAGAGGGGCTTTTAGTCATGGGTGTTAAGAAAGTCGCCTTAGCCTGTACTGTCTGTGGTTCACGTAACTATTACGTTGCTGAAAACAAGAATCGGACAGAACGTCTAGAGTTAAACAAATATTGTAAACATTGCGGACAATACGCACAACATAAAGAAACACGTTAACATAGGAGGATGAAGATGATTAAGTTTTTAAAAAGCGTTGTTGAAGAAATGAAAATTGTTACTTGGCCTAATGCCAAACAAACGCGTAAGGATACATCAACTGTTGTGATGACATCAGTTTTATACGCAATTTTCTTTGGCGTCGTTGACTTAGCAATTCTCAAACTTCTTGAACTATTTATTTTTTAAAACTAGCTTAATGAAGCTGGTTTTGCTATACTTGTGGCAAGCAGAAAACTTCGCGTGGTCGGAGTTTTTTTATTTTGGTATTTAAAGGAGAACAAACATGGTTGAATCACTCGAAAAAAGCTGGTACGTATTACACACTTATTCAGGCTACGAAAACAAAGTTAAGGCGAACTTAGAATCTCGTGCCCAATCAATGGGAATGGAAAACAACGTCTTCCGCGTTGTTGTACCTGAAGAAGAAGAACATGAAATCAAAAACGGTAAGGATAAAGTTGATATGAAGAAAACTTTCCCTGGCTATGTTTTGGTTGAAATGGTGATGTCAGACGAAGCTTGGTTCGTTGTTCGGAATACACCTGGTGTAACTGGCTTTGTTGGTTCTCACGGTGCCGGTAGTAAACCAGCCCCATTATTGGACGATGAAATTAGCCAAATTTTACGTCAATTAGGCATGAGCACACGTCATTTGGATGTTGAATTCAAAGTGGGCGAATCTGTTAAAATCGTTGATGGTGCTTTCTCTGGTTTAGTTGGTCAAATTACAGAAGTTGACGACGAAAAGATGAAGTTAAAAGTTAATATCGATATGTTCGGCCGTGAAACGGCAACAGAATTAGACTACGATCAAGTAGACGAATTAGTTTAGAGTGCGCCATAAGCCGGGTATATCCTGAGGACTAACAGAGAGTGGCGAATGATTGCTGCAAGCAATCGTTTGGCATTCGGCGTTAGCCGCAAGGATATGGCTTATAGAACACGTTTAATTAAGAGTGCATTACCAGTGGTTAGCTTTTGAGCATTTGCCAACTTGGCGAATTGGCGATGCAATCGCCGGTTTGATAAGTGTAGCAAAGCACAGAAAGCTACTGGTAAAAGCACGTTTAAGTAATAATCGAGGGACCGTGACAAAAGTAATTTTTGTTGCGGTCCCTTATTTGATAGTCGAATATTAATAGTGGAAACGTGCTTTTTGAAACTGACTTCTGTGCTAATGCTCAAAGTCAAAGCGTTTCAAACGCACTTCTTATTTTAGACAGAATGATGTGATGAATATGTGGCAGATTATTAATCAGTTATTAGCAGTCATTGTTATTTTAGTTGTGGCAGCAGTGAGTTTAATTGGGCTCGATTATTATAAATTAGCTCACGTACAGCATCACTGGTGTCCACGACTAACGCATTATGAAACAGCACCGACGTTGTTTATCCACGGTTATCGGGGTAATCGGTATTCTATGGGGCATTTATTGATGCGTCTGCAAAAAACGGGGGTCGCCAAAAAAGCGTTAGTTATCAAAGTTGCTGCCGACGGGACCTTAACGTTTAAAGGCCCACAAGAATTGACGGCCAGTAATCCGACGATCCAAGTCCTATTTCAAAATAATCACGCTGATGTGCAGGATCAAGTTCGCTGGCTCAGCCAAATTGTGGCTATCTTGAAAAAAGATTACGACGTAACCACGATTAATTTGGTGGGACACTCGATGGGGGCCATCACAGTATTACGTTACTTATTAAAGCCGACTGCCGTGCCAGTTAAAGCAGTCGTATTACTAGCAGCACCGGTTAATGATCCGTCGATTGGGCCGGATACTGCAACGGTCTTTTGGAGCGAATTAACGCAACGGGGACCACGCAAAAAAACGGCCAATTATAATTATTTGGCCAAACGAGTAGCGCATTTTCCAACGGCAATTAGTATTTTGAATGTCGCTGGCGAATTGTTGGGCACTAGCCGTCACGACGGCTCAGTGGCCGTTGATAGCAGTTTTGCGCTGCGTAGTTTATTGCGGGGGCGAATCGACCGGTATCAAGAAATGCTCGTCAGAGGTGCCGGTGGGGCTCACAGCATGTTGCACGAAAATCGGTTAGTCGATCAGGCAATTAGTGATTTTTTGTGGCAAGACTAATTTTAAAAGAGCTTGCATTTTTCAGAATTGATTGGTATATTATGAGAGTATGTTTTCATACACTAGTGGGAGACCAAATATAATGGCCATCTTAACCACATCACGGACTTAAGGAGGTATGTTTCGTGGCTAAAAAAGTAGCAAACATCGTAAAACTTCAAATTCCTGCAGGTAAAGCAACTCCAGCACCACCAGTAGGTCCAGCTTTAGGTCAAGCTGGTATCAACATCATGGGCTTTACAAAGGATTTCAATGCACGTACAGCTGACCAAGCTGGTTTATTGATTCCTGTTGTCATTACTGTATACGAGGATCGGTCATTCGATTTCGTTACAAAGACACCACCAGCAGCAGTTCTTTTAAAGAAAGCTGCAGGTGTTCAAAAAGGTTCTGGCGAACCAAACACTAAGAAGGTTGCAACTGTAACTAAAGCTCAAGTGCAAGAAATCGCTGAAACTAAAATGCAAGACCTAAACGCTGCAGACGTTGAAGCTGCTATGCGCATGGTTGAAGGTACTGCAAGAAGCATGGGATTCACTGTCGAAGGTTAATTCATGCTTGACACTTTCAGTCGGATTTTCAATGAAAGTTGAAAAATCAAGTGGGAGGTCAAAAACCGTTCACCACAATTGCAAGGAGGAAAACCCTAATGGCTAAAAAAGGTAAAAATTATTTAGAAGCTGCAAAACAAGTGGATGCTGCTAAAGCATACACTGTTGAAGAAGCAATCGACTTAGTAAAGAAAGTTGATTTTGCAAAATTCGATGCATCTCTTGAAGTTGCATATCGTTTAAACGTTGATCCTAAACAAGCTGATCAACAAATTCGTGGTGCTGTCGTACTACCAAATGGTACAGGTAAGACACAACGCGTTATTGTTTTCGCTCAAGGCGAACAAGCAAAACAAGCTGAAGCTGCTGGTGCTGACGTAGTCGGTGCAGAAGATTTAGTTGAAAAGATCCAAGGCGGCTGGTTAGACTTTGACGTTGCCGTTGCTACACCACCAATGATGGCTCAAGTAGGTCGTTTAGGCCGTGTCTTGGGACCTAAAGGCTTAATGCCTAATCCTAAGACTGGTACAGTTACAATGGACGTTACTAAAGCAGTTAACGACATTAAAGCTGGTCAAGTAGCATACCGTGTTGATAAAGCTGGTATCGTTCACGCACCAATCGGTAAGGTATCATTCGATGCTGCTAAATTAGTAGAAAACTTTAAAGCTATGCAAGACGTGATCATCAAAGCTCGTCCTGCTTCAGCTAAAGGTCAATACATTACAAGTTTATCAGTTAGCTCAACATTTGGCCCTGGTGTCAAAGTTGATATTGCTAGCTTCTAAGTTGGTAATGCAAAAAGCGCTCATCCTTTCGGATGAACGCTTTTTTTGTGCCGTTGATTAGGCATTGATATCAATAATTTCAAATTTAGTCACATCGACTAAGCCTTTATCAGTAATTCGTAAGTTTGGAATCACATCGAGTGGCATTGCGCCGAGTTTCATAATCGGATCAAATTGGGCAGTGACGTTGAGTTGTTCATGACAAATGGTATTAAATGCTTTTTGATGGGCGATGAGTGAATCAATTGATTCAGTACTCATTAAACCACCAATTACAAATGGAAGGGTTGCGATTACCTGACTATTTTGAACGGCAACACCGCCACCTTGGCAAGCTTTGAGCGCATCGATGGCCATGACCATATCCGCGTCGTTAGTGCCGACAACGACTAAGTTATGGCTGTCATGGCCGATGCTGGTAGCAATCGCGCCATTTTGAAGGCCAAAGCCGCTTAAAAGGCCAACCCCGACATTGCCGGTTAAATGATGTCGTTCAATCACGGCAACTTTAACGATATCTTCGCTAGGATTGTAGTGAAAATCACCATCTGCATCGTGTGTAACAGGCAAGACAAGGTTTTGAGTGCGACTAATGCTTTGTAAGCCAATCACGTGGGCTTTGTCGCTGATGAGATTGAGATTTAATTGATCAGCTGAAAAATTGTCGAGATGAACGGTTTCTAGAAGATCATAAAAGCCGGCGACGGAATCATCAGTTGTTAATAAGTAAGCGCCGTTTGCAGCAATCTTTTGACCATCAATAAAGGTTTGGTTAACGCTGAAGTGTTCGAGGTCGTCGACCAATAAGAAATCAGCTTTGAGACCAGGCGCAATACCACCACGATCGCTGAGGCCGGTACATTGAGCTGTGTTGATGGTGGCCATCTGAATGGCGGTTAGCGGATCAATTCCGTTTTGAACGGCGACACGAATGCTTTCGTCCAAGTGGCCAGTTTCGCGAAGGGTAACAGATTGTAAATCGTCACCACAGAGGCAACAGAAGCGTGCGTTTTGAGGCGTAACGCCTTTTAAAAGCGTTGGCATATTCTTAGAAACTGTCCCGTAACGGAGGTAAACGTACATACCACGACTGATACGATCGAGCATTTCATCAACTTGTGTGCATTCGTGATCGTTGTGAACTCCTGCGGCTGCATAAGCATTGAGACCTTGACCGTGTAATGCGGGTGAATGGCCATCAATCATTTTATGTGCGTTAAGTGAAACTAATAATTCATCTAAAACGCCATCGTCGGCATTGACGACGCCGGGATAATTCATGAATTCGGCAAGGCCATAAGTTAGTCCTTGGTCGTAAGATTGTTTAATCTCATCTGCGGTAATGACAGCACCAGATGTTTCGAGGGTTGGATTTGCAGCAGGCACACAGGACGGCATCGTATACTTGATGTCGAGTGCTGTATTTTTGGCAGAAGCAACCATGTATTCAAGACCGCGCATACCGGCGACGTTGACGATTTCGTGGGGATCGGCGAGAATGGTGGTCGTCCCATGCGGTGTCACGAGTGAGCCGAAAACGGCGGGTGATACGTTAGCTGATTCGATGTGAATATGAGGATCAATCAAACCGGGTACGACGTATTGACCGTGTGCGTCAATAACATTGTCGGCTGTATAAGCTGCGTCAATTCCCAGAAAACGGCCATCGGCGATAGCGAGAGTGCCTTCGATGATCCGGGCGTTATAGACATCGACAATTTTAGCATTTTTGATGATTGTGTCGGCTGGTTTGCGACCGGCAGCTTGATCGATGAGTTGCTTTAAAGTTGATTTATCCATATTAAAAACTCCTTTTTATTTACCGGGTAATTCGTGCATTGTAAAGAGTAAGACTAAGAATAAGAGGGCAGCAACGTACATAATCGGATGCACTTTTTTACCCTTACCAGCCGCAATCATTGTGATGGGGTATGAGATTAAACCAAAAGCCAAGCCGTATGAGATATTGTAGGTTAATGGGACACAAAGGATGATCATAAAAGCAGGGAATGCTGTTTCAAATTCAGACCAATCAATGTTGGCGATTGATTTAATCATGAAGGAGCCAACGATAATTAAAATGGGAGCAGTTACTTCAGATGTTACAACTGCTAATAAAGGTGAAAAGAATAAACTAAGAGCGAACATGATGGCGACAACGACTGCGGTAAAACCGGTACGGCCACCAACGGCGATCCCGGTTGAAGATTCAATATAACAAGCAGTTGGCGTTGAGCCAAAGACGGAACCGGCAATCATTGAGGTTGAATCTGCGAAGAGGGCTTTACCGACTTCTTTAGGCATTTTGTTATCTTTGATGAAGCCGGCTTGTTGGGCTAAACCGATCACGGTCCCAGTTGTGTCGAAGAACACGCTGAAGAAAAAGACGAGAACAACGACCGCCATTTGAACTGAGAAAACATCCTTAAGATGAATGAGAGACACACCGAAAGTTGGTGCGAGGCTAGGAATTGAAGAAACAACACCGGTTGGCATTGCGATTAAACCGGTAACGACACCCATGATGGCAGTAGCGGCTAACCCAATGAAGAGGGCGCCAGGAATTTTACGAGCGAGTAAAGCGACTGTTAAGATCAGACCGAAGACGGTTAACCAAACATGCGGATTAGACCAGTTAGTGATGGTAACGAAAGATTTGGCGCTGGCAACCACTAGACCGCCTTGTTTTAAACCGGTAAAAGCGATGAATAACCCAATACCAACAGCCATCGCAGATTTGAGATTGGCGGGAATGGCATTAATCACCACTTCACGAACTTTTAAAACAGTGACAAGCATGAAGAGTAAGGAAGCAACAAAAACACCGGCTAAAGCTGTCTGCCAAGGAATGCCCATGCCTAAAACAACAGAGTAGGCGAAAAAGGCGTTACTACCAAGTCCGGGGGCAACTGCGATTGGGTAGTTGGCAATGAGGGCCATTGCTAAACAACCGACGATACCGGTAAGTGCTGTGGCGACAAAGACGGCGCCTTTATCTAAACCAGCATCTCCTAAAATTGTAGGGTTTACGAATAGGATGTATGACATCGCGATGAAAGTTGTAATCCCGGCGATGATTTCAGTCTTAAGGGTTGAACCACTTTCCTTAATTTTGAATTGACGTTCTACCCAATTCGTTCGTGTTTCTGATATAGAATCAACTCTCTTGTCCATAATGCACCTCTTAATTTATTTGAAATAAGAACTATTGCCTTATTGTACACCAAAAGGTCTTATTTTTTAAGACTAAATACGAAAAATCATAAAAATAATACAATTAAAGTTCGTTTATTAATACAAAAGCGAATTATTTAGGTACAAAAATAAGCATTTAAGGTGTAAAACCTTAAATGCTTATCGATTAAATTTAAACGAGTGCTTGAACTTGTTTGGCAATCGCTAATTCTTCATTAGTAGGAATCATCAAGACCTTGATAGCTGAATCGTCGGTACTAATTTGACGCGCACCATGGCCTTGTTCATTCCGTT
Organism: Latilactobacillus sakei subsp. sakei DSM 20017 = JCM 1157; assembly: GCF_002370355.1. Taxonomy (NCBI): domain Bacteria; kingdom Bacillati; phylum Bacillota; class Bacilli; order Lactobacillales; family Lactobacillaceae; genus Latilactobacillus; species Latilactobacillus sakei. The sequence continues at coordinate 789,596 of NZ_AP017929.1, forward strand.
CTGGATCAATCTTAACGCCTAAAACGGCTAAGCGGTCGCAGACATCAGCGCGCATTTTAGCATCATTTTCACCAATTCCGGCTGTGAAAGTAATGACATTGGCACCGCCAAGTTCAACGTAGTAGCTACCGATAAATTTAGCAGCAGAAGTGATGAACATATCATAAGCTAATTCGGCACGAGGATTAGTCGCCAATGATGATTGGATATCACGCATATCAGCAGAAATACCTGAAACGCCGAGAATTCCTGATTCTGTATTTAAGAGCGTGATGATTTCGTCGGCACTCTTATTTAATTCATTCATTAAGAAGGGAACAATAGCAGCATCTAACGAACCAGCACGAGTGCCCATTGGAAGACCTTCAAGTGGGGTGAAGCCCATTGATGTATCGACTGGTTTGCCATTTTGGCTAGCTGTGATTGAAGAACCACCACCAAGATGTAGGGTGATCAATTTTAAATCTGCGACTGGTTGGTTTAAAAAGTCAGCTGTTTCTTGTAAGATATAGCCGTGACTAATACCGTGTTCGCCGTATTTACGGATTTGGTATTTTTGGCTATCTTCATAAGGAAGTCCATAAAAACTGGTTGCATCTGGCATATCTAGATAGAATTGACTATCGAAGACAGCGACTTCGGGCACTGAATTTGGTAAGATATGCGTTAAGGTTTCAATGCAATCCACTTGAACAGGATTGTGTAATGGTGCGTATTTATCGAGTGCCTTGAGGGTTGCCAAATTATCAGCGGTGATTAACGTTGATTTTTCAAACGTTGTTGCGCCGGCAACCACTCGGTGACCAACTGCGACAATGTCGCTAGGCGAGTCGATAATGGCATTGTCTTGTAATTGTTTCAATAAACGAATAACGCCATCTTCATAGGTTAGATTAGCGATTGCGACCTGTTCTTTTTGGCCGTTAAATTTAAAAGTAAAGCGCGCTTCGGGGGTATTCATCCGTTCCATCAAACCGCTAGCCACTAAGCTTAAATCGGTTTGTTGAAATAGTTGCCACTTTAGGGATGAACTACCAGCATTGATAACTAAAATATTGTTCAAAAAGAAACACCTCTACTATCTTAATTTTCTTGAATAACTATATTTTATACGCTATTTTCAGAAAAATAAAATAAGCATAAGGTAATGCTGCTATAATAAATATTTATAGTTAAATTAGCATTGACGGCATGCTTTTTACATGCTATATTTGTAGTTGGTTATTTATGCTACCGAAGACTCAGGTGCCAATAGGCTTAATATCCTGCCGAGGAAGATACGTTGAAATCCCTCTCTATGTCTTGGTGGACATGGAGTTTTTTATTTTATAAGAGACTCTTGACCACAAGTTTTACAAATCTAATGGAGGTGAATCAATTGAGCGAAACAATCATTGCAAAAAAAGCACAAATTGTTGACACAGTTGTTGAAAAATTTAATAACGCTGTTTCTATCGTAGTTATGGATTACCGTGGCTTAACAGTAGAACAAGTTACTGAATTACGTAAACAATTACGTGAAGCTGGCGTACAAATGGAAGTTGTTAAAAACACTTACTTGCGTCGTGCAGCAGACAAAGCTGGTTACGAAGGTTTAGATGAAACATTCTCTGGCCCTACTGCAGTTGCATTTTCTAACGAAGATGTTGTTGCACCAGCTAAGATCATCGCTAACTTTGCTAAGAGTGCTGATGCACTTGAAATCAAAGGTGGTATGATCGAAGGTAAAGTGGCAACACTTGATGAAATCAACGCCTTGGCTACATTACCAAGTCGCGACGGTTTATTATCAATGTTACTTTCTGTATTACAAGCACCAGTCCGCAATGTCGCATATGCTGTTAAAGCAGTTGCCGACAGTAAAGACGAACCAGCTGCATAATTTAAAATTGTGTAGTTAAAAGTGTTATCAAAAAAATATTACCCATAAAATGGAGGAAACAAAAATGGCATTAGACGTAAATGCAATTGTTGATCAATTAAAAGAATCATCAATCTTAGAATTAAACGACTTAGTTAAAGCAATCGAAGAAGAATTCGGTGTTTCTGCAGCAGCTCCAGTAGCAGCAGCAGGTGCAGCTGGCGCAGACGCAGCAGCTGAAAAAGACAGCTTTACTGTTGAATTATCAGAAATCGGCCAAGAAAAGGTTAAAGTTATCAAAGCCGTTCGTGAAATCACAGGCTTAGGCTTGAAAGATGCTAAGGGCTTAGTTGATAACGCTCCTTCAGCTCTTAAAGAAGACGTTTCTAAAGACGAAGCAGAAGAAATGAAAGCTAAATTAGAAGAAGTTGGCGCTGTCGTTAACTTGAAATAATTTCCTTTATTTCTAAAAGAACTCCACATTTGTGGGGTTCTTTTTTTATAGCTTATTTCATCGGCCATTCGTTTACCATAAGCCCCGTTGATGGCAATCACACCGTGTTAAGCACCGCTTCGACGCCGTAGCTGCCACTGCCTTGTAATAAGACGGCGGTGTAGGTGTCTAACTTGGCTTGGGCGAGTGCAACCAATTGTTGACGGATATCTTCGGTGATGGCGAGGTAGTCTTGATCCCAGGTGCTAAGGTCGACTTGCATAGCTTCTTTGACAGCGGCTGATGTGCTGAGGGGGCCAGGGGTTAAAAGTAAATACGGTTGGTTCATGATTAGGCGTGCTCCTTTTGTGGTGTTTGGTATTTTGCAAGAATGGCCGGTAGTTCGCTGAGATTATGAATGACATAGTCAGCGCCAGCTTCCTTAAGGGTTTTAGTAATTTCTGCAAATTTAGCAAGCCGTATTTTTTGAGGGAGATCAATGAGTTCCGCTTTGTTTAATCCGAGGAGGCTACTACTTTCGATAAGGCCAACGGTTAAGACGCCGGCATTTTTGCCTTCTTGCATATCAATAACGGTGTCACCGACTTTAACGACTGTTTGCGGGTCGGTGATATTGAACGCAGTCATGATGTGGTTAATCATATCGGGTGCTGGCCGACCAGCAGCGACGTCTTCTTTTGAAACCATCAGTTCGGGATGATAACCAAGTAGTCCTGCTTGCTTAGCGGCGATTGCGAGCATTGCTTTGGTGTAGCCGGTCGTTGTCGCGATGTGGATATGATGTGCTTTTAAATAAGTTTGGACTTGAAGAACTGCAGGGGTCAGTGTTGTTTCTGTACTCAAGCGATTGAGCAAGAATTGTTCAAAATAGTTAAAGAGTTGCAATTGATCGGCATCGGTTATCCCGCGTTTGTATTTTGCAAACCAAGCACGTTGTACCTCTGGCATTTTAGCGAGTTTGGCAATGTGTTCATGTTTTTCGATGCCCATATCCTGTCTAATTCTGTCGGTATCGATTTGGATGCCGGCAGCGTTAAACGCACTTTGAAATGCTAATACTGGATCTAAACTGCCAAAATCGATTATAGTCCCTGCCCAATCAAAAATGACGCATTGAATATCCGTCATGTGAAAAAGCCTCCTTATGTCGTTGCAATATTGAAGTACAAATTCAGTATAGGGAAACTTTGTAAATCTCCAGCTCGTTTTCAGTAAACGTTCTGTAATGGAATTGAAAACATTGGGTTCTCTCAATTTGGTAATTGTCAATGACACTGATTAACATGAGGAGAGTGGCCAAATAAAAAACGCCCAAGACAAATTGTCTTGGACGTATGGCGGTTAAGTTAGTACTTGAACGCACTCAGATTGTAACGTGCTTTTCAAAGGTAACCTTCTGTGCCTAGCAACCACAAGCCAAATAATTACTTTCAGCAATTATCCGTCTTGTTAAGCTAGTGCTCGAAGGTTGACCACCTTTGAACGCACTTAGATTTATAACGTGCTTTTCAATGCATGTTCCTGTGCTTAGCACCGCTAGTCAAACAACCGATTGCATCGGTCATTCGCCTATCTATGCTAATGCTCAGAACATAACCGCATTGAACGCACTCAGATTGTAACGTGCTTTTCAATGTACATGCTTGCGTTTAGCACCGTCTATCAAATAAGTGACAGGGTCACTTATTTGATAGACTAAGCTAATCCTCAGCATGTGTCTACTTTGAACGCACTTCGTTTTAATAATTAATTTTATAGGTTAGTTCTACGAATTGGCCTAGTTGGCGGGTTTTACTTAATTCTAATGGCATGTCCGTTAAGTGGGTGCTGATGAGGGAAATACCGTCGCCTAGTAAAACGGGAGCGATAGTGATGATTAGTTCATCCACTAGTTGTGCTTTTAAGAGCATTGTGAACGTTTCAGCGCCACCAACTAACCAAATATTGCCACCATCTTGTGCTTTTAATTGGCGGACGAATTCTGGCACATTACCGGTGACCACATTGGTGCGGTCGGCGGTATCGTGGAGTGTTTTAGAAAAAACATAACTTTGTTTTTCCTGATAAGGATAGGTCCCAGCCAGTTTGATACATTGTTCATAAGTTTTACGGCCCATAATAATGGTATCGACACCTTGGTAAAAGCTTTGAATAGCGGCATCGGATTCTGATGAATTAAGTGCGGATAGCCAAGCGGTACTGCCATCTTTTTCAGCAATAAAGCCGTCTAAACTTTGCGCGAGATATAAAATCACTTTGCGGTGTTCTGGTTCTGTCATGGTCAACACATCCTTTTAGTTTGGTTACCTACAGTATACCAAATTAAAGCGCTTTAATCTGGTTTGAACCGTTGGTAATTTAGCGTGATTTAGCTTATTATGATAAGAATAGATGTTGTTAAGGGAGCGTAATCATGACAGAAAATGACTTTTCACCAGAGATTCAAAGTTTAGTTGCACAAGTACAGGCTAATTATCCACAACCGATTAAGATTCGGGTTGCACAAGAAGCTTCTGGGATGTTAAAACACGACCAGGCACAACGCGTGATGAATGACGATGGCAGTTTGGCAATCTTATTAACAGATGCGACAGCTGTGGATTATTCACTATCACACGAATTGCTCCATTTATTATTGTTATCGACCGGTTTTCCACAAGTGTTGGAAGATGTGACGACTGAAAATGCCCAGTTAGATGAACAATTAATGGCCACTGGGATGACATTGTACAACGCGGCAGTGCATACGATTATTCAACAAGAACAAGTGGCCCATGGTTTTGTCGATACCGAAACCAAACAAGCCTATCTAGAAGGTTTCCGCGATAATATGACACCTGAAAAAGATGATCCAGAAAATCAATGGGTGATTTACCGCGTCTTAACGCTATTGGATGCACTTGTCTTTTTCGATGGCGGTAATCAACAGTTGGATAACCAGTGGACAACTGATTATCCAGTGGCTTATCCACAAGCCCAAATTTTATACCAAGTTTTACAACGGAAAACAATCGATTCACCGTTCACATTACGCCGAGCTGTGATTAACTTGTGGGTTGCATTTGACCGCGTGTTAGAGACGCTTGGTTTTGCGGCCACTAACTTACAACAATTATTGACGCTAACACCGGTTTTGAGCGAACGCCAATTGCGTTTAGATGTGCGCCAAGTTTATGATATTCTTCATTCAGACCACTTGTTAGCTAATAAAACGCAACAAATGGCCTATGTTGGCATTGGTAAGAGTGATCAACAAAATGCGTTTGTCTTGAGTGTTTCTGATAAAGAAGCAACACCCGAATATTTCCAACGCTTATATGATTTATCAGTCCGTGATTTCTTAAATGAAATTGAAATGCCTTATTCACTACGTTAATTGAGGAGAATGAAGATGTTAGAAGAACAATATCAAAAAATTGATGCGCTTGATCAACAACTTGCTGCCCTATTTGAACAACGGATGGCAGTGGTTGATGAAATTGCCCAAATCAAATTTGACAATCAAATCGGTTTGACCAACATTCAACGCGAAAAAGCGGTAATGGACCAACGATTGGCTGCGGTTGAAGAACCGAAGTTTGAACCGTACATTGTTGATTTATATCAAACGATGATTTTAATCGCTAAGCAGTATCAAGTTAAAAAAATGAAGGCTCTTAAAGAACAAGCAGAAGCCTAATGCCAAAATGACGTTTAGGGGAACCTGACGTCATTTTTTAGTGGGTAAGTATGCTAGAATATAGGTAATTATAAAAAGACGAGGATGTTAACCAGTGACTAAACGACGCTATAATTTAGCCGTGATTCGTTACCGCGGTACATTACTATTATTAAACCGACTTAAAAAGCCCTATGCTGGCCTTTGGAATGGGATTGGCGGCAAGAACGAGGGTGACGAAACTGCCGAAATGGGTATGCGACGCGAGATTTTTGAAGAGACGGGTCTCAATCAGAATCAATATACCTTGTATAATACGGGGTGGTTGGACTGGCATATTGACGGTGAGTTTATCGCCGGGATTGATGTCTTTTTGGCGGAGATTAAGGAATCGGTGCAGTTACCGCTCTATCCGGTTGGCACGCGCGAAGGCATCTTACAACTATTCGATGAGCAATGGGTTTTATCTGAAGAGAACTACGGTATTGTTGCCGATTTGAAAGTGATTTTACCAGAAGTGCTCGCCAAAAATGTTAAACGTTACTACACCGATTTTCACGGGGAACAATTAATTGCCTATGAAGCATTTCCGATTGAGGAGGGGAATTAAATGATGACGAAAGAACAAACTTTGATGGTGCTCCAAGTATTGAAACGTAAATTACAAGGCCTCAGAATCTTTAGGGTCATTGAAGAGTTATTTTCACTCTATATTATTATTAAAGTCTTTACGGCCGACAGCCAAGTGAACTTATTGGGCGTTAACTTTACAGAAGGCCGAGCGATTGAATTGATGGTCCTTTTATTAGTGATTGAATTTTGCTTAACGCGAATTCAAACTAACTATAAGCAGGTCGGTCAACAGTTAATCGAGACTTTAAAAGATTTGACGGAACAAGAAAAACAACTTGTACAACAATTTAAACGCTATTAGGTGGTGGTTAAATGATCACGATCGGTTTAACGACTTGGAGTGAGCACCAGTCCCTAATGCCGGAGAAAAAGCAGTTGACGTTGAACGATTACGCGCAATTCTTACCAATTGTCGAGGTCGATAGTTTTTATTATGCGCTACAAGCACCAACCGTTAGCGCTAAGTGGCTGCAGCAAGTGCCGCACCAATTTCAATTTATCGTCAAAGCTCATAAGGCGATGACCAAACAGGAAGATTACACGGACTTCACTAGTACGGAAAAGGAATTGTTTGTTCGTTACAAACAATCGATTCAACCGCTCTTAGATGCGGGGCAATTAACGGCGGTCCTATTTCAGTTCCCGCCGTTTTTTCAATTGAATCAGGAAAATGTGCAGTATTTGAGACGCATTCGCACGTGGTTGCCCGATGTGCCGATTGCGGTCGAGTTCCGTAATGGCACTTGGTACGATGAAGCTTACAAGAAGAATATGTTTGCTTTTTTAAAACAGTTAAACATGACACATGTAATTGCTGACGAAGCGCAGACGCCCACCAATAGTGTCCCGTTTGAACCGGTTGTGACGAATCCAGATTTTGCGATGCTCCGGTTGCATGGACGCAATATGGCCGGTTGGCAGAATCCTGGCGCAATGTGGCGCAAACAACGGACCCTTTATCGCTATAACGCAGATGAATTGCAGCAGTTTGCCGCAACGGTTCAACAGCTAACCAAGCAGGCTAAGAAAATCGCTATTATCTTCAATAATAATTCCGGTGGGGATGCCGCTGATAACGCCTTATCCTTACAACAAATATTAGGGATTACGTTTGAAAATTTAGCACCTAAAGGCCCGGAACAAACGTCGTTATTTTAGTGCTTTAAAAGCAGAACACTTTTTGTCGCGGGCTTGATTTTATGCTATACTTTGAGTACTTATATGGATTATTAAAAAAGGTCGAGAATAACTTTTTATTCTCGTTTTTTTAATTAAGGAGCGAATCAAATGGCAGACAAGAAACCAACTTTTTACGTAACAACCCCCATCTATTATCCTTCTGGTAAATTAACAATCGGGAACTCATACACGACCATCGCAGCGGACGTGATTGCACGTTACAAACGCTTGATGGGTTTTGATGTCTTCTTCTTAACAGGGACTGACGAACATGGTTTGAAACTCGAACAAAAAGCAGCTGAAAAAAATCTAGCCCCACAAGCTTACGTGGACGGGATGGCTGAAGAAATTCAAGCATTATGGAAGACGCTTGAAATTTCAAACGATAAATTTATCCGCACAACAGACGATTACCATGTGAAAGCCGTTCAAAAGATTTTTGATCGGTTAGTTGAACAAGGTGATATCTATCTTGGCCAATACGAAGGTTGGTATTCTGTTTCTGATGAAGAATACTTCACGGAATCACAATTAACGGAAGTCTATAAAGACGAAAACGGTAAGGTCATCGGTGGTAAGGCCCCTTCAGGTCACGAAGTCCAACGCGTTGCCGAAGAAACTTATAAGTTCAAGATGAGCAAGTATGCCGATCGTTTATTAGCATACTATGAAGAACACGCTGATTTTATCGAACCATCATCACGTAAAAACGAAATGATCAACAACTTCATCAAACCTGGTTTGGAAGACTTATCAGTTTCACGGATCTCATTTGATTGGGGAATTCATGTCACAGGTAATCCCAAACACGTTGTTTACGTTTGGTTAGATGCTTTATCAAACTACATCACAGCCCTTGGTTATGGTTCAGATGACGATCAATTATTCAACAAATACTGGCCAGCTGATGTTCACTTGGTGGGTAAAGAAATCGTGCGTTTCCATGCGATTTACTGGCCAATCTTCTTGATGGCCCTTGATTTGCCATTACCAAAACAAATCTTTGGTCACGGTTGGTTATTGATGAAAGACGGTAAGATGTCTAAATCTAAGGGGAACGTTGTTTACCCTGAAATGTTAGTTGAACGTTACGGCTTAGATGCGCTTCGTTATTACTTAATGCGTGCCATTCCATTTGGTAACGATGGCGTCTTCACACCAGAAGATTTCGTCAGCCGGATCAATTACGACCTAGCCAATGATTTAGGGAACCTCTTAAACCGGACAGTCGCAATGATCAACAAATACGATGATGGTCACGTGCCAAGTTATCAAGCTGACGTCACAGCTTTTGATGCTGACTTACAAGCAACGGCAACGCAAACAATTGCCCAATATTCAACTTTAATGGATCAATTGAAATTCTCAGATGCGCTTGATACAATCTGGCAATTAATCAGTCGTGCTAATAAATATATCGACGAAACAGAACCATGGGTTTTAGCCAAAGATGACAGTCGCAAGGCTGAACTTGATAGCGTCTTAGCACACTTAGCAGAAAGCTTACGGATTGTGGCGCTCTTATTACAACCAGTCATGACACATGCCCCACGTGAAATGTTCGCGCAATTAGGCCTTGATTTTGATCAAGAAGCACAACGCGAAATGGTTTACGGTAACTTCCCAGAAGCTGTTAAAGTAATCGCTAAAGGCACACCAATCTTCCCTCGTCTTGATTTAGACGAAGAAGTGGCTTATATCAAGGAACAAATGATGGCTGCTCAAAAAGCTGGTTTGGTGAACGAAAAAGTGAAAGCTAAACAAGCTGCTGCAGAAGAAGTCGCAGACTTTGATCCTAAGGCCACTGAATTAGTCAGTGAAAAAGATGCGATTAAATTTGAAGATTTCGATCAATCAGAAATTCGGGTTGCTGAAATCAAAGCTGTTTCTAAGGTGGAAGGCGCTGATAAACTCTTGAAATTCCGACTAGATGCCGGTGATCAAGGTGATCGCCAAATCATCTCAGGGATTGCAGAATTCTACCCAGATTTTGAAAAATTAGTCGGCAAGAAAGTCTTAGCCGTTACTAACTTAAAACCACGTAAATTACGTGGCGAATTAAGCCAAGGCATGTTGCTTTCAGCAGAACACGGTTCAGATGTTGAATTGGTAGTTGTGCCTAGCAACTTAGTGAATGGTTCACAAATTGGTTAATTTAAAATAACAGAAACGTCAAAAGGGCTAAAAGACATTTACACGCTGTAGGTCTTTTAGCCCTTTGTTATGGAAAAGAGTGCGTCGTAACCCTGGTTATATCCTGAGGATTAACACAGAGGGACGAATAATCGCATGGCGATTGTTTGGCGCTCAGGGTTAACCGGAAGGATATGGGTTACAGAGCACGTTTAGAGTGCGTTTGAAACGGTTTGATTTTGAGCATTAGCATAGCTCGGCGAATAACTGCTGTAAGCAGTTGTTTGACGAGTGACGCTAAGCGCAGAAGTCAGTTTCAAAAAGCACGTTTAAAATAAGAGTGCGTCATTAACGGGTTGCTTTTGAGTACTTGCTTAATCAGGTGAATTACCGACAGAGTCGGTGATTTGACTGATTTGGCAAGGCGCAGAAAGCAGTTTCAAAAAGCACGTTTAAATCAAGAGTGCGTTTCAGGCGGTTATATTGTGGTAGATTAGCCTAGTCGCGTGAATAAACGACGCAGTCGATTGTTTGCGAGACGTAGCTAACCGCAACAATATGCCTGAAAAAGCACGTTTTGGCTGTAAAAATTAGCATCCTAAAAGGAGATTAAAATGCAGATATTTGATTCACATACGCATTTAAACGATACGCCATATGCTGGTCAAGAAGCCGACTTTATCCAACAGGCCGCTGACCTGGGGGTTACGGAGATGGCAATTGTGGGTTCTGATACGGTCTTAAATGACGGTGCGCTACGTTTAGCACAACAATACAAAGCGTTATCGGCTATTATTGGCTGGCATCCAGAATCAGCAAAGGATTATACGAAGGTCCAAGAAGCACAATTAATTGAACAATTACAATTACCAGAAGTAGTTGCGCTAGGCGAAATCGGCTTGGACTATCACTGGGACACGTCACCAAGAGACGTGCAACGAACTGTTTTTGAACGCCAAATTGAAATCGCCAAGTCCCTCCATATGCCAATTTCAGTGCATACGCGGGATGCTTTGGAAGATACCTACAAGATTTTAAAAGAAACAGATGTCCGTGATTGTGGTGGCATTATCCACAGTTTTAACGGCGATTCTGAATGGCTGAAACGGTTTATGGATCTTGGTATGCAAATCTCATTTAGTGGGGTAGTTAGTTTCAAGAATGCCCATGAGGTACATGAAGCAGCCAAACTATGCCCGTTAGATGTGATGTTAGTCGAAACAGATGCACCTTATTTAACACCCACGCCTTATCGTGGTAAGCAAAATCAACCAGGCTATACGCGCTATGTGGTTGAAGCAATTGCCAAGTTGAGAGAGGTCGCACCAGAAGAAATTGCGGCAGCGACGTATGCAAATGCGCACCGTATTTTTAAGTTAGGAGCAATATGAAAAAAACGATTCAAGAAGTCATCGTTGTTGAAGGCCGCGATGATACCAAACGATTAAGAGAAGTATTCCCGGATGTCGATACAATTGAAACCCGCGGTTCCGCAATTAATGATGAAATTGTTGAAAAAATTGCGTTAGCCCAAGAAAAACGCGGCGTGATTGTCTTCACCGATCCCGATTTTCATGGTGAAAAAATCCGTAAGATTATTTCACAAAATGTGCCGGGTGTTGAACATGCCTTTTTACCCCGTTCAGAAGCTAAACCAGAAAAAATGGGTGGTAGCTTAGGGATTGAACATGCTAAACCCGCGGCGATTAAACAAGCACTCGAAAATCTATTGACGCAAGATGAAGATGCAGTCGAACAAATTAGTCAGTCTGATTTATTGGTGGCCGGCTTGATTGCTGGTCCGTCTGCCAAGGCCCGTCGTGAACGTTTAGGGGAAGTCTTGCATATTGGTTACACAAATAGTAAACAACTGTATAAGCGCCTTAAAATGTTCCAGGTGAGCCAAGCCGAATTTGGCGCAGCACTAAGACAAATTAACGAAGAATTAGGAGACTAACATGGAAGACATTGCAAACCCAGAGCGTACGAGAAAAATCCTTAAACGGTACGGTTTTAAATTTAAAAAGAGTTTAGGTCAAAACTTCTTAACCAACATTACGATTTTAAAACAAATCGTTGAAGCGGGTGAGATTACTAAAGATGATGATGTTATCGAAATTGGCCCCGGGATTGGTTCTTTAACGGAGCAAATTGCTAGAAAAGCCCATCAAGTTTTGAGTTTTGAAATTGATGATCGCTTAATTCCAGTTTTAAAGGATACGTTAAATCATTATCATAATGTGACGGTTTTAAACCAAGATATCTTGGAAGCTGACTTGCCAACCTTGATTGCCAAGCATTTTGATGGCCAACACAACCTTAAAATTGTCGCTAACTTACCTTATTACATCACAACACCAATCATGTTACATTTATTGGAAGCCGGTTTACCAATCGATCGCATGGTCTTGATGATGCAAAAAGAAGTCGCAGAACGAATCGATGCTGCCCCTGGTTCAAAAGCTTATGGTTCATTGAGTATCGCTGTTCAATTGCACTCTGAAGTTAAATTAGCCTTCATTGTTCCTAAGACAGCCTTTGTGCCCCAACCCAACGTCGATTCAGCGATTGTTGAATTTGTGGGACGTCAAGAACCCTTGGTCACTGTTCAAAACCAACAATTATTTGATCAATTAGTTCGCGGTGCTTTTGCGCAACGTCGTAAAACACTCTGGAATAATTTACAAAACCAATTTGGAAAACAAGAAGAAGTCAAAGCTGGTTTAGTCGCTGCATTGGATCAAGCTGACATTGCCCCAAGTACCCGTGCGGAACAGTTGAGTATTCAACAATTCGCACAATTGAGTGATTGCTTGAACGAACAACCAGTTTTTGCTAAAAAAAGGGGATAAGTAATTGCCAAATCTAGATGACAATGGTATAATTGCAATTTTTCAGTTTATATGCTATACTATTGCTCGAAGAGGTGAAGCATATGCCAACCACACTTGCCAATATTAAGAACGGTCTCGATGGGCATATCGGAGACAAGTTAATGGTTGTCGCTCAAGCTGGGCGCAAGAAAGTAACAAAGCGAAAAGGAATCTTAAGAGAAACCTTTCCTGCCGTTTTTGTAGTTGATTTGGATCAAGATGAAAATGCGTTCGAACGTGTTTCATATAGCTATGCTGATTTGTTAACTAAATCGATTGCGATTGAATTTGATGAAGAACCAATTGTACTTTAGTTTTTAGAATAAGAATACGAGCAGGGACTGAGACATGGATGATTGTCTGAGGCCCTTTTTTGTTGTTGACATTTGGCGCGTATCACGATATTGTATATGGCATATACTAATTTATGAACAGCCGTTACTTGTCGATTGTCAATAGTGTCAATAGTCAATTATGCGGATTTATGTTACAGTTAAATAAAGTGAACAAGGGTGGGAATAATTGTGGAAGATAGTCAATTATTGGATGAGTATGTTGAGATTTATATGTCTGCCATTAAGTATGTTGAAGACCTCGTGTCGCAACCAACTAAGGCTTACAAGCTATCTTTCGAACAATTTCTGATTATGAAGGAGATTGCGGAAGATAGCTCGGTTAGTTTAATTGATATTGCTAAGAAGCGTGGTGTAACACGAGGGGTGATTTCACGTCAAATTCGGGTCCTTTTGAAGTTGGACTATATTTCGCAATCAACTGACCCAAGTGATCGCAGACGGTTAATTTTAAATCTGACACCAAGTGGTCAACAAACAGTGAGTGAGTTATTACCGAAGGTTCAGGAACGTTTTTCATCGTGGATGATGGCCTTTGGCAAAGAAAATGCCAAACAGATGTTATTTTTAATGAATGAGTTCAGACAAAAAGTCATGGCGGAAGAAAATTAAAAGAGTGGGTCAAGTTGAGAGGCTTGACCTTTTTTATGTGAAGGCTCTGTGGTACAGCACTCTTGAATTGAAACGTGCCGTACTAAGCAACTTCTTCCAGTTAGTATTGTCAGCCAAACAATCGACTTTGTCGCTTATTCGTCTGATTTCACTAAGCTTCAGAAGTATCCCCGCTTAGTACAGCACTCTTGGTTTTTAGTTCATAAATGAGTATAATGAAACAATTGAATGTTGGTGGATGGTGAGACGATATGCAATTGATTGAAAAGGCACCTGCGAAGATTAATTTAAGTTTAGATGCACTTTATCAGCATACTGATGGGGAATTCGAATGGCAGATGATAATGACGTCAATCGATCTGGCGGATTATGTCCAAATCACATTGCAAGACTCACCTCAAATTGAGGTTAGAACCTCTAAGGGATATTTACCGGAGGACAAACGGAACTTAGCGTATCAGGCGGCGCAATTATTACGGCATCGTTTTGATATTAAAACGGGTGCGATTATTGAAATCGATAAACATATTCCCGTGGCAGCCGGGTTAGGTGGTGGCAGTTCGGATGCCGCTGCAGTTTTACGCGGTTTAAATCAACTGTGGCACTTAGGCCTCACCAAAGCGGAGCTCGCGCATATCGGTTTATCAATTGATTCAGACGTGCCATATTGTGTTTATAGTGAGACCGCACTAGTAACGGGTAAAGGCGATCAAATCCAACCGTTGGGGGATTTACCTAACTTTTGGATGGTCGTTGTTAAACCTGAAGTAAGTGTCTCAACACCGCGCATCTTACACGCCTTGAATTGCGATCAGATTACTGATCGGCCCCAAACCGATCGACTCTTAGCGGGGATCCAGCAACAAGATGCACAGCAAATGACAGCCGCAATGGCTAATGTCTTAACGCCGATTACCAATCAACGCTATCCGCAAATTGATTATTTAATGCAACGCTTAACCGCATTTGGTGCGGAAAAAGCGCAGATGAGCGGTAGTGGTCCAACTGTTTTTGGCATTTGTCGCCAGTACTCACGCGCGCAACGCATTTATAACAGTATGTCCGGATTTTGTCGTGAAGTTTATCTAGTACAACCATTAAAAAAATAAAAATCATTAAAGACAATTCGTCCCCCTATAGCTAGTGGTGGGCGATTTTTTTAATACTATTGGTGGTAAGCGGTTAAAAAGACAAATGATAAAAAAACGAACAATAATGAACTTTTCTAAAAAAAGACTAGGATTTAGCGAATAAAATCTATATAATTGGAAAGCGGATAGTTTTATCGGAAGAAATTATTATTTTAAAGGGAGTAAGTATAATGAAAGTTAGAAGAAGTGATCGCTTAATTGATATGACCCGGTACTTGTTGGAAAGACCACATACATTAATTCCATTGACGTTCTTTTCAAATCGTTACGAATCAGCTAAATCATCTATCAGTGAAGATTTATCAATCGTCAAACGGACCTTTTTCAATCGCGGGACGGGGATTTTAGAAACAGTTCCCGGCGCTGCTGGTGGTGTTCGTTACATGCCAATGATTAAACAAGCTGAAGCAGAAGGATTTATCGCTGAAATGGCCGAACGTCTTTCTGAAAACGATCGTCTGTTGCCAGGGGGCTATGTCTATTTATCAGATTTATTAGGTCGTCCAGAAGTTCTTCGCCAAGTTGGTCGGTTAATTGCTAACCAATACGTTGGCAAAGAAGTGACAGCGGTGATGACAGTGGCTACAAAAGGGATTCCAATCGCCCAAAGCGTTGCGATGTTCTTAAACGTCCCATTTGTTATCGTGCGTCGGGACTCTAAGATTACTGAAGGCTCAACGGTTAGCGTGAACTACGTTTCTGGTTCATCAGCACGAATCGAAAAGATGGAACTTTCAAAACGAAGTTTACCAGAAAACTCAAAAGTCCTAATTGTCGATGACTTCATGAAAGGCGGCGGCACAGTCAACGGGATGAAGAGCTTAATTGAAGAATTCGATTCTGAAATGGTTGGCATTTCCGTATTTGCTGAATCTGTCTTTGAAGGTAATCGCATGGTTGAAGATTACACATCAATTTTGAAGGTTGATAAAGTGGATATTGAAAACAAGGCGCTCAGTGTTAGCGCTGGTAACTATTTAACGAAGAATGCAGAACAACTTTCTTAAACTAAAAAGAGTATGAAACGGCTATTAGCCGACTTCATACTCTTTTTTTGTATCGAGGTGGCCAGTACGTAATAAGAGGCCATTGATGGTATCGGTTAGTGTGATTTGTAAGGCGGCACTAACTTGTTGGATTGATTGTGGCTGATCTGTGCGTAACCAACTGGCGGTATAGGCAACAATCGCACCTGAGAGGTAATCAAGTAGAAATTGTTGATAAGTTGGGGATAACGTTAAATGGTGTAGCTGCGTCAAATCGTTGATAATAATTTGAACGAGTTGCCGTAGATGATGGTTAAAGTGGGTTTCAAATGAGTTTTGACCATTAATTGTAATCGCATTTTGATAGAACGTGCGGTTGTCTTCAAAATAAGTCAGTAGTTGTTCTAAAATAATGGTCCAGTGAGGGTAAGTCAGGTGATCAGCAACGTATTCGCCGATTTCTTGATCGTAAATCCAAGTTAGCAAGGCATATTTATCAGGAAAATAATCATAAAAGGTTTGGCGGCGAATGCCAGCCGTGGTCATAATGAGCGTCACGCTAATTTGCTTAAATGGGGTATCAACCATAAGCGCCTTAAACGCTGTGGCAATCTTTTTTTGAATCGTAACTGACATCAAAACGCCTCTTTCTACAAAAAAAGTCGCCCATTAGTGAATGACGACTTTGGTATTGACTGGGATTGCTTGATAAAACCACTTCGCATCAGCGACCGATAGCCGAATACAGCCGTGAGAATTGGATGTTTCGCCTAATTTTTGCGCTTCATCGGGGAGAAAATTCCCTGCTTTATCGGTTGGGACACTGTGGAAAAGGTAGACACCGTGATCTAAAAATGACCGCCAGTATTTAGCCCCTTCACCAGAATTGCCATTAAAGAAGGCTTCACCGTGTTCTTCTTGAATATGGAAAGTACCTTTAGGTGTAGGAGAATCGCTCGTGCCGGTTGAAGCACGCATGGTATAGAGCCGCTTTTCATCGTCCATTAAGTAGACGCGGTGCTTCTTGATTGAAACATCAATCCAAAAATGTGCGTATTTCTTAACATCTGGATAGGGTTTCTTTTCAGAAGGGGCGTGCCAATCAAGCGTTTTTTTAGAAGTTTGCTTTTTAGTTGTTTGTTTCACGTGTGCTGTTTGTGAATGAGTAACACTCGCAGTTGGTTTAGCCGGTTGGTGATGTGAGGTAGACCAATTAATACCAAGCACCACTAATAATAAGATTAACAGGCCACCGAGAGTTAACCAAAGACGTGAAGGTTTTTTTTCATTTTAATGCTCCAATCGGTCTGAATTAACATCATTATACGGGAATCATAGAGCAATTTCAAATAGGGATAGCTTGCGGTAATCGCTTGATTAAGCTAAAATAGACCAGTAATCACGAATATTAGGAGCTTAAGATGGTCAATAAAAATGCAATTATTTTAGCAGCGGGTAAAGGTACTCGCATGAAGTCAAAATTATACAAGGTATTGCACGAAGTTTGCGGTCGACCAATGGTGGACCACGTGTTAACCGAAGTCGAAAAAACAGCACCTGCAACAGTTGTCACAATTGTGGGACATGGCGCAGAAAAGGTGAAAGATTATTTAGGTGATCGTTCA
Organism: Latilactobacillus sakei subsp. sakei DSM 20017 = JCM 1157; assembly: GCF_002370355.1. NCBI lineage: Bacteria > Bacillati > Bacillota > Bacilli > Lactobacillales > Lactobacillaceae > Latilactobacillus > Latilactobacillus sakei. The sequence goes on from NZ_AP017929.1 coordinate 807,114, forward strand.
CAATATGCCCTACAAGCAGAACAACTAGGAACAGGCCACGCTGTTTTACAAGCTGAAGATTTATTGAAAGACCAAGATGGTATTACAATTGTGGTCAGTGGTGATACACCATTATTAACAGCTGGCACTTTTGAAAAGCTATTTGCTTACCATCATGACAAGGGCGCTAAAGCAACTATTTTGACGGCCACAGCACCAGATCCAACTGGCTACGGCCGGATTATTCGTAACGATATTGGCATCGTTGAAAAAATCGTTGAACAAAAAGATACAAATGATAAAGAAGCTGCTGTTAATGAAATTAACACAGGTGTTTACTGTTTCGACAACAAGACACTTTTCCAAGCACTTCATGAAGTCACAAATGAAAATGCCCAAGGTGAATACTACCTCACAGATGTGGTTGAAATCTTGAAGAAGAAGGGCGAAATTGTAGCAGCTTACAAGATGCCAAACTTCGAAGAATCAATGGGGGTTAATGACCGCGTTGCCCTATCACAAGCTACCAAAGTGATGCGTCAACGCATTAACACAGCGCATATGCGAAATGGTGTCACATTGATTGATCCAGAAAGCACTTATATCGAAGTCGGTGTTAAAATTGGCAACGATACAATTATTGAACCTAATGTTGTCTTAAAAGGCAACACAACGATCGGTTCAGATTGTTTCGTCGGTGCTGGCTCAACAATTGTTGATTCAACAATCGAAGATAATATTCAAATCACAAGTTCAACCATTGAATCAGCAATCATGCATACAGGCTCAAATATTGGTCCTAACAGCCACTTGCGTCCTAACGCTGAAATCGGTGTGGATGTACATGTTGGGAACTTCTGTGAAGTGAAAAACGCTAAAATTGGCGACCGCACGAAGATTGGTCACTTAAGTTATGTTGGCGATGCAACCCTGGGGACTGACATTAATGTTGGCTGTGGCGTTGTCTTTGTTAACTACGACGGTGTGGCTAAACACCATGCAAACGTTGGTAGCCACGTCTTCATCGGCAGCAACTCAAACATCGTGGCCCCAGTTGAAATTGCTGATCACACATTCATCGCAGCTGGTTCAACAATCACAGACGATGTCCCAGAAAAAGCAATGGCCATCGCCCGTGCACGTCAAACAAATAAAGAAAACTACTGGGCTAAATTGCCAGTCGCAAAAGACGAAGAATGGCAATAGAGTGCTGTCTGTCGCGGTTAGTAATTGAGCATTAATTAAAAAATAGTATTAATCCAGGGTTTAGGATTAACACTATTTTTAGATTAAGCGGAAATTACTGTGACAAGAAGCACATTTCAGGTTAGAGCGTGTTTGTGACGATTAGTGTTGTAAAGCACGTCTTGAAATAAAAATCGTCCGTAATCTTATTTCTGAGATTACGGACGATTTTTTTATGTTTGTCGTTATTTTAAAATTGAGAAATAATCGCGCATTAAGCAGGTGATTAGAAAAGCGGGCCATAACCAAATTGAGCCACTTAAAAAGAAGATTAGCAGGAGTATGATTAGACATCCTATCGCAGTGATTGCCCATCCCAATTTTGTGATCCGATAATTTTTAGGATTGTAATTTGGGTGGCTGGGGTAGAAAAAACGGTACTGATAAATCAAGACTGCAACGAATAAAATGAGACCCAAAATGAAATAGGGCATGCTGAGATGGAATAAGCGATCGGTAGTAATCATAATTACCAGAATTAAAAGATAAAGATTATTAAAAATAGCATATTTAAGTCGCGTCATAGAAATCTCCTTTTTCAATTAGTGTACCTTGTCACGCATTAAATGACAATTGGATTCACAACCAAAAATAATCAAGCATTTTTTCGAATTTAACGGTATACTAAACGGGAGGTTCGATGGTTATAGCTATTAACATTTAATTCTCTCTTGCATTTCTAATGAACAGCGCTTACTTAGCGTAAATTAAAATCTTTTTTAGGTTTTAATCTTGATTTTCATTGCGAAAATGCCTAGAATTTAAATAGGTACTTACTTAAATTTTTGGAGGCTGACATGTCTGAACAATATTTCGACCCTAAGTTGAAAATCTTTGCTTTGAACTCTAATAAGCCCTTAGCTGAGAAAATCGCAGCTGAAGTTGGGGTTCCTTTAGGAAAATCTTCTGTTAAACGTTTTAGTGATGGTGAAATTCAGATCAATATTGAAGAAAGTATTCGTGGTGACGAAATTTTCTTAATTCAATCAACATCTGCACCAGTTAATGATAACTTGATGGAAATCTTGATTATGATTGATGCATTACGTCGTGCATCTGCTAAAACAATCAACGTTGTGTTACCTTACTATGGTTACGCACGTCAAGATCGCAAGGCCCGCTCACGTGAACCAATTACTGCTAAATTAGTAGCAAACATGTTAACGATGGCTGGCGCTGACCGTATTTTAGCATTAGACTTACATGCCGTACAGATCCAAGGCTTCTTCGATATTCCAGTTGATCACTTAATGGGTGCACCATTATTAGCTGATTACTTCTTAAGCAACGACTTAGCAGAAAACGCCGTTGTTGTTTCACCTGATCATGGTGGTGTGACACGTGCTCGTAAATTGGCTGACTTCTTGAAGACACCAATCGCAATTATCGACAAACGTCGTCCAAGACCTAATGTTTCAGAAGTCATGAACATTATTGGTAACGTTAATGGTAAACGCGCAATCATTATCGATGATATGATTGATACTGCTGGTACAATTACATTAGCAGCACAAGCTTTAAAAGATGCCGGTGCTACTGAAGTCTTTGCTTGTTGTACACACCCTGTTTTATCAGGTCCTGCTATCCAACGTATTGAAGATTCAGTTATCAAGCAAATGATTGTTACAGATTCAATCGACCTTCCAAAAGAAAAACTAATTGATAAGATGGTTCAAGTTTCAGTCGGCCCACTAATCGGGGATGCGATCAAACGAATCCATGAAAACAAACCAGTTAGTCCATTGTTCGAAAATAGATTTAAACGTTAATCAGAAATTAATCGGAAGTCGCCGCATTTTATGTGGTGGCTTCTTTTTTTGTCCACCTGAAAAAGATTTCCAACAGTAGTGATTGCTGAAAATGAAGGCGCGTCGTATGCTATCTGTAAGCGTAATCTTAATAAAAAGAGGGCAAGTATAATGGCAAATCATTTCTTAGAAACGACTAAAGGACAACTCATTATCTCATGTCAGGCATTAGCGGATGAACCACTTCATAGTTCATTTATCATGGCGCGGATGGCAAAGGCGGCATATGAAGCGGGTGCCAGTGCCATTCGGGCGAATTCTGTTGTAGATGTGCAGGCCATTATGGATACCGTGCCACTTCCTGTGATTGCTTTAGATAAAGTCGATTACCCGGATGCACCAATCTATATCACACCAACGCTCAAAGAAATGCGAGGAATCGCAGCGACTGGCGCAGCGGTTGTGGCCTGCGATGTCACAGGCCGCCCACGCCCCAATGGCGAGCAGTTAGAGACAATTGTTGCCACGATGCGTGCTGAGTATCCCGAAACATTATTGATGGCTGATACAGCGAGCCTGGCAGATGTGGAGGAATCTAACCGACTAGGATTTGATCTTGTTGGGACAACGATGTATGGTTATACACCAGCAACGGTAGGCTGTAATATTGCTGATAATGATTTTGACTACTTGAAAAAGGTCTTGGCGTTATCTAAAGTACCAGTGATTGCGGAAGGTAAAATTGATTCTCCAGAGAAAGCGGCCGCCGTTCTTAAACTCGGTTGCCATAGCGTTGTCGTGGGTTCAAGTATCACACGTCCGCAGTTGATTGCTAAGCATTATGTCGACGCGATTCAAGTTAAATAAGCGCCGGTCTTTCTAAAAGCCGCGTGGTCTTCTATAATAAAGAGAAGACAGATCTCGGTTTTTAAAGGAGTTACAATGGCAATTATCGAGCATATCAAACAACAATATTCTTTTTTATCGCCACAAGAACAGAAGGTGGCCCTAGCGGTGATTCAAAAAGGGGCGAGCATTCAGCGGATTGGGATTGATGAACTAGCCGCTGAACTGCAAGTTAGTAATTCAACCATTTCGCGGTTTGTTCGTAAGATTGGCTGTCAAAACTTCGTCGATTTTAAATTGCAATTTAGCGAGGGCCCCCAACCAACGATGACGGGGGTTCAAGGACAGGTTGATCATGAATCGCAAACGTCCGTTGAAATTTATCAATTCTACCAAGATGTCATCACTAAGACACAGGCACGGATTAAACAAGCGGACCTTGATCAGTTGGTTAGTTGGATCAAAACCAGCCAGCAGCTTTTTATCTATGGTTTGGGTAGTTCAGGCTATACGGCCGCGGAGTTTGGGCAGCGATTAACCCGAATGGGCATTCAAGCGACTGTTGTGACTGAAAGTCATATGATGTTGATGACCTCTCGGATTATTAACAAAACGGATTTAGTGATTGGTCTATCAAATTCTGGTAATACGGAAGAGGTCAATCAAGCGGTCCAAAATGCGCGGGAAAATGGTGCTAAAACGGCCGCAATTACCAGTGGGACTGATAGTCCATTGGCAGCTGCGAGTGACTTGACGTTGTTTGTTGAAGATAGCATTGGCTTTGCCAGTGCGCGGTTTGTGAACTCACAATTTGCGCTGACCTATGTTATCGATATTTTGGCGATGTTACTTTTAGAAGATGAGCAATACAATTGGCGAATGAAGCAAACAGTGGATACGATTATGCACCACAAACTTAAAAAGTAATTAAAAAAGGGCGTGTGCCATAAGTCGGGATATCCCGAGGATTAACACAGAATGGCGAATGATTGCTGTAAGCAATCGTTTGACATTCAGGGTTAACCGGAAGAATATGACTTATAGAACACGTTTATATCATCAATATTCGGATATCGAAAAAGGAGCTGAAGACAAAATTACTTTTGTCCCAGCTCCTTATTTCATGGTGTGAATAATAGCTTATTGATGATCCTTGTTTGCCAACAAGTCGCGGATTTCCTTCAAGTATAGTTCTTCTTGAGTAGGTGCTGCTTCTTCAGCAACTTCTTCTTCTGTCTTCTTGCCCATGTCGCGAAGTTTGTTGAATCCTTTGACGATTAGGAAGACGATAATAGCGATGATCAAGAAGTTAATCACGTCGTTGAGGAAGTTCCCAATTTGGAAAACAGCCTTAGTTCCCGGAATTGTGACAGCAATCCCTGAAAGATCCACTTGACCGACGAATAATGAAATAATTGGATTGATTAAGTTTTTAGTTAATGAATCTACGATACTCTTAAGTGCAGCCCCCAAAATAACCCCGACTGCCATGTCTAGCACGTTGCCGCGCATAATAAATTCTTTAAATTCTTTAATCATAAAGCGATCCCTCCATACTATTAATTGTTTTCAAGGAAAATTATACCGTATTTTGCCCAGAGAATAAATAATAATGGATGGTCGCTGACAATAAAGTGAGATAATATTTGTTATTTTCATGAAAAATCGTTAAGATAGGAACGAGTTAAAAATTAAAGTAATTGAGGCCTATCGTATGAATTGGATTGTACAATTGTACCAGCCTTTCTTTGAATTAAATAACTGGCAAACAGTTATTCGTTCTTCTGAAGATTGGTTATTGATTTTAACATTGGTGATTATGGAATGCTTGCTATCAGTCGATAACGCGGTTGTGTTAGCTGCACAAACCCAAAGTTTACCAACAAAAATTGAACAGGAAAAATCACTAGTTTATGGTTTGTGGGGCGCTTATCTATTCCGCTTTATCATTATTGGTGTTGGGACTTTCTTGATCCACTTATGGGAGATCAAAGTCGCAGGTTCGCTCTATTTAGTTTACTTAGTCTATGCTTATTTCAGGAAACAAAAACAACCTAAGCAAGTTAAAAAACCGGGTTCTAAAATTAGTAGCCCACATCGTTTCTGGCGGACGGTTATCTCAATTGAATTAATGGATATCGTCTTCTCGATTGATTCAGTTTTAGCCTCATTAGCGATTTCAAGTAACCCTGTGATTGTCTTGATTGGTGGGATGATTGGGATTATCTGTATGCGGGGGATTGCCCAGATTATTGCGCGTTTGATGGAAAAGATTCCAGAATTAAACCCGATGGCGTATATCTTGATTCTCTTCATCGCGGTGAAGTTGTTCTTATCAATTCCAGCGATTGATATTGAAATTCCCAATCTTGTGTTCGCGGGCATTGTCTTCGGAACAATCTTGATTACGCTAGGGATTCACTATATTCGTAAACAACGAGCATAAAAAAGGACCGACAATTGTCGGTCCTTTTTTTTAATTAAGATGGTTCAATAAGACTGCTAGAATCGCAAATAGTAAACTGCAGATTGTTACAAATAATAACTGATGGCGTTTCATCGAGAGAATCGCGATGAATTCACGGATGGTTGCGTTGGGTAAGAAGTATTTCGACGTCTTAGCGCCAATACCATCAGCTTTGAGATGGGCTTGTTTAGCGAATAGTCCAGCACGGAAAGTGTGGTAGTTGTTCGTTGAGAAGATAATTCGGGGTTTATCTTTATCCGTATCGGCTTCGATAATTTGCTTTGAAAACTGCATGTTTTGAAGTGTGTTGACGGATTTTTCTTCCGTTAACGTCTGTTCAACAGGGATGCCATGGTCGATTGCGTAGCGTTGCATGGCGACTGATTCAGGGAGCTTTTCATCCCCACCTTGTCCGCCGGAGAAGACGAGCTTCGGTGCCGGACGGCCTTTTTTGACTTGGCGGTGGTAGAAGGTCATTGCCCGTTCAATCCGACTGGCTAACAGTGGTGGCACGTACTGTCCGTCAATTAAGCCACTACCCAAAACGATGATGTAGTCTTGATTATACCGTGGTCGGTTGAATAGATAGATAATCAGTGAAGAAAGATAAAGATAGAAAAATAACGGGATGTAAAGTAGAAAAACGGTGCTAATTGTTCCGATGAAAATCCGTAAATCTTCGGGCACATGGAGTAAGTTGGCCAACATAGGCACGAAGAAGAGGGCAATTAACCCTAACCCGATAAACAGGGTCAGCATGTTCGAAAGTGTGTGGCTTTCTTTTTTCCAAACGATGTAGGCGTTCCATAAAAAGAGTAAGAAGCCAAACAAGTAGAAAAACAAGATAATCAGAAAGGCGACAATCGCTGCGGCGAGGGCAATATAATAAACGTTGCGACTATCCGATTGAAAAACGAGAATGGCCAGTTCACCAACCGCCGTGGCAAGAAAGCCATTAAAGACAATCCCGTTGATAAACCGACGCTTTTCAGTCAGTTGCAGTCCGACAAACAGCGCTAAGAAGATCAGCGGTAAGATGTAAAAATGATCGATAAAGGTGTTCATAAGTGACTCCTAAAGGATTTTATTTATTGAGTGCATATTTTTCGATGGCATAAGCAACGCCGTCTTGACCGAGGTGATTACTCTTCGTAATGACTTTGGCAATTTTTTTAAGTTCAGGAATAGCGTTATCCATGGCAACTGGTAAACCAGCGTAAGCTAACATTGACAGGTCATTGCCTTGATCACCGACCGCCATCACTTCTGATTGGTCGATGGCCAACGCATTGGCTAAGTCACGTAAGCCATTGCCTTTACCAGCTTTGGTGTTGAGGACTTCTAGGAAATAAGGTTCACTTTGGACAAATTGATAACGATCGAAGAACTCCGTTGGAATCTTGGCTTTACCTTCAGCTAGAACTTCAGGATCGTCAATCAGCATCACTTTTGAAAAGGCCTTGTCAGGGGCAATTTCATCAACGTGGCGGAATTTAATTGGCATATTAACCAAGGCACTTTCACCAATGGTATAAGGACTGATGTCGCGGTTGGCCGTGTAGATGAATTGATCATCTTCGGCATGAAGGTGAACGCTAATTGTCCGTGAAAGTATCTCGAGTTCTAAGTATTGTGCGTGTGTCAGGGTGTGACGCACTAAGATTTCACCAGTAGCGGTATTTTGAACTAAGGCGCCATTAAAGGTAACCACATAATCAGAACTATCTGTGAGGCCTAATTCATGTAAGAAAGGTGTGACACCAGTGAGTGGGCGACCGGTACAAAGGACCACTTTGATGCCCTGGGCTTTAGCGGCCTTGACCACTTCAATGGTTTTGGGGCTGAGGACGTTATTTTCGTTTAACAAAGTACCATCCATATCGACTGCGACGAGTTTAATTGACATAATGAGAAACACTCCTTATTGGTTGTGGGGGTGCGCTTGAATCGCACCATTATTAATGTAGCTGTTAAATTGTTGATAAATTGGTGCGAAAACTTCGAGATTAGCGGTATTGCGCATTTCTTTAGGGAAATAGAACCGTTCGTCTCCCGAGAACTTACCTGAAATGGCTGCGACCAAGTTACTGATTGAAGAAAGCTCATTCAGTTGCCCATCAGATTGAATAATCTCAATCTGGGTTTTGGGCGATTTAGCCGACGGGTCATAGGCATCATAGGGGAGGTCAAAGCTATTGTTAACGGCGGTGTAGTAAGTCGCGTTGTAACCGGCTTGTTCGGTGAGGGCCCGCATCTCTGGTAAGCAATCTGCCGTTGATGGATTAAATTTCACCGATTTTAAAGGACGACGGCTGAGAAAACGGCCCGCTAAATCCTTCAAAACGGTATCGGGGCAGTCTAACCAGTAAATAAAATAGGTATTTAAGACGCCATCATCGAGTTTAAGATAATCCCGCAAGGTGAAATCCTGTTCGAAAAAGGGAATCAATAATTGAGGGGCCAAGCTTTGATGATGATCCGGTTGTTCGTAGAGAAATTTAGCGCGTTGGAGCAATTTTTGTAAGACGACTTCCATGCCGCGTGAGACGGGATGGAAATAAACTTGTTGATACATTTGGAAACGGCTGACGATATAATCCTCAACGGCATGCATGCCGTTGGCTAAAAAGGCAATCCCATTAGCGTAGGGGCGCATGACTCGCAAAACACGGGTTAAATCGAATTCACCATATTTGGTACCGGTATTATAGGCATCCCGCAATAGATAATCCATGCGATCGGCATCAATTTGACTTGAAATCATCTGGACCACCTGGGGATTAGGATAAGTGTGGTCAATGACGCTCGCCACTTTTGCCGGGAAATCAGGTGCCACTTGGCTGAGAATTTGATTGACCTTGGTTTCAGGCGTCATAATAATTTGGCGCGTAATCGATTCATGATCCGTATTAAAAATATGTTCAAAAGTATGTGAATAAGCACCATGGCCGATATCGTGTAACAAGGCCGCGCAGAGTGCGACAAGTCGTTGGCTGTCATCCCAAAGACCATCGCCTGGCTGTTTGGTGGGGTAATTGATTTGGAATTGGTCACAGATTTGACGCGTGATCTCATAAACGCCTAAAGAATGGGTAAATCGTGAATGTTCTGCCCCTTGGAAGACATAGGAGGTCGTGCCCAACTGCTTAATTCGGCGGAGTCGTTGAAATTCTGGCGTATCGATTAAATCGAGAATTACTTGATAGTCGACACGGATATAATTATGAACAGGATCGCGAAATACTTTTTCGCGGGTTAGTTTCTGCAGGGCATAGGTCACAAAAAAATCTCCTTCTAAGGCTGGTATCCTGGTTGATACCGGCGCAATAATTGTGTGTTCTTGGTCAGTTGTGTTTGGTAGTCGGCTTCTTGCATCAGTGTTTGTAAATCTGATTGCAAGGTTAACCCGGAATTTGATTGCAAGCTAGCGCTTAATTGTTGGCTGACACTAGCCACCGTGAGTGGTTGGTGCAGTAAATCAGCGAGGTTAGCCATTGTTTCGGGATGCACATCTGGGAAGGTCCAACGCGTTTGTTGTTGGGCTTTGCCAGCTTGATAGAAATGCTGCATTAAAGTGCCACGTGCTTGTTGGTCGCCTTCAATGCTAGCGTATAGTAAAATCGCAATCCCGTTTTTGGAGCGTCGTTGCGCAATGCCAGCGAACTTTTGCCCGTTGATACTAAGGTCATATTCGCCGGGGCAGTAAGAATGCTGCACTTCAAAATGCTCGATGGTGATATTGCTCGTGTTGAAGGTCTCGCTAAAAAGGGTCTTCATTAATTCATAAGCCGCATTAATAGAGAGGTGATCAGCGACTTCTGGCAGGTAAAAGCCCAGATTGAGAATACCGGTATCGGCAACAATGCCAAGACCACCAGCGTTCCGGACAAAATAGTGATAGCCCGCGGCGGTCAATTGATCAGTAGCAGCGGTCAATTCAGGCAATTTGGTATCCATCATGCCTAAGATGACTGTTTTTTCGAGTGTCCAAAAATGAATAATTGGTTGTTGGCATTCTTTGGTGAGGGCCAACAGTGTATTCGCGTGGGCAAAAGCGAGTTGACCTTGGTCAGCCGAAAATTGTTGATTAACAACGGACCATGTTTTCTGGGGATAAAGGGTCGCTAAATCTTGCAAAATAACACCTCACAATTCATTAATATACCTATAATTATAGCTTAAATTAGGATAACTGTCTTTAACTAAGGCGGGATTGCTTAATCAAAGGTGGCATGGCTAATTTGTTTAGCTTATAATGTAATTAATTTAGAATTTAGAGGGAGTTTATCATGGCTAGCAAAAAGAGTACGCCGATTAAAATTCATCTTGAAACAGAAATTACACAAGATGGTCAAACCGAAAGCCACGTTTTCGATGAAGAAGGCGAATTGATCCAAATGGGCACGACGACTTATCTTCGTTACTTAGAACACGCACAAGGCCAAGAAACGGCCGTGCGCTTTAAGTTAGCAGAAGATGGGCAAGTCCAATTAACGCGTGGCACCGAAAAAGATGCGACACAATTACGCCTCTATTTTAAAATGCACGATGCACAGGGCTCACTTTACCAAACACAATACGGCAACTTACCAGTTTTGACGACGACTAATCATTTATTGATGACATTATCAGACGAACCACTTAGCGGTGAAGTTGTTGTTCATTATCAATTAGAAATCAGCCAACAGGTTGTTGGTGATTACAAATTACGATTGATTTTTAATGCTTAAACTAGTATGATTAAGGATAGACTGTTGAAAGGACGTGTACTGGTTGAAATTAGACGTTTTTAAAGGCCAAAATAAAGAAGAACTATCAATGATAGAAGTCGCTCACGCAATTTTAGAAGGCAAGGGCGACACAATTGCATTTGCTGACTTAACGAATGAAGTCCAAAATTATTTAGGCAAAAGTGATGAAGAAGTGCGTGCACGCTTATCACAATTTTATACAGATTTAAACGAAGATGGTAGCTTTATTTCTTTAGGCGAAAACGTTTGGGGCTTGCGTTCTTGGTACCCATATGAATCTGTCGATGAAGAAGTTAACCATCCAGAAGATGAAGAAGACCAACCAACTAAGAAGAAGCGTCGTAAGAAGGTTAATGCTTTCTTAGCCGATGTGGCTGATGACGACGATGTTATTGATTACAGTGATGATGATCCTGAAGACGAAGATTTAGACGTTGAAGATGAGGCAGAACTTGCAGTAACAGATGATGATTCTAGTGATGATCTAACTGAATATAAAGCAGACTTACAAAGCATCGGCGACGATGACGATGATGAAGACGACGATGCGCTTGAAGATGGTATCGAAGGTCAATTATCAGAATTTAGCGAAGATGATGATGAAGACGAAGAAGACGAGGATGACGATTTATAGTCGTTGCTCTAATATTCAACGTTCAAACAAAAAAGAGGTGTCAGGACAAATGATTTTGTCTGGGCACCTCTTTTTTAGATTTAGTTGACTGTTTCAAAGTGTTGTTCATAATGCAGAGCGGCCCCCACTAGATTGGCATCGTTTTTAAAATGGCAGATTTGTAGGTTGGGCTGTTTGAAGGCCTGTTCAGGATTTGAATAGAAACGTTTATAAAAATTGATACGGCTATCTGGGGCAGTGAGCAACGTTTCAATATGAGTCTTCAGCTCTGGCAGCAAATCGGGGCTGTTGCTAATGCCGCCGCCAATGCCGATAATTTCTGGTTGATAGGCGGCATTTAAGAAAATCAGGATTTCAGCGAGTGACGCACACATCTGATCAACTTCTTGACTAGCGATGGGATCGCCTTGTTTCGCCAATTCAAAAACAGTTTTGCCATCGATCGTGTTAGGCAGTTTGAAATTCTTCAGTGAGACAGTCTTACCAATTTGAACGGGTGAGACTTTGGAATTGTTGAGTGTTTTGAGTGTATCAGCGAACCGCTTTTCAGGATTATCGAACTTCTCGGCAAGATTTTTTAAGATGAGGCCCTCTTGAACGATGGCCAAACCGATACCGGAACCGATAATTGTGAATAACGCGTTTTGATGATTTTGGCCCACGCCGAGGGTCATTTCCGCCAAAGCGGCACTTTCGGCATCGTTTTGTAAGGAGACGGGGCGGTTTAATTGGGTTGCAAAATCGTGTTGGAACTCACCGAGATGAAGAAAGGGTACATAGCTCATGCCGTGAACAATCCCTGTGTCTTCGTCCGGTTCACCAGGACAGCTCACCGCAATCCCAGCAATTGGTTCGTGTGCAGCACAAATGTCAGCTACTGTTTGATAGAACTTGTTCCGGGTGAGGGGTGTTGGAAACTGGTCTTGATCTTCGAGTTTTTGGGCCGTCCAAAAGCCGTATTTAACGGCCGAACCACCGATATCTAATACTAAGATTGTTTCTGTGGATTGAACCATAGTCGCAAACCTCCTTGATTTTAACAACCACCCTATAGTACTACAAAAAAGCGTCTAAAAGCAGTTAATAAGTTAGGTGATTTTTGCTTGACGCTAAAATAGATTTCTTGTATTATATTCTATGGGCGCTTTACAATTATTTGTGAAGCCAGAATCGGTTAACAAGCTCCCTGTTCATTTTGAATAGGGAGCTTGTTTTTGTTTTTTGTTGTTTCCCAGAGAACTGAAGGATTAGCATTGGCTAAGAAGAAAAGGAGAATATTTATATGACCAAATATGTTTTTGTAACAGGTGGCGTTGTTTCCTCATTAGGTAAAGGAATCGTTGCGGCTTCACTCGGTCGTTTATTAAAGAATCGTGGCTTAAAAGTAACGATTCAAAAATTTGATCCATACATCAACGTGGATCCCGGTACAATGAGCCCTTACCAACATGGTGAAGTTTTCGTAACAGATGATGGTACTGAAACTGATTTAGATCTTGGCCATTACGAACGTTTTATCGACAACAATTTAAATAAATATTCTAACGTGACGACAGGTAAAATTTATTCAGAAGTTTTACGTAAAGAACGTAAAGGTGAATACCTTGGCGCAACTGTTCAAGTCATTCCACATATCACAAACATGATTAAAGAAAAAATCATGCGTGCTGCGACAACTACTGATTCAGATATCGTCATTACTGAAATCGGTGGGACTGTTGGTGATATTGAATCACTACCATTCTTAGAAGCACTTCGTCAAATGAAGGCGGATGTCGGTGCTGAAAACTGTATCTACATTCACACAACATTGGTGCCTTACTTAAAGGCTGCTGGTGAAATGAAGACTAAACCAACACAACACAGTGTTAAAGAATTACGTGGTATTGGTATCCAACCAAATGTCTTGGTTTGTCGGACTGAAAAAGCAATTCCAGATGACATGCGTAACAAGATTGCGCAATTCTGTGATGTTGAACCCGAAGCAGTTGTTGAATCACGCGATGCAGAATCAATCTACGATATTCCATTGTTATTGAAGAACCAAGGTTTAGATGATTTTGTCTTGAACCACTTCAAGATGACAGCCCCAGAAGCTGACATGACAGAATGGATCGACATGTTACACACAATCAAGAACCTTGAAGGTACAAAGAAGATTGCCTTGGTTGGTAAATATATCGAATTACAAGATGCTTACATCTCAGTGAATGAAGCATTACGTCATGCTGGTTATGTTTATAACACAGACGTTAAAGTGACACCAATTCAATCAGAAGATATCACTAAAGAAAATGTTGCTGAAACATTAGCTGGTTTCGATGGCATCATCGTGCCTGGTGGTTTCGGCGATCGTGGTTTGGAAGGGATGATTCTTTCAATCCAATATGCCCGTGAAAATGATGTGCCATATCTTGGTATCTGTTTAGGGATGCAAATGGCAAGTATCGAATTTGCCCGCAACGTTGCCGGTATCACAGATGCCACAACTGGTGAAGTGCACCCAGATGCAGAACACAAATTAATCGACATCATGTCAGATCAAAAAGATCTTGAAAATATGGGTGGAACACAACGTCTTGGTTTGTACCCATGTAAGTTAAAACCAGGTACTAAGACTGCCGAAGCTTATGATAACCAAAGTGTTATCCAACAACGTCACCGTCACCGTTATGAATTCAATAACGAATACCGTGACTTGTTAACAGACAAGGGCTTAGTATTTGCTGGTACTTCACCTGACAACCGTTTAGTTGAAGTCATCGAAATTCCAGAAAACAAATTCTTCGTGGCTGCACAATATCACCCAGAATTCTTATCACGTCCAAACAAACCAGAAGGCTTGTTCAAAGCATTCATCGGCGCAACAATGTAATTAATAAAAACTCGGCTCATTTGTGGGCCGAGTTTTTTTGTCCACTGATTCACAAGGGATTCAATGTCTGAATTAATTAAAAAGTTATTGCTATAAACTATAATTTGTTATAAAACGAATGATATTCTGAGAATGGCTTGTAATTTAGCAATTAATTAATTATTATTATACGTGTATGACTTATTTAGAAACGATATAACATGTTTTTAGGTATGTTAACAAATCAATAATCAATTAAATAATAAACTTGGAAAGCCAAAAGCGTACTTTAAGTTGCAATAACTTAGTTAATTAGTCAACGGAAGTTTGCTCTTTTGTTATGAATCGAACGGAGAAATCTAAAAAATGAAAAAAATGTTAATTCAAGGCGGTAATCTTCTATCAGGGGAAGTGACAATTGGCGGCGCTAAAAACAGTACGGTAGCAATTATCCCAGCAGCGATTTTGGCAGAATCCAAAGTTGTTCTGGATAGTGTGCCGCACATCAAGGACGTCAACAGCTTACTATCAATTTTAGAAGATATGTCGGTTACTTCAACCTTCACGGGCGATACGGTTGAAATTGATCCGACAAATATTGTATCAACACCTTTACCAAGTGGTAAAATTCAAAGTTTACGGGCTTCATATTATTTCATGGGGGCTTTGTTAGGACGTTTCGGTAAAGCAATCGTGGGCTTGCCTGGTGGCGATGATATCGGACCACGGCCAATCGACCAACACATCAAAGGTTTCGAAGCCCTTGGTGCGGTGGTTACCAATAATCATGGGGCGATTGAAATTAACGCACCAGAAGGCTTACACGGCGCTAAAATTTATCTAGACATGGCATCAGTTGGGGCAACCATTAACCTATTATTGGCTGCTGTTCGTGCTGAAGGTCAAACAGTCATTGAAAATGCTGCGCGTGAACCTGAAATTGTCGATATTGCGACTTTCTTAAATAATATGGGTGCGAAGGTTCGTGGCGCCGGTACTGATATTATTCGGATTGAAGGGGTGGCCCACTTATACGGCCACAACACACATACGATTATTCCTGACCGGATTGAAGCCGGGACTTACCTCAGCATGGCAGCTGCCATCGGTGACGGGGTGAACGTTAAAAATATCATTAGCGAACATATGGATGCTTATCTTGCTAAGTTAGAAGAAATGGGCGTTAAGATGGATGTTAAAGAAGACAGTATTTTTGTTTATCCATCACCTGATTTGAAGATGGTACAAGTCAAGACAATGCCATATCCTGGTTTTGCGACTGACTTACAACAACCCTTAACACCACTTTTATTGAAAGCACAAGGTGAAGGCCTAGTTGTTGATACGCTTTATCCTAAACGGACGCGTCATGTCCCAGAATTAATTCGGATGGGTGCGGATATCTCAATCGAAAATGATGTTATCTTATTGCACCATGCGGATAAATTGCAAGGTGCAGAAGTATCAGCCGATGAAATTCGTGGTGGCGCATGTCTGATGATCGCGGGCTTGATGGCCAACGGTGTGACAACCATTACGAACGCAAGTAATATTTTAAGAGGATATGATCGCGTTATTGATAAACTAACGGGCCTCGGGGCTGTCGTCAAAATGGTTGAAGAATAACCGCGAACGTCTATTGTTTTTTGTTGGCATTCGTGCTAATATTTAATGGTTATGTAAACAAATATCTCTGACATAGTAAATATCTCAGGGCGAAACTTAAGTTGAGTGCCATTTCGGTGGCACACTAACTTTAGTAAAAAGGAGCGGAAAAGACATGAAACAAGGTATTCATCCAGATTATCACAAGGTTGTATTTATGGATTCATCAACTGGCTTCAAGTTCATCTCAGGTTCAACTGCTAACTCAGCTGAAACTGTTGAATGGGAAGACGGTAACACATATCCATTAATTCGTGTTGAAATTTCATCAGATTCACATCCATTCTACACTGGTAAACAAAAATTTACTCAAGCAGATGGTCGTGTCGATCGTTTCAACAAAAAATATGGTTTTGCAGACAAGAACGCTGCCAAATAATTATTTTGGAACCGGGGAATTTTTCCCTGGTTTTTTTTTGCACAAAAAAGACACGATTGGACGTTCAATCGTGCCTTTTACGGTTATTTAATGCATAATTGCTGAATTTTGTGCGTACCGATACAAGCTATTAGAATGATTGGGAAAAATTGAAGCGGTAATAAGAAGAGTAATAATGTCGCCGTGACGTACGGTTGCGCTACGATGATAGTACAGCTGACGGCTACTACGGTTGCGACAAGCAGTCCTGGGGTGTAGGGGAAGAGGACTGCCAAACTTAAACCGATTGCTGCACTGGCGAAGATGGCTGGAAAAATTTTACCACCGCGCCACCCGAAAGCAAAGATGAGGTTGGTTAAAACTGTTTTGCCAAGTCCGATTAAGAGTAAGTAGCCAAACGATTGATCCAAGCCGGATTTGGTAAAGGTTAGTAAATAGTGTTCTCCGGAAAACAGTAAATAGGGGGACAATAGACCGCAAGCGCCTAGGCAAATACCAGCGATAACGGCGAGTAAAACTGGTCGGTGAATGGTGTCGGCAAGCCACTGACACCATTGTTCGATTTTTAAAAATAGATTGCCAAAAACGAATCCGACAATTAATGCTAAAATAAGTAATGGCCAGACTGCCAATGTCCAATGAATGGTTGGCGTGTGTAAGGCAAACGGGCTTTCTTTGGGGAATAATTGATTGACTAAAGTAAAACCAAGTAACCCCGTGGCCGTCGTTAGAATATATAATAGCATTTGGTTGAAATGGGATTTAAAGTGTTCGCGAAGCGGCGTTTTTTCAATAGCCTCACCCACACCAGCGAATGGGGCGTGGAAAATAGTAGCCAGCATTGCGCCAATTCCCATATTTAAAAATAGTGTTTGTTGGTGGGCTGTTAATTTAAGGCGATCACCCAACCAAGTGATCAAGCCGCCGACGATAGCTGATAATGCTGCTTCGGGCCCTAAACTGGCACCGCAAGCTAGGACGACTAAGGCCGCAATGATATTTTTACCGACTTGATGCTGATAGGCAACGGCGCCGGTTTGTTTGAATTCGCTAAGTGTTTCGTGCATTGTTTTCGGATAAGGACCCCAAGAACGCTGCATTAAACCAACGAGGATGCCACCGAATAATCCGATGACTAAGGGATAGGCAGGATGGTTGAAATGTGAATAACCAACTTGCCAAATAAGGTGTGTGCTGAGGTTGATAAGCGCTAAGAAGGCGGCGGCTAAGCCACCAATTAATAAGCCTAACAGTAAGCTGTATAGTACAAAGATAATTTTAAATTGCGTGGTTTTAGTGGTCGATGATGGCATAGGCCCTCCTAAAAATGGGATTATTTATGCACTATTATGCACTAACCACGTGTATTTGACCATAGTGGAATTGTGATTAATCATGGAGGAGAATAATAATGAAAATTGATCGGCTACAAGCATTTAGTGACGGGGTTTTTGCGATTTTGCTGACACTGCTAGTGTTAGATTTTAAGTTGCCCAACTACAAGATTGGGCATTTGGGGCAAGCTGTAATCGCGTAATGGCCCATTTTAGCAGCGTATATGTTATCATTTTTTTATGTAGGAACGTTATGGTTATTTCATCATGACTATTTTGCTAAAATTAAACGGACGAATTGGCAACTCAATATCTTAAATTTGATTCTATTGTTTGCCATCACGCTGATTAATTACCCGACGAGTCTGTTATCCGAAGCAGTTGCGCAACGAAATTTAGCGGATATTCGCTTTGCATTCACAAGTTATGCACTAGTGGCGTTGGTGATCTCGGGTCTATTTTGGGTATTGTACCGGTTCATGGCGGTGCATCAAGATTTGATGATCCATCAAGAACAACACGAACAATTCTACCGAGCCATTCGCAATGATCCACTACGGAGTGTGCTGATTTACGTAATTGCATTGGTGGGGATTCAGTTTAATGTCGTTGTCGGGGCATTATTAATCCTCTTGGGAAACGTCTTCCACTTTATTGCGTATTTGCGTTTGAGTCGGAATATTGAAAAACATCATTTAATTGAATAAGGAGTGATAAAAGTGGCAAAACGAACACAAAATTGGCGCTGGGTCGATTGGGTCTACGTCTTCACGATTGCGAGTCATTTGCTATATATCGGAATTGCTTTAGAAGAAATGTTAAATCATCCCGATCAAAATGCGGGTTTAGCCTTTACGATGGTTCAAGTTGTTGGGGGGCTAGTCATTGCGACCTTACCAATTATCTTGGAACGGTTTATGCGTTATCGATTCCCAGAAATATTATATGCCGTTTATTTAGTTTTTATCTATTGTTCGATTTTATTAGGGACCGGGTTACATTTTTATAGTCAAATCTATTATTGGGATAAATTCCTGCATATTTTAAGTGCTGGCTTGTTGGCAGGCTTAGGTTATACGATTTTTTCAGCCTTGATTTCGAGTCATTTACGCCAAACTATTTCACCATTATTGATGAGTATCTTTGCTGCAACGTTTGGCAGTACAATTGGTGTTTTCTGGGAATTCTACGAGTTCACAGGTGATCGCTTATTAGGTCTAAACATGCAACGTTTTATGGCAAATGGCCACTTACTACGTGGACAAGCGGCATTAGTTGATACGATGGGCGATTTATTAGCAGATGTGGTCGGCTCAATTTTAATCGCAATCATCGGTTATTTCTGTATTAAACACAACCGGGAATGGCTAAATAAATTAACGTTTACCAAGAAATAAGAGTGACATAACAACCGGTTTGATTCTGAGCACTTGCCTAATCGTGCAAATAAGCGACGTCAGTCGATTGTTTGTGCGACGTAGCAAGGCACAGGAGTCAGGTTGAGTAAACGCGTTTCTAAAAGTAAAAGGGCGCTAAGACAAAAGTAATTTTGTCTTAGCGCCCTTTTTATTAGTCGAATTTTTATCGGCTAAACGTGTTCTATCAGTCATATTCTTGCGGTTAACGCCGAATGTCAAACGATTGCTGTCAGCAATCAATCATTCGCCACTCTCTGTTAATCCTCAGAATATCTTTGACTGATGGCACACTCTTTTTATTAAGATGTTTTTTTAGCCGCGTCCGCTCGATTTTTACGAAGAACACGGGTATTTTGATTGACCCAAAAGAGGTTAATCACGACTAAGACGGTGGTGGAAATGAAGACTCCACCATAACCGAAAAAGCCAGAAACGCTTGAACCAATTAGTGGTCCGGCAACGTTGCCCATTGCTTGGAAGGATTGGTTATAACTGAAAATACGGCCGGCGGAATTATGCGGCGAGTATTTGGCTAGAATGGTTTGAACTTGTGGTAATAAAGCTGCATCGGCAATCCCGACAAGCAGACGCAAGGCGCCTAATTGCCAAACGTTTTGAACGAACGCTTGGGGGATGTAGACGAAGACCGCGAAGATCAAACCACCAATCAGGATTTTATCGGACCCGATTCGATCACCGAGGGCACCAAAGCGCGGTGCGGCAATCAGGGTCGCAATCCCCGGAATCGCGGCGACAATCCCGCTGACTAACGCGACATTTTTGCCATGGTCCATTAATTGGCGAACGTATAAACTTAACAACGGACTAATCGAGTTGTTGGAAGCTTGAATAATCATTGTTGTGACAAACATCCCGATAATTAAATGGGGATATTTAAGATTTTGGATCAGTTGTTTACCGGGAACTTGATCACCTTTTTCGATTGGTGTGAAGTTTTCATGAACGAAAGCTAAACAGAGTAAGAAGACGACGAATAAAATGGTTCCGGTAATGAAGAAGGTCGTTCGGTAACCAGTCATTTCAGCAACAACGCCACCAAGTAGTGGGCCTAACAGAGTTCCAGAAACGGTCCCAGTTGTCAGGGTTCCTAAGGCTTGACCACTCTTTTCTTGAGGAGCGGAAGTTGCGATGAGGGCGTTTGAGTTACTGATATAACCAGAAAATACCCCTTGCAACAAGCGAAGTGCAATCAGCTCGTAGACGTTTTGGACTAAGCCCATTGCCCCTAGGACAATAGCCATTCCAAGTGAAGCACGGAGTAACATTAATTTACGACCGCGGCGATCGGCAATTTTGCCCCACCAAGGCGAGATAATGGCCGTTACTAAGAAGGTTGATCGAGTAGGTTAACCCACTCCACATACTCAGTTGTGCGGCGGAAAAATCGCCTAACGTATCTATATAAAGTGACATAAATGGCATGATGAGGCTAAAGGCAACCCCGGCCATGAAATTCCCAAACCATAAAACAACAAGGTTTTGCTCCCATTGTTCTCTGGGTCTGAATAAACGTTGACGGATATGAGTCAACATGAAACAATCATCTCGATTCTAATGAGTTAAAGCGGCGACCATTGCTTTTGATAAGCTTGGTAAGTCGCTAGTAGTGCAGGTTGTTGTGCAAAAATTTGTGTCAACTGTTGACTCTTAGCTTGAGGCAATTGGCGTTTAAAATATAAACGTTGTGTATGGTAGGCATCTAATGCGCATTTTTGCTGTTCTAAGGTACCAGATTGCGCGAAAAAGAGCAGCCAGTCTAAATACCAGTCTTTAGGGCTATCAGCCTCATAAAGCGCTAGTAGCACCATTAATTGTTCAGCAGGTGCAATTAATAGGTAGTGATTACGTTGCAACGGCGTCAGCGTCAAGTCATCGGTTTCAGGAACAACAATCGGTTTGGTACCTAATTGTGCGAGAAACTGGGAAAAAGAGGACGCAACAGTCAACCACTGGTCAACTTCGGTATCAATGTAGCGAATGCTGGGGTTATCAGGTGATTGTTGATAATCGAACGCAAAATATTGCGTACCGTGTTGACTAAATGGTATCAAATAATCAGGCCATTGCGCCACTTCTATGACTGTTTGTGAACCCGTTGCAATACCAGCGAGATAATGACACTCAACGTGGTCTAAACCATCACTAGTTGGTTCGCTAGTGGGAAGGCTAAAGCGGCTTAAAAACCCACCGTTAGTCTCTTGGCATAGTGCTAAATAATCCGCTGGTAAAGCTGCGTTAGGTTTGATAAATCGCGGATCAATCAGCCCGCTATCCGCAATTGTTGGGTGTGCAGAAAACATGTGAGACCTTCCTTTGCTAATAGGGATATCTCTCTAGTTTACCACTAATCGGTGATAGTTTTGAATTTTGTTAAGAATAATAATTCTGCTTTATTTGTGAATAAGAGTCTGCTACTATGAAGACAATATCAAAAGAAAAGAGGATTAGTTTATGCTATGGTTAGTTGTGATTATTATATTAGTATTAATCGTTGGGACCGTTGCGTTTTACATCAGCACGTATAATGGCATGGTCAAAAGCCGCAACTGGGCGGATGAATCATGGAGCCAAATCGATGTGCAACTCAAGCGCCGG
Source organism: Latilactobacillus sakei subsp. sakei DSM 20017 = JCM 1157 (assembly GCF_002370355.1). NCBI lineage: Bacteria > Bacillati > Bacillota > Bacilli > Lactobacillales > Lactobacillaceae > Latilactobacillus > Latilactobacillus sakei. Next base: position 829,050 of record NZ_AP017929.1, read on the forward strand.
AATGATTTAATTCCCAACTTATTATCAACGGTGAAAGGTTACGCTAAATACGAACAAGAAACATTTACCAAAGTTGTAGAAATGCGTAATCAATTATTAGAAATGCCAAGTGATGATCGTCAAGCAACGATGGCTGTTTCTAATCAATTATCAGAATCATTGAAGAGCATCTTGTCATTAACAGAAAGTTATCCAGATTTGAAAGCAAATGCTGAATACATGAAATTAATGGAAGAATTAACGAATACTGAAAACAAGATTGCTTACGCACGTCAATTGTTCAATTCAAGTGCAACTCGTTTTAACAATAAAATTGAAACTTTCCCAGGCAACATCATCGCTGGGGCACATAACTTCCAAAAGACGGCTTACTTAGCAACGCCAGAAGTTGAAAAAGAAGTGCCAAAAGTTTCTTTCGATTAGAGTGTGATCTGAAATGTTATATGAACAAATTGCACAGAATAAACGACGGACCGTCTATGTGATGATTGGTTTCTTGATGCTTGTACTCGCAATTGGTGCGGCATTAGGCTATCTCTTCATGCAAAACACCTTGACGGGTGTGATCATTGCGGCGGTCTTAGCGGCCGTTTATATGGTAATGATGATTAGTAATTCCACTAATGTGGTCATGCAGATGAATCACGCGCACGAAATTAAAGATGCCAGTCAGTATCCAGATTTGTGGCACATTGTTGAAGACATGGCCATGGTCGGTCAGATTCCGATGCCGCGGGTTTTTATCGTCGATGATGATAGTCCCAACGCCTTTGCAACGGGTAATGATCCTAAAAATGCCGCGGTTGCTGTAACATCCGGTATTATGGCCCGGTTAAATCGTGAAGAATTAGAAGGCGTGATTGCCCACGAAGTTTCACACATCAAGAACTACGATATTCGCTTATCGACGATTGCTTTGGCGTTAGCTGCGGTCATCTCGTTACTTGTTAATATCGGTAGTAATATGATGTGGTGGAGCGGCGGTCGTGATCGCGATGATGACCGTGAAGGTGGCGCAGGCAATGTGATTGCCTTAGTCTTTTCAATTCTTTTAATGATTCTGGGGCCATTAGCGGCTAGCATTGCACAGATGGCCTTGTCGCGGAATCGTGAATACTTAGCGGATGCTTCCGGCGTTGAGTTGACTCGGAATCCAGAAGGGTTAATCAATGCCTTATTGAAGATTTCTAATAGTGAACCGATGCAAGCTGCGGATCCGTCTAGCGCGGCGTTGTATATCTCAGATCCGTTTAAGGGTCGCGGCAGCTTTGGTGCGCATTTATTTGATAGTCACCCACCAATTGAACAACGGGTCGAACGTTTACGTAATATGTAGTAGTTATTAATTAGCTTAAAAGAGACTGATCGCAATCATTTGCTGGTCAGTCTTTTTTTGTGTGAAACTTTCGGCGTCTGACTGATTAACGGGTATAATGAATGTAAGGTGGTGGGGATGATGGTTAATCAAAAATTACGACGATTAATGAATTTACAGACGGTACTGATCACGCAATTGCAAGATCGCCAAACAACGGCAGTCATGCGGCAAATGATACAACAACAATTATTGCCACAAGTACGTGGTCAATTGCTGTTGGCATTACAGGACAAGCGGTTATTTCAACTGCCAACTGCAACCCAAACAAAGCTGGAACAGTTGTTAATTCAGAATTTGATTGAGCCAAGTAATGGTACGGCCTTAAGTGCGCTTTGGCTAGAGACAACCCAATTACGGTACCATCTTCCCACCAAAAACGGACTGGTCGCTCATTTTGCCCAGTTAGAGTTGGAAAACTGGGATGATAACAGCTTGCGGGCTTATGCGAGCATTATCAGAAACCAAGAACCGTTGTTTAATTTAACGGCTGCCAATCGTGCGCTGCATCGTGTGGGGTCACCACTTTATCAGCAACTATATCAGGCTTATGGGGACCGAACAACGAATCGGTTGATTAATTGGCAGCGAGCTAATTTAGTTTTGATGCAGTTGGGGGCGCAATTAGATGCGCACCATTTTTTACAATTAGCGGCAGAAGATTTTGAAATCTATTCAGAAATGCCACCGGACGCGCCATTTTTAAAGACGTTTGCGCAGAGTGTTCAACTTGCTTTTAAAGACCAGGATTTGACGGATCAGCGGCTGCATCAATTTAGAATGTATCTGGATCGGCAAAATATTCAGTATATTCGAACCCATTTTAAGACTGCCGGTGATTCTGATGAAATGGCACTCCAAAAATTCGTCGCGCAACGGCAAAGGAAGCAGCGGGCGTATTGGTTGAAAAGGGAACCGGCCCGCTTGCATAATAAATATATGCGCGGTGTCACTTTTAATTCGGATACTAACTTGAATCGTAAACGGTTGACGCCTGATTTTCATAGCGAATTTATCATTGATCGAACTGGGCAGTTTGTGACGCAGTGGGATGTGTTACGGTATCGGACACCTCATCAAATTGAAAGTGATCCGGCACAGTATGTATTGAATATTGCCGAAAAAAATGCGTTATTAAATGGCGAATCTTTCAACTATGCTAACCGCAATAATTTACAACATGCCCAACTGGATAGTCGACCGCCACGCCAATTGGATCATCAATTACGCGACCGGGCTTTTGCCGGCTGGCAGAGTCCTAATAAACAACAATATCGGCAATCAGCAGAAAAAAGTGATGCCTATTCACGACCTTATTAACGGATTGGTCGGCTAGAATCTGCTGTTGGTCTTTTGAAAATTTATGGTACAATGTTGCGTAGTTAATCACGCGAAATAGTCGTGTGGGCTTTTTATAAGAATCATAAAAATAAGATTGAAAGCGTGGGCTTTTGATCACTAACCAATAGGAGCTATTTAAGATATGAAAATGCAATTGAGCGAAATTGCACGGATGACTGGTGCGAAAAATGAGACTGAACAATGGGCGACAGTAGAAGTGACAAGTGTTGCTTTTGATGCGCGTGAATTACGGCCAGGGGCGTTATTTGTCCCACTAGCCGGTAATCGGGATGGTCATGATTTTATCAATCAAGCACGAGAAAACGGTGCGGTAGCGACATTATGGGCCAGTGCACGTGATGATCAACCAACTGATTTTCCAGTATTACTTGTGAAAGATCCGCTAGCAGCGTATCAACAATTGGCTAAACGGTACTTACTAAAGATTAATCCTAAAGTTGTGGCGATTACTGGAAGTAACGGTAAAACAACCACTAAGGATATGACAGCCGCTGTATTGGGCAGTCAATATAATATTCATAAAACACAAGCAAACTTTAATAATGAAATTGGTGTTCCTCAGACGATTTTGTCAATGGAAGCCAATACTGAAATTCTCGTCATTGAAATGGGAATGGACCGCCCTGGACAATTGCACGCTTTAAGCGAAATCGCAATGCCAGATGTGGCCGCCATTACCATGATTGGTGAAGCACACATTGAATTTTTCAAAACACGGGATAAAATTGCCGATGCCAAGATGGAAATCACCGACTTTTTAAAAGAAGACGGCTTATTGGTGTATGACGGTGACGAACCACTCTTAAATGAACGCGTTGGCGATTTGGAACGTGAAACTTTTGGGAGTGCGACAACCAACACACTTTATCCAATTCAAGTCCGTGCTGGTGAAACGAAGACGCAATTTAAGTTGAATGCTTGGCCAGACGTCGCTTTTGAAATTCCAATGATGGGTGCGTACAACGTCAATAACGCCTTAGCCGCTATTTTAATTGGCCAACATTATCACATTAAACCAGAAGTGATGAGCAAGGCGTTAGCTAATTTTGAAGTAACGCGTAACCGAACAGAATGGTTGGTCGGGACCGCAGGGCAAAGAATGTTAAGTGATGTATATAACTCAAATCCAACAGCGGCTATCGAAGTGTTACGCAATTTTAGCCATTTTGAAACTGATGGGCGCCGAATCGCCGTCTTAGGGGACATGTTGGAACTCGGAACGGCTAGCAAGAAACTTCATGAGAGTTTGGCAACGGTCTTAGATCCTGCTCAAATCCAAGAAGTTTATCTATTTGGGACGGAAATTAAACCACTATTCGATAAGCTCGCAACAATTTATCCAGCAGAACAACTACACTACTTTGAAAAAACACAGCAACCTGAATTAATTACCGCTTTAGCAGAAACCATCCAACCATCCGATTTAGTCGTCTTAAAGGCTAGTCATGGCTTGCATTTAGAAAAAGTAGTGGCTGCTTTGACGACTGAGAACGATTAACAAGGCAAAAAGAATTTTAGCTGATTCATTTACAGCGGTAGAGTCGGGTTCGCACGACTAATTAATGTCATAAAACAATGAATATCACCCATAATCGGGTTAATTCCGTTTGCTAATTAATGGTGAGCGTGATAAGCTATTAAGGAGCTTTTTTAATGAAAAAGGCTCTTGAAAACAATTATATTACAAGACAGATTTTTGAAAATGGTGTAACTGATGAAGTGGACCTGTTTTGTAATGGCATGTTTTTTACAAAACAAGGAGGAACACTATTTGAAATTCTCAGAATTAGGTCTATCAGAACCAATCATGAAAGCAATTAGCCGCGCAGGCTTTGAAGAAGCAACACCAATCCAAGGGGAAACAATTCCTTTGGCATTAGCTGGCAAGGACGTTATCGGCCAAGCTCAAACAGGGACTGGTAAAACAGCTGCTTTCGGTTTACCAATCTTACAAAACTTAGATTTAGATAACCCGGATATCCAAGCATTAATCATTTCACCAACACGTGAATTGGCCATCCAAACACAAGAAGAACTTTACCGTTTAGGTCGCGACCGTAAAGCTAAGGTTCAAGTTGTTTATGGTGGTGCTGATATTCGCCGTCAAATTCGTTCATTAAAAGATCACCCACAAATTCTTGTTGGGACACCAGGTCGTCTATTGGATCATATCAATCGTCGGACTGTTAAATTAGATCACGTTAAAACATTAGTTTTAGATGAAGCTGATGAAATGTTAGACATGGGTTTTGTGGATGATATCGAAAGTATCATCAAACAAGTACCTGAAAAACGTCAAACATTATTATTCTCAGCAACATTACCTGCACCAATCATGAAAATCGGTAAGAGCTTCATGACAAATCCAGAAATGATCAAAGTGAAGTCAAAAGAATTAACTGCTGACTTAATCGATCAATATTATGTTCGTGCTAAAGACTTTGAAAAATTCGACATTATGACCCGTTTATTCGATGTTCAATCACCAGAATTAACATTGATTTTCGGCCGTACAAAACGTCGTGTTGATGAATTAACACGTGGTTTGAAGGCTCGTGGCTACAATGCTGAAGGTATTCATGGTGATTTATCACAACAAAAACGGATGAGCGTCTTGAAATCATTTAAGGCTGGCCGTTTGGATGTCTTAGTTGCAACAGACGTTGCTGCTCGTGGACTTGATATCTCTGGTGTAACGCATGTTTATAACTACGATATTCCTCAAGATCCAGACAGTTATGTTCATCGTATTGGCCGTACTGGCCGTGCCGGTAAATCAGGTGTTTCAGTTACTTTCGTGACACCAAACGAAATGGAATACTTACGGATTATTGAAGAATTAACGAAGAAACGGATGTTACCTTTACAACCACCTTCAGAAAAAGAAGCCTTCAAGGGTCAATTAGCAGCAGCTGTTGCTGATATCAACTCAATGATTGAAAAAGGCCAATTAGCTAAATACAACGAAGAAGCTGAAGAATTATTAAAACAATTCTCAGACGTTGAATTAGCTTCAGTTCTTTTGAAGACAATCAGTAAAGAAGCCGTTCCAGTTAAGATCACACCAGAACGTCCATTGCCTTCACGTAAAAAGGGTGGCAATCGTGGCGGAAACCGCGGCGGCAGTCGTGGTGGTAATAGCGGCAATCGTCGTGGCGGTAACGGCGGTGGTTATCGTGGTGGTAACCGTCGTAGTAGTGGCGATGGCAAACGTCGTGGCAACGACAGCAGCAAAGATGGCCGTCGTAGCAGCAGTAACGGTGATAGCAGCAAACGTCGTAGTAACGACAATCGCGGCGACAGCCGTAAGAAGACTGATGGCCGTTCAAAACGGAACTTCACAATTCGGACAAACGATAAATAATTAACGTTTAATAGCGTCCTACCAATTTTGGTGGGGCGCTATTTTCATATTATGATGTGACAGAGCTGTAAGTTTTTTCCGCATCGGCTTTGTGGTAAACTTAATAGAAAATAGGCTACTAGGGGCGAATACTGTGATAGTTGGATTAGGAATTGATTTGGCTGAAATCGACCGATTTGAAAAAGCACAAGAGAAAAATAGTCGTTTTGCTGAAAAAGTATTAACGGCAACTGAATTTGAACTTTTTAGTCATTATACTGGTCGTCGGGCACTAGAATTTTTAGCTGGCCGTTTTGCAGTTAAGGAAGCCTTTAGTAAAGCTTATGGGACAGGGATTGGCCAGGTAAAACTGCAAGCAGTGGAAACGCTGAATGATCCCCAGGGCAAACCGTACATCAAACAAGATTTATTTGATGGTGTGGTTCACGTCTCGCTTTCACATACAGCAACACTCGTGATCGCAGAAGTTATTTTGGAAAGAGGTTAAGACATGACAGTCGGTTACTTACGACCAACACGCATTTTAGTTGATCAAAATGCAATTTATGAGAATATTCAAAACGAATTAAAACACCTTGAAGGTACAGATACCGTGATCTTTCCGGTATTGAAAGCCAATGCTTACGGTCATGGCCTCATACCAGTCGCGGAGGCCGCTCAAGCCGCTGGTGCCGCCGGTTTTTGTGTGGCGTTATTAGACGAGGCTTTAGCGTTACGTCGGGCTAATTTCACAGAACCAATCTTGGTTCTTGGGATTACACAACCTAGTGAAATTGAATTAGCTGCTGCTAATCAAATTTCATTGACAGTTGGTTCACTCGAATGGTTACAAGAAGCGGCTGCAATTGCCCAACAGGTACCTTATCTCCATCCAGTGCCCATCCATTTGAGTATAGACAGTGGTATGGGTCGAATTGGCATGCGCGATGAAGCTGAGCTCTTAGCGGCTTATACCTTTATCAAAGCACATTCTGATTATTTCGATTTCGAAGGGGTATTCACGCATTTTGCAACAGCCGATGATCCGGATGATACTTATTTCAAGGAACAAAGCGCACGGTTTAATCAGCTAATGACGGCTTTACCGGAACGGCCTAGATTTGTTCATGTTTCTAACTCAGCAACGAGTTTATGGCATGCGGCATGTAATGGTAATATTATTCGAATGGGCATTAGTTTATATGGTCTTAATCCTTCTGGTAATGCGATTCCTGATTTACCTTATCCGCTTAAACCAGCACTCGGGATTGAATCAGAATTGGTCTTTGTCAAACAAGTTGCAGCTGGCACCAAAATTGGCTATGGTGCGACTTATGAAGCATCCGAAGGTGAATGGATTGGTACGATTCCAATGGGCTATGCTGATGGCTGGTTGAGAAGAATGCAAGGTTCAACAGTCTTGGTAGATGGGCAACGTTGTGAAATTGTAGGCCGCATTTGTATGGATCAAATGATGATTCGCTTGCCCAAACGTTATCCAGTAGGGACGAAAGTGGTCTTTGTTGGTAAGAGTGGCGACGATGAAATCACACTACAAGAAGTGGCCGATTATGCTGATACAATTCACTATGAAATTATCTGTGATTTATCAGATCGAATTCCCCGTGTGTATACCGGATTAAATGAACACTAACGATTAACAATTTTGCTTATCTTCATTTCTGTGTTAGGATAAATGCAGGTTAAAAAGTGTTGATTTCGGAGGCTGATGAAGATGGAAGCTAACCACGAACGATTATCCGTTAACTTAGACGTTAAATTAGTACAAGAGATTAAAACCTATTGCGAGGTTTACGGCCTTGATGAGAATGATTTGATTCAAGATGCCATCCATGAATTTATGGCAACCCGACAAGCGAAGGTTGATAACGTCATTAACGGCTATGTCGAAATGGCCAATCTTAATAGTCAAATCGCCGCTGAATTCAACGCTTGTGAAAGTGAGGCTTATGCCCGCATTCGCACAGTTGATTTATCCTAATTGGAGGGATAGAAGTGGGAGAATTGATACAACGCGGTGATATTTATTATGCAGACTTATCACCAGTAGTAGGATCAGAACAGGGTGGCATGCGTCCCGTGTTAATTATTCAAAATGACGTGGGCAATCATCATAGTCCAACGGTAATCGTGGCGGCTATTACGGTGAAGATTCAAAAGCCTAAGTTGCCAACACATGTTGGTATCACAGCTAAGGCCAATGGTGTTGAGCGTGATTCTGTTATCTTGTTGGAACAAGTCCGGACGATTGATAAACAACGTCTCAAAGACAAGGTCACGCATTTAGTTGCTGAGAAGATGCGTCAAGTTGATCGCGCGTTAACAATTAGCGTTGGGCTCCAACCTGTTTTGAATCCTTAATACATAAGTTAGTGCGAGAGTCTCAGACAAGGTGTCTGAGGCTTTTTCTTTTTGATATCGAGTGTTCAGATGTGCTATGATAGTAATCGCATTGAAAAATCGTGGTTCGTAACCATCCCACGCTAAAAAACTAGGAGGATTATTAAATGACTAATCAAAATCACTTGCGTAGTGTGATCTTAAATGGCTTAGTTGCTGCGCTATACGTGGTATTATCACTATTTCCAGGGGTACTGGGCCTTGCTTCTAGCCCCATTCAGTTCCGGGTATCAGAAGGCTTAAACCATCTGGTTGTCTTCAACAAAAAATATTTATGGGGCGTTTTTGGCGGCGTGCTCGTCTTCAATTTCTTTTTTAGCTCTGAAAATAAGATTTTGGATACGTTATTTGGCGGCGGCCAAACTCTGTTAGCGTTACTTGTTTTAACGCTTGTGATACCTCATTTGAAGAAAACATGGCAAAAAATGCTAGTCAATATCATCTTATTCACGGTATCGATGTTCATGATTGCTTGGATGATTGTTTTAACTGGCTCAACGGCTAAAACGCAAATCCCATTCTGGCCAACGTATGCCACATTGGCGATTTCTGAAGCTGTTATCATGACGATTACCGCACCAATTATGTACGCGGTCGATCAAGTCTTACATTTTGAACGACAAATTTAATAGCAAAAAAAGCGGCGCTAGGACAAAAGTAATTTTGTCTTTAGCGCCGTTTTTGCTATCCAAATATTGATGGTGTAAACGTGCTTTTTGAAACTGACTTCTGCGCTTAGCGTCACTCGTCAAACAACTGCTTGCAGCGGTTATTCACCGAGCTGTGCTAATGCTCAAAGTCAAAGCGTTTCAAACGCACTTTTTTTCTTAAACGTGCTTTTGTCAGTAGCTTTCTGTGCTTTGCTAAACTTATCAAACCGGTGATTTTATCACCAATTCGATAAGTTCTGCAAATGCTCAAAAGCTAACCACTGACAACGCACTTTTTTTAGTTTAAATAACATTTTCAATTTCGTCAGAATCATTACGGAGAACTTTACCAGATTGTAAGTCATCAATTTCGGGCACTTTAAAGCCTTTTTTCTCAAGTTTGTTAGTGATCTTCTTGAGAATTTCGATGTCTAAGCCACTAGGAAGTGTGAAGAGTGTGCGTCGAACGAATTCGTCTTGTTTGGCATCTAAGGTCATGCAGCTGGCAATCGACGTGTATTTGGCGATAATCTTCGACATGGCAACTAAATCCCCTTGTTCACCGGCAGAAAGGACCGTGAGCACATAACTACTAAGTTCTAAGTTCCAAGCTTCTGAAAGCATATTAAGTAGAGTGCTATGCGTTAAAATACCAAAGAAGTTACTGTCTTCATCTAATACGGCGATGTAAGGTAAATCTTTGATATTGAAGAAGACCTTGAAAAATGGCGCATCAACTGGAATGTATTTCGTCATATTCTTCAAGAGGCTTGTGACGGGCAATTGCATGTCGCCCCCTTGAGATTTATGTCGGTAGATGTGCATTTTATAAATATTACCACGGAAAATTTTACCGCTGGCATCTAAAACAGGCACACAACGGTAACCGGAATCTTCCAAAATCGTTAGGGCTTCTTCAGGTGTCACAGATTCTTCAATCGTGGTCAGACGTTCTTTGGGTAACACTAGGGATTTGATTAACATAAGCATTTCTCCTTAGATTAAAATTCTCTCATATACTGATGTAATCATAGCATACCATTGACGTAATTAAAATAACTAGTTTTTCGACTTGGCGAAAAAACAATTAAATATTAATGAGATTTAAAAAGGCCCTAAAAAGACAATCGCATGAATTGCTTTTTAGGACCTTTTTTAAGTTGTTTTAGATGACGACCACTGGAATACCTTCACTAACGGTATTGTAAAGTTGGGCCATAATTGTTGGTGGGGTATTGATACAGCCATGTGAGCCATGTTCTTTATACCAAGTGCCACCATATTTAGGTTGCCATGGCGAATCATGGATACCGACACCTGTTTCATCAATTGGCATCCAATAATTAACAGGACTTGCATACTCACTGACGCCGTCAAAGTTAGTGCCTTTGAGCGTGGCGTTTCGTTCTTTCTTCCAAATACTCCAAACACCACTCGGGGTTGTTTGAGGTGGTCGTGCTGTGACGACGTCTGTTTGGATTGTTACCTTGCCATTTTGGTAGAGCCACATATGTTGGGCCTTTTTATCGATTTCGATATAAGTTGAACCAACGCTGCGATCTTTTTGCGCCATCCCAGAACCACGAATAACAGCAGTTCTAGAGAAGTCTTTACCTTCAGGGACTTCTTTCATGAGGGCGCTAATTTCATCTGCAGGTGAGATGCTCCAACCGTAAATACCGGCAGGCACAGTAACTGTTCCTTGTTTCGTTGATTTAAAGGTTAATGGTTTATCATAAGTATCGTATTTTGTCTTGAGTTGATAAACGTAATTAGAAACGGCAGTTTTATCAAGTGACACCGCACCGTTGTTATTAACTAACCAACCTTGAATGGTGGCCTTAGGGACTGTGAATTCATTACCATTAACGGAATAATGAATTTTTTCATCACTGATGGTCGTCATTTTCTTAGCCGTTTTTTGAAGCGCTGAATCGGTCGATTTAATAGTTGGAACGGTATAGTCTTGTTTTAAATCAATGGAGGTTTTACCTTGATTGATTGCTTTGTTAATTGTTTTTTCAAATTGTGCTTGGTCGATTTGATTACCATTGACTTCTTTAACGATTTCAAAGTTTTCATTAACTAACTTAATCGTTGCATTCTTAGAAGCTGTTCGACCAGTATTTAATTTAGTAACTGTCTGATTTGCGAATTGTTTAAAAGTTTGTTGGTTTAAAATAAGGGCATTTTCAGACTGCAATTTTTTAGGATTGCTTAATTGATGACCAAGCCAAGACCAGCCGTTTTGAGAAGACTGAATCTTCTTCAAAAGCGGTTGGAAATTATGGCTAAAACCAGCATCCTTTGCTGTAAACGATAAGCGGGTCGTTTGATCTTCTTTTAACGTGAATTTCTGGTGGTTAACTTGCTTGAGTAATGCTTCATTAGCTTCGGCAGGCGATTTACCACTAATGTTAGTGCCGGCAACAACTGTATTCGGTAAAAATACTTTGTTGTAGTGGAGACTCATGGCAGAATAACCGCCGATTAAAATAACGGCTGCGACGCCCAAAGCGGTATAAGCTTTCTTTGAAACCTTCACAACATCAACTCCAATCTTTCTGATAGATTAATCATACCCTAAATAGTTTTTAATTACAAAGGACGTTAACTAATAGTTAAGCATACTAGAAAGTGAGCTAAAAAGAAATGCGAAAGCTTGATTATTAGATAACTTTAAGGAACAACAAATAAAGGGCTTAACAATCTAATGTTGGCAGGCGCAATTATTAAAATCAAATGAATGGTTGTTACAAGAAAAAATGGTATTGGTCGTTATTTCAGATGAAACTAATGACTTGATAAGCGCCGACAAAGTTTGTGAAGAAATTTCGAATGGTAAGATAAAAACTAAATAAAGATATTAATAGTATTAATATTTTGTGTTAATATTTTAACAATTAACTATTGTCAACGATATGGGATTGCGATATGATAAGTGATGTTAACAATATTAGAAGGGCTCTAGATAAGTAGTTTGATGATTTTGATAGGTTTAATATTTAAGGATTTTTGAATGGAAGTAGCTGTGAATGAAATATAGAAATAAATTTCAAGTGTTTTAATCATAATTTATATTTTATACATAGGTATTTCGGTAACTAATTATCAGGGTTGACCAAACAATTAAAATTATAATGGTATATGCCGTATACGTATATCAAACATATTAAAACAGCTATTTTACGTAGGAGGTAAGATAATGGTCGGTAAAGCAGATACAAGAATGCAATTATTAGGAGAATGGTACTCAAAGCTACAACAAATCGCAACAAAGTTAAATGCAATTAGTCGCAAATATGATGTTAGTTTTGAACAATTTTTGGTGATTGAACAAATTATTGAAGAAGAAAGAAAATCACCAAGTGAACTCGCTGTTTTCTTTAAAACATCCTTACCAGCAGTTTCTAGAAAATTAAATCTCTTGCAGTCTAAGCGATTGGTTTATAAGATTCGTGGCGAACAAGATGACCAACGATTAATGCGCGTTAATGCGACTCCCGAGGGCATTGAAACCTATGAATCAATTAAGGCGGAATTACTCACTTGGGACGCACAGCTTAAGGATCATGATATTAATTTGATGGCGATGGTCAATCATACGTTGGAACACGCTAATTAAAAAGAGACATTAAAAAAAGGGGTCAGGACAAAAATTAATTTGTCCTGATCCCTTTTTAATCAGCAATAATCGAGATTATTGGCGAGTTTCGATATCTAATTCTTCAAAAGCTTTTGTAACGATATCTTTTAATTGTTTTGCAGATTTGTGCATGCTTTCCATTTCGTGGTCTGTCAATGGAATTTCAAGGATGTTAGTAATACCTGAACGGTTGATAACAGCAGGTGAACCGATAAAGATATCGTTCAAGCCGTATTGGCCATCCATGAATACTGATAATGGTAAGACAGCATTTTCGTCATCTAAGATAGCCTTAGTAATACGAGCTAATGCAGTACCGATACCGTAGAATGTAGCACCTTTTAAGTTAATGATTGTGTAAGCAGCGTCGCGAACACTTTCGAAAATCTTAACAAGTTCTTCTTCTTTAACTTCTGGATGAGCTTTAACCCATTCAGAAATCTTGATGCCACCGATGTTAGCATGTGACCATACAGGGAATTCTGTATCACCATGTTCACCCATGATATAAGCATGGACCGAACGTGCGTCAACGTTAACCATTTCAGCGATATCTTTACGGAAACGAGCTGAGTCAAGTGATGTACCTGAACCGATAACGCGTTCCTTAGGGAAACCTGATAATTTCCATGTAGCGTAAGTTAAGATATCAACTGGGTTAGCAGCAACTAAGAAGATACCGTTAAAGCCTGATTCAACAATAGGATCAACGATTGTCTTCAAGATTTTAAGGTTTTTGCTTACTAAGTCTAAACGTGTTTCACCTGGTTTTTGTGGTGCACCAGCAGTGATAACAACAACGTCAGCATCTTTTGCATCTGAGTATTCAGCAGCATAGATTTTCTTAGGAGAAGTGAAAGCTAATGCATCAGATAAATCGATTGCATCACCTTGTGTTTTTTCTTTAAAGATATCTACGATACCAACTTCTTGTGCAATACCTTGTAATGTTAAAGCATAAGCGTAGCTAGAACCAACAGCGCCGTCGCCGACGAGGATAACTTTTTGGTGATCTTTTTCAATGTTTGCCAATATAATGACGTCCTTTCTGTAAAACAATTCTTCATTTCGAAAACCAGTATAGCATAATTTGCATGAAAGTTCGCTAATTTTGTTTAAATTTTCAGAAAACTATTTATTTCCTAATATAGAAAGAAAAACGGGTATGGTATAATAAACAGCAATAACAAACGTCGACTGGGGAGAGCAACTTCTCAGTATTTTTGCGTTATAACGGCGATTTTGAAGAAGAGGTAAGACAAATGAAGATGATTGTTGGTTTGGGGAATCCTGGGAGTAAATATGCAAAAACAAAACACAATATTGGCTTTATGGTGATTGACCAATTATGTGAAAAATACAACGTAACACTCAATAAACATGATTTTGAAGCAGAATATGGCAGCTTCAAATACGAAGGTGAAACAGTCTTATTAGTTAAACCACTGACATTCATGAATGACTCTGGTCGCTCAGTTGGCCCATTGATGAGTTACTACCAAGTTGGGATTGATGAATTATTAGTCATCCAAGATGATATGGATTTAACGATGGGCAAATTACGCCTCCGCCAAAAGGGTTCAGCAGGTGGCCATAACGGGATTAAAAGTATTATTGCGCACACGAAGAGCCAAACCTTCAAGCGGCTTAAAATTGGGATTCAACATCCTCAAAAAAGTACGGTGGTCAATTGGGTTCTAACACCATTTGATAAAGATGGCGCACCAGTGATTAATCAAGCGATTGATCAAGCCTGCGAAGCAATCGACGATTGGTGTCAAAACGATGATTTTATGAAGACAATGAATAAATTTAATTAGAGTGCTTTTAGTGCTTGTTTAGATTTTGAGCACTAGCCTAGTATCGTGAATAATCGGTGCAACCGATTGTTTACGATGCGTAGCTAGGCGCAGAAATCTAGCACTAATGGCACGTTTAAAAATTAGAGTGCTTTTAGTGCTTGTTTAGATTTTGAGCACTAGCACTAATAGCACGTTTAAAGGCCGTATCGCCCATTTCTACCAGTCACAAAATTCAAGAAAGTAAGGGACCTTTTGAATGGATTTAATTTCAATGTTGGGTAACACCCAGCAAGTGCAATCCGTATTAGAAAATCAAAAGCCAGGCGTCAGACAACTGCTTACGGGCCTTTCGGGCTCAGCCAAGACGCTTTTTTTGGCAACGATTTATAAACAACAGCGTCAGCCGTTATTAATCATTGAAAGTAATATGTTTCAAGCCAATCAGGTTGCTGAAGATTTAGCCAATCAGTTAAATGGGGACCAGATTTATACCTTTCCTGTTGAAGAAGTGATGGCGGCCGAAATTGCAGTTAGTTCACCGGAATCAAGAGCTGAACGTGTACGAACGTTGAGCTTTTTGGCGACGGGTAAAAAAGGGATTGTCGTGACGTCAGTTGCAGGAATGCGACGGTTATTGCCAACAGCCCGTCAATGGCGCGATAGTCAGACCCAGATTGAAATGGGCGGCGAAGTCGATCCGAAAATTTTAGGCGCACAGTTAGCCGAAATGGGCTATCATCGCGATAAATTAGTCGGTAAACCTGGTGAGTTTGCAATGCGGGGCGATATCATTGATATTTTCCCCCTTGATACGGAAAATCCAGTTCGGATTGAACTGTTTGATACCGAAGTCGATGCGATTCGTTCGTTTGAGGCGGATACCCAACGAAGTATTGAAAACCTCGAGAGTGTCGCTATCATGCCGGCGACTGATCTATTAGCCAATGCGGCACAACTCGAAATGGCCGGAGAAGCATTGCAAGCCGATTATCAACAAACAGCAGCCAAGATAACGGCAAAAGATGATCAAAAGGCGTTAGCCGTGAACTTCGAAACGCCGATTAGTCGATTATTGGCAGGCGAGCGCTTGGAAAACTTAGCACTCTTCGTCGATTATCTTTACCCCGATCATACGAGTCTAATTGATTACTTTAAAAACAGCGGGTTAGTTGTTTTTGATGATTATCCTCGCATTCAAGAAACACAACGCGTCCTAGCGGAAGAAGCCGCTAATTGGCAGACCGATATGTTGGGCAATCGCCGCTTACTACCGGCACAAAAACTGTTAGTCGATGTTCATCATTTAATGAAGCAAGACCAACATCCGCATTTATACTTATCCTTATTCCAAAAAGGGATGGGTAAGCTAAAACTAGATACGCTCGGCAATATGCCAACCCGCAATGTACAACAGTTCTTTAGCCAAATGCCATTGTTAAAAACGGAAATGAGCCGGTGGCAAAAGCAACAACAAACAGTGGTCGTCTTAGTATCAGATGCCAAACGAGTGAAGAAAATTGACCAAACCTTCCACGATTTTGAGATTGAAGCGACGGTCACGACTAAAACTAAGTTGGTGGCTGGGCAGATTCAAATTGTCCAAGGCTCATTGCAAAATGGCTTTGAACTACCAGATTTAAAATTAGTCGTTCTGACTGAAAAAGAATTATTTAATACCGCACCGAAAAAGAAGGTGCGCCGGCAAACGTTAGCTAATGCGGAACGCTTAAAGAGTTACAGCGAATTAAAGCCAGGCGATTACGTCGTTCACGTCAACCACGGGATTGGTGAATACGTCGGGATGGAGACCTTAGAAGTCGACGGTGTCCATCAGGATTACATCACCATCTTGTACCGGGATAATGGGAAGCTGTTTATTCCAGTGACACAGTTGGACATGGTTCAAAAATACGTCTCGGCTGAATCCAAAACACCTAAGATTAATAAACTAGGTGGGGCGGAATGGCAAAAGACTAAGAGTAAAGTTTCCGCTAAGATTGAAGATATTGCGGATGATTTAATCGAATTGTACGCGCAACGGGAAGCTGAAAAGGGCTATGCCTTTCCTGAAGATGATCAACTACAAGCTGACTTCGAAAATCAGTTTGCGTATCCAGAAACGGATGATCAATTACGGAGTACGGCCGAGATTAAGCATGATATGGAAAAAGTACGCCCAATGGACCGTTTGTTGGTCGGGGATGTTGGTTTTGGGAAAACCGAAGTTGCCTTGCGCGCTGCGTTTAAAGCAGTCGCAGCCGGGAAGCAGGTCGCTTTCTTGGTGCCCACCACGATTTTGGCGCAACAACATTATGAAAACATGCTAGCGCGATTTGCGGATTTTCCAGTTGAACTCGGACTATTATCACGATTTAAAACGCGTAAAGAAGTGACGGCTACGCTTAAAGGCTTGGAAAAAGGGCAAGTGGATATCGTCATTGGAACGCATCGTCTATTATCAAAAGATGTCGTCTTCAAGGACCTTGGCTTATTAATTGTCGATGAAGAACAACGGTTTGGTGTTAAACATAAGGAACGACTTAAACAATTAAAAGCGCAAGTCGATGTGTTAACCTTAACGGCAACGCCAATTCCACGGACGTTACACATGTCGATGTTGGGTGTGCGGGATCTTTCTGTTATTGAAACCCCACCAACTAACCGGTACCCCATCCAAACCTATGTGATGGAACAAAATGCTGGTGCGATGCGAGAAGCGATTGAACGGGAATTGGAACGCAATGGCCAAGTCTTTTACCTGCACAATCGGGTCAGTGATATTGAACAAACCGTCGATGAGATTCAAGCGCTTGTGCCAGAGGCAACCGTCGGCTATGCACATGGGCAAATGACGGAGGCCCAACTAGAAGGGGTCATTTACGACTTTGTTCAAGGTAAGTATGATGTGTTGGTCACAACCACGATTATTGAAACCGGGGTTGATATGCCCAATGTGAATACGATGATTGTCGAAGATGCTGATCACTACGGCTTGTCCCAACTGTATCAATTACGGGGGCGGATTGGCCGGAGTAGTCGGGTCGCTTACGGGTACTTTATGTATAAACCGGATAAGGTGTTGACCGAGGTCAGCGAGAAGCGTCTGCAGGCTATTAAAGACTTTACTGAATTAGGTTCCGGCTTCAAAATTGCGATGCGTGATCTATCGATTCGAGGCGCTGGTAACTTATTAGGTAAACAACAACACGGCTTTATCGATTCAGTCGGTTTTGATTTATACTCACAAATGCTCAGCGAAGCAGTCGCCAAGAAACAAGGTAAGAAAGTGGCGGCTAAGACTAACGCTGAGATTGATTTGAAGCTCGAAGCTTACTTGCCGGATGATTATATTAATGATCAACGGCAAAAAATTGAAATTTACAAACGGATTCGCCAAATGGATACGGAAGCGGCCTTTACGGAAATTCAGAGCGATTTAATCGATCGCTTCGGGGATTATCCCGTTCAAGTCGCGCATCTCTTAACGATTGGCCAATTAAAAATGAATGCCGATGATGCGTTAATCGAAACGATTAAACAAGTCAAAGACAAGATTCAAGTCGTCTTATCACCAAAAGGGAGTCGCTTAGTTTCTGGTGAACAGATTTTTGAAGCCTTGTCAGCAACTCGCTTGAAGGCAACGGTCGGTTTTGAACAAGAAAAATTAAGTGTGACGTTAATTATCCAACCTAAGATGAAGACTGGCGATTGGTTACGTGAGTTGGCGATTTTTGTGGAAACACTTGTTGAAATCGAAAAGAAGCAGTTGGCAAAATAACCGCTAGTTACTGGTAGCGATTATCGGAGGGATTCGATGCAAAATAAACAGATGCAACATTTAATGAAGGGCGCAGTTGTCTTATCAATTGCCTCCTTTGTTGCCAAAATATTGAGTGCGGTCTATCGGATCCCATTTCAAAATATGGTTGGCAACACCGGGTTTTACGTTTATCAGCAAGTTTACCCTATCTATGGGATTGGGATGACGTTTGCGTTAAGTGGTTTCCCAGTTTATATCTCTAAAATTGTGGCTGAGGAAACGGCCCCGGCTGAACAAACACAGATTTTACGGCGATCTTTTGCGCTATTAGGGTTATTCGGCGCACTGATCTTTTTCTATCTGCAATATCAAGCACCGGCAATTGCGGTGGCAATGGCGGATGCTGAATTAGCACCGTTAATCAGAATGGTGTCATACATGTTCTTATTGATGCCGTTTTTGGCGGTTACGCGGGGGTATTTCCAAGGGATCTTCAATATGATTCCAACGGCTACGTCGCAAGTGGCCGAACAACTTGTCCGGGTGGTTGTCATTATCCTAGCGGCCTGGTTGTCGCTGAAGCTACACTGGTCCGTTTATGAAATGGGAACCTGGGCGATGTCCGGTGCCTTTTTCGGAGGCTTGGTAGCAACAGTTGCCTTATTGAAACCGGCGGAAAAGGCCTTCGTGCTCAGAGGGACAAAACCGAAGGGCATTAACCTAGGTGCGTACCGTTCATTGGCTAAACGCTTATTAATAGAAGGGGGCTCAATTTGTCTGTTTGCTTCATTAATAGTGTTATTACAGTTGGTTGATTCATTCACGGTTAAAAAAGGCTTAGTGGCCAGTGGCTTAACCGAGGATTTTGCTAAAAACCTTAAAGGGATATTTGACCGGGGCCAACCGCTCGTGCAATTAGGCTTAGTTATCTCAATGGCTTTTTCATCGACATTGATTCCAAGCCTTTCGCGGGCACGACAACAACAGCAAGATCATCAATTCCAACAAGTCGCTGAATCATTGATTCATATCAGTTTAGGCCTCTCGGCGGCGGCAACGACTGGTTTGATGATTCTCATGCCACAAGTGAACTACTTGTTGTTTGGGGATGCAGATGGGAATAAAGCCTTAGTGTGGTACATGCTAAGTATTGTCATTATTGCGCTAATCAATGCCTGCAATAGTGTTTTACAGAGTTTGGATCAGTTCCATAAGACGACGATTGCGCTATTAATCGGCCTTTTGGTCAAAGTGGTCATTAATCAATGGTTGGTACAACACTTCCAAATTGTGGGCGCGAGTGTTGGGACTGTTATTAGTTTAGGGGTTGTGTTAGCCTTAATCTTACGGCAATCACCAGAATTGGTGCGAGATGCCTTGGACGGCCAGCATTTTACAGGTAAATTGGTTTTGATCTGTGGCATCATGGCTGTAGCGGTCCGCTTTGTGGTAACTGTCATTCAACCTAGTTTGGTCTCAAGGGGCCAAGCCGTTTTAGGTGCTGGCGTTGGGATTGCAGTCGGGGTACCCGTCTTTATCAGCCTTGCTTTAGCATGGCAATTATTTTCAATTCGAGAATGGTTAACGATTCCGGGTGGTAAACAGTTGCTGAAACTAGCACAAAAATTAAAAAGGTAGGCGACACTAATGAGATTAGATAAGTTTTTAAAAGTATCACGGATTATTAAAAGACGTTCAGTTGCAAAAGAAATTGCAGATAAAGGTCGGATTTTAATTAATGATCGTCAAGCAAAGTCTTCAAGTAACGTCGTTGTTGGCGATAAATTGGAAATTGGGTTTGGTAACAAAACCATGATTGTCAAGATTACGCAAATTATCGAAACAACCAAGAAGAGCGATGCGGCAGAAATGTATGAAATCCTTGAAACTAAGGTTGCAGAAAATTTTGAATAAGGTCTTTTAATAGGCGATATTAGTGGTTTAGTCCAATTTGTTAAGGATAATCACTAATATCGCCTATTTTCGTGATATTGGTTGACGTTGTTTTTATTAACTTGCTATAATAAAGGGATTACAATCAGTGATTGGAGGGGCTAACGTGAGTCGTAAGATAACGCAAATTGAAAATGCCTATACGAAACAGCAGGCAGCTAAACAAAAGGTTGAACAAAAATCGAAACGGACACGGACGGTTCATAAGCGTCGCTTATTAGCGTTGGGTGTCATCGCGTTAATTCTTTTTAGTGTCTGTGGTGTTCAAATCCTGCAAACCCACCATTCTCTGGCATTAATTGAGAAGCAAACAGTTGTTAAAAAACAATCCTTAAAAAAGGCCAAAGCCAAAGAAGCGGATTTAAAAGTGCAGGTCTCTCAGTTACATAATGATGACTACTTAGCCAAGTATATTCGCTACAAATATTATTATTCAAAGAAGGGCGAAACAATCTATAGTTTGCCTCAAGATAAGGCACCAAATTTAAACGAACAACAAAAATAATTTCGTTTTACAGCCTTGTTTCAAGGGTAAAGCGTGCTATACTTATTTTATTAAATATCACAAGTTTGTGATTAAAAGTTTGACGAGTTCAAACGACCATTTAGGAGGACGTAGTTTTATATGGCAGTTGAAGTTGGTTCAAAAGTTCCTGGTAAGGTAACAGGTATTACGAATTTTGGCGCTTTCGTTGATTTAGGAGAAGGCAAGACCGGATTAGTCCACATCAGTGAAGTTTCTGATAGTTATATCAAGGACATTCACGATGTCTTAACAGTTGGGGACGAAGTGACTGTGAAGGTGATGTCAGATCAAAACGGAAAAATCGGATTATCAATTCGAAAAGCGGTTGATCAACCTAAGGTGCAAGAGCATACTCGGCCACAATCTAGTCGTCCAAATAACAATCGCGGTGGGTATCGTAAACCTGAACATACAAGTGCGCCTAAGAAGGAAGGCTTTGACGATTTACTATCAGGCTTCTTAAAAGATAGTGAAGATCGTTTGTCTACTATTAAACGCAATACAGAAGGTAAACGTGGGGGCCGTGGCGGTCGTCGTAGTTAATCAAAAATCATGATAGAGGTTGGGTTGAAAGTTTAGTGAATAGACTTTTGACCCAACCTCTATTCATTTGAAGGAGGGTTAAGATGCTTGAACAAGCTTTTCAAAACGAAATACGGCGCCACCAGTTTTGGCCAACTGGCGCAAAAGTGATTGTTGCGACATCAACGGGTGTTGACTCGATGGTTCTATTGACGCTTTTGCAACGCCTACCGACAGCACTTAAGCCTCAATTGATTGTCGCCCACGTCAACCATGAGTTACGGACGGAAAGTGTAGCAGAAGAAGCGTACCTACGACAATTCTGTCTTGAAAATGATTTATCACTGCAAGTGACGCATTGGCCGCTACAGCAACACCCGCAAACGGGGATTGAGGCGGCAGCTCGAGAGTTTAGATATCAATTTTTTGAACACTTAATGACCGCTGAAAAGGTTGATTATCTCGTGACGGCGCACCATGGGGATGATCAGTTGGAAACACTGATGATGAAGTTTATTCGCAGTGGTGAATTGCACGAAATGCGTGGGATTCAAAGTCAACGGCCATTTGCTGACGGCACGTTGATTAGACCCTTATTGCCATTTGCTAAGCAGGATTTACGCGACTTTGCGTTAGCCAATAACATTACGTCTTTTGAAGATCAGACAAACTATGAGACAACTGTCTTGCGGAATCGGGTGCGCCATACTTTGGTCCCTTTTTTAAAACAAGAAAATGGCCAAATCTTGCAAAATGCGAATCGCTTCAGTCAGCAATTGACAGCCTTATTGGGGCAACAAGCGCAATTGACGACGACATTATTACCATTACTAGATTTGAAGGTTACAGACAAAGTTATTAATGGACAGCTCAAGGCGATTAAAACACTGCCTACAGCGCAACAAACAGCCATCTGGCAACTCATCATCAAACAGTATTTCCCCCAAATTAGTCCGCTAAAGGAAACCCAACTGCAACAACTCAAGCAATTGATTCAATCAACGGTTAAACCACAAGGTCAGTTGGCCCTTGGTCAGAGGCTTTTGTTTACCAAAATCTATGATCGCTTCCAAATTGGTGAAACGACTATTGGTGAGATAGCCGTGAAAGACGAAAAAAGTCGAACGCTAATGCTGAATAAGTGGTGTGTCTTGCCAAATAACGAACAAATTGGTATTTTTGAGATTAATCATTTGCCCCGTAAACTATCGGGTCAACAATTAATTTGGTTAGCAGATGAGCAATGGCCAATTGTTGCCAAACCATGCCAGTTAACTGATACAATTATGATTGATAAAACCCACCATAAAACACTTAAACGTCTTTTTATCGATTTGAAGGTACCTCATGAAAAGCGGCAGAATAGCTGGGGTATCTGGTCACAAGAGACCCTGATTGGACACCCAGAATTTCGAATTTCAGCATTGTTTAATCACGAACAAACTGGTAAAATACGGTACGTACTGTGTTATATAAGTGAATAAAGAACATTCAGGTTTTACTAAAAAATGGAGGCTAGCTCAATGTTAGAACAAGATATCGAACGTATTTTATACACAAGAGAAGACATACAACGCGTCAATGAAAAATTGGGCAAGCAAATTACGGCGGATTATGAAGGCAAAAATCCGTTGATGATTGGGATTTTAAAAGGTGCCATTGTTTTCATGACTGATTTAATTCGGGAAATTGATTTGCATGTCGAAATCGATTTTATGGACGTTTCAAGTTACGGTGAAGGTACGATTTCATCTGGCGAAGTGAAAATCATCAAGGATCTTGATACCAGCGTACAAGGTCGCGATATTATTATCGTTGAAGATATTGTCGATACTGGTCGGACGTTGAATTACTTGATGTCAATCCTCAAGACGCGCCAAGCTAATTCGATTAAAGTTTGCACTTTAATGGACAAACCAAGTCGTAGAGTTGTCCCAGTTCATTCGGATTATGTTGGCATGGAAGTGCCAAATGAATTCGTTGTTGGATACGGTTTAGATTATGCCGAACGTTACCGTAATATGGGAACAATTAGCGTTTTGAAACCGGAAATATATTCGGGTAAATAAATGGTCAATGAAAGTCAGATATGTTATAGTTTAACAGTGTCAAAAGGACACAGTGTCACAAATGATGAGAAGCTTCAGGAGGTCACGTATGAACAACAAGAAGAATAGACTGTTCAGTAATAGTCTGTTTTACATTATTATCCTAGTGGCTTTAGTCGGTGTATTTTCATTCTTCATGAATGGCAATAGCGGATCAGAGTCTAAGGAAGTTCAATCAAGTACTTTTTTAAGTGAATTGAAGACGGATAAAGTTAAGTCGTTCTCAATCCAACCGACAAATGGTATTTATAAAATTTCAGGGGAATATCGTAAAGCACAAAAAGACGAACAGCCTAAGTCAACATTTTTTGGTTCACAATCAAAAAATAAGAAAGTGACACACTTTACAACCACTTTATTACAAAGTGATTCACAAGTTAGTGCCATTACGAATTTAGCTAACCAAAACAAAACAAAGATTGAAACAATGCAAGAACCACAATCTGGTTGGTGGGTTAGCATCTTAAGCCTAATCTTGCCACTAATTATTATGTTCGGTTTATTCTACATGATGATGGGTCAAGCAGGTCAAGGCGGTGGCCAAGGTGGCCGAATGATGAACTTTGGCAAGTCCAAAGCGCAAAAAGCGGATAAGGGTGCGAATAAAGTACGCTTCTCTGACGTTGCTGGCGCTGAAGAGGAAAAACAAGAATTGGTCGAAGTTGTCGAATTCTTGAAAGATCCTCGTAAGTTTGCGGCATTAGGCGCACGGATTCCAGCCGGGGTATTACTCGAAGGACCTCCAGGTACTGGTAAAACATTATTAGCGAAAGCAGTTGCTGGTGAAGCGGGCGTACCGTTCTTCTCAATCTCCGGTTCTGATTTCGTTGAAATGTTTGTCGGTGTTGGTGCTAGCCGTGTTCGTGATTTATTCGAACAAGCTAAGAAATCAGCGCCATCAATCATCTTTATTGATGAAATTGATGCTGTTGGACGTCAACGTGGTGCCGGTATGGGTGGCGGCCATGATGAACGTGAACAAACATTAAACCAAATGTTAGTTGAAATGGATGGTTTCTCAGGTAACGAAGGCGTCATCGTCATCGCTGCTACTAACCGTTCAGATGTCTTAGATCCAGCCCTCTTACGTCCAGGTCGTTTTGACCGGAAGATCCTTGTGGGTCGTCCAGACGTTAAGGGTCGTGAAGCCATCTTAAAAGTCCATGCGAAGAACAAACCATTAGCAGACGACGTCGATTTAAAAGAAATCGCCCAACAAACACCAGGTTTTGTTGGTGCTGATCTTGAAAACTTATTAAACGAAGCGGCCCTTGTGGCAGCTCGTCGTAGTAAGAAAGATATCGATGCTTCTGATGTTGATGAAGCCGAAGATCGGGTAATTGCCGGTCCTGCTAAACGGGATCGGGTCATCAATCCTAAAGAACGTGAAACAGTGGCTTATCACGAAGCTGGTCATGCAATTATCGGCTTAGTATTAAGTGATTCACGTGTCGTTCGGAAGGTCACGATTGTGCCTCGTGGTCGTGCTGGCGGATATGCCATCATGTTACCTAAGACGGATCAATTCTTGATGAGTAAGAAAGAATTAACGGAACAAATGACTGGTTTAATGGGTGGTCGGACAGCTGAAGAAATCATCTTCAACTCTCAATCAACCGGTGCTTCAAACGATTTCGAACAAGCGACAGATATTGCACGTGGCATGGTTACCCATTACGGGATGACTGAAAAACTAGGAACGGTTGCGCTTGAAAAAGAAGGCCAACCATTCGTTGGTGCTGCTTACGGTCAAGGCCCAGCCTTTTCTGAAGCAACGGCTGCTGCAATTGATAGCGAAGTTCGTCGCTTAATCGACGAAGCACATCAACAAGCAACTGAAATTATTCAAGCACATCGTGAACAACACAAGTTGATTGCTGAAATGTTATTGAAGTACGAAACATTGAACGAAAAAGAAATCTTAAGCTTATTCAATGATGGTAAGATGCCTGAAAAGAATGCTGAAGAATTCCCAAGTGAAAAAGCGGCTACTTTTGAAGAAGCTAAAAAAGCACTTGAAGCTAAAGAAGCTGAAAAAACTGACTCAGAATTAGAGGCTGAACAAGCTGATTCAGAAACAACAGAAGTTGCGGATGATACTGCTGATTCAAAACCAACTAATGATGACTCAAACGATAATGCATAATCGGTTATAACGAAAAGGTCGACACGATTAGTGGTCGACCTTTTTGTATCAATAAATAAAAGAGGTAGCATAATGAAGGATTATTTAGTCAAACAAGTATCAGAAGATGGTCAATTACGGGCCTATGCCGTAAACGCCACACAAGTTGTCACAGAAGCACAAGAAAAACACGATACATGGCCCACATCATCAGCCGCTTTTGGCCGGACAATTGTTGGGACATTACTATTAAGTGCCGCTGGTTTAAAAGGCGATACTAAGATGACTGTTAAAGTCGAAGGTGATGGTCCTGTCGGAAAAATCGTAGTAGACGGTAACGCACAAGGGACTGTTAAGGGCTACGTCACGAATCCACACGTTAACTTACCCTCAAATGAGAAAAATAAGATTGATGTTAAAGCCGGTGTCGGCACAACTGGGACGTTAAGTGTCACTAAGGATCTTGGCCTTAAGGAACCCTTTACTGGGCAAGTACCATTGGTTTCTGGTGAATTAGGTGAAGACTTTACGTACTACTTAGCAAAATCAGAACAAACACCATCAGCAGTTGGTGTGTCAGTATTTGTAAACGAAGACAGCACAATCGGCGTTGCCGGTGGCTTTATGATTCAAATCTTACCCGGAGCAGATGATCGCTTGATTGATATTCTAGAAGCGCGTCTTCAAGAAATGCCACTTGTGTCAGAACTATTGCAACAGGGGATGACACCAGAAGAAATCATCACCGAAATTGTTGGCGAATTACCAATGAAGACCTTGGAAGAATTACCTGTTAAATACGAATGTGATTGTTCTAAGGAACGGTTTGCTAAAGCGCTCAGCTCAATTGCACCTCAAGATTTAAAACAATTAATTGAAGAAGATCACGGTGCCGAAGCAACATGTCGGTTCTGTGGCAAACAATATCAATTTAGTGAAGCGGATTTGAAAGCCATCTTAGCAGAACAATAGGACGGAATTTTTGCCTGAAAGATAATTTTTTGCTATGATAGCTTGGATATTGTCGAAAGACACGAAGGGAATGGGTTGGCATTATGACATGGCAAATAGGAGACGTGACGATTCCAAATCAAGTAGTCGTCGCACCAATGGCTGGTATTACAAACGCAGCATTTCGAGTGACTGCAAAGGAATTTGGCGCAGGCTTAGTCGTCTGTGAAATGATTAGTGACCGCGGGATTATGCACAATAATCAAAAAACAATGGGCATGATGTTTGTTGATCCAAACGAACATCCAGTGAGTATCCAAATTTTTGGTGGCTCAAAAGATACATTAGTGGAAGCCGCTAAATTTGTGGATCAACACACACAAGCTGACATCATCGACATCAACATGGGCTGTCCCGTGAATAAAGTCGTAAAAACAGACGCTGGTGCGCGTTGGTTATTAGATCCAAACAAGGTTTACGAAATGGTTTCATATGTGACGGACGCTGTTAAAAAACCGGTCACGGTTAAAATGCGGACTGGTTGGGATGAAGATCACATCCTTGCTGTTCAAAACGCCCTTGCTGCAGAACGCGCTGGCGCATCAGCACTTGCCATGCACGGTCGGACTCGTAAACAAATGTATACCGGTAAAGCAGACTGGGATATCTTGAAGCAGGTCAAAGCTGAATTGAAGATTCCATTTATGGGTAACGGGGATGTCCGCACACCACAAGATGCCAAACGCATGTTGGATGAAGTTGGTGCTGACGCCGTCATGATTGGCCGCGCTGCTTTAGGGAACCCTTGGATTTTACGTCAAGTTGAAACCTATTTGCGCAGCGGTGAATTGATTGCAGAACCAACACCAAGAGAAAAAATCGCAACAGCTAAGCTCCAGTTGCATCGTTTAGTAGAACTAAAGGGCGAAAACGTTGCTTGTCGTGAATTTAGACAACAAGCTGCTTACTACCTCAAGGGGATTCCTCGCGCTGCTAAGACGAAGGCTGCAGTTAATGAAGTTGAAACAGAACAAGCGGTTGGCGACATTTTAGACCGTTTTGTTGAAGAAACTGAAGCAAGAATGGCATAAGGGGATACTTAATTGCCTAGTTTCATGTTAAAATCAACAAGAGTAGATAATTGAAAGTAATGGAGGAATTGTCAGTTGGCACAAAAAGATAATCAAAAAGAAATGAATGACCAACTTAAGGTCCGTCGCGAAAAAATGCAATTTTTAAAGGATGAAGGCATTGATCCTTTTGGGAGCCGTTTTGAACGGACGCATTTAGCAGCAGCGCTACACGAAGAATTTGAAGCAATTGAAAAAGACGACTTGGATGTTAAAAACCAAGAAGTAACAATTGCAGGACGAATGATGTCTAAACGGGGTAAAGGTAAAGTTGGTTTTGCCGATATCCGCGATCGTTCAGGTAAGATTCAAATTTATGTTCGTAAAGACGAAGTCGGTGAAGATAACTACAAAATTTTCAAGAAAGCCGATTTAGGGGATCATTTAGGTATTACAGGTCAAATCATGAAAACTGATATGGGTGAGTTAACGGTTAAAGCAACTCATCTAACATTCTTGTCAAAGGCATTACGCCCATTACCTGATAAGTATCACGGTTTAACGAATGTCGAACAAATTTATCGTCAACGTTATTTAGATTTGATTGCTAATCCTGAAAGTATGGATCGTTTCACAAAACGGAGCAAGATTATTTCTGCCGTTCGTGAATATTTAGATACACATGACTTTACTGAAGTTGAAACACCTGTCTTGCATGGTCAAGCTGGTGGGGCCTCAGCACGGCCATTTATTACACATCACAATGCATTAGACATTAACCTCTACTTACGGATTGCGCTTGAATTGCATTTGAAGCGACTAATCGTTGGTGGGATGGAACGTGTCTATGAAATTGGTCGTGTATTCCGGAATGAAGGGATTGATACCAAACATAACCCTGAATTCACGATGTTAGAAACATACGCTGCATACTTTGATTACAAAGATGTCATGGATGAAACAGAAGGTATCATCCGTTTTGCAGCTCACAAAGTCTTGGGAACTGGTCAAATTTCATATCAAGGTCAAGCAATTGACTTAGATGGTGATTTTGCCCGTGTTCACATGGTAGATGCTATTAAGGCTGAAACGGGTGTCGATTTCTGGCAACCAATGACAGTTGAAGCTGCTCGTGAATTAGCAGACCAACACCACGTTAAGTATGAAGAATACTGGCAAGTGGGTCACATCATTAACGCCTTCTTTGAAGAATTCGTTGAAGATACGTTAGTACAACCAACATTCATTTACGGCCATCCAGTGGAAATTTCACCATTGGCTAAGAAGAATGCCGAAGACGATCGTTTTACAGACCGTTGGGAACTCTTCATGCATGGTAACGAATATGCAAATGCCTTTACTGAATTGAATGATCCAATCGATCAACGTGAACGTTTTGAAGCACAAGCTAAGGAACGTGAAAATGGTAATGATGAAGCTGAAGGTATCGACGAAGATTATGTCGAAGCATTAGAATACGGAATGCCGCCTACAGGTGGACTTGGTATCGGGATTGATCGTCTTGTTATGTTGTTAACTGACGCTGCTTCTATCCGTGATGTCCTCTTATTCCCAACAATGCGTCCAGATAAGCAAGAAAATGAAGAAATTTAAAATTTTTTAAACGCCTGAAAAGGCGTTTTTTTTGTGCAATTTTCGGGATAACCGCCATATAAAGACTGCTTTTGGATAATTGTTCATGTTTTGCATAAAATACCGGATAAATTGGATTATTTAGGTGTTGAAAGTTCTGAAATAAAGATGAATAAATAAAGTTGACGAATGATTAGATAGCTGATATAGTAGTCTATGTTGTCAGCGAGATAAAAGCCACAACGATTACGAGAAACATTAAAAATTGCTTTTGAATATTTATTCAAAAAATATTAATAAAGTTCTTGACAATCAGTTGTTATAAATGGTATATTAATTAAGCTGTTTCAACACAGTAGATCTTTGAAAACTGAACAAAGTTTTGATAAACCAAATGTGTAGGGTCGCCCTTCGGGGCACAACATATTTGCGAAGTCAATTTCGCTAGCAAATAAATTAAGTAACAAAACAAGAGCTACAAACTTTTAATCGAGAGTTTGATCCTGGCTCAGGACGAACGCTGGCGGCGTGCCTAATACATGCAAGTCGAACGCACTCTCGTTTAGATTGAAGGAGCTTGCTCCTGATTGATAAACATTTGAGTGAGTGGCGGACGGGTGAGTAACACGTGGGTAACCTGCCCTAAAGTGGGGGATAACATTTGGAAACAGATGCTAATACCGCATAAAACCTAACACCGCATGGTGTAGGGTTGAAAGATGGTTTCGGCTATCACTTTAGGATGGACCCGCGGTGCATTAGTTAGTTGGTGAGGTAAAGGCTCACCAAGACCGTGATGCATAGCCGACCTGAGAGGGTAATCGGCCACACTGGGACTGAGACACGGCCCAGACTCCTACGGGAGGCAGCAGTAGGGAATCTTCCACAATGGACGAAAGTCTGATGGAGCAACGCCGCGTGAGTGAAGAAGGTTTTCGGATCGTAAAACTCTGTTGTTGGAGAAGAATGTATCTGATAGTAACTGATCAGGTAGTGACGGTATCCAACCAGAAAGCCACGGCTAACTACGTGCCAGCAGCCGCGGTAATACGTAGGTGGCAAGCGTTGTCCGGATTTATTGGGCGTAAAGCGAGCGCAGGCGGTTTCTTAAGTCTGATGTGAAAGCCTTCGGCTCAACCGAAGAAGTGCATCGGAAACTGGGAAACTTGAGTGCAGAAGAGGACAGTGGAACTCCATGTGTAGCGGTGAAATGCGTAGATATATGGAAGAACACCAGTGGCGAAGGCGGCTGTCTGGTCTGTAACTGACGCTGAGGCTCGAAAGCATGGGTAGCAAACAGGATTAGATACCCTGGTAGTCCATGCCGTAAACGATGAGTGCTAGGTGTTGGAGGGTTTCCGCCCTTCAGTGCCGCAGCTAACGCATTAAGCACTCCGCCTGGGGAGTACGACCGCAAGGTTGAAACTCAAAGGAATTGACGGGGGCCCGCACAAGCGGTGGAGCATGTGGTTTAATTCGAAGCAACGCGAAGAACCTTACCAGGCCTTGACATCCTTTGACCACTCTAGAGATAGAGCTTTCCCTTCGGGGACAAAGTGACAGGTGGTGCATGGTTGTCGTCAGCTCGTGTCGTGAGATGTTGGGTTAAGTCCCGCAACGAGCGCAACCCTTATTACTAGTTGCTAGCATTTAGTTGGGCACTCTAGTGAGACTGCCGGTGACAAACCGGAGGAAGGTGGGGACGACGTCAAATCATCATGCCCCTTATGACCTGGGCTACACACGTGCTACAATGGATGGTACAACGAGTTGCGAGACCGCGAGGTTTAGCTAATCTCTTAAAACCATTCTCAGTTCGGATTGTAGGCTGCAACTCGCCTACATGAAGCCGGAATCGCTAGTAATCGCGGATCAGCATGCCGCGGTGAATACGTTCCCGGGCCTTGTACACACCGCCCGTCACACCATGAGAGTTTGTAACACCCAAAGCCGGTGAGGTAACCCTTCGGGGAGCCAGCCGTCTAAGGTGGGACAGATGATTAGGGTGAAGTCGTAACAAGGTAGCCGTAGGAGAACCTGCGGCTGGATCACCTCCTTTCTAAGGAATAATACGGAAAACCTTGTACATTTGCGAAATCAAAACTTTGTTTAGTTTTGAGAGGTCTACTCTCAAACTTTGTTCTTTGAAAACTGGATAATAAGTAATATATTAGTTTTAAAAGCCGAGAAAAACATTGCGTTTTAAAGAGTTTTTTAATAATAGAAATATGAATTAGTTCATATCGCTAAACTCAAATAATAACCCTTTACCGTAGGTAAAGATAGGTTAAGTTATAAAGGGCGCATGGTGGATGCCTTGGCACTAGGAGCCGATGAAGGACGGTACTAACACCGATATGCTTCGGGGAGCTGTAAGTAAGCTTTGATCCGGAGATTTCCGAATGGGGGAACCCAATACTTTTAATCGAGTATTATCATTAAGTGAATACATAGCTTAATGAAGGTAGACGAGGGGAACTGAAACATCTAAGTACCTTCAGGAAGAGAAAGAAAAATCGATTCCCTAAGTAGCGGCGAGCGAACGGGGAAGAGCCCAAACCAAGAAGCTTGCTTCTTGGGGTTGTAGGACAGAACTTTGGAGTTACCAAGTTAAGTTGTAATCGAATCAGCTGGGAAGCTGAGTCAAAGAGTGTGATAACCACGTAGATTAAACAACTTGACCTCCGTTCTGGATCCTGAGTACGGCGGAACACGTGAAATTCCGTCGGAATCCGGGAGGACCATCTCCCAAGGCTAAATACTCCCTAGTGACCGATAGTGAACCAGTACCGTGAGGGAAAGGTGAAAAGCACCCCGGAAGGGGAGTGAAATAGATCCTGAAACCATGTGCCTACAATTAGTCAAAGCTCGTTAATGAGTGATGGCGTGCCTTTTGTAGAATGAACCGGCGAGTTACGTTTATATGCGAGGTTAAAGTGAAAAGCTGGAGCCGTAGCGAAAGCGAGTCTGAAATGGGCGAGTGAGTATATAGATGTAGACCCGAAACCAAGTGACCTACCCATGTCCAGGTTGAAGGTGTGGTAAAACACACTGGAGGACCGAACCCACGTCAGTTGAAAATGGCGGGGATGAGGTGTGGGTAGCGGTGAAATTCCAATCGAACTTGGAGATAGCTGGTTCTCTCCGAAATAGCTTTAGGGCTAGCCTCGGAATATTGGATCATGGAGGTAGAGCACTGTTTGGACTAGGGGCCCGTCATGGGTTACTGAATTCAGATAAACTCCGAATACCATTGATTTAGTTCCGGGAGTCAGACTGCGAGTGATAAGATCCGTAGTCGAAAGGGAAACAGCCCAGATCACCAGTTAAGGTCCCAAAATTTATGTTAAGTGGAAAAGGATGTGGCGGTGCACAGACAACTAGGATGTTGGCTCAGAAGCAGCCACCATTTAAAGAGTGCGTAATAGCTCACTAGTCGAGTGCCGCTGCGCCGAAAATGTACCGGGGCTAAACATAATACCGAAACTGTGGGTGGACACGTAAGTGTCCGCGGTAGGAGAGCGTTCTAAGGGCGATGAAGCTAGATCGTAAGGACTAGTGGAGCGCTTAGAAGTGAGAATGCCGGCATGAGTAGCGAAAGATCAGTGAGAATCTGATCCACCGTATGACTAAGGTTTCCTGGGGAAGGCTCGTCCTCCCAGGGTTAGTCGGGACCTAAGGCGAGGCCGAGAGGCGTAGTCGATGGATAACAGGTTGATATTCCTGTACTAGTTTATTTTGTTTGAATGATGGAGGGACGCAGGAAGCTAAGGAATGCACACGACTGGAAATGTGTGTCCAAGCAATAAGTCTTGAGTTGAGTGAAATGCTTGATTCTTTAAGGACAAGTTGTGATGGGGAGCGAAATTAAGTAGCGAAGTTCCTGATGTTACACTGCCAAGAAAAGCTTCTAGTGAGAAATAAACTACCCGTACCGTAAACCGACACAGGTGGTCGAGGAGAATATCCTAAGGTGAGCGAGTGAACTCTCGTTAAGGAACTCGGCAAAATGACCCCGTAACTTCGGGAGAAGGGGTGCTGACCGTCAGGTCAGCCGCAGTGAATAGGCCCAAACAACTGTTTATCAAAAACACAGGTCTCTGCAAAATCGTAAGATGACGTATAGGGGCTGACGCCTGCCCGGTGCTGGAAGGTTAAGAGGATGAGTTAGCGCAAGCGAAGCCCAGAATTGAAGCCCCAGTAAACGGCGGCCGTAACTATAACGGTCCTAAGGTAGCGAAATTCCTTGTCGGGTAAGTTCCGACCCGCACGAAAGGCGTAATGATTTGGGCACTGTCTCAACGAGAGACTCGGTGAAATTATAATACCCGTGAAGATGCGGGTTACCCGCGACAGGACGGA
Organism: Latilactobacillus sakei subsp. sakei DSM 20017 = JCM 1157; assembly: GCF_002370355.1. Classification (NCBI taxonomy): domain Bacteria; kingdom Bacillati; phylum Bacillota; class Bacilli; order Lactobacillales; family Lactobacillaceae; genus Latilactobacillus; species Latilactobacillus sakei. Next base: position 862,619 of record NZ_AP017929.1, read on the forward strand.
AAGACCCCATGGAGCTTTACTGTAGCTTGATATTGAGTGTTTGTACAGTTTGTACAGGATAGGTAGGAGCCGTAGAAATCGGAACGCTAGTTTCGATTGAGGCGTTGGTGGGATACTACCCTAACTGTATGACCACTCTAACCCGCGCCACTTAGCGTGGCGGGAGACAGTGTCAGGTGGGCAGTTTGACTGGGGCGGTCGCCTCCTAAAGTGTAACGGAGGCGCTCAAAGGTTCTCTCAGAATGGTTGGAAATCATTCGTAGAGTGTAAAGGTATAAGAGAGCTTGACTGTGAGATTGACAAATCGAGCAGGGACGAAAGTCGGACTTAGTGATCCGGTGGTTCCGTATGGAAGGGCCATCGCTCAACGGATAAAAGCTACCCTGGGGATAACAGGCTTATCTCCCCCAAGAGTCCACATCGACGGGGAGGTTTGGCACCTCGATGTCGGCTCATCGCATCCTGGGGCTGTAGTCGGTCCCAAGGGTTGGGCTGTTCGCCCATTAAAGCGGTACGCGAGCTGGGTTCAGAACGTCGTGAGACAGTTCGGTCCCTATCCGTCGCGGGCGCAGGAAATTTGAGAGGAGCTGTCCTTAGTACGAGAGGACCGGGATGGACATACCTCTGGTGTACCAGTTGTGCCGCCAGGCGCATCGCTGGGTAGCTATGTATGGCAGGGATAAACGCTGAAAGCATCTAAGTGTGAAGCCCCCCTCGAGATGAGATTTCCCATTCCTTTATGGAAGTAAGACCCCTGAAAGATGATCAGGTAGATAGGCTAGGAGTGGAAGTACAGCGATGTATGGAGCGGACTAGTACTAATCGGTCGAGGACTTAACCAAAGGTGCAATGTTAGGCTTTTGAAATGAAAATATTACTTATTATGCAGTTTTGAGAGAACGAAGTTCTTCTCAGTGCGAAAGCACAAATAGTGTGGTGGCGATAGCAAGAAGGATACACCTGTTCCCATGTCGAACACAGTAGTTAAGCTTCTTAGCGCCGATAGTAGTTGGTGGGAAACTACCTGCGAGGATAGGACGTTGCCACGCTTGATTCCGGTTTAGCTCAGTTGGGAGAGCGCATGACTGTTAATCATGATGTCGTCAGTTCGAGCCTGACAACCGGAGTAATAAATTGAGCGGTTGAGACCCTTCAATCGTTTTTTATTTTCGGCCCGTTGGTCAAGTGGTTAAGACACCGCCCTTTCACGGCGGTATCATGGGTTCAAATCCCGTACGGGTCATCTTTTATGCCGGCTTAGCTCAGTTGGTAGAGCATCGGTATCGTAAACCGAGGGTCACAGGTTCGACTCCTGCAGCCGGCACTAAGTGTTATGCGTGTGATTCTTGTTAAGCACTGTTAGTCTGAATGACTAGCAGTGCTTTTTTGTTACCTATTAATAAGGCTCAAAAATAAGACGTTGTCCAATATTTGCGGACAACGTCTTATTTAGTTTAAACGATCATTCACCCACTGCCATAACAGTAGTTGTGTTCGGCCTAAAATTTTACCGTTTGCTAATATCTCAGCAGCTCGTTTTTTATCAACCCAAATGCTGGTCAATTCCTCAGCGGATTCTAAAGCCGTTTCTTGAGAGGGGTGTTGATCGATTGTACAGATGGCTAAAGTGATGGCACCATCTGTAATACCTGGCGTAGAATAGCTAGGACTAAAGATTTGATCAATATGAACACCTTGATAGCCAGTTTCTTCGACGAGTTCGCGCTCAATGGCTTGTTCGACTGTTTCACCAGGTTCGATTAAACCAGCTGAATTACCGTAGACATAATCGTTGAGAGGGAGTCTAAATTGTCTTAATAACAAGACCTGACTATGATCATGATTGAGACAAAACATAGTGACAGCAGAGGCCGTTACGGGATGTTTAAGGTTGTCTGTTGTTAAATTAGCCTCACGACTAACAAAGTGATAATTAATCTCCTCTTGTTTGGGATTTTGATAGGTAGCTTCGTAATAATTAAGCCACCGATCCGCTAATAACTTTTTAAGTGCAACTAATTTGAGTTGTGTCACGATATTCGACCTACTTTCTATTTAATCATTGTACTACAAAGATTCCTCAACCGTTCACCCATAAAATAATTATTGAATCGAAGTAGATTAACAAAATTGATTATGACTTAGATAATATATTAGTAATCACTGATTACTAGTTAAGAAAGTAACTGTTGAAAATAAGCGAAAGCAGTAATTATTAATTGCCAAAACACTAGATAAATCTAGTGAAAAAAGTTTTGAAAGTTAGTCAAAAAATACATAAAAATTTAAAAAAGAATTGCTTTAACATTAAAATAAGATTATAATGTCATTTATAGATTCTAAGCGAATGATAAGAGAGTTCTTGTATAGTGCCGATTTCAACCATTGAAGTCCCTATCTTAACAGCTGTCAATTCCTAGTTTCAAAAATAATAAAGTTTTAAAGTGGGGTATTACAATGGAAGAGAAACATGAAAAGACATTCTTTGGCCAACCGCACGGCCTATCGACATTATTCTTCACAGAAATGTGGGAACGATTCAGTTATTACGGGATGCGTGCAATTTTACTATTCTATATGTATTTTGCTTTAGATAAGGGTGGTCTTGGTTTTGACAAGGCAACCGCAATGTCAGTGATGGCGATCTATGGTTCTATGGTTTACTTAGCCAGTGTTGTTGGTGGTTGGTTGAGTGATCGAATCTGGGGTAGCTTTAAGACCGTCTTCATCGGTGGGTTCTTCATTATGTTGGGTCATATTGTACTAGCGGTACCGATGGGCGCAACTGCTTTATTTATTTCAATCGGCTTGATTGTTGCCGGAACTGGGTTATTGAAACCAAACGTTTCTGAAATGGTCGGTGGCCTATACAGTGAAGATGATCGTCGTCGAGATGCTGGTTTCAGTATGTTCGTCTTCGGGATTAACTTAGGGTCATTCGTGGCACCTTGGGTTGTTGGTACAATCGGACAACAAGTTAACTTCCATTTAGGCTTTTCATTAGCCGCAGTTGGGATGTTCTTCGGCCTTATCCAATACTACCGTGGCCGTTCACAATTTAGTAAAGAAAATTCTAAACCAAATGATCCAATCGCAGCGGACGAACTAAGAGGGATTATCATTAAAGTGGTTATCGGCTTAGTCGTTATTGCACTTGGTATTACAGCTTTACAATTAACAAATAATTTAAACATTGATAATATTGTTTTAATCATCTCAATCGTCGCAATTGCATTACCAATTATTTACTTCTACAACATGCTTTCAAGCAAGAAAATTACTAAAAAAGAACGTTCACGCGTTTTAGCTTATATTCCACTCTTCATCGCTGCCGCTGTTTTCTGGGGTATTGAAGAATCAGGTTCAGTTGTCTTGGCATTGTTTGCTGAAGATCGGACAATCTTGCATATTGGTGGCTGGAAGCTTGCTGCTTCTAACTTCCAATCATTAAATCCATTGTTCATCATGCTTTTAACACCATTATTTGTTTGGTTATGGAGCACATGGAAGAAACAACCATCAGCACCTGGTAAATTCGCCGTTGGTTTGATCTTCGCTGGATTATCATACATGTTTATGGCACTTCCTGGATTATTACACGGGACAGCTGTTCGTGTTAGTCCATTCTGGTTAATCGGTTCATGGTTAATTGTTGAAATTGCTGAAATGTTAATCTCACCAATCGGCCTTTCGATTACAACCAAATTAGTACCAAAAGCATTTAGATCACAAATGATGAGTATATGGTTCTTAGCTGATGCTGCTGGTCAAGCGGTCAACGCACAGTTAGTTCGTTTATACTCACCACAAACTGAAATTAAATACTTCTTAGGCATCGGGATCGTTAGTGCGATCTTCGGGATCGTCTTAATTTTCTTCGTGAAACCAATTCACAAGTTAATGGAAGGCGTTGACTAAATTAATTAAAAGAAATCTTGGTTATTTATACAATAATCGAGGTTTTTTTTGCATTTTAGGGTTGATTTTTGTCTGGAAATTTTGTAAACTAATATAGTTGAATCGATGAGATGAGACAGACATATGGAGGAGTAGCGAAGTGGCTAAACGCGGCGGACTGTAAATCCGCTCCTTCGGGTTCGGTGGTTCGAATCCACTCTCCTCCACTTGATTGGGCTATGGCCAAGCGGTAAGGCAACAGGTTTTGATCCTGTCATGCGCTGGTTCGAATCCAGCTAGCCCAATAATTTATCAGGTAAGCGGACCGACAATTGTCGGTCCGCTTTTTTTGTGAGTAAAAAAACACGCTTTATTCATTTATAGAATAAGCGTGCGCGGATTATTGATAGCAGTTCTGAGTTTTAAGGTAAAAAAGATGATTTAATCGCGCTTCAGGTAAGCCCCAGAACTCGAATCTGAAGAGGTTAAAGGAAATCCGACTAATAGTCCGTCGTGTGCCTTATAAACTTCACGGGCCCATGTATAGCCAAGGGAGAGTATTAATTTAAAGAGTGGTTTTGAGAGAAGATAATAGGTAACAAAAAAGGCCGATGAATTAATTTTCACCAGCTTTTTTGTTATTTATTTCATTCGTCTAACAAGTAATAATAGTAATTCACTGATTTCGTTTGCCTCGTCAGCATCAAATGTTAGTAATTCGTCGATAAGTTTTTTTAGATAAAAGGACAATAAAAGCCCCCTGCAGTGAAATGGGTTCGTTGGCTTTTTATAGCATCACTTTGTCTTTTTCTAGGCTTGATGGGTGTTCAAAAGTATCGGCATGATCAGTTAACGCAAAATATCGCCCGAGCACGAACCGTCAAAGTGCGACCAGTTCAGACGAAAAAGACGGCGGACGATAATGCACCGCAACCAACTTATTGGGATGAAGATACGCGGGGGATTACGGTTGGTAAGTTGGCAATTCCCTCAGTTGGCATTAAATTGCCGATTATCAAAGGTATTGGTCAAACAAACGGGCACGATAATATGCTAAAGGCGGCTGTTACCAATAAACAAGGACAGACAATGGGCAAGCGGAATTATGTTTTGAGTAGTCACGATATTGCCCAGGAAAATGTTTTGTTTTCACCACTCGGTCAAACGAAAGTGGGCGCCGCGATTTATTTGACCGATACGAAGCAGGTTTATACCTATCGCGTCATCAGTCGCAAAACGGTTAAGGCCAACCAAGTAGCTATTTTGGATGATGTCCGGCAAAAACGCCTAGTGACTTTGTATACCTGTGATCCTGATGGCGAGATAGTCAATGGTCAGACTTACGAGCGAACAGTCGTTGTGGGTGAATTGGTTCAAACAACGAAGGCATCAGCTAAAACTTTAGCACGCTTCTAAATGAAACAGCATCTGGCAAAATTGATTTTGTCAGGTGCTGTTTTTAGATAGATATGGTGTTAATTGACTTTAACACTTTCTTTCGGTATTCTTGGTTCAATACAAAAAGGGGTGGCAGAATGAAAATTGGTTTTATTGGTGTCGGTAATATGGCACAAGCAATTATTAAAGGCTTAGTGAAAGCTGATCAGATCGCAACAACGGATATTTTGGTTCACGGGGCTCATCCGGCAAATTATGAAGCATTTGCGGCTGAACAACACATTACACCAGTGGCAGATAACATCGCGGTGGTCGCACAAGCTGATATTGTCTTCTTGGCGGTTAAACCATATATTGTGCCACTTATTCTAGAAGAAACAAGCGCTGCTTTTAAAGAAAAACAACCATTAATGGTCTCAATGGCAGCCGGTCTTTCATTGGCTAAATTAAGTCAACAAGTGGACGCGGATAATCTACCTATTTTGCGGATTATGCCCAACGTTAACGTTGCTAACCGCGCCGGTATCACAGCCGTTGTCGGTAATGCACAAGTGAGTGCTGATCAATTGAAGAGCGTGAAGGACGTCTTGTCACAATTAGGTGGCGTTGTTGAAATTGGTGAAAAAGACTTCACAACTTTCAGCGCACTTGCTGGTAGTTCACCAGCTTTCGTTTACTTATTCATCGATTCAATGGCACGGGCTGGTGTTAAACACGGTTTAACCAAGAAAGCTGCAACTGAAATCGCAGCCCAAGCTGTTTTAGGGAGCGCCCAAAATGTTCTGCTGAGTGACGATTCACCATGGGACTTAATCGACAAAGTATCATCACCAGGTGGCACAACCGTTGCGGGCTTGTTAGCAATGGAAGAAGCAGGTTTAATGTCAGCAGTCGTCAAAGGTATCGACGCAACAATCGAAAAAGACTTGGAAAGCCAAAAATAGCGTGCGGACTCGAACGATTTGACTTTGAGGATTAACCTAAAAATGAGCAGTATGGCAGGTTTTAGCCATACTGCTCATTTTGTAGTTAACCGGAAAAGGCAGTTTTGAAAAGCACGTTTAAGCCTAAAAAAGAGGTCAAATAAAAGTAATTTTTGTTTCGACCTCTTTTTTTATGCCATGCTCTGGCCTATTTTTAACGACGTTGCGCTTGTCTGCACATCGTATGACATAACTGATGTGTTAATAAGCTACTGGCAGGTGAGACGGGGTTTTCACCATTTGTTTGTAAGGCTGTGATAAAGGCCTTGATCATTGGGTCAAAGCCACGAGTAACTAATGTTGGTTCCCAGTCTGCAGGTTGTTGTTGCCGGTTATCGGTTGCCGTCTTGGCGGTATATTGTGTCAGGTTATCCACGGTGAACAAGCCGTGCGGACTTTGAAGACTAGCGATTTCTTGGTTAGTGCCGCCTTGCATATTTAACGTCGCAGTGATGAGTTGGCTGGCCGTTTCAACGGTCAATTGGGCGACTTGTAATTGTTGGTTGGCATCCTGTTTACAATACGTTTGCACGTTATAGCTCAAACCAACGTCATTGGCTAAATAAAGGGCTGTATTAATAGTATGAATCATTAAATCGTAAATCGCAAAAGCGGCTGGTTGCCGTGTATCAACGCGTGTTTTCGTAACGTTAATCAGTTGCTTGTTAGGGATGCTTTTTAATTTTTGTAATTGCGGCACAAAACGACGGTTGAAACCCACGGTTAATAATAGGCCTTGTTGTGCGGCTAATTTATAGAGTTCAGCGACTTCCAGTGGGTTCTCGCTGAGCGGTTTATCAACAAAAACGTGTAATCCATGTGAGAGTGCTTGCTTAACAAGTGTATAATGGGTATTAGTAGGTGTATGGATAAAAACGGCATCCAATGATTTTGCCAAGAGGGCCTCAAAAGAAAGGCAACCATCGCTAAAGTGATATTGGGCCTGTAATTGTGCAAGCTTAGCAGGCTGACGAGAACATAAAACCCAGTTAACTTGATCTTGTAATTGTGCCATCACTGGCAAATAAGCTTTTTGCGCGATGTTCCCTAAACCGATAACCCCAATATTTAGCATGCTTAAAACTCCTCACAGTAGTTGATAAGGACAGTATACCAAATTTTTAAGAAAACGGTTCAAAGATCACGCCGAGTGGCTTGCATTTTTGGTCTATACCATTTATACTGGAAGTAATTTAATAATAGAGGTGGATGGATAATGACAATCAAAGTTTTAAAACATGCAGTAATCTATACTGGTGATGACGTTATTGAAGACGGCTATATTCGTTTTGACAAACAGATTTTAGCTGTTGGCCCAATGTTTGACTACAAAGCACAAGCTGGCGAAGAAATCCAAGATATGAAAGGTCAAACTATCATTCCTGGCTTCATCGACGTTCACTGTCATGGTGGTTACGGTTTCGATGCAATGGATGGCGATGCTAACCAAATCGACGAAATGGCAACGAAGATGATGCAAAACGAAGGTGTCACAACTTTATTTGCAACAACAATGACGCAATCAAATGAAAATATTGCCAACGCCATGCGTGGTGTTAAAGACGCTGCTGAAAAGAACCCATTAATCCAAGGTGTCCATCTAGAAGGCCCATTTATCACCCCAATCTTTAAGGGTGCCCAACCTGAACAATTTATCAAAGATCCAGACGTTGACTTATTAGACGAATGGAACAAATTATCAGGCAATCGCGTTCGTTTAATTACTTACGCACCAGAAGATCCTGGTTCAAAAGCCTTCGAAGACTATTGTTTAGCACATAACATCGTGCCTTCTGTTGGTCATAGTAATGCCACACGGGAGCAAATGATTGAAAGTAAAGCAACTCACGTCACACATTTATACAATGCCCAACGTGAATTCAAGCACCGCGAACCTGGTGTAACAGGTCACGCAATGTTAGAAGACAATATGTATGCTGAATTGATCGCAGACGGTTTCCATATCGTGCCAGATATGATTAAATTAGCATATGAACAAAAAGGTGCAGAACGTATCGATTTAGTAACCGACTCAATGCGTGCCAAAGGGATTGCTGAAGGCGAAAGTGAATTAGGCGGTCAAAAAGTAATCGTTAAAGACAAACAAGCACGTTTAGAAGACGGCACATTGGCTGGTTCTGTCTTGACTTACATCGATGCCTTCAAGAATATCCAAACCTTCACGGGCTGTGATAAATTTGAAGCCGTTATGATGTCAAGTGTTAACCAAGCTGAAGAATTCGGCCTAACACAAAAAGGTAAATTAGAAGTTGGCCGCGATGCTGATTTAAACGTCTTGGACCAACAACAAAACTTAGTGGCAACTTACAGCTTCGGCCAAGGTTACCAACATTAATCAATAGGAGTGTGACCCATGGAATCACCTGTTTATATTCAAATTCATAATCAACTTAAAAAAGATATTGAAGCCGGCAAGTGGTCGATTGGGGATCGGATCCCTTCAGAACGTGAACTCGCATTAAACTTTGAAGTCTCGCGGATGACGCTTAGACAAGCCGTCCAAACGCTGGTTGATGAAGGCATTTTGGAACGCCGAATTGGTGCTGGGACTTACGTCGCTAACCGAAAAGTCCAAGAAAAAATGTCCGGGGTAACCAGTTTTACAGATTTAATGACGGCCCAAGGTAAAACGCCATCTAGCAAGACGATTTCTTTTCACATTGCTAATCCATCTCTAAGTGAGGCTGAAAAGCTCCAACTAAAAGACGGTGAACAAGTGTTGCGGATGGAACGGATTCGTTACGCGGATAATATTCCCATTTGTTTTGAAGTGGCCACAGTGCCACAATCATTAGTCGCTGATTTCAGTAAAGCTGAAATCACTAGTTCTTTTTATAAGACGCTGGAAGAAAAAGGTGGCTACCAAATGGGCGGCGCACAACAAACCGTTTCGGCGCAACTCGCCTCAGAACGAATTGCCGAATACTTGGACATCAAGCGCAACGGCTCAATCTTACGCTTGCGCCAAGTATCCTTCTTAAACGACGGCACACCATTTGAATACGTCCGCACACAATATGTCGGCGAACGATTTGAATTTTATTTGGAAAGATAATTTAATCGTATAAAAAGAGACCTCCCAAAATATATTTTTGGGAGGTCTCTTTTTATACATGTAATGACTTAAAGAGTAACTAATTAATGTTATCAATATTTGTGGCGAATACACATATAAATATACACCTTTAAATATGATGTTAGTAGTCTTGTTTTAAATTAGTATCAGTGTAGCATAGTTGTTGTAAACAAGGAGGAGATACAAATGAAGGGGAAAAAACTTTTAGTATCACTCGCAACTTTACTGCTAACAACAGGAGCTGTGATGCCGGTTTTTAGTAATATCACTAGTGCTAAGGCTGATTCGATAGAAAGGAAAGCCAAGGTACCATTAGTTAAAAATAGTAGTTTAGGACAGGGCTTTTATACTACTAAGCAGAAGTTACAACTGCCAAATACAATGGCAAGAACAGATACAACTACTTTCTTTAATACCATTAAGCAAGGTGCAATAGATACTTGGGGAAAGCATAATTTTTTACCCTCAGTAACGGCTGCACAAGCTGCTATAGAAAGTGGCTGGGGCACCTCAGATTTAACAGCAAAAGCAAATAATTTATTTGGTATTAAGGGACGCTATAATGGACAGTATGTTATTTACCCTACTCAGGAATGGGTGAATGGACATTATGTTACTATCAATGCAGAGTTTAGAAAGTATCCAAATTGGGCTACTAGTGTAGAAGACCACGGGAATTTCTTTACAGATAATGAACGCTACCATAACCTACTGGGATTAAAGGACTATAAACAGGTTGCAAAATTAGTTCAAGAGGATGGTTACGCAACAGATCCTAACTATGCAGCTACAATTATTAAAGTTATCGAACAATATGGTCTACAAGAATGGGATCAAGAAGCGTTTAATAATACTGGATTTCCAAAGACTCCAGTAAGTGAAGCAACAGCAAAAATCACGGCTAATAGTACTTATGGTTATCATGCCAATGGTCAAGTAATTGCCGGGTCAAATGCAACTTTTAAAAAAGGAACAAGTTGGAAAGTTGGCAATTTTAAAATGGTCAACAATCAAGAAATGTTATTAGTTGCAGCGGATGAATATATTCCGCGTAAGGATACATCTATTGATAATAGTATATTAGAAGTTAATTACTACCCTAATATGACGGTTAACACGTATAAGTTAGATGGTACGTTAGCGCCTAACAAATTGAAGACAGGTACAAAATGGAAAAATAGTGGTTTTGTAATGATTAAAGGACAAGTAATGTATCGTATAGGTCAAGATGTTTATTTGCCAAAATTATATACGCAATTTGGGGCAAGCGGGCCTAAACCAGCAATGAGTGAAGCCACTGCAAAAATTACTGTAGATAGTACTTATGGGTACCATGGTAATGGTCAAGTGATTGCTGGAACGAATGCAACTTTTAAAAAGGGGACAAATTGGAAAGTCGGTAATTTTAAAATGATTAATAATCAAGAGATGCTTCTAGTCGCTACCGATGAATACATTCCTCGAAAAGATACATCAATTGATAATCGTATTTTGGAAGTCAATTATATTCCAGGTTTATCAGTTTCAACATATAAGCTAGATGGTACATTAGCACCTAATAAGTTGAAAACGGGCACTAAATGGAAAAATAGTGGATTCGTAACAATTAAAGGACAAACAATGTATTTCATAGGTCAGGATGTTTATTTACCTAAACAATTTACACAATTTGGACATGTTGATTTTTAGAAAGTTAAAATAAACGACACAACCAACTGGTTTTGGTGTCGTTTATTTTTATTTTTAGGGTTAAAAAATCTCGTTAAATGCTATAGATTTACATTCATAAGAACTGTAATATGAATTATGAAGTACTTTTTGTAAATAAGGGATATAGGAGACGGCTATGACAGCTAATAAAAAACGACTAACATTACTTTTAACACTTCTTCTTTTTATGGTTTCAAGTGTTTTAATTCTAGTACCATCACAAATAATGAATCATCACATTTGGACTTATCTCGGGACTAGCGATAATCGATTTCATATGATGAGAATCGAAGGATTAGCTGACGCTTTAAAAAATGGTAATCTATTCCCTAAGATAAATATGAGTTTTATTGATGGGTTCGGATACGTTGCGAATTTATTTTATTCTAATTTTATGTTGTATCCAGCAGCTATTTTAAGGTTATGTGGATTGTCAATGAGTAAAGTTACGGTTATTTATTTTTTTATACTTAATTTCTTAACTTTTATCAGTGCATTTTGGTCTTTTAAAATGATTAAGGGATCGTATTGGAATAGTTTGATTTTTAGTTTTATGTATACTTCATCAGCCTATAGATTACATAATTTACTATTTAGATATGATTTGGGTGAATTGGGCGCTTTTATATTCTTACCAATTGCATTTGTCGGTATTTATAGTATTTTTTACGGTGATAAAAAGCAATGGTTAGCATTAGCTCTAGGAATTACGGGCATTATTTATTGTCACCCGTTATCACCATTATTAGTGGCATTTCTTATTTTATGTTGTATTGTTCTAAATTTGAAAGAAATGCGTGCAGATTTACAAATATTTCTTTCGTTAGTTAAAGCGACAGGTGTATCAATATTACTTAGCTTGGCTTATTTTCTACCAATGCTAGAACAAATGAAAAATATGACGTTTAAACTTTCAGATGCCAAACCTAATTTAGAGTTAAACGCTAGTAAGCCAATGTCGTTAATGACAGACAGTGTTAACAATAATATTAGTCAACCAACACTAGGTTTAGTTGTGATTTTAGCGCTAATCGTTATGTGGATGAACTATAAGCATATACAACAGAAAAGTACACGACAATTACTAGTGCTGGGTTCATCGTTGCTTTTTATATCAACAAACCTATTTCCGTGGATTATTATACAAAAGACATTTTTAAAGATGTTACAATTTCCTTGGCGATTAGATATGATAGTAACGTTACTCCTTTGCTTTGTATTTGCAGAAAATGCAGGATACTTTTTTAATACAAATTTAAAACGATATTTATTACTTGTGGTTATATTGATGATAGGTGTCTCATCAGGAAGAAATTTAGTTAAAATGTACCCTAATAATAGTGTTAGTTATGCAAAATACAATACATTGGATACTTATAGTATTGGTGCGGGGCAAGAATATCTACCTTTGGCCTCTAACTTGGAGAGTTTCAGAACAATATCCCATAAGCCAAGAGTCGTGGCCGGGAGGTCGAAGTTGTCGTTTTATAAAAAGCAAGGAAATACAATTACTTTAAGGTTTAAAGGTGCCAAAAAAGCTAAAGTGGTATTACCGTTAATATATTACAAGGGATACACGGGGACTATAGATGATCAAGAAATGGTAAAAGTATTCGCCGGTAAAGAATATAACGGTCTTGTAACCGTTAATATATCGGGAACGGGAACATTAAAGGTGAGGTATCAAGAAACCTTAATGCAACGAGTTGGTGCACTTCTATCAATTAGTACCCTATTTATCATAATCGGATTTAGAATATTTAAAAAGACTATATGATTATTGGTTAATGCTATTTAACTTCACCTAAAATTGTGGTAAATTTTTAAGAGTAATGAATTATTAGGGGGATAAAAATGGAAAAACGGTTAACAGGATTCTTGCTAGGATTAACAGCAATGTCGGCTCTATCAGCAGTGAATATTAATAATACTTATGCTGCTCAAGTATTAGCACCAAACCAGATGAAGGCGCAACTGACTAGTCAAGATATTAAAGAAGCTACGCCTAGAAAAGAAAAAGCAAAAGGGACGGATGATATTGGGGAAGTTATCACCAATCCTGATGCTACTAAAAAAAATAGTGCAATTAGTGCATTTTCAGCTTATCCTAATGTAAATAGTTATATTTTAAATAAGAATTTCCAACATCCTGAAATCACTAAAGAATTACACACATTCGAAATGTTTCCATACAAAACGGATGACGGTAAACCTTCTGGTGTTGTAGTGCATTATACGGCCAACCCCAATGATTTTAGCGCCCGAAATGGGGCAAATTATGAAATTAATGGTGGTTGGGAAAGCGCATTTGTACACACTTTTATCGACGCTGATATGATTTTAAATATTCACGATACAGACTATGGTGCATGGGGTGCAGGCCCTGTCGCTAATAAATATTTCACACAATTTGAAATGGTAACGGCTAGAAACTTCAATGATTTTGCTAAGACTACAAGTTATTCTGCTTGGTACACAGCATTTTTACTTCAACAATATGGTTTAACGCCTTCATTAGCCCATGATGACGGGGTTGGGACTATCTGGACACACCACGATGTAACAAATTTCTTGGGTGGGACAGATCATGTTGATCCAGATGATTATTTTGCGCAATATGGTTATGATATTAATCAATTCTATAGTTTAGTACAGCATTATTATCAACAAATGACTGAAAAAGTTGTGAATAGACAATATATTGATAAGACCGGATCTGTTGTTGGAAATAAGGCAGAATATTGGTTAACAGATAATGGATTGAAACCGGCTAATCAAACAACTGATAATTTAGTTAATAAGGCTGTTAAAGTGACGCAGCTAATTACAATGACAAGTGGAAAACAATATTACTTAGCAACTGTTAATGGTAATCAGGTAGCTTGGATTCCAGTAGATTCTTTTAAGGTAAGCGAGATGGTAACTAACCGTCAGTATGTTGATAAAACAGGGACCATTACAGGTGGACAACCAGAATATTGGTTGACAGATAGTGGTATTAAATCTGCTAATCAAACAACTGGTAACCTGGCCGGTAAGACTGTTAAAGTGACGCAGCTAATTACAACAACGGCGGGAAAACAATATTATTTGGCAACAGTTAACGGAAAACAAATTGCATGGGTTCCGATGAGTGCTTTCAAACAGGGAGAAACAGTTGTTAGTCGTCAATATGTTAATAAAACTGGGATGGTAGTAAACAATCAACCGGAATATTGGCTGACGGATAGTGGTATTAAATCTGCTAATCAGACAACAAGTAATTTAACAAATAAGTCGGTTAAAGTAACTCAACTAATTACAACAACTTCAGGTAAACAATACTACTTAGCAACGGTTAACGGAAAACAAATTGCATGGATTCCGGCAACTGCCTTTAACCAGGGAGAAACAGTAGTTAACCGTCAATATATTAATAAATTAGGGACTGTTATTTCTGGTCAACCAGAATATTGGTTGACAGATGGTGGTATTAAGTCAGCTAACCAAACGACAAGTAACTTAGCTAGTAAATCAGTTAAAGTAACACAATTGATTACAACTACAACAGGTAAACAGTATTATTTAGCAACTGTTAAGGGCAAACAGGTAGCCTGGATTCCGGTAGCGGCGTTTAAGCAAGGAGAAACGGTTGTTAACCGCCAATATGTTAATAAATTAGGTAGGGCTATCGCGGGTCAACCAGAATATTGGTTGACAGATGATGGTATCAAGTCAGCTAACCAAACGACAAGCAACTTAGCTAATAAATCAGTTAAAGTAACACAATTGATTACAACCACAACAGGTAAACAGTATTATTTAGCAACTGTTAATGGTAAGCAAGTGGCATGGATTTTAGTTACGGCTTTTAAATAGTAAATATTAAGATGGGGATTATACTCGAGAGAGTATAGCCCTATTTTTTTGCCAAAAATAAAAACAAACTTAATAAAATGACGTATTTAGTTAAACTTCCTGGCAAAACTTGGTTTTTACTATAGAATTATGTAGAATAGCAAGGTAGATGTAATAAAAAAGGCGACTTACTAAGTCTATTTGGTATTCGTTTTATTATTTGAAAGGACGTTTTTAAATGACAGTTCAGAGAAATAGAACGATAAAAAAATACGGTTTATTTTTTTGATTTTTCTGTTTTTTGGGTACCTATCCATTAATTTCCCATTAACAGGAGATGATTTAAACTGGGGTGTAACGACTCTAAGAGATTATTTTGGATCAGGACGATTCTTAAATTATGATGGGCGCTATGCGGGGAATAGTTTAATTATCATAGCTAGCCATAGCGCAATTTTTAAAGTTTTAAGTTATGCGGGTATTACAACATTGGTTGTTTATCTAGCGGCACATTTAATCGATAACGTCAGACAGTTAGAAAAAAATACGTTATTAATTCTTGCTTTATTGTTAACGATGAGTACGGAATTATTTGCACAAGTCTTGGGTTGGAATGCGGGGTTCTTTAACTACATGGCAGCTCTGATTTATCCTTTACTTATTGTTAATTTAGTGAAGTACCATTATGCCGATTGGCAAGCGTTAAAATATTTACAATATAGCATTTTGATAGTGATTCTTTCAATCATTAGTTGTTTCTTTGTTGAACACGTTACACTATTGAATTTAGCAGTTGCTACAATTTTAATGGGATATATGCTATATCAAAAAAAGAAAAATTACCTAGTGATTGCTAACTTCATTGGCACGTACATTGGTGGCGCTTTAATGTTCTCCAATAAGGCTTACTTGAATATTTTATTCCATCATGATAGGTATAGTTATCGAGAAACTAGTTTTTCACTCTCTAAGATTTACCATATTATTGCACAACAAATGGATTTTTATCTCTTAATTAATAATCCAATTATTACAGTGTTACTGGCAGTTATTTTGGGGTACTTAATCATCAAAAATCTTCAAAAGCATTCAGCTAATCGATTAGGCACGGTAGTTTCTTATCTAGAGTTGAGTGCCTTGATTGCTTTTACAGAATATCATTATATTTTGTTTAATACTTTTTTTAAGAATTTTAGTCATCGCTATTTGGTATCATGTCTATTATCAATCTTATTCTTACTCGTCATTGTGATTGAAATGGCCAAGTTATCCGTTGAAACCCACAATATTGAATATATTGCATTGATTATGGCAGCCGTTGTATTAGTCATGCCGTTCTTTGTTGTAACACCATTCGGACCTCGGGGGGCATTTGCAAGTTATTTTTGCCTATGCTTGTTAGTAGTAGCGTTGTGTAATCAGTTGAACGTTGTTAAATTTAGTTTACCTATTATCAGAATAGTGATGGTAATGATTGTCATTTTTTATGCAGGCTTAGCAACACGAATTGGTCATGCAAGTCGTATCAAAAATGATTTTATGATCTATCAGGAAAAACATAACACGCCTAAAGATTATCGTTTATATCTAGAGGTACCGTATAATCAGTATTATTGGGCAGTTCATCCTCAAGCCGGTGATGCTAGTTATAGAAGATACTATAGGATAAAGAGCGAAGGAGCAAAGTTAGTCCCATATGCTAAGTGGCGCTTAATTGAAAAGAATACGAATAGTAACGCAGAAATGTTTTCTCAAGTTTTAAAAGTTGATAGTCAAAATAAATAGGCGGGATAAAATGAATTTAAAAAAGAGATTGAATTATGTGACGACCCTACTTTCTCCAAGCTTTATTAACTTCTACTTAAAGAATAAGCAAACGCCGGTTGCAGATGCCTTAACGTATGTTAAGTTAAAAAAAGAAGCCGGAGCATTTCTTGATCAATATCAAGTACAACCGACAAGCAGCGAAAAAAATAACGTCATTTGGATTTGTTGGTTCCAAGGCATTGAAGATGCGCCAGCATTGGTTAGACATAATATCGAAACGATTAAAAGACTATATCCAAAACAACAGGTGCAAATCATAACGTTAGCAAATTTAAGCGACTTTATTACCTTTCCAACATTCCTGCAGGCTAAAATTGATGCAGGGCTAATTCCTTATGCGCACCTATCCGATCTAGTACGGGTGGCGCTGTTAACGAAACATGGTGGCACTTGGATTGATAGTACAGTTTATTTTACGGGGACTAATTTCCCGGGTTATGTTTTTGATGCACCACTCTTTTTCTACAGCAATACACAACAACAAAATCGGGCAATTGCTGCTTCGAGTTGGTTCATTCATAGTGACACTAACCACCCTATCTTAGTATTAACGCGAGATTTATTATATAATTATTGGCAGACACATGATACGTTAGATAATTATTTTATGTTTCATGTCTTTTTAACAATTGCTTGTGATCACTTAACTGCGGAATACGCAAAGTTACCACGGTTGAGTAACGTTGAACCGCACCTTATGGGGAAGGTGTTATTCGAACCGTTTGATGAGCAACGCTATCAAGAAATAGCAACCTTATCAAGCATGCATAAATTAACGAACAAGTTTTCAAAAGAGAATCAAGAAAAAACTGATACGTTCTATCAATATATATTGAATCATTAATCTTGGAGGAATAAGTCCGTGAACTTTAAAGAATATACAAAAAAATCACTAATTTTATTAGTGTTACTGCAACCATTTTTGGATATCTATTTTTTATACGTACCACCAGTTACAAATTGGGTACCATTTTCACCAGCAACCTTGATTAGAATTTTTCTCGTAGCGATTATTGCGGGGCTTTATATTTGGAGTAGCCGTCATAATAAGGCGAATCGATTTGCGGGGCTTTATACGGCTATTCTAGTTGTTTATTTAGTCTTACATCTGATATTTACACGACATTTTAAATCAACCAGCCCAATCGACTTGGGTTACTCAACGGTGGGGGAAATCTTCTACTGGATTAGAATGGTAATCCCATTAGTTGTCTTATTTGTGACAACACAGGTTCAGGTAACTAGAGCTACGTTTAATAAAGTGATTAAGTTCTTAGCCTGGATTATTTCTGGCAGTATTGTGATTACGAACTTATTCAAAATTAGCTTATCATCGTATGGTGGTGGCTGGATTCAAGGAAATATTTTTTCATGGTTTGGTGGCGGCCAACAATGGTCTTATTACGGCTTAGCGTCAAAAGGCTTTTTCTATTACGCTAACGCAGTTTCGGCAGTCGAAGTATTATTGACACCGATGGTTCTTTATTATTTGGTTGAAAAACTAGATTTAAAGAGTATCGCACTAGCAACAGTTCAAATGTTTGCAATGTTAATGCTCGGGACGAAGACCGCATCATTAGGGTTCTTCGTTGTATTGGCCGGTTATATCATCTTATATTTGATTTACAGCTTGCTATTTAAAGAATTTAAGTTCAAGGTTAGTTTATTTGCAACATTTGCAGTCCTAACGTTGGTCGGTGGTGCTATTTTACCGATGTCACCAATGTTTAATCGGACAACGACCGATACAGCGGTTCAAAAGACACAAGATGGTACTAAGAAAGAACAAAAAGAAAAGAAAAAAGAATTAGAAGCTGAAAAAGAAAAAGAGCAAGAACAATCTGGCGATCAAATTGACCATCGTAAAGAAACGCCTTTGATGAGATATATCAAAAATCATTATCGTGATTACTCATTAAATGCGAGATTTGTGATGGGTGGCTACTCATATCGTGATGATCCACAATTCTGGTATCAAGTAATGAAATGGCCAGTTGGTGATCGCTTAAATTACCGCAAGGTCGAAGAAGCAATGCTAAATCGTGCTAAATCCGTTAATAACGACCCATTAAATAATTGGTTCGGGATTTCTTATACTCGGATGAACCACATTGCCAATTTAGAGCAAGACTTTATCTCACAATGGTATTCAATGGGCTTCATCGGCGTCTTACTATTAATCATGCCTTACGTCTTTGTACTGCTATATTGTTTATACGAAGTAATTCGTGTGCTAGGTAAAAAGGCAACTTTCTTTGAAGTGAGTTTATTATTTGGCTCAGGATTAATCATTGTGCTATCCGCATTCAGTGGTAATGTAATGGATTTCTTAGCGGATACGATTATTCTAGCCTTTGCATTAGGATACGCATTAGTGACAACGAGAGGACTTAAAAAGCATGACGGCTATCGCAACAGTTAAAGCAGTTTTATATCATCGTATTTGGTTTGGTTTGATTAAATTAGTCACACCAATGTCAGACGACACATTTTTTATCAATTCTTTTTTTGGAAAATCATTCTCAGGTAATCCAAAAGCCCTCTTTGAAGGTTTGATTGAGAAATTCCCTAACGGTAACTATATTATTGTTTTAAATGATGAACAAGCGCGACAAGCAGTTAAGGCCCAATATCCGGGTATTAATATCCAATTTGTTGCCAGACACGAGAAGGCCTATTTAAAGGCGCTTGCGCGTGCTAAATATTGGATTATGGATATTAACTTTCCATTCCGTCTAAAACCCCATAAAAATGGGGTTTTTGTGCAAACTTGGCATGGTACGCCGCTTAAGCACATTGGCAATGATTTACCAGATGATAATGACTTCAAACGCTTGACGGCAAGAGAACCCCTTAACTGGGACTACTTTGTTTCTAATGCACCTGAAGATAATTGGTTGTATGAACGAGCATTTAATTTAAAGCAAACCAAGATTATGAGCTATGGGTTACCACGGAATGATTATTTAGCGAAGCATAAAGATGATCATGAATTGGTAGCTAGTTTGAAAGCAAAACTACAATTAGATGCAACACGCAAAACTATTTTATATGCACCTACTTTTCGAGATGATGAACCTACGTTTAAATTAGCGTTAGATTTAGAGCAATTTGAAGCACAATTGGGTAATCAATATGACTTGTTAATTCGCTTGCATCCAAACGTGGCGGAACAAATGCCAGACATTGCGGCTTATCCACATGTGCATAATGTCAATCACTACGCAAGTATCGAAGAGTTGTATCTAGCAGCCGATGTTTTAATGACTGATTATTCATCTGTTTTCTTTGATTATGCGTTATTGGAAAAACCGATTGTTTTTTACGCATATGATTTGGATAAATATCAGGCTATTTTACGGGGCTTTTATTTTGACTACCAAGCCTTTATCCCAGGGCCATTAGTAACAGATAATCAAGACCTGTATACATTGCTTAGTCAAGGGTTAACGACACAAACGACAAAAGCATTTAATCAGTTACACAATGCGAACACCGATGGTTCGGCGACGCAAAAAATAATTCAGGAAGTTTGGAAAGTTTAGTATGAAAAAAGCCTCAACAAATATCATTTATAATGCTGTTTATCAGTTGCTGATCATTGTACTACCTTTTGTTACAACACCATACGTGGCGCGGGTATTAGGCAAAGAAGCGTTAGGCATTAATTCCTACGTTAACTCGATTCCAGTTTTCTTGAGCTTTATCATTCTGATGGGAATGAACCAGGTGGGTGTCCGAGTAATTGCCCAATCGACAAAAGAAAATCTTGAAGAAAATTTCAAAAAACTATGGGGTCTGCAACTTTTTAGTGGTTTAATCGTGATTATTAGTTATATTGTGGTTGTCTGCTTATTCATGAGTTATAAATTCTATTTTCTAATTGAAATTCCGTTTTTAATCGGCTATGTTTTGGATATTTCTTGGTTTTACATTGGTCGTGGTCAAGTTAAAACAGTGGTCATGCGAAATACAATTATCAAATTAACATTAGTGGCTACGATTTTTATTTTTGTACACAGTGAACAAGATCTTTGGATTTATTTATTAATCAATAGTATTACTTATTTAGCTAATTTTGTCTTCTGGTTAGGGATTAAAACAGAAATTCCCCAATTTAAATTTGGACGAATTCATTTTTCTAAGCAATATTTGAAAGAATCAATTACCGTCACCATTCCTTCAGTTGCTGCGCAATTTTATACGAGCTTTGACCAAACCATTATTGGCTTATTAGCGGGTTCTGTTCAATTAACGTATTATGCTCAGACGCAAACCATGGCGCGGGCAGTTGTACAGTTGTTGGGATCAGTGACAATTGTTTTAATGCCAATTATGGCTAAGATGGACAGCGAAGAAGCAGATGAAAATCAAATTCAGAATTTATTGAAAGTCTCGTTGGACTATACTTTGATACTCGGCTTGCTATTCACGAGTGCGTTGATGGTCAATGCTAACAAATTTATCGTTTGGTTTTTCGGTAGTCGCTATCAAGCAATGACGGATAATTTCTTTTGGGTTAGTTTACTTGTGGTGATCATTCCTTATGGTGGTATTTATGCCAATCAATTTGCGCTATCAAAAGGGATGTACCGAATTGTCGCGATTCCATACTTAGTTGGCGCGGTCTTCTCCCTAATTGGGAATTTCGTATTCGCCGGTCGCTTTGGGGCTAATGGTGGGACAACCATTATTGTCCTGACCGAATTATTGGTTTGTGGGATGCGGATTTGGTTAGTACGAGGGCACTTAGATTTTAAATTCCTGTGGCATGAACATTGGAAGTACTGGCTAATATTTGGCTTAACGTTATTAATTGGCTTGCATATTCCAATCAACCTCGGTAGTTTATTCTTTGATCTCGTCGTTCAAACGATTATCGTTGGCCTTTTATTCATGATATTATTAATTGGATTAAACACACGTGTCCGGCAAGATTTGATGCGCCTTAAGAAAGGATGATTTAAAATGACAAAAGTTTTAACTTACGGTACCTTTGATCTATTACACTGGGGTCATGTTCATCTCTTAGAACGTGCCAGCCAATTAGGCGATGAATTAATTGTCGGCTTATCAACGGACGAATTTAATGCTGAAAAGCATAAAGAAGCTTACCATTCATATGAACATCGCAAATATATTCTCGAAGCCATTCGATATGTTGATAAGGTAATTCCTGAAAAAGATTGGGAACAAAAAATTAAAGATGTTCAAAAATACGATATTGATATTTTTGTAATGGGCGATGATTGGAAAGGGAAGTTTGATTTCTTAAAGGATTATTGTGAAGTCATCTATCTTCCGCGGACAACAGGTATTTCAACGACACAAATTAAGCAAGATTTAGAAAACTAAATTAGAATGAAAAGGTGATTACGTGAAGGTTCTTTTTGTAAACGCAGGGAATGAAACGGGCGGTGGTCGCTCACATATTATCGGTTTAATGAAGGCAATGATCGCACTTGGTAAAGACGAGCCTTCTTTATTAGTTTTTGAAGATGGCCCGGTTGCAGAACTAGCGCGCGCTAATCAATTACCGGTTGAAGTGTTTGAACAGCCAAAGACGTTAACCCCGCATTTTTTGAAACAACTAGCAGCGCATATCAATTCTGAAAATATTGATGTCGTGCATACGCATGGACCACGGTCTAATCTCTTCTTGGCGTTAATTCGGAAACGAATTACGGCGAAGTGGACGTTGACATTGCACACGTTACCTAAGATTGATTATCTGAATAAAGGGTTTAAAGGCAAGATTTTATTGCCGTTAAGTCTCTGGGTACTTAAAAAAGCGGATCATATCTATCTAATCGCCGAACGGTTTAGAAACAGCTTGGTGCAACAAGGTATCGATACGAATAAGATGACAACCATTTTTAATGCCATTGAATTTAGTTCAGAAGTACCGACGCCAGTTAAGCAACCGCAATTTACAATGATTTGTGTCGCCAGACTAACAGCGCAAAAACACCAACAGCTATTGTTAGAAGCGTTAGCAAATGTTGATTTCGAATATCAACTACACCTGATTGGCGATGGCGAACTAGAAGCAGAGTTTAAGAAGTTAGCAACAGATTATCAAATAACTGATAAGGTTCATTTTGATGGCTTTCAATCAGATGTGGCGCACTTTTATCGACACGCCGATTTATCAGTTTTATCGTCAATTCACGAAGGGTTCCCAACCGTCTTGTTAGAATCTGGCAATTATGGCGTCCCTGCGATTACGACCGATGTTGGTGATAGCAAGGTAATTATGGATAGCCCAGAATATGGCTGGGTTGTGGATAGCTTAGACTTACAAGGATATGTCAAAGCGTTAAATGAAGCTTACGCTGCTTATCAAAATAACCAATTAGTTGGCATGGGCTTAGCCTTTAATAAGCATGTTAGTCAATCATTTTCAACACGCCAGTTAGCGATTTTGATGCATGATTTGTATGCACAATTGTAGGCGTCAACAAGGAGATTACTATGGAAACACCGTTAATTAGTATTGTGATGGCCGTTTATAATGAAAAAGAAACGGAATTACGCCAGTCAATTGAATCAATTCTGAAACAGTCTTATCAAAATTTTGAGTTCATCATTGTTTTGGATAATCCTGATAATCAAGCATTGGCAGCTGTTTTAAATGAATATGCAAAAGAAGAACCGCGAATTGTTTTAATCAGCAACGAGCATAATCTAGGGTTAGCACCTAGTTTGAATCGGGGATTGAAAGCAAGTCGGGGTGATTACATTGCGCGAATGGATGCTGATGATATTGCTGTGCCAGAACGGCTAATGACTGAATTTGATTTATTGCAACAACGGCAATTGGATGTTATTGCATCATCTTCGATTCTGATTGATGAAACTAATGCCGAGATTGGTCGGCATCCACAAATGGTTGAATCAGCAGCTGCCGTTCGTGAGTTATTACAATATGATAATTTCATTGTTCATCCGAGTGTTCTGGGTAAAAAAGCAGCTTTTGAAACAGTTGGTGGCTATCAGGAACAACTAATCGCCTGTGAAGATTATGATTTGTGGTTACGAATGATCGCGGCGGGTCAGCAAATAGGTGTGACTAATGAACCGTTGATGCGTTATCGGATTAGACAAAACAGTATGACTCAAAGTGACATGTTAAAAACCTTTCTAATTTCTGGCTTTTTACGTCAGACGACTGTGTTTAGATTAACAGCGAGTGATGAAGCAATCAAAGCGAAACTGGAAGCTTACCTAACTGAAAAAGGGTTTTACGATCAACATCAAAAAGACCGCTTTAACGCTAATATTAATTTATTGAGCACTGTTAAAAAAACGAAATCAATTGGTAAGGGACTCCAGTTTCTGGGCATCTTGCTGAGTGACGGTAATGTGAGACGGTACTATTTAGAAAAAATTCAGTACAGCCGAACATTAAAACGATTATCAAAATAAAAAAGCATTGAAGGCAAAATTAAGTTTGTCTTCAATGCTTTTTTTAGTTTTTCTTTTCTTTTTTAACCAAGCGCATGTATTCAATAAGCGCTGGGAAACGGTTCAAGCGACTTGGATGTGATGCAAAACGATAGAACCATTCTAAGTGCATTTTTTGCCAAATTTTTGGAGCCCGGCTAACAGTTCCCGATAAAACATCAAAGCTACCGCCAACACCCATCCAAATGGCGTTAACTTTGTGACGATTGGCTTCGATAAAGGTTTCTTGTTTGGGGAAGCCAAGTGCTGCCAAAATAATATTGGGTTGTGTTCGTTCGATATCGGCAACAATTTTTTGTTCTTCTTGGTCGTCAAAATAACCGTTGTGTTGGCCGACGATGGTGACGTTAGGATATTGTTTTGCAACGTTTTGGCAAGCGGCTTGTAAAACTTCTTCCTTAGCACCAAGCAAATAAACGCTATAGCTGTTTTGATTGGCAATTTCGAATAAGGCCGTCATCGTATCAAAACCGGTAATTCGTTCTGTAAGCGGCGTGCCTAACATTGTGGCGCCTTTAAGAATACCAATACCGTCTGGTGTAATGTAATCGGCTTGGCTAATCGTTTGGAAGTAATCGTTATGTTTAGTGGCATAGAGGGCAATTTCTGGATTAGCAGTAACGATAAAACGGTTTTCGTTAGCGGCTAAGTCTTTTGAAAGTTGCGCAATAAATGCTTGGTTAGTAGTATTGATAAAAGGAATATTTAAAACTGAGACTGTCGGAAATTGCATTTGTAAAACTCCTTCTCGAAATTATGCAGAACTCGCTGTTTTATTGTATAATAGCTTCAACTAAGTATACCAAATATATCTCTAATTAGGAGTGCGACATGCAAAAATTATATCCTGATGATAGTTTGTTGTTACATACAGACTTGTATCAGCTCAATATGATGTTAACTTATTTTAAAAAGGGACTCCATAATCGGACAGCGGTTTTCGAATGCTATTTCAGAAAACTACCTTTTGAAAATGGGTATGCTATTTTTGCTGGCTTGGAACATATCGTTAATTATCTTGAGAATCTCCGCTTTACCGAGAGCGATTTAGCTTATTTACGGGATGAAGTTGGTTATCCTGAAGATTTTTTGACGTATCTAGCAGAATTAGATTTTGATTTAACGGTTCGTTCAGCGGTTGAAGGCGAATTGGTCTTTGGCAATGAACCAATCATGCAAGTAGAAGGGCCACTCGCCCAATGCCAATTGATTGAAACGGCGTTATTAAATATTGTCAATTACCAAACCTTGATCGCAACCAAAGCAGCACGGATCAAATCAGTGGTCGGCAAGGATCCCGTCTTAGAATTCGGGACACGCCGGGCCCAAGAAATGGATGCTGCTTTATGGGGCACACGCGCTGCTTATATTGGTGGCTTTGATGCAACCAGTAATGTACGAGCTTCTAAAATTTTCGGGATTCCAGCAAGCGGAACACATGCGCATTCTTTAGTTCAAGCTTACCGTAACGATTACGAAGCCTTCCGGGCCTATGCTGAAACGCATCGGGACTGTGTCTTCCTTGTGGATACTTATGATACTTTGAAGAGTGGTGTGCCGAGTGCAATCCGAGTTGCGCGCGAATTCGGTAGCCGGATTAATTTCCAAGGTGTGCGGATTGATAGTGGCGATATGGCCTATATTTCCAAACGTGTGCGCCAACAATTGGATGAAGCAGGCTTCACGGACGCTAAAATTTACGCTTCTAACGATTTAGATGAAAAGACAATCCAAAACTTGAAGATGCAAGAAGCTAAAATCGATGTTTGGGGCGTTGGGACGAAGTTAATTACCGCTTACGACCAACCAGCCTTGGGCGCGGTTTATAAGTTGGTTTCAATTGAAAACTCAGATGGTAAGATGGTCGATACCATTAAATTATCAAGTAATGCTGAAAAAGTCTCAACACCAGGCCGCAAGCAAGTTTGGCGAATTACCAAACAAGTTGACGGTAAATCAGAAGGGGACTACATCACATTATGGGATGAAGATCCACTTGAACAAGATACGATTTACATGTTCCATCCTAATTACACATACATCAATAAGACCGTGACCGACTTCAATGCCCGACCAATCTTACGGACTATTTTTGAAAACGGCAAACGGGTCTATACGTTGCCTGAATTAGCGGCAATTAAGAAGTTCTGTGCTGAAAACCTTGATTCACTTTGGGATGAATACAAACGTGACTTGAATCCACAGGATTACCCAGTCGATCTATCACAACGGACTTGGGACAATAAGATGAATTCAATCCGCAAAGTCAGAGAAGACGTTAATTTAATGCACTAGAATCGATTATTTTTGAAGGAGTATCTGGCAAATGAACGCTTTACAAGCAGAAATTATTGCAGCCTTAAAAACACAACCAACGATCGATCCCGCCAAAGAGATTCGCCGATCGGTTGATTTTATGAAGGCTTATCTAAAGAAAAATACATTTTTAAAAAGCTATGTCTTAGGCATTTCAGGCGGCCAAGATTCAACTTTAGTGGGTGCACTTGCTGAAAAAGCAATGCAAGAAATGCGGGCCGAAACTGGCGATGAAAGTTATCAATTTATCGCAGTGCGATTGCCTTACGGCGAACAAGCTGATGAATCGGATGCAATGGCCGCGATTGAATTTATGGCAGCTGATCAAGTCAAACGGGTCAACATTAAAGGCTCAGTGGATGCAATGGTCCAATCCCTTGTGGAAACCGGTGTAACCGTTAGCGATTTTAATAAGGGTAATATTAAAGCCCGCGTGCGGATGATTGCCCAATATGGGATCGCTGGTGAAAATAGTGGCGCTGTTTTAGGAACGGATCACTCAGCCGAATCCATCACTGGTTTTTATACGAAGTTTGGTGATGGTGGCGCAGATTTAGTGCCAATCTTCAGACTCAATAAGCGTCAAGGCAAGGCCATGTTAGCCGAACTCGGTGCGCCTAAACACCTCTATGAAAAAGTACCAACAGCGGATCTTGAAGAAGACCGTCCAGCATTACCAGATGAATTAGCATTGGGCGTCACATATGATCAAATTGACGACTATTTAGAAGGTCGTCAGGTCAGTGAAGAAGCCGCAACGAAGATTGAAAACTGGTACAAGAAAACGGCCCACAAGCGTCATCTACCAATAACAATCTACGACACATTCTGGCAATAAAACAGAGTGCGTTTCAGGCGGATATATTGTGGCGACTTAGCCTAGGCTCGTGAATAAGCGACGCAGTCGATTGTTTGCGAGACGTAGCTAACTGCAACAATATGCCTGAAAAAGCACGTTTCAGAACAAAGTGCGTTGTCAGTGGTTAGCTTTTGAGCATTTGCAGAACTTAGCGAATTGGTGATGAAATCACCGGTTTGATAAGTTTAGCAAAGCACAGAAAGCTACTGACAAAAGCACGTTTATAACCAGAGTGTACCGTAACCCTGGTTATATCCTTAGGGTTAACCGGAAGGATATGGGTTACAGAACGCGTTTAGCCCTGCGTTGTCAGTGGTTAGCTTTCGAGTCTAGTTTCGTGAGCCAATTTAGTTATTAAAATAATTATTTACTTGCCTTTTAGATTGGTTATACCTTATAATGGGGTTAACGATAAGGGAGTAACTGGCAGCTTGTCTGCGATAACGCCACCAACAAGGCAATATTCTGGTGTTATCTTAATTAGTGAGACTTATAGGGATTTTTAGAATTCCTGTAGGTCTCTTTTTTTACCCCCAAAATCAAATTTATAGGAGGCAAGGTAATGGTAGATAAACAAACCACATTTTTTACACAATCAACAGACGCAACACTTAAAGCGCTCGCAACAACGCCACAAGGTTTAACCCAAGAACAGGTTGAAAAACGTTTGGCAGAAAATGGTCGGAATCAATTAACTGAAAAGAAACGCAAAAGTTTAGCGATTCGTTTCTTAGAACAGTTCAAAGATTTTATGATTATTGTGTTATTAGTCGCAGCAATGATCGCGGGCTTTTTAGCACATGAATGGCCAGACGCATTCATTATTCTAGCCGTTGTGATCTTAAATGCGATTTTTGGGGTTTTCCAAGAAGCAAAGGCGGAACAAGCAATTGACGCCTTAAAAGAAATGGCGACACCTGATGCACACGTTCGTCGAGATGGCGAAATCGTGACGATTAAGAGTGAAGAACTCGTAGTTGGCGATATCGTGTTGCTGGAAGCCGGCGATATTGTGCCCGCGGATCTTCGCCTACTTGAATCAGCTGCTCTGAAAATCGAAGAGTCCGCTTTAACTGGGGAATCCGTACCGGTTGATAAGACAGTTGAGACACTAACTGATCCAGAAAGTGGGATTGGTGATCGGACCAATATGGCGTTTATGAATAGTAACGTTACTTACGGTCGTGGCGTTGGTGTTGTAACGGGGACTGGGATGCAGACCGAAGTTGGTAAAATTGCTGGGATGCTCAACCAAGCCGACGAAACAACGACGCCATTACAGATGAACTTGAGCCAATTAGGTAAGAGTTTGACGATTATGATCTTAATTATTGCTGCAATTGTTTTCGTGGTGGGTTACTTACGCCACGCACAATCACCAATTAACATGTTATTAACTGCTATTTCGTTAGCGGTCGCAGCAATTCCGGAAGGTTTACCCGCAATTGTGACGATTATCCTCGCATTAGGGACGCAAAAGATGGTTAAAAGAAAGGCCATCGTTCGTAAGTTACCCGCTGTAGAAACACTGGGGAGCACTGATATTATTGCGTCTGATAAAACTGGGACGTTAACGATGAACCAAATGACCGTCGAAAAAATATTCACTAACAATCAATTACAAGATGCTGGGGCAACACTGCCAGCGGATAATTTGACGCTTAAAATCATGAACTTGGCCAATGATACTAGAATTAAGGCCGATGGTGACATGATTGGTGATCCGACTGAAACCGCGCTGATCGCGTATGGGCGTGATAAAGATTTTGATATTAACGCAGCCTTAGCAGCCGAACCACGGGTCGCTGAAGTACCATTTGATTCAGAGCGGAAGTTGATGACCACAATTCATCAACAAGCTGATGGTCAATTCTTAATGACCACGAAAGGTGCACCGGATGAATTGCTCAAACGCGTTACGCATTATATCGACGCACAAGGCGTTGTTCAACCGATGGACGATGCAGAGCGCCAATTATTATTAGACACGAACCATGGTTTGGCAAAACAAGCCTTGCGAGTCTTAGCGTTGGCTTATAAAGTCTTACCAAGTGTGCCAGCAACGGTTGATCCAACGATTGAAACTGATTTAATTTTCGCTGGCTTAGTTGGGATGATTGATCCTGAACGACCAGAAGCAAAACAAGCTGTAACAGATGCGCATTCAGCTGGCATCCGGACCCTAATGATTACTGGGGATCACCGCGATACAGCCGAAGCAATCGCGCTTCGTTTAGGGATTATTACCCCAGAAGAAGATGCGGATGCCGCCGTTATTACTGGTGCTGAGTTAGACCAAATGGATGATCAAGAATTCGCTAAAAAAGTTACTCAATACGCCGTTTATGCGCGGGTTGCGCCTGAACATAAGGTGCGAATTGTGAAAGCTTGGCAAAAACACGGTAAGGTTGTTGCGATGACTGGTGATGGTGTCAATGATGCACCAGCCCTCAAATCAGCCGATATCGGTATTGGGATGGGGATCACCGGGACTGAAGTTTCTAAAGGGGCCAGTGATATGGTCTTAGCCGATGATAACTTCTCAACAATCGTAATTGCGGTTAAAGAAGGCCGGAAAGTCTTTGCTAATATCCAAAAATCAATTCAATATCTTTTATCAGCCAACTTGGGTGAAGTGTTAACCTTATTCATGATGACAGTATTAGGTTGGCAAATTCTGCAACCAGTGCATATCTTGTGGATTAATTTAGTAACGGATACTTTCCCAGCGATTGCATTGGGGGTTGAACCAACTGAACCAGGGATTATGAATCAAAAACCACGTGGGCGTAAATCAAACTTCTTCTCAGGCGGCGTGTTCCAAGCGATTATCTATCAAGGCCTATTAGAAGGTGGGATTACCTTAGCCGTTTACGCGTTAGCGATTACGTTCCCAGTGCATCAAGCAAGTGGCTTAGCCCATGCGGATGCCTTAACAATGGCGTATGCAAC
Organism: Latilactobacillus sakei subsp. sakei DSM 20017 = JCM 1157; assembly: GCF_002370355.1. Classification (NCBI taxonomy): domain Bacteria; kingdom Bacillati; phylum Bacillota; class Bacilli; order Lactobacillales; family Lactobacillaceae; genus Latilactobacillus; species Latilactobacillus sakei. Next base: position 892,962 of record NZ_AP017929.1, read on the forward strand.
GTTAGGGATGATCCAACTCTTCCACGCATTCAACGTTAAATCAGTCCATCAATCAATCTTTACAGTTGGCTTCTTTAAGAATAAAGCCTTCAACTGGGCTGTTTTAGCTTCATTTATCTTATTAGCCGCAACAATCATGATTCCAGGGCTCAATGGCTTATTCCATGTCTCACACCTTGATTTATATCAATGGGGGATTGTATTAGCAGCTTCATTCATGCTAGTAGTCATCGTTGAAATCGTGAAGTTCTTCCAAAGAAGAGCTGCTAAATAATTTAATAAAAGACCGTGATAGGCTGATGCTTAAAAAGAAATAGAATGAATAAGGTACTAACGACAAAAGTTATTCTTGTCCTTGGTGCCTTATTTAATTGTTACCTGATTGAAACGTGCTTTTTGAAACTGTCTTCTGTGCTTAGCGACGTATTGCAAATAACCGATTATATCGGTTATTCACAACACGATGCTAATGCTCGAAGTCAAATGCGTTTCAAACGCACTCTTGCAAGCCGATACCAGAATTAGTATACTGAAGCATAGGAAACTAGGAGGATTAACATGAATAAAACACAACAAAAGTTGGCTAAATACGGCCAAGCTGTTAACGATTTAATCGACAACACTGAAAAAGTGCAAGAAGGCATGAGTAAATATTTCGTCCCTTTAAAAGCGGCCGTTGCTGATGGTAAGTTAGCTGAAATGAGCGAACAAGATTACCAAAAGACAGCCCAAATCTTCAGAGACGGTGTGGATCAATACCACGAATTCTTAGCACAATTTAAGACAGCCGTTGCCCCAGCTCGTTTAATGGGTAACAACCAACGTTTAATCGGTGCTTATACTGATTTCGTTCAAGGTTGCGAAGATTTAATTACAAGCATGCATGATGATCAAACAGTTGATATGCAAGCTTTTGCTGCTTCAGAAATGAACCAAGACAAAGCAACAGAACGAATTTCTAAGTATATCCAAAACATCTCAAAAATTGCTTAGATCAACTCATGACAGTTCCCAAGACGGGTGCTGTTTTTTTATTGAAGATAAAGGTAGGGACGCACATGACTGATATTCAACAACTTGTCACCAAACAACTGACGCAATATCGACCACAACAAATTAATGCCGTGTTAACCTTATTAGACGAAGGTAACACCGTACCGTTTGTGGCGCGGTATCGTAAGGAACGAACGGGTAGTTTAGACGAAGTTCAAATTCGCGAAATCGAACACACCTTCCAATACTTAACAACGCTTGAAAAACGGAAGACCGATATTATCAAGAATATTGCCGAACAAGCTAAGTTAACGCCGGCTTTACAAAAGCAAATCGAAGCCGCTAGCCAATTACAAGTGCTTGAGGATTTATACCTGCCTTATAAGCAAAAACGGCGGACAAAGGCGACGATTGCTAAAGAAGCTGGGTTAGAACCGTTTGCCAACCTGATTGCGCAATTACCGAACTTTTCAGAACAAGTCCTCCTGGAAAAAGCGGCCGATTATCTTAACCCAGACCAAAAGATTACCGATACAGATGCTGTTTTAGCGGGTGTACACGAAATTATCGCTGAAAATATTAGTGAAACAGCTACTTTCCGAGACTGGACACGACAATATACCCGTCAAAACGGGCAAATTGTAAGTCAGGTGAAAGATGCTGATAGCGATGATAAGCAAGTTTATCAAATCTATTATGATTTCTCAGCACCGATTAATAAGATTGCGGAACATCAATATTTAGCGATTAATCGTGGCGAACACGAAGGTATCTTGAAGGTGAAGCTAGAAGTTGCCGAAAATATGATTGTTGGTCATATTGCTCAAGCCGTTATTCACGGTCAAGACTCAGCTGCCGCCCAAATTATTAAGACGGCTATTGAAGATGCCTATAAACGGTTCATTGGCCCGGCCATTGAACGTGAATTGCGGAAGCAGTTAAAAGAAAAGGCTGATCAACAAGCAATTGCCGTCTTTGGCGATAATTTAAAGCATCTTTTATTACAACCGCCTTTGAAAGGCAAAGTTGTTTTAGGCTTTGACCCTGCTTACCGAACAGGCTGTAAATTAGCCGTTGTCGATGGGACTGGGAAATTTCTAGATAAATTAGTGATCTATCCGCATAAACCAGCTGCAGCGCCTAAACGAGCAGCAGCTGCCGATGAATTCAAGCAATTCCTTGAAAAATATAATGTTGAAATGATTGCAATCGGGAATGGGACTGCTAGTCGTGAATCTGAAGAATTTGTGGCATCAGTTTTAAAAACCATTTCCCGGGAAATCTTTTACGTGATTGTCAACGAAGCAGGGGCTTCCGTTTATTCAGCAAGTGATACAGCGCGGGCTGAATTCCCAGATCTACATGTTGAAGAGCGGAGTGCGATTAGTATCGCACGGCGCTTACAAGATCCCTTAGCAGAATTGATTAAGATTGATCCACAAGCAGTCGGTGTCGGGCAATACCAACACGATGTTGCCCAAAAGGAATTGACGACGCAATTAGACGTAGTCATTGAAGATGTTGTCAATAGCGTAGGGGTTAACTTGAACACCGCTAGTCCACAACTCTTACAACATATTTCTGGGTTATCAGCGACGACTGCCCAAAATATTGTCCAATACCGTAACGAAAACGGCTTATATCAAAAACGCAGTGAATTGAAGAAAGTGCCGCGCTTAGGCCCTAAGGCATTCGAACAAGCCGTTGGGTTCTTGCGAATCATCGGTGGCGACAACCCATTAGACAATACGGATATTCATCCTGAAAGCTATCCAGTAGCCAAGGCGATTTTAAAATCGTTGGGTGTCACTTTGGAGGCTTTAGGAACACCAGAATTATCAGCAGCAATTAAGCAATTAACAGTGACTGATTTGGCGACCGAATTAGCGGTCGGCTCTGAAACACTTGAAGATATCTTAAGCGGTTTACAAAAACCAGGTCGGGATTTGCGGGATCAAATGACAGCACCACTGCTACGGCATGATGTCTTAACCCTCGCCGATTTGAAACCGAACATGGCCCTAGAAGGAACCGTGCGGAATGTCATTGATTTCGGTGCTTTTGTGGATATCGGTGTTAAACATGATGGCTTAGTTCATATTTCGCAATTGGCCAATCACTTTGTTAAACATCCATCTGATGAAGTTTCAGTCGGTGATGTTGTTCAGGTTTGGGTCTTAAGCGTCGATCAAGAACGTGAACGGGTTCAATTGACGATGAAGGCGCCTAAAGCAACTGATTAATGATGACGGATCAAGAATTAACGCAACTCATTCAAAATATTTCAGTAACCACGTTTAATCGTCCGTTTAGTCACCAGGCAAACTTTAATCGACGCTTAAAAACAACAGGGGGTCGTTATCATCTGCAAGACCACCACATCGACATTAACCCGTTGATGGTTGCCCAAGGACAGGCTGTTTTAGAAGGCATTATTAAACATGAGCTGTGTCATTACCACCTGCATTTATTGCACCGTGGGTATCGGCATCGAGACCATGATTTTAAGCGGCTTTTACAACAGGTTGGTGGTGCGCGCTTTGCACCACCGGTCACGGCTAAAAAGGCACCACAAAAACGACTAGCCTATCAATGCACCAAATGTGGCCAGTTGTATCAACGACAACGGCATATCAATACAACGCGTTATGTCTGTCGTCGTTGCCATGGTCATTTAAAATTAGTAAAAGAAATTTAAAAAAAGAAGTGTGCCATAAGTATTGAGAGATTAAAAACAGGCCCTGAGACAAAAATAATTTTGTCCCAGGGCCTGTTTTTTTAAACTTGTCGGAGCGTTTGGTTTTGTGTCACAAAGCCTAATTTTTGATAGAGTTGCAGGGCGGATTGGTTATTGCCCAAGACGGTTAGCTCCAAAAAGGCGAGTTGTTTTTCTTTTTGCCAAGTACGGGCTTTTGCAAGTAACGCCGTTGCAATTCCTTGGCGACGATAGTCAGGATGGACGTATAATGCAGTGACGTAGGCAAATTGATGGCTGATAAAGAGATTGGAAGGACTAGTTTGTGCTGTGGTAACGTGACAAAAACCCGTTATCTGATCCTGATTGCGAGTGATATAGACAGTTTGGCGTTTGTCTTCAACCATCATTTTCCAGGTGAAGAAATCAGGACTGCTCTTTTCTTGATAATTAGTCGGCTGGAATGCGTGCATTTCAGTTGTTAAAGCTTGATAAAGCGTTGTTAAGGCACCAATATCGGTTAAATTAGCGGTTTCGATAAACATTTTTGGCCTCCAGAGCGATTTTTTGTTGACTTCAATTCGGGTTTCTCTTATACTAATGTACGTGGCTTAAAGTCATAAAGCAAGTATCGCGGGTGTGGCGGAATGGCAGACGCGCAAGATTAAGGATCTTGTCGGGAATTTTCCCGGTGGAAGTTCGAGTCTTCTCACCCGCATATGATAACAAGTTAAACGATACCGTTAGCGGTGTCGTTTTTTTGTGTCCTAATTAAGTTTGAGAATTGAATTCAATTTCGTAAATCGCTATAATGGGCAATAAGTTAATGGGAGAGGTAAGTAGAGATGACACGTAATTCATCAGCGTATAAGATCAGCATTCTAGCGATTCTAACGGCATTGTTAATGATTCAAAGTTTTGTGCCGATGGTTGGTTATATTTATATTCTACCAGGGTTACCCGGCGTCACCACGATGCATTTAACCGTCATCATTGGGGCGATTATTTTAGGTACTCGTGGCGGCGCAACTCTAGGCGCAATCTGGGGGACATTATCCCTGATTCACGCCTATACAGCGCCAGTCGATGCATTAACCTTATTGATCTTCCAAAACCCGGTAATTGCTATTTTACCGCGTTTGATGGTGGGGTTAGTCGCCGGATTATTATATCAACACTTACACAATACTAAAGCGGGGCAACGGGGCTCGATGGCAATCGCCGCTTTTTTTGGGACCATCGTTAATACGACGTTAGTTATTCTATTGACGTGGGCCTTTTATAGCCAACAAGCAGCCGGTATTTATAAAACGGATGTCAGTCACTTAATTATCGTGATGTTGAGTGCTGTGGCGATTAACGCTTTGATGGAAATAGCCTTAGCGGTGATTGTGACACCGTTTGTAGCTAAACCATTGTTAAGGTTTAAACGCGAATAAAAAAGAGTCGGGACAAAAGTAATTTTTGTCCCGACTCTTTTTTTAGTGATTAGTCTAATTGTTTTTGAACTTTCTTAGCTTGAGCAGTGACCGTATTGATATTGACCTTAGCGATTTCTGCTTGTTGGTAGATGGCACTATAATATTGATTTAAGCGGTTGATAGGTGCCGCTAAATCGTCTGCGTGTGCATCAGCTGATGTGTGATCGGCATAAAAGTCGGTTTCAGCAGTGGTGGCCGCGTCGTAGAAATTAGAAAGTGTCGTGTAATCAAGTGCAGACAGCTTCAAGCTCTGATTTAAATCCTTGATGAATTCAATTGGTAATTCATCACTTTCTTGATTAGCAATTTTAATCAAACGCTTAACAACTGGCTTTAATTCAGCTTGTTGTGCCTTGAGTGTGTCATAAGCTGCGGTTCGTGTTGCGGCAGTTTGCGCAATTTTAGAGCCCTTAACCTCTAAAAGATTTTGATCAGGGTATTTTTCTTGAATCTTAAGATAACTATCAGGCACCCCTTGACCAGCATTCTCTAAGGTACTAAGCGCTGTTTGTTGCGTTTTAGAAATCTGTAAAATAGTGTTGAGGTCGTCTTTGACCTGTTGTTTCGTATCAAGTGGTTTTTCGCAACCAGCAAGTAGAAATAGTAGTCCCAAAATGGGGAGTAATCGTTTTAGTATTTTTAGCATTGTCAGGCACTCCAGTAGTTAAATTCGTTAACTTCATCTTAGCGTAAATCAGTCTAAAAGCCAACCGTTTACCATGGTGGATGACGGAAAAACGTCAATTTAATGGAAAGTATAAAAGTTCGGTTATCGTAGAAAGAAAACGGTTTATTTTTTAGTGTTTAGGGTTGTTTCTCTTTTTTTCATGTGTTACACTATGCTTGTACTTTTTGACAGGTTATGGTTCGAATGTTTCCAAAAGAACTTTCTTCCATCGCACCGACAGAAATACACAAATTTATAACGTGTCTAACGACACAAGGAGGAGTTTTCTCATGGAAAACGGAACTGTAAAATGGTTTAACGCAGAAAAAGGTTATGGCTTTGTAACTCGCGAAGATGGTAGTGATGTATTCGTACATTTCTCAGCTATCCAAGGTGAAGGCTACAAGACTCTTGAAGAAGGTCAAAGCGTTTCTTTCGATATCGAAGAAAGCGATCGTGGACCACAAGCCGTTAACGTAAACAAAAACTAATTTATAAATATTAGTCGTGGATCAACTGTCAATCAGTTGGTCCTTTTTTTATGGCTAAAGAAAGGCGGCAGGATGTTAGCTTATCAAATGATTGCCCCAAATGAGCGGGAGAATTACTTACCTTATTTACGATTAGCAGATGAAGAAGTCGGCATGATTCGTCGTTATTTAAACGAGGGTCAGCTCTATAGCATTCACTTAGCCGGCCAATCAACCGTAATTGGCGTTATGCATGTGACGTTTGTTGACCAAACACAAGTTGAATTGAAAAATATCGCCTTATTGCCAGCTTATCGGAATCAAGGTTATGGGCAACAAGCGCTCAACGATTTGAAACAGATGATGGTTGACTTAGGGTACCAGACATTACTAGTGGGCACCGGGGATGGTAGCTTGGCAGCAATCGGCTTTTATCTGCGCCAAGGGTTTCGTTTCGATCATATTCGTAAAAACTTTTTTGAACAATATCAAGCACCAATTATTGAAAATGGGATTCGATTGCAGGACATGGTGGTGTTGAGTCAACCACTATAAGAGGCCAACATAAAAAGGACTAGGACAAAAAAATGCTTTTAGTCCTAGTCCTTTTTATCATTAATCCTTTTAAATTAAGTCTGAAGGTTGTTCAAATGGGTAAACAAAACCCCATTGTGCGCGGGCGTCGGTCATAATGTCCATGACGTCGCTTGTTAGGGCGAGTGTGTCATTTTCTTGATGACTACGAACAACTTCTTGGAAGTCGTGTAATTCGTAGTTCATAGCGTTGGTAGCATCGCCCGCTTGGATGATTTGAGTAGTCCCATCAGGGAAGGTCAATTGGGCCTTATCTGGTCGTGGATAATCATCGACCGTTACGTAGCCTTTTTCATAAACGAGGACGCCTTGTTTAGGCATCTTCGCGTGAAGGTTAAGGGTCACGGTCACCATTTCTTGATGAGCATTGTTAAGAAGGAGTGTTGATTGTTGATCGACACCGAATTCTGATGGGACCCACTGGGTGGCAATCAATTCTGGTTTAGCACTCAGCATCCGCCGGGCAAATGCGAGGGCGTAAACACCGATATCTAACATTGCGCCACCGGCTAATTCGGGATTGAAAAAGCGATTAGTTGGATCGAGTTCTTTGTAGCTCCCGAAAGTGACTTGAATTGATTTTAAAGCGCCTAAATCTTGGGCAACTTGTTGACGTTCAATTTCTGCAAAAAGTGGCATATGATAAATCGTCATGGCTTCAGCCAAGATTAAATGTTTTTCGGCCGCTAGTGCTTTAGCCGCATTTAATTCGCGACGGTTCATTGTGATGGCTTTTTCGCAAAAGACATGTTTACCAGCGTTTAAGCTCGCCATAATCCCATCAAAGTGATAGTTGTGAGGTGTGGCGACGTAGATAATATCAATGGCAGGGTCGGCCAACATCTCAGCGTAGCTACCATAAGCATGGGGAATATGATACTGTTGGGTGAAGGCGTTTGCCTTTTCTAATGAACGAGAAGCAGCACCATAGATTTGGCCGTCCGGTTGGTTGAAGTAAGTTGCAAAACTACCGGCAATATTGCCTAGACCCATAATGCCCCAGTTAAGAGTTGTCAAATAAATCAGTCCTTTACTATCGTAATCGGTTCCAAACGATATTATAACAATAAAAAACAAAATAGGAATTAAAGGTAATTAAGCAGATTAAGCATTGGTCTTCGAGGTAATTTTGTGTACAATATAAAGTAGATTGAACGAAGTAGAGGCAGATTAGTGGCGAAGAAGAAAAAACGGCGCACGACCAAAAAATGGTACAACACTAAAAAGAGACAACCGACAGAATGGCTAGTCGTCCTGTTGGGCGTTTTATTTGCTCTGGGAGTTGGGTTAGTATATATTCAATACACCGGTGCACAAACTCAGGAACGCTTAGCCAATGAGGCCAAACAAGAAGAATTAGCTAAAGTGAAGAAGAAAAAAGAATTCATTAATCAATTAGCACCCTATGCACAAGAATTACAACAAAAATACCATGTGCTTTCTAGTGTTACACTGGCCCAAGCCATCTTAGAAAGTGATTGGGGCAAAAGCTCACTTGCAGCGGATTACCATAACTATTTTGGGATTAAAGGCGATGACCCGGATAATACCAAAGAGATGACCACTAAGGAATACTTGAACGGCCAATGGGTGACGACTACCGCGCGCTTTCGCGTTTACCGTGACTATCGCGAGTCTATGTTAGATCACGTTTTACTCTTTGCGCACGGGACCTCTTGGGATCATAATCATTATCAACACGTTGTGGCAGCCACCAATTATACACAGGCTGCCCAAGCGCTCAAGCAAGATGGTTATGCAACGGATCCTAATTATCCGGAGAAGTTAATCGAACTCGTCAAGACCTATCGATTGGACCAATTTGATTGATAAACACTATAAATAATCTTGTTTATGATAATAAATCTTGAAAAGTCTTAATTAAAGTTGTCGCTAGCTTTTATTTGTGGTAACCTATTTTTAATTCAATTTCAGAAAACAAGGGAGTGCTAGGTGTGCGGTTATTAGAGGAACGTATTAAAAAAGATGGTCAGGTTTTAGGAGAAGATGTATTGAAGGTTGACAACTTCTTAAATCATCAAGTTGATCCAGAACTCATGGCAGCGATGGGTGAAGAGTTTAAGCGATTATTTGAAGGTGCCCCAATTACTAAAATCCTAACGGTTGAATCATCAGGCATTGCCCCAGCAGTCTTTTCTGGCCTTGCTTTCCACGTTCCCGTTGTTTTTGCACGTAAGCACAAGAGTTTAACACTCCAAGATAATATGTATAGCGCAACTGTTTATTCATATACGAAGAAAGTTAACAACCACATTTCAATTTCTAAGAAATTCTTGAACGAAAACGATCGTGTTTTAGTGATTGATGATTTCTTAGCAAACGGTCAAGCAGTTGAAGGCTTATTAGAAATTATCGACCAAGCTGGTGCCCAACTCGAAGGGGTCGGCATTGTCATCGAAAAAACATTCCAAAAGGGTCGCGAGTTATTAGACCAACGCGGCATTCACGTTGAATCATTAGCACGGATTGCTGCTTTTGAACAAGGCGAAGTGGTCTTCCTAGACGAAAATAACGAAAATTAATTTGAAAAAGAGGCTGGGACAAAAGTAAAATTTGTCTCAGCCTCCTTTTTGATATCCGTACTTTAATAGTCTAAACGTGTTCTATAAGTCATATCCTTCCGGTTAACCCTGAATGTCAAACGATTGCTTACAGCAATCATTCACCATTCTGTGTTAATCCTCGGGATATCCCGACTTATGGCACACTCCCTTTTTTTGTGCGAAAAATATCAAGATTTAGTTAAAGTACTAGGTAGTTAGGGATAGAATTCGCTATAATAGAAGTATCTGAGAATTGAAGTCATGTGCATAAGAAAGTAGGTAGAAAGATGCCAGTTATTTATCCGGGTCAAACGATTGGAATTATTGGAAATGATCAACGTGCGTACAAGTTGGCTTTAAAAGCTAAGGAAATGGGCTACCGCGTTGCGGCAATTGTCACCGAACAGACACAAGATTCATCATTAGCCGCAGTACTTGATATTCAGATTGAAGGCGATCCACAGCAATACGAAACACTCGCACGTTTAGGCGATTGTTGCCAGGTGCTCACGTATACGGATGAATCGCTCGATGAAACACTACTAGAACAGTTGGTTCAAGATTACAATGTCCCACAAGGTAGCGATGCGCTCTCAATGACGCAAGATCGTTACCTCGAGAAGGTCTTTTTGAGTGATCTCAATATCAATATCTCACCATATGTGACGGTGGTTGATAAGACGGATATTGAACAAGGGGTTGATTCAATTGGCTATCCCTGTATTTTAAAACCGATTCAACGCGGCTTCGGTCGGCAATATCATCAATACCTTGAATCACCAGCCGATTTGGCCAAGATGGATGATACGTTGGAATTGGGTGCCTACTTATTAGAATCATGGGTCCCTAAACAACAAGAATTGGCCGTGATGGTTGCCAAGGATTATGAAGGCCAAGTTGTCACGTTACCGATTATTGAAAATCAGATGCAAGACCAAGATTTACAATTATCAATTACGCCGGCACGCATCGATCAAGATGTCGCAGAAGAAATTGAACGCTTAGCGACTGTGATTGGGCAAAACCTAGATTATATGGGCATCTTCGGGATTGAATTCTTCTTGACCGCGGATATGAACATCTACGTTAAGCGAATTGTCACCGCACCACATGAAACTGGGGATGTGCTTAACCGCATTTTGAACTTTTCACAATATGAATACCACTTAAAGGCGATTTGCCAGTTAGCAATTGGCCCTTCACGCTTAAATAATGCGGGTGTTTGTTTAAGAACAACGCCAGAACAATGGCCACTGATTCAAACACAAATGAAGATTAAGCCGGATTGGTATTTCAATCGTTGCCAGACAATTGGTGCGCAAGAAAGTGGTTATATCACAGCTGTAGGGCATAATATTCAACCACTATTAGATAATTTTGAAGCAGCGGAATTAATTTAAAAAGAAATCGACCGTTAGTTGATGCTTTCAACTGAACGTATTTGGAGGAAGAAACATGTTAGAACGTTATACACGCCCAGAAATGGGTGCCATCTGGACTACTGAGAATCGCTACCAAGCTTGGCTAGAAGTTGAGATTTTAGCCGTAGAAGCCTGGGCTAAATTAGGCGATATTCCAGCGGAAGACGCCGCTAAAGTGCGCGCTAATGCGAGCTTTGACGTTGAAGAAATTAACCGCCTAGAAGCAATTACACATCATGATGTGGTCGCCTTTACTCGCGCAGTTTCAGAATCATTGGGTGCCGAAAAGAAATGGGTGCACTACGGTTTAACGTCTACAGATGTTGTTGATACAGCACAAGGCTATATTTTAAAACAAGCCAACGACTTAATTCGGGCCGATATCGAACGGTTTATGGCCGTTTTGAAACAAAAAGCTTACGAATATCAAAATACGGTGATGATTGGCCGGACACACGGTGTGCATGCTGAACCAACGACTTTCGGTTTGAAATTGGCGACTTGGTATGCTGAAATGAAACGGAATCAAGAACGTTTTGAACGGGCTGCAGCAGGCGTTGAAGCTGGTAAAATCAGTGGGGCAGTCGGTACTTTTGCGAATATCTCACCAGAAATCGAAGCTTACGTGACAGAAAATCTTGGTATTCGGGCGCAAGATATTTCAACACAAGTCTTGCCACGTGATTTGCATGCCGATTACATTAATACAATGGCAGTTGTCGCAACATCAATCGAACATTTTGCTACTGAAATTCGTCATTTACAACGTACCGAAGTTCGCGAAGTGGAAGAATTCTTTGCTAAAGGTCAAAAGGGCTCTTCAGCAATGCCACATAAACGCAATCCAATCAGTTCTGAAAATGTCAGTGGGTTAGCCCGTGTCATTCGTGGTCACGTCATCACGGGGATGGAAGATGTTTCATTATGGCATGAACGGGATATTTCACATAGTTCAGCAGAACGGATTATCTTGCCAGATACGACGATTTTATTAGATTACATCTTAAACCGGTTCACACGGATTATTGAAAAATTAACTGTTTTCCCAGAAAAAATGAAAGCCGACATGAATTTAACGCACGGCTTGATTTACAGCCAACGAGTCTTATTGAAGTTAGTTGATTCTGGGTTAAGTCGAGAAGCAGCTTACGATTTGGTACAACCCAAAACAGCCCTTGCATGGGATGAACAAAAAGATTTCCGTCAATTATTAGAAGCAGATCCAAAAGTCATGGCACAATTAACACCAGCAGAAATGGACGACGCCTTCGACTACCACTGGCACCTCAGCCAAGTCCAAACAATCTTTGACAGAGTATTTAAATAAGAGTGGTTTTGTTAGCGGGTAACTTCTGAGGATTAGGCTAATCAGGCGAATAACCGACAAAGTCGGTTGTTTGACTGAAGGACTAAACGCAAGAAGTTGCTAACAAAAGCACGTTTCAAAATAAGAGTGGTTTTGCCAACGGGTAGGCTCTGAGCACTAGCAAAGCGTCGTGAATAAGCGATGGAATCGATTATTCACGATGCAAAGCTAGGCACAAGAGGTTGTTGGAAAAAGCACGTTTTAAATAAGAGTGGTTTTGCCAACGGGTAGGCTCTGAGCACTACTCAAACATCAAAAAAACGGCGCTGGGACAAAATTAATTTTGTCTTTAGCGCCGTTTTTTGTATTCAAATTTTGATAGTTTAAACGTGTTCTATCAGTCATCTCTTTACGGTTAATGCCGAATGGCAAACGATTGCTGGCGCAATCATTCGCCACTCTCTGTTAATCCTCAGGAGATACCCGACTGATGGCACACTTTCGTTTTTTAGCGCCAAATAAATTCCGATTCAAATGGACATTCATGGTGTTGATTGCTGAGGGCCAGTTCAAAGGCCTTTTGTCCCAGTGTGAAGAAGTGGTGGTCAATCGTTGGCATTTTTTAGGAGGAGACTCGAGAGTTGCTTTTCCTGCCCAATTAAAATGGGGACGGGGAGTTGGTGGTCCAAATGATATTGCCGCACGCCAGCCGCGATATCATCACCATTAGTAAAATAGCAATTAAGAGCTGGTTGGCGTGCAATCAGTTGTTCGGCGGCGCGGTAGCCATCTTCAAAAGAGCGCATGCCACCAATCATCAATTGCTGATCCGGCTTTTGGTGAAAAATCTGTTGATAAGCGCCCGTGACAGCCACCCAAGTGGGGCTTTTGGCTAAATTGCGGCTCAAGAGTAGCCCGATTTGTTGAACCTCAAGCGATTTAAGGTAGTTAAATGCGGCTAAATAGGCCGGTTCACGGTTGGAATACACCGCTGAAATATGGTGCTGCCCCGGATTTTCACAGCAAACAATCTGACCGTAGCGTGTATAGTCTTCTAAAACTGCAAGCGGCAGTTCGTGCGAGGTAAAAATCAACGCCGTAAAATTCTTCCGCTTCAACTGCTCGAGGTAATCGCGCTCAACGGTTCGGTTGTACTCAGAAGGCAGTAACACAATGTGATAGCCACTCGAAAAAGCGGCGTCCATGATCCCATTTAAGAGTTGATTGAAATAGGGATGGTCATTGTGTGGTAGGACGACCCCAATATTTTTATTTTGGCCAAAGCTTAAATCACGCGCCAAACTATTGGGGACGTAATCCAGTTGCTTGATGACCGCTTCAATCGCTTCTTTGGCAGCGTCAGACACGTATTTTTGTTGATTTAAAACGCGGGAGACGGTCGAAACCGAATAGCCGCTTTTTCTAGCAATATCACGAATGGTTGGCATGATTTTAACCTACTTTTTGATTAACTTTTGTAATGTATTTTTTAATCCCGTAGCTAAAGCCACTATGATGATTGGTTTTAGTAATAAATTGACCGGCAGCTTGAATTTGATCACTTGCATTGCCCATCACAATTGGGTGCCCGACGATGCTTAACATCGATAAGTCGTTTTGACCTGCACCAAAAGCAGCACAGTCGGCGGGCGTCAAGCCGGCATTTTTGAGAATAGTCATTAAGGCCTGTGCTTTAGTGGCTTGTTGACTGGTGATTTCTACGTACATTGTACCTGATTGTTGGACGGAAAGGCCAGGTAAGTGAAGTTGGTCAATGAATTGTAGAACGGCTGTGCGTTGTTCATCTTCTGGCACCATCAGCATCACCTTAAAAATTTTAATGAATGGATTTTTCAACTGGTCGTCAAAATTAATGATGGTTGGTAAGAGCCCGGTGAGTTGGGCCTCAGTTTCAATTCCGGCATCAATTTTTTGTGTGTACCAATGCTGTAAATCATAAGCACTTAAACTAATGTCGCTAAATTCGGTTTGTAATGCAGCGACTAGTTGTGCGACAGTTGTTGTTACGAGTGGATATTCGGCTAAGACCATGGGGAATAAATCGGTAGGTTTGTAGATGAGGCCGCCATTAAAAGCAACTTGTGGGGTTGTCAGTGCGAGTTGCTCAACCGTCGCCTGCATTTCTTGCGGCGAACGGGCTGAAACTAATGAGATTGGTAGCGGGCTTGTTTTGACCGTTGCGATATCTTTTTCGGAAAGTTGTCCCGCCTGGTTTAACAATGTGCCATCTAAGTCAGAAAAAATATATTTAATCATAATGAATGCCACCTTTCTTGGATTAATGTGAGTATAATTTATGAAACGCGTCCCAGGTCAAGGCATAAGATTGACCAGAATTGTAATCCGGTTACTAAGGCGTGTTCGCTTTTTTCTACCTATCTAGTTTGTTATAATAAAGACTAATTGCAATTACGGAAGGATGACTATATTTGTCTGAACAAGAGCTCTTAAAAGGAATGAATCCCGAACAAGCTGAGGCGGTTCTAACAACTGAAGGGCCACTGTTAATTATGGCGGGTGCCGGCAGTGGTAAAACGCGGGTGTTAACGCACCGTGTTGCGTATTTAATTGAAGAAAAACATGTATTGCCATGGCGCATTTTAGCCATCACTTTTACCAATAAAGCAGCGCGCGAAATGCGTGAACGGGTGGGCAACTTACTAGGCGAAGGTGCTCAAGATGTTTGGGTTTCAACCTTCCATGCCCTTTGTGTGCGGATTTTACGACGTGAAATTGAACAAATCGGCTATAACCGGGCCTTCACGATTGCGGATCCTTCTGAACAATTGACGTTGATGCGCCATGTTTGTCGGGACTTAAATATCGATACTAAAAAATATGAACCCAAAGCAATTTTAGGGACAATCAGTAAAGCAAAAAATGCGCTTCAAACACCAGCGGACTATCAAGGTTTAGCGAATGGGCCATTTGAAAAGATGGCGGCCAAATGCTATACAGAATACCAAAAACGACTCCATCAAAACCAAGCACTTGATTTTGATGATTTAATCATGCAAACAATTCGCTTATTTAGAGAAAATAAGGAAACTTTGGCACATTATCAAGAAAAATTCCAATACATTCACGTTGACGAATATCAAGATACTAATGAAGCGCAATACACATTGGTGAATATGTTAGCTGAGAAGTATCAAAATCTCTGTGTTGTTGGGGATGCCGATCAAAGTATTTACGGTTGGCGGGGTGCTGATATCAGCAATATCATGAACTTTGAACATGATTATCCAGACGCTAAATCAGT
This sequence comes from Latilactobacillus sakei subsp. sakei DSM 20017 = JCM 1157, assembly GCF_002370355.1. Classification (NCBI taxonomy): domain Bacteria; kingdom Bacillati; phylum Bacillota; class Bacilli; order Lactobacillales; family Lactobacillaceae; genus Latilactobacillus; species Latilactobacillus sakei. Next base: position 908,436 of record NZ_AP017929.1, read on the forward strand.
GATGTTGGAACAAAATTACCGGTCAACCAAGACCATTTTGGAAGCCGCTAATGGGGTCATTAACCGCAATACTTTCCGGAAACCAAAGGAATTGTGGACCCAAAATGAAGAAGGCCAACCGATTACGTATTATCGAGGCCAGAGTGAACGCGACGAATCTTTATTTGTCATCACGAAGATCCAAGAAGAAATGCAAAAAAATAACCGTAAATACGGCGACTTTGCAGTGTTATATCGGACTAATGCGCAATCTCGGACAATTGAAGAAGCGTTTGTTAAAGCTAACATGCCTTATAAAATGGTCGGCGGACACAAATTCTACGACCGGAAAGAAATTAAGGATATCCTCGCTTATTTACGTTTAGTCGTTAATGCGGCCGATTCAATGAGTTTTGAACGGATCGTCAACAGCCCTAAACGGGGGATTGGCCCTGGCACGCTTGAAAAATTAGGGCAGTTTGCCGATGATCACCAATGGTCATTATTGGAAGCGGCACAAAATGCTGAATTATCAACGATTCCCGCTAGAAGTCGCAATACTTTAATCGACTTTGGGAACGTCATTGGTGATTTAGCGAAGATGCGTGAATTCTTAAACGTGACGGACTTGACCGAACAATTATTGGACAAGACCGGCTACAAGAAGGCACTTGAAGTTGAAAATACACTAGAATCACAAACCCGTTTAGAAAATATTGAAGAATTACTATCTGTAACGAAACAATTTGATGAGCATTATGAACCCGAAGAAGAAGACAGTGATTTATTTGTGGACTTCTTAGCGGAATTATCATTGGTTTCTGATTTGGATTCTGTTGAAGAAGAAGCTAGTGAAGTCACGATGATGACCTTGCATGCGGCTAAAGGCCTTGAGTTCCCAGTAGTCTTTTTAATGGGGATGGAAGAAGGTATTTTCCCACTATCACGGGCGTTATTGGAAGAAGACGAGTTAGAAGAAGAACGGCGTTTGGCGTATGTTGGAATTACCCGTGCTGAAAGTAAGCTTTATTTAACGAATGCTTATTCACGGATGTTGTATGGTCGTCAACAAAGTAACCAAGCTTCACGATTTGTTGGTGAAATTGATGATAAATTATTGGATTACGCGAGCGGCAATGCCGGCAGTATTCCAGAACGTAAGCTACCATTTGGCAAGTCGAATAGCTACGCCAGAGCAACCGCTACGACGTATAACGGGCCTAAAACAACCACTAGTCATAAAATTGCCGATACAACCGGTGGCGATAAGAGTGGTAGTTGGCAAGCGGGCCAAAAAGTCCAACATAAGAAGTGGGGCATTGGCACAGTCGTCAAGGTCAACGGCACAGGCGGCGACCAAGAACTAGACATCGCCTTCAAGGAACAAGGTGTCAAGAGACTACTAGCAAGCTTTGCACCAATAGAAAAAGTAGAATAAAGTGCGCAAGCAGGCGATTATACTCTGAGGATTAGTGTAATACCGCAAATAACCGGAAGAGTACGCTGCTGGAGCACGTTTAAAATCAGAGTGTCTTTTTACACGGGTAGTTTCTGAGTATAGCTCAGTCTGTCAAATAATCGATGCAATCGATTATTTGACAGACGTGGCTAGACGGAAGAAATTGTGTCAAAAACACGTTTAAAATCAGAGTGGCTTTTTGTTGTGTTTAGCAACTGAGCATTAATACAAAATAGCACTTAATCAAGGTTTTAAGATTAAGGGATATTTTAGATTAAGCGGAAGTTGTTACAACAAAAAGCACGTTTCAAAATCAGAGTGCGACGGTAGGCGCCTATATTTTGAGCATTAACTGGATTTGACGAATTGACGATGTAATCGACGATTTGGCAAATTTTGTTAAGCACAGAAATATGCCTAACAGAGCACGTTTCAATCCAACAAAGGAGTGTCCAATATGGGTTTAGCCAAACCAGTTGAAGATTATACCCAGAGTGAGGCGGCTTCACTTGCGCAACAATTGCGCGATCAATTAGCCGACTACAGTCAGGCGTACTATACACAGGATGCGCCCTTAGTGGAAGATCATGTGTACGATGAGTTGTATCGTGATTTAGAGCAGCTCGAAGCCGCTTTTCCGGTGATTGTGACCAATGATTCACCAACTCAAAAAGTCGGTGGCCAAGTCTTACCAGGTTTTACAAAGGTCACGCATGAGATTCCCATGTTATCGATGGGGGATGTCTTTTCTGAAGCCGAGTTGGCAGCGTTTGACCAACGGTTACGAAAAAATACGGCAACGGAAATCGAGTATAATGTCGAGTTAAAAATCGATGGCTTAGCGATTGATTTAATTTATGAAAAAGGCCGCTTTGTCCGGGGGGCCACGCGTGGTAACGGGACAATTGGTGAAGATATTACTCAGAATTTAAAGACAATCAAGGCGATTCCGCAAAAACTAACGCGTCCCGTTTCAATTGAGGTCCGCGGTGAATGTTACATGCCCAAAGCGGCTTTTGCAGATTTGAATCAAAAACGGGAAGCAGAAGGCCAAGAACCGTTTGCTAATCCACGGAACGCGGCGGCTGGTAGTTTACGCCAATTGGATGCTAAGGTGGCAGCTGCGCGTCAATTGAGTGCCTTTATCTATACGATTGTCACGTTTGATGATGTGCAGGCGACAACGCAAAGTGAGGCCCTCCATGTTTTAGCGGAATTAGGCTTTAACGTGAATCCAACGTCTGTTGTTTGTCAAAATATGGCTGAAGTACAGGCATTTATCGAACAATACCAAGGAACACGGAACGATTTGGCGTACGGCATCGATGGGGTTGTGTTAAAAGTAAACGACCTCGCGCTCCAACGTCAATTAGGTAATACAGTCAAAGTGCCCCGTTGGGAAATTGCCTATAAATTTCCACCTGAAGAAGCAGAGACTGTTATTCGTGAAATCGAATGGACTGTTGGCCGAACGGGAGTTGTGACACCAACCGCGGTGATGGATCCGGTTCAACTAGCGGGGACGACCGTTGCGCGGGCATCGCTACACAATGCGGATATGTTACGCGATAAAGATGTCCGCTTGCTTGATACAGTACTTCTGCATAAAGCAGGGGATATTATCCCTGAAATTTCGCAAGTTGTTTTAGCCAAACGCCCTAGCGATAGCCAAGCGTACGGCATACCAACAACTTGTCCATCGTGTGGTCACGATTTAGTGCATCTGGATGAAGAAGTCGCATTACGCTGCATTAATCCAATGTGTCCGGCTCAAATGAAGGAACAACTCACCCATTTTGCTTCCCGGAACGCGATGAATATCGATGGTTTAGGGCCTCGAATCATTACACAACTCTTAGAAAAAGAGTTAATCCACGATGTGGCCGATTTATACCGTTTAACGGCGGATGATTTAGCCCAATTGGATAAATTTAAAGAAAAATCTATTAATAATTTATTAAATGCCATCGATGCTAGTCGTCAGAATTCGCTAGAAAGGTTATTATTTGGGTTAGGGATTCGCCATGTGGGTGCTAAAGCTGCCCGTTTATTGGCTGAACATTTCCAAAACTTAGCAGCCTTGATGGCGAGTGATCAAGAAACCATCATTACGGTTGATACGATTGGCACGATTATTGCCGACAGCCTGGTGACTTATTTTGCGGATAGCCAAGTCCAAACCTTGATGGCAGAATTAGAAGCAGTTGGCGTTAATTTAACTTATACCGGTGTTACTAAAGCCCAAGCAGCAACTAGTGACAGCTATTTTAACGGTAAGACGGTTGTTTTAACGGGTAAATTAGAGCAGTATACACGTGGTGAATTGAAGCAATTGCTTGAAGATAACGGCGCGAAGGTCACAGGTTCTGTTTCTAAGAAGACGGATGCGTTAATTGCGGGTCAAGATGCTGGTAGCAAACTTGAAAAAGCACAGTCATTGGCCATCCCCATTATTAATGAAGCTGATTTAGATAATTATTTGGCGCAGTAGGTAAAGTTCGGTATAATAACCAAGAGCGCGCGTTTAATTTATTTAACGCGCTTTAATCGGAATTAAGGAGGCACCATTCTCAGTGGCAAAGTATAAAATATGGGTCGTTGCAGCAGCAACTCTTTTATTGTTAGCAGGTTGCACAAGTCTTCCAGGCACTTCATCGAGTTCAAGTAGTAAAGCGACTAAAAAATTACAAACAACGGGTAAAGTGACCGATAGTATGTATGAAGGCGTAATTGATAATGGTCAGTATAAAACTAGTCAGACTCGAGGATTAACAACGCAACAGAGTAATACCTCTTTTGATGTTAAGAGTCTTGAGAGTGGGCTTCTTAAACTATCCAAAGAACAATTTCCAACTTCAAAATATGTTTTCCAAGAAGGGCAAAGTTTAAAGACCGCTCAAGCGCAAAAATGGTTAGCACGTAAATCAAAAACGAATACAGAGGGCTTAAACCCCGAGGATAATGGTCAAAAAGATCCAAATAAACGGAATCCAATTTACCTTCAACAGATATTGGAACAAGATTATTTAGGCGAAGATGGCAGTATGAAGGGCATGAGTATTGGCCTAGGGATGAATCAAGTTGATTATTATACCAAGGAACAATACGGTGCAACGTTTGAAACGAAGATTTCAAAAGCAATGATGACCCAACAAGGCAAACAAATGGCTAATAAGGTTTTAAGCCGAATGCGTCAAAAGAAGGGCCTCAGCGATACGACAATTGTCATTGGACTTTATAAACAAGCCCCTAAGGATAGTTTAGTTGGTGGCACATTCTTCGCTTATGGGGTCAGCAAAAAAGGCAGCACAACGATTGATTCATGGCACGAATTGAATCAAGAAAATCAAGTGCTACCAGTTGTAAATGATGAAAAAGCAATTAATCAAGACGACGCGACAGCTTTTAACAGTTTTAAAACACAAGTTGAAACGTTCTTCCCGAACTTAAGTGGTGTGACCGCTCAGACGCATTATGAAGAAGGCGTCTTAGCAGGCATGAATATCACGGTTAATACGCAATTCTACAGTGAAACGGAAATTATGAGTTTTACACAGTATATTGCGACGGCCGCGGATAAGTATTTACCGCGTAACATTCCGCTTGATATCTCAATTACATCTGCGGAAGGGATGCAAGCCTATGTTGGGCGTGTATCAGGCAGCAAAGGCTTTACCACACACGTTTTCGGTAGTTATTAAATAAGAGATTCAAAAAGCTCCCGGCAATCAGTTGATTGACGGGAGCTTTTTTTAATTATAGGCCTTTGATAGCATGTGCGATCATTTTTTCTAGGGGTTGCATCACTTGTGCTGAAGCCCAGTCAAATGTGAGTTGCTTAATCGTTGCAACACTTGGCATTGGTTTGAACTTTTCTTTTTTAGGTTGTGCTTTTTTAACAGGTGTTGCTGTTTGTTTAGTAGTAGTAGTTGCTGCTTCTGGTGTTTGTTGTTGCAACGTCTTCAGTATCAGCTGTTTCGGCAGGTGCTGTTTGGCTTGTTGTGCCATCAGCATATTCCCAATAGTGCTGTGTTTGACCGTTGACAGTTTCTTCAACTTCAACAGGAGAATCGTCGGTAAAGTCCATATCTAGCCAAGCATCATTCACCTCTTCTTCAGCCGCCCGTTCTTCTGCAGCTTTTGCTTGCATTTCTGGGGTGATGCCTGAGAAAGTAACACCGACAGTAGAAGTAGCAGCTGAAACGGATTGATGTTGAATTGTTAGTCCAGCGAATAGGCTAAGGCTAGCAACGGCTAAAAAACGAGTAAATGATGTAATGGTCATAATAAGTTCCTCCTTGTAATAATGGTTAAATGATTATTTCTTCTAACGTATTTGTCTAGTCAATTATATAAGTTTGAACGTATGGTTGTCTACCATTCATTGTTATGAATCATATCGAGTCCTAATGAGTTGTATAAGATATATTGTTACCAGTAATGATAAAACTAATTAGGGTAAAAAGTTTGAGATAGCAACTAATGGTAACGATTACATGAATAAGTTATAGAAAACGACCAAATTCCGGGTGATGTCACTTTCATCTAGGGCAATATATGGTAAAATTAATCAGAATGGATAAATAGTGACTGAATTAGAAAAGGGGTTTACTCATGATTGATAAAAAACAAGTTCAGCATGTCGCAGAACTTTCCAAATTAGCTTTCAGTGATGAACAATTAGAACAATTCACTGAACAACTTGCCGACATCATGAAAATGACTGATGAATTAAACGAAGTGGATACCACAGGTGTTCCCGTAACGACTCATGTAAATGGCCTCAAGAACATTGTTCGCGAAGATGTTGCCCAACCAGGGACAGATCGTGAAATCTTAATGAAGAATGCACCAGATTCAGCAGACGGCTTATTGAAAGTCCCTGCCATCATGGACAAGGAGGAAGCCTAACCGTGGATTATTTAAACGAAGATTTACAAAGTGTTCATGACAAACTAGTTGCTGGTGACTTAACGGCTAGTCAATTAGTAACGGATACATTAGAAACGATTAAAACCAAAGAACAACAAGTTGATGCTTTCTTAACCATCGATGAAAAAGGCGCTCAAGAAGCAGCTGCCAAAATCGATGCGCAACCAATCGATGCTGATAACTTATTAGCAGGGATGCCAATTGGGATTAAAGATAACTTATTGACAGACGGTGTCACAACGACAGCTGCTAGCAAGATGCTTGCTAACTTCAAACCCGTTTTTGATGCGACTGTTGTTGAAAAATTAAAGGCTAAAAAGGCCATCATGATTGGTAAAACCAACTTAGATGAATTTGCCATGGGTTCTTCAACAGAAACATCTGCCTTTAAGAAGACTAAAAACCCTTGGGACCTTGATAAAGTGCCTGGCGGTTCTTCAGGTGGTTCTGCAGCAGCTGTTGCCGCGGGTGAAGTGGTCGCTGCTTTAGGGACAGATACTGGTGGTTCAATTCGCCAACCCGCTGCTTTTAACGGGATTGTCGGTATCAAACCAACTTATGGCCGTGTGTCACGTTGGGGTGCGATTGCTTTTGCTTCAAGTCTTGATCAAGTCGGTGTCTTCAGTCGAACTGTTGCTGATAACGCAACTGTTTTACAAGCCATCAGTGGTCATGATGAAAAAGACAGTACCAGTGCTGATTATGACGTACCTGATTTCCGGGCTGCTTTAAACGGCGACATCAAGGGCATGAAGATTGCCGTTGCCAAAGAATATATGGCAGAAGGTGTTGAACCAACTGTTAAGGCCCAAATCGAAACAGCTATCGAAACTTTCAAGTCATTGGGTGCAACGGTTGAAGAAGTTAGCTTGCCACATTCTCAATATGCGGTTCAAACTTACTACATCATTGCTTCAAGTGAAGCCTCATCTAACTTGTCACGTTTTGACGGGATTCGTTACGGCTACCGTTCACCTGAAGCTAAGACGCTTGAAGATGTTTACGTTAAATCACGTTCTGAAGGCTTTGGCGATGAAGTGAAACGCCGGATTATGCTTGGCACATTTGCTTTATCATCAGGTTTCTATGATGCTTACTTCAAAAAAGCGGGTCAAATGCGGACCTTGATTATTCAAGATTTCGAAAAGGTCTTCGAAGATTACGATTTAGTTGTGGGTCCTACAACACCAACAACTGCCTTCAAGTTAGGTGACAAGGGCACGGATCCTGTCACAATGTACATGAATGATATCTTAACGATTCCTGCTAACATGGCTGGCTTACCAGCAATGTCAGTACCTGCTGGTCTTGTTGATGGGATGCCAGTTGGTTTACAAATCATCGGGAAAGCCTTCGACGAAGAATCAGTTTATCGTGCCGGTTACGCCTTTGAACAAGCCACAGAATTTAACAAAAACGTACCAAGCTTTAAAGGAGGACAAGCCTAATGAATTTCGAAACAACAATCGGACTTGAAGTGCATATTGAATTAAAAACCAACTCAAAAATGTACAGTCCATCTCCTGTTAATTATGGTGCAGAACCTAATACCAACACGAATGTTATCGACTGGGGTTATCCTGGGACATTGCCAACTTTGAACAAGGGTGCTTACACGCTTGGGATGATGGTCGCAACAGCACTACATGCTGATATTGCCCGTGATACACATTTTGACCGGAAAAATTATTTCTACCCAGATAATCCAAAGGCTTATCAAATCACACAATACGAACAACCCCTTGGTAAAGACGGTTATATTGAAGTCGAGATTGATGGTCACAAAAAACAAATCGGGATTGCTGAATTGCACGTCGAAGAAGATGCTGGTAAGAATACGCATGGTTCAGACGGCTATTCATACGTCGATTTAAACCGTCAAGGAACAGCCTTGATCGAAATCGTCTCAAAACCTGATATGTCAACACCTGAAGAAGCCTATGCTTACCTTGAAACCTTACGTCAAATCGTTCAATTTACGGGCGCATCTGATGTTAAGATGGAAGAAGGGTCAATGCGGGTGGATACCAATATTTCTGTGCGACCAATCGGCGCTAAGAAATATGGTGTTAAATCAGAATTGAAAAACTTGAACTCATTTAACCATGTCCGTTTAGGGTTGGCTTATGAAATCAAGCGTCAATCACAACTCTTGATTGCTGGTGAAACAATTCGTCCAGAAACTCGTCGTTTTGATGAAAAATCAGGCGAAACCTACTTAATGCGGGTTAAATCTGGTGCGGATGATTACCGTTACTTCCCAGAACCAGATCTACCACCAATGCACATTGGCGATGACTGGTTGAAAGAAGTGCAAGACAATATGCCTGAAATGCCTGCTAAACGCCGGACACGGTATGTTGATGAATTAGGCTTACCAGAATATGATGCGGGTGTCTTAACGAACACGAAGGAAATGTCTGACTTCTTTGAAGCAGCTGTTGCCAACGGTGCCGCACCTAAACAAGTTTCTAACTGGTTGATGGGCGAAGTGAATGCTTACTTGAACGACAAGCAAATTGACCTTCAAGAAACCGCATTAACACCAGAACATTTAGCTCAAATGATCAACTTGATCAAAGACGGTATTATTTCATCGAAGATTGCTAAAAAGGTCTTCCAAGAAATTATCCAAAATGATACGGATCCAAAAGCGTGGGTTGAAGCTAAAGGGATGGTTCAATTATCAGACCCTGCTAAGTTGACACCAATCATCACAGGGATCCTTGATGATAATCAACAATCAATTGACGATTTCAAAAATGGTAAAGACCGGGCAGTTGGCTTCTTAGTCGGTAAGATTATGAAGGAAACACGCGGTCAAGCTAATCCGAAAGTTGTTAATGATTTATTGATGGCTGAATTAAATAAACGATAATCGAGAATTAGGAGATTCATATGCAAAAACGTGCACGGTTAATTTATAATCCAACTTCAGGACATGAAGTAATGAAGCGAAGTGTTGCTGATATTCTGGATATTTTAGAACAAGCGGGTTATGAAGCGAGCGCTTATCAAACAACACCTGAACCAGCATCTGCGCAAAAAGAAGCGACACGTGCTGCTAAAGATAATTTTGATTTAGTGGTTGCCGCCGGCGGTGATGGCACGATCAACGAAGTGGTCAACGGGATTGCCGGACTGGCTAAACGCCCTAAAATGGCAATTATTCCTGCCGGGACAACAAATGATTACGCGCGCGCTTTGAAGATTCCACGTGACAATCCAGTCGATGCAGCGAAAGTGATTTTAAAAAATCAAACGCTCAAAATGGATATCGGTCAAGCAAACGATAATTATTTTATGAACATCGCCGGGGGCGGCTTGTTGACAGAGTTGACGTATGAAGTACCTTCTGATTTCAAATCAATCTTTGGTTATTTAGCGTATATCGTCAAAGGCGCAGAAATGTTGCCTCAGATTAAGCCCATTCAAATGCATCTTGAATACGATGAAGGGACTTATGATGGTCAAGCATCACTCTTCTTATTAGGCTTGACGAATTCTGTCGGTGGGTTCGAACAGGTGGCGCCAGATGCCCAACTGGATGACGGTAATTTTTCATTAATCGTCGTGAAGACGGCTAATATGGCCGAATTGGTTCATCTGATGGCACTTGTCCTAAAAGGTGGCAAGCACGTTGATGATCCACGGATTATTTATACGAAGACGTCTAAGTTAGTGGCTCGACCAGCTGACGAAAACGACAAGATGATGATTAATCTAGATGGTGAATACGGTGGCGATGCGCCAATGACTTTTATTAACTTACAACAACACATCGAAATGTACGTTAATAAAGAAGCGATTCCGGATCACGCAATCACAACGGAGACACCAGAAGAGCTCGCAGCAGAAGATCAATTCGTCAAAGAAGTCGAAGAAATATCAAAAGAAGATATCGACGGTGACGGTAAAATAGGTTAAACTAAACTATTAGGCGAAAAGAGTCCGGCGCAAAACTCAGTTTTGTTTCAGACTCTTTTTAAACAACAAAAAAGAGGTTACTATGAAAATTCAAGCACCAGTAAGAAAAAATGAAAAGTTAACGGTCGATATTATGGATTTGACCTATGAAGGCATGGGTGTTGCCAAAGTTGACAATTACCCATTATTCATCGAAGGTGTTTTACCTGATGAACAAGCCGAAGTGGAAGTCACAAAGGTCAACAAACAATACGGTTTCGCACGTTTGGTTAACTTATTAAAGAAAAGCCCAGATCGTGTTGAATCAAAAGCGAATATCTACTCACAAACTGGGATCGCACCACTTCAACACTTGGCATACCCAGCGCAATTAACGTTTAAACGCAATCAAATCTTAAATGTTTTCCAAAAAGCGCATTTGGATATTCCAGTCCAACCCACACTTGGGATGACTGATCCAACTGGTTACCGTAACAAGGCTCAAGTACCTGTTCGGTTTATCGATGGTGCCTTAATGACTGGTTTCTACCGGAAACACAGTCACCAAGTGATGCCAATGGAAGATTTCTACATCCAAGATCCTAAGATTGATGAAGCAATCAAAGTGGTTCGTGATATCTTACGTCGTTTCTACATCGATCCATACAATGAAGATACGCATAAAGGTGTTTTGAGAACAATCATGGTTCGTCGCGGTTATTACAGCCACGAAATGATGATTGTCTTCATCACACGTAGTAAGAAATTACCTGCTGCCCGCGAAATTGCCATCGAAATCAAGAAGGCTCTTCCAGAAGTGGTCAGCATCATGCAAAACGTTAATGCGGCCCAAACCAACGTCATTTTCGGTGATCAAACAAAATTAATCGCTGGCCGTGACTTTATTCGCGACGAATTAATGGGCTTGAAATTTGAAATTTCAGCACAATCATTCTATCAAGTGAACCCAGTGCAAACAGAAGTCCTTTACCAAAAGGCAATTGAAGCAGCTGAATTAACAGGCAATGAAACAGTGATCGATGCTTATTCAGGTATCGGGACAATCTCATTAGCAGTGGCTAAACATGCTAAGCAAGTTTACGGCGTTGAAGTCGTTGAATCAGCTGTCATGGATGCCCGTCATAATGCTAAAATCAATGCGATTGATAACGTTGAATTCACACTCGGCAAAGCCGAAGATGTGATGGCCCAATGGCAAACAGACGGCCTTCAAGTCGATGCTTTAATCGTTGATCCACCACGTAAAGGCTTGGAACCAAGCTTTATCGAAGCTGTTGGTCAATTGAAACCTGCTAAGATGGTTTATGTCAGCTGTAACCCAGCAACATTGGCACGTGACTTAGACTTGTTAGCCGCACAAGGTTACCAAGCAGAAGGCACACAACCAGTGGACATGTTCCCACAAACATTACACGTCGAATCAGTAACCAAATTAGTATTAAAATAGAGTGCGACATCAGCCGGGTATATCATGAGGATTAGCATAAGCAGACGAATAACCGACAAAGTCGGTTGTTTGACTGCTGTCGCTAACCGGAATGATATGGCTGACGGAGCACGTTTAAGAACAAGAGTGCGTTAATTGGCGGTTAACTTTTGAGTACTAGCTTAATCAGACGGATTACCGATGAAATCGGTGATTTGACTGATGTTGCTAGGCGCAGAAAGTTGCCAATTAAAAGCACGTTTAAAATCAAGAGTGCGACATTAACGGGTACTTTTGAGCATTTGCCTAGTGTTGTGAATAATCGGTGCAACCGATTATTTGCGATACGTAGCAAAGCACAGAAAGTAGTTAATGAAAGCACGTTTAAAAAGGCCGTTTAATCCTCATCATCGAGGGTTAGACGGCCTTTTTAGTGGTCTAGGGAAGAAAGTCGTGCAAAATAGAATCGTTTCGGCTAGAATAAAGCCAATAAGAGAAATGATAAGAGGGTTAACAGATGAAAGTAATCGTTCAATCTAAATTACTGTTATTTGGACAATGGATCACGCGGGTTCAAACCAATCATCCATTGTATCAAATTATTCAAAGGAGTTTAACGTTGTTGTTTCCGTTTGTGTTAATCGGTAGTTTAAGCCAATTAATTCAACTGACATTATTTAATCGCCATAGTTTTATCGCCAGTATTTTCCACTTTTCAACTTGGTTAACGAAGCATAATTATATGCAGGTGCCGTTTAATAGTCTAACGAGTTTAACCTTAGGGATTGTGGCAGCAATCGCAGCTTTTGCAACAGCGCGCTATACGGCCAAGTATTATGGTCGGGACGAACAACTGGCAAGCATCACAGGCTTAGTGGCCTATCTTTTATTAGCCTTGCGGTATACGCCCAACGGTGAATTGACGTTTAATGCGAATTTGTTGGGGATGGGTGCGCTCTTCTTCGGCTTACTCGTCGGTTATCTGGTAGGTCTTGTTTTCAGATGGCTAGGGAAAGCGCAACAGGTTGCTAATCCCCATAACGGCTCAATTGTGGGGCGTTCATTGGATTCGTTAGTGCCAATTAGCTTAGTGGTCGTCACTGCAATTTTAGTGGGGTTGTTACTCAACTGGTTGGAAATTTCAATTCTACCGGATCAAGTCATCTTAAAATTACAGAATTTAAAAGCCAATCAAACGAGTTTGATTTTTTCACTCGGAATTGGAGTCCTCGTTACAATCTTGACATTCTTTGGGTTAACCAGCATGCCAACGCTTGAGCAGTTTGGCCGTGATGGGTTTGCCGCAACGGCTAACCTAAATTACGCCTTCTTGCACCATACACCATGGCACGTACCTTATCCGTTCACGTTAGGAACACTTTACGGACCATTTGGGGCCATTGGTGGGACTGGTGGCACCTTGGCTTTAGTAATCGCTATTTTTCTTTTCAGTCGTCAACGTGATCAGCATTTGATTGGCCGCTGGTCGTTGATGCCGGTCCTCTTTAATTTCAACAGTGCCGTTTTAACGGGCTTGCCAGTCTTAGGAAATGGGTTATACATTATTCCATTTCTGCTGGTGCCACTGGTTAATATGGGGATTGCGGCCCTGGCGATTGCACTCAATTTGATGCCGGCGGTGGTTTACAATGTGCCACTGGGAACGCCGGGGTTACTACAGGCGTTTATTGGGACTAACGGTAACTGGATGGCATTGGTGATTAGTTTGTTAAACGTGTTCGTCGGCGTTTTAATTTATAAACCATTCATCCAACTTGCAAATCGTTTGCAGGAAGGAGTTGACCAAGATGTCTAAATTACAACGTAAAAGTTTAATTCTCCTTGGCTTGAGTTTTCTATTTTTAGGCGCGATGATGTGGCCTTCTGCACAATGGACGCGCCAAAACGTCGCAACTTTAACTAAACGCCATGATTCTAAAATGTCTCCGGTGATCTTCATTCCTGGGAGTAGCGCGACTCAGAATCGTTTTGATGAGTTGGTTAACAAACTGAATAAAAAGCGGGGCAATAAGCATAGTTTATTAAAATTGACTGTCGATACCAATAATCATATCAGCTATTCTGGCGAAATTAAGCCGCGGGATAACGAACCTTTTATCGTGGTTGGCTTTGAGAATAATAAAGATGGCTACAGTAATATCAAAAAACAGGCCAAATGGTTCTCAATCGCGTTTACGGCGTTAGCCAAGAAATACCAGTTTAATAATTTTAAAGCGGTCGGGCACTCGAACGGTGGTTTGATCTACACCGCCTTTTTAGAGAATTACTTCAATCGGGATGACATTACCGTTAAAAAATTAATGACGATTGGCTCACCGTATAATTTCGAAGAAACGTCGCTGGCCCATAAATCGCAAATGTTAACGGATTTTATCGCCAATCGAAAGAAGATTCCCTCAAACTTGTCGATGTATTCCATCGCGGGGACTGAGAACTTCGAAAATGATGGGATTGTGCCGGCTCGTAGTGTTGAGGCTGGTAAGTATATTTATCAGGGTCAAGTCAAGCATTATACGGAAATCACGGTTACCGGGGATCAAGCGCAACACTCCGATTTACCGCAGAACCAGCAGATTATCAATCTACTCGAGCAATATATTTTAAGTAAGACGACCAATCGAATGAATCAACCGCCAAAAGCGGGGACCAATTCGGATGACGAGCAAGAGCACTAAAAAAAGAAGTGTAACTTATAGAACACGTTAAAACGATAATTATTCGGATACCAAAAAGAAGCGGCGGACAAATATATTGTCCGCCGCTTCTTTTGTATGTTATAGATGCTTGTCTTTATTTGCTAATAATTCGCCAACTGCTGGGAGGCTACCTAAGCTGTCAATTGCTTTGTTAGGGAGCACGATGGTGTTATTTTGGCCATCGGCAACGTGTTCCATTGCTTCGATGTTCTTGAATTGCAAGTAAAGTTCGCCGTTATTCACCAAACTAGAGTTGATTAAGTTAATTTGATCCTTAACCGCTTCAGCGACGGTTCTTTGACTTTGCGCTTTCCCTTCAGCTTCCAAGATTTGGGTTTGCTTGTTAGCTTCGGCTTCTAGAATATTGGCTTCCTTAACCCCTTCAGCCTTACGGATGGCAGCGGCTTTGAGCCCTTCAGCTTCCATAATATTGGCTTCTTTTTCACGAGAAGCACGGAGTAATTTGTTCATTGATTCTTGAATATCATGTGCGACTTGAATGGAATCGATATTGACCCGATCAACATTTAAACCGTAGCCGGCGGTCACAGCACTCAATTGTTCAAAAAGGGTGTGATTAATTTGTTCTGTCCCGTTTAAAACATCGTTTAAATCCATATTCCCGATAATCCCACGCAGTTGGGCCCGAGTATCTTGTACCATACTTAAAACAGAATCTTTATTTTTGTAGACGTATGAATTAACGTCTGTGATGTGGTATTTAAGTGTTTCTGAAATCATGACCACAACGTTATCCTTAGTGATAACTTCTTGTTCCGCTACTTTTAACGGAATTTGTTTCATGTTAACTACTTCAGTGATGTGGTATAAAAATGGGAAGACAAGGTGGAAACCAGGTTCCAAGGTCTTCACGTAAACCCCAAGTCGTTCTAAAATCCCCACTTCACCAGTATGAATCAAGGCAAAAGATGAGAATAAAGTGATGGCAATTAAAACCAAAATGACAATTAATAAAATCGTTAGAAAAATACCCATACTAAAAACTTCCTCTCCAAAGTAAAACTAGTATTCTAAAACATTGTGTTGGGCCGTAACTGTTAAGTATAATGGTGATACATCAGTGACGACAACCAGTAGACCAGTTTCCGCTGGTCCCGCAACACGGTAATGATATAAGACGCCGAAAAAAGAAATCACGCCCGCCGATTGTGCATCGGGCAGCTGGAATGTTAACCCCAGTAAACGCTCATCTAGCATAATCCGCCTCCTTTGAACATATTGTAGACCATTCAAGTGAAAAGGCAAACAAAAGTGACAACGACGAACAAAATTGTTAGGTCGCTTGTTTGCAGTTAATGAAAATAGTAAACTAAGCGTACTAAGCTTAAGTTGGGGTGAAACGATGAAACGTCGAATGACGCCGATTTTTCAAGATAGTTTTCAAAAGCGCTACTGGCGCCGAATAGTTTTACTAAGCCTCTTAGCGATTGCAGTGATCACCGGTATTTGGTGGTGGCTCCAGAATCGAACCGACCGGCCTAACGAGCAACAATATCCCGTCTTAGGGGCTCAAATTAGCCAAGAAGATGGCTACCAAGATTATCAGATTTTGAAAAAAGAAGGCCTAAAATTCGTTTATCTAAAAGTGACCGAAGGGGCTTCCTATAAGGATGATAATTTCGATAGTAATTACAGTCGGGCAGAGGGCTCAGGTATATCAGTGGGGGTTTATCACTTTTTTAGTTTTGATAGTTCACCTGAAGACCAAGCCCAACAGTTTATCAAATCGGTCGGGCAAGATACTGGACATCTGCCAATCATGGTTTATCTTTCTTATTACAATGATTACGCACAAAAACCACTGGCAAAAGCCAAGACGCAACGGGCAATTGCCCGGTTTGTGACGCTCATTAATCAGTATTATCATCAAGATTGCATTATTGGTGGTGCGCCCGCATTATTGAAGCGCTATGTTCCAACCAAGGGTACTTATCCACTGTGGCAAACAACGCAACAGCGGCCAACAGTTGGCACTAAGAACGGTTTTTGGCAGTATACCACTGCTAGCAAAATACCTGGTGGCCGAGACGACTCAGAATATCAATTGGCGGTTTTCACCGGTACGCCGCAAGAATGGCAAAAACTTAAATAGAATGGAGCCTAAATATGTTTAAACGCAAAGGCTGGTTATTATTAATCATCATCGTGATTTTCTTTATTGGCGGTAGCTGGGGAATTAAGGAATATTATTACGGTGGTGAAACCTATTACACACAAATTACAACTGACGGCACGAAGCAGGTCGATAAGGACACAGAAGGTAAATCATATGTTTCTTACCAATACGACCTGCCTGCATACGATCAGGCTGGCCATCAAAAAAAGGTGAGCTTTAATAGTGCCAAAAGTTCACGCTTACAAAAACAAGCCTACCTTGAATTAAAGGTTAACGATCGCAAAGGTGTGATGTCATGGCAAAAGGTGGACAAAGCGGATTTACCAAAAGCAGCCGAAAAGGCATTGGCTAAACAATTAAATAGGTAAAAAAAGAAGTCGCCCAAATTATTTCTGGGCGGCTTCTTTATGTATGGATTGGCTTTTATTCACTGCTTCTTGTGCTTAACCACGCGCACTAAACGATCGATTTCATCGGTCATTTAGCACGCTGAGTTAATGCTCAGAGCCAAAACGTGAATAAAAGCACTCAGATTTGAAACGTGTCTTTTCAACCTGATTCCTGTGCTTTGTAACACTTGTCAAATCAGCGATTGCATCGCTAATTCGCCAAGTGACACAAATGCTCAGAATCAAAACGGTTGAAAAGAGCACTCTTTATTTGATTGGGTATTCTGTGTCTTCTGCTTCGTCGTAGATTGAAACCGGTTGGTGGTTTTCACATGTGATTTTGAGTTGGTAACCAAAATGGTCGAGAAAAATAAGCTCGGTCTCACTTAACAAAATTACCTTACCAGTTAATGGTTTGTGATCAATCTGGATAAGTAAATTTGGCGTGATTTCAAGCGTATGTCGTTTATGCGTTTTTTCATCATCGAAAGTCCAATGACCCGCGTAAAAAGTTGCTGTTTTACTGGCTTGAGTGGCCCGGGCCTTTTGTTGATATTGATGAATCGTTTGATCAAATAATTCTCGTGGTTTTTTAAATTCAAAAATTCGCATAGTCACACCTCAATTACTCTCTATTTTAGCACGAATTACGTGCCTTGCGTGCAATTAATTATCGGACTTAAGTCGGATTTTATTAAGAATCGTTAAAGAACGCGATTATTTATTAAAATACTTAATTGAGGCTACTAACTAGTAGTTGGTTTTAATAGGTTTTTCTAACTAAAACCCGTATACTAAAACTATTAATTGAAGGAGTTGACTGACATGCAAAAATTAGGCATTATTGGTACAAATTGGATTACAGGCCAGTTTGTGAACGCAGCACGCGATGCAGAAGCATTCAAATTGACAGCGGTTTATTCAAGAACTGAAGAAAAGGCGGACCAGTTTAAAACAGACTATACTGCGCCCGACGCAAATACGTATACAACACTCGATGGCTTTTTTGAAAGTCGCGATTTTGAAACCGTTTATATCGCATCCCCCAATAGCTTACATTTTAAACAAGCTAAACAAGCAATCGAAGCAGGGAAAAATGTGATTGTCGAAAAGCCGGCTTTCAGTAATCCGGATGAAATGGTAGATATGATTGCTATATTAGCGGATCATCCCGATCAGTTTCTATTTGAGGCAGCGCGCCAAATCCATGAAGCTAATTTCAAAATTGTGCAAGACGCAATTGCTAAATTACCAAGCATCAACGGCGCAACCTTATCGTATATGAAATACTCATCTCGCTATGATGCGGTTTTAGCGGGGGAAGAACCCAATATTTTCTCACCACACTTTTCAGGTGGTGCCTTACAAGATTTAGGCGTTTACGTTGTTTATGATGCACTCAGCTGGTTTGGCCAACCAATTGCGGTTGATTACCAAGCTGAAATGCTACCAACTAAGGTGGATGGTAAAGGGGTCGCAACCCTTCATTACCCAGATTACGATGTGACTTTAATCTTTGGTAAGACAGTGGATTCATATTTAACATCAGAAATTTATGGCGGCCAAAGCACAATTGTCTTAGATAATGCGGGCACAATTGGTCAAGTCGATTTATACGAAGATGGTGGTCAAAAAATAACATCTCTCGGCGAACAATCACTTGCTAATCCGATGATGGCTGAAGCGGCAACTTTTGCAACGATTATTGCTAATCACGACACAAAACGGTATCATGAATTATTACAACTAAGTCAATCGGTCAATGCCGTTTTATATCAATTAAGACAATCGGCCGGGATCCAGTTTGATGCAGATCAACATTAACGGAGGCAATACATGAGCGTTTCACCATTATTTCAAGCACTATGGGATGAACAAGGGTTTAAGGACCTTTCCCCAATTCAAGAAGCAGTTTACCAACCTTTAAAACAGGATAAATCAATTTTAGGCTTAGCCCCAACCGGTTCAGGGAAGACACTTGCATTTTCGCTCCCCTTATTAGAAAAGATTATGCCCGGTGAAGGTCTCCAAGTCTTAATCTTGGCCCCTTCACAAGAACTCGTCATTCAAACACGAGATGTCATTCAACCTTATGCCAAGGCGATTGACTGTAACGTCCAAGCGATTACTGGGAAAGCTAATGTTAAGCGCCAAATTGAACGATTAAAGACGAAACCAGAAATTATCGTTGCAACCACTGGCCGTTTATTGGAACTCAGCGAACAACGCAAGATAAAATTCCATACGCTACAAGCCATTATCATGGATGAAGCGGATGAATTATTAACGGACAGTGGCTTATCAGAAACCCGCCACATTGTGCAAGAATCACCAGCTGATGTGCAATTGGGCTTCTTCTCAGCAACTTCAACGGACACATTAACCGATTTAGAAACTTGGTTTGGGGTCCCAATCGAAACAATTGATGTGCGGTCAATCGACAAAACTGGTGGGGACGTATTACACGCCTTCATTCCAACTGGTAACGCGCAAAAAGTGAATGTCTTACGGCATTTAGCGCACCAAAAGAATTTTAGAGGCTTGGTAATTTTCAACCAATCTGCCCAATTACTACAAGCAGCTCAAACCTTGAAACACCAAAAGGTAACATATGCTGCTTTATCCGGCCAAGGACGCCAAACAGAACGGCAAAAGGCGTTAAAAGACTTCCGTGAAGGTAAGATTCAACTGCTTTTAGCGACAGATGTTGCTGGGCGGGGCTTAGATATTACTGACTTACCATATGTCATTAACTTTGACGTGCCTAATGCTAAGATTACCTATATTCATCGGGCTGGTCGGACTGGTCGGATGGGCCGTGAAGGAACGGTATTAACGTTGGGGAACCAACATGATGGCCGTAACTTGCGGAAATTGTTAGCGCCAGAATATGATTTAGTGACCCGTTATTTGGTCGGCGATCATTTGGAAGAAACAAAACCAGCAGTTGTGAAGGAAGCCGCACCAGTTCAAAAAACGGCTGCCACACCAACACAACAACCAACGAAAACACCGGTTGCTGATGACAAACCAATGGGTGAACGAAGTAAGACAAAAGTGGCTAAGAAACCAGTGCCAACTCGCCAACCTGCTGAACCATTAAAGCCAAAACGTAAGAAAAATCGTAAACGCGATCAAAAGAATAAGGGCTACCACAAGAAAAATAAAGATTTAACGGTCTAGCCCAAACGAAAAAGAAACCTTAATTTAGTTAAGGTTTCTTTTTTATTTGGTCGTAATTGTGAGAGAGTGGGCAAGCTATTAATTGACAATCACGGTTAAGCGTTTACAATATAAGTAAGGGTTTTATTTCGTTTGACGGACACTTGAGCGAACGGACTCGCTGGAAATTGACTTTTAATTTGTAAGCCTTTTATCTAAATTGGACAAGACCACGTTAGACTTAAGCTATCCCTAATGGCCTTGTTACCACGAAGGGCAAGCCCGAAAGTCAGTGACGAGCTAAATTTTAGGAGGTGCCGACAATGGCAGATGAACAAAACTTAGAAACAATCATGGGACTGATTATTAATGGTGGGAACGCCAAGAGTAGTGCAATGGAAGCAATTCAGGCCGCTAAGAAGGGCGATTTTGACCAAGCTACTGCTAAATTACAGGAATCAGATGCTGCATTATCAGAAGCACATAATGTCCAAACCGGGATGTTAACTAAGGAAGCCAGTGGCGACCATATTGATGTCACTTTATTAACGGTTCATTCTCAAGATCATTTAATGAACGCCATTACGTTCAGAGACCTTGCCGGCGAAGTGGTCGATGTCTACCGGAAGATGGCTGGCTTACCTGTTGAAACGTATTAAATTTAGGAAAAGAGCGTGATTGCGTTATGGAAATTAAACAAAATTTGAGTATGCCCGCGAGTGATTTCTATCAGAAGATTGTGACGTCTGTGTTATTTGATATCAAACAACAAACTGGCGAAAAAATTACCGAAGCGCAACTTGCTAATTATTCGTATCAAAAATTGTTTGGTAACCGTGGTCAAGCAACGTTGAAGGTTACTCAGTTGATCAAGGATCAGAGCTATCATTACGAAACAAGCTCCTCACGAGGGACTTACCAATCAAGTTATGATATTTTTGCCAATGGGCCGCAAGCCATCCAAGTGATTTACCGGGAACAAGCCAAGGCAAACAGTAAATTACAACAAACGAATGATTTATTGATGGGTGCCGTTTTAGGCTTTATGAGAAAACGGGGCTTCAAAAAGATGTTAAAACAAATCGAAAAATCATATCTAGCGGGATAAGGAGAGAGTTTGATTATGGAATATCAACAATTGGCGCCATTCCCACAAGATTTTCTATGGGGTTCAGCTTCGGCTGCTTATCAAATTGAAGGGGCTTATCAAGAAGCGGGTAAGGGTCAGTCTGTCTGGGACCAGTTTGTCCGTATTCCTGGGAAGACCTTTAAGGCCACTAACGGGGATGTCGCGGTCGATCACTATCACCGCTATCAAGAAGACGTCGCGTTAATGGCCCGGGCGGGTTTAAAAGCCTATCGTTTTTCAATTTCGTGGCCCCGAGTATTACCTGCTGGGCGCGGCACGATGAATGAAGAAGGCTTAGCTTTTTATGATCGCTTAATTGATGAATTAATTGCTAATCAGATTGAACCAATTGTCACGATTTATCATTGGGACTTACCGCAAGCCTTGCAAGATGAATATGGTGGTTGGGAATCGCGGCAGATTATTCCGGATTTTACAGCTTATGCAGCCTTATTATTCGAACGTTTTGGCGATCGTGTTCATCATTGGGTCACCTTGAACGAACAAAATATCTTCATCACGCACGGCTATTTAACCGCAGAACACCCACCAGCAGTGATGGATGCTAAACGGACTTATCAAGCTAATCATATGGCCAATTTAGCCAATGCGAGTGCTATTAAGTTGTTCCACGAAAAAGGTTATCAAGGTGGGATTGGTCCTAGTTTTGCCTATAGTCCAACCTATGCCCTAGATGCTGATCCAGTGAACCAGATTGCGGCTGATGATGCTGAGCAATTGAATGCCGATTTATGGTTGGATGTTTATGCTTGGGGTCGCTATCCGAAGTTAATTCTAAATTATTGGGCGCGTGAAGGACTGCTGCCAGATATCACGGCAGCAGATCAAGCATTATTACAAGACCCATTAGCCCGGCCTGATTTCATGGGACTCAACTATTACCAAACGACAACCGTAACGGCTAATCCGTTGGTCGGTGGCGTTGGGTTAACCAAACAAAATACTTCCGGTAAAAAAGGAACGAGTCAAGCGAGCGGTGTGCCAGGGCTTTTCAAGACGGCTGACAATCCGTATATGCAACAAACCGACTGGGATTGGAATTATTGACCCAGAAGGACTTAGAATGGCATTACGGCGCATTGAGAGTCGTTATAGCTTACCGGTTTTAATTACCGAAAATGGTTTGGGTGCTTATGATCGCCTAGATGGTGCTGGTGAAGTGCACGATGATTACCGCATTGCCTTTTTAAAGGCTCACATTCAAGCAATCCAAGAAGCCATTACAGATGGCGTGACCGTCATTGGTTACACAACCTGGAGTTTCACGGATTTATTGAGCTGGACGAATGGTTATCAGAAGCGCTACGGTTTTGTCTATGTTGATCGAGATGAAACCGACGAAAAGGAACTCAATCGCTATCCTAAGGACAGCTTTTATTGGTACCAACGCGTCATTCGAAGTAACGGATAACAATTAAATTAAAAAAATGAAGACCTAGGACAAAAGTGATTTTTGTCCTAGGTCTTTTTTGATATTCGGATATGGATGGTTTTACCGTTTTTTGTCAGTAGCTTTCTGTGCTTAGCGTCACTCGTCAAACAACTGCTTGCAGCAGTTATTCGCCGAGCGGTGCTAATGCTCGAAGCCAACCCGTTTCAAACGCACTTCCTTTTTTGTGCGATTGCGCTTAAAATAGCTGTATTAGATAAAACGAGGTGTGGTAATGACAACCCAACAAAGAAGAGACGCCATTTTAGCGGCGATTAAAGACAGTGGCCAACCGATTAGTGCCAAGCAACTAGCGCAGACTTATCACGTGAGTCGCCAGACAATTGTGGGCGATATTGCGTTAATTCGCGCGCAGGGTGTCAATATTATTGCGACGGTCAGCGGCTATTATTATCAAACGACAACCCAACAAATCACCGGTTATCGCGCACAATTAGTGTGTCAGCATACACAAGCCAAGACGCGCGCTGAATTAACCGCCATTGTTCAAAACGGCGGGCGAGTGATTGACGTTACAGTTGATCATCAAGTCTACGGCGAAATAACGGGGCAATTAGGCATCAACAACTTGACAGATGTCAAAGGATTTATGCAAAAAATTAAAAAATATCCCGAACAAAAACTACTCTCAACACTCACTGGTGGGATTCACCTCCACACCATCGAATGCGCTTCTGAACAGGATTTTGAACGGATAAAAGCGGCCTTGTCAGCACTTAATATTCTCTACGTTAATAATTAGGGTGTCTTGACACATGTAAACCTAAGAAGTATGATAAACACAATTATTATCAACTTTGGAGGCGGATTTGAGATGACAAAAGAACATCACAAACTATTATGGGCAGCTGGTGGCGCCTGGCTATTTGACGCGATGGATGTCGGATTGTTGTCGTTTGTCATTGCAGCGCTCGCTAAAGAATGGCACCTTAACAGTGGGCAAATGGGTTTAATTGGCAGTGTTGGCTCAATCGGGATGGCGATTGGTGCTGTCTTCTTCGGCGCCTTGGCTGATAAAATTGGGCGGCGGAATAGTTTACTATTCTCGCTATTACTTTTTTCAATTGGGAACGGCTTATCGGCGCTTAGCCCATCATTAATCGTCTTCATGGCCTTACGGTTATTAGTGGGAATTGGTTTGGGTGGCGAGTTACCAGTTGCTTCGACGTTAATTTCAGAGAATACACCGGACGCAACACGTGGGCGGGCAGTCGTCTTACTAGAGAGTTTCTGGGCGGCCGGTTGGTTAGCGGCTAGTTTACTGGCATATTTTGTGATTCCTAATTGGGGTTGGCGCGTTGTCTTATTGATTACGTCACTCCCCGCTGTTTACACGTTGGTCCTTCGGGAGCACGTCAAGGATAGCCACGAACCAGCCACGATTCAAAAGCCATTGCCCTTTATGCAGCGCGTTACGAAATTGTGGCAACCAGCTTACCGCCAAAAAACGGCTTTATTATGGTTTGTGTGGTTCTTAGTCGTCTTTTCTTATTATGGAATGTTTCTCTGGTTACCAAGCGTCATGGTGCTCAAAGGTTTTAGTTTGGTCAACAGTTTTGGTTACGTCTTAATCATGACCTTGGCGCAGCTACCCGGCTACTTTTTTGCAGCTTGGTTAATTGAAAAGTGGGGACGTAAATGGGTCCTCGGTAGTTTCTTAATTGGAACGGCAATCAGTGCCTATTTCTTTGGTACCGCCCAATCAGTCGGTCTATTAATTAGTGCTGGCGCCTTGTTATCCTTTTTCAACTTGGGTGCGTGGGGCGCGTTGTACGCCTACACACCAGAACAATATCCAGCCATTATTCGTGGCAGCGGAAGTGGATTAGCCGCAGCAGTTGGGCGGATTGGTGGGATTGTCGGACCGTTTTTAGTCGGCTATCTCATCAATCAAAAAGTCTCAATCACAGTGATTTTTACGATCTTCACGGTTGCGATTTTGATGGCAGCCGGAGCCGTCCTCTTATTCGGAGTTGAAACGATGCATCAAAAAATGACAGATGTCGACTGAATATTGCTAAATCAACTTTACAGTTAATTCACGAGGTGCGATAATGAAAGTTATAGGCTCTCGTGGCTCAACTGGATAGAGCAATCGCCTCCTAAGCGATAGGTTGCGAGTTCGATTCTCGCCGGGGGCATCTTAAATTAAATAGCAACAACAAGTAGAAGAAGAAAGTTTAGCGCTAATGACGCTAAATTTTCTTCTTTTTGCGTCAATACGGACGTTAAGAGGGAAAATCATTGTTTAAAGGGCTAATTTATGGGCTGCCAATATCACTATTACTATGGGGTGTTATTATTGTCGTTATTTATTTTTTCATTTGATAATTAAGCACAAAACCAGTCAGAATTGGGTTGAAAGATTGAATTCGTTTTCATTTTCAGAAAGTTGTCAAAGGTGATTCATATTCAGCAAAAATATGGTAAAATAGACTCGTATTCAAAAATCGCAACTAAAAAGTTGCAATTAATCTGGAGGCTTTTTCATGTCATTAGTTAATGGTACAGAAATCTTTAAAGCTGCTCGTGAAGGTCATTACGCTGTTGGTGCTTTCAACACAAACAACCTTGAATGGACACGTGCTATCTTAGGCGCTGCTCAAGAAACTAACACACCAATCTTGATCCAAACATCAATGGGTGCTGCTAAATATATGGGTGGTTACGAATTATGCAAGAACTTGGTTGAACAAACAATCAAGTCAATGAACATCACTGTTCCTGTTATCATGCATTTAGATCACGGTAACTACGAAGCTGCTAAAGAATGTATCGAAGTTGGTTACAACTCAGTTATGTTCGATGGTCATGATTTACCATTCGAAGAAAACTTAGCAAAGACAAAAGAAATCGTTGCTTTAGCACATGCTAAAGGTATCTCAGTTGAAGCCGAAGTTGGTTCAATTGGTGGCGAAGAAGACGGTATCGTTGGTGCTGGTGAATTAGCTGATGTTGAAGAAGCTAAACAATTAGCAGCTGCTGGTCCTGACTACTTAGCTGTTGGTATTGGTAACATTCACGGTGTATACCCTGAAAACTGGCAAGGTTTAAGCTTTGACCGTTTAGAAGAATTAGCTGCTGAAATCAAGATTCCTCTTGTATTACACGGTGGTTCAGGTATTCCTAAGGAACAAATCCTTAAAGCAATCGACATGGGTATTGCTAAGGTTAACGTTAATACAGAACAACAAATTGCATGGTCAAAAGCTGTTAAAGCATACTACGCTGCAGACAAAGACGAAGCTGAAAAAGGCTTTGATCCTCGTAAAGTTCTTGCACCTGGTACAAAAGCAATCAAAGACACAGTTGAATCACGTATCGAATGGTTCGGTACACCAGCTGTTAAATAATTATTATTTATCAAAAAAGTCCAACTTCGGTTGGGCTTTTTTTATTGGCATTTTTTTGAAGGCTTGTGTTAAGATGATAGCAAAATAGAGGTGGGGCTAAAATGGACAATGTGGCACAATACTTGGCTGGTTTAGAAAATGATAATGATCGTGCACTTGCACTGTCAATGCACAAGATTATTTGTACGGTGTTGCCGGATGCCGAAGTTAAATTGGCCTACGGATTAGTTGGCTACTACCAACCTAAGGCACTTTGTTATTTTGGCATTAACAAGCGCCACGTTGGTTTTTATCCAACGAATCAACCGATGGCTCATTTTGCAAAAGAAGTCGCGCCTTATCAAACGGGTAAAGGGACGCTTCAATTTAAAAAAGATAGTGCGGCATTTCCAGTTGAGCTCATCCAAAATATTGCACGTTGGCAGTTAGCACAAGCACAAAAATAAGCTTCCCCACAGTGGGCAAGCTTATTTTTGTTTAATGACCGCTCGTCACTTTAATCCCGATAATCCCAATCACGAGTAAAATCACGAATAACCAAGTTAACAAACTAAGATGTTCATTGAATAAAATCACACCGACTAAAATCGCCCCAACGGCACCAATCCCAGTCCAAACTGGGTAAGCGATACTGAGCGGTAAGCCTTTAGTTGCGCGAATTAAAAAGCCAAAGCTAACCACCATCCCGACGATCGTTAATAACGTGTAGTTGAGTTTGGTAAAACCGCTACTCATCTTCATAGTAGTTGCCCACCAAACCTCTGCTAATCCTGCGATTAATAAATCAAACCATGCCATAATATAAAGCCTCCTAAAGTTGTCGCGCCATAAAAAAAGGGCAGCCAATCACTTCTTCTATGACCTATAGAAGTGATTAACTGCCCGGTGGCAACGATTAAATTAAGTCTATCATAGCAAATTTGGTTACCAAAGAAAAGCCTAACCGATCGAACCGCCAATTAAGTAAGTGACGACCATTGTTAAAACGCCGGTTAAAACGTTACGTAAAATACCCTTGAAGCGGTTGGCATGACCTAGCGTGGCACTTGTATAGCCGGTAATGATTAAGGCAACCACAATTGACGCCACGGTCCCACTGACTTTGTAAGGATAAGGAATCGCTAGAATTGTGAGGATTGGTAAGAGCGAACCCAAAATGAACGAGAAGAAGGATGAAAAGGCTGCGTGCCAGGGATTAAAATAGTGGTGTAGTTCAATGTTATATTTTTCGCGGAGCGTAATATCAAGACTATCCTTTTGCATGAAGGCTGTCGCAACTTGGTTAGCGAGAGGCGTTGGTAAGCCCTTTGATTCATAGGTTCGTTGTAGACTAGCTACTTCGGCATCGTATTCGTTTTGAATCGCTTCTTTTTGAAGGCGCATCATTGATTTTTGCGTATCACGTTGTGTGCTGACCGAAACGTATTCACCGCCACCCATCGAAAAGGCGCCCGCTAACATGCCAGAAATCCCAGCTAAGAAGAGGGTGTATTGACTTTGGTGCGCGCTAGCAACACCGACCACAATCCCAGCAACCGAAATAATGCCGTCATTGGCACCTAGAACACCGGCCCGAATGATGTTGAGTCGTTCTGATAGATGAAAGTGATGTTCTAGTGGTTGCGCGTTGGTGGTTGTGATAGCTTTCATGAGCGATGTCTCCTTAATATTGACTGATTTAACTTCATTATAGCTAATTGAGAAAGATTATCAATGGCTTTTGGGAAATCATTCACAACGAAAGAATCGTGTCAAATCTATTGCTAGGTTAGATTCGAATGGTTATTAAGTACAGGTGTTAATAAGAAAAATAAAAAGGATTGGGGCCAAATATGAATTTGGGTCCAATCCTTTTTTGATTATAAAGCTGGTGTTAACAGGGCTTGGTGGAAGTAGTAATAAGTGACGACTGTACAGACAATCCCAATTAACGAGATGACCACTAATAATTTAGTGGTTTGTTTTTGAAAATAGTAATAAGCGGTTAAACCGACAAAAAAGGTTGTTAGGCAAATCGAAATGCCTAACAGCATAAGCCAAAAAGTTAGCATTAGTTAGCCCAGTCACCGTTTCTGAAGACTGGTACGATTTGACCATCATGTGTTAAACCATCGATATTCATATCACTTGAACCAACCATGAAATCAACGTGTGCTTGGCTACGATTTAAGCCAGCTGCTTTTAATTCTTCTTGCGTCATGTCAGTGCCACCTTCAATTGAAAAGGCGTAAGCTGAGCCTAGAGCCAAATGATTTGACGCATTTTCGTCGAATAACGTATTGTAGAAGGTGATCTTTGATTGTGAGATTGGTGAAGGATCTGGTACTAAGGCGACTTCGCCTAAACTTTTAACGCCTTCGTCCGTTTGTAATAGTTTTTGAAGGACATCGTTGCCTTCTTCAGCAGTGGCTTTAACCACGCGGCCGTTTTCGAAGGTGAATTGCATGTGATTCAAAGCGTTACCAGCATAGCTCAATGGTTTAGTTGATGAAATATAACCGTCAATATGGTTGGCATCAGCTGCTGAGAAGACTTCTTCAGTTGGCATGTTGGCAACGAATGGGCGACCATCGCTACTTTGGTTAGGACCACCAATCCAAATATGGTTTTCAGGTAAGCCGATTGTTAAATCAGTGCCAGGGGCAGTATAGTGAAGGGCTTTGAATTGGGCAGCGTTTAATTCGGCTGCTTTAGCTTGCAATTTCTTGCCATGTTCTTCCCAGGCTAAGATTGGATCTGGTTGGTCAACACGGGTTGTTTTGAAGATTTCAGTCCATAATTTATCAGTAGCTTCTTGGGCTTCTAAATCAGGGAAGACTTTATGCGCCCAGGCAGGACTAGCAGCTGCTACAACGATCCAACTATTCTTGTTGGCTTGTGTTGCTTGGCGGACCTTGAGCATTGCTTTGCCATTGGCAAGTTGGGCAGCAGCAACCCGGTCGCCATCTAAGCCCTTCAAATTGTCGGGGTCACTAGACATCACCGAAATCCGTTTAGCGTCGTTTGCTAACCAGTAATCGTATTCTTGTTTTTGGAAGTCTGGCACGTCAATCAGACGTTCTTGCGCCTTGTGTTGCATGTTGATGCGATCAATGGCATCATCTTGCCACTTGATAATCACTTCAGCAGCCCCTAAATCGTAACAAGCTGCCGTAATGTCGCGAGCAAATTCAGCTTGGCTAACTGCAATTTGGATGACAACGGTATCGCCATCTTGGACGTTGATCCCCGTTTTAGCGATTAATGCTGCATATTTTTCAAGATTATGTTGGAAAGTCGTCATAAAAAATCCTCCTTAAAGCCTATTTGATACCAATATCATAGCATAGGATGATTAAAAAAACTCGCCCCAACTATAAAAACGTTTTCATGTTATTTAATTTTATGGTAGAGTGGCATTAAAGAATCTGTTTTTGAGTCAATAATGTGGTGGGAGGTGCTGGTAACATGGCACGTAAAAAAAGAATAAAAGCAGAACAAATTCTCGATAAAGCATACGAAATTGTTTTGACGGATGGGTTGAAATCAATCACAGCGCGTAAATTAGCAACCGCTTTGAATTGCTCAACACAGCCGATTTATCTTGAATTCGGGAGTATGTCAGAATTGAAACAAGCTGTCTTGGAACATGCTAAGGCGCGTTTGATTTGGTATGTCAGTGAAGAACAGCATCATGACGACGCACTTGTTAATTTAGGTGTGGGCTATATTCGTTTTGCGACGGTTGAACCTGAACTCTACCGGGCGTTATTTATTGATAATCATTTTGGTGCTGCTGAAACACGCGCTTTTGTTAACCAAGTGACGGATATTCGGCTCCATGATTATCAGCCACTCCAACGTCTGACAAAAGAACAGCAACAACAAGTAGTCAATGAAATTTGGATTACAATGACGGGCTTTGCCACGTTAATCAACGCGCACCTAGTGCAATTTGATGAAGAATCAGCCTCAATGCAAATCGGTGTGATGCTAATGCGCTGTTTTGAACTGGAACGGGTCTAAAGAAATCGTTAAGAAACGATAATAATAATTGTCAATCGTGCGCCAAACGTGTAGCATAGTAAGGGATAGCAATAGTAAGTAGTAGGAGGTCTATTTGTGTCTAAAATTAAAGTAATGACCGTTTTTGGTACCCGACCAGAAGCCATTAAGATGGCGCCACTCGTATTGGAACTTAAAAAGCGCGATACAGAGTTTGAAGCGGTCACTGTTGTCACTGCTCAACATCGTCAGATGCTTGATCAAGTGCTTGAAATTTTTAAAATTAAACCAGATTATGATTTAGATGTCATGAAACAGCGTCAAACCTTGAGTGAGATTACAAGTAACGTCTTGATGAATCTCGATCACGTGATTGCCACTGAAAAACCTGATATTGTCTTAGTGCATGGTGATACCACC
This sequence comes from Latilactobacillus sakei subsp. sakei DSM 20017 = JCM 1157, assembly GCF_002370355.1. Lineage (NCBI taxonomy): Bacteria > Bacillati > Bacillota > Bacilli > Lactobacillales > Lactobacillaceae > Latilactobacillus > Latilactobacillus sakei. Next base: position 938,921 of record NZ_AP017929.1, read on the forward strand.
ACCACGTTTGCAGCTAGTATCAGTGCCTTCTATAATCAAACGGCCATTGGGCACGTTGAAGCAGGCCTTAGAACTTGGGACAAGTATTCACCATTCCCAGAAGAAATGAATCGTCAATTAACCGATGTTTTAAGTGATCTTTATTTTGCACCAACAAGTCAAAGTAAAGCCAACTTATTACAAGAAAACCATAACGAAGATAATATCTTCATTACTGGGAATACTGCGATTGATGCGCTTAAACAAACGGTGCAAAGCGACTATGATCACGATATTTTGAACGTGGTGGATGCTGATAAACGCATGGTTCTAGTGACAATGCATCGTCGTGAAAACCAAGGCGAACCAATGAAGCGGGTCTTCAAAGTCATGCGTCAAGTGGTTGAGAGCCATGATGACGTTGAAATCGTCTATCCGGTTCATCTTAACCCAGTTGTGCAAGAAGCAGCGCAAAGCATATTAGGTAACCATCCACGGATTCATTTGATTGATCCACTAGATGTGGTTGACTTCCATAACTTAGCCGCTAGAAGTTTCTTCATCATGTCTGATTCAGGTGGTGTGCAAGAAGAAGCACCATCACTTGGTAAACCAGTCTTGGTGCTTAGAGACACAACTGAACGTCCAGAAGGTGTTGAAGCTGGGACCTTGAAGTTAGTGGGCACACAACCTGAAATGGTACACGATGCAATGGTTGAGTTGTTAGACAACCAAGAAGTTTATGATGCCATGGCGCAAGCTAAAAACCCATACGGTGACGGCTTTGCTTCAAAGCGGATTTTAGACGCAATTGCGTATCATTTCGAACAAACGAAGGAACGACCAGAAGAATTTTAAAACATGTTATAAACTAAAAGAGGCGCTACGACAGAATTTGTCGTGGCGCCTCTTTTGATTATTTCTTTTCTTTAACAATGTAGACTGGGCGGTTCTTAACTTCTAGATAAATCTTACCGATGTATTTACCGACAATCCCTAAACAAAGGAGTTGTAAGCCACCAATCATTAGAACAACTGAGATGAGAGATGGCCAACCGCTTGTTGGATCACCGAAGATAATCGCACGGACAATGATGAAGATTAGCGCGATTGACGCGATAATAAACGAGAAGAAACCGATAAATGAGGCAATTGCTAGCGGTGTTTCTGAGAAAGTGACAATCCCATCAAGTGAGTACTTGAAGAGTCCCCAGAAAGACCAGCTTGTTGTGCCAGCGACGCGATCTTGATTTTGATATTCAAGATATTTAGTGTCGAAACCAACCCAACTGAAGATACCTTTTGAAAAACGATTGTATTCAGTCATTTCAAGAATGGCATCGACCATTTGACGGGTCATTAAACGGTAATCACGCGCACCGTCCACAATTTTAGTTTGAGAAATATGATTGATAATTTGATAGAACTTTTTAGCGAAGAATGAACGAACGGGTGGTTCGCCAGCACGAGTTGTCCGGCGAGTGCCAACACAATCGTAACCCTCAACTTCGATACCTTGAATCATTTCAGGTAATAAAGCAGGGGGATCTTGGAGATCGACATCCATTACGGCGACGTAATCACCAGTTGCAGCTTGTAAACCGGCGTATAACGCCGCTTCTTTACCGAAGTTTCTCGAAAATGAGATGTAATGCACGTGTTCTGGATCTTGTGCTTGTAATGTCCGCATTGCTGGTAGCGTTTGATCAGCGGAACCATCGTTAATAAATAAGTATTCGATAGCATGATCTGGTAATTGAGCCGCAACTTTTTCAACTGCTGCATAAAATAGTGGGACTGATTCTTGCTCATTAAAACAGGGGACAATAATTGAAATCGTTTTGCTCATGTTAAGCCTCCGTTGACTTATTGAAAATCCATTTACTGAAAATGTAGTTTGCCAGGATAATCATAAATTGATCGATAATCTTAACCACCATGTTAGGACCATGGAGCATTGAAATACCGACAAACATTATCGCAGTATCCATTATATAGGATATACCACGGAAGAAAAAGAAACTAGCTATTTCATGTGAAAAATCTCTAAAAGTCGTGTATTTTGACTGAAAAACCCAGGTTTTATTAGTGAAAAAGGCAAATAGAACTGATAAAAACCAAGCAATGGTATTACTGAGTAAGTAATACATACCAGTATATTGGTCTAAAAGGTAGAAAACAACCATATTGACGGCGGTTGTTAATACCCCGAAGACTAGATACATTAATTGTTCCCAATATTTATGAATGAGATTTTGAATTGTTTTAATCATGATCGCCTCGTTTTAAAATAGTATGATAATGGCGCAGAATACGACCGCGTAAGGCCATCTGCCGCTCACTTTTCTTGAAGGTGTAGCTTGTCGTAATGTAATTGACGATACCGACGATTAATTGATCGACAATCTTGGCTGTCATACTCTGCCACCCTAGAAATGAGATGGCAACAATCATCAGACCGTTATCTAAGAAAAAGGAAACGCCACGGAAGAAGAAAAAGGAAATCACTTCGCGAAAGAGCGCCTTGAAAGTTGTGTATTTAGATTGGAACACTAAGGACTTATTGGTGAAAAAGCCAAATAAATTCGCCAGTAACCAAGCAATCGTGTTTGCTAACAAGTAAGGCCAAATGATTGTGTGACGAAAGACCCAGTAAGTGAAGATGTTGACCAGGGATGCTAGAAAGCCAAAAACGGTGTAGGTCAATAAATCCCGGTATTTAAATAATAGCCGCTTAATAAAAGCCATAAAAAGAGCCCCTAAATTAATAATAGAATGTAAAACTAAAATAAGAAAACTGGGCCCAAAGCAAAAGGGAATTGCCCTAGACCCAGTGGGGAAATATTGAATTGGTGGAAACGTGTTTTGTCTGGCAACTTCTTCCGTTTAGCTACGATTGCCAAACGAACCATTACATGATTCATTCGGCAACCGGGTCTATACTCAGAAGCTAAACGCCAGCCAGAACACTCTGATTTGAAACGTGCTTTATAAACTAGCTTTCTGCGCTTAGCAACATCAGTCAAATCAGCGATTGCATCGCTAATCCGCCTGATTAAGCTAATGCTCAAAAGCTCCCAGTTTATAAACCACTCTGACTTGAAACGTGCTTTATAAAGCTGACTCCTGTGCTTAGCGACACTTGTCAAACTAGCGATTGCATCGCTAATTCGCCAAGTTAAGCTAATGCTCGGAGTCAAACCGCTTTATAAAGCACTCTGATTTGAAATGTGCTTTCTAAGTTAGCATCTTGTGCCTAGCTACGTCTAGCAAATAGGCAACAAAGTTGACTATTCACCAGCCTAGGCTAGTGCTCAGATGCTGACCAGCTTAGAGAGCACTCTGTTTTGCTACTATTTCTGCTACGAATTTTTCTAAGTGTTCAATGTCTTCTGCTTCTGGTGCGAGATCAACTTTAACCACGTCTGAGCCTTTGGTGGCACCGGTTTGTTCGAAGACGCCAGCGAAATCGTCGACTACTTTGCAGAATTCATCATAGAAGGTATCGCCTGAACCACAGACGCCGTAAACCTTACCTGTTAAATCCATTTCTTTTAAATCTTCATAGAAGTCAACGGCTTCGTCTGGTAAGTCACCGTCGTCGCCATAAGTGTAGCTGCAGACGATGCAGATGTCTGTGTCTTCAAAATCAGAAGGATCTGCTTGTGAGATTTCTGACGTTTCAACCGAGACGTCTAAGTTTTCGAGGGCTTCTTCAACGATATCGGCAATTTCCTCGTTATTACCGGTCATACTTGCGTAAACTACTTTTGCTGTTGCCATTATTAGGAACATCCTTTCACGTGTGCAATGGTATGATGGCCCGCAACTGACGGACCAAAATAAAGATTCTGCTATATGGATTATAGCAAATGCCTAGAACTAAGAAAAGGCGTTGCGTTTAATCTTAATTAAAAAGCGGTCGGCCGTACACTTTTGAGTCAGATAGCGTATAATATGAGATTGAAGATAGACAGCGGGTTAACGCTGTCGATTTACTGTTCCAACGAATAGTGAATTGGTAACAATTATTGGAGGTTTCATTTTGATTACATTAAAATCTGAACGAGAAATTAAAGGTATGGCAGCTTCGGGTGCTGTCATTGCCGGTGTTCATCGTGGTTTGCGCGATATTATCAAACCTGGTATTTCAAGCTGGGTTATCGAAGAATTTGCAAATGACTATATCGAAAAACAAGGTGCTAAGGCATCTGAAAAAGGTTTTGAAGGTTATAAGTATGCCACTTGTGTCTGTGTTAACGACGAAGTAGCACATGCTGTTCCTCGTAAAAACCTAATTTTAAAAGAAGGCGATATCGTCACTGTTGATATGACTGTTAACTTAGACGGTTATGAAAGTGATTCTTGCTGGACTTATGCGGTTGGCGAAATCGCACCAGAATTACAAAAATTAATGGATGATACTCGCAAGGCTTTATACCTTGGGATTGATCAAGCAGTTGTTGGCAATCGCTTAGGTGATATCGGCCATGCCATCCAACAATATACCGAAGTTGAAAACAACTACGGTGATGTTCGTGAATTAATCGGTCACGGTATCCAACCAACAATGCACGAACAACCTAACGTCCCTTCGTACGGTGAAGCAGGTAAGGGATTGCGTCTTAAAGAAGGGATGACCATTACAATCGAACCAATGGTCATCTTAGGTGGCACATGGCACATCAAGGCTAAGACAGTCCCTGGTGACGATTGGGAATACTACGTCTCAGCAGACGGCACAGCCTGTGCGCAATACGAACACACAATTGCCATCACAAAAGACGGCCCTAAAATCTTAACATCACAAGATCCAGAAATGGATGCTAAATATTTACTATAAAATTAGAAACCTTCTCTAAAATGAGAAGGTTTCTTTTTTTGCTTTCAGAAAACTATTAGTCCATAGTTAATTCGTGTATAATAGAAATGATAAATATGCCTTAAGAAGTCGGGAAAATAAGCCTTTCAGGTAGAACGACTAATGTGTAAAAGAGAATTTGGAGTGACATATGACAGTAGACAATCAAAACCAGTTACCGGTGGTAAAACAGGACTTATCCAGACGGCAGAAGTTGATTGCTGTGGTGAAGTTAATGATGTTGCGTTCATCAGAAGCAAGCATTAGTGATAATTCGAAGGTAATCGCATATTATTCGTTATTATCAATCTTCCCACTATTAATCGTTATCGGGAACATCTTACCGTACTTCCAGTTAGATGTAATGAGTGTGGCGGATTACGTCCAAACGGCGGTGCCGCCCACGATATTCGACAAGATTATGCCAGTTCTGCAGTCCCTATTGAAGAAACGCAATGATGGCTTATTGTCCGTCGGGATCTTGGGGACGTTGTGGGCAGCGAGCATGGGGATTAATGCCTTAAAAAATAGTATTAACCGCGCGTATCGTGTTGAAAAAGTTCAGAACTTTGTTTTAAAACGCCTGATTTCTTTAGGGAGTACATTATTATTACTTCTATTATTAGTCGGTTTAATTGTTGTTTTTACATTCGGGCAACAAGTTTTGGAATTATTAGTCCCAATCTTTAACATTCCTAAGACATACGTTAATATTTTTAGTAGTTTAAAATGGCCAGTGACGGGGATCGCCTTGTTCCTACTGCTGATTTTCATCTATTTCTTCGTTCCGAATGTGAAAATGCGATTGCGAAGTGTTCTGCCAGGGGCAGCACTGACAACGGTTGGCTGGTTAATTCTTGCACAAGCCTTCTCATTGTATATTCGTTACTTCGGCACGTCATGGAATAGTTACGGTGCAATCGGCGCGGTGATTATCTTACTCTTGTGGCTGAATTATTCCGCAACGATTCTGATGGTGGGGGCTGTCTTGAATGTTGTGATTGAAGAAGCACTGCATGGACATGTTAACGCCAGTCGCGGTAAGGTTCATGACTTCATTGCGCGTCGGCGCGATCAAAATGAATGACAGCCGAAAAATTAATGAGACAAAGCACAAATATGAATTGAAACGTTAACCAATTATATAGGTTGTAAGAATTCGGGAATCAACCGGATGATTACAACCTATTTTTAGTCTCTAAAATTAAAATTATTTATCTCAACCGATATGTCAAACTAATGTTTTTACATATCGGTTTTTTGATGGACTTAGATTTCGTAAACCACTTTCACTTTCGATACTTTAAAAATATTTAATTATTTAAAAATCTTGAATATTGAATTACCGCCCAATGTTAAGGGGGTTATTCACAATTTAGTGTGAAAACTAAGTGTTTTTTATTAAGGTGTATTCCAGAAAAGGATTTCTTTTTAATAAAAGTTATACTACAATAGGAAGTATCGTGATTATAAATAGTATGTAATGTGATTGATTATTTTTTTTGTTTAGTTTTCGAGGAGGATACGAAACGGATGACTGCAGAAGAACAGAAGCGACACCATCACCATAAGCACCGGCGCAGAGGGTGGACATTAACAAAAGTGATTTTAGTTGTTCTTGGGGTATTGATTCTTGCTGGGGGCGCGTTCGCGGCTAAGGTCTATATGGATGTTAATCAAACCGCCAAGACAGTGTATAAACCTAAAGGTAAGACACAAAATAAGCGCAAAGTTTCAGAAAAAGTTGAACTAAATAAGAAGACGCCTTTCTCGATCCTCTTACTCGGTACAGATACAGGGGAACTAGGCCGAACCGAAAAAGGCCGGACTGATACAATGATGCTCGCAACGGTCAATCCAACGACTAAGGAAACCAACATGTTGAGTATCGCCCGGGATTCACGGGTACCAATCGTTGGCTATGATCAAACGGCTAAGGTTAATGCCGCGTATGCCTATGGCGGCATTCCGATGGCAGTTAATACTGTCCAAGCCTTCTTAAACGTACCGGTCGATTATTACGTACTAGTTAACATGAAGGGCTTAGAACAATTGGTGGATGCTGTTGGTGGCGTGACCGTGGATAATGATTTGGACTTTACCTACGAAGGTCACCATTTCGAAAAGGGAACAGTCAGTCTTGATGGACCAACTGCTTTGAAATTCTCACGGATGCGCTACGACGATCCACGCGGAGACTTTGGTCGGCAACTTCGCCAACAAGCAATTGTTCAAGCTGTTTTGAAGAAAGCTACGTCATTAAACATGGTGACGAATTATAACAAATTCTTGCAAGTTTTAGAAAATAATATGCAGACTAATATCACTTTGAAGGATGTCTTAAATATTCAACAAAACTATGGCGATGCCATGCACTTCAAGACACTTCAACTAAAAGGAACGGGTCAAATGATTGACGGGCAATCCTTCCAAGTGATGAATCCAACCGAGGTAGCACAAATGTCGACACGTTTACGGAAGCAATTAGATTTGAAATAATCATGAAAGAAGCTAACCAGTGATGGTTAACTTCTTTCAGCGTGGAGTAAAGTAATTATAATTGTTAATTAATTTTGGAGGGTATCATGGAGCAAACGATTAATATTGAACAGATTTTCAGCATTTTACGAAAGTATCGCCGCCTTATTCTATCATCAACGGTTGTATGTACGCTGTTAGCAATCATTGTTACGTTTTTCTTCATTACACCACAATATAGTGCTTCAACTGAGCTCTTAGTTAATCGTAAACAAAGTACAGATGTTGGTGCACAGCTGAATCAGGTGCAAGCTGATGTTCAGATGATTAACACCTATAAAGACTTAATTACGAAACCAGTTATTATGGATTCAGTGGCAAGTAAGATGAATAAGGGGGATGGCCACAAACTTACTGCTGGTGAACTTGCTAGCATGCTTAGTGTTGCTAATAATCAAAATTCGCAAGTCTTCTCAATCACGGCTAAGTCTGATAACGCCTATACTGCGGTAGATATTGTCAATACAACAGCACGAACATTCCAGAAAAAAGCACCGAAAATTATGAGTGGGACTGACAATGTCTCAATCATTTCAGAAGCCAAACCGAATTTAACACCAGTGTCACCTAAAAAGAACTTGAACGTCTTAATTGGTCTGGTGCTAGGGGTATTATTAGGCGTTGGGATTGCCTTTGTACGGGAATTAATGGATAAGACGGTTAAAGAAGAAAGTTTCTTAACGCAGGAACTCGGTTTAACCAGTTTAGGAATTGTCAATAATATTGCTGATAAAGATTTGATTAAAAAAGCGATTGTCAACGTAAGTAGCAGTCGCTTATCGAGAAGAGGATAGGGAAATGGGCTTATTTAAAAAAGAAAAGAGTTTAGATCAAGCAAGTATGAAAGAAGGGGTTGGCTTAATTACGTTAACGGAACCGACTTCAGTCATTGCGGAACAATTCAGAACGGTTCGAACGAATATTCAATTCTCGTCAATTGATCAAAAATTACGGAGTGTTGTCTTCACATCTGCTGGCCCATTACAAGGCAAGTCCACGGTTAGTGCGAACGTTGCAGTTACTTGGGCTGATCAAGGGGTTAATGTGTTGTTAGTGGATGCAGACATGCGCCGCCCAACGGTTCATCAAACCTTCCAAGTACCTAACAAAAAGGGCTTAACATCCTTATTGACAGGAGATAAATTCGATTTTAATACGACGATTCAAAAAACACCAGTTGATCATTTATTTGTTCTACCATGCGGTGTGGTTCCACCAAATCCATCAGAACTATTAAATACGAAGAAGATGGATAAATTAATCCAAGAGTTAACAAAGCATTTTGATTTAGTGATTTTTGATGTACCGCCTGTAGTATCGGTGACGGATGCACAAATCCTTGCTAGCAAAGTTGATGGGACAATTCTGGTGGTACCACAAGGGATTGTTGAAAAGGGTTCGGTTGCCAAGGCAAAAGAACTTTTAGAGGTTGTTCATGCACGAATTTTAGGAACAATTATGAATCGCGTTAAAGCAGAAAATACGGGTGGCTACTATGGCGGTTATTATGGTGGGTACTATGGAGCAGAGGAAATAAAGTAATAAACCTGGGGGGAAAAATATGGAAGTACAAAAGCAGAACCTTGATAAAGCGATAGAGGTCGAGAATACACGCCAAGTCATGCTTTTTAACCAAGCTGTTATTGATCAACGGTATGGTTATCGTATTATCAAAAGAATTTTCGATATCATAGCGAGTTCGATAGGACTAATCCTACTGAGCCCGCTTTTTCTCGTGCTTGCGATTTTGATCAAAATGGATGATCCTGCGGGCGGTGTTTTTTACTCGCAAACGCGCTTAGGATTAAAACAGCGAACGTTTAAAATGTACAAATTCCGCTCAATGTGTACGGATGCAGATGAAAAATTAAAGAATCTGTTGAAGTACAACGAGGTCGAAGGTGCGATGTTTAAAATGAAGGAAGACCCGCGCATTACTAAGGTTGGTAAGTTCATTCGTAAATATAGTATTGATGAGTTACCGCAACTGTGGAATGTCCTAATTGGTGACATGACATTGGTTGGCCCACGACCACCTTTAGAACGGGAAATTAAAGAGTATACCGATTATGACTGGCAACGACTCATGGTTAAACCTGGTTGTACAGGTTTATGGCAAGTCAGTGGGCGGAATAGTATTGGTTTTCATGAAATGGTTGAATTAGATTTAAAATATATTAAAAAGAGTAGTTTGGTTTATGATTTAGGCATCCTTTTTAGAACTGTTAAAATCATGGTAATGCCAAATGATGCGTATTAAAGGGGAGACTTATATGAAAAAAATTGTGCATGTTGTAGAAGCTTTAGGTGGAGGAGTGTTGACATATTTATCAGAATTATGTAATGGAATGTCTGATCGATATGAAGTTTCCATTCTATATGGAAAAAGAGATCAAACACCAATCGACCTGGAAAATTACTTTAATTCGAATATTGAGATGATTGAAATTAAACATTTTACGAGAGAAGTCTCTATTGTAAAGGACTATAACGCTCTTAAGGAAATTAAGGGAAATTTAAAAAAATAAATCCTGATATTATTCATTTACATTCTTCTAAGGCAGGAGCTCTAGGGAGAATGTTGAATAGTAATAGAACGAGTGAAATGTTTTATACACCTCACGGTTATTCATTTTTAATGAAGAATGAAAGCCGATTGAAAAAGAATATCTATTTATTGGTAGAAAAGTTATTAGGGAATAAAGCTATAACAATAGCATGTAGTAAAGGTGAATATGACGAGAGTCAAAGGGTAACCAAAAAATCTACGTATGTAAATAATGCAATCAATACAAATTATTTGCGGAAATTTTACAATGAACATTCCAATACGGAAGATGTTTATTTCACAATTGGCCGTATTGAAGAGCAAAAGAATCCTGTGATGTTTAATAAAATAGCAGGTGAATTTCCAAATAAAAAGTTTGTGTGGATCGGTGATGGAAGTTTGAAGCACACACTTAATGCTAAAAATATCACTGTTACAGGTTGGATGGATAGACGTGATGTTTTGAAGTTAATTCAACCATATCGTTTCTTTTTATTAACATCTAAATGGGAAGGATTATCAATTTCATTACTTGAGGCTATGTACTATGAAAAAATAGCTTTTGTAACTAACATAATAGGTAATAATGATACGATTCTGGATAATTATGCTCCTATGTCAATAAATGGCACATCTTTTTCTAAACACTCGTTCTAATTCTGTCGGAATTAAACCAACTGATGTAATTTGAGGTTCGGATTACCAAGTCCTCAAAATTGGAAAAAGTTGTTTGAAAGGCAAACTCTCTCTTCAACAATGAGTGAAAAGCTTCAATTGGCCCATTATCATAAGGATAACCTTGTTTTGAGTATGAGTGGCTAATCTGATGCCGTTCAAGTAAAGTTTCAACTTCGTTGCTGGTGTACTGTGAACCCATGTCAGAGTGAAAATATTGTGGCTTTTGATGATATTCAAGCGCCTGATTAATCGTTTCTACAACTAACGTCGCCTCCATCTGACGACCAATCTTGAAAGCAAGAACTTGATGAACCTTTGGTTCGTAAATAGAACTGAGATAAACCCAGGTTCCTGGACGTAATTCCAAATAAGTAATGTCAGCACGCCATATCCTTGCATTGGGCTGGTGCTTGATTAAATTGGGGCGTTGTGAATGATCCACATGAGTGCCAGGTTTTTTAAATCGCCGATTCATTAAAGAGTGAATCTCCATTTCCCTCATTAATCGTAAAATTCGTTTTGACCCAACACAGATGCCTGACTTGCGAAGCACCATCGTTATTCGTGGATAACCATAGGCACGATAATTATTTTCCCAAATCAATTTAATTTTTTCTTTGAGTTGATTATCAACACGTTCGTGTTGACTAGGTTGATATCTTTTCCAATGGTAATAGGTGCTGCGCGGTAATTTCAGTGCCGAAAGAATAATTGATAAGCGGTGTCGCAATAACTGATCTTCTATGAAGACAAGGCAATTAATTCGTCCTAATGCTTTCCCAGTAACACCGCCGCAGCTTTTAAAATTTCGAGTTCCTCCTTTAATCGCTGATTTTCCTTTTGAAGTTGTTTGAATTCTTTGGACGTTACTTCAGTACCGTCTTCTAGCTCAACTGATTTAGCGCCTTTAACCCAGTTATGAATTGCGGCTGGAGAAACACCGTATTCCTCGGAAAGCGAGCGAATAGATCTTTTCTCTTCACGATGCATCTTCACAATGCTGGCTTTAAAATCATCTTGATATCGTTTCATTGGAATGCTCCTATCTTGTTTTATTAATTATGGCACAACTGTTCAGAAATTTATGTACCAAATACTAGGGTAGGAGCATTATAATGGGTTCTTGTGCGATGACGAAAGTAGTTTCTATAAAAAGATTGATATGAGTCTATCTAGCATTGCGGTAGATCAAATAAAAGAAAATGCAAAAAAAAGTGTAGAAAAAGAATACTCCATAATAAGAATGGTGGAACAGTATGAAAATATATATTTTAAGAGGTAATTAAAATAGTGGACGAGAAAATATCAATTATTATTCCGTTTTACAATGTTGAAGATTATGTTGACCGATGTATTGAATCGACTCTGAAACAAACATATAAAAATATAGAAATTATTTGTATAGACGATGGATCAACCGATTCAACTGCGGAAAGGATAAAAAAATTCGCGGGTAGGGATGAAAGAGTAAGATACAGGCGTACTGAAAATGGTGGGTTAAGTTCAGCTAGAAACAGTGGTCTAGAGATTGTTTCTGGGAATTATGTTGTGTTTATAGATGGAGATGATTTTGTGTCTAAATTCTATATTGAAGATTTGTATTCGGGTATTCAAATGGGAGCAAATATTTCGCTAGTTAATAGACTGATTGTTTCAAATTACTGTAGTGACTACATTAATACAAGAAATATAATTCGGTCACAAAGTCTACTTTCTCCGGGTGATGCAATTAAGAAGATACTGTACCAAAATCCGGACAATGAGGCTTGGGGGAAAATGTATCCAGTTGGATATTTTGATAATCTAAAATATCCAGTTGGGCTTTTGTATGAAGATATTCCGATAACTCATGAACTATTTAGTAAGGCTTCAAGTATCGCAATGATTGACGTTGAAGATTATTACTACTTCCAGCGAAAAGACAGCATTGTTAATAAAGAATTCAACAGTAAGAAACTTGATATTATTGAAAGAGGACAATTATTGGAAGGGGTAATAATGTCAACATATCCTGATCTTTTAGTGCCATTATCAAGTAAATTATTATCTGCGTATTCTAATGTTTTTATGCAAGCTATGGAATCAGATAGAAATAAAAATAAAGAGAGTATTGATTTGCTTTGGAACCTTATTCGCACTAATAGACGGAGACTAATATTTAAAAAAGTGGAAAATAAAAAGACGTTTTTAGCTGCGTATATTTCTATATTGGGGAAGAATATGTACTTCAAAATATTTAAACTATATAGAGAGAATTCAAAATGAATATAAAATTATTATCTGTAATAGCAAAGATTCTTAAACGATTACCATTACTAAATAAAGTCGCTTATCGGTTTAATGTGATACGGCATAATCTAGTGGCTCCTATGATGGAATTACGGACAAACTGTTCGATATAATACATCATAAAGGAGTGGATGTAAGCTGATTCCTGAGACAACTTTTAAGAGAGGGTATAATGAATAAATCATCTCTCAAAAGGAAGGAATTTTTACATGCCAACTCGTTACGACAAAGAATTCAAGCAAAACATTATCAACCTATATAAGCAAGGCGAATCAGCTGCCCAACTGGCCAGAGAATATGGCATTGGCTATTCAACAGTTCATAAGTGGATCCAGGGCCAGGCCAAAACTCAATCCGGTAAATCGCCAGACAAAATCAAAGCGATGGAAAAGCGACTGGCTTCGCTGTCTGAGGAGAACGAAATCCTAAAAAAAGCCCTGGGCTTCCTTGCGCAGAAGTAACCAATATCTTTGATTACATTCACCAAGAAAGCCATCACCACCAGGTAACCAAGATGTGCCGAATCCTCGGTGTTTCCAGAGCTCAGTATTATCGTTATCGATCCCCCAAACCTTCAAAACGCCGGGCCGAAGATGCGGGCTTGAAACAACGGATTCTGCGGATCTTTGCGGAATTTAAGCAGCGATACGGTGTTATGAAGATCCACCATGAATTGAATCTGGAACTTCAACCACTGCAGCTTCGGTGCAGTCCACGACGGATTTCCCGGCTCATGAAGGAACTGGATAGCCACTCCGTTACCGTCAATAAGTGGAAAGCGGCTTCGGCTTCCAAAACCAAGGTTGAACAGCGTCCCAACTTGCTTAAGCAGGATTTCTCGACCACTGGTTTAAATCAAAAATGGACCGCTGATATGACCTATATTCAAACGAAGCGTAATGGCTGGTGTTACTTATCAACCATCATGGACCTGCACTCACGACGGATTATCGGCTATTCGTTCTCAAAAAAGATGGCTACTGATTTAGTCTTAAAGGCCCTTGAAAGCGCAGTTAAAAATCGAACCATTACTGGGGACCTGATTATCCATACGGATTTAGGATCACAGTATACCAGCGATGATTACAATCAACGTTTAACTGAGCTACATATCCGCCACGCATACAGCCGTAAGGGTTGTCCGTATGATAATGCGCCAATGGAATCCTTTCACGCTTCCCTCAAAAAGGAATGTGTTTATCCAGTGCCGGTCTTTGAAGATTATGAAACTGCCGCTGCCGTCCTTTTTGAATATGTGCATGCTTTCTACAACATGCTTTCTACAATAGGAAGAGAATTCATAGTTCACTGGGCTACCAGACCCCCTTACAAGTTGAAATTGCAACACTTACGAGCCAAATGGCCGCCTGATTTAATGCTTTCCAGGGTTCAAATAAGTTATTAATCGCGATTAATGATTTATTTGAGCTGTGGAAGGTAAACGCGGTTCTGAATGTCTCTTAAAATCTGTCTCAAATATTGACTTCAATCCACCACGGTTCAAAGAGTTATTTGGCAACGGCAATGATTTGGGGTTAAACATCGAATACGCCGTTCAAGAACACCCCAATGGTTTGGCAGAAGCTTTCGTGATTGGGGCGGATTTCATCGGCGATGATTCAGTATGCTTAATCTTGGGCGACAACATCTATTATGGTGGCAAATTACAAGTTTAATCCGAACAAGCCCGGAATCTTTCAATGGCAGTCTGTTGATGATGTATTTTTAATGGTCGTTGATTAATTAGTTCAAGTGCTGCTAGGATCTCATCAGTCGTTACTTGGCTAAAATTGGTCTTTTTCGGGAAGAACCAGCGTAACCGTCTATTAAAATATTCATTGGAACCTCGCTCCCATGGTGAATATGGATGGCAAAAATAAACTTTGATCTGATAATCCTGTTCTAAGGCCTGATAATTGGCAAACTCTTTACCATGATCAACAGTAATGGATTTTACTTGGGGACCGAAGGCCCCCATAAACTTGCCAAAGGCGGTGTTTAGAGCCTTAGCCGTTCTATTAGGGGCTTTGATGGCCCATAGAAGTCGGGTCTTACGTTCTACGAATGTAACCAGACATGATCGTGACTCACTTCGACTAGAAAGCACCGTATCTACTTCCCAATGACCAAAAGCTAACCGTTGATTAACAGTTGTTGGCCGTTGTTCGATGGAAGTCCCACTTGTAAATTTCCCACGATTTTCGCTCACTCGGTGCTGGCGGACATTCCGATTGGGTAGATCAGTCAATTTGAAGGGGAGCCAGCCACGATTAAGCCAATTATAAATTGACGCAGTGCTCAAGTTATAAGCGGCCGCAATGGTTTCTGGTGACCAGGTTAATCGTAAGTGATTGGTAATTAAAGTCGCTAATGCTGCCGTCAGCATCGAACGACGACCGCAATTCCGCCTTTTGCGATCTGCATCTTGCTGAGCTAATTCTGGATCATAAGGTTTAACTCGGTCCAACTCATAGCTAATCGTAGCTTTGGCGACGCCTAAGGCGTCAGCCATTACTTGGTAAGATTTATTCCCCTCATTGACCAGTTGTGCTAGTGCGCCACGTTGAAAACGTGATAAAGTAGATGTACCCAAAGTAATCACTCCCTATATTGGTTGGAATTAGCTACTACCATTGTAAGTGATTGCTTTGGGCTTTTTAATTTCTGTTCGGATTAATTATAGAATTTGCCAGCTATTAAATATGTTGATGAAGTGATTCCAGAAACAGATTGGGAACAAAAGAAAACTGACGTTGCTAAGTATGATATTGATACATTTGTCATGGGTGATGATTGGAAAGGTCAATTTGACTTCCTAAAAGATCAATGTGAAGTAATCTACTTACCAAGAACAGAAGGTATTTCAACAAGTAAAATTAAAAACGATTTGAACATCAACTAAAATAAAAGGTCTCTCATTCTTACGAGAGGCCTTTTATTTTTTATTAGATTAACAACTTACTAAACTCCTTCTGCACCCTAAATTTAATATTATTAGCCGTTCGCCGCGTGATGTTTAAGTCCACGGCGATTTCTTTTAGGCTGGCGTTGGCAAAGTAGCGTAGGACTAGGAAGCGACGTTCACGCGGGTCGCAGACCTGATAGAGTTTTTCGAAGAGGTCGTTATAGATGACGGCATTATCTGGGTCGCAGTGGGGATCACTGATTTGGTCGAGGTAGTCCATTAGGGCATCGTCTTCAGATAGACGGTTAACGAAACCGATTTGTTTGTTCCGGCCGTTTTCTTGTCTGAAGTGTCGCATCGTGGCCCATTTAATCGCTTGGTAAGCGTAGACGATGAATTCGTGCTCTCGGGTCTCAGGATCGCCTGGAAAGCGCTGATAGGCATCAATGAAGGTCAGGATGGCTTCTTGGTAGAGATCATCGAAATTCTCGTGATAACGATTAATATGGAGTGATTTGAGCGCCCCGTAAATAAAGTTGTCGTCTTGGAGTAAGAGGTTAAAAGCGGCTTGGTTAGATTTGGTCATTGTGTCTCATCCTTTAGGCCGCGAGCTCGCAGTGAATTTTCCCGGTAAGTTCACTATAACGACTTAGCGGTCAAAAGAATAACGACCGTTTTTGATGATTAATCAGAATGAAACGTTGGTTTTATAGGAATTCGTAAGTAGTAATTTCTGAAACAAGTATTATTTAACCTTGAAAATCGGTGAAAAGCCAATATTTCGGGTGTTTTATAAATCGCGTAATTTCCTGATAAAACCGGGCACACCTTGTAAATACCAGCTAAATTCATGAATCGGATATTCCTTGTATTCTTGTATGGCCGCTTGGTAGATATAATTTGATTTGTGAATTTCTAAGTCATCTAGGAGCCGAATCAATTGTTGTGGGTTATTCGGTACCATGCTACATAATTGGCAATGACAGTAATCATAGCTATGGATAATACTACTGTTAAAGCAAGATTGCAGTTCGATGGTATAGCCGAAGTTAGTTGCGCAAATCCCGAGGCTCGTGCGTAGAATCCGGCCGATTGCGGCACATTGATGAATTTCGGTCTCTAACTGACGTCCTTTGTAGAGGAGTTCGCAATTTGTTTCATTCAGGAAAGTAATCCGCAGATGATCACCAGCTTGTTCGTAGTATTTAACGTAGTGTAGCGCTAACCAACTCGCGTTTTGATGGGCAGTGCCACTAAGCGGTAGAAATTGGTATTCACCGTTAATTTGCGGTAGTTTCCGTAGGTGGCCGAAGTTATGATAGATGTGTCGCATTTGTGAGAAATCAATGAGTTGTTGACGGTTATACTGGCGCATTAATTTGCGGGTTGAAAGGGGCGTCGCTTGCAGGCCGTTGTTACGACTGATAATTAAACTGCGATGTTTATTAGTCGCTAGCAACATGGTATCGGAATTAATACGATAATGGTTGATATACGGGCAACTAATTGATTCACGAAAGCGCAGATCATAATCGACGGTTTTGATTAAAGGTAGGCAATCTGGACAAACTGTGTGTTGGAGCGGGACGGTACGCGTATGTAGTAACATAGAAACCTCCTAATAAACTATTCAATTGAGGATAGCAAACATTAACAAGCGCTTACAAATTTAATGTGATTCTATTAACAAATAGATGTTAATATATTAATATTTTTCTCATTTTTGAGCGTCTAAGGGTCACAAATCGGCCTGAGTATGGCATACTATGATTAGACTATGATTAATGGGGGATTCTTTAAATGAAAGTACGCAAAGCAGTTATTCCAGCAGCCGGTTTAGGGACACGTTTCTTACCAGCCACTAAAGCAATGGCCAAAGAAATGTTGCCAATTGTTGATAAACCAACGATCCAATTTATCGTTGAAGAAGCAAAAGCTTCAGGTATCGAAGATATTTTAATTATTACTGGTAAGGGCAAACGGCCAATCGAAGATCACTTCGATTCAGCACCTGAGCTGGAACAAAACTTAAAAGCTAAGAATAAGACGAAGATGTTGAAGATGGTCAATGAAACCACTGACATGGGCGTTAACCTCTATTTCATTCGCCAATCACATCCTAATGGTTTAGGGGATGCTGTTCGTCTTGCGAAGTCTTTCGTGGCTGACGAACCTTTCGTTGTCATGTTAGGTGATGACTTGATGGAAGATGAAGTGCCATTGAGCAAACAATTAATTAATGAATATGAAGAAACACATGCCTCACAATTGGCTGTTATGAAAGTGCCACACAGCGAAGTTGATAAGTATGGTGTCATTAACCCTGAAAACAAGGTTAAAGATGATTTATACAATGTTAAGAACTTCGTTGAAAAGCCAGATGTTGATAAGGCACCTAGTGATTTAGCCATTATCGGTCGTTACTTATTAACACCGGAAATTTTTGATGTCCTAGAAAATCAAAAACCAGGCCTTGGTGGCGAAATTCAATTAACAGATGCTATCGACGAATTGAACAAGACACAACGCGTCTTCGCCCACGAATTCAAGGGCCGTCGTTACGATGTTGGTAACAAGTTCGGTTACTTAGAAACAAGTATTGAATACGGTTTGAAACACCCAGAAGTCAAAGATGATTTGAAGAAATATATTATCAAATTGGGTGAAGAATTAAAACAAAGTGAAAAGAAAGAAAATAAATAGAGTGCTGACCATCGCGGTTAGTAATTGAGCATTAATTAAAAATTGGCATTAATCCAGGTTTTAGGATTAATGCTAATTTTAGATTAAGCGGAAATTATTGCGATAGGAAGCACGTTTAAGTGAAGAGTGCTGACCATCGCGGTTAGTAATTGAGCATAAAAAAAGATCTCGTCATTGACGGGATCTTTTTTTGTAATGAATTAGTCAATACTCTTTAGGTATTTGTCTAATTCAGCTGGTTTTTTAACTTCGTAGCTCCAGCCTGCAGAAACAGTTTTTGAGTTTAAGCGCATCTTTAATACGATGGCTTCTCTAACGTAATTTAGGACTTTTTTCATGAGATATCACCTCCTTTAAATGGGATATTGTGACTAGCACTAAAGTTGCCAGTGTTGCGGCACCAATCGGGATGACTAAAAAGTTGAAGCATAGACACAAAACTGAGAATAAGCAGAAAGCGGCAATTGTGATCCGATTACGCTTAAATTTTTCATTTTTAACACGTTTATCTTCTATAAGCGGTGTTCCAAACCAGAAAGCAAGGGCTGATAGAAGCGAGAAAATAATCGCGACAGTGGTATTGAATAATAGCCATTGCGCGAGATAGATGGCAACAATAGCCAGAGAAGCGGATGTCAGATAACAATTTAAATAGGTCCGACAGTGATAGCCGCCGGTTTGTGTATGAATGATTCTAAAGAGAATCACATAACCGACAGTGAGCCAAAATTGATGAGTGCTGAGCCCAAATAATAAGATGGAGGCCGTAATCAAAAACTCATTAATTGTTAGCTCAACGCCATAATTGTAGAAGACTTGTTCGTCTGCTGAAATCACTTTTTTTCTAACGAGTAGATTAGTAATCATTTTTGTAAGGTTTTCCAAGCCAATACCTCCATTATTAGTCTTGATCAATCGGTAATAAAACGAGCATATCGAAGTGTGTTTCGTCATAGGCTATTTTATAGTCACCATGGAGTCGATCAATACTCTTTTTAATAATATTAATGCCTAAGCCATGTGGTTCATGTTTAAACCAACCTTTGTTAGAAAGATTAATTTTGTTGCCTAAATGAGTTTCGGCATGAGAGTTATTAACAATTAATACCAGTTTATGTTTATATTCAAAAATTTTGACACTGATTTTTCTTTTTTCGGGCGGTAGTTTTTCTGTTGCGGCAACGGCATTTTTCAATAAGTTGATCAGGATGTTGGAAAGAGAAACGGGTTCTAACGATTCAGTCTGGACTTGGTCCACTTTAAGTGAGAGTTCGATATCCTTAGAAGCACATAGTTGAATATTGTTGTTTAAAACGGCATCAATATAGACATTCCCGGTTAAAACCTGGGCTTTAACCTTCTCCAATTGCCCTGTAATCTGGTTGACATAATTAATGGCTTCAGTATCAAGCTCATTTTCAATCATATATTTGATTGACATAATGTTTTCTTTAAAGTCATGCCGCATATGACTGAGTTCAAGTTCTTTTTTATTTTGAATTTTAATTTCGTTTTTTAAGACAGTAGAAGTCGCTTGAAGGTTAAGTTCAAATTCACGATTTTGATAGTAGAGGCTTAGTTGTGAAAATAGGTAAATCGTTAAGCAGATAGTGATATTGAGTAAAATAACCATAATTAGTATTTTATGGGATAACGGGCCCGTATTGTTAAGTTGTAAGTTGCCACTGATGATGGACATGAAATTGTCAATTAGGATGGCACCAATGATTAAAATACAATTCATAATCATCAAATAGTGATATGAGATATTTAAATTCAGTTTATTGAAAAAGTGGTAGTAGCCATAAATTAGAAGCAACATGATCGACTTCGTCAGAATATAGAATAGGATGCCATAAAAATCTGTAACGTCGATAACTTGTAGGATATTTTTATTGAGAAGGTTGGAGAGTATTAACCCAGAAAAAATATCAGAGAAATAAACAAAATAGTAACCTAATGCAACAAAGTAAAAGATTTTAATTATTTTATCTTTAAATAGTAATATTGATGAAAGGCTGACAGCGATGGGGATTAGCAGTGCACGGATATATGGTATTGATTCAGAGATAAAAATAGTAAGGTATGAATCTATCGCAATGAGTGTGATTAGCACAGCAATCGCCCGGCTTCGTTGAATAAAACGCGTATTTAAAAATAAAATCAATAGTACATAAAGGATGGTCACTTCAATCACAGTCGGTGTAACGTAGATAATTAGATTAGTCACTGAGAATCCCCCGTATACCGCATATAAATGCTTCTTGAACTTCTTTTTTTCGTCGACGGCTTAAATCTAGTTCTTCACCATTATCCATTAGGATGCTGGTGTTTTTAATTTCATTAATAAAAATTGGATTAACGGAGAATTTCCGATGTGTCCTCAGAAATCCCTTTTCAACTAGCGAATCTGTTATTTCTTGGAAGGTATAACCGATAAGTTCAAATTGGGTTTGATCGGCCAGATGGAGATAAACCTTCCGATTGAGTGATTGAACGTAAATAATGTCATCAAGATAGACTTTTTTATAGAGTTCTTCACCAGTTGTTTCGCGTAGTTTCAGTCTAAGATATTTGCTATTTTCAAAAGCCACAGAGCGACTCAGCCGTGCCAGCAAATTATCAATGCGCTCACTGAGATGATCTTTAGGTAGAAAATCATAGATATCATATTGCAGGGTATTTAGAATTTCTTGTTCATAACGGGTGACAAAAATAATTTTTACCCGCTTATCAAGATTGCGAATTTTGTGGGCTAACATTTTACCATTAATTTTGGGCATATAAATGTCGATAAAAAGGGCGTCGAATACACCGGGTTTAAAGGCATCGAGTAGGTCGGTTGCATTTGTAAAAGTCTGATAAGTTGCTTTGATGGCTAATGATCGATCGATTTCTTGAGTGATTTTTTTAGAAAACACTGATTATCGTCACAAAATGCAATATTTAACATTAAAAGTGCTCCTTATATTACTTGATTATTTAATATTCTATCACTATTCTTAATAAAATAGCATCTTTAACCTGTCACGTTTTTACCAAAAATGGCTATTATTATGCCCTTTTAAGTCATTAATATGGCGTTAAAAGACGATTGTTAAAAGCGCTAATTACTTGAACGGTTAATATAAATGTCGCAACGGTAATTTTTGTTTCGAAAATAAATTAAATTAAATGCTAGAACTAAGCTGATTTTTTAGACGGCAAATAGTATAATATCCGAATTTAATTTTTTAATTAATTTAAATTAATTAAAAAAATTTTTAGTGATGGCAAATTCTATAATTAATCCGAACAGAAATTAAAAAGCCCAAAGCAATCACTTACAATGGTAGTAGCTAATTCCAACCAATATAGGGAGTGATTACTTTGGGTACATCTACTTTATCACGTTTTCAACGTGGCGCACTAGCACAACTGGTCAATGAGGGGAATAAATCTTACCAAGTAATGGCTGACGCCTTAGGCGTCGCCAAAGCTACGATTAGCTATGAGTTGGACCGAGTTAAACCTTATGATCCAGAATTAGCTCAGCAAGATGCAGATCGCAAAAGGCGGAATTGCGGTCGTCGTTCGATGCTGACGGCAGCATTAGCGACTTTAATTACCAATCACTTACGATTAACCTGGTCACCAGAAACCATTGCGGCCGCTTATAACTTGAGCACTGCGTCAATTTATAATTGGCTTAATCGTGGCTGGCTCCCCTTCAAATTGACTGATCTACCCAATCGGAATGTCCGCCAGCACCGAGTGAGCGAAAATCGTGGGAAATTTACAAGTGGGACTTCCATCGAACAACGGCCAACAACTGTTAATCAACGGTTAGCTTTTGGTCATTGGGAAGTAGATACGGTGCTTTCTAGTCGAAGTGAGTCACGATCATGTCTGGTTACATTCGTAGAACGTAAGACCCGACTTCTATGGGCCATCAAAGCCCCTAATAGAACGGCTAAGGCTCTAAACACCGCCTTTGGCAAGTTTATGGGGGCCTTCGGTCCCCAAGTAAAATCCATTACTGTTGATCATGGTAAAGAGTTTGCCAATTATCAGGCCTTAGAACAGGATTATCAGATCAAAGTTTATTTTTGCCATCCATATTCACCATGGGAGCGAGGTTCCAATGAATATTTTAATAGACGGTTACGCTGGTTCTTCCCGAAAAAGACCAATTTTAGCCAAGTAACGACTGATGAGATCCTAGCAGCACTTGAACTAATTAATCAACGACCATTAAAAATACATCATCAACAGACTGCCATTGAAAGATTCCGGGCTTGTTCGGATTAAACTTGTAATTTGCCTGATATAAAAAAGCCACTAGACCAAATCGGACTAGTGGCTGTGTAATAGGAATTAAATGAGGATGCCCTCACAATGATCTATTTCATGTTGGATAATTTGAGCTACCCAGCCAGAAAAAGCTTGTTGCTGTGCTTTAAATTGGCGATCTTGATAGCTTACTTCAATTGTTTCATACCGTTTTGTTGAACGTTGGCCAACAAGTGATAGGCACCCTTCTTCAGTTTGATAAGGGTTGCTGTGACGGATAATCTTGGGATTGACCATAATTACAGGGAGAATCCCCATTTGGACGATAATAATCCGTTTATTAACGCCAATCATATTAGTAGCCATGCCGACACAACGATCGGTGTTAGCTTGTAATGTATCAATTAAATCGGTGATAACTGCTGTATCTGCAGTTGTGGCAGGTAGGGCCACCTGGCTCAAAAATTCGGTATCATGCATAATCGGCTTAATCATAAAAAAACTCCTCACAAGTTAATAAGCCTATTATAACAGAATCATGTTGCTCAAAGTGATTCACGAACTGCCCAAATTGGGACAAAATAACGGTTGACAATATAATTTTATTTATAAAATTTAATTTAATTTATATGAGCTGAATTTTATAATAGGCTAATCAATATTAAAGTGGTCTAGTGCAAGATAGATTTAGTGGTTTATTGTTTGTGGTATTAGTAAACTATTACACCGAGCGGTCATATAAATGGCCTTAATGGTCTATATTGTAAAAAATTAGAAAAAAAGAAAGCACTTAACATTGCTAATAAACGGTTTATCGTATTATATATAACGGTAACTATTAGAATTTGGAAGACTTTAAGCTCTATAACAATAGAGGGGAGAAATAATAAAATGTTAAGTCAAACAGAAACGTTATCGTCGGTTACTTATATCATGCGCTGCAACCAGGTCATTGAGAAATTATTAGTATTTGATACGGTTTTTAACGAATACACACAAACCTGCCGTAATATCGTATTAGGCAGATGTTTGGTTAATGAGAATCTGCATTCCTTGAAGAAGTATTTCCAGAAGAATTTGGTGAATTTGCGACATTTTGTGGAATTGATTGAAAGTATTAATCCGCCAAGTTATTTTACTGAAACTAATCAACAGTTAAAGGAAGCTTTTAGAGGATACGCTGAAAGTGTTGAAAAAATGTTATCAATCATTGAAACAGAGAACGATTCGTTAATATTAGAAAAATTACAGGAGATCCGACAAATTCAAAAAGATTATTGTCATCAAATTAATGAAGCATTGGCGGATGTCGTTAAACTCGGCTAATGCTCGAAATAAAGGTGGTTAACCGGGTAGGTTAATTGCCTTTTTTAGCATTTAGAATAAATAAAAAGTTTATCTTTTAGGCACAAAATGAATAAAAATTCGACAAAGTATGTGTTTTTGATTATAATTATGAGTATAGCATTATAACTAAACTTATTAGTTTTTAATTTTAATGACCGGTAAGAGGGTATAGAGGAGGATTCACAATGAAGAAAATAACGTTATTTTTGAGTAGTTTGTTGTTACTGGGACTGTTTGTATTTGGCAGTCAACAGGTGCAATCAGTGCAAGCGGCTGAGAAGACTTATGAAATCGGAACTGATGTCACTTATCCACCGTTCGAATTTGCGAATAAGGATAATAAGTATGTCGGGATTGATATTGATATCATGAAGGCCATCGCAAAATCAGAAGGTTTCAAAGTGAATATCCAACCTCTCGGCTTTAATGCCGCCGTTCAAGCGGTCCAATCAGGACAGATTGATGGTGTGATTGCCGGGATGACAATTACGGATGAACGGAAAGCCAAATTTGATTTTGCGGATCCTTATTATCACACAGGCGTTGTCATGGCGGTTAAAAAAGACAGTAAGATTACTGGCTTAAAAGGGTTGAAAGGCCAACGGGTCGCGATTAAGACTGGGACGGCTGCTGGTGATTATGCAAAATCAAAGGCCAAAGAGTACGGCTTTACAACGGTTACTTTTGACGATTCCGATAATATGTACAATGATGTTGTCAACGGTAACTCAGTAGCCTGTTTCGAAGATGAACCAGTCATGCAATACGGGATTAAGACTGGTTTAGGCTTGAAAATTGTCACGAAGCCAGTTCAA
The DNA here is from genome assembly GCF_002370355.1 of Latilactobacillus sakei subsp. sakei DSM 20017 = JCM 1157. Classification (NCBI taxonomy): domain Bacteria; kingdom Bacillati; phylum Bacillota; class Bacilli; order Lactobacillales; family Lactobacillaceae; genus Latilactobacillus; species Latilactobacillus sakei. The sequence goes on from NZ_AP017929.1 coordinate 963,856, forward strand.
GGCGGCGACTACGGATTCGCTGTTAAGAAAGGCACTAACCCAGAGTTAGTTGCTAAATTCAACAAGGGATTGAAGAAGTTAAAAGCCAGTGGCGAATACGCTAAAATTCAAGCAAAATATTTAAATACTAAAGCATCTAGCGAAAAAGAAGCTGATCACAGTTTCTTCGGTTTATTAAAAGAAAATAAGGGCGCAATCTTAGATGGCTTAGGTCAAACATTACTATTAACGGTCATCGCGATCTTCTTCGCAACCATCTTCGGTGTCTTCTTCGGCTTACTCGGCGTGTTACCGAATAAATTTGCACGGGCCGTTTCGGATACAGTGATTTATATCTTCCGGGGCTTGCCACTATTAGTCTTAGCCTTATTCATCTACACGGGGATTCCAAGTTTGACGGGGCAAAAGATTCCCGCAATGGTCGCTGGTGTGATTACACTGATGTTCAATGAAGGGGCCTATACAGCCGCCTTCGTTAAAGGTGGGATTGGTGCCGTTAGCGCTGGTCAAATGGAAGCAGCCCGTAGTTTAGGCTTACCATATGGCAAAGCAATGCGTCGCGTCATCTTACCACAAGGCATTCGGATTATGGTGCCATCTTTTATTAACCAATTCATCATCACATTGAAGGATACCTCGATCTTATCAATCATCGGTATTGTTGAATTAACGCAAGCCGGCAAGATTATCATTGCTAGAAACCTAGAAGGCTTCAAAATCTGGGGGATGATCGCGTTGATTTACTTGATTGTGATTACATTATTGACATGGTTATCGAAGTATATCGAGAGGAGAATGAATAACTAATGAATAGAATTGAAGTGTCCCACCTCATTAAAAATTATGGTAGTAATGAAGTTTTGAAGGATTTGGATTTAACCGTTGGCAACAATGAAGTGGTTGTTATGATTGGGCCTTCTGGTTCTGGGAAGAGTACTTTTCTCCGCTGTTTGAACCGTTTGGAAGAACCAACGAGTGGCGAAATCATCGTCGATGGTTATAATCTTAGTGATCGTAAGAGCGATTTGAACCAGATTCGGGAAAAAATTGGGATGGTGTTCCAACACTTTAACCTCTTTAAAAATCTCACCGTTGCTGAAAATATCACACTAGCACCTGTTGAACTGGGCAAAATGACACCAGAAGAAGCTAAAGAAACGGCTAAACATCTTTTGGAAACAGTCGGCTTATCTGATAAGTACGATGCCAAACCAAGCTCACTTTCAGGTGGTCAAAAACAGCGGGTCGCCATTGCGCGCGCCTTGGCGATGAAACCCGATATTCTGTTATTCGATGAACCAACATCAGCGCTGGATCCAGAAATGGTCGGCGACGTCCTTGAAGTAATGAAGCGCTTGGCCAAAGAAGGGATGACGATGGTCGTTGTTACCCATGAAATGGGCTTCGCCAAAGAAGTGGCTGATCGTGTCATCTTCATGGCAGACGGGCACATTGTCGAACAAGGCACCCCAGACGATGTCTTCGGCAACCCACAAAACGATAGAACGAAGGACTTCTTGAATAAGGTATTGAATGTTTAGAAAAAGCTGTTTAAAGAGTTACCTGGTTTAAATTACTGGGTAACTCTTTTTTTGTTGTCCGTGCTATGATAAGTGATAACAAGTAGTTGGGAGATTTGATAAATGATACGTCATATTCTTGTAACCGGTGGTGCCGGTTTTATCGGTTCTAATTTTGTTCGCTATGTGGTCCGGCAACAGCCAGAAGCCCATGTAACGGTTTTGGATAAGTTAACGTACGCTGGTAATCGGGCTAATTTAGCCGGCTTACCAGCAGAACGAGTGACGTTGGTAGTCGGTGATATTTGTGATGCACCATTGGTTCAGCAGTTAGTCCAAAAGGTGGATGCGGTGGTACATTATGCAGCTGAAAGTCATAATGATAATTCGCTGCAGGATCCAACACCTTTTATTCAAACTAATATTATGGGTTCCTATACGCTAATTGAAGCCTGTCGACAATATCATGTGCGGTATCATCACGTTTCTACAGATGAAGTTTACGGCGATTTACCGTTAGTAGATGATGCAAAATTTACACCCGAAACACGTTATAATCCTAGTAGTCCGTACTCCGCTTCCAAGGCGAGTTCTGATTTGTTAGTACGGGCGTGGGTGCGCTCATTTGGGCTACGCGCAACGATATCCAATTGTTCCAATAATTATGGGCCGTATCAACATATTGAAAAGTTTATCCCGCGTCAGATTACCAATATTTTAAGTGGTAGGCGCCCTAAATTATATGGTGCTGGCCAAAATATCCGTGATTGGATTCATACGGATGACCACTCTAGTGCCGTTTGGACGATTTTGACACGGGGCCGAATGGGCGAAACCTATTTGATTGGTGCTGATGGACAACATACTAATCAAGCTGTTTTAGAAATGATTTTAACATTGATGGGACAATCCAAAGATGCATATGATCATGTTCAAGATCGACCAGGCCATGATTTACGTTATGCTATCGACGCGACCAAACTCCAGGAGGAACTCGGATGGCAACCGCAATTAACAGATTTTAAAGTTGGGTTACAACAGACAATCGACTGGTATCGTCATCATGAAGCGTGGTGGCAAGCAGATAAAGTTAAGGTAGAAGCAAAATACGCGCGCAATAGACAATAAACGAATAATATGTGATTTTAATTAACCCCCTGTTCAAAAGAAGTTAATAATAGTAGTATAAAAGAGAATTAATATTAAGTAGTGGGGGAAGATAATCATGAAGTTTTGTCCAAATTGTGGTTCGGAGATCAAGGAGGGGGCTAAGTTTTGTCCCAAATGTGGGTTTAACATCGAACAAATGACCAATCCAAACGCAACAAGTGACAGTGTGAAGAGCCGTTTTGAAAAATTGAAAACGGATGAAGAAATGGCACTCCAATTAGACCAAGTCGAGGGGTTAAATATGACGCGGGCGGACATCAAAAAGGAAGCTCAACGTAAATTATCCGGACGTTATGGCGAATGGATGAAGACCATCTTGTGGTTGGTGGTGGGGATGATTGTTGTCACATTTCTTTTGGTAATGAGTTTTGGCAGAATGATGACGGCCATTGAAATGACAATTTTGGGGAACCTCTACTCTGACCAAGGTCCGACCGGATTTACGGTTTTCTTATGGTTTGTAGTGGTGATTATGCTCTTAATAGTGCTATTCTTAATTGCTTGTTTACGCAAACCCGTTTTACAGTGGTGCGCAATCGTTACTTTACGAGGTCAGCGTGCCGATGGGTTGAAAATTTTTAACTACTTAGTAAAAGCGCAAAAGAACCGGGTGTTAAAAGCAAATGTTTTAACCACCTTCTATCAATTCTGCTGGTCATTGTTATTCGTCATTCCGGGAGTTGTCAAAGGGGCCTCATACGCAATGACTAATGTCTTATTGGAAAAAAATCCTGAAATGACTGCTAGCGAAGCGATTAACATGAGTCGTAAAATCATGCATGGCTATAAATTAGAATTCTTAATCATGCAATATTCATTTTATTTCTGGCAATTATTGGTTGGTGTGACATACGGTCTCGCTAATTTCTATGTGCTCCCTTATCAAAATGTAACTGAAATTCAATTCTTAGAATCACTTTATCAACGTTATCAAGAAAATGAAACGAAATAGAAAAAAGACAAAGTCGTAAGACTTTGTCTTTTTTAATAGCCTAGTGAGGCGTGATGACTTGTAATTTGTGTTGCAATAACCGCATATTTAACGGTGATTTGGTACTAGGATCGCCATCAATGCGTGTTTGCACACTTTCTTGATTGTCAGTGGTAATTGTTATTTTATCAGCTTTAAAGTAGGTCATTCCAGGAATTTTCTTAAAGTTGCCTGTTAGAAAATAGGGGAGAAACATAGCAGAGCGCATTAATGACATTTTAGGAGCGACAAATACATGGAAATAGCCATCATCTGGTTGCGCTTCGGGATTGAATTTTGTAAAACCACCGACGGAATTGGTGAGTGTCACGAGCAAGAACTGTGTGTCTTTTTGCCAGTGACGATGAGGGGTTTCAATTGTTAAAGGGTAATGTTGATGCTTGGCTAATACACGAATACCTTCGTTTAAAAAAGCCAAGGGGCCCCATTTTTGTTTCTCGCTCTGGGTAACATTCAAAGCAGCGTCAGCTAAAATACCAAGCGTCATCGTACTGATTAGATAGTCATCATTGATTTGACCGACATCTAGTGGTTGGAGATGGCCTTGCTGTAGATTTTCAATCGCTTGGTCAATATCTAACGGAATTTGTAAAACGCGGGCCAAATTATTAACGGTACCAGCGGGAACAATTCCTAAATAAGGTGGCTGCTCTAAAGTAGCTAGGCCACTAACGACTTCGTTGATGGTGCCATCACCACCGACAGCGACTACGATATCGAACTGCGCTTGCGCCGCTTTTTTTGCTAAGCGTGTCGCATCTTTAGGGCCTTTAGTAGGCATCAATTCAACCGTCTGCTGGTTTTTAACGAGGGCTTGTTCAATTTTTTTACCAACTGACTCGCCATGATCTTGGCCAGAATGCGGATTATAAATAACGGCATAACGATCCATAAAAAGACCTCCTTTATTAACTAACCTAAGCATAGCAAAAATCTCATGAATAAACATTGAAAACGAATTGAGGTTGGTGCTGAGCCGATAATTGATTAGCATTTTTGCTAAGTGTTAAAATGAAACTAACGTTGAATTATGAAAGTAGGTCAGGCTATGCAACTAGGGTTAAAGGCGGGTGTGAATGACCGTCAAATTAAGGATCGTTTACAATATCATCCCAGCGTATTTGAATTTCATCTGACGGAAGAAGATGTCGCAAGTGCTGGTTTAAAAAGGCTGCGCGATAAGATTCAATTTATCCGTAACCAAGGGGTGCAGCACATTATCTTACACCATCCGATGAATTTTGAAGGCGGTCATCTTGAGTTATCGATGAGTGAGGCCAGTTCACCAGCGCGCTATCGCTTTTTGTGGCAGTCAACGTTGGACTTATTGCAACTCGCTCAAGCAGAAGATGTTCAATTATTAGTCCACGGTTCATATGATGAACCCGTTGAGCAATTGACAGTTGGTTATCGCAATCTCACTGAAGCGGCTGAGGTACTTTTTAAGCGGATGGACTATCTCAACAAGATTGGTCATGATCATCTATTCTTCGAAAATTCGATTTCGCCACTCTTTTATTACGGTAATCCAGATTTGGACCAAGCCATTTTAGCGAAGGGCTATCGGTTAGCTTTTGATACGAGTCACTGTTTTATTAAGTACCATGGCGATAATGACGTGTTAGTTCAGAGCTTACAGACGCTAAAACCAGCGATTGCCCATTACCATCTGGTGGATTCGTTAGGACTTAAACATGATGGGTTAGAACTCGGGACCGGCCGCATTGATTGGCGCCGGGTTGTGCCGGTTTTAAATTCGGCAGCAACGAACATCTATGAAGTTCAGTTGGCTGATCAAAACGATGCGCGGGAAATGGTTGCGAGTCACCAGTATTTAACCGCTTTGGCGGCTGACCGGCAACATTAACCGAGCAGGATTTTATTCTGGGCTACGCGGAAGCCAAATAGTGGGTAAGCTTGATTATCCTGATTAACGTAGACATAGTGTTGATAGTATTCGCGATGATTCAAAAGGAGACTGAATTCCCATTGTTTGAGGGGATGCGGTTTCTTGGCGACCGTCTGTAATAACAGACGCGGTTGTTCATTGTGGATATCTTGTTCAAAGTCGGCAATCGGCCAATTTTGATCAGAGCCTTCGAAAAAAATGAGTGCGTTGCGCGGTGTATCGGCGAGTAATTGTAATAAATCAATGACGCGCATGATATCGACTCCTTTGCGTCAATTTAAGTAGTGCGGCGACAATCAGCCAACTAATCAATGAGAGTAAGACGACGATTGTTAAAATGACCATTAATGGTGTCAGGATGGTGAGTAACCAACTAGTGCCACCAGTAGTGGAATTGAATAGACTGGCGATGAAGGTGGTTCCGATAATAACAATCAGGGTGGCGATAATCCCAGGAATCATCCCTTTATAGTCAGCCTTTGATAAGTCAAAACCACCGATAGCAATCATGCCACAGAGGATCAACCAGATAAATAGGAAGCTCGGTTTAGTAGTCATCAAGAGTTGACTGAATAAGGGTTTGATTGCCTGCCATTGCCAAGTTGGTTCTCCGGCAAACGTCACCCAGGTTTGAAACGTATTGCGCGCTAGTAACCAAGTGAGGCCCAAGATTGCGGCTGAACAACCCAAAATAGGTGCTAGGCCAATCCAGAAGTTACCAATTGTTGGCCACAGACGGCCAGAACGGTAGCGATGTTCGACGTGCCCAAGGGAGTGGTCATTAGGATCGTTTAAGTTGCGATTGAGTAGTTGCATATCAGTAATTTGATGGTTGAAAATCAGACAAAATAACGCGTGGCTCAATTCATGAATAATGGTGCCTAGGCCACCAATCACAATCTGTGAGCGGGGCCACCAGCGTGCTAAGCGCGTTTTCGTTGAGCGGTTAATCACCGTCAATAAGGCGGCAAATCCTAGTGGCATTAAAATTAATAGTGCGCAGTTGCGCATAATGGCAATCAACAGTTGTTGCCAGTCAATGGTTAGTGTGTTTGAAAGTGACATGCTAAACCTACCTTAATAACTTAATAAGGGTCATCGTACACCTAAGTCAAGGATGGTGACAAGCGAACAACTTAAAATTTAAAGAACATCTAAAGACAAAAAAAGCGCCCAGGACAAATTTAAATTTGTCCCGGACGCTTGTTTTATAGTCGAACTTTTGTGAATTCTCAGGATATCCCCAACTGATACACAGTCTTATTTATCCGAAAAAATTGGTGTTTCAATTCGTTCAACGTACTTGGCTGCGACTGGTGTTTTGTAGAGTTGAACGTCATCTTTTTCGAAGAGATTGGCGTTAGCGATTTTGGTCATCGCTGCTTTAACTACTTCGGGGGTTAAGGATTCGTTGACTTGGCGTAGGCGTAATGTTTTGCTCTTATTAACACTCGTTTTAAATTCTAAATTAAGTTCTTTCATCTTGAATTCCTCCTAAAGAATTGGTATGTTTTTTACTTAGCGTTATACACAGATTTGGTTGTGAGTTCTGCCATGATGAATTGATCGTCATCATGTAGGCTAGCAAGGGCTTCGCCGACTGCTTGGATTTCGTCAGCTTGTACGTTTTCTTTTACGGCGCTTAAACGCCGCATGAGATGATCGTCTTGATAAGCCTCGTTTTGTAATTCGAACGCAATTGTTGATGTTAACCATGATGTTTGCATATTGAAAACCTCCAAATTTTTAATTGTAAGGTCACCGGTGAATCGCTTACGTTAATGAGTAAACCAAATGGCCGTTAAAATGGTAACTAATTTTTAGATTAATCCTAAAAATTAGTTAAAGAAAAGTAAATTAAGCATACAATGACCAGATTTTTAGTTATAGTAATAATTAGACTTATAAGTGAAGAGGGATATTATGAAAGAAGTAGTTATTATGAGTGCCAAACGAACACCAATCGGGAAGTTTGGCGGTCAATTAGCCAGTTTAACCGCAGTCGATTTGGGGACAATCGCGGCTAAAGCAGCGATTCAAGCAGCTGGCATTGAAGCTGACCAAATTGATCAAGCTATTTTTGGCAATGTCTTACAAGCTGGTTCAGGACAAAATGTTGCTCGTCAAATCGCATTAAATAGCGGTTTAGCACAAACGAGCGTTGCGATGACTGTGAATGAAGTTTGTGGTTCTGGTTTGAAGGCCATCCGTCTTGCACAAAGTGCGATTGTGATGGGCGATGCCGATGTCGTTTTAGTTGGTGGGACTGAAAGCATGTCACAAGCACCTTATTTGAATAAAGGGATGCGTTTTGGCAGTAAGTTTGGTGATCAAACCGTTGTCGATAGTATCAGTAGTGAAGGTTTAAATGATGCCTTCACCAATAAACCAATGGGGATTACGGCTGAAAATGTGGCTGCCAAATACGGTATTACACGTTTGATGCAAGATACATTCGCTCTAGAATCACATCAAAAAGCGGCTAAGGCAACACAAGCTGGCTGGTTTGATGCTGAAATTGTCCCCGTGACTGTGCAACAACGACGCGCAACCTTTGAAGTGAGTCAAGACGAAGGGATTCGTCCAGATACAACGCTTGAAACAATGGGCAAATTACGACCAGCCTTCCAAGCAGACGGCACCGTTACAGCGGCCAATGCTTCAGGGATCAATGATGGTGCGTCGGCAATGATCGTGATGTCTAAAGAAAAAGCAGAAGCACTCGGTCTTGTTTATCAAGCAACATTAGTTGGTTATCAAGAAGTCGGCATGGATCCTAATTACATGGGCTACACACCAGTACCTGCCATCCAACAATTATTGGCTAAACAAGATCAAACGGTTGCTGATATTGATTTATTTGAAATCAATGAAGCTTTTGCAGCCTCAAGCGTTGCTGTTCAAAACGGCTTAGCGTTAGACACTGCCAAAGTGAACGTTGCCGGTGGTGCGGTTGCTTTAGGGCATCCAATCGGGGCTTCGGGCACACGAATTATGACGACCTTATTGCACCAATTAAAACGGACCAACCAAACAACTGGGATCGCCTCATTATGTATTGGTGGTGGCTTAGGGATTGCTTATGAAATCCAACTGAACGAGGCGTGGCTAAATGACTAGTCCAAAGTTTTACCAACTGTCAAAATCAGAACGGTTAGCACGTTTAGTTGAAGCTAACCAACTTTCAGAAAAAGATGCACAATTTTTAGCACAAAGCCAACCTTTAGCAGATGAATTAGCCGATAGTATGATTGAAAACTATATCGGTCAATACCATCTGCCCTTAGGCATTGTGCAGGACGTTATGGTAGCTGGTAAGGTTTATCAAGTACCGATGGCAATCGAAGAACCATCAGTGATTGCCGCGGCTAATAACGCAGCGAAGATGATGCGCCTAAATGGTGGTGTCACAATCGAAAGCGGGCAGCGTGTGATGTTTGGTGAAGTCGTGTTAACTGATTTACCTCAGCTAGTAGATGCTGTAAAATGGGTGGATAACCATTTTGTTATTTTGCAAGAGGTTGCTCAAAAAGCACATCCGTCAATTGTCAAACGAGGTGGTGGTTTGCAGAAAATCACAACAACCATCGTTGAAAATCGTTTTCTGAAATTAAATCTTGAAATTGATACCAAAGCCGCAATGGGCGCTAATATTGTGAATACCATTTGTGAAGCAATTGCTCACGCCGTACAAGCGACTTTAGGTGGGACTATTTTGTTGAGTGTTTTGACTAACGCCGCATTTGGGTCCGTTGTTAAAGCTTCAGTGACACTTAATCCGGAGACTTTAGCAACGGCGACCTTAACGGGTGAGGCAGTGGCACAACGGCTGATTGATGCGACTCAGTTTGCTCAGTTGGATGTAGCTCGGGCTGCGACGCACAATAAGGGGATTATGAACGGGATTGATGCTGTGATTATGGCAACTGGTAATGACTGGCGGGCGATTGAAGCCGGTGCGCATAGTTATGCCGCACGCACCGGCCACTATCAACCCTTAACGGATTGGTCGTGGACTAGTGACCATCAACTGCGCGGTCAAATTGCCGTCCCATTACCAGTCGGCATTGTCGGTGGTTCAATCGGTATTTTACCGACAGTTCAAGTTGCCCAGCGTTTACTGACCATCGAAACGGCCGAAGAATTAGCTGGTGTGATTGCGGCCATCGGGTTAGGTCAGAATTTAGCGGCCTTGAAAGCCCTCGTTTCAGACGGGATTCAAAAAGGGCACATGGCACTCCAAGCTAAATCACTCGCAATTGCAGTCGGCGCGACAGCTAGCGAGTTAACCACGTTATTACCACAATTATTAAAAGCACCGCACTTAAATACTGAAACAGCGACGACTTTATTAAGTCAAATCCGTGCTGAAAACAGATAGATTGGAAGTTTATTATGCAAATTGGAATTGATAAATTGGGTCTTTTTACCCCAAATACTTATTTAGATCTTGTCATGTTAGCAAACGCGCGTGGTGTTGACCCTGATAAATTTACAATTGGGATTGGCCAAGATCAAATGGCGATTGCACCATTAAGCCAAGATAGTGTCACAATGGGCGCTAACGCCGCTTTGGATTTATTAGAAGGTGAATCACGCGACAATATTTCATTGTTGATTTTAGGAACTGAATCAGGCATTGATCAATCTAAAGCTGGTGCTATCTATATTCAACGCTTATTAGGACTCAGCAATGCACGGACTTTTGAAATTAAGGAAGCTTGTTACGGTGCAACTGCTGGTTTAATGACAGCTTATGATTATGTTGCGGCTCATCCGGATCAAAAGGCATTAGTGATTGGTTCTGATATTGCGCGCTACGGTTTAGAGACACCGGGTGAAGTGACACAAGGTGCCGGCGCCGTTGCAATGTTGGTCAGTGCCCAACCACGTTTGATGGTTCTTGAGCCAGAAACAAGTATCCACAGTGAAGACATTCAAGATTTCTGGCGTCCAAACTATTCTAAAGAGGCCTTTGCACGAGGCAAATATTCAACAGAACAATACATCGAATTCTTCCAAAAAACATGGGCTGATTACCGTGCTAAAACGGGTCGGACAATTGCTGATTTCAAGGCTTTAGCTTTCCACTTACCTTATACTAAGATGGGGCTAAAAGCATTGCGGACGATTTTAGATGAAGGCAGCGAGGCACAACAAGCACAACTCTTAGAACGGTATGCTGAAAGTACCTTGTACAGTCGTCAAATCGGGAATATCTATACGGGTGCACTATATTTAGGCTTCCTCTCATTATTGGAACACTCAACTAATCTAGAAGCTGGCGATCGAATCGGTCTTTTCAGTTACGGCTCAGGTGCTGTTAGCGAATTTTTCACAGGGATTCTACAACCAGGTTTCGAAAAACAATTAGCAAAGCAAAAACATGCTGATCTATTGGCCAACCGTCGCCAACTCACGATGGTTGAATACGAAACACAATTCCAAACGGAACTACCAGAAGACGGTAGTGAATACGAAATTGACCTCACAATGGATAACGCCCCAATTATCCTAAAAGGCGTGAAGGACCACGAAAGAATATATATGACAAGATAGAGTGGCTTAGCAACCGGGATGATTCTGAGGATTAGCCTAGTTAGGGAAATAATCGGTTTTATCGATTATTTAACTGACGTAGCTAAACGCAAGAATCAGGTTGATAAGGCACGTTTCAAAAAGACGCTTTCGATAAGTTAATCTTATCCGAATCGTCTTTTTGTTTTAGCTTAAAACGTTGTTATATCAGCATTTTAAAAGTTTTTGAAATTAATTCAAAAAAATGAGGTGTTTTAGTTGTAACCGGTTACATAAGATGGTATATTAATGGTGAGGAAAGATAGCTTGGCAGAACAAAACCAAGTGAACCACATTTGTTAAGCGCCACCGTATTTGTCAGTTATTAAGTAACAAAAGGTACAAATTGTTAAAGTTTTAGAACCAAAATCACAACAACACATCGCAAGATAAGATTGGTAAAAGTACACTGAGTGATTGCTAGGAAGTGGGTCCAATGACAACTTAATTGCAAAATCAAAGCGTATAAGTGCGAGTATATCGGAGGCTGATGTCTGTTAAAGAATATCGTAGCAGTAACAAACGCAAAGTTAATCGTTATCGCTGAAGCTGCACGCAGAGTCAATCACCAAGAAACGACTAAACTAGATCGAGTAATACGATAAGCAGTAGGTTAGAACAAACGATTAATTACAATTGAATATAGTATTGAGGTGTAACATTATCCAGAGTAAACAACAGAATCAGCAAGCAGCAACCAAGCTATCTACCTCGACATAAAGGGGATTCAAAGCTATCAACTTTGAATCCTTTTTTGATTGTCATGATTTAGTATCTGAGGCTTGTGTTCGAATCTGGTCCAAATCGATTGACTTGTTGATAAGTTGGGCACAACTTTGGCAAATTATTTGGGCGTTCGTAATTTTTAAGGTTTCGCGAATATCCATATAACCGTTCATGAAACGACCAGGGGGTAATTGAATATTGGTCCAACAGTGTTCGTTGACAGCAATTGTTTGTTGACAAATATTACAGCGATATTCTTTTGTCGATTGATCATACATATTAAATCAGCTCCTTTTGATTACTAGCATACGCCTTTATTTAAAAATAGAAACAAAAAAATAGCGGCATTAACGGCCGCTATTTCTTAGTATTTTTGAACGGTTTCGATTAAAGCATCGACTGAGTTAACAATCGTGCCATTTAATTTAATTAAGCCCACCGTATAAAGATTGAGGTAATGGAATTGGTTTTCAGCAATGGTTTGCAAAGCGGCTACCTTTTGTGAATTCGTGGCGCCTTGTTGCCGACTATCTGTGTAAAGGCCGACAATTGGGATGTTACGGGCGTATGCGACACCAATTTCACTGGCCACCCCAACGTCAATTGTAGGGCCGTCTAAGACCGCAATCACTAGGTCACTGGCAACCAGTTGTTCGGTATCAGCTTGGGCAATCATTTCGGAATTAGCGTAGGCTTCTTTATCATTGATCGCTGCGTTTTCTTGTGGCAAATAGATATCTAAGGTTGGCATTGCTTGGCGTAACGCAGCAACCACGCGCGTATTGTAATCAAAATCAGCTTGTGAGAAGAGTGCATTTGCAAAATAAATTTTCATAATGAGCCTCCAATGTGTTTTTACCATTGTATCAAATTGCAGACGATATGCGGTACAATTAATGGATAGTAGTTAACTGGAGGGAAAAGTATGCGTGAAATTCAAGAAGTACCTGGTAAAGTGACAATTAAGACAGCATTTCGGGATTACTTTAAAGGTTATTTTGACTTTATGGGCCGAAGTACGCGGGCAGGTTATTGGTGGGTAATGGGAATAATAATATTAATACTTTATATACCACTATTTATATTATTAGGACAGTTATTAATCACTAAAGGTCATGTAGCTGGTATTAATCCTTGGATTTATTTGGGCATCTTTGCAATTATCGCTGTAGGAATATTTATTCCAACACTTGCACTTAGTATTCGTCGTTATCGGGATGCTGGTTTAAACGGTCGGGGCGCCGTTACCTTATGGGTTTTAAATGGACTTGCATCCAGCTATAGTCAGCAATCTCGCGGTTGGGCCTTTATTTCGGCTGTCATCGGCTTAGCGTTATTAATTACGGCATTATTAAAAACAAATCAGTTAGAAACAGACAGTGATAATCCGCTTGTGACGTTCTTTTTGAGAGCTAAAGTGAAAGAAAACTAAAACAAGCCATCCTCATTTTAAAGGATGGCTTGTTTGTTTTTTGTTATTAGATTAGTGCTCGGCGGTAAACGACCTTTGAAAGCACTCAAATCATAACGTGCTATTCATAGCATACTCTTGTGGCTAGCGACATCAGTCAAACAACCGATTGCATCGGTTATTCGCCTGATTAGGCTAGTCCTCAGAGTATAACCGCTATGAATAGCACTCATTTTTTATAGATTTCTTTTTAATCTCATTGTGACGATTGCTTCTACTCTGGCCGTTTGTGGGAACATGTCTAACGGTTGGATTTTTTCAACTTGGTAGGTATGAACCAATGTCTTAAGATCCCGCGCGAGCGTTGAAGGGTTACATGAAACGTAAACGAATTTAAGGGGCCGGCTGTCGAGAATTGCATCGATTAATTTTGGATCAAGACCAGTCCGTGGTGGATCAACAACAAGGGCTGTTGGGACAAAGCCGTTATCTAACCATTCTGGTAAGAGGTCTTCAGCTGCACCAACGGCATAATCCACATTGTCGATCCCGTTGATCTCTGCGTTATGTTTAGCGGCTTCGATTGAGTCGGCAATTGTATCCATACCACGCACTTCAGCGACTTGATTGGCAAGACTTAATCCGATAGTGCCGACACCACAGTAAGCATCGACTAAGCGATCTTCAGGGGTTAAATCGAGTGCTTCTTTAACCAAGTTATACATCTTAGCGGTTTGAACTGGATTGAGTTGGAAAAAGGCGCGGGCAGTTAATTCAAACTGAACGCCGTTGAGGTTTTCCATAATCGTTTCTTGACCGGCAAGGTGCATTGTTTGGTCGCCCCATACCAAGACGTTTTTCCCTTTGTTGACGTTTTGCATAATTGAGACCACTTCGGGTAATTCAGCTTGAATGGCGGTAATTAGCGCATATTTCTTTGGTAGTTTGGGTGAATTGGTGATGAAGGTGAGTTGTGCTTCACCGGTTGAGAAAGATTCACGTACGACGATTGTTTTTAAGATGCCGGCGTTCTTTTCTTCATCAAAGACGGGAATGCCGAGGTCTTCGACTAATTTTAAAACAGTGCGGATAATCCGCATCGTTAAATCAGTTTGGGTTGCGAATTCTGGAAGGTCAATCAAAGTATGACTGCTTGGAGCGTATAACCCAGCGCCTAAATGGTCACCTAATTGACGCACTTGGAATTGTGCTTTATTCCGGTAGTGCCATGGATTTTCCATGCCCACCGTTTCAGTGACTTGATAGCCATTGTAGCCGTGTGGTTTGAATTTTTCTAAGGCTTGGATCATCATATCCTTTTTAAAGGCGAGTTGGCCAGGATAACTGAGATGTTCCAATTCAATCCCACCAACTTGACCGTAAGTGGCATCTCTAGGTGTGACCCGTTGTGGTGATTCTTGACGAATCTTGTGGACCTTAGCTTCGATGAAGCGGGGGGCAACAGTTGTGACTTCGGCAATCACGACTTCTTCAGGAAGTGCACCGGGGATGAAAACAATCTTGCGTTTGTAATAACCAATCCCTTCACCGTTAATCCCGATTCGCTTGATGGTCAGTGGGAAACGTTGGCCGACTTCGACTTCATTAGTAGTTGTTTGTTCTGGCATTTAATTAACTCCTATATTGTTAAAATTGTAAATAGCACGAAATTTGCTGTACCCTATTATAACAGAACCCGGTTAGAAAAAACGGATATTCTAATCGGAAACTAACAGCGTTCGATTTTGTTGCGCGTTGTGATTTATGCTACTCTATAGAGTGTGATGTAAGTCGGTTATGGCCTGAGGATTAGCACAGCCGGGCGAAAAATTGCGTTAGCGATTATTTGACAGGCAGCGCTAACCGGAGGGATATGACTTGCAGAACACGTTTAAATAGAGTGTGATGCAAGTCGGTTATGTCCTGAGGATATAATTGATGAAATGCATTTAAATAAGAAGTATGTCAGTAGCCGGGGATTAGTACTAACTCCCCATGAAGGAGCGAATAACGATGAACTTTTGGGAACGAAATCAATTTTTAATTGCGATGGTGATAGTCCTTGCAATTGGGATCTATGCTTTTCAAGCGAAGAGCTTGCCATTAATCATTGGCACCCTGATTTTAGCGGTAGTCGTGATTGGCTTTAAGATTTATCTGAATGTCAAAGCGACACGTAACGGGAGAAAATAAGATGCCACAGATTACTAAAATTACCTCACAAAAACAAAAAGGGCGCTATAACATTTTTATCGACGAGCAGTTTGCCTTTGGGGTGACTGAAAGTGTCTTAATCAAGTTTCGGCTTGCAAAAGGGCTCGAAATCGATAGTAGCTTACAACGCGACATTCAAAAAGAAGACGACAATGCCAAGGCCTATCAACTGGCCTTGAATTATTTAAGTCACCAATTACGAACGGAAAAAGAATTAACACAACACTTGCGTGATCATGAAATTACGCCAGAAGGCATTGAAACCAGTTTGACAAAATTACGCGAACTACATTATTTGGATGATCAGGATTACGCGGACAGTTATGTTAGAACGGTGATTAATACTTCAGATAAGGGGCCTAAAGTGGTTCGACAAAAATTGATTCAAAAAGGGGTTAGTGCTAATCATATCGATCAAGCGTTGACGCTATATACAGACGAAGAACAAGTGACAGTCGGCTTAGCAACTGCCCAAAAGCTAGCGAAGAAGTACCGCCACAGTTCGTTCTTCGAACAACAACAAAAGATTAAACAGGGCTTGATGCAAAAGGGCTTTGGTGGTGATAATTTAAGTCGGATTATTGACGAATTAGCGCTTGAAGAAGACAGTGATAGTGAAGCAGATGCATTGGCAGCCCTTGGCGAGAAAAAATGGCGCCGTTATCGCCTATTAGAACCGCGCGAGCGGCGGATGAAGATGCAACAAGCACTTTACCGGAAAGGATTTAATATTGATGCAATCAACCGTTTCATCGACGACCAAGAAGTATCAGATGACACTGAGTGAACGTGATGCGTTTCAGACTGCTTTTATGGCATGGTACGACGAACATCGTCGCGATTTACCTTGGCGTCAAAATCAAGAACCTTACCGGGTCTGGTTGTCTGAAATTATGCTCCAACAAACGCAAGTCCAAACGGTGATTCCGTATTACGAACGCTTTTTAGCGACTTTTCCAACCGTTGAAGACCTAGCAGCTGCCCCAGAAGAGTTGCTCTTGAAAACTTGGGAAGGGCTAGGCTATTATTCACGGGCGCGTAATTTACAAAAAGCGGCTAAGCAAGTAGTTGATGACTATCAGGGCAAATGGCCGCAAACATCTGCTGAGTTAGAAAAATTAGCCGGTATCGGCCCGTATACAGCAGGCGCCATCGCCAGTATCTGTTTTGGCGAAGTGGTTCCCGCAATCGACGGGAATGCTTTTCGGGTCTTCAGTCGGTTATTAAAAATTGACGCTGATATTGCGAATCCGAAGAATCGTAGTATTTTTTACGACGCCATTTTACCGTTAATTCCCAAAGACCGACCTGGCGATTTCAACCAGGCTGTCATGGATTTTGGTTCGCAAGTTTGTACAGCCAAAAATCCAACGGTTGGGGACACCGAATTAGCACCATTTTTCAGAAGTTATCAAGATGGCACGTTGTTGGATTATCCGGTTAAAACGAAGAAGGCTAAACCAAAACCGGTTGCGCTTTTTGCGGTTGTGATTGAATCTGAAAAGGGCTTTTTATTCCAAAAGCGACCTAGCACAGGTTTGCTGGCTAATTTAACGACCTATCCGTTGGTGATGGCAGAAGATTTACAGGATGATGAGTCTGAGTTATTAACGCCAGAAGAGCAAATGACTCGAATTGAAGCCTACTTCAAAGAGGCGTATGGTTTAACATTAGCGCATTTAAAACCGGTGCCTGTCAAACCGGTGACGCACGTTTTTACCCATTTGAAGTGGACGATTACGTTGTTATCGGCGACGATTGCAAAAGACAGCGACTTGGCCTTTTTCCCAGGTGAATGGTATTCAAAAGCAGCTCTAGCAGAAATTGCAATGCCAACGGTTCAAAAGAAAATGGCGCAACGATTTGACTCACTTTAGCGGTAGAAAGTTTTAGGTAATTTTGAGAGTCTTTGCTATAATGATAGGTGATTATGAATAATAACCTTGGAAAGCCAGGTAGGTCGATGAATGCACCTAAAGAAGGCGACTATATAGCGATTCAAAGTTATAAACACGATGGGAGTTTACACCGGACTTGGCGCGACACGATGGTTTTAAAAACCAGCGAGAACGCGGTCATTGGTTGTAACGATCATACCTTAGTTACAGAATCAGACGGCAGAAAGTGGGTCACGAGGGAGCCGGCACTTATTTATTTCCATAAGAAGTATTGGTTTAATGTTGTGGCCATGATTCGCGAAGGCGGCGTATCATATTATTGCAATTTGGCATCGCCACACGTTATGGATCAAGAAGCGTTGAAGTATATCGACTATGATTTAGACGTGAAGGTCTTTCCAAACGGAGAGAAACGCTTGTTAGACGTCGATGAATATGAAGCGCATAGTGCGAAGTGGCACTATTCTGCCGAAACTGATCGGATATTGAAAGCCAATGTCAAAGTTTTGGTAGATTGGATCAACAATGGCAAAGGGCCATTTTCGAAGGAATATATTGATATCTGGTATAACCGATATCAAGAATTGGCTCACCACCGTTAGAACACTATTTAGTCTTAATAGCAAAAGAAGACCGCACAGATTGTGCGGTCTTCTTTTTTTGCTTTCTTTTAAGAATGATATTCATCAAAAGTGGTGTTTGCTCTAAAAGGCACCGGATTGTTATTTTCTAAAAAGCGGCTTTTATAAAAGCGATACTGAGGTGTATAAGGATGGGTTGAACTTTTATCCCAGGGTTTTTCTGAGCCACAAAAATGAATGAGTCCCGGTTCTTTTTGCGCACTTAGAAATTGACGGTTAATCCGTTCGGTCGGTGCAACGATAAAGTCCATCAAAATGCTAGTTTGGACGTTCCATTTGGGGTGTAAGTGAATCCAACGATCATGTAAAATCGCATTTAAGGCATCTTGGTCGTGAAATCGTAATTTTTGAGGGTATTCTTTAATGAAGGTCAAAATTTGTTCCGTTATTTTTTGTTGGCGCCAGATGGTTAGGTTCATCAATAAAACACCGGCATTGAAGTAGCGAATACTTTTGTAGTCAATTGCCATTTGAGCCAATCGATTATGGAAGCCGGCATCTTCAACAGCGGCTACTGGTATGTTACCCAATTCAACGTCCCACAGACGCGCGAGATTTTCCAGACATAGTGTATCACAATCTAAATAGAGCACGCGTTCGATCTCGGGTAGTAGATTAGGAATCAGTAATCGGTAATAAGCAGTTTTTAAAACTTGTTCATCTTGAATGACCGCCGTTAGTGGTGTTTCGTTAACTTCAATAAAGGTTAATTCGGCATTAAAACTTTCAGTGATTTGGCGCAAGGTTGCCTGATCGCGAGCAGTTAGCTGATCGCTTAAAACAAAAAAGGCATAATGGCGGTTATCATCGTTATTATTCAGAATTGAGGCGTATAAAATCGCGAGGGGTTCCACAAAATTAGAATTAGCCGCAGAAACAATATTGATTTGATCACGTTTGTCAGCAGGTAGTTGTGATAAATAGACCTGATATTCGGACATATAAGGATGCTCTAAAAAGACTTCCCATGGTTTTTTCTCAGTGGTGAAGTGAATGATTTTAGGAGCCGTAATTGCCTGTTTAAAGAGTTGACTGTACTCATTATTAATTGGCTCATAGGTTTTAAATAAAATGGCATTTTGAACGTTCCACTTGGGAGCCAATAACTTAGTCCGTCCCGCCAAAACGACATTCAGCGCATCTTGGATATCATTAACACGGCGCCCAGGGTAAGGCACTAGCAT
This sequence comes from Latilactobacillus sakei subsp. sakei DSM 20017 = JCM 1157, assembly GCF_002370355.1. Classification (NCBI taxonomy): domain Bacteria; kingdom Bacillati; phylum Bacillota; class Bacilli; order Lactobacillales; family Lactobacillaceae; genus Latilactobacillus; species Latilactobacillus sakei. Next base: position 983,097 of record NZ_AP017929.1, read on the forward strand.
CGCAAGAATTTTTTGGCTGATATGGTGTGTTTCCCAAAGCATGGTATCGATTATCAAAACGCCGGCATTAAAATAGATATTATTGGCTTGCGATTGGGGAACACCAAGTCTTTTTAAGGTCAGTGCTTTACCAGGGTCAATGACCGCACCGATAATATTCCCCTCTAAATCACTGTCGTATAAAGGCGTTAAATCGGTTCGGATGAGTGTGTCGAGATCAAGATAGAGTACTCGCTCAATATGTCTAGCGAGGAGGATTTGTGGTGCTAGAATTCGATAATAGGCAGTTTGGTCAAAATGATTATTTCCTGGGAAATTTTTGATGCGACGGGGATTAATGGCAATAAATGAGACATGGTGAGGTAGCGTCATTAAGCGATTGACGGCGGACTTAGTTGCGTGGGAGAGGTCGCTACTCAAGACAAATAAATCAACAGCCGTTTCTAAAGCACAATGTTCTCGAATCGATTTAAGTGTCAGTAACAGCTGATCGGCGTATTGCTCGTCAGCAGCTACCATAATAGCAATCGTTTTGATGGCACTCATCTCCTTCATAGCTATTTATGATTAAGTGTAACAAGTTGCCAAAAGGCTTGTAAAATTAACTGATTAGCGCACAAAAAAACCACCCTGAAGAAGGATGGTTGGGAAAATTATGTTCAAAACCAAAGCGCCTTGACTAGCACGCTAATCGTTTTCTACCGATGTGTCTTGTTGAATTGTTAGTGTCTTGAAACCGAGGGCTGTTGCGATGCTAATTGAAGCAAAAATTGCGATAACACACCAACCGAGTAAGCTACCAGAGATAATTTGGATGGAAAGAAAGTCTCTTAGTAGATACGTTGCTAGGCAAAAGAGTACGAAATCTAAAACGAAGTTGCCAATTTTATAAGCAGTTGAACGACTGATAATGAAGAAGTTCAAAATAGCATGCATAACAGGATTCTTAGTTTGTTCAGTCATAATTGTTAGTGGCCGTTCAAGCGGTACTTTTGTAAAGAGGATCAGTGTTGCGCCGACGAGACCGCCAAAAATTGTACGATCCCAAGTAGCGCTATGCACAACCAAACTGTCATAAGCGATGGCAGCAATTGTAACAACTAACAAATAAGGGATAACGAAAAAAATAGATTAACGAAAAATGTTTTTTGTTTAGACATAATAAACCTCTCTTTGAAAACAGGGTCAGACTTTAATATTTATTATAGGTTAAAGATTGTAAGAATGCCAACGGTTTATATGATCTTAATCATTTCTTGATGTAAAATACCGGCATCCAAGAAACGTTCCTTGTTAGTTGCTTGGTAGCCTAAGCGTTCATAAAATGGGACGGCTGTGACTTGAGCGTTTAAAATAAGGCCTTTATGACCGGCTTTTTTTGCGGATGCTTCAGCTGCTTGCATTAGCTCTAATCCAAGCCCTTGGTGCCGGTAAGCTTTCATTGTAGCGACCCGTTGCACGTGATAAAAGTCGTCCTCGGTCAATACGCGTAATGTGGCAACAGGTTGTTCATCTAGATAACCTGTGAAGTAGAGTGCTTGGTCTTCAAATTCATCGATTTCCATTTCAGCGGGGACCTTTTGTTCAGCGACAAAAACCGCTTGGCGAATAGCGAGACCATCTTGATAGTAAGGACTTGTTAAATCACGTGTTTGTTTAATTTGCATGAAAAAACCACCAATCGTTTGAATTTATGTAGCTTTACAATGAAATTTGGTACAATAAAAATAATCTTTGTGTTTATAATAGCACAATTAGGCGTTATTTTCGATGAAGTCAAGTGGAGGAATGTTTATGTTTGAGCGTTTGCGTCAATCAAAATTGTTGTTTTGGTCAACTGAATTATTAATCTTGGCCGTTTTAATTTTTGTTTGTACTAAAATTAGTTTCTTATTTGATCCAATAGGGACCTTTATTTCAACCTTGTTTGGGCCAATCATTGGGGCAGGGTTATTGTTCTACCTATTTAATCCATTGATTAATTTACTGGGGAAGCTAAAAATATCACGGAAATGGGCAATTGCGATTATTTTCATCGTCTTTTTCGGTGGGATTATCTTCATTGTAGCCTTAGCGATTCCGCAATTAATCCATCAAGTAACACAAGTGGTAACGAATCTACCAGATTATGTGCATCGCTTGCAGGATATGATTGATAAGATCTCAACAAATCCGCATTTGAAGAATATCGATGTTAATAAATACGTTAACCAATTAGACTTAAAACCTTCTAAGATTGCTGAAAACATCATGAAGAGTTTCACCAGTGGTTTCGGCAGCATGATTGGGGCCGTGACGAGTGTGACAATTGGTGTCTTTACCGTACCAATCATGCTCTTTTATATGTTAAAAGACGGTCATCGACTCATTCCAAATATTCAAAAGATGTTACCAGATCGTTATAACGATCAAGTCGCTGATTTATTACGTAAGATGGGTGCAACCATTTCAGCTTATATCGGCGGACAGGCGCTAGAATGTCTATTCGTCGGTGTTTTCACCTTTATTGGTTACCTGATTATTGGGATGCCATATGCCTACTTATTGGGCTTTATCGCCGGTGTTTCCAACATTATTCCATATCTTGGTCCTTATATTGGGATTGCACCTGCTTTAATTATTAGTTTATCAATTTCAATTCCGAAAACAATCATGGTGATTGTCGTAGTAGTTATTGTGCAACAAATTGATGGGAACTTGATTTACCCTAATGTGATTGGCCGTTCCCTAGATATTCACCCATTAACGATTATCATTATCTTGTTAGTTGCCGGCAATATCTACGGTATTTTGGGGATGATTTTAGCAATTCCGTTTTATGCCGTTACCAAAACAGTCGTTGTTTATTTATACGATATTCAAGCTTTACGCACTAAAGTCGATAAAGCGACTAAATTATAATCGCACAAGACTGATTTGAAGGCGATTTTAACGACTCTTACTGGGTTGAATTTCCATTTTTGACTATGCTATACTGCATAGTAGGTCTTAATCGGCTCAATACGATAATTTATAAGATGAAAGGTAGTGGATGTGACGATGAATCCTGACCCTGGAAGTCCGGTGTGGGGACAGTTACTGTTGATTTTAATTTTAACCTTAGTGAATGCTTTTTTTGCCGCGGCAGAAATTGCGCTAGTATCACTAAGTCGCACGAAGATGGAGAACCAAGCAGAAAATGGCGATAAGAAGGCGCGCTTATTAGTGGAGGTTTTAAACCACTCCAATAATTTCTTAGCAACGATCCAAGTTGCCATTACGTTTGCTGGTTTCTTATCTTCAGCGAGTGCTGCCACAACCATTGCGGGTAGATTAGCACCCCTTTTAGGAAATGCGGCTTGGACGAAGGAAGCAGCCGTATTAATTGTGACGATTGTCTTATCCTATATCTCACTTGTTTTTGGGGAATTATATCCCAAACAAGTTGCCCTGCATCGCTCAGAAGCGATTGCCAAGGCGGCAGTTCAACCGATTCGCTTCATTGGCGTTTTATTGCGACCATTCGTTTGGTTGCTATCAGCGTCAACGACGGTTTTGATGAAGTTAACGCCAATTGATTTTTCTGAGACAGAACCCAAACTAACCCGTGAAGAGATGGTTCATATGATCGAATCAGGGAAAAGTGCAGGGGTTTTAGAATCTGACGAGTACGAAATGTTAGAAGGGATTATTACCCTTAATAAGAAGATGGCCAGAGAGGTCATGGTTCCCAGAACGGACGCCTTCATGGTGGATATCTGTGCGGACAATGACCAAAATATTGATGCTATTTTAGCACAACCATTTTCACGAATCCCAGTTTATCGGGATGATAAAGATCAAATTGTAGGGATTGTTCACATCAAGAACCTACTAAGAGAAGCACGTGAGAAGGGCTTCTCAGAAACACAATTGGAAACAGTCATGAAAGAACCCTTGTTTGTACCTGAAACAATTGTGATTGATGACTTATTATTCGAAATGAAACGCACTCAACTCCAGATGGCCATCTTGTTAGATGAATATGGTGGCGTTGTTGGGCTAGTCACAATTGAAGATTTATTAGAAGAGATCGTTGGCGAGATTGAAGATGAATCCGATAAGGCGGATGTGTTGTATCAGAAGATTGACGAGACCCACTACAAGGCAATGGGCCGGATGCCAATTAATGAATTTAATGATGCCTTTCAGACGGATATTCAAATCGCTGATGTTGATACGATTGCTGGGTTTATGATTACTGAGATTGGTGCAATTCCTGTCAGTGGTCATCCAGAATCAATCGATTTACCGAACGGCATTGTTTTAACAACTGGTTCGGTAGTCGGTTCACGTTTATTAGATTTGAAACTAACATTACCAACGACGGTCGCTGCAAAAGATGATGCGTCTGAGGCCTAATGACTTTGGCACTAAAGAGAGGATTTAACAATGACACCAACTGAATTAAAAACGGCTGTTGAACGCCGGCGGACTTTTGCAATTATTTCCCATCCGGATGCTGGGAAAACAACAATTACTGAACAACTCTTATTATTCGGGGGCGTGATTCGTCAAGCCGGAACCGTTAAAGGGAAGAAGAGTGGCCAGTTTGCGAAATCTGACTGGATGGATATTGAAAAGCAACGTGGGATTTCCGTTACAAGTTCTGTGATGCAGTTCGATTACGCTGGTAAACGGATTAACATCTTAGATACGCCAGGGCATGAGGATTTCTCAGAAGATACTTACCGGACATTGATGGCGGTGGATGCCGCTGTCATGGTAATTGATTCTGCTAAAGGGATCGAACCCCAAACTAAGAAATTATTTAAAGTCTGCAAGATGCGTGGTATTCCAATTTTCACATTCATGAATAAATTGGATCGTGATGGTCGCGAACCACTCGATTTAATTGCTGAATTAGAAGAATTATTGGATATCGAAGGTTGTGCTATGAACTGGCCAATCGGGATGGGTAAAGATTTACGTGGCCTATATGATATTGCTAACAAACGAATCGAAATGTATCGGCCAGAAGATGAAGCCAATCCTTATCTTGCTTTAGATGAAGAAGGCAAGATTGCTGGCGATAATCCTTTGAAGGAAGATTCTGTTTACACACAAGCACTAGATGACATCGAATTAATCGGTGAAGCGGGTAATGCTTACGATCCCGCTAAAATTGCTACTGGTGATCAAACACCAATCTTCTTTGGTTCAGCCTTAACAAACTTTGGCGTTAAGACTTTCTTAGAAGCCTTTGTTGATATGGCACCAGCACCAGAAGCTCATCAAACACAAGAAGAAACACAAGTTGAACCAACGAATGAAGATTTCTCAGGGTTCATCTTCAAGATTCAAGCTAACATGAATCCAGCCCATCGTGATCGAATTGCCTTTGTACGGGTTTGTTCAGGTGAATTCCAACGCGGGATTGACGTGACGTTGACGCGGACTGGTAAGAAGATGCGGTTGAATAACTCAACTGAATTTATGGCTGATGCTCGTGAACAAGTAACGAGTGCGGTTGCCGGTGATATTGTCGGGTTGTATGATACAGGGAACTTCCAAATCGGTGATACGATTCATACTGGTAAAGAAGCAATCTCGTTTGAAAAACTGCCACAATTTACACCAGAATTATTTATGCGCGTCACTGCTAAAAACGTAATGAAGCAAAAATCATTCCATAAAGGGATTCAACAATTGGTTCAAGAAGGGGCCATCCAATTGTACAAGACATACACAACAAGCGACTATATTCTAGGTGCTGTTGGTCAATTACAATTTGAAGTTTTCCAATATCGGATGCAACATGAATATAATTCTGAAGTGATTATGGAACCAATCGGCTCACGAACAGCTCGTTGGATTGATCCTGAAAAATTAGATCAAAGTATGTCATCATCACGGAACTTGCTGGTGAAAGATATTCACGACCAACCACTCTTCTTATTTGAAAATAAATTTGCAGAACGCTGGTTCCAAGATAAGTACCCAGAAGTTAAATTAACAGCTAAATTATAAGAGCATGCATTCCTAGTGGCTAAGCACGTTTTTAAACAATCAAAAAGAGGTCTTCTGACAAAATCGATTTTGTCAGAAGACCTCTTTTTATATAGCGTTGAAAAATGTTTTTTTAGTCAAATGTTAGTAGTGATTCTAATAGCCACTGCCCACCTTCAAGTTCACACCACCGACTGAGATTGTCGAGCGCAATCACTTGCTTGACGTGCACGCGAGTCTTCAAAGCAAGGCGATAGGTAGCCGGTTTTTCGTAAGGCGCGGCCCATAACGTTGCCGTTGTGTTATTCAAAGTCGCATCTAAATTAAGCGGTGTGGTTTCAATAACCGTATATTGATTGGTAAACTTGGGGACTTGGTAATCGACCGTTGCCTTAGGGTTAGTTGCATGGAGTTCATAATGCTTGGGTGAAATCCAAAAACTACCGAGGTTGAACCATTGTTGACCAGAGGTAGCTGTTGCACAACTATAAATTTTCCAAATTGCATTCTTAGGTAAGCGGGTCGTTGTGAGTGCTTCTTCTGTCGGCCGTTTGTAAGTGTCAACCGATGCGGTTAATTCAATAAACGGTTGATCAGGGGCATCGCTGTATTTTAGATTAAGTGGATCATATTGGAACCGTACTAGCTGCGTTTCAGCACTAAAACGTCCTGTTTGATTACTAGAAGTGCGATAGATGAAGTTCACACCGCCTTCTAACGGGTTAGCTTGATAGTGTTCATTCAAAGCGCCAAGTAAAAATTGGGGTTTGATCAGCAAACCACCTTCTAAATCTTGATGAAGTACCATGACTGGTGCCGCTAATTGGGGTTTATAAAAAAGCCAAATGTTAGTGGGGTCTTCATGGAAATGTTGTTTTAAATTTGTAATTTCGGCTAAATAGTAGCCAGGAAATTTTAACCACGGTAAATCAAGCGTAGCGCCAACTACTCCAGAAAGTGTAATCGAAGGCCGCAGTGGAATTCGATTTTGGTTGAGGTAGTGGATCGTCACTGAACTTTTGCGTGGTTGGACAGGTGTTGTGACAAAATGTTCAGTTTGCTGCGCTTGGGGTTCTTTTTCAAATTGATCAGCTGTCTCGAAGAATTGATTTGTGTTTTCTGGTTCAGGAGTAGCTTGATTAAAGTGCGTCTCTGGTTGAATGGTTGGGCGCTTTGGCCGCCGTCTAAATAACGATTGAATCAGGTTAATAAAATTCATACGGACTCCTTGTGGAACGTTATTTACTTAATACTAGTCTATCATAAATTAGAAAAAGAGTGGTTTATAATCGTTACTAATTTGGCTAGAATTTTAAATAAAAAGCGTGCACCTTAGAGGGCATCATTATCCGCTGACTAATTTGGCTAGCAAAAAAAGGGATTAGGGCAAAAATTTTATTTGCCTTAATCCCTTTTAATCATCTTTTATGATAAATCGAGTACTTGTAATTGGGTTGGTTGATGCAAGATACGCCCAACAGCAAGGGGGACGATTGAGATGACGAGTTCGCCAGTTCTTGAAATAACGGCGCGTTCAAGATGGCCGCCAAAAACGCTTGTGTCTAAGCGGGCAAAACTGGCGTGCAAGTGAGTTGAAATCTTACCATCCGCATTTTCAACGTTACCACTCAATGATAGGAGTTCAACCTGTTCTTGGCTGCGCGTTTCAACGTAGCTGTCGCTGTCTGGTGAGTAAATACTGACAGTAACATCATTGCAGGCACCAATTCCTGAGATGGCACCTAATTGGTCCGGTAAAGTAGCGGCTAAATATTTCAATTCGGTGATGAGTTCATCGCCAACTTCTAAACGACAAATAATTTGTTGCCCTTTTTGAACAGTTTGCATCGTAAAATCCTCCCTCAATAAGCTTAATGGGTATTATACGATATGCCATATCGAATTGCTATTATTTTGATTGCATACAAAAAGCCACTACCAAAGTTATCGGTAGTGGCCTGCTTTCAACCGTCTAAGAGGCGGTAGTAGAAGGGGTTGGAATGGTAATCTCAACTAATGAGCCATCGTTTAGGATTTCAACATCGTCGGTTGAATCAATATCTACTAATTCCTTGAGTACAAAATCAATTTCAGCTTGTTGAATATGTCGCTTGTCATTTTTTAGAAGAATTTCACGCGTTTTAGATGAGCGGGTGAAAAGGACTGTTGTTTTGCCAAGCGAATAGACGCTCACATAGTCGGCTTTAGTGGTTGCTAATTGTTGTGTTACTAAACGGTGATAAGAATTTGTAATATTAATGAGTCTCATACTAATCACTCCCTAATCATTTAAGTCCTACTAATAGTATAACTGAAAGCGATTTATATAACACGGATTTAATCTTAAAATATGATAATAAATCTTAATATTTGATATTATCCTTGCACAATTTGAATCTGATCATCATTTAACTGCGCTTTTAATTGCTTATGTTCTGGATGATCTAAATAATAATCAGCAACGCGGTCTTCAATTTGTTCTTGAATGACACGACGTAGTGGCCGAGCGCCCATTTCAGGGTTGTAGCCCAAATCGACTAATTTAGATTTAGCGTCATCCGTCACAGCAATGTGGAGGCCTTGATCGGCAATCATCGCGTTAGTTTGATCAAGCATTAAGCTGACAATCTTCAATAGATTATCTTTACTTAATGGTTGGAATTCAATAATATCGTCGAAACGATTTAAGAATTCTGGTTTAAAGTAGTTCGTTAACTGATCGAGAATTGAATGGGTTTGGCCAGCGACAGCTGCACCGAAACCAACGTTAGCCTCAGCATCAGTTTGTCCAGCGTTAGACGTCATGATAATGATTGTGTCTTTGAAGCTGACAGTCCGACCTTGTGAATCGGTTAGACGACCGTCATCTAGAATTTGTAAGAACATGTGCATAACGTCAGGGTGAGCCTTTTCGATTTCATCCAAAAGAATCAAACTATAAGGGTTCCGACGAACTTGTTCCGTTAATTGCCCGGCTTCTTCGTAACCAACGTAGCCAGGAGGTGAACCAATCAATTTTGACACACTGAATTTCTCCATGTATTCACTCATATCAAAGCGAATCATCGCATCGGTACTGCCAAAGAGTTCTTTGGCAATTTGTTTGGCTAATTCCGTTTTACCAACCCCGGTTGGGCCAACAAAGAGGAAGGAGCCAATTGGTCGGCCGGATTTATTAAAGCCAATTCGACTACGACGAATTGAACGAGCGACTTTATCAACTGCGGTATCTTGACCAATGACACGTGCTTCAAGATCTTGCGCTAAGTTTTTAAGTTGAGCTTGTTCTTGCGCCTTTAATTCGCCAACTGGAATATGGGTTTTTTCTTCGACAATTTTTTCCATATCCTTTTCGGTGATTGTTGGTTCTTGGGATTTTTCAACTGAATTATTAGCTTTCATTTCAGAGAGCTGTGTGACTTGATCACGATAGGTAGCTGCTTTTTCGTAATCTTCTTGTTTGAGGGCTTCTTGTTTTTGTGCTTCTGCAGATTTAATCTTGGCTTCTAATTCCTTAGGATCCATCAAGGTAATCGTCAAGTTTTTCTTAGAGCCTGCTTCATCCAAAAGGTCGATAGCCTTATCAGGCAAATAACGATCTTGGATATAACGACTAGAAAGGGCCGCTGCTGCTTTAAGCGCCTCGTCCGTATAGTGAACGTGGTGATAACTTTCGTATTTATCTTGAAGCCCTTTGAGAATTAGAACGGTTTCGTCAACAGATGGTTCGTTGACCGCGACCGGTTGAAGACGACGTGCAAGGGCTGCGTCTTTTTCAATCTGACGGAATTCATTATTAGTTGTGGCGCCAACGAGTTGTAATTCGCCACGCGCAAGAGCTGGCTTCAACACGTTACCAGCATCCATGCCGCCTTCAGCATTGCCGGCGCCAACGATTTCGTGAATTTCATCAATAAAGAGGATAATCTGCTTATTTTGTTTGAGCTCAGTGATCAACTGTTGCATCCGTTCTTCAAATTGACCGCGAATACCAGTCCCTTGTACTAATGAAACGACATCCAAGCGAATCACTTGGCGATCCTTTAATTTAGCAGGAACGTCGCCATCGGCAATTTTTTGCGCTAAACCTTCGACAACGGCTGTTTTACCAACGCCGGCTTCACCAATTAAGACTGGATTATTCTTGGTACGCCGATTGAGAATTTCGATGACGCGCGCGATTTCCTTATCGCGACCAATCACCGGATCAATTTGACCACCCTTAGCAAGGTTGGTGAGGTTCACACCAAATTGGCTGAGTAGACTTTCACCATTTTGACCGTTGTTACCGCCGCCATTACGGCCACCTTGTGTTTGGGGGCCTTGGTTAGCAGCATTGCGTTCAGCGTTTGGATTGTTGATTGCATTGAAGAGTTCATCAAGATTACTAAAACCAAAGGGATCATTATATTGACTACTCATTCCTTGTTGCTTTAGTGCTTGATAACAGTTTTGACAAAGGTTAATGGCTTGGTTTTGACCATTGACGCTAGTGTAGAGATGGATTGTTGCTGGATTTTTTTGACAATTTTGACAAAGCATTTAATCTGTCACAACCTTTCGCCTATTAAATGTAACGTCAAAGTTTGTTTGACTATCTTTGACCTTGAATAAATTATAATCATCTCTAAAAAAAGTTGCAAGTAATCGAACTCGAAAATAAAACTTTATTTGTGGGTCAAAATTGCGTACAATTGGAGGCAGTGACGCTACTTGATAAATGAAAAGAGGGTCATTAAAAATAATTATCTAGACGTGATAAAGGAGTGATTCAGATGGCAAGAGATTTTTTAGCGGAGATGGATGCCTTGTTAAATCACGAAAAAGAAACCATTGTCGTTGAACATGATGAGTTTTTAGACTTTCAGAAAGTATGGGTCAATTATGATCACCGAAAAGAAATTGTAGGCGCTGCCCAACGAAATGGACAAGTGATTTATCGCTGCGCTGAAAGCGGTATAGTGTAGACTATCATTAATTTTGTTAGCGAAACTGTTGTAGTATTTTTCAAAAAATGGTAATCTTAATATTCGAAAGGGTAGACACCATCAGTGACTACTTATTTCGGCCAAAATAAATCTATAATTAGATAAAAGGGGATCGATTAACATGGAAAAACGCGATTTTCACGTAGTAGCAGACACAGGTATCCACGCACGTCCAGCTACATTATTGGTACAAACAGCAAGCAAATTTAACTCAGATGTCAACTTAGAATACAAAGGTAAATCTGTAAACTTGAAATCAATCATGGGCGTTATGTCACTTGGTGTTGGCCAAGGCGCAGACGTTACAATTTCTGCTGAAGGTGCTGATGAAGCAGACGCAATCAACGCAATCGAAGAAACAATGAAAAAGGAAGGTTTATCTGAATAATGACTAAACTAAAAGGGATTGCTGCCAGTGATGGTATCGCTACTGCGAAAGCCTACATGTTAGTGCAACCCGATTTGTCATTTTCGAAATCAACTATTTCAGATTCAGAAAAAGAGATTAATCGTTTGCATAAGGCCTTACAAGATTCTACGAGTGATCTAGAGACCATTCGGAAGATTGCTGCTGAATCATTAGGAGAAGAAGCACAAGTTTTTGACGCTCACATGATGATTTTAGCAGACCCAGAATTTACCGGCGCTATCGAAGGTAAAATCAATGATGACAAGGTTAATGCTGAGCAAGCGTTGAAAGAGGTCGCGGATTTATTCGTGGCCACTTTTGAGGCTATGACTGATAACGCATACATGCAAGAACGTGCTGCTGACATCAAAGATGTTACGAAGCGAGTTCTCAGTCATTTATTAGGGGTAACACTCCCTAACCCAGCATTAATTGATGAAGAAGTAATTGTGATTGCTCATGACTTGACACCTAGTGACACAGCCCAATTAAACGGTAAATTCGTTAAGGCTTTTGTAACTGATGTTGGTGGTCGGACGTCACATTCTGCCATTATGGCACGTTCTTTAGAAATCCCTGCAATTGTTGGGACTGAAACAGTCACACAAGATGTTAAAGCTGGCGACTTATTAATTGTCGATGGTATTAATGGTGATGTTGTTTTAGATCCTACAGATGCTGATATTGCTGAATATGATGTGAAGGCACAAGCTTTTGCTGATCAAAAAGCAGAATGGGAAAAACTAAAGAATGAAAAGTCTGTCACTAAAGACGGCAAAACATTTACGGTTGCTGCTAATATCGGAACACCTAAAGATTTAGCTGGTGTTCTTGAAAACGGCTCTGAAGCAATCGGTTTATATCGGACAGAATTCTTATATATGGATTCAGCTGAGTTACCTAGTGAAGATGACCAGTTCGAAGCTTATAAATCAGTTCTAGAAGGTATGGACGGCAAACCAGTTGTTGTGCGGACAATGGATATTGGTGGGGATAAGAAATTACCTTACTTACCATTGCCAGAAGAAATGAATCCGTTCTTAGGCTACCGAGCAATTCGGATTAGTTTAGATCGTGATGATATTTTCAGAACACAATTGCGCGCCTTATTACGTGCTTCTAACTATGGTAAGTTACGGATCATGTTCCCAATGATCGCAACTGTTGCTGAATTCCGTCAAGCTAAAGGGATTCTCGAAGATGAAAAAGCAAAATTAATTGCTGCAGGTCAAACTGTATCTGACGATTTACAAGTTGGGATGATGGTTGAAATTCCAGCCAGCGCTGTATTGGCTAACCAATTTGCTAAAGAAGTCGATTTCTTCAGTATCGGGACGAACGACTTGATTCAATACACAATGGCTGCTGATCGGATGAACGAACGTGTTTCATACCTTTACCAACCTTATAATCCAGCAATCTTACGTCTTATTAAGAACGTCATTGACGCTTCTCATAAAGAAGGTAAGTGGACTGGTATGTGTGGGGAAGCTGCCGGAGATTCAATCATGGCACCACTCCTTGTCGGGATGGGCTTAGATGAATTCTCAATGAGTGCAACTTCTGTGTTACGAGTTCGTAGTTTGATGAAACGTTTAGATACAACTGAATTAACTGATTTGGTTGAAACAGCTGTTAACGTCAATACAAGCAACGAAGAAAATCAAAAATTAGTCGAAGATTTTATGAAAGATCGTTAGGCTTAAACTTTTTAAAGGGTGTTAAGACAAAAGTAATTTTGTCTTAACACCCTTTTTTGTACGCAAAAGTATTAATGATTGACAGAAGTGCTTCTGGATTGTAAACTGAACCTATGATTACAAATGTAAACGAAAGAATGTGAACGAGATGGCAGAAAATACAAATGAAATTACGACTTCCGAATGGGAAGTGATGCGCGTTGTCTGGTCACTTGGTCAAGTCAACAGTCGTGACTTGATTGATTTACTTCAACAAAAGCGCGATTGGCAAGATTCAACCATCAAAACATTGATTGGCCGCTTGGTTAAAAAAGGCTTCTTAAAAACAGAAAAGGAAGGGCGGCGGTTTAATTACACGGCAACCGTTCCTGAGATTGAAGCGATGGAAAATGCCACACAAAGTCTTTTTGAACACTTGTGTGGTATGAAAAAAGGGCAGACATTAGCCGCTTTAATTGATCAAACGACTTTGAGTCAGACGGATATTTTGCAGTTACAACAATTACTGACAGCCAAAGCAGCTACTGCACCAGAAAAAGTGGCTTGCGACTGCTTGCCAAATAAATGTGACTGTGAAAAGGAGGAATAACGATGAAACACGATGATATGAAGATGCACAATCATGAGATGGGGGAAATGGACATGCACGATATGCATGATATGGACCATGATCACGGCGATATGATGATGCATGGTGGACATATGATGCATATGGGTAATTTGAAACAGAAATTCTGGGTCTCATTAGTCGCAACAATTCCCATTATTATATTATCGCCTTTTATGGGGATTAAATTACCGTTTCAAACCACGTTCCCTGGTTCGGATTGGTTAGTCCTCTTATTGGCAACCTTCCTATTCTTTTACGGCGGCGCGCCTTTCTTAAAAGGTGCAAAGGGCGAATTGGCCGAGAAGAACCCAGCGATGATGACGTTGATTGCGATGGGGATTACGGTATCGTACGGTTATAGTTTATATGCTTTTATTGCCAACCATTTCTTGGCAACACAAACGCACGTGATGGATTTCTTCTGGGAACTGGCAACGTTAATCGTTATCATGTTGTTAGGTCACTGGATTGAAATGAACGCCGTTATGAGCGCTGGGAGTGCGATGGAGAAGATGGCAGCCTTATTACCCGGCCAAGCACAAGTGCTCGATCAAGATGGTCAGCAACATGCTGTTGATTTGAAGGATTTACAAGAAGGCCAAACCGTGTTGGTGGCAGCAGGTGAAAAAGTCCCAGCGGATGGTCTTGTGGTGAATGGTCAAAGTCAGGTCAACGAATCATTGGTGACTGGTGAAGCCAAAGCAGTTGCTAAAAAGACTGGCGACCAAGTAATTGGTGGAACAGTCAATGGCGACGGGACATTAACCGTTAAAGTCACGGGGACTGGTGAGAGTGGTTATTTAGCGCAGGTGATGAAGTTAATCAAACAAGCACAACAAGAAAAGTCAAAGGTCGAAGGTTTGGCCGATAAGGTCGCTAAATACCTTTTCTACGCAGCGTTAGTGGCTGGGATTATTGCTTTTATCAGTTGGTTTTTCTTAGCTGATTTAAATACTGCGTTTGAACGAATGGTGACGGTCTTCATCATCGCTTGTCCACATGCACTTGGTTTAGCGATTCCACTAGTTGTTGCTCGGAGTACAGCGATTGCAGCGACTAACGGCTTATTAATTCGTAATCGCCAAGCCATTGAAGTGGCAGATCAAATTACGATGGTTTTAATGGATAAAACAGGGACATTGACGCAAGGGGCTTTTAAGGTCAATGCGGTTCAACCAACTGGCGAGATGTCAAAAACTCAATTGATGGCTTATATGGGTGCCTTGGAACGACACTCAAGTCATCCATTGGCAACTGGGATTTTGGCTTATAATGACGCTGAAAAAATTACGATGCCCCAAGCTGAAAATGTACAAACGATTCAAGGAATCGGGCTGACAGGCGCAATTGAAGGGCAAACTTATCAAATCGTTACGGCCGATTATCTACAAGAAAAGCAAATCGCATTTGATACGGCAGCCTTTGAAACTTTGGCTGCTAAAGGTAATTCCATTAGTTATTTAATTCAAGGTCAAACTGTCTTAGGATTGGTCGCACAAGGTGATCAGTTGAAACCAGAAGCACTGGCGTTTATCAAGGCATTGAAAAAGCGTCATATCCAACCGGTGATGTTGACTGGGGATAATCAACAGGTTGCCGAAAAGGTGGCGCAACAATTGGGTGGTATGACAGTTCAAGCCAATTTGAAGCCAGAAGATAAGGAAGCACTTGTACAAGATTACCAAGCAAAGGGTGAAGTGGTCTTGATGGTTGGCGATGGTGTCAACGATGCCCCTAGCTTGACGCGAGCTGATATTGGGATTGCGATTGGTGCGGGCACGGATGTCGCAATTGATTCCGCAGATGTGATTTTGGTTAAGAGTAATCCGAACGATATCATGCATTTCTTGAATTTAGCACATGCTACTAGTCGGAAGATGACGCAAAACCTTTGGTGGGGAGCTGGTTACAACATTTTAGCAATTCCATTGGCGGGTGGCTTATTTGCCGCTTGGGGCTTAATTTTAAGTCCAGCGATTGGTGCCATCTTGATGTCGCTTTCAACAATTGTCGTGGCAATTAATGCGATGACATTAAAATTAAAAAATTAAGCAAACTTGTCAATCCTTTTTTGAACCTCGTCAGGCTAATCCTGATAAGGGCGCGGGAAAGAAAAAATTGTGCACAATTGGCGTATACGACATACAGTTGGTATACGCCTTTTTTAATGTCTAATACACTATATATAGTTGCTTGGCATCTTGAATTCGTCTATGATGGGGATAGTGATTTTTTTAAGGAGACTGGTGCAATGTTGGAAATACGTGAAGAACAAGACCCAAAAATGGATTTAGAGATTAAAGTCGTCAAACGTGACGGACGTATTTTACCCTTTTCAGCGGATAAAATTGAACAAGCAGTCATTAAAGCTGCTAAAAACGTTAAGGATGAATTAGAACCACTTGATTATCAAATTTTAAATTCAGTGGCAACCGACGTCGTGAGCGAAGTCGGTGCGCGGTTTGATAAAGACGTTAAAATCTATGAAATTCAAAATATTGTTGAACACAAACTATTAGAACATCATCAATATGACATCGCCCAGGAATATATTAATTATCGGACACAACGGGATTTTGCCCGCAATAAAGCAACTGATATTAACTTTACGATTCAAAAATTATTGGCTAAGGATCAAACCGTAGTCAATGAAAATGCCAATAAGGATAGCCAAGTGTTTAACACACAACGGGACTTAACGGCCGGCACCGTCGCTAAGGCAATGGGCCTTAAGATGTTGCCACCTAAGGTTGCCAATGCGCATCTAAAAGGTGAAATTCACTGGCACGATTTGGATTACCAACCATACAGTCCAATGACGAACTGTTGTTTAATCGATTTTAAAGAAATGTTGAATCATGGCTTTAAGATTGGGAACGCCGAAGTTGAAGCACCACATTCAATTCAAACAGCTACGGCACAAATGTCACAAATCATTGCCAACGTTGCTTCTAGCCAATATGGTGGCTGTTCAGCTGATCGAGTTGATGAATTATTGGCACCTTTTGCACAGAAGAACTATGATAAGCATTTAACTGATGCTAAAAACTGGATTGATGGCGAAGCCAAACAAACAGCTTACGCACAAACTAAGACTGAAAAAGATATTTATGATGCGATGCAAGCATTGGAATATGAAATCAATACTTTATATTCATCACAAGGCCAAACACCATTCACGACACTTGGCTTTGGTTTAGGGACAAGTTGGATGGAACGTGCCATTCAAAAAGCAATCTTAGAAATTAGAATTGAAGGTTTAGGTAAGGAAAAGAGAACGGCTATTTTCCCTAAACTCGTTTTTGCTGTTAAACGCGGTTTAAACTTAGCCCCAACTGATCCAAACTATGATATTAAACAACTAGCTGTTGAATGTGCAACTAAGCGGATGTACCCTGACGTTTTAATGTATGACAAGTTAGTTGAATTAACAGGTTCATTTAAGGCACCAATGGGTTGTCGGAGTTTCTTACAAGGCTGGAAAAACGAACAAGGACAAGAGGTCAACAGTGGCCGTATGAACTTGGGTGTTGTAACAGTTAACTTGCCACGGATTGCGCTTGAAGCTGCTGGTGACCAAGCTAAGTTCTGGGAAATTTTAGAACAACGCTTGAAGGTCTGCAAGGAAGCCCTCGTCTTCAAAGTGGAACGTGCTAAGGAAGCTAAACCTGAAAACGCCCCAATTCTTTATCGTTATGGTGCTTTTGGCAAACGCTTGAAGAAAACGGACAGTGTTGATGAAGTTTTCAAGAATTCACGCGCAACAGTTTCATTGGGTTATATTGGCCTCTATGAAGTCGGTGCAGCCTTCTTTGGCTCAGATTGGGAAAAGGATGCAACTGCTAAGCAATTCACGTTAGACGTGGTTAAGGACCTCTATAACCACTGTGTTGATTGGGAAAAAGAATATGGTTATCATTTCTCAGTTTATAGCACACCTGCTGAAAGTTTAACGAATACTTTCTGCCAAAAAGACACGCAAAAATTTGGGATTGTCGAAAACATTACGGACAAGGAATACTACACAAATAGTTTCCATTATGATGTTCGCAAGGCGCCAACCCCATTTGAAAAGTTAGACTTCGAAAAAGATTATCCTAAATATTGTGCCGGTGGCTTTATTCACTATTGTGAATATCCAAATCTACGTCAAAATCCTAAGGCACTAGAAGCTGTTTGGGATTACGCTTATGACCGTGTTGGCTATTTAGGCACCAATACGCCAATTGATCAATGTTTCAAGTGTGGCTTTAAGGGTGACTTTAAACCAACTGAACGGGGCTTCCAATGCCCACAATGTGGGAACACAGATCCAGCAACGTGTGACGTTGTTAAACGGACTTGTGGTTATTTAGGTAACCCACAACAACGGCCAATGGTTCACGGCCGTCATAAGGAAATTTCAAGTCGTGTCAAACATATGCACATCACGATTGGTAATGATAATAATAACGTTGCAAGACAATAAACGATTTTGAGTTGAGGAGTTTGTTCAATGGGAAATACGAAACGCGGGCCTAAGAACCCAGCACCACAAGAATGGTTGTCTGAAGAACTTAGTCAGGATTATATTGCGGATTACAAACCATTTAATTTTGTTGATGGTGAAGGTGTCCGTTGTAGTTTGTATGTTAGTGGCTGTTTATTTGCCTGCCCAGGTTGTTACAACCGAATTGCCCAGAATTTTAAATATGGCCGGCCCTACACCAAAGAACTGGAGGACCAAATCATTGATGATCTTGGCCAACCGTATGTTCAAGGGTTGACGTTACTGGGGGGCGAACCTTTCTTAAATACAAAAACGTGCCTGTCATTGGTTGATCGCATCCATGAAACCTACGGACAGACTAAGGACGTTTGGTCGTGGACGGGTTATACTTGGGAAGAATTAATGCTCGAGTCACCCGATAAACTGGAATTGTTATCGCAAATCGATATTCTAGTGGACGGTCGCTTTATGCAAGATAAGATGGATTTAACCTTACAATTTAGAGGCAGCAGTAACCAACGTATTATCGATGTACCGAAATCATTGGTTGCTGGTAAGCCCGTTATTTGGGATAAATTAGTCCATTAACGATGCATCACTAATAAAAAAATAACATTTTATTTTAAGAGAATGGTATATACCGTATAAATTAAAAAAGAAGCATCACTCAGGATTTAAGTGAGTTGGTGCTTCTTTTGGTTATTAGTGAAAACCTTCCTAATTTAAGCTTTTTAGTATGGCTATCATTTGGCAACGCTTACATAAGCCGTTATGATAATACTTGTAATAGCAATTATATAGGCTTTTAAATAACAGGACAGGGAGTGAGATTTATGGATTCATTTATCAGTTTCATGGAGAAACGATTCTTACCAGTTGCTGCTAAAGTTGGGAACCAAAGACATCTAATTGCCATTCGGGATGCCTTTGTGACAACAATGCCGTTGATGATTTTAGGTGCTTTTGCGACCTTACTCAATAACTTACCAATTCCGGCATATACCAATTTTATGAATAGTGTTTTCTCAAAGACAGTTGGTACCGGCGCGGACAAAGCTTACATTTGGACTAAATTTGGGGGGAACGCTTGGAGCGGGACATTTGCTATTTTGTCTGTCTTCATCGTTTTCCTAGTTGCCTATAACTTAGGTAAGTCTTACGATGTTAATCCGCTAGCATCAGGCGTCACAGCATTAGGTTCTTTCTTTGCTGTTGGTGGCTTGGCTGGCATGGATTCAATGGGCTTATTCGTGGCCTTAATTGTCGCAATGATTTCAACTGAAATCCTCAGACGCTTATTAGGTAACAAACACTTGGTTATCAAGATGCCTGATGGGGTACCACCTGCAGTTGCTAAATCATTTGCTGCTTTATTACCATCAATGATTACCATTTCTATTTTTGCATTATTCGCAACAATTTTATTAGGTTTTGGTATTGAAAATATCGTGACATCATTCTACAAAGCCGTTCAAGAACCATTCCAAGGGCTTGCAAACAGCTATCCTTCAGCTTTATTATTAGCATTCATTACACCATTCTTATGGTTCTTCGGGTTACACGGTGCCAACATGATCGAACCATTCATGCAAACTATCAATGCACCTGCTATTACAGCTAACATCACAGCGATTAAAGCTGGTAAAGTAGCCCCTTACATCGTTAACAAACCATTCTTTGATTCATTTGTTAACTTGGGTGGTACAGGCGCAACATTAGGTTTGATTTTCGCTATCTGGTTAGTTGGCCGTAAGAACAAACAATACATGGTTGTTGGTAACTTAAGTGCCGCACCTGGCGTTTTCAATATCAACGAACCATTAACTTTCGGCTTACCAATTGTATTAAATCCAATTCTATTCATTCCATATATTGTGACACCAATGGTCTTAGTGACAATTGCTTACTTTGCAACGAGCACAGGGTTAGTGCCAGCAGCAACCATCATGCCACCTTGGGTAACACCACCAATTATCGGTGGGATTATGGCAACTGTTAGTTGGCAAGGCGGGGTTTTAGCCGCAGTTAACTTACTCGTTTCAACGATTATCTACTTGCCATTTATCAAGATTGCCACATCAATGGCATTAAAAGAAGAAGCAGCCCGTGAACAACAAGAAGCTGCCTAATAAAAAAGGAAGACGCTTAGCGTCTTCCTTTTTTAGTTTGTAACTGATTTATTTTCCGTAATTTGACCGGCAGTAACATCCGTCAAATAGTTGATACTAGCGCTCATACCGACGATTGGAGCATCCGCTTTAGTGGTGATTGTTGAAGCAACCTCGCCAGGATATTTAGCATCCATCTGCTTGAAAATCGTGATACTTTGTTGCGGTAACTCTTTTTCAGAGACTTGGTCGCTTGTTTTTTGGTAGTCGGTCGCAAGACCTTCGCCAATGCGGACTAATTTTTGATTGTTAACAAAGAGGTAGAGGTACCCGATACTATCGCCACTGGCAACTGATTTACCAGTGAGTTGGTAGCCAGCTTTGGCTGCAGAACTTTGCTGATCGGTGAACATCGCGCTTTTTCTAAGGGCGGCGGCCGATTCGGAAGCCAGCGATTGAATTGCGGAGCGTTCATAACTGTCATAGCGTTGTTGATAGAGGTAGCCGTCTTTGACGAGTACTTTGCCGCTATCGTTAGCGCTGGCCGTTGTGCCGGTTGCAGTCCAAGTACCATTTAACTGCGTTAAGGGGACTTGCGTTGTTTTTTGTTGGGTTGCGGTACTATTGAAGACTTCACCACGTTCTAGGGTTTGGGTGTGATCAGTCGTAATGTATTCGATATTAATAGTGTATAGGTGGTCGTCTTTGGCAATGACCGCTTCAGGAAGAACCATCGTTTTAGTCTTTGTTTCTAGATAAATAAGATCATTTAAACTACCGATTTTGAAATTGGCACCTAATTTTTTGAGTGTCTGGTTAATTTGAGTGACCGACATAAAGTGAAGATCATCTTGACCTTCTTTAGTAACGCTTTGTCGTGTTTTCCGAGACCAGGTTTTAAACGATACTTGATTGTAGACCACTGTATTACCAGAAATTTGACCTTGGCCGGTTGTCCAGTTAATTTGGGCATCGCTTCTGGTGGTCGGCGAGATGGTTAATTGCTCAGACACACCTTTGGTTGTTTGTTGTGAACCAACCCTTTTGCCGAAGGTCCAAGTTTGAGTGGCACCTTGGATGATTTTTTCTGTGGTTGGTTTGACGTTAGTGATGGTTGCTTGTTTCGTACTTTTGGTTGATTGGGTCGTTTTTTTAGCTTGAACACCACAGCCGGTAAGCAAGAGTAGTGAAGCGAGGGTTAAGATGATTGTTTTGCGCATGCGTTGGTTCCTTTCGCTGGTTAATGTGCTTATTATAACAGTTGCATGAGTCAGTGAATAAAAAAATCGGCTAGTACCACCTTCAAAAAGGGGAACTAGCCGATTATATTTATCTAAAATGATTTTCTTTGCCCATCAAACGTTCACCGTCTGGATCATTATAGTAACTTAAAAAGGGAAAGAGTAATTTGAAAGTCGCACCATTTCCGGGCGTTGAGCTGGCATAAAGTTCGTGGCCAAGCTTGTTACTTAGCGATTTAGCGAGATAGAGGCCTAGGCCAGTTGAGCGCTGATTGGATTGACGCCCATTTTGCCCAGTGAAGCCTTTATCGAAGACGCGCGGTAAATCTTCAGCGGGAATACCGATACCAGAATCGCTGACACTAAGCCAGACACCTTGTTCATCATGCGCCAAATCAATTGTAATTTGCCCGTTTTGAGGCGTGTACTTCAAAGCATTGGAGACGATTTGATTCAGGATGAAGACTAACCATTTTGCATCTGTCAGTACGGTTTGCTCCTCACCAGTCAATTTGAATTGAATCCGATTTTGGATAAAATAGTTCCGATTTTGACGAATCGTTTGGTTAATAAGGGGTTTCAAGGCATATTCTTGGACCAAGTAGTCTTTAGAGAAACTATCAAGACGAGAATAATAGAGAACCTGTTCGACGTAGTGTTCGATTTGTACGAGCTCGTCGGTCAGTTGATTAAATTTCTCCTCTGGGATTTGATCTTCAATCGATTCAACCAACAATTGCGTTGCAGCAAGTGGCACTTTGCTTTCATGAACCCAGCCGTCAATGAAGTCTTTTTGATCTTGTTGAGCGTGCATCAAACGTTCGATGCTTTGTTGATGATAGTCTAATAGCGAATTAACGTATTTTTGAAAGTACTGTTTTTCAGCCGAAGTAGCGCCGGTTAGTGGCCAATTGAGGGCATCTTCTTTAGCGTTGAGGCGGATTTGAATTGTTCGAAACCATTTACGATGGTAGAGGTAAAGGCCAATCAAGAAAGCGCAAAAGAAAATCGTTAATAGGAAATCGAGGTACATCAAGGTTTCTTTGGCCAGGCGCATATGGGGATCTAGCCATAAGACGATGTCTAAGACAAACATGCCACCAAAGAAGAATACGATGTGAAATAGATGATCACGAATAAATTTTTTAAAGGTCATAATTGCTCCTTATGGGATGATGTAGCCTTGGCCGATTTTAGTTTGAATATAGTCTTCTAAACCGGCTTGTTCGATTTTTTTACGCAGCCGATTGATATTGACGGTTAATGTATTGTCATCGACAAAACGTTCGTCGTCCCATAACGCCCGTAGGAGTTTTTCACGACTGACAATTTGACCGTGTTGGCGCATCAAAAATTGGAGTAACTTATATTCATTTTTAGAGAGGTCAACGACAGTATCACCAACTTGAGCCCCACCACTTTGTAAGTTAATTAGAAGGCCGTTATGTTCGATGACGTCTGTATTTTGATCGACATAGTTATAGGTCCGGCGTAAAAGCGCATTGATTTTAGCGATTAAGACTTCCATTGAAAAGGGCTTGTTAACAAAATCATAGCCACCCATGTTCATTGACATCACCATATCCATATTAGTACTGCGGCTAGAGATGAAGATAATCGGCACTTTAGAAACTTCACGAATTTTACGACACCAATAGAAACCGTCATAGACGGGTAAATTGATATCTAGTAGGACTAAGTGGGGTTTATCCGTTAAAAAACGGTCAAAAATGGTATCGAAATCATCGGGGATAATGGCTTTTAACTGCCATTTCTCTAAGTTTTCAGCAATCAAGTTAGCAATTGTAGGATCATCTTCAACAATCATAATTTCAAACATAATAAGCGCTCCTCAGACATAATTAAGTTCATAGTACCGATTTTTAAGTTAAAAGACAACCAACTAAGGTCTGATTAAATGGGTTTTTTGGTAAAACTCTGCTAAAATGTAAAGCAAGTTAATTCGGGAGTGTGACAAAATGACAGTGGTAGCCGTTCAACAAGTTTCTAAAGTTTATGGCCATCGGTTTAATCTGGTGAATGCGTTAAATAATATTTCCTTTGAGATTGAA
Organism: Latilactobacillus sakei subsp. sakei DSM 20017 = JCM 1157; assembly: GCF_002370355.1. Classification (NCBI taxonomy): domain Bacteria; kingdom Bacillati; phylum Bacillota; class Bacilli; order Lactobacillales; family Lactobacillaceae; genus Latilactobacillus; species Latilactobacillus sakei. Next base: position 1,006,681 of record NZ_AP017929.1, read on the forward strand.
GAAGGGGAGTTCGTCGGCATCATGGGACCTTCTGGTGCTGGTAAAACGACGCTTTTAAATATGATTGCGACGATTGATCGGCCAACACATGGGCAAGTAATGATCAAAAATCAAGTTGTGACGAAAATGCGTGAGGCTAAGTTAGCCAATTTTAGACGACATGATTTAGGCTTTATTTTTCAGGACTTTAATTTATTGGATTCGCTGACGGTTAGGGAAAATATTTTGTTACCGTTAGCGTTAGATAAGATGAGCGTCGCCTTAATCGAAAAGCGACTCGCCCAAGTGACACAAGTTCTCGGGATTGGGGGTCTATTAGACCGCTATCCAGATGAAATCTCAATCGGGCAACGGCAACGGGTCGCGTGTGGTCGGGCGATGATTACCAATCCTACTTTATTGTTGGCTGATGAACCAACAGGGAGCTTGGATTCAAAATCGGCAACCGAACTTTTGCGGTATCTAACGGAAATTAATCATCAGGAGAAGACAACAATCCTATTAGTAACGCATGATGCGTTTACGGCAAGTTATTGCCGGCGGATTCTCTTCATCAAAGACGGTCAGCTATTTTCTGAGATTGTCCGCAGTGGTGATCGACAACAGTTCTTTAATCAAATCATTGATATGCAGGCGACAATTGGTGGGGGAGGTCGCTACAATGCTGTTACGACTCCTCGTTAGAAGTACGATTAATCGGGCCCGCGATTACGCGGCGTACTTGATGGCCTGTATTATGGCGATTGTTGTTTACTTTTGTTTTACGGCTATCAAAACTGATCCGGTGTTGTCTAAACTAAAATCGGCGGGTGAACGCTTAATTTTTGGTGGGACGATTCAAATTGCCAGCATCATTATCATTTTATTTGCGGCCTTTTTCCTAGCGTATGCCAATCTATTTTTTATGAAGAAACGGCGACAGGAAATCGGAATACTCAGTGTAATGGGGGTTACGCGTCTGCAGATTAGTGTGGTATTCTTCGCCGAAAGTTTAGTAATCGGAACGATTGCACTGTTGATTGGTCTGTTTTTCGGAATCTTTTTATCAAAGTTATTTGGGATGTTACTATTACGGATGATGGGCATCAGCGTCGCAATCCCGTTTTTAATCTCCTGGGGAGCTATTAAGCAGACGACGATTACTTTCGGTTTGCTGTTCTTATTAACTGGCCTATTAAATAGTAGTTTAATTTTTCGCTATCAACTAGTGGATTTATTGCACCCAACCGAGTTTAGCCGCAAAATACGGCGCCCTAATTGGTTAACAACCATCTGGGGAATAATCGGCATTGTTTTGATTATCAGTGGTTATTATTTAGCGGAACGTATTTTAGTGCTGATGCCCGAACTTGAACGGCGTTATGGCTATGGTATTGATGCGGGGTATTTGGGTGCCATTTTGTGGTTTGAAGTCATCGGGACACTTGCCTTTTTCCAAGCGTATACGCAGATTTGGCTCCGAATTGAACGCCATTGGAAACGACTCTATTATCGGGGCACACATTTATTGAGTGTGACGAATCTGAGCTATCGGTTTAAGAAAAACGCGAAAACATTGTGGATGATTACCATTCTAAGCGCTGTGACGATTACAGCGTTGGGGAGCGCAGCGATGATCTATACATTTAGCCAAAAGACATTGCGTGAAAATATTCCCGCAGATATTATTTATTCTAAATATCAAAAAAAGGGTGTCGAACAAATTTTACGGGCGCATCAGGTTACACCAAAAAAAATCACAGAGACTACCTATAAAATTGTCGATGCCCAATTTGAACTGGCAACGCCCTTGTTAAGTGATTCAATGACGCGTGCTGGCGCTACTGGTGTTTTACCATTATCGCGATATAATGCGTTGATGGCTCAACAATTTAAGCTTCCAGCAACGCCATTACGGCCTAATGAGGCGATTGCGATGATTGATTTACCGCTAACGATGATTAAGATGCCACATCATAAACGGTTAGCGCATGCCAATCAACAAGGAATTCCTCTGCAGATTAAGCAACCGGAGTTACCACAGCTCCGCATTATTCATCTTCGGCGGTTATTTCCAAATGGCGTATCGGTTAATTTTTACGGCTCACTGAATATGGTTGCTGTGCCAGATCAATATTACGATCAAATCAAGCCGGCTACTATTGACCATGTCTATGCGCTTGATCTAACGCCTAAGCAACGACGCGATAAAAAACTGATGAAGTCGTTTTTTAAGCTTTCACAAGATACGAAAAAACGGAGCTATCTAACAGCTGTTAGAAATGAAAATGGCTTTAAACGCTATCGAGTGACGACTAAAGAAGAACGAAGTGGTTTTGTCCGTGCTGATTTATTATTACGCAAGCCTAATCAGGACCGTGCGAATGCCAACTTTGGTTTTTATATGTATATTGCCTTATTTATCGCATTGACGTTCATGCTGGCAACTGGGAGCATCATCATGCTGAAACAATTATCAGAAGCCCAAGAAGAAATTTTGCAGTATAAAACCTTAAAACGAATTGGCATGACTTATTCGGAAATCAAACGCACGATTTATTTCCAAATTCTGATTATCTTTTTATTGCCGATTATTCTGGGGACCTTGCACGCGATTTTTGCGATTCGATTATTGAGTTTGTTTTTGGATAATCCTGGGTTACAATTAGTCTATATTGTGTGCGGCATTTTCATTATGATTTATTTTGTGTTCTATCTGGTAACTGCCGAAATCTACAATCGCATCGTCAATATACCGTTAAATGACGATGTACTATATTAAGCTCGGAGGAAAATTTTTTGCAATTAAGAACTTATCGTGCAACTGCGCGGCAACTATTAAAAGGCCACTGGCAGATGATGGCAACCTTAGTGATTATCTGGCTATTAGTCGAAATGGGGACCGATACGCTGTTGCAAAGCTTATTCGAGACAAATTCATTTGGTTATCAAATGTTAAATACGTTTGCCAACTATTTATTTTATTTTGTCTTTTTAAACGCTGTTTTCTTAGCGGCGTATAAATTAACAATCAAAAAAGAAACGCGTCTCAGCGATACATTAGTATTGTTCCGACCACCGTTTTATACGCATCTGATTATCTTAAACTTCATTCAACAATTATTAAATTGGGCATTAACATTTATTGGTTTAGCACCATTTCACCAGTTAATCAGCTGGCAACGGGTTTTCCGTTATACGTATAATGGCATCACATCAATGGCACCTTATATTATGCAGATTAGTCAGAATCCAAAACAATATACGACTGTTTTGGCATTCTTGTTGGTGATTCTAGCAATCACCTTCTTGCAACCATTAATTTTGATGTACTATCAAATCTTAGTGTTGATCAAATTTGATTTTCCACAGGTTTCAATGCGGATGCTACTATCCTTGTCAGTACTCATCTTAAAAGGCCACTGGTTGAAATTATTAGGATTGGGGTTATCATTCATTGGCTGGGAATTGTTAGTCTACTTGACAGCCGGCATCGGTTTCATCTGGTTCTATCCATATTTAATCGTCAGTGTGACGGCCTTTTATCAAGATATTAAGCAACAACGCATTCAAATTATTCAATAGTAAAGAAGGATTGGCTAACATGCCAATCCTTTTTTGATGCTTAAAAAACGCTAAATATTTAAAAACAAGGGTGCAATATAATTGGCTAGTGAGCTACTATAGAGGAAGATAGAAAGGTGGTTCATTAAAATGGAATTAACAGTTTTAGGTTATTATGGCGGTTATCCATATGCGGGGGTCGGCACAAGTAGTTATCTCTTAACGAGTGGCGATTATCATTTATTACTCGATTGCGGGAGCGGCGCACTCTTGGCACTCGAAAAAGAACTTGATCCACTCCAATTAGATGCCGTCTTGTTGACGCATTATCACCACGATCACATCGCAGATGTCGGCGTTTTACAATATTACTGGCAACTACAAGCAGGTCAAAAGAAAGAACCCATATTGCCAATTTATGGGCATTTACAAGATCCATTGCACTTTGGTAGCCTAACCTTACCAAATGTAACGCAAGGTTTTGGTTATCAAGAAGATATTACGTTGCAACTCGGACCATTGAAAGTCACGTTTAAGCGGACTGAACATCCAGTACCAGCCTTTGCCGTTCGAATTGAAGAAGAAACAACCGGCAAGGTTTTAGTCTTTACAGCAGATACGGCCTACTTCCCAGGGTTAGCTGAGTTCTGTCAGGGTGCTGATTTATTGATGACTGACACTAACTTCTTAGCTGATCGCACAGGAAAAATGGCGCACATGACGACGACGCAATCAGCAAACCTTGCACAGATTAGCGGCGTTAAACAATTATTGCTAACGCATTTACCACAAGCTGTCACACCAGAGACTTTATTGGCACAAGCTAAAACAGTAATCACGACAATTCCGGTCACAATTGCCGAACAGGGTTTGACAATTAAAATAGACTAGGTTAGAATAGGTCTTGTTGTTAGCTTACAAAAAATAAGTTAAATATTATGAGAACGATACGCTGGTATAATTTTTTTTAAATGGTAAGGATAAATTTTTAAAAGGGGCAATAAGTTCAAAGTGTGATATGAGTGGATTGAAACGCTTTTATTGAACATTATAGAACTATTAGTCTAATAGAAAAGATTAATATTTAATTAGAAATTAAGGAAATTAACTAGTTTTTACTGGTCGTTTCGCGTATAATAAGTTCTTGTAAGAGAGAGAATGAGACGGAGATGGGTTATTTCATAGCCGCTCTCATAAAAGGTAAAGGAGAGAGACATATGGTTACATTATATACTTCACCAAGTTGTACATCTTGTCGTAAAGCTCGTGCGTGGTTAAAGGAACATAACATTCCATTTAAAGAACGCAATATTTTTTCGGAGCCTCTCAATAAAAATGAAATTAAAACCATTTTGCGAATGACTGAGGACGGCACTGAAGAAATTATTTCAACACGTTCTAAGATTTTCCAACAACTAAATATTAAAATTGATGATTTATCTGTTAATGAATTATTAGATCTTGTTCAAGAAAATCCTGGTCTATTAAGACGACCAATTATCTTGGATGAAAAACGACTTCAAGTTGGTTACAACGAAGATGAAATTCGTCGTTTCTTACCACGCGAAGTGCGCGCACTAGAATTACAACAAGCACAATTAATGGCAGGATTCTAAAAAAAGTCGAGGTGGATACCTCGACTTTTTTAGTAGCAAACGAAATCATTATCTTTTTTTGAATGGAAATGGTTTGATACTTGAATGTTGTGTCCGATACTGGTATGGTAAAGCAAAGAGTAGGATACTGTGCAGGCTATTTAAATAGCCCAATAGAAAGGGGCGTTGTCCCATGAGAATGGAAAAAATCGATGAAAACACAATTCGTGTTTTATTGGAAAATGATGATCTAGAAGAACGTGGCATTACTGGCCTTGATTTATTGAGTAATCATAAAAAAATCGAGCGCTTCTTCTATTCAATTCTAGAAGAAGTTGATCAAGATCACGTTTTCGCTAATAATGATGCGGTCACTTTCCAAGTATTACCTAATGAACAGGGGTTAGAGTTATTAATTAGTAAGAATTTATCTAATCTTGATTTGAACAAAGCACAATCAGAAATGGTTCAGGGAAAAGACGGTATTACAGAGTATATTAAGGATCAACTATTGAAGCGGGATACGGCCTCTTCTGAGGATGACGAAGAAGAAGACGAAATCGAATCTTATTTAAATCAAGCGGATAACCCAACTAAACAAGTTGTTTTAGGCTTTGATACATTTGAAGATTGGATTGCACTTGCCCAACAGTTGCACATTGAAAGTGGTGTTTCAACCCTTTTTGTTTACAAACATCAATATTACGCGCAACTAGTGTTCTTCTTAGAAAATACAACGGAAACGTTTGTCCAAGATGATTTAGCGGTCGCTAATGAATTTGGTCATAAAACAAATTACACCGCTGATTTCTTAAGTGAATATGGTCAGAAAGTAATGGAAAATAGCGCCTTGGAATTAACACGTTACTATTTTAAAGATTAATTAAAAAGCCAGTTGATGAATAATCAACTGGCTTTTTTGCGTATTTTTTCTTGGGGTGTTTTGATGAAAATGGCTTTGAATCTTGCTGGTCAGTTGGTGTCTGCTGGAGATGCCGTCTTACTTGGAAGCGGTCAGTATTTTTGCCCGCGGTGCCAAAAGCCTGTTCAGCTCAAGGGCGGTCAGCAGACTGTTCCTTATTTTGCGCATCAAACTAAAGTGGTGGGTGGCGGCGGTGAAAGTGACGCCCATCAAACTGGTAAGGTGGCGATTGCAGCACTTGCTAATGCGCTGGGGTGGCAGGCGGATTTTGAGTTGGTTGTTAATTCTGAGCAGAGGGCCGATGTTTATTTAACAAAGCCCAATTGTGAGTCACAAGTGATTGAGTATCAGTGTAGTCCGTTGACGCCCACACAATTGTTAAAACGAACGCAGGGGTATCATGCAAGTGGTTTGGCGGTCACTTGGATAGTTGGTGATCGGTTCCGTTTTAAATCCCGCCATCTTAGTCGGCAACAATTGGCTTTTTTAAATTATTGCCCGGCATGGGGCTTTTATCTAGTTTGTTACAGCACGCAATTGCACTGTTGGGTCTTGCAACATCACGTCGTTGCGCTTGAATTTCAAGGTTATCAGTGGCGGACACAATACTTTAAACCGCGTCAACTAGTCGCATTTTTAAGTAAAAATCGTTTGTTAAAACCAATCAATATTCAAAATATGCCGATTGATTGGCAACGAGCGCGGCTGATGCAACGACTAAAGCTACGTGATGAGCGCTTCGTCCGCTTGCAACAGTTTTGTTACCAACAAGGAACGTTACTCCAAAAAGCCCCTGATTGGTGTTTTTATCAATCGGTAGTGCCACCACTTTATCAGCAGAATCAGTTTGAAAGTCGCTTAAAGTGGTGGCTGGCTGAGCAACCCGTAACCACATTTTCGCAGTTTTGTCCCACCTTAAATCAACCGTTAATTGGCCAACAAGCTTTTCGAGATTGGTCAACCTGCAGGCTGCAACAGGCTTTGCGGGCTAAAAAATAAGCGTCCAAGACTGTTTAAAATCTTGAGCGCTTATTTAGTGCTGAATGACGGATTACGACAGTACGCGAAAGGCGATTTTAGTCACATTAGCTTTATGTTTTTGTAATTTTTGGTACGTGTCTTCAGGACTCACTCCCTGAGAACAAACCTCTTTCAAGAGGTCGTAAGAGTCACAATTTTCAATTAATAAGCCGGCTTCTGAGTCATCTTTAGAATAGTCAAAGGCAACTGCGGAAGGTGTCATCTTAATGTTCATTTCACAGGCTAGTTGTTGGTCGGAATCAAAAACCTGTTTAGTTAAATCGCTGTGCCAATCTTCAAGTAACATTTCAGTATCTAAGTGGGCCTTTTCAGCGATTTCTAGAACTAATTTAGTATCAAGGGTAGTATCAGGTTGTTGAAAAACTTGTTGGAGTTGCATTAAAAATGCTTGGCTCTTCTTGTTACCTTGGAAGGTCGCTGCTTTATAAGCTAGGACCGCTTCGTAGATGGTACTAAAGACGTGATTTCTTAAGTCTAAGTCACGTCGATTTAAATTTTGAAATTGCATGTAACGTTCAACGTTTTGTAAGTTGAGGACGGGTATGAACTTGAAATGGATGTTCATATCAGCCTCGTCAATAATTTTTAAAAGTGCCTTTTCGGATTGCAAGCAACGTTGGCCGATCGGGTTAATATATAAAAACACTTCTAACAAAATGGTTCCCCCAAACTTAAGTCTCGTATTGAAAGCTCTTGTCTTACTTTAACAAATTTTTTTGGATTTGCAATTAATTAGCTTTGATGATTTTTAGCACGTTGAATCTTGTTGAGTAGTGCAGTTTGTGTTAATTTGAAACGCGCAACGATGTCTTGGAAGAAAGGTTGGGCGAGTGGCATATCGTCAAATTCCAGTTCCAATTCATAGTCAGCTGTCTGATCCGGATAGGTTGTTTGATCTAATGTTAGGCGACCACTAGGCAGTGTTAAAACCTGACGCTTAGTGGTTGCTTGACCCCAGATGAAAAGGGGTGACCAATCAATCCCGATTGTTTCTAGATACTTAGCAATTTGCTGATCGGGCTGAATGGTTTGTTGCGCAATCAATTGCTGTGCAGTGGCTAATGGCATTGTATCGGTGATTTCCAGTAGGGTGCGTGTCGCACCAGTCTGGGGTACTTTTAAGGTCTGTTCTGCCTGTTCTTGGTAGAGGCGAGTGCGCAACCCCATATGTTGCTGATACAAACCATTTTGCGGTAGCTCGTAGTAATAATTGGTCTGGGTAAAAGGTGTCGGCCATGAATAGGCGGCCCGCAGTTGATTGAATTGTTGTTCAGTGAGACTGACTTTAAATTCACGTTCAATGGTCTGTGTCATTTAATAACCTGCCTTTTGAGAATAAGACTATCCTAGCATAAATTTGAAAACTTGTAATTGTATTTGATTTGGGAGGAATTCTATCTATTCTTTTCCAATATATGTTAAAATAATGCTGTATGTGACAGATTGAATGAGGGGTTATTATGGTCGAAAATTGGAAAAAATTCCTGATGCCTTATGAACAAGCCGTTAGTGAATTGAAAATAAAATTACGTGGTATGCGTAAACAATATCAACAAAATAATGAACATGCCCCAATCGAATTTGTAACGGGCCGGGTCAAACCGATAGATAGTATCAAAGAAAAAATGCAGCGACGGTATATCACAGAGGATTTATTGGAACAAGATATGCAAGATATCGCTGGGTTACGGATTATGTGTCAGTTCGTAGAAGATATCCACGAAATTGTGGGCTTATTACACCAACGAACCGATATGAAGATTATCGAGGAACGCGACTACGTTTCAAACGTTAAACCCAGTGGTTATCGCTCATATCACATTGTGGTTGAATACCCAGTGCAACTGATCAGCGGTGAAAAATTAATCTTGGCAGAAATTCAGATTCGGACAATGTCGATGAATTTTTGGGCAACGATCGAACATTCACTCAATTATAAATACCAAGGGGAATTCCCTGAAACATTGAAGGCACGTTTAAAACGGGCAGCCGAAGCGTCATTTATGTTAGATAAAGAAATGTCTGAAATTCGCGAAGAAATTCAAGAAGCACAACAGCTCTTTTCATACGGTAAGTGGCAGAGTGCTTTAGAAAAAGCGACTGAAAACGATTCTGAAGGAGATGCCCCAGATTGAGAATAACGGTATATAGCAATGACGGCAGCTCTTCTCGACAAGTGGCTGATAAACTAACCAATAAGTTAATTAACAACGGTTTTACGATGGACGCACAAACACCAGAAGTGGTGATTTCAGTTGGTGGCGATGGGACGTTACTGTCTGCTTTTCACCGCTATGCTGATGCGCTGGATCAAATCCGCTTTATCGGGGTTCATACAGGACACCTGGGCTTTTATACGGATTGGCGGGATTTTGAAGTTGATGATTTAGTAGTCGCTTTACAAGAAGATTTGGGTCAGAGTATTAGTTATCCGTTACTCGAGGTTAAGATTACTTATGCCGATACCAACGAAGTGCAACACTTCTTGGCGTTGAACGAAGTGACGTTGCGGCGTTATGCGGCAACCTTGCGGACCGATGTTTATATCAAAGAAAACTTTTTTGAAAGTTTCCGTGGTGATGGCCTATGTGTTTCGACACCAACTGGCTCAACGGCTTACGGAAAATCAATTGGTGGGGCGGTCTTGCATCCACGATTAGAAGCGATGCAATTGACTGAAATTGCGTCGATTAATAATCGTGTTTACCGAACACTGGCCGCACCAATTGTGTTGCCTTCTGATGAGTGGTTACTTTTAAAACCCTCACGGACCAGCGATTACGTTGTGACGATTGATCAGTTTACGTTTAAGGATCGACCAATTGAATCAATGCAATTTAAAATTGCAAAAGAAAGAATACAATTTGCACGTTACCGACACACCCATTTCTGGGATCGCGTCGAAGATGCATTTATTGGGTCAAAACATGAAATTTGAGTGGCAATACACAGACAGCGAAGGCTGCATTTTACGTAATTTTTTAAGACGACATGAGATTTCTCGGAGTCAGCTATCGAAGATTAAATTCTCAGGTGGGCAGATTTTAGTGAATGGTCAGGAAGCCCATACCAATATTAGACTAGTTCAAAATGATGTGGTGACGGTTTATCTAGCGCCAGAAGTTGCGGTGGAACACGTGATTCCTGTGAAGGGTGATTTAAAAATTGCCTATGAGGATGATCATTTTCTGATTGTTGATAAACCAGCCTTTGTCGCTTCGCTACCGGCTCCCAACCATCCGAATAATACGATGGCCAATTTTGTGAAGCAGTATTTAATTGATGAACAAGCTGAAAGCCTCGCAGTCCATGTCGTCACGCGTTTGGACCGCGATACCAGTGGTTTGATGATGTTTACCAAGCATGGATTTGCGCACAGTTTGTTGGATCGGCAATTACAGTCGAAAGAATTGCAAAAAACGTATATCGCAATTGCTAGTGGTGATATGCGCGAGGATTTACCGCAACATGCGTGGATTGATCGTCCGATTAAACGCTCGGAAGAATTCTACATGCGACGGGTGGTCGGCGAAGGTGGTAAGCGGTCATTGACCGAATATTGGCAAGCCGCTCACGGTGATGGCGCCACACTCGTTAAATTGAAGTTACTAACAGGCCGGACACATCAGATTCGGGTCCATTTTGCATCGCTAGGGCATTCGCTAATTGGTGATAACCTCTACGGTGAATCTGATGATTTATTGCCGCGCCAAGCACTTCATTGCCGCCAATTGACGTTCTATCATCCATTTGAAGAACGAACAATTACGGTGAAAAGCCCGGTGCCAGCTGATTTTAGTGCTGTTTTAGCGCAACGCCAGTTTGATTTTGATGAAACAACACTCTAAAAATAAGCAAAAGGCCGTGATTTGGCGGTCTTTTTTTGTGTTTAATTTTAATAAAAAAACCTTAAACTTCTAATTTAAGTCGCATTCTAGATTTGAAATTAGTATACTAGAGAACGACTACGTTTCATGGAGGGATGGAGATTGTGTTAACTTTAAATGTGATTAAGGCAATTATTTTAGGGATTGTCGAAGGTTTTACGGAATGGTTACCGATTAGTTCAACGGGCCATTTAGTATTAGTAGGTAGTGTTTTAAAAATGGGCGAATCAAAAGCCTTTATGGATATGTTTAATTACGTCATTCAATTCGGTGCGATTTTGGCCGTTGTCGTCTTATACTTCCATAAATTGAACCCATTTTCACCGCAGAAGAATCAATTAGAGCAAAAGCAAACATGGACTTTATGGTTTAAGGTTATTTTGGCGGTTATTCCGTCAGTGATTATTGGTTTCCCATTGAATGATTGGATGGACGAACATTTAATGCAAAACTGGGTTGTCGCAAGTATGTTAATTTTATATGGTATTTTATTTATCGTTATTGAAAATCGCAATAAACAACGCACACCCAAATTTGCAGATTTAAATACGTTACCTTGGTTAACCGCCTTTTGGATTGGGTGTTTCCAAGCCTTATCAATTATTCCTGGGACATCACGTTCAGGCGCAACGATTTTAGGGGCGATTTTAATTGGGACATCACGTTTTGTTGGGGCTGAATTCTCATTCTTCATGGCAATTCCAACGATGATTGGGGTCAGCATCTTGAAGATTGGGAAGTTCTTCTACCAAGGCAATACCTTTACTGGTGATCAATCAATTATTTTATTGGTCGGGATGGTCGTCTCATTCATCATTTCAATCATTTCAATCAAGTTCTTGATGGGTTACATCAAGAAAAACGACTTCAAGGTTTTCGGTTGGTATCGGATTATCCTAGGGGTATTGGTATTAGGCGCAATGTTCTTATAAAAGTGCGTTTGAAACGGGTATATTCTGAGCATTAACCTGATTTGACGAATTAGCGATGGAATCGCTAGTTTGGCAAATAGCGTTAAGCGCAGGAATATGTTTCAAAAAGCACGTTTGAGTGCAAAGTGCGTTTAAAGCGGTTTGACTCTGAGCATTAGTCTAGCGTCGTGAATGAGCGACGAAGTCGATCGTTTGCGATGCGTAACTAAGCACAGGAGTCAGCTTTAAAAAGCACGTTTAAAATAAAAATTGGAGGTTTTCCCATGTTAATCAAAGAAGTTTGTGTCGAAAATTTCACCGAAATTCCGGCTGCCATTCGTAATGGTGCCAAACGAATTGAATTAAACGACAACTTAGCGGTTGGCGGCACCACTGTTAGTCGTGGTGTTATGGCTGAATCAGTACGTTATGCACATGAACATGATGTGCCAGTGATGGTCATGATTCGCCCCCGTGGTGGTAACTTTGTCTACAACGATCAAGAATTAAAAATTATGGAAGCTGATATTTTTTCAGCACAAGAATTAGGCGCTGACGGGATTGTTGTGGGTTGCTTAACACCTGACAATAAGATTGATGATGAAGCAATGGAAATGCTAATTGGCGCTGCCAATGGGATGCAAGTTGTTTTCCACATGGCTTTTGACGAATTAGCAGTAGCTGACCAAGCCGAAGCAATCGACTGGTTGGTTGAACATGATGTTAAACGGATTTTAACGCATGGTGGCCCATTAACGGCACCGTTAAATGAAGAACGTCTTCAAGAACTAGTGCGTTTAGCTGACGGTCGCTTAGGCATTTTACCAGGCGGTGGCATTACAGCGGAAAACGTTGCTGGTATTACTGAACGATTAAACGTGACAGAAGCACATGGCACTAAAATCGTTGGTTAATCCAAAAATTGAGTAATCAAAAAAGGTTTCCGGATAAAAATAACTTTTATCCGGAAACCTTTTTATTTTTTGATCACGGTCAGTAGTTGACCGACATCTTGGTTGACGCCTTGAAAGTGGCGAACTGCATAACGCTCAGGATTGAGGCGGGTTAAATCTGCAACTAAGTAGTGGATTTCTTCTTCCGATTTAAAAAAGTGATTATCAATGATAAAAAGTAATAAACCGCCCCGATTGAGACGGGATAAGACTTGATGGTAAGCCGAGATGGTCGTGTTAGGGAGCGTGACATCTTGAGAAGTCTCTGGTGAAAGTGAGCCAAGACTGAAGATCGCCGCTTGCACCTTTAAATCGGCGGGAAGAGCAGTGATGATTCGCTCGTGGCCTTGATTGATGAGGGATACCTGCTGGTTAAGATTGGCCGTTGTTAACCGTTTTTGACAAGTTGCCAACGCTTCTTTTTGAATATCGAAGCCATAAACATGGCCGTAATCGGCAACTTTTTCCGCTAGAAATAAAGTATCGTCGCCATAGCCAACAGTGGCGTCGATGACAACATCGCCTGGGCGAATGGCCTGGTCTAATAGGAAGTGGGCAAAAGAACTTGGCTGATCAAGTAGCATGATAAAAATCCCCTTTAATTACGATTTTTGCTGCAATAGGTGGTAGCTATCAAAATAATACCACGAAAGGCCTAATCCGGTTAAGGCTAACATGAAACCGGCTAAAACATCTGTGGGGTAGTGAACCTGCACGTAAATCCGGCTAATCCCAATGAGGAGCGTCAGTATTAAGCACAAACCAATTACTAGGTGCCGCCAATAGTGACTTTTAATCAGGTAAATGGCAATAATGCTTAATGAGCCAAAAAATAATAGGGCACCAGAAGAATGACCACTAGGAAAACTAAAGCCGCTAGCGACTACCAAATGATGCGCGCTAGGTCGGGGTCGAGCAACCCATTCTTTAATAATGTGGTTTAAACTACTGAAAACCGCCATATTGACTAATAAGAAGAGCGCAGCATTATTCTGGCGGATGAAGAGTAAGGTGAGCGTTGCTACGACTGTTAATCCCAGCATACTATAAGGATTACCTATGCTTGTGATAGCGATTGCTATAGTGGTTGTTAAAGGTGAAGCAACGCTACGAACGATATGAATGATGTGACTATCGAAAGTATTAATCCAAGTTGCTTGGTTTAAAAGACTGACTAAAATAATCATAAATAGTGAAAAGCCCACTATCATTGATGTGAGTTGTTGCTTTTGACGAGACATAGTGAACCCCTTTCAAATTCTATAATAACAATGTTAACGGTCTGTCGCCTTGAACTAATTTTAAATCGATTATTAACCGCTTATAACATATACGTTGTTTTATAGGATTATTAATATTATAATATATTTTAGATAAACTTAATAAAGATAGCTATTACTTTAAAGAAAATTTATATGGAGGTTTTTATGTTGAAAGAGACTAGAAAACAAAGAATCGCGACACAAAAAATAATTTTAAACCGTCAAAAAAAGGAACTACGGAATAAGAAAGTGCGGCATATGACGACTTTTGCAGGAGCTAGTTTCTTGATGGGGTCTGCGGTTGCACCTAGTCTCACGAGCGGTAAAGTTAAGGCAGCTGTTGAAACAGTGAGTGCCAACGAAACCAACCTCAATACAGCGACATCAAGCACAAGTAGTGTTGCTAATAGTACGACCTCAACAAGTAGTACTGACCAAGCAACAAGCAGCAGTCAAAGTCAATCAAGCCAAACAACAAGTAGTAGCCAAAGCCAATCACAACCAGTTGTGAAGCCCCAAGTGACTGAAAATGATGCGAATAAGGCAGCTACAGCTCAACCCAAACCAACACAAGCACAACCAGTTGTTGGCACACAAAATACGGGTGCTAATATCGCAACAGCCCAAGCCATTATGGCTTATTCATCAACCAGTGCATCAACTTTCATCAATTCAATTGCTAGCTCAGCACGTCAATTAGCAAGTGAAAATGATTTGTATGCTTCAGTAATGATTGCCCAAGCTTCTCTTGAATCAGGTTTTGGGAATAGCGCTTTAGGCAAAGCCCCTAACTACAACTTATTCGGTGTTAAAGGGAGTTACAACGGTAGCTCTGTCTACATGTTAACAAACGAAGATGATGGTCATGGTAATCTTTATCAAATCAACGCTGCTTTCCGTAAATATCCTTCATATTACCAATCACTACAAGATTACGTGCATGTTTTGAAGAATACTTCTTTTGGGTCAACACCTTATTATCAAGGGGCCTTCAAGAGCCACACAACAAGCTATCAAAATGCGACGCAATATCTTCAAGGTCGCTATGCCACAGCTACGAACTATGCAGCTAGTTTAAATCGCCTTATCCAACAATATAACTTAACGCAATATGATACACCTGCTACAAGTGGTAATAATGGTGGTACGGGCACAACACCAACGAACCCAACAACACCAACTAAACCAACGAATGGTGAAAAGTATACGGTTAAAGCTGGCGATTCAGTTTACGGCATCGCTAAACGTTATGGGATTTCAATGAGTACTTTAATTAGCTGGAATAACATTAAAAATAATATGATTCACCCTGGTGATGTCTTAATCGTTTCGGCTAACAAACCAACAACACCAACGAATCCGACGACACCAACCAACCCAACGAATCCAAAAAAACCAGCAAATGGTGAAAAATACACAGTTAAAGCCGGCGATTCAGTTTACGGCATTGCTAAGCGTTACGGTATTTCAATGAATACGTTAATTAGCTGGAATAACATTAAAAATAACATGATCCACCCGGGCGATGTTTTGATTGTTTCTGCTAAACAAACAACAAACCCAACAACACCAACGAATCCAACTAAACCGACAAATCCAACGAACCCAACAACACCGGCGAATAACCAAACTTACACGGTTAAGTCTGGCGATTCAGTTTGGGCAATCTCAAACCGCTATGGTGTTTCAATGGCGAACTTAGTGAAGTGGAATAATATCCGTAATAACTTCATCTATCCTGGTCAAAAATTAATTGTTGGTCAAAAATCAACGGGACAAACAACACCGCCAACAAATAACAACAACAATAGCAGTAGTAATAATAACAATGGCTCAACAACGACAACCGCTAAAACCTACAAGGTCAAAGCTGGTGATTCAGTATGGCGGATTTCACAACAATCAGGAATCTCAATGGCTGAATTGGTTCGTTTAAATAACATTAAAAATAATTTTATTTATCCAGGTCAAGTGTTAAAAGTCAGTGCTGGTAAAACAACAACTAACAATAACAACCAAACAACGCCTAATAAAACAAAGTCTTATACCGTTAAATCAGGTGATAGCCTATGGTCAATCGCTCAAAAAAATGGCACGACAATCAGTAAATTAAAGACTGCTAATGGATTACGTTCAGATTTAATCTTAGTTGGCCAAGTCTTGAAATTGAAGTAAGAGTTTGGTATGCTAAGAACAATTATTTAACGTTGAGAGGGATTAGTAGTTAAGTGAAACGTCCAGAGAGCGTGTGGTTAGTGCGAACACGTCGTTGAACTTAGCGAACTCACCTTTGAGTTTTCTATTGAAATCAAGTAGATAGAAACGTCAGCCACGTTACGGCCAGAGAGTTGTTCAGTTTGAACTGGGCAGAACTTAGGTGGCATCGCGGTCAATTCGTCCTATGGTATTTATACCATAGGACTTTTTTGACGTTAAGTGGATTAAAAAAGAGTGCGTCAAAAGTGTCTATACTTTTGAAAGTACGCTAAAAATAAGGAGTGTTTGATATGACTTACGATCATCGCGCAGTTGAACAAAAGTGGCAAGCCTACTGGCAATCACATAAATCTTTTAAAACAACAGAAGATAAAGATAAGAAAAATTTCTACGCATTAGATATGTTCCCATACCCATCAGGACAAGGGTTGCACGTTGGCCATCCTGAAGGCTATACGGCAACTGATATCTTGGCCCGGATGAAACGGATGCAAGGCTTCAACGTGTTGCACCCAATGGGTTGGGATGCATTCGGCTTACCTGCTGAACAATATGCGTTAGATACGGGGAATAACCCTGCTGATTTCACGCAAAAAAATATCAACACTTTCAAACGTCAAATCAATTCATTAGGCTTCTCATACGATTGGGATCGCGAAGTGAATACAACGGATCCTGATTTCTACAAATGGACCCAATGGATTTTTGAAAAAATGTACGAAAAAGGCTTGGCTTATGAAGCCGAAGTTGCTGTTAACTGGAGCCCAGATTTAGGGACAGTTGTGGCCAACGAAGAAGTGATCGACGGTAAAACTGAACGTGGTGGTTATCCTGTTTACCGGAAACCAATGCGTCAATGGATGTTGAAGATTACGGCTTATGCTGATCGTTTAATTGACGACTTAGACCTTGTTGATTGGCCTGAAAGTGTCAAGGATATGCAACGTAACTGGATTGGCCGCTCAAAAGGCGCTGAAGTTTCATTTGCTGTTGAAAACCATGACGCTAATATTGACGTCTTCACAACACGTGCCGACACAATGTTTGGTGTGAGTTACATCGTGATGGCCCCAGAACACAAATTAGTGGCTGACATCACAACGCCTGAACAAAAAGCTGCCGTTGATGCATACTTAAAAGAAATCGAACACAAGAGTGATCTTGAACGGACTGATTTGGCTAAGGACAAAACAGGTGCCTTTACGGGTGCTTATGCCATCAATCCAGTGAACGGCGAACGTTTACCAATCTGGATTTCAGATTACGTTTTAGCTTCATACGGGACTGGTGCTGTCATGGCCGTTCCTGCACATGACCCTCGCGATTGGGAATTTGCCAAGAAATTCGGTTTACCATTGAAACCAGTTGTTTCAGGCGGTAACCCTGAAGAAGCTGTTCACACAGAACCTGGTGTAATGATTAATTCAGATTTTTTAGATGGCTTAGACAAACAAGCTGCTATCGACAAGATGATTCCATGGTTGGTTGAACACAAAGTGGGTCATGAACAAATCAGTTATAAATTACGTGACTGGTTATTCTCACGTCAACGCTACTGGGGTGAACCAATTCCAATTATTCATTGGGAAGATGGCACAACATCTGTCGTTCCAGAAGATCAATTGCCACTTGAGTTACCATTAACAAGTGATATCAAACCTTCTGGTACTGGTGAAAGTCCACTTGCGAACTTAACAGACTGGTTAAACGTGACGGACGAAAATGGTCGTAAAGGCCGTCGTGAAACGAATACAATGCCACAATGGGCTGGTAGTTCATGGTATTACCTCCGTTATATCGATCCTAAGAACCCTGATAAATTGGCTGATTTTGACAAGTTGAAGGACTGGTTACCAGTTGACATGTACATCGGTGGTGCAGAACATGCTGTTCTTCATTTACTATATGTTCGTTTCTGGCACAAATTCTTGTATGATATCGGTGTCGTCCCAACGAAGGAACCATTCCAACATCTATACAATCAAGGGATGATTTTAGGCGATAACCACGAAAAAATGTCTAAATCAAAAGGGAACGTTGTTAACCCTGATGATGTTGTTGATCGTTTTGGTGCTGATACATTACGTCTATACGAAATGTTTATGGGCCCATTAGATGCTTCAATTTCATGGAGTGAAAAGGGCTTAGCTGGCGCTCGTAAATTCTTGGACCGTGTATGGCGTTTATACACAGAAGAAGATACGGACGAAAACGACCAACTTTCAAGTAAGATTGTCGCTGACAACAACGATCAATTGAAGAAGGTTTACAACGAAACCGTTAAGAAAGTCACAGAAGACTTCGAAAGCATGCACTTTAACGTGGCCATTTCACAATTGATGGTCTTCATCAACGATGCTTATAAAGCAGATACATTCCCACGTGAATATGCTGAAGGCTTCGTGAAATTATTAGCCCCAATCGCACCACATATGATGGAAGAATTATGGGCAATGCTTGGTCATGATGATTCAATCAGCTATGTTGATTGGCCAACATTTGACCCAGCAGCATTTATTGCTAATGAAGTGGAAGTCATCTTCCAAGTTAACGGTAAGTTAAAGGCCAAAGTAACAGTGGCTAAAGACACACCGAAGGAAGAATTAGAAGCGATGGCAAAGGCCAACGAAAAAGTAGCCGAATTTATCGCAGATAAGACAGTCCGTAAAGTGATTGCCATTCCAAACAAATTGGTAAATATTGTAGCGAATTAGAGTGCGTTCAAGCTCGGTCAACTTTTGAGCATTATCAGAGGGAAGCGAATAAGCGACGCAGTCGGTTGTTTGATTCACTGGGATAAGCGCAGAAAGTTAGCTTGAAAAGCACGATTCAAAAAGGACAGACAAATTCAATTTTGTCTGTCCTTTTTTCTTATCTAAAGTTAATAGTTAGGAACCTAACAAATACTATTGATCTACAAAACCTTATTTAATAGTATTCTAAAATGATAAAAAGATTAGAAAAGACATTGATTTTCTTCTTTTTTTATTATACGATGATAAGTAAATTTAGATTGTCGGGTTAACCAACAATGGGAATACCTAAATAGAAGGGTTTGAGGAGAATGAAACGGAATTTAAATGCCCGTCAGATGCAGATGATTGCATTAGGTGGGACAATCGGATGGGGGCCAATACGACGATTAAATGGACAGGGCCTTCTGTCTTAATCGCTTATGGCATTGCCGGTCTATTATTGTACTTAATCATGCGCGCTTTGGGGGAAATGTTGTACGTTGATCCAGATACGGGATCGTTTGCGAAATTTGCAACGGAATATATGCACCCCATTTTTGGTTATTTGACAGCTTGGAGTAATGTTTTCCAATTTGTGGTCGTTGGGATGAGTGAAATGATTGCAATCGGTGGCTATCTAGAATTTTGGTGGCCGAATCTGCCAGGGTGGGTTCCAGGTTTAGTCGCAATTACGTTCTTATGTGCCGCTAATCTCATATCGGTCAGCATGTTTGGTGAATTAGAATTCTGGTTTGCCCTAATTAAAGTGGTGACGATTGTGTTAATGATTGTCGCTGGTCTCGGATTAATCATCTTCGGGATTGGAAATCACATGCATCCGGTTGGGATTAGTAATTTATGGACACACGGCT
Organism: Latilactobacillus sakei subsp. sakei DSM 20017 = JCM 1157; assembly: GCF_002370355.1. NCBI lineage: Bacteria > Bacillati > Bacillota > Bacilli > Lactobacillales > Lactobacillaceae > Latilactobacillus > Latilactobacillus sakei. The sequence goes on from NZ_AP017929.1 coordinate 1,026,619, forward strand.
TCTTCACGGGTGGATTCAAAGGCTTTGTCTTTGCCCTTGCGATTGTCCTTGCTTCTTATCAAGGGATTGAATTAATTGGGATTACGGCCGGGGAAGCCGAAAACCCACAAGAAACATTAGTTAAAGCGATTCAATCAACTGTTGCTCGGATCCTCATTTTCTACATCGGTGCTATTTTCGTCATTTTAAGTATTTACCCTTGGAACGAACTCAACCAAGTGGGTTCACCATTTGTCCAAACCTTTGCTAAAATCGGGATTACCGCCGCAGCCTCAATTATTAATTTCGTTGTGATTACAGCGGCCTTATCAGGCGCTAACTCTGGGATTTACAGTGCGAGTCGAATGACGTTTACGTTGGCTAATAATGGGCAATTACCAAAACGCTTCTTGAAACTCAACCGACATGGCGTGCCATTTTATGCGGTTGGTGCGATTTCATTAGGGATTTTAATTGGTGTGATTTTAAACGCGATTCTACCATTGGTTTATCCTAAAGCTGGCAATATCTTCGTCCTTGTTTATAGTTCAAGTGTCTTGCCAGGAATGGTGCCTTGGTTTGTCATCTTAATTAGCCAAATTGCCTTTAGAAAACAACACGCCGAAAAGATGGCAACCCATCCATTTAAAATGCCATGGTCACCATATTCCAACTACATCACGTTGGCGATGTTGTGCTTAACATTAGTTTTCATGTTTATTAATCCAGAAACACGGATCTCATTAATTGTCGGATTAATCTTTTTAGTCTTGATGATCGTTATTTATTTCGTGAAGTTTGGACGTCAAAAAGAATAGAAGAGTGTGCCATAAGTTCAGGATATGACTTATAGAACACGGTTAGACTATCAATATTCAAATAGTGAAGAAGGCGCCAAGACAAGCATTACTTGTCCTGGTGCCTTTTTTGCTATCCAGATTTCTATCGTCTAGACGTGCTTTTTGGTTGCAACAACTTCCGCTTAATCTAAAATTGGCAGTAATCCTAAAACCTTGGATTACTGCCAATTTTGTATTAATGCTCAGTTGCTACCCGCAACCCACAGCGCTCTTTTTTAGTAGATTGGATTAATTTGATCACGATGCAAGACATTGATCGATTCGCCATCTGATTGGCGGCGGTCGATATTATCTTCACCCCATAAGCAGAGTAGGTTCAAAATCTTATTGAGTGATTGACCGTATTCAGAGAGGCTGTATTCAACCCGCGGCGGAATTTCTTGATAGATTTTCCGATTGATAATCCCGTCGGCTTCGAGTTCGCGCAATTGTTGCGTTAAAACTTTTTGAGAGATCTTAGGGATATTTTGTAAGAGTTCACTTGAGCGGAGTGGTTGATTCCGTAAGTGGCATAAAATGACAGGTTTCCATTTACCACCGATGATTTCCATCGTGGCTTCAACACCAATGTTATAAGTTTTCTCATTCATTTCTAATTTTGATTCACCTTTTCATTGTGATAAGACTCAATTATTACTTTTCAGTAACCTACTGACTAAAAAGTGCGTGATTGTGAAAATGACGCTTCTATTGAATAATATAGTACATCAGTAAAAAAGTCTATTAGGAGTGTGGGAAAATGAGTAAAAAGCAACGTGCGAACTTAACTTTGTTAGCATTGGCGATTAGTGCCTTTGCGATTGGTTCAACAGAATTCATCAGTGTTGGCTTAATGCCGTTGATGATTAAAGATTTTGGGATTACAATGAGCCAAGCCGGCTTAACCGTTTCAATGTACGCCTTGGGGATTACGATTGGTGCGCCCATTTTGGCTATCTTAACCAGTCGTTGGCCACGGAAGAATTTATTGTTGGGGATTATGATCGTCTTTATCATTGGTAACTTAACGGTGGCCTTTGCCCCAGTATTCTCAGTTGTTTTAATCGGTCGGATTATTTCAGCGTTATCACATGGGATCTTTATGTCAATCGCATCAGTGATTGCGGCGGATGTTGTTGAACCAGAACGCCGAGCAAGTGCGATTGCCGTGATGTTCACTGGTTTAACAGTCGCAACTGTTACCGGGGTACCGCTGGGGACTTTTATCGGTCAAATTTCAACCTGGCACATGTCATTTATTTTCATCGCTGGCATTGGTGTCTTGGGCTTAATCGCTAACTGGTTCTTGGTTCCAAACGACTTACCATTGGGTCAACCAAGCCAATTTAGTGGGATTATTCGGGTCTTCAAAAATAAAGCAATCGTGATTGCCTTATTAATTACAGCCCTTGGTTATGGTGGCACATTCACAGTTTATACTTTCGTAACACCAATCTTACAAACGAAGATGGGTTGGTCACCAAGTGCGGTGGTTATTATCTTAGTTGTTTATGGCTTAATGGTTGCCGTAGGGAACACGTTAGGCGGTAAGTGGTCTAACCACAAACCTTTGTTGGCATTATTGAGAATGTTTGTTGGGTTATTAGTAACCCTCATGTTATTCATGCTAACATTGAATTCACATTGGTTTGGTTTAATTAACGTCTTATTGATGGGCTTTTTCGCCTTCATGAACGTTCCTGGTTTGCAACTTTACATTGTCCAACTTGCTGAAAAGTTCACACCAAACGATATTCCATTGGCATCGGCTTTGAATATCTCAGCCTTTAACATTGGGATTACGATTGGCTCATTGGTCGGCGGTCAAGCTTCTGCCGCTTGGGGCTTGGGTAGTACACCAATTTTCGGGAGCATCATGGTGTTCATCAGTATCTTATTAACATGGTACTTGATTAAACAAACAACGAAAACGAAATAAAAAGAGTATGGCATAAGTCGGGTATATCCTGAGGATTAACACGTTTTGACTATTATCGTTCGAATATCAAAAAAGGGGCTGAGACAAATTTATTTTTGTCCCAGCTTCTTTTTTGTGGCTAATCTTCACAAGATAATCGGCTGAAACGTGCTTTAACGAGCAACTTCTTCCGTCTAGCGACGCTTAGCAAACGATCCGCTGTGCGGCTCATTCACCAAGCTATGCTATACTCAGAAGTTAAACGCTCGGTAAAGTGTTCTAATTTGAAACGTGCTTTAGTACGCAACTTCTTCCGGTTAGCGACATCAGTCAAATCGACGATTGCATCGTCAATTCGCCTGATTAGGCTAATCCTCAGAAGTTAAACGTGTACTAAAGCACTCTTTTTTCATAAAGTTTTGTTAAAGGAATTGCAAGGTTTCAGGCAATCAACTAAAATGGTAGGAAGATGCTTTTTGATGTTGAAAGAGGGAGTATGTGAAATGACCAATTCACCTAAAACGGGGACTACGGATAAATCTTCACAGAATCAGATGTTACGCGGTTTCGCATGGATGACAGCCGGCAGTATTTTTTCGCGAATCTTAGGCGCTGTCTACGTTATTCCATGGCCAATTTGGTTTGGCTCAAATTTCTTACAAGCCAATACACTGTTCGCCCGGGGTTATCAGATTTATAGTGTTTTCTTAGTGATTTCAACGGCTGGGATTCCAGGCGCATTATCTAAACAAATCGCGCGTTATAATGAAATGAATGAATACGGCGTGGGGCAACGCCTTTTTAAAAAGTCACTGATCTTAATGTTAGGGATGGGTGTCTTATCGGCGCTGGCGCTATATGCACTAGCTCCTGTCTTGGCAGCCGGTGATCCACGGATGGTGCCGGTTTTCCGTTCGTTAAGTTGGCCGTTGCTAGTGATTCCGCTCTTGAGTATCATGCGGGGTTACTTCCAAGGGTATTCCGAAATGGCACCGTCTGCGATTTCACAGTTCATCGAACAAGTCGCACGAGTGCTTTACATGACGGTTTCCGCCTTCATGATCATGCAAGTGATGAAGGGCAGTTATGTCGATGCTGTTACGCAGGCGACATTTGCGGCCTTCATTGGGGCAGCTGCAGGACTGTTATTATTAATTTTCCATTACATCAAACAACGCGGGCGCATTTCTCAATTAATCGCCGGCAGTAATAATCAGCTAGAAGTATCGACGACTGATTTATTGAAGGGCATTATTCGCCAATCAATTCCATTTATCGTTATCGATGCGAGTGTTAACTTGGTTTATATCATCGATCAATACACCTTTAATCCGATGATGCACGATTTCGTGATTGCTAATAATCACCAACTCGATAACTTGTACGCCTTATTTGCCGCCAATGCGAATAAGCTGATTTCAATCACCGTTTCGTTAGCGGCCGCAATGGCTGTTACGGCGGTACCATTGATGTCTGCGGCTCACGTTCGTGGCAATCAAAAAGAATTGCGGCAACAAATTGGTAGTACCATTCAACTCTTTAATTTAGTCATGATTCCAGCGGCTTTCGGGATGGCAGCCGTGGCTGGGCCGCTTTATACTTTGTTCTACTCACATGATGCCTTAGGGATTAGCGTCTTACAATTTTCATCGTATATTTCAATTCTCTTAGGCCTCTTCACGGTCTTAGGGGCGATTCTACAAGGGTTGTACCAAAACCGGTTGGCCTTGTTCTATCTATTGATTGGTTTCATCGTTAAAATTGTGGCCCAATACCCAGCCATTTATTTCTTCCGGGTATACGGTCCGCTTGTGTCAACTGGCTTAGCCTTTGCGACGAGTTCAATCTTGATGTTAGCCGCATTACACCGCTATTATCATTTTGATGCCTGGCAAACGATTCGCCGTTTAATCGGGATCGTCGGCTTTTCGGTGATTATGTATCTGATGACATCACTAACGGTCAAAGGATTATTGTTAGTGTTTAATCCACAAAGTCGGCTTCAAAGTGTGCTCGTCCTTGCGATTAGTGTCGCAGTTGGTGGGTTAGTCTATGCTGTTTTAGCGTTGAAATCACGCTTAGCCGATTATGTCTTAGGCAGTAACTTAGACCGCTTTAGAAGAAAGTTGAAATTAAAATGAGAATTGATCGTTTTTTAAGTCATATGAATGTCAGCACGCGTAAAACACTCAAGCCATTATTAAAGGCAGGGCGGGTTCGTGTTGCCGATAAAGTTATCAAAGAAGCAAAATATCAAGTGACCCCAGAAACGGTGGTTTACGTTGATGATGAACCGATTCGCTATCAAACTAATTTTTATTGGTTATTAAATAAACCGGCGGGGGTTATTTCGGCCACGACCGATCCGCAAAAAACAGTCATGGATTTATTCGCACCAGCAGATTATCGGGAAGACTTATTCCCCGTGGGCCGCTTGGACAAGGATACGACGGGGCTGTTGTTGATCACCAATGATGGCGATTTAGCCCACGATTTATTGAGTCCCAAAAAACACGTTGCTAAAACGTACCGCGCTAAAATTGCCGGGGTGGTAACGGCGGCTGACCAAGCACAATTTGCTAACGGTCTAAAGTTGAGTGATTTTGATGCTCAACCAGCACAATTGACGATTTTAAGTACTGATACAAAACGCCAAGAAAGTTTAATTGAAGTTGAGATTCATGAAGGCAAATTCCACCAGGTTAAGCGCATGTTTCATGCGGTTGACAAAGAAGTACTGACACTAGAGCGACTTCAGATGGGACCGTTAAGATTGCCGGCTGACCTGAAACGCGGGCAATACCGTGCGTTAACAACAACCGAAATTGATGCTTTACAAACAACAACACAAAAATAGCAGTCCGCTTTTAGCGGACTGCTATTTTTATTAATGAGCCATCTGCGCCATGAACTGTGGTAAAGCTTGAATCATTTGAGTGGGCAAAGTGACGTATTGCTTTTGAGCGAGTTGATCTGAAATGGCGCTGTGCGTATAGACAGCTGCACTAATAGTTTGATAGTTGGTTCCGAATTGGCCACAAAAAGCAGCGATAATCCCGGTTAAAGTATCGCCACTACCACCGGTCGCCATTGCGGGTCCGCCAATCATGAGCTGACTGACTTGTGTTTGGTGATAAATTTCGGTGTGGTGTTTTTTTAGCACGAGTGTGGCCTTTGGATAATCAGCCAGTACCGCTTGATTATTGACGACAGTTTGTTGTTCAATCGATAGGCCGCTTAGACGCGCCCATTCCATTTGGTGGGGCGTTAAAATCAGTTGCGCATCTGGTAGGGCAAGTTTTTCGCGGGCGATTAAGGTAAGCGCAGAACCATCGATTAAGAGGGTTTGTTCAGGCTGAACAGCTTGCAAGACTTGTTTCAAACGAAGCAACGCAAAGGCACTTAAGCCAAGTCCTGGACCAATTACGATGACATCGGCGGCTTGAACGGTAGGTGCCCATTGTACGAAGGGTTGCCGGTAATCAATAAACATGGCTTCGGGTAAACGGGTGTGAAGGCTAGCGAGGACGCTTAAATCGCTAGCCACGGAAACCAACCCCGCCCCGGCATAAACGGCAGCAGAGGCGCTCATAATAGCCGCACCGCCATATTGCTGACTACCGCCGATGATTAAAATACGACCAAAATCGTCTTTGTGACTGATAGCGGGCCGAGCCACAATCACTTGGCGGGCCAACTCGTCTGTGATAATTTGCATACGATGACCTCCTTTAGTTGCCTCTATTATAAGCGAAATAGTGTTAAAAGGGTATTGGCAGGGCTTCACAACACTGGTACAATAGTCATGTAGCAAATCGCCCGTGTGGCGGAACTGGCAGACGCGCAGCGTTCAGGTCGCTGTTTGGGTAACCGAGTACAGGTTCGAATCCTGCCACGGGCATCACGAAATGCTTATGAGAGACTAACTAAGTTGTTTTTAGCAACGCGGTTAGCCTTTTTTATTGCTTAGGATGATTAGGTTGACTTTTTAAGTCTACGGTTGTAAACTAACTTTATTGAATGAATGATCGTTTCGCTGAGACGGTTATTTTTTTGAACAATTAGTTTACAAATGTAGATATTGGAGGATATGGCAATGACACAAATCGTTAAAATTACAGGGATGAAATGTGATGGTTGTACGCAAAACGTACAAGAACGCTTCTCAAAAATTGCAGGGGTTCAATCTGTTGAAGTGAGTTTAGAACAAAAACAAGCAACACTCCAAACGGCTACTGAAATTGAGCATGCCACCTTGGCAGCGGCACTTGAAGGGACACACTACACGGTCGACTAGGATTACCGGATTGAAGGGAGCAACCAGCAAATGACAACTAAAACGTTTAACATTGATGGGATGGTGTGCGCTTCTTGTGCACAAACGATTGAAGGGGCAACGCAAAAATTGCCGGGCATGCAAAAAGCGGCGGTCAATTTGGCCACTGAAAAAATGCAGGTCGAATATGACGATTCCGAATTATCCGTGACTGCGATTGAAGAAGCGGTTAGCGCAGCGGGCTATGGTGCAACAGAACAGATTGACCCGGAAAAAGAAGCGCAGGAGATCCAAGCCAAACGCACGGCTCACTTACAAGTGCTTTGGCGGCGTTTTTGGTTATCGGCCCTTGTGACGTTGCCGCTCTTATATTTATCGATGGGGCATATGGTTGGCTTACCGCTACCGGCATTTTGGCAACCGATGCAAGCGCCCGTTAACTTTGCGGTCACCCAGCTAGTATTGACGTTACCGGTATTATATTGGGGCCGGCAATTTTTCATTGTCGGGTTTAAGGCGTTATTCAATGGGCATCCCAATATGGATTCCTTAGTGGCACTCGGTACTAGCGCTGCTTGGGGTTACAGCTTAATCGCCACCTTAGCGATTATCAGTGGGCATATCGACTTAGTGACGAGCCTCTATTATGAATCAGCCAGTGTTATTTTGACGTTGATTACGTTGGGTAAATATTTTGAAGCGCGTTCTAAGGGGCAGACATCGTCAGCAATCGAAAAGTTGTTGAATTTAGCACCTAAACAAGCAACAGTTTTACGCGATGGCGTCGAAACAACGATTGATGTGGCCGAAGTGGTCGTCGGCGACGTGCTTGTTGTCCGTCCTGGTGAGAAAGTACCAGTTGACGGAGAATTGATTGCGGGTCATTCGGCGGTTGATGAATCGCTAATCACCGGTGAGAGTTTGCCCGTTGAAAAACAAGTTGGCGATGTCGTTATTGGGGCCAGCTTAAATAAAAATGGTCATTTCCAATTTAAAGCCACTAAGATTGGTAAAGATACGGCCTTAGCACAAATTGTCCAATTGGTTGAACAGGCGCAAGGGACTAAGGCCCCAATCGCACGGTTAGCGGATAAGATTGCGGGCGTCTTTGTCCCAATCGTGATTGGCTTGGCCTTATTATCCGGTTTAGCGTGGTTCTTTTTAGGACAAGAATCGTGGCTCTTTGCGTTAACGATTACGATTTCAGTTTTAGTGATTGCTTGTCCATGTGCCTTAGGGTTAGCGACCCCCACGGCCATTATGGTGGGGACTGGCAAAGGGGCTGAAAATGGTGTCTTGATTAAGAGCGGTGACGCACTTGAAACGGCGCAACATATTCAAACCGTTGTATTGGATAAAACGGGGACGATTACCGCCGGACAGCCAATCGTGACTGATATGGTTGTTTATCAGGGCACTGAAGACGATTTGTTACAATTGGCGGCCAGTGTAGAAGCTGGTTCGGAACATCCATTAGCAAGTGCAATCAGCCAAGCGGCTAGTGAGCGTCAATTAACCTTATCAGCAATGACCGATTTCACAGCCATTCCGGGTTACGGTCTATCCGCCCAAGTTGCGAACCAGACAATTCTATTTGGAAATCAACAATTAATGGCTGAAAATGGTGTTGCAATTGAAGCAGGTTTGAAGACGGCGCAACAATTGGCCGAACAAGGCAAAACACCGATGTACTTGGCCCAAGACGGTCAATTACAAGGCGTAATTGCGGTTGCCGATCCGGTTAAAGCAACGAGTCAAGCGGCCATCAGTCGTTTGCAAAAGATGGGGATTCAAGTTGTGATGTTGACTGGGGATAACCAAAAGACGGCTCAAGCAATTGCACACCAAGTTGGGATTGAACAAGTGATTAGTGATGTTTTACCAGAACAAAAGGCAGCCCAAATTAAAATCTTACAAGCAACCGGTCAATTAGTGGCGATGGTTGGTGACGGGATTAATGATGCGCCGGCTTTAGCGCAAGCTGATGTTGGCCTAGCAATCGGTTCAGGGACAGATGTGGCGATTGAATCAGCCGATATTGTGTTGATGCACGATGATTTAATGGCGGTTCCAACGGCTTTTAAGTTAAGTCGGAAAACGATGCAAAATATCAAAGAGAATCTTTTCTGGGCTTTTGCCTATAATATTCTCGGGATTCCAGTCGCAATGGGTGTCCTGCACTTGTTTGGGGGACCACTTCTAAACCCAATGATTGCTGGGGCGGCGATGAGTTTTAGTTCAGTGTCGGTGTTATTAAATGCCTTACGACTAAAACGATTAAAATTATCATAAGACCGAAAATAGCACTGACGCGTTAAATGCGGCAGTGCTATTTTTAATAAGTTGAATGTAAACGGTTGCGACGACGGGCCGAAACCGTTATATTATTAAGGTAACTAAGGATAGGGGAGCGTTAAGTATGACAGTTAAATTAATTGCATCAGATATGGATCATACCTTATTAAACGAAAGTGGCCAGTTGCCACCGAATTTTGAACAAGTTGTTAAACAGTTAACGGCCAAAGGCATCATTTTTACAGCGGCGAGTGGTCGGCCACTTTATACGTTGAAGCAGATGTTTGCTAATTTAGAAAATGACATGTGTCTCGTAGGTGATAATGGCGGGGTTATCAGTTATCAAGGTGACATTATCTTCAAGAGTTTATTGCCATTGACTGATTATCAACGGATGGTCGCTTTTGTGAACGAGAGTCAAACCGGAATCGGGATGATTTGTGGAATGGATGCGGTTTATATTGAAGAACAATACCAAGCTTTAGATGCGACATTCCGTCAATTCTATGCCGAAATCAAATACGTTCCTGATTTAACCAAAGTGAGTGTTGAAGCGGATAAGTTTACGGTTTACTTCCCAGAAGCCAATAGCCGCGACTTTTACGAACAAATTTACGGGCCAACGTTTGGTGCTGACTATTCAGTGGCCGTCGCTGGTGTGGAATGGGTCGATATCATGAACAAGGGGATTGATAAAGGCCACGCGATGCGCTTTTTAGCTAATCATTTCAATATTTCAACGGCTGAAATGATGGCCTTTGGGGATACGTATAATGATAAAGAAATGCTTCAAACAGTTAAATACAGTTATTTAATGGGTAATGCGGATGATGATATGTTGCAATATGCCACCTACCGCGCGGATACTAACGAGAATTATGGCGTGTTGCAGGAGATTGAGAAATTGCTGTAAGCAACCAATCATAAATCGCTTGTTGCTGTTCAATTGCATTTGTTTCTTGTAAAATTTCATGAGCTGTATGTGGCAAAATGCGCACCGTGGCGTTAGTGACGGTGTGCTTTTTAAATTGTGTCGCTAAATGGCGGGCGCGGCGCCCATAACCGCCGGCAGGATCGTCTTGGCCACTCAGCACTAGTACTGGGCGTTCTTTTAAAGCCAGTTGCCAATCAGCATGACGCGTTAATTCTGTCAGCGTCAATAACATCGCAAAACCGTTATTACTGAATACGTAGCCACAAAGGGGATGATTTTCGTAAGCCGCTACATTGTCCTGATTATAACTGAGCCACGAGAACGGCCGATTGGCGTCAAAGCGTTTAGGATAAACGCCAAAAGCTAGATTATTCAAAAGCTTGCCTGGTTGTTTAGGCGCAAGGGCTCCGATTAAATTAACGAGTGGTAAAGCGGGTTTGAGCACGACTGGAACGTCAATAACGCCCATAAAAATTGCGCCAGCCAGTGGCACAGTCGTTTGTTTGACATATTGGGTGGCAAGCATCGAACCCATTGAATGGCCCAATACAAATAGTGGGCATTCAGGATATTCTTCATGGGCGATGCGCCCGATTAAGGTACAATCGTTTAATAGTGTCTGTAAGCCATGGGGGCCAAAATAACCGAGTTCATCAGTTGTCTGAACGGAATGTCCTTGACCAACATGATCGTGGCCAATTACGACGATCCCGCGATCAGCTAAGAATTGGGTGAGCGCGTCATAGCGTTCGATATATTCGGCCATGCCGGTTAGAATTTGGACAACTGCGATTGGTTTTTGAGTAGGTAACCAAGCAACAACGTGGAGTTGGTGCTGACGGTCGGTTGATTGTACGGCAAATTTTTTCATATTTAAGCGCCTCCATTTATCGCTTATTCTAACAGAAATGCTGATATGATAGCAAAAAAAGAGATTGAAACAAAAATTATTTTTGTTCAATCTCTTTTTGATGGCACACTTTTAACTTAAACGTGTTCTATCAGTCATATCCTTGCGGTTAACGCCGCATGTCAAATAATTACCGTCGGCAATCATTCGCCATGCTCTGTTAATCCTCGGGACATCCCAGACTGATGACACACTCTTTTAAAGTTGGACGTCCTTATTGATTCGTTTGGCGCGTGAGAAGTATTTAGAGTAGAAGCGACTGATAATACCCCAATAATAGAAGATGAGGGCTAAGGCGCTAATTAGGACGAAATCAAGCGGATAAGGAATCACGTTGATACCGTTAAACTCACGACTACCAAGGAAGGAAATCAATGACAGCAAGGCTAAATAAATAATCAACCAGAGACTGCCTTTGAATTGTGCCCAGGTATTTTCCCAATGAATCCGATATTCATAGTAGAAATAAAATGGTAGGCCAAGCATAATTACGCCGATAACTTTGATAGTTGTGGGCCACATTGCCCAGTAAGTCGCAAGACTAGCGAGGACAAAGGATAAAGGCGCCATCACTTTCATCCATGATGAATGGACAGGCCGATTCATGTCCGGCGCCATTTTCCGAAGTGACATCACGGTTACCGGACCGGTCAAGTAAGCAATCAGGGTGGCCGTTGAAATAACGCTGGCAAGCGTCCCCCAGCTTCTGAAGACGGAAACTAACAGCATGCTGACTACGGCGTTGATCGCCATTGCGACCCGAGGAATGTTGTATTGATGGTTTATTTTCCCAACAATAGCGGGCATATGTTTGTTTTGCTTCAAGGCCGCAAGTGTTCGGGCACATGATGCAACAAACGAAACGCCGGTCCCAAATGGTGAGATGAAAGCATCTAAGTACAATAGGACGGCGAGCCAGTGAATCCCTAATAGGATTGCTAAATCGGCAAATGGTGATTGGAAATTCAAACCATGCCAACCGGTTTTAGCGATTAAAGCGGGAGAAACAGCACCGATAAAGGTGATTTGAAGTAATAAATAGATGACGATACTAATACCAAGTGAAATTGCGATCCCGCGACCAATATTGCGTTTAGAATCCCGAATTTCGCTCCCAACATTAATAACCGTTTGAAAGGCGTTGTAGGAGAAAATAATCCCGGAAATCGATGTTGCCGCAAAAATTTTAGCAGAACCATATGGCATAAAGGTTGCTACCGAATGGCCAAAGTTTTCAGAATGGAACCCAGTTGAAACTAACATGATAATTGTTAGTAATGGAATTGCCAATTTAAAAATGGCGATGAAACTGGTGAAACGGGTCAAGAATTTAACTGACCAGAAATTTAAAAGGGTAAAGACAATGATAAAAGCAAAAACGACTAACAAACCGCGGGTTGAAATCTCATTATGATGCATGAAACGGTTCGTCCAGTTGGCCCAAGACCAGGGCCACGAACTCATGTATTGAACAGCGGCGACAGCCTCAATGGGGATAATCGTGACTAACGACACCCAATTAGACCATGACGCGATAAAACCTAATAATGAGCCATGACTGTACTGCGCGTAATGACTCATCCCACCACTTTCAGGAAACATGGTCCCCAGTTCGACGTAGTTAAAGGCGATGGCACCAATCACAATCGCACCGACAATCCATGAAATAATGGCAGCTGGTCCTGCGACAGTGGTTGCTTCCCAAGCACCAAATAGCCACCCGGAACCGATGATTGAACTTAGTCCTAACATGACTAAGCTGAATAAACTCATTTTGTTCTTTTCTAACATAAAGACCTCCTGTGTATGGTTTGCTATTATAACAACCATCAAAGTGGTATACAAATGGATTTTTAGCCAAAAAACAGGCGCCAGTAGTGCGCTTGATAGTGTGGTGACGGTTACAAAAAAAGTTGGTATTAAATTTTTAAGCACTAAAAAAGAAGAGTGTGTCATCAGTTACCACTCGGCGTTAAACGCAGGAATATGACTGATAGAACACGTTTAGACATTAAAAAAATATAAGCACTAAAAAAGACATCACACAAAATAGCTTTTGCGTGACGTCTACGTTTAATTTATAGTTAAGTTAGTGATTGTGGTGAATTGCGTCGCTTTGTTTGAACATCTTAATCTTGCGATCATTCCAAAAAGTTTCAGACATATCACGATAAAAGATGGCAGTCTGACAGCTCGGACAGCGTTTGATACCGTAATCAATAGAGGCTTGGCACGCTGGACAATGAAAAGCCGATGATTCCGAAAGTTCTTGTGATGTTTCTTGAGAATCTTTCATCAATAGGACTCCAATCTTTGAGTTGTTAGCCTTAGTATACATTACCGAAGGGGTGCCTGTTAAGTCATTGAATCATTTTTTCAAAAAAATATTCACAAATCTAGGAGATTATGCTACAATAAGTGAGTAATGCGAGTGTAGTTTAGTGGTAAAACTCAAGCTTCCCAAGCTTGCGTCGCGGGTCCGATTCCCGTCACTCGCTTCATGAATAACAGTTGAATAATTATTGAAGAAGTTAGGCCGAAATGGTCTGGCTTCTTTTTTTGTCCGATTGGCCATCAAAATGATATAATGATGCAATCTTGAAAAGTTGCGTAAAGAACAGCTAAAAAATAATAAATGACAGGTTGTCATTTTTAAGACTTTAGACTGATTGTTTGTCAAAGTCGGTTTGGTAAAGTAGATTCATGAGCAAAGCCCTGGGGAATAAACATAGGGTACTATAAGTAGTGGGAGTGTAGTCAATTGACATTATTAGAGATTAAAGATATTCACAAGTCCTACCATGTGAATAAAGAAGCGTTTAAAGTTTTAAAAGGCATTAATCTTAAGTTTGATCGGGGCGAATTTGTATCGATCTTAGGGGAATCTGGTGGCGGTAAATCAACGTTACTGAACATTATTGGTGGTTTGGATCATCAATATGAAGGTGAATTAATTGTTGATGGCGAATCACTGAAGAATGCTTCTGAAAAGAAGTTCGATGCTTATCGCAGTCAGACAATTGGCTTCATCTTCCAGAGTTTTAACTTAATTAGTCACTTAACCAACTTAGAAAACGTCATGGTACCACTTGAAATGACCGATTTGTCGCATAAGGAACGGGTTGCAAAGGCAACTGCCTTATTAGAACAAGTTGGTTTGAAGGAACATATTAATAAGCATCCGAACCAACTATCTGGGGGCCAAAAACAACGGGTTGCCATTGCTCGCGCATTAGCTGCTGATCCTGATGTGATTATTGCTGATGAACCAACGGGTGCTTTGGATAGCCAAAATACCGCTGAAATCTTGGCGATTTTACAAAAAATTGCCGAAGACGGTAAACTCGTTATTGCTGTGACTCATTCGCAAGCTGTTGCAGATTACGGCACACGCGTTGTCCACATGGTTGATGGTCAAATCGATTATGATAAGCGCCTCAAGGATGCTTATCCAGCACCAGCTGAATCAACACCTAAGAAGAATAGTCCATTGAGCTTCATGTCAGCTTTTAAAATGGCGATGCAACATATGCGCTATGACATTAAACGGAACTTGTTAATCATTTTTGGTGCCTCCATCGGGATTTTCTCAGTGATTTTAATGTTAGGCTTAGGCCAAGGGGTGACCGGGTACATCAATGATCAGGTATCATCTCAAGTGAACCCCAATACGATTCAAATTGCTCGTAATGTGAGCCAAAAGCAAATTGAAGATGGCGACCAAGGAAATTTAGCCGATAAAGACATTAAACGATTTGATAAGATTAAAAATGTGACAAAGGTTGAAAAGGGCTATTATGCCGATGGTGTCCAAGTTCACTACCAAAAGAAGAGTGAAACAATCCAAATGTTCCAAACCTTTAATAAGACGGAACGGGTTCAAGATATTAAAACCGGGACAAAACCAGGCGCCAACGAAGTTCTTTTAACGAAGGCAACTGCCAAAAAATTAGATAAGAAAAATTACAAGAAGATGGTTGGTCGCACGGTAACTGTATACGTCAACGCAATTAGTAAAGACCAACGACCAGTTCAAATGCGTCAAGATGTGAAGGTCTCAGGGATTATCAATTCGGGGACTGAAGCCGTTACTTATGGGACTTTAGCAAAGATGTATCAAGCCCAAAACTTAGAATTAGAACCTAACTTTGCCGCTGTTACGGTGAATAAAACGCAAAACGTCAAAGCGGTTCAAAATAAGATCAAAGCTTATGACAGTAAGGTAGATGGTAAAACGCAAAAAGATTATCAAATTACCGGTGTCGGCGCGATCTTAGATTCAATCAATACGTACCTCAAGTTAGCCTTCTACGTCTTAGCTGGGATTGCAGGGATTTCATTATTAGTTTCAGCAATCATGATTATCGTCGTCCTCTACATCAGTGTTTCAGAACGGACGAAAGAAATCGGTATTTTACGGGCGATTGGTGCACGTAAAAAGGATATTCGTCACTTATTCATGTCAGAGGCGTTTTTGATTGGCCTCTTCTCAAGTATTCTAGGGGCTTTAATTGCCTGGGGTGGTCAAGCATTGGTTAACGTGATTGCCCAACCGTTGACGCACATGCCAATTGTGGCAATTACCAGTGGTTATGTGATCTTCGGGATTGTTATTAGTATAGTGATTAGTTTACTAGCAGCGCTCGCACCATCACGTAAAGCCGCTAAATTAGACCCAATCGAAGCCTTATCCGCTGAATAATTGGGGTTGAAATGTTAACAGGACTTCTATATACTAGGAGTCAAGTTAGAACAGTCAAAAGAATAGTGTTAGCAGCGATTAATAGCGAGTCCGGGATTGGTGGAAGCCGGATAATCAAGCTAATGTGGCGCACTTTTGGTTGAACAATTGCATACTATTGAGTGGATCGATTGATCAATCAGAGTGGTACCGCGGGAATTCTCGTCTCTTTCATTTATTTGGAAGGGACTTTTTTTGTTCGAAAATTTAAGGAGGCTATTAACATGGATTTTAAACAACAAGTTGTCACAGCATTAACTGGCGTTTTAGGCGACAGTTTACCAGCAGAGAAAATCGCACAACTCATCGAAACACCTAAGACATCAGATTTGGGTGACTATGCATTCCCAACATTCATCTTAGCGAAAACATTACGGAAGGCACCACAACAAATCGCCCAAGATTTAGTCGATCAAATGGACGTTGCTGGCTTTGAAAAAGTCATTGCTAACGGCCCTTACATCAACTTCTTCTTAGACAAGGCTGCTTTTAGCGACCAAATCTTGAAGACCGTTTTAACAGAAGCTGCTAAATACGGTGAAAGTGATTTAGGTCATGGTGGTAACGTGCCAATCGATATGTCATCACCTAACATCGCTAAACCAATTTCAATGGGTCATTTACGTTCAACTGTTATCGGAAACTCAATTGCTAAGATTTTAACGAAGGTTGGTTTCAACCCAATCAAAATCAATCACTTGGGTGACTGGGGCACACAATTCGGTAAATTAATCGTGGCCTACAAAAAATGGGGGAGTGAAGAAGAAGTCAAGAAAGACCCTATCACAAACCTTTTGAAATATTACGTTAAGTTCCATCAAGAAGACGTGGAACACCCAGAATTAGACGACGAAGCGCGCGCATGGTTCCGGAAGTTAGAAGCTGGAGATGAAGAAGCAACACAACTCTGGTCATGGTTCAGAAGTGAATCATTGAAGGAATTCCAAAAGATTTATGATATGTTGGGTGTTGAATTCGATTCATATAACGGCGAAGCCTTCTATAATGATAAGATGGATGCTGTTGTGGAAGCAATCGAATCAAAAGGTTTACTACAAGAAAGTCGCGGTGCTGAAATCGTTGACTTAACAGCTTATAACTTAAACCCTGCTTTGATCAAAAAATCAGATGGTGCCACACTTTATATGACACGTGATTTGGCAGCCGCAATGTACCGTCATGACACTTATAACTTCGTACAATCATTGTACGTCGTTGGTGGCGAACAACGGGAACATTTCAACCAATTGAAGGCTGTTTTAAAAGAAATGGGTAACGACTGGTCAGACGAAATCCACCATATTCCATTTGGTTTAATTACACAAGGTGGTAAGAAATTATCAACTCGTAGTGGTCGCGTGATTCTTTTGGAAGAAGTTTTAAACGATGCTGTTAAATTAGCTGGCGATCAAATTGAATCGAAGAACCCAGATTTACCTAACCGTGAAGAAGTTGCTAAACAAGTTGGTATTGGTGCTGTTATCTTCCACGATTTGAAGAACGATCGTTTAGACAACTTCGACTTTGACTTAGAAGAAGTGGTTCGTTTTGAAGGTGAAACAGGTCCTTACGTGCAATATACAAATGCACGTGCGCAAAGTATTTTGAGAAAAGCTAACCAAGAAGTCGTTGTAGACGATCAATTAGTCGTTGCTGACGATAACGCTTGGGATGTCTTGAAGATGTTAAGCAACTTCCCAGCAGTGATTGCACGCGCAAGTAAGGAATACGAACCATCAATCGTTGCTAAATACGCATTACGTTTAGCAAAAGCATTTAATAAATACTATGCTAACTCTAAGATTTTGGCAGACGACGATCAAAGAAACGCTCGCCTATCATTAGTGAAGAGTGTCAGCATCGTCTTAGAAACAGCCCTAGACCTATTAGGCGTCCAAGCACCAAAAGAAATGTAAAGTGCGTCATTAACGGGTAGCTTTTGAGCACTTGCCTAGTGTCGTGAATGAGCGGCTTAAGCCGATTATTTGCGATACGTAGCAAAGCGCAGAAAGCTGTTAATGAAAGCACGTTTAATAAAAAAGAGTGCGCAGTAAGCCTGGTATCTTCTGAGGATTAGCCTAATCAGGCGAATTACCAACGGAGTTGGTGATTTGACTGATGTAGCTAACCGGAAGAAGATGGCTTACGGAGCACGTTTAAGAAACCAAAGTGTGTTTAAAGCGGTTTTGACTCCGAGCATTAGTCTAGTGTCGTGAATGAGTGCTAGAGGCAATCGTTTGCGATACGTAACTAAGCACAGGAGTCAGCTTTAAAAAGCACGTTTCAAAATCACCAGCAACCGGGTGTTGGTGGTTAAAGAGGGCCAGGCAAATTAATTTTGTCTGGTCCTCTTTTTGGATACACCACACGCGACTTTTCCTTCATAATTCGCTATAGTAATGGTGAACTTTTCAAAAGGGGGATTTTGGGATGGCACTTGTATTAAAGCGGCAGATTAAAGGCATTCCGGTGTTAGAAATTGTGGCAGAAAACGCACGTCACGAACCATTACCACTGGTTGTTTATTATCATGGTTGGCGTTCGGCCAAGGAATTGGTCCTGACACAGGCGCGTAAATTAGCGCAAGCTGGCATGCGCGTCGTATTACCAGACGCGCTTAATCATGGTGAACGGCTGCAGCCAGTATCAGAAATTCCGTCATGGACTTTTTGGCAGAGCATCCAAACCAATCTAGCGGAATTTAGTTTAATCATCGATTATTGGCAGCAACTGCACCTGATTAAAGACGACTTAATTGGCGTTGGTGGTGTCTCAATGGGCGGCATGACAACGGCGGCTTTATTGACGAAACATCCAGAAATCAAAGTGGCGGCTTGCATTATGGGCTCGCCAGCCCCATTGACCTATGCGCGCTTGGTCCGCGATAATGTTCGTCAGCATGGCTTACAACAACCGGCTGATTTTGGCTTGTTGACGAGTTGGCTAACTCCCTATGATTTAACCCAACAACCGAATGCACTTGCGAACCGCCCCGTTTTATTTTGGCATGGTACCGAGGATGAACGAATCCCCTACAATCAAATGGCTGATTTTGAACGGCAGGTAAAAGGGCAATCGTATGCACAAAACGTGACGTTTATGACGGGCCAAGGAGAGCGCCATTTAGTGCAACCCGCCTTAATGACGACGATTACTGACTTTTTTGCAACGCATTTAAAAATAAAATCTGAATAACAAAAAGACGCTCATCAAAACGAATAATTTTGGTGAGCGTCTTTTTTGTGGTTGACTTCAAGAGTGTACTACGTATAATAGTACAGTGTAATACAGTGATTGATTTAAAGGAGGTGCCAAGGCGATGATGATTGATAAAACAAGCGCTAAACCGTACTACGAACAGATTATTTTATTGATTAAGGAACAAGTCCTTCAGGGGATTTTAAAACCGGGTGAACAAATTCCATCTGTTCGAGAAATGGCGCGGCAATTAATGATGAACCCGAACACGGTAAGCAAGGCCTATAAATTGTTAGAAGTGCAAGGCATTATAGTGACGGTTAAAGGCCGGGGTACTTACATCGCTGAACACCAAGCGACCGACCGGGATAATGTTAAAATCGCCCAACTGAAGGCACAATTACAAGAACTCGTTTTAGAAGCTGTTTATTTAAATGTTTCAGAGGCTGAGATGAGTGAATGGTTAACCGCACAATTTGAAAGGGGTCCAAAAGATGCTGACAATTAACAAGTTACATAAACGAATTGATCAAAAATCAATTCTAGAAGAGATTAGTTTTGAACAAGAACCGGGGGAAATCTTGGGATTGGTCGGTCGTAACGGTGCCGGTAAGTCGACATTGCTAAAAAGTATCGCCAGTCATTATTTATTGGATGGTGGTCAGATTTTGATTGATCAAGTTTCAATCGATGAAGATCGTCGCTTGCGGACACAAATTTTTTATTTAGATGAAGATCATTTATTTTTCAAAAATTTAACGTTATTACAGATTGGTCGCTTTTACCAACAAGCCTATCCGCAGTTTGATGAAAATCAGATGACTACTTTATTAGCGCAATATCGCTTACCACTCAAACAAAATTATCGGCAATTATCAAAAGGAATGCGGGGCTTATTCAATATTATTTTAGCTATCAGTAGTCATGCACGGTACATTTTGTTGGATGAACCATTTGATGGCTTAGACGTCATTATTCGTAAAAATGTCATTCGACTATTGCTCGATCAAGTGGGTGAACAACAATTTTCACTGCTGATTACCTCGCATAACCTAGCGGAATTAGAACCTTTGATTGACCGGACACTGATTTTAAAGGATCGGACAATTAGTCACGATTATCGTTTAGAAACACTCCGCCAAACAGCACGGAAGTTGCAACTGGTATTAAAAAACAACGAGATTCCAGCGCTAGTAAAAGAAAAAGGGCGGTTATTAAATATTTCAGGGCGCGTGATGGTCGTTTATTTCCCAGACTATACAGATAAAATTAAACAGGAGTTATCCGCATTGGACCCTGTTTTATGCGAAGCACTACCGATTACATTGGAAGATGTTTTCGAAGCAAACTTAATTAACGAACAAGACTATCAAGTCTTCGTTTAGAAGTGGAGGCAGTAAAAATGCAAAAACAGTTAATGAAAATCATGCAATTACGTTATTGGAAATACTTGGTCGGCTTGTTTGTGATGATTGTTGGGCTGCAAGGGATGAGAAGTATGACTGTTGTTGATAAATGGCAAACATCTGATCAACATTATCATTCGGAACAGTTTATTAAAGATTTTAAGCAACATCCAAAGTCATATCTACAAGAAGATCGTAAAGGCCATCCAAAAAAACAATCATTAGAGTCTTATAGATTAGAAGCTAATCCAGTTTTTGAACAGACTTACGAGTCAGAATTTATGATTTATTCACCAACGATGATCGTGCTAATAATGATTGTTTTTGGTGCAGGGCTCTTAACATTTGCCAATGATCGACGGACTAATTTTGATACGTTTTTGTTTAGCTTAGAGAGTTCGCGACGACGGCTATACTGGACGAAATTGGGTTATGGAATTGGAACATTATTAAGTAGTCTGTTGATAGGAGATGTTATCTACTATTCAGTTCTGAAGTTAAAAATTGACGCGTCATACGTTCAGCTAAATATCCCAACGCTAATCCAACGTGAGATTGGCAGCCTTGTTTTAATGTTAGGGATTTTTACAATCGGTTGTTTAATTGGATTACTAATTGGTAAGTTACCAACGTTATTAATTGGTAGTTTTGGTTTTATTTGTTCACTCTCTTTCGCTATTCCTAGTATGAGTGACACGCGACGTTTTGTAATGAGTCGAGGAAGTGAACAGTATGGTGTTAACCCTGATAGTAATGGCGGGTTACTCACTAAGTTATTAACAATGGGTGATGGGCAATACCGGTTGTATCGTAACCAACAACAAATTGGATTAATCATTGGTTTGTTCGTAGTAACTTGTCTATTGTTATGGGGTGGCGCTTGGATTTATAAACGCTTATCACTTGAAAATAAGAACCAATTGGTCCAAATTGCTGGCTTTAAAAAGCCGCTGGTTGTTATCGGCACATTATATTTGGCATGGTTGTTTGGGATGAATGGAGTTTTCAGCCGCCAACCTTATGAACTATTAGCCAACCATGAAAAAATAGTCTTACTGTGGGTCATCTTACGAAACATCGTCATTATCGGGATTATCGGTTGGCTTTATACAGAGCGACCATGGCAACGATTTAAAAATAGAAGATTAAGTTAATAAAAACAGCCGCCCATATTATGATGGGCGGCTGTTTTTGGTTGAGATTAGAATTGATAACGTGCTTTTCATAGCATACTCCTGCGTTTAGCTACACAAGTCAAACAATTGGTTGCACCAATTATTCGCCTTGTTAGGCTAATCCTCGGAGTATAAACGCTATGAAAACCACTTCTATGCTTTTTGTCTTCTTGCGATTGCTGGTAAGATCATACCTAGCGCAATGAAGATGATTGGTGTGATGATGTTTAAGCTTAATTGGAACCACCATGTTGAAGGGTTAGCAGCGTATGAAAGCTTAGGAATCATGCCCATCAAACAAGCGAAGGCGGTGAAGAAGAAGCACCAACTACCGACGATTAAGCCGATTTTAGGGTTCTTAGTAAAGTGATATTCTGACGTGAATTTTTTAAGTTGTTTATTTAAGAGGATATAAGCTAAGAATACCCAGAGGTAACGAAGTGGCATGACAACTGAGTTTAAGTTTAATAACCAGTTGTAAAGTTCGTTCATGTTACCAATCCCTAGGGCAGGCACGATAATCAAGAGACCAACGAGGACCCCAGTTAACATGTAACCTTTAGTTGGGATGCCTTTTTTGTTGAGTTTTGAAAGACCTTTAGGAATGAAGTTACTATCAGCGTCGCCCAATAAAATTTTAAGTGGGGCATCAATTGAAAAGGCTAGCGCTGAGATTTGTGCGAGTGTATTTGCTAAGGCATAAAGGATAACGAAGAGTGGTCCAACGTGGTAGAAAGCACCGAGACGATGGAAGGCTTCGTAAGCACCGTTAGCCATTAAATCAGTTGGAATATGGTTTGAATCAAATAACATACCCATCCCAAATGAGCCTAGGATGGCACAAAAGGCCACCATGCCGGCTAAGACTAACATTCCTTTAGGGAATTCTTTAGCGGCATTTTTAGTATTGTTAACGTAAGGTGAGATCTTTTCAGCACCACCAACCGCAAACACTAACATTGAAATGGTTGTGAAATAGTTAACATCAAACTTAGGGATGTATGTTTTAATATTGCCCATGTCTGGTGTAGCAATGTGGGCGCCTTTAGTCATAAAAGGTGCTGAAACTGCGAGAATGATGAACAGAATTGACATGACAAACATAGCGGTCCCAGCAATACTCCCAATCCGGTTCAAGGTCGCGATTCCGCGCGATGATAGCCATAAGAAGAGCAAGAAAAGGGCCAAACAGATGACCGAAACGGCCATTGATGAAATCGTATTGACGAAGTTTCCGTTACCCTTGAAAAGCCAGCTGAGTGCTATGAGAATCCCTTGTGGCTTTTGCGCAAGATATGGAATGTGAACAACCCAGTAAGTCCAAGCAGCGTAGTAAGCGAGCCGCTTAGTACTTGTTGCTTTAATCCAGGAAGAAACACCACCGTTAGCATCTTTAAAAGTAGAACCTAATTGACCAACGATTAATGCGTAAGGAACGAAATATAAGAGCATGATCAGAATCCAAGACGTGATAACGGAGAGACCTTGTTGCGCGTAGTTATTAACCACGTTACCAAGACCCCAAACCGCTACAAAGGCAATAAGTGCAACATTATACCAACGAAGCTGTTTCGATTTAGATTGCATAAGAGCAACCTCCTTTTATAAGTATACTTTGAATATAATCGAAATTTAATCAAATGGCAATCCTAAATTAAGGAATTTGTGAATAAAATTGTTTAAGCTATTGCGGGTTTTATAGCTTATAATAGGATAAAAGAAAAGTTATTGGAGGATGAACGCTATTGGAAAACGGACGAATCAGACGTGCCAGCCGCTTTAATAAAACCCGCTTTGTTTTTATTTTAAAAGGGTTATTAGTCGGGGGTGTGACAGGCTTAGTAGTCAGTTTGTTTCGACTTGCGATTGAAAAAGGCTTAGCACTAACGATTAAGTTGTATCAAAGCTTGCATAGTCAACCACTTAACTGGTTGTGGATAATCGGTGCTAACTTGCTAATAGGCTTGGTTGTGGCGCAGCTATTGAAAAAAGAACCTAATATCAGTGGTTCGGGGATTCCCCAAGTGGAAGGGCAACTAGAAGGCGAATTTGAGCTAGCTTGTTGGTCGATTCTTTGGCGCAAATTTGTTGGTGGTATTTTAAGTATTGCGCCAGGCTTATTCCTAGGACGTGAAGGCCCCTCAATTCAATTAGGGGCGGCAGTCGGTCAAGGCGTAGCGGACCGCTTAGACGATCACGGCGCTGATCGCCGTATTTTAATCGCTGGTGGGGCGGCGGCTGGTTTATCGGCCGCTTTTAACGCACCAATTGCTGGAACCTTTTTCGTACTGGAAGAAATCTATCATAATTTTTCCCCACTTATTTGGCTAACCGCATTGACCAGTGCAATCGGGGCTAACTTCATCTCATTGAATTTTTTCGGATTAACGCCCACGTTGCACATTACGTATACACATAATTTACCGATTAATCAGTATTGGCATCTGATTCTTTTAGGGATTGTGCTCGGGTTGTTGGGCTACGTCTATCAAAAAACGTTGCTTTGGTTACCGCAGTTTTATAAGCGATTACCAGTGCCTAAATATTATTGGGGCTTATTGCCGTTAGTGCTTGTATTGCCCATCGGTTACTTTTGGCCAACGGTCTTAGGTGGCGGGAATGGTTTGATCACACAATTAGGCCAACAAGTGCCAACTTTAACCACGGTGGCATTGTTACTAGTTTTGCGGTTTGTTTTCTCAATGATTTCGTATGGTTCTGGCTTGCCAGGGGGGATCTTCTTGCCCATCTTGTCACTGGGCGCACTAATTGGGGCCGTCTATGGCTTAGTGATGGTCCAATTGGGCTGGTTAGCACCGGTTTATGTCCCTAATCTAATTATTTTTGCGATGGGTGGTTATTTTGCCGGCATCGGGAAAGCACCGTTTACGGCGATTTTATTGGTAACCGAAATGGTCGGGACACTCACCCATTTAATGCCGTTGGCGATTTTATCGTTAGTCGCGTATGTCGTGGTTGATTTGATGGGTGGCGCACCGATTTATGCGTCGTTATTACAACGCCTAATTGGCCAACCCAAAACCGATATGGCACAATTTAAAGATCGTTTGGAAGTACCGATTTTTGCCGGGGCACCATTGGAAGATCATCAAGTCCGCGATGTTGCTTGGCCGGAAACTTGTTTATTAATTGCCGTGCGGCGCGGCGAAACGGAATTGATTCCGCATGGTGATACGCTGATTCGCGCGGGTGACACCTTGGTCATTTTAACCGATCATCACTTACGAGCAACCGTGCGGCGACAGATTGAAGCCGCTGCCCAAACCTTAAAAAAAGCGGATGAGAATCTCGTGAAATAATTGATAAAAAAGTGGTGATTAACTACTTTTTATGCTAAAGTATTAAAAGACAGTGTAGATAGAAAGGTAGGGAGTTAGGTTGGAAAATCTTATCCTGAACTTATTATTAATCGATTCAATCTTGATTGTGATAGCAGTCATGATGCAACCAAGTAAACAACAAGATGCATTGAGTGCTTTATCAGGTGGATCTGGTGACTTATTTGGTAAGCAAAAGGCTAGAGGATTTGAAGCCTTCATGCAGAAGGTAACAGTGGTCCTCGGAACTTTATTTTTCGTCTTTGCAATTGCATTAGTTTATTTATCATCACACTAAAGCAAGTAGGACGGATCGAATTCTAATAAGAACGTTGATGCGGTCTCCTGTTCAAATAGCAGGAGACCTTTTTAAATGAATTAAATCGGTCAAGTACTGGAGGCGGGTTTGAATGCAGTATCGGTTACCACAACCTTACTATTATGATAGTGGCCCTGTTGGCGTGGTGTTATTGCACGCTTATACAGGAAGTGCCAATGATGTTCATATGATGGGCCGTTTTTTAGAGAAACAGCAAATCAGTGTACTTGCACCGCATTTTACGGGGCATGCCACTTTTGAACCACTTGATATCTTAGAAGAAGGTAGTGTCCAAGCTTGGTGGGCGGATACAACGGCTGCCATTCAGAAGTTACAAGTTGCTGCCAAGAAACCACTATTTGTTTTTGGGTTGTCATTGGGTGGATTGTTCGCGATGCGCGCAATCGAAACGATGCCAGCGGTGATTGGTGGTGGCATTTTTAGCGCGCCAGTACTAGAAGGACCGACTGATAAATTAGAACCGCTATTTCTGGGTTATGCGCAACGCCTTTATCAGATGGCTGAAAAAACGGCCGCTGATCAAGCCGTTCAATTGGCCAAGATTAAGCAACAGTTACCACAACAACTACAAGCAATCGCTGATTTTAGCGCGTTAGTCACCGCCGATTTAGATCAGATTGGTGATAAGCCAGCCTTTATCGGTCAAGGTGGTCAAGATCAAGTGATTGATCCTAATGGCGCATCAGTATTAAAACAACGCTTAGGAGCACAACAAACACCAGTTGATTATCACTGGTATGACAATGCCGGTCACGTGATTACAGTCGATCGGGCACACCACCAATTAGAAACAGATGTTGAAGCATTTATTAAACGTTATGAGAAATAAGAAAGAGGTGTTGATTTGACACAAGTTGACCAAATGAAAGCTGCCATCCTAGCCATTTTTGCAGCAGATGAAACGCAACAATTAAACGTATCAGAAATCAGTGAACGAATCGGTGTGGCCGGCTCACAAGGATTCAAAGATTTAGTGAAAGTATTAGCCGAATTAGAAGGGGACAAACACCTTTTAATGGATGATGCCGGTAAATTCAGATTACCAGCTAGCCAACGCTTAGTCGAAGGGGTTTTCCACGCCAACGATCGAGGCTTTGGTTTCGTCTCAATGGTTGATAAAGAACCAAGCGATCCAGATATTTTTATCGCACCACCAAACACAAACTTCGCAATGAATGGTGACACTGTTGAAGTGGCCATCATCAAAGAAGCAGAAGAAAACAGCCGCCGCGGTCCTGAAGGAAAAGTGGCTAAAGTGATTACGCGGGGGATTGAAGAAATCGTCGGCGAATTCATGCCTTATTCAGATATCCAAAAAGAAAAAACAGGCTTGATTGGTTACATTCAAAGCCATGCTAAAAAATTAAGCAGCTATTTAATTTACTTAACAGACAACGGTTTGCACCCTCAAAAAGGAGACATGGTCCAAGTCGATATTACGTCATACCCAAGTATCGATACCCCTGGCCAAATGCGCGGGATTGCCAAACAAGTCTTAGGGAATAAAAACGATCCTGGTGTTGATGTTTTATCAATTGTTTACCAACATGATATTAAAACAGATTTCCCAGAAGAAGTTCGTTTACAATCAGAAGCTATTCCAGATACTGTTTTAGAAACAGATAAGTTTGGCCGTAAAGATTTAACCGACCAACCAGTTGTGACAATCGATGGCGACGATTCAAAAGATTTTGATGATGCCGTTAATGTCCGTCAATTGGACAATGGTCACTTCTACTTAGGCGTGCATATTGCCGATGTTAGTTATTACGTTACAGAAGGCTCACCATTAGATGCTGAAGCGCTCGAACGGGGGACAAGTACTTACTTAACTGATCGCGTGATTCCAATGTTACCATTCCGTCTTTCTAATGGGATTTGTTCATTGAACCCAGACGTTGAACGATTGGCATTAACTTGTGAAATGGAAATTGACGAACATGGTAACGTGGTCGATCACAACATTTTCCCAAGTGTTATCAAATCAACCGCTCGAATGACTTATAACAATGTTAATAAGATTTTGACGGATCAAGATGCTGACTTACGTGATCAATACGCACGTTTGGTGCCAATGTTTGAAACAATGGCTGAATTACACGAAATCCTCTTGAAGAAACGTCATAATCGTGGCGCAATCGACTTTGAAGAAGACGAAGCTAAAATCATTGTTGATGAAAACGGTAAGGCAATCGATATTGAATTACGTCAACGCGGTCTTTCAGAACGCATGATCGAATCATTCATGTTGGCTGCTAATGAAACTGTTGCAGAACATTACAGTACTGCTAACGCACCTTTCTTATACCGGATTCATGAAACACCAGATACTGATAAGATGAAGAACTTCTTCGAATTTATCACCGCTTATGGCATTCAAGTCCAAGGCTCAAGCAAAAAAGTAACACCAATGATGTTACAAGAAGTCTTGACACAAATTGAAGGTCAACCTGAACAACCCATTATTACAACAATGTTATTGAGAAGTATGCAACAAGCACATTATTCAGATGAATCACTTGGTCACTTTGGTTTGGCTGCTGAATTCTATACGCATTTCACATCACCAATTCGTCGTTACCCTGATTTAATGGTCCATCGTTTAATTCATAACTATGCTACTAACGGCATGACGATTGAAGAAAAAGAAAAATGGGCACCTAAGTTACAACCAATCGCTGAACAAACATCACTTGAAGAACGACGCTCAATTGATACGGAACGTGAAGTTGTTGACCTTAAGAAAGCTGAATACATGCTTGATAAGGTTGGTAATGAATACGATGCTGTTATTAGTTCTGTGACAAGCTTCGGGATGTTTATCGCCTTACCAAGTACGGTTGAAGGGCTTGTACACATCTCTCAAATGAAAGATGATTATTATAGCTTCGTTGAAAGTCAATTGGCTTTAGTGGGCGAAAGAACCCATAAAATGTTCCGAATTGGCCAACCAGTACGGGTTAAAGTCGCTAATGTTGACTTAGATGCACATTCTGTAGACTTCGAATTATTAGCAAGCGAGGAAGTTCCCTTGGCTTCTGCTGAAATTTTGAGTAAGATAGAAGCAAGACCTAAGCGCCCAACTCGTCCAAGAGACCATGAAAAAGGCGGTCAACGACGTGGTGACCAAAAGAAAAACAGTCATCCAAGACGACCAGTGGCTAAAAAGGACTCACAAAAACGTACTTTTAAAAAGTAGGTGATTGAATGGCAAAGAAACATCCACAAAAACCAGCTAACTTAATCGCTCAAAACAAAAAAGCTGGGCATGATTACAATATCCTGGAGACATTTGAAGCAGGATTAGTTTTAACCGGGACCGAGATTAAATCGGTGCGTAAGGGAAAAATTAGTTTGCGTGATGGGTTTGCGCGCGTTCGCAAGGGCGAAGCTTATCTGGAAAATGTCCACATCAGTCCTTATGAACAAGGTAACCAATTTAACCATGATCCATTGCGTAACCGAAAATTATTGTTACACAAGAAAGAAATTGCTAAAATTGGTGCTTTGACTAAGGACAAAGGGATTACAATTGTCCCGTTACGTGTTTATTTAAAACACGGTTTTGCTAAGGTCTTAATCGGCGTTGGTGAAGGGAAACGGGAATACGATAAACGAGAAACGCTCAAGCGTAAGGAACAAGATCGTGAAATGGCAAGAGCACTTCGAAAACGTTAATCAAAAAGAGGTCGGACAATATTGTCCGACCTCTTTTTTTGATGACTATTTAGATTGACGCTGAATTAACAATGCGAGAATCAGGGCGATGATAATTGAGGTGAAACCGATTAGCCAAAATAACAAAGCCAACGACTGATAGTGATGATTTGTCGCCAAAATAATCATAAATGCTGCGAATAGGCATAGCAAAACAATTGCTTTTTGGATAATAATTCCCCCTAATCAGTTGAATGATGGCGCTTTAACGACTATTATAGGTGGTTGGAACGAACTAAACAACAGCTTTTATGATGTCGTGGCGAGTTGACGTTAGTTAATACTAAAACGTAATGGCGTTAACCATCGTTATTCTGTATAATTAATCTAGAATAGTGATAACGTAGGGGGAGGGCTTAATCAAGATGCAATTCAAAAAAATGGGTTTAATGATTCTTACCGGACTCATAATCATTGTGACAACTGTCGGACCAGTTAATGCGGCCAGTCTCAGTGAACTAAAACAACAAGAAGAACAAACACAAAAAAGTATTGATACCATCAATGGTAAAATTCAAGGTACGTTAACAAAAGTGAATACTAAGTATCAAGAAGTCGATCAGTTAAAAAAGAAAATTACAGAAAATGAAGAACGTATTAATAAGACCGAAACAATTCTAGCGGCTCAAAAAAAGGAACTAGCGGAACGAAAAGATTATGCCAAGGCTCATTTGAAGGCCTTACAAAAATCAGAAGATGATCGTGACGTATTAAATACCATATTATCGGCAGACTCGTTGAGTGATCTTTTGAGTCGCGTCTATACTTTGACGATTTTACAGGATGCAGATAATCAAAATATGACTGATTTAGCAACTAGCTATCAGAAAATGGTGACGATTCAAAAGTACTTAGAAGAAAGTAAGGCCGCTTTGGACAAACAAAAAAAGGATTTAGATCAACAAACGGCTGATTTACAAAAGCAAGTAGACCAGATGAAAAAAGACTTGAGCCAGAGCCAAAAACAACTTGCTGATATTAGTAAAAAGAAGATTGAAGAACAAAAAAGAGAGGCTGAGGAACAAGCAAAAGCCGCTGCCAAAGCAAAAGATGAAGCTGCCGCTAAAGCCGCTAGCCAAAAATTAGCAGCAGTTAATAATCAGCAACAAGCGGCATTAGTTGCTGCTGCCAAAGGAAAACCAGGCCAGACGGTTGATGTTCAGGCAACTGCTTATTCAACGGCAGAACCGGGTCTAAGTCGCTACGGTGCAACCGGAATCGATTTGGTGAAAAATCCTAATTGTATTGCTGTTGATCCAAAAGTCATTAAGTTAAACTCGCTCGTTTTAGTACCTGGCTATGGTTATGCTATCGCCGGAGATACAGGTGGGGCGATTAAAGGCCATATTATTGACGTCCATTTTCCAAGCGTCGCTCAATGTGTCAGCTGGGGACGGCGTCATATTACAATTACAATTATTAAATAAATTTAGAACAGCATCCAAACAGATGCTGTTTTTTTAGTGAAAAAATAGCAATTAGGGCACTTAATAATCCATTTAGCGAAATTTTACTTAATTTAATAATATGTCTGTTGAAACATGTTCTTTAATACTATAAACTGGTATATGCCATATCTTGCTTTTTTAAAGCATCGTAAACTAACTCAAAGGATAGCTGATGAAAAAATATTTAGGAATACTGCTTTTATATAACCTGGGTAAATGGTGTCATCAGCCGCTCATAACAGCGGTTGCCATTGCTTGGTTAGGATATGCACTGTACCAATTTGTGCGGCGCCATGGGCAAGATGAAGCGGATGATACTGATGAAATAACACAAT
The DNA here is from genome assembly GCF_002370355.1 of Latilactobacillus sakei subsp. sakei DSM 20017 = JCM 1157. Taxonomy (NCBI): domain Bacteria; kingdom Bacillati; phylum Bacillota; class Bacilli; order Lactobacillales; family Lactobacillaceae; genus Latilactobacillus; species Latilactobacillus sakei. The sequence continues at coordinate 1,057,468 of NZ_AP017929.1, forward strand.
CACAAGCGCTTTTTGAGGAAGCTCAGGTTGAGTATCGGTACATCACAACAGCTCAGTTTGAACAGACAATGAACCACTTGGATAACCCTGGGCAATTAGGCGATGTGTTAGTCGCCAAAATGGCACAAAGGCGACCAGTTGGCGCGGTTGCTTTGTTAACGACCGGAATTTTAAAGGCGCGCCAGGCAATGATTCAAACTGGGATCATCGAACGAAGCGATGAGAAAAGAAAAAGTGCTAATACACCAGGGTACGATTTGGTAAGTCATCAATACGCAGAAGTTGCTGGCAAGCAATTTAATTTATACCATCGCACACACCTGTTACCTTTTCGCTTCACGCTCTCAGAAGGGGATAACATTGACGGGTTATTATTTACCGGTACGGCACATTTGAATCATGGTGATCGGCCCCAAATTAATTATCTAATGTTGCACAATCAAGCGCGCGTTAATCAATTATATGCGGCCTATCAAAACAACCATTATCGACTGATATTAAGCGATGTTCATGTACCAGGAGAAGTTGCGGGTACTAATTATTCATTGGATGATTTTGAACAATTGGCAACGCGCATTATCTTAAGTAAAAAGCAGTCTGAAACTGAATTTAAATATGAAGTCAGTTGTGATTATGATACTGAAGGACCATTACCACAATCAATTACGGTTAATTTATGGGATTTGACACATCAAACGCTCGATTTTACCGTCACACTGCCTAATGACATCTAAACAGAATTTGATGCTTAAAACAAAAATATTAATATTTTATTCATTTATTAATGTGTCACTAATAACGGCTATCATATCCGGTTAAATAGGGGTTTTTAGTAACTGTTTAAGCGGCTGTGACAACTTTTTAATAGTATCATTTGTAAATTATAAAAATATTGATAATATCTCTAATTAATAAAGTGAATAATGTTCAAAATAGTCAACGATACTAATCTTTTTGTTAAGTTGAGGGATGTTGGTTGAAATATGGTTTTTAATACTATAAACTAGTTATAACGCTTTAAGTCTTAGTGAGTTGAAGTCTATTAAGGAAATGTCGCTTAAAATCTACTAAAATCATAAAATAAGATGAACAAATAATTTATGTTTTAATTACTTTATTTTTATTTACCTAAATTAAGTGAGTGGTTTACGAAAAATCGTCTTAGTTTATGTCGATAGCAGAAACGTGCGGCATATAGGAGGTAAAACATGGATGCAACTAATAAGTCCGACCTAATCGGTGATTCATGGTCCGATTTTATGGAATTCGCAGGATTATACAGGTGGCTCATTAACAATTTGAGCGAATCGATGAACCGAGAAAGTCAAAAATACGGGTTATCATTTGATCAATTCTTAGTGATGCATGAAATTAAGAACAACGATAACGAAACAACAAACAGTGCTTTAGCAGATAAGATGCAAGTTAGTCGCTCTGCCATTTCACGCCAATGTCGTTCGTTACGGAAGATGGCCTTTATCGCTGAACAATCAGACGAAAAAGATCAACGTATTCGCCGTGTTCATTTAACTGAAAAAGGATTACAAGTTTATCATCACTTACTTTATTACTATTTAGATCTTTATAATGATCTCAAAAATGAAGTGGGTAAGGATAAAGTGGATGCTACTATCGGTCAAAGTAAAGAAATCTTTGAACGAATGGTATCAATGAACCTTAATCGACCAGACGCAAAATAATTGAAAGGAATCTTGGTAAGGATTTTTACCAGATTCCTTTTTTTGTACGGTCAAATCAGTATCGAGTCTTGCTTTTCTTTGTTAGAATAGAGGAAGCGACTTTACGAATTTAGGAGGAACACGATGGGTTCTCAAAAAAGTTTATTATTAATTGATGGTAACAGTGTAGCGTTTCGGGCGTTTTACGCGATGCACCAAGTGTTAGATAGTTTTACCAATCAAGATGGGTTACATACCAATGCCATTTATGCGTTTAAAAACATGCTAGATATTATTTTGAAACGGTTTGAACCAACACACGTCTTAGTGGCTTTTGATGCGGGCAAAACGACTTTTAGAACGGCACAGTTTGCCGACTATAAGGGCGGTCGTTCTAAGACGCCACCAGAATTAACGGAACAGTTTCCTTATATCAAGGAATTATTGCATGCTTATGGTATTCAGACGGCTGAATTAGCCAACTATGAGGCCGATGACATTATTGGGACGTTGGCGAGCCAAGCAGAACAAGACGGCTTTGTCGTCAATATTGTGACGGGTGATCGGGATTTAACGCAGCTAACGACGGATAAAACGACCGTTAATATCACAGTCAAAGGTGTCAACGATACAGAAGCCTACACACCGGAACATGTACAAGAAAAATTAGGCTTAGCACCTAGTAAAATCGTAGACTTAAAAGGTTTGATGGGTGATACCTCTGATAATTATCCGGGTGTCACAAAGGTCGGCGAAAAGACAGCGCTGAAACTCTTAACGGAATTTGGGAGCATCGAAGGGGTCTACGAAAATGTCGATGCAATGAAAAAGAGTAAGATGAAGGAACATCTGATTGAAGATCGTGATCAAGCCTTTATGAGCAAAAAATTGGCGACGATTTTGCGGGATGCACCGATCGAAACGACGTTAGCGGACATCACGTATGAAGGTCCCAACATCGATACGTTGATTGCTTTTTATCAAGAGATGAACTTTCAAAACTTTTTAAAGCAATTAAACGTGACACCAGAAGCAGTTAAACCGGCGGAAAACTATCAATATACCGTTTTGACGTTGGATAATTTAGAAACCGTTCAAGCGATTAAAACACCGGTTGCCTTCGGGATTGAAATGTTAACCGATAATTACCACACAGCCGATTTAATTGGTTTTTATATCGGCGCACCAGATCATTGGTATGTCAGTGATGATGTTGCACTACTAGCTGAACCAGTATTGAAGGATTGGTTGGAAGATGCGAGTCATCCTAAAGCAGTTTTCGATGTCAAACGGACGCAAGTCGCAGCTAATCGATTAGGTGTTCATTTAGCGGGCGTTAATTTTGATTTATTATTAGCATCTTATTTATTGAATACGACGAATAACAGCAACGATTTAGGGACGGTCGCTAATTTACACGAGTATCAAAATGTGCAAACAGACGAGGCCGTTTATGGGAAAGGTGCTAAACGGGCTGTTCCAACTGAACCAGCTTTGTTGTATCAACATTTGGTTCAAAAAGCGGCAGCCATTTATCATTTACAACCACAACTTGAAGAACAATTGAAGGAACATCAACAATTCGATCTCTTTACGGATATGGAATTACCATTGGCCCTCGTATTGGCGCAAATGGAAATAACCGGGATTCGGGTCGATGCCAGTCGCCTCCAACAAATGGGGTCAGAATTCAGCCAAACCTTGAAGATCTTGGAAGAAAAAGTTTACGCTGAAGCTGGCGAAACCTTTAACATTAACTCACCTAAGCAACTAGGCGTCATTTTATTTGAAAAAATGGGCTTACCAGTGATTAAGAAGACGAAGACGGGCTATTCAACCGCTGTTGATGTACTTGAACAATTACGGAAGGATGCACCAATTGTCCAAACAATTTTGGATTATCGTCAAATTGCCAAGATTCAATCAACGTATGTCGAAGGGTTATTGAAATCAATCCATCAAGATAATAAAGTCCATACGCGTTACTTACAAACCTTGACGCAAACTGGCCGTTTATCGTCGGTTGATCCTAACCTACAAAATATTCCAGTTCGTTTAGCAGAAGGCCGCAAGATTCGCCAAGCCTTTGTCCCAAGTCACCCAGACTGGCAAATGTTTGCTTCTGATTACTCGCAAATCGAATTACGGGTATTGGCACACATCTCAGGGGATGCCAACATGCAAGAAGCCTTTAAAGAAGACCGGGATATTCATGCAAATACAGCGATGAAGATCTTTGGCTTAAACAGTGCCGATCAAGTGACACCAGATATGCGGCGCCAAGCTAAAGCTACGAATTTTGGGATTGTTTACGGGATTAGCGATTATGGCTTATCTCAAAATATCGGCATTTCGCGGCAAGAAGCCAAACGCTTTATCGACGCTTATTTCGAACAATATCCAGGTGTTCAACAATTCATGGTTGATATTGTTAAAAAAGCGCGTGAAGAAGGCTATGTCGAAACGCTTTTCCACCGTCGTCGTTATTTACCAGATATTCACGCTAAGAACTTTAACCTCCGTTCTTTTGCAGAACGGACAGCGATGAATACGCCAATTCAAGGTAGTGCTGCGGATATTATCAAGGTGGCGATGATTTTAATGCAACAAGAATTGAAGAAGGCGAACTTGCAAGCCAGAATGTTATTACAAGTACATGATGAATTGATTTTTGAAGCACCAACTGAAGAAATACCAATCTTACAAAAATTAGTCCCAAGTGTGATGGATTCAGCCGTTAAATTAGCGGTGCCATTGAAGGTCGAAAGTGGTTTTGGCCCAACTTGGTACGATATTAAGAAATAAGGTGACGGAAAATGCCTGAATTACCAGAAGTCGAAAATGTCCGCCGGGGACTTGAAACCTTAGCGGTTGGTAAAACTGTTTCAGCAATCGATATTCGCTGGTCGAAAATCATTGTTAATCCAGATGAAGTCTTTACTGCTGGATTAGTGGGCCAACAGATTACAGCTGTTGATCGGCGGGGGAAATATTTACTAATTCGTTTTGGAGAACAGCTAACTGTTGTCAGCCATCTGCGAATGGAAGGTAAGTATGAAGTGGTCGCCAAGGAGGCACCGATTTCAAAACATACGCACGTGATTTTTGAATTCACGGATGGGCAACAGATGCGTTACCTAGATACGCGGAAGTTTGGGCGGATGCAGTTGATTGAGACCGGTCAGGAAAATACGGTAGCTGGCTTGAAGGACCTAGGGCCGGAACCAACACCGACGACCTTTTTAAAGGCGGACTTCTATCAACGGTTGCAAAAACATCACAAAGCTATCAAGCCATTGTTATTGGATCAAAAGGTTGTGACCGGTCTAGGCAATATTTATGTCGATGAAACGTTGTGGTTAAGCCATATTCATCCAGAAATACCAGCCAATGACTTGACGCGTGCTGAAACGGATCGCCTCCACGATGAGATTATTGCCGAATTAGAACTAGCGATTAATCATGGAGGGACGACGGTTAACACATTTTTGAACGCGACCGGTCATGCTGGCGCCTTCCAAGAAATGCTGCATGTTTACGGCAAAAAAGGGGTTCCTTGCGAACGATGTGGGACACCAATCGAGAAGATTAAAGTGGCACAGCGGGGGACGCATTTTTGTCCAAAGTGTCAGATTAAAAGGGATGCAAAATAATGACTTATTTCCTAGGCTTAACTGGTGGTATTGCTACCGGTAAAACAACTGTTTCGCAAATGCTAGCGCGACAAGGTATTCCTATTATTGATGGGGATCAAGTCGCACACCAAGTGTTGGCGGATAATCAAAGTGTGCAAGAACAGATTCAAGCCACTTTTGGGAAGCAGCTTGTGCAAAACGGTAAAGTTGATCGGGCAGCTTTGGGCAAATTGGTCTTTGGCAATCAAGCCGTATTAGCGCAACTCAACGCGATTACCGCACCGGTCATTCGGGAGACGATTATGACCGAGATGGCTCAGGCCAAAGCGCACCAAGTACCGCTAGTTGTTTTGGACTTACCGTTGTTATATGAACAGCACTACGAAACGGTTTGCGACGGGGTGTTAGTCGTTTATTTGCCGGTTGAAAAACAATTAGCGCGATTAATGGCGCGGAACCAATTAAGTCGCGAAGATGCTTTGAAACGGATTAACAGTCAAGCATCATTGGCTGAAAAACGGGATAGAGCAGACTTCGTGATTGATAACCAAGGCTCACTGGCTCAATTGAAAGCCCAATTAAAGACAGTTTTGGAAGGCGTGCACCATAAGTCGGGTATGTCCTGAGGATTAACACAGAATGGTGAATGATTGCTGGAAGCAATCGTTTGACATTCAGGGTTAACCGGAAGGATATGACTTATAGAACACGTTTATACCACCAATGTTCGGATACCGAAAAGGAGCTGAAGACAAAATTACTTTTGTCCCAGCTCCTTTTTTGATCTATTTGCACCATGCAGTAAATGCGCAAAAGTAACCTGGTGCGATAGTACTCTGAAACGTGGACTACCAACCTGATTCCTGTGGTTAGCGATGTCAGTCAAACAACCGATTGCATCGGTTATTCGCCTAACGCTGCTAATCCTCAGAATCAACCCGGTTGGTAACGCACGCTGGTTAAAACGTGCCTCTCGCATCAACTTTTTGTGCTTTACCACGGTGTGCGAACAATCGACTGTGTCGCTTATTCACACCACTCAGTAAATGCTCAAAAGTAACCCGGTGCGATAGGCACTCTGTTGCATGTCATGTTATAATATTGTTATACTGTCTGTTTAGAATAGTAAAATACAATTAATATTCCTTAAATTAAAAGATAAGAAGGTGTCTTTATGCTATGTCCACATTGCCATCAAAATAGTTCACGGGTAATTGATAGTCGACCAACAGATGAAGGACGCGTTATTCGGCGTCGTCGCGAATGCGAAAATTGTCAATTCCGGTTTACAACTTTTGAAAGGGTGGAGCAAACACCGTTATTAGTCATTAAGAAAAATGGGACCCGTGAAGAGTTTAACCGCGATAAATTATTACGTGGTTTAATCCGGGCTGCCGAAAAGCGACCTGTTACGATGGAACAAATGACTGAAATTGTTGATGAAGTTGAAAATAAAATCAGGGCATTAGGCGAAAACGAAGTATCGTCACAAGCTGTCGGCGAATACGTCATGGCCGTTTTACCAGGTGTCGACGAGATTGCGTATATTCGTTTTGCTAGTGTCTACCGTCAATTTAAAGACATGAATGTCTTTATGGCGGAATTGCAAGAAATGATGAAAAAAGAAAAGGCTAAAGACCAAGATTAGTCGAAAGGAGTTAGCGGATGTCAGATGCATTTGATTATTTAAGTCCTAAAGATGGGTTTATGGTGACAAAAGCTAACTATTTGAGCGATTTTGATCAAACAGTCGTCACCTATTTATACCAACCACTGATGGGGGCTGTCGCGTACAGTCTCTATCTTTTGTTATGGAGCCAATCAACACAGGCCAAGAGTCAAATGACTTTCCAAACGCATGCGACCTTGTTGAATTTATTAGGGGTTGATTTGCCGGCTTTTTATGACGCGCGCAATAAGTTAGAAGCGTTAGGCTTAATGCGGACTTATCAGAAGAATAACAATACGGGCCGCAATCTGGTGTATGAATTATACGCACCAATGCAGCCACATATTTTCTTCAATGATGATTTGTTGAGTGTCATTTTATACGAATCAGTCGGTGAGAAGCGGTTTATTGAATTGAGAGAGCATTTTAAACTACAACCAGTGCGCTCTAAGGAATACGAAGAGGTCACGAAGAACTTCTTGACGGTCTTCCACGTTCAAAATGATCATTTAACAACGGCCCCTACGGCAGTTGCTGAGGCACAAAGTACGTATCAACAAAAAAAGGCGCAAAAACCAAGTTTCACGTCAGTTGAGTTGCGCACTTTTGATTGGGCTTTATTACAAGAAGTGGTTGCACAGAATCAAATCGATACGGATGAAATTTTACGTAATGAGCAACGATTATTTAATTTGCATTATTTTTACGGATTAGACGAAATGGAATTGGGACGCTTAATCGGCCTCACCATGGATGTTGCCGACAGTCGGGTCAATATGGATGCGTTAGAACAAAACGTTTTGAATAATTATACGCGCCGACATAGCGTTCAAAATAACAGTGAACAACCGGCTAAAAAACCGCTTGAGACGCTACAAAAAGAATGGCAAAAAGCCGGCTTTAATGAAAAAGAAATGCAGTGGTTAACCGAAAGTCAGCAGTATTTACCAGTTGATTATTTGGAATATCTTAAGCAAAAAAATCATGGCTTTGTGGCGAAAAATGAAATTCGCGCATTACGTGACTTACAAAATCGCTATATCTTTAACAACGATGTTTTAAATATCTTAGTGGTTTACATCATTAGTCAGTATGAGGGCCTAACACAAGCTTTGTTAGATCGAATCGCCAATCAATGGGCGCAACAAGGGGTTAAGACGTCAGCTGACGCTATTTTACAAATCCGTGATTTCCAAACCAAACAAGAAACGAAACAAACTAAACGACAACCGCGCTATCAAGCCAAGACCAAGCAAGAAACTGTGCCTAAATGGGCCAAGTCTGATTATCAAGCGCCACAAACCACATCAAGTAAGGCGGATCAGCAAGAAATTGATCAATTACTCAAGAAAATCCGTGAAGGGCGGGAATCATAATGGAAAATATGGGCAAAGATTTAACCGACTATATGAACCGGCAACGCCTGAATCAACGCTTTAATAAATTGGTTGAAGAAGCCTTGCAAGATCCTGATGTGCAGGCCTTTATTCAGGCTAATCAGGCCGCCCTATCACAAGAAACAGTGGCGCGCAGTGCAGCTAAAATCTATGAATATGTCAATGAAAAAAAGAAAATTTTAAACGGTGAAACAACGTTGGCACCAGGTTATGCGCCTAAGTTGGTGTTGAGTAACCACTTTATCGATGTTAGTTATGAACCAACGGCGGATCTAGTTCAAAAACGCGCACAAGCCGAATTGAAGGCCCGTGTGAAGTCGATTAACATGCCTAAGGACATCGTTGAAGCGAGCCTCGCACAATATGATGCCAGTGAGCGCCAAGTGCCGTTAATCGAAGCGTTGAAGTTTGTCGAAGCTTACCGGCAAGCACCCACTGATTTTCATCAAGGCTTATATTTAAGCGGGCAGTTTGGTGTTGGTAAGACTTATCTACTGGGCGCAATCGCTAATGAATTAGCACTACAAGGCTTTGAAACGACGTTGATCCATTTCCCGACCTTTGCAGTTGAGATGAAAAATGCGATTGGCCAAAATAACGTCCTCGAAAAGGTCAACCAAATCAAAAAAGCACCAATTTTAATGATTGATGATATCGGTGCGGATGCCTTGAGTGCTTGGGTTCGGGATGAAGTATTAGGCATTATTTTGCAATACCGGATGCAAGAACAACTAGCGACTTTCTTCAGCTCTAATTTTACGATGAACGAATTGGAGAAACATTTAACAACCAGTCAGCGTGGCGATGAAGAACCGGTGAAGGCTGGTCGAATTATGCAACGCGTGCGTTATTTAGCCCGTGAGGTTGAAGTCAGCGGTCAAAATAGACGTTTACAATCAAATTAATACTTGCGTAAAGTCAGATTAAGTGTTTTAATAGAGTCAATCAACGATGAAAGATACCTTTTAAATGGCAATATTGATCAGGGAGAAAAACATAACTGAAAGTTTTTCATAAGGACATTTAATTGACCACTTTCTAGAGGCTTAAGTCAGTCGGGTCGTTTCCGTTAAAGACGCTTAAAGTTGGAGAATCAGTGTTTGATTCTCAATCTGGGTGGAACCGCGAAATCAATTCGTCCCTGAGGTGCATATTTGTATGCGTCTCAGGGACTTTTTTTATTGTTGATTACAAAAATAAGAAGGAGTGTTCAAGCATGGCAGAAATTCAATTAACTTTTCCAGATGGTGCTCAAAAAACATTTGAGCAAGCAACAAGTTTACTAGACGTTGCAAAATCAATCAGTACGAGCTTGGCAAAAAAGGCAATCGCCGGAAAATTTAACGGTGAAGTGGTTGATTTACAACAACCACTTTTGGAAGACGGGGCAATCGAAATCATCACTAAAGATGATCAAGCGGTTAACCTAACTGCCACTTGGCATACTGCAGCTTTCGTATTAGCTGCTACTTTAAGTCAACACTATCCAGAAATGCAATTTGGCGAAGTAATGGCAACCGAAGATGGTTTCTATTACGATACAGATAATGAAGCTGGCCAAGTTGCTGTAACAGATTTACCAGAAATCAAAACAGAAATGGCTAAATTAATCCAATCAGGTGAAGCAATTTCACGTGTCAGTGTTTCAAAAGATGACGCTAAGAAATTATTTGCCGGCCAAACTTATAAACTTGCTTTATTAGACGAAGTTGAAGCTGACCAAGTTTTAGTTTACCAATTAGGTGACTACTCAGACTTTAGCTTAGCACCAATGTTAGGTAAAGTCAGTGACGTTAAATTCTTCGAATTATTATCAGTTGCTGGTGCTTATTGGCAAGGTAAATCAAGTAACCAAATGTTACAACGGATTTACGGGACAGCTTATCCTAAACAAGAAGAACTTGATGCTGATTTGAAACGTCGTCAAGAAGCTAAGGAACGCGATCACCGTGTTATCGGTAATCAATTAGACTTATTCTTCGTTGATCCTAAGGTTGGCGCAGGCCTTCCTTACTGGTTACCAAATGGTGCTACAATTCGTCGTTCAATTGAACGTTACATCATTGACAAAGAAGTTGCTAATGGTTACGAACATGTTTACACACCAATCTTGGCTAACTTAGACTTGTACAAACAATCAGGTCACTGGGATCACTATCGTGAAGACATGTTCCCACCAATGGACATGGGCGATGGCGAAATGCTTGAATTACGTCCAATGAACTGCCCATCACATATCCAAGTTTACAAACATCACCCACGCTCATACCGTGAATTACCAATTCGGATTGCTGAACTTGGTATGATGCACCGTTATGAAAAATCAGGTGCACTTTCAGGCTTACAACGTGTCCGTGAAATGACTTTAAATGATGGTCACACATTCGTTCGTCCTGATCAAATTCAAGATGAATTTAAATCAATCTTAGGGCTAATGATCGATGTTTATGCTGACTTTAACATCAATGATTACACATTCCGTCTAAGTTATCGCGATCCTGCTAACACAGAAAAATACTTCGACGATGATGAAATGTGGAACAAAGCACAAGCGATGTTGAAGGGCGCTATGGATGATCTTGGCTTAGACTATGTCGAAGCTGAAGGCGAAGCTGCTTTCTACGGTCCTAAATTAGACGTTCAAACAAAGACGGCTATGGGGAATGAAGAAACACTTTCAACAATCCAATTAGACTTCATGTTGCCAGAACGTTTTGACCTACACTATGTTGGTGAAGATGGCGAAATGCATCGTCCAGTTATGATTCACCGTGGTTTAGTGTCAACAATGGAACGTTTCACAGCTTACTTAACAGAAATCTACAAGGGCGCTTTCCCAACATGGTTAGCACCAACACAAGCTGTTATCATTCCAGTTAAGAACGATCTTCACTATGATTACGCTAAAAACATCAAAGATGAAATGATCAAACGCGGTTTACGTGTTCGGATCGATGATCGTAATGAAAAAATGGGTTATAAGATTCGTGAAGCCCAAACAAGCAAGATTCCATATACATTAGTTGTTGGGGATCAAGAACTTGCACAAGCAACAGTTTCTGTCCGTAAATACGGTGAAGAAAATGCGGTTGAAGAAGCCTCAGACATGTTTATCAACGCAATCGTAGCAGAAGTTGGTAACTATAGCCGAGACGGCAAACAACACGCAAAGAAGATTAATCTATAAAGAGTGCGTTACAACTGATTGATTCTGAGCATTTGCACAGCCTAGCGAATAAGCGGTATTTACCGCTTATTTGATAGGTGACGCAAAGCGCAGGAATCAAGTTGTAAAAGCACGTTTCAAAAAGAGTGCGTTCAAAGCGGGTAGCTTCTGAGAATTAGCATTCTTAAAAAGGCGTTAAATCAATTTATTTTGATTTAACGCCTTTTTTTACGTCTTTTAGTTGTGCACAATTAAAAAAGAGGTATAATAATAGTTGTAAACGATTTCATAATTGATAATTAATGGGGGTTTTATTATGGCAACTGAAAAATATATGGCAGGTTCTGCAGAAAAAGCATTGGATATTATCAATCTCTATGAATTAGAGGAAGCCGCTGGTAAAGTTGTCCCTAAGGGCGGTTTTGGGTATATCTATAGTGGTGCAGGTGACCTCTATACCATTAATGAAAATATCACAGCATTTAATCATAAATATATCGCACCACGTGTCTTACAAGACATTGAAAATCCGGACACATCAACAGAAATTTTTGGTGATCACTTAACGTCACCAATTATTATGGCACCCGTTGCAGCGCACAAATTAGTCAATACACAAGGTGAAGCAGCAACTGCCAAAGGGGTGGCGGAATACGGCTCAATCTTAACCATGAGTTCATTTGCTTCAGCCAGCATTGATGATATGGCAACGGCAGCCGATGGTGGCCCACAATGGTTCCAACTTTATATGAGTAAAGACAATGATATTAACCGTAAAATTTTAGATGAAGCGATGGCCCACAACGTGAAAGCAATTGTTTTAACAGCTGACGCAACCGTTGGTGGTAATCGTGAAACTGACAAACGCAATCATTTTACATTCCCAGTTGGCTTACCAATTGTTGAAGCCTATCAAACAGGTGTCGGACAAACAATGGACGCCGTTTATAAGTCAGCTAAACAACGTTTGAATCCAAAGGATGTTGAATTCATTTCTGAATACACCCACTTACCAGTCTTTGTGAAGGGTGTTCAAACAGCAGAAGATGTTGAAATCGCCCTTCAAGCAGGCGCTAAAGGAATTTGGGTTTCAAATCACGGCGGTCGTCAATTAGATGGTGGCCCTGCAGCCTTCGATTCATTACACGTAGTCGCAAAAGCCGTTAATAAGCGGGTGCCAATCGTCTTTGATAGTGGCGTTCGTCGTGGCCAACACGTCTTCAAGGCCTTAGCAGAAGGGGCAGATATCGTTGCAATTGGCCGTCCTGTGATCTATGGTTTAGCATTAGGTGGTAGTATCGGTGTTAAGAACGTCTTTGAATATTTACAAAGGGAATTGGAACTCGTTATGCAACTTGCTGGTACGCATAATATTGATGAAGTGAAAGCAACACAATTAATCGATAATCACTATGGTAATTAATTTCTGAAAATCAGTTGGGATTACCTTGACTTTAAAACTTAAACCGAGTATACTTATTTTCGTTGAGAAATAAAGCAGAAGTTCCCGCTTCTCGCCTTAGTAGACACTTGATGTCTCTGGGCTGATAGTTTCTAATTCGGACGAATTAAGTTATCGAATAGCGGGCCTTTCTGTTGAAGGGGCCGTTTTTTTGGTGCTTAGCTGCATTTTCTCTCTAAATTTTATGGAGGTGAAGAGTCATAGCAAAAGATTTGATGGTTAACGATGGTATTCGTGCACGAGAATTACGTTTGATTGCTCAAGATGGCGAACAACTTGGTATCAAGAGTACACAGGATGCAATTGCATTAGCTGAACAAGCTAATATGGATGTTGTCTTGGTTTCACCAAACGCAAAACCACCCGTTGCTCGTATTATGGACTATGGTAAGTACCGTTTCGAGCTTCAAAAGAAACAACGTGATGCTCGTAAGAAGCAGAAAACCATTAGCCTCAAAGAGGTTCGTCTTAGTCCCACAATTGAACAAAATGACTTTAATACTAAGTTGAACAATGCACGTAAGTTCCTTGGCAAGGGCGATAAAGTGAAAGCTTCTATTCGTTTCAAGGGCCGAGCAATTACGCATAAAGAAATTGGTCAACGTGTATTAGAAAGACTTGCTAAAGAAACAGAGGACATCGCTAAAGTTACAGCACGTCCTAAAATGGATGGCCGTAGCATGTTCTTAATGTTAGAACCGCTTAAGGACCAAAAATAAAAATCTGTTTCTGATTTATTAGGAGGAAATATCATGCCAAAATTTAAGACACACCGTGCTTCAGCAAAACGTTTTAAACGTACAGGTAATGGCGGCCTAAAACGCAGCCACGCCTACACAAGTCACCGTTTCCACGGTAAGACTAAGAAACAACGTCGTCAATTAAGAAAATCTGGAATGGTTTCAAATAGCGATATGAGACGTATCCGTCAAATGTTATCAGGCCTTAAATAAGCCATAGCATTTTCGGATTCAAGTAAAAATTAGATCACTACAACAACGCTTTGACGTTGTTTGTTATTCAAGGAGGAAATTCTTATGCCACGTGTTAAAGGTGGAACAGTGACGCGCAAACGTCGTAAAAAGATTTTAAAATTAGCCAAGGGTTATCGCGGCGCTAAACATTTATTATTCAAATCAGCAAATACTCAAGTAATGGTTTCATACCGTTACGCATTCCGTGATCGTCGTCAACGTAAACGTGACTTCCGTAAGTTATGGATTGCTCGTATCAACGCTGCTGCTCGTATGAACGATATGTCATACAGCCAATTAATGCACGGTTTAAGAGTCGCTGAAATCGACATGAACCGTAAGATGTTAGCTGACTTAGCTGTTAACGATGCTGCTGCATTCACATCAGTTGTTGAAGCTGCTAAAGCTGCATTAAACAAATAATTAATAAGACCAAAAAAGAGTCTGGGACAAAACTTCGTTTTGTTCGAGACTCTTTCTTTATAAATTGCATTATTTTTAACGGGAAACGATGATTTTACCTGGTGCATGGTGACTTTCTAAAAGTTGATGGCCTTTGATGACGCCTTCAAGTGTGAAAGGTAATTCTTCAAGGACTGTGACGTGTAATAGGCCTTGATCAATAAGTTCACTTAAATCTTGAAGGGCTGTCAAATCAGGATAGTCACGGCGAGGATAGACAGATTGGTAAGTGACACCAGCCACTTGTTCTGCTTCACTTGGCATGATTGTTGTACTTGCAAAGAAACCATCTGGTTGGACAAGTTTATTCAATAATTCAGTTGATTTTGGATCGCGGCTGAGGTTGACAGCAATCTTGGCCGTTTGTTTAAAGTGACTTAAATCGCCTGGTTGGTCATAGGCGATTGTTTCTTGAACGCCAAATGATCGTAAATAATCAAGGTTTGAACTGTGTGCAATCGCAATGACGTTTAAATGAGCAGCTAGGCTGAGTTGAGTGAGTAAACTCCCAACAGCCCCGCTAGCGCCCATGATAGCGATTGTATCGCCATGTTTAAAGTTCGTAAAGTGCATTAACGTGTTATAAGCGGTAATACCAGCACTTGCGAGACCAGCAGCTTCAGCGATGCTGAGGCTAACAGGTTTGCGAATGATTTTGTTGGTTGAAGCTGTGACGAATTCGCTATAACCGCCGAGTGGGCGATGATTAATAACTAGTTCACCAATACGATAATCGGTAACGTCTGCGCCAAGCATTACAATTTCACCAACCACATCTGTCCCAGGGACGATTGGCATTGGTAAAGGACGCACTGTTTGTTGTGAACCGGTTCTAAGGGCAACATCGTAAGGGTTAAGCCCAAACGCGAGTACTTTAATCAAGACTTGATTTGCCTTTGGCACTGGTTGCGATTGATTCAATGTTTCAAAAACATCCGGTCCGCCAAAATGATTAAACCCAAATTTTTCCATAACAACACATCCTCTCAATTTCTTTAAACGTACCAGAAAAGCGCTTAAATGTCGATTAGTTTGACTTAGATTGTGAAGAAAGTGTTGAGAAAATTGAAAAGCAATTAGAATGGGCAAATAATTAACCTCGTAAAGGTGCAATTTATTACTAAATAACCTATAATTAGTCAGTGACTAGATTAAAGGAGACAAATGCATGCTAAAGAATTTTAAGCCAACTTGGATGGTTAATGCAATCTACGACTTAACACCAGAACAACTCAAAGCACAAGGCATTAAAGCCGTTTTGACGGATCTTGATAACACCTTAATTGCTTGGAATAACCCAAACGGCACGCCGCAACTCAAAGAATGGTTAGCACAAATGCAAGCCGCTGAGATTACGGTCATGGTGGTTTCAAATAATAATCAGCAACGGGTCCAACACGCGTTGGCCGAATTACAATTACCTTTTATCGCCAGAGCTAATAAGCCATTGGCGACTGGGATTGTGAAAGCTAAGAAGCAACTCGGTTTATCACGTCACGAAGTGGTGATGGTTGGGGATCAATTGATTACCGATATGCACGCAGGCAATATTGCCGGTGTCCGGACAATCTTAGTGAAACCAATTATTGATAGTGACGCTTGGAATACTTCTATTAATCGCTTTTTTGAAAAATATATTATGCAACAACTACTAAAAAAACACGCAGATTTAACTTGGCGGGAGGATTTAAATGACTGAAGAACAACAACAGACTGAAGAAGCACTATTTTGTATTGGTTGCGGTGCTCAGATTCAAACGACTGATAAGGAAGCACTAGGCTATACCCCTAATTCTGCCCTTAAAAAAGGATTGGAAACGGGTCAGCTTTATTGCCAACGCTGTTTCAGATTGCGCCATTATAATGAAATCAGTGATATCAAGTTAAACGATGATGATTTTTTAGCGTTACTCAACCAAATCGGTGATAGTGATGCTTTAATCGTCAACGTTGTGGATATCTTTGACTTTAACGGGAGCTTGATTCCCGGATTACACCGTTTCATCGGTGATAACCCAGTAATCTTGGTCGGCAATAAGGTCGATATCTTACCAACAGC
Source organism: Latilactobacillus sakei subsp. sakei DSM 20017 = JCM 1157 (assembly GCF_002370355.1). NCBI lineage: Bacteria > Bacillati > Bacillota > Bacilli > Lactobacillales > Lactobacillaceae > Latilactobacillus > Latilactobacillus sakei. Next base: position 1,073,971 of record NZ_AP017929.1, read on the forward strand.
CCTTAATCCTAACCGCGTCATCAACTGGATTCAAAAAGAAGCCAAGGAACATGGCTTACATCCAATTGAAACCATGTTGGTCAGCGCTAAAAAAGGGAACTCAGTCGATGACTTACTAGCAGTTATCGAACGGGAACGAAAAGGTCGCGACGTATACGTGGTTGGGGTAACTAACGTTGGTAAATCAACGCTAATTAACCGCATCATCAAACAAACTGGGATTTTGGACAGCGACGTGATTACAACGTCACAATTCCCAGGAACAACGTTGGATCGGATCGATATTCCATTATATGAAGATGATCATGCTTTAATTGATACACCAGGGATTATTCATGCGCAACAAATGGCGCATTACTTACATGATAAGGATCTTCGTTTGATTGCCCCACAAAAGCAAATCAAGCCTAAAGTTTATCAATTAAATGAACAACAAACGCTATTTTTAGGCGGCTTGGCACGTTTTGATTATCTTCAAGGGCCTCGTCACGGTTTTGTTGGTTACTTTGATAATGAACTTTACATCCACAGAACAAAATTAGAAAATGCGGATAATTTCTATGTTAGACAGTTAGGTGATTTATTACAGCCACCTCATCCAGAAGACTTAGCGGATTTTCCAGACTTACAACGTTATGAATTTTCAACAAAAGAAAAAAGTGATTTAGTCTTCGCCGGTTTAGGCTGGATTACATTACCAGAAAATGTGGTTGTCGCAGGGTACGCACCAAAAGGCGTTTCAGTGATGATCAGAAAAGCACTTATTTAGGTTAGCGAAGGGAGTAACGCGCGTGTTAACAGGTAAACAAAAGCACTATCTTAGAGGATTAGCGCAAACAACAAAACCATTATTCCAATTAGGTAAGAATGGTTTGTCAGAAGCTTATTTCGAACAAATCGAAGAAGCTATCGAAAAACGAGAATTAATCAAGATTAATTTATTGCAAACAACAGAGGTAACGGTTGATGAATTAGCCAACTTCTTGAAGCAACATGATAATCGGATTGAAATTGCCCAAAAAATTGGCCGGACATTGGTCATTTATAAGGCATCACGTAAAGAAAAATACCAAAAAATTTCAACGATTGTTACTAAGCTCGGACGTTAATAAGGCGGTGATGAGATGCAAAATGCAACATTAAAAAAAGTGCACGGTGTATCAGAGTCAAAACCGTCTGTCTTAGTTGTCGAAGATAAACAACGACAACAGGTTGGTATCATGGGTGGCACCTTTAACCCACCACATTTAGGCCATCTCATCATGGCTGAACAAGTGGGGACGCAATTAGGTTTGGATAAAGTTTTATTCATGCCGGATGCGACCCCGCCACATGTCGATACCAAAAAAACGTTACCCGCCAAACATCGCGTTGAGATGGTCAAACGGGCGATTGCCGATAATCCACTTTTTGAATTATCAATGGCTGAAATTGAACGCGGTGGTGTCAGTTATACGTATGACACAATTGTGGCGTTAAAGAAACAATACCCCAATACGGATTTTTATTTCATCATCGGTGGCGATATGGTCGATTATTTACCGACTTGGCACCGGATTGATGACTTAGTGCAACTCGTGCAGTTTGTTGGCATTCAACGAACAGGCTATAGTCGCCAAACGCCTTATCCAGTATTGTGGGTTGATGCACCACTTGTCGATATTAGTTCAACTCAGATTCGCAATAAGGTGCAACAGGGTTGTTCAATTCGCTACTTAGTACCGACTAAAGTGGCGGATTATATTGAGGAAGAAGGGTTATACCGTGAGTGATTTTACTTACCAAGAAAATATTGTGCCGTATTCACGCGCAGAACTAGCGCAAAAAGTGGCTGCCAATTTATCTGAGGGCCGTTTTCAACATTGTTTACGCGTTGAAGAGACTGCGATTAAGCTCGCTGAGCTTAATCATGCCGATGTTGAACGGGCAGCGATTGCTGGTTTGGTGCATGATTATGCCAAGCAATTACCAGACGAAGTCTTTATTGAAGCGATTCATGAAGCTGGCTTTGATCCGGAATTGTTACAATACGGTAATGCAATTTGGCACGGTGTCGTCGGTGCTTACTTCATCGAACGTGACTTAGGCATTCACGACGAAACAATTTTAAACGCGGTCCGTCGCCACACGATTGGCGCCCCAGAGATGACAGTCATTGATCAAATCTTATTTGTTGCTGACTTCATCGAACCGGGTCGTGATTTTCCAGGCGTGGCACAAGCGCGGGAAACTGCCTTCGCTGATTTAGCGGCTGGCGTGCGGTTTGAAATTTTAAATACGTTGACCTTTTTAATTGAAGGGCAAAAGAAGATTTATCCTAAAACAATTGACACATACAATGCTTGGGTGCCAACTCAAGCCCATTAAAGGAGAACATTAGTGAAAAGTTTAGACTTATTAAAAATTGCTGTTAAAGCAGCAGACGGTAAAAGAGCAGAAGATATTGTGGCATTAAACATGGAAGGTATCAGTTTATTAGCTGATTATTTCGTAATGATGACTGGTTCTTCAGAACGCCAATTAGACGCCATTGTGGACGCTATTGAAGATGCTGAAGAAGAAGCTGGTTTGATGGTTAAGAAAATTGAAGGTAAAAAAGGTTCACGTTGGATCTTAATGGATTTTGGCGACCTTGTCATCAATGTCTTCATGCCAGAAGAACGTGCATTATACAACCTTGAAAAATTATGGGATGAAGCACCAATGGTTGATGTTTCAGAATGGTTAACAGAAGAATGATTTACCAAAGTTTCGCAACGGTCTATGATCGCTTAATGGATCATGAATTATATGGTCAATGGCGCGATTACACATTACAAACGTTGCAAAATCAACACCGCGTTTTAGAGCTCGCTTGTGGGGCTGGCGATTTAGCGATCCTTTTAAAGCAAGCAGGACTGGACGTTGTTGGCTTGGACCTTTCAACAGAAATGTTGAGTATTGCGTCTGAAAAAGCGACTGAAGCGGGCGTCAGTTTCCCATTACTTCAAGGCGACATGTTAGATCTTAGTGAAGTGGGCACATTTGATGCGATCACTTGTTTTGACGATTCAATCTGCTACATGCAAGATTTGGATCAGGTCCAACAAGTCTTTAAACAGGTTTATCAACAACTGGTAGAGGGCGGTCAATTCTTATTTGATGCGCATTCACTCTATCAAATGGATGTTTTATTCCCCGGTTTTATGTATAATGATCGGACCGAAGAAACGGCCTTTATGTGGACGAGTTATGAAGGCGAAGTGCCTCATTCAGTTGAACATGATTTAACCTTCTTCGTTTGGGACGAACAACTTGGTGGTTACCAAGAATTAAACGAATTACATCATGAACGGACGTATCCAATGGCTGACTTTGTGGCGGCTTTAGAAGCGGTGGGCTTTAAACAAATTAAAGTCAGCGCTGATTTTGGTCAAGAAGCGGTTCAAGATGACAGTGTTCGTTGGTTCTTTAGCGCAGTTAAATAGAGGTTAGTATGAGAATTACAGGAATTATTGCGGAGTACAATCCGCTACATAATGGGCATATCTATCAACTTCAACAGGCGCGTCAGCAATCCAAAGCGGATTTAGTGATTGTCTGCATGAGCGGGAATTACGTTCAGCGCGGGCAAGCAGCCCTTTTGGATAAGTGGACGCGAGCCAAATTAGCGTTGCAAAATGGTGCGGATATGGTGGTCGAATTGCCATTTGTGAGTGCGGTGCAACCAGCTGATCGTTTTGCGGCTGGGGCAGTGCAACTGTTAGCGGCACTTGGCTGTCAGACAATCGCCTTTGGCAGTGAGCAACCGGCATTTGATTATCAACAAGCGGGGCAGCAGATTATCGACTTACCTGAGCAATCTGCTGCTTTTGTTGACTATCAAAAAACGTACGCAACGCAGCTTAACGAGTTCTATCAAGAACAGTTGTCCTTGCAGATTGATCAACCAAACCATCTATTAGGAATCAGTTACGCGGTCGCTAATGCACGTCTAGCGCAACCGTTAAACTTATTGGCTATCAAGCGAGAACAAGCACAACATGGGGATCAGACCATTTCAACGGCACCGTATGCAAGTGCGAGTGCGATTCGCAAGATTGTGACGCAAGGCACCGATTTAGCAGCCTTACAACACGTTGTCCCGGCAGAAACCCTAGCAGCCTTAGCTGATAGTACGATTCTTACAGAAGACCAACTATGGCCACTCTTAAAATACCGCATCGAGAGTCTGTCACTAGCACAATTACGGCAGGTCTACCAGATGTCAGAGGGCTTGGAATACCGTTTCAAAAAGGTGATTCACAAAGCCAATAGTTATACCGACTTATTACAATCCTTAAAAACAAAACGATATACGTATGCCCGGCTCCAACGGGTTTGCCTATATGTCTTATTAAACATTCAGCCAGCGGATATTCAACAAGGGCTTGCACGGCCTTATATTCGCTTGTTGGGCTTTAATGACATTGGGCAGCAACACTTACACCAGTTGAAGAAGACGACTGATTTACCCATTATCAGTAAGGTTTCCGCCAAAATGGGGGCCGAAACTGGTTTATTGGGCTTAGAAGTCCGCGTTGATCGCTTACGAGAACAATTTGGCTGGCAGTCGCAAAACTTTGCCAGACAACCGATTTTTTATCATGGAAAGGATGAAGCGCATTGTTAAAATGGTCAGTACAAGCATTACAAAAGCATCGTGAACATCCGCTTGCTTTTGAAGAAACAGTTGATTTAGAAAAACAACTCCACGAAAGAGAAAATGATGTTTTGTCAGCAACGCCGTTTGTCATCAGCGGTCAATTAACCGTTGATCGACGGGCCATCATCGCTGACTTACACGTGGTCGGACAACTAACGGTCCCATCAACACGGAGTTTGAATCCGGTGGCACTCCCACTTGATTTTACGTTCACTGAAATTTATGTTGATCCAACGGACGAAGAATTATCACGTTTCCCTGATGAGGACATGTTGTTCCCATTAGAAGGTGAAATGTTAGACATGCAAGTGGCTGTTGAAGATCACATCTTATTACACATTCCGAGTCATATTTTGACACCGGAAGAAGAAAATGAAGACGTGATGCCAACGGGCCAAGCTTGGTCAGTTATCTCTGAAGAAGAATACGCTAAGCAACAGGCAGAAGAGGCTGAAGCCCCTAATCCAGAATTAGCTAAGCTCAAAGCATTGTTAGAAGCACAAGAAAACGACGCCGATTAAGACGGGCGTCTTTTTTTTGCACTAATTTATAAAATGGACCGGCCCAAATGGGTTAAAATGCTTTTCTTTAGTGAACAATTCTGCTAACATAATCAGAGTAAGTGTATTAAGCAATTTGAGTAGATAATACACCATTAAATTAGAACTTATTAGGAGGCCTTTTACATGAGTCAACCACAAATCGGTGTTATCGGGATGGCAGTTATGGGCAAGAACTTAGCATTGAATATTGAAAGCCGCGGTTATACAGTTGCCATTTATAACCGGACTGGTGCTAAGACAGAAGCTGTGATGCAAGATCATAGCGAAAAGAAATTAGTTGCAAGTTACACAATCGCAGACTTCGTTAAATCATTAGAAAAACCACGTCGGATTATCTTGATGGTTAAAGCTGGTGCCGGTACAGATGCCGTTATCAACGAATTGTTACCTTTATTAGATAAAGGCGACATTTTAATTGATGGTGGGAACACCTTCTTCGGCGATACAATTCGTCGGAATGCCGAATTAGATAAATCAGGTATCAACTTTATTGGTATGGGTGTTTCTGGTGGCGAATTAGGTGCCCTAGAAGGTCCTTCAATGATGCCAGGTGGTCAAAAAGAAGCTTATGACTTAGTTGCCCCTATCTTGGAACAAATGTCAGCTAAAGCTGAAGACGGCCAACCATGTGTCACATACATCGGCCCTAACGGTGCTGGTCACTATGTCAAAATGGTCCACAATGGGATTGAATATGGCGACATGGAATTAATCTCAGAAAGTTATAACTTGTTAAGAAACGTTGTTGGTTTATCTGTAGAAGAAATCGCTGATGTCTTCAAAGAATGGAACCACGGCGAATTAGACAGTTACTTGATGGAAATCACAGCTGACATCTTGACACGTAAAGACGATTTAGGCACAGACAAGCCAATCGTAGACGTTATCTTAGATGCTGCTGGTAACAAAGGAACTGGTAAGTGGAGTTCACAAAGTGCCCTTGAATTAGGTGTGCCACAATCATTGATTACAGAATCAGTCTATGCACGTTATATCTCAGCAATGAAGGACGAACGTGTTGCTGCAAGCAAGATTTTACCTGCCCCAACAGTTGCTAAGTTAACTGAAGATAAGAAAGAATTGATTGAAAAAATTCGTCAAGCACTTTACTTCAGTAAGATCATGAGCTACGCACAAGGTTTCGAACAAATGCGTGTGGCTTCAGATCAATATGACTGGTCATTAAACTACGGCGAAATCGCTAAAATCTGGCGTGCTGGCTGTATCATTCGTGCTCGTTTCTTACAAAAGATTACGGATGCCTTTGATAAGAAAGCTGACTTAAATAACTTATTATTGGATGATTACTTCTTAGATATTACTAAGAACTATCAAGGTGCTGTTCGGGATGTTGCTGCATTAGCAATCCAACAAGGTGTGCCTGCGCCTGGTTTAACAGCTGCTATCACATACTTTGATTCATATCGTTCAGAAGTATTGCCTGCTAACTTAATCCAAGCACAACGCGATTACTTTGGTGCCCATACTTACGAACGGACAGACCGTGAAGGCATCTTCCATTACACATGGTACAAAGAACAATAATTTTTAATCGAATCTAAAGAATCCAGACGAAAGCCTCATTTTCGTCTGGATTTTTTTGAGGCGTTACCAACTGCGCCATTGTGGTGCTTAAATAATTAGCCGTGCGTGCTTTGTAGAGAGATTTGTTAGTTATTTATGAGGAACTATGCTAAAATGAATGAGTAAGTGGCTACTACTGACGAGTTGATTCTTAGAGAATTCTTATCTACGAAGAACGTTCAGCGTGGACATTAAATTTCTTTTTTTAGGGAGTGACTAAATGAGTCGCATATTAATTATTGAAGATGAGAAAAATTTAGCCCGGTTTGTTGAGCTTGAATTAAAGCACGAAGGCTATGAGACCGAAGTACATTTCAATGGGCGTACTGGTTTAGAAGCTGCTTTAAACGAAGACTGGGGTTCAATTTTATTGGATCTAATGTTACCTGAATTAAACGGGTTAGAAGTTTGCCGACGGGTTCGACAAGTTAAAAATACACCGATTATTATGATGACAGCGCGCGATTCCGTCATTGATCGGGTATCAGGGCTCGATCATGGTGCTGACGATTATATCGTTAAACCATTTGCGATTGAAGAACTTTTGGCTCGTCTACGCGCCTTGTTACGCCGGATCGATATTGAAGGCGAACATAACGCTGCCAAACAAACGACGGTGACTTATCGCGATTTAACAGTCGAGAAGGAAAACCGAATCGTTCGTCGTGGTGATGATATTATTGAATTAACGAAACGTGAATACGAATTACTATTAACCTTAATGGAAAACGTCAACGTGGTTTTAGCGCGGGATGTCTTGTTAAGCAAGGTCTGGGGTTATGATTCCGACGTTGAAACGAACGTGGTCGATGTTTATATTCGTTATTTACGGAATAAAATCGATCGAACGGGCGAACAAAGCTATATTCAAACCGTTCGGGGAACTGGATATGTGATGCGCTCGTGATAACAAATGACTTAGAAACACCCAGTGAAAATAATAATAAGGGTCGTAAAATATCGTTAAAGGTGAAATGGGCAGCTGCAGTTGGGTTGGCCATTTTTATCACCTTTGCGATTTTTTCAATTGTGATTTTCAGTAGTATTTCGAACATTTTATTGCATAAGGAAGTCGATAATGTTCATGATACGGTTACTGTGATCCAGCAACGATTGGCCCGCCCGGAAAAAGCGTTGACCGCGGACTTTGTTACGGGTCAACTCGACCCAGCGCCGAGACAATCAAAAGCAATCTATCAAGATTCCGTCTTAATGCGCTTAGCGCAACAGGATACGACGGTTAAAGTTTATGATCAAAATCGGCAAGGGTTATTTGCCTCGCGTGGTCGGGCTACGTCTTTTCCAAAGCAAGATACCGATGTTTTAAAGCGGGAGCATATCTTTGGGAAGATTCATTTGATTGGGATTCGTCCCATTAAGGCGGCCAATACGAACCGTACTATCGGATATGTTGAGGTTACCAATAATTTGCGTGATTATAATCATGCGATGCTAGAATTACGGATTGTTTTAGTGGTCGTTGTGTTATTTGCAATGTTGTTTAGCGCTGTGATTGGCTACTTATTAGCGAACCGGTTCTTGCGGCCGATTGAAGCGATGAAGCAAACGATTGAAGCGATTAACGTTGAACCCAATTCAGATGCCCGCATTCCAGAGACAGGTCGCAGCCAAGACGAACTCTCGGACTTAGTCGTGGCCTTTAACGAAATGCTAAACCGGATTCAGCACTACTTTGAACAGCAAGACCAATTTGTGAGTGATGTCTCCCATGAATTACGGACACCGGTTGCGATTATTGAAGGGCATCTTCAATTGTTGAATCGTTGGGGGAAAGATGATCCGGAAGTTTTATCGGAATCTCTGGCAGCTTCACTGCAAGAAATTTTACGGATGAAGAATTTGATCCAAGAAATGCTAGATTTAACGCGGGCCGATCAAGCGGTGACCGAAGGCACGTCAGAAGTGACGGATGTTGGTAAGGTTGTCTTACAAAATTACCATAACTTTGAGATGCTTTATCCGGAATTCACGTTTATTTTGGATGATGATTTGCACGGTCAAGCGTTGGTCAAAATTAACCGGAATCATCTGGAACAAATCATGATTATTCTATTGGATAATGCGATTAAATACTCAACAACCCGTAAGGAAATTCATATTGCGGTGGCCAACGACGAGCGTTACGCGCAAGTTGCCGTTCAAGATTTTGGTGAGGGGATTTCGGAAGAAGATAAGAAAAAAGTCTTCCACCGTTTCTACCGGGTTGATAAAGCTCGGAGTCGGGAAAAAGGCGGTAATGGTTTAGGATTAGCCATTGCCCAACAATTAGTCGAAGGCTACGATGGTAATGTCTCACTTGAAAGTAGTGTCGGACACGGATCAGTCTTCCGGATTGAATTACCACTCGTTAGAGAAACAAAGACCACATCAGAAGATGATAATTAAAAAAGAGAGTGTGCCATAAGTCGGGTATGTCCTGAGGATTAACACAGAATGGCGAATGATTGCTGCAAGCAGTCGTTTGACATTCAGGGTTAACCGGAAGGATATGACTTATAGAACACGTTTATACCATTAATATTTGGATATCGAAAAAGAGGCACAGACAAAATCATTTTGTCTGTGCCTCTTTTAGTATTTCTAATTATGCTTGTGGTTTGTGGCGTTGTTTGCCTGAGTTACGTTTGCCTGTTTCAGAAGGCGTCGTTGCCTTATTAGTGTGCGTTGGTTCTGTTGTTACAGGTGTTTCAGTCGCTTTAGCAGCTGCTTTTTTAGTGAACATGTCTTTTGTCACAACTGTGACGATTGGTTTTTCTTTAATTTCTTGATCAATGCGTTTTTTAACACGTGGCATGATGATGAAGGTTGTGATCATTTGTTGAATAATCATAATCATCCCGCCGGCAAGGAAGTAAAGTGCTAACCCAGCTGGTGCGAATAACGAAATGAAGAATGTAATCGCAGGACTCATGAGGACGGTTGTTTGCATTTGTTTCTTTTGTTCAGCGGGCATCCCAACAAGTGAGAGGGCGCTTTGACCAACGTAAAAGAGGGTCGCGATAATGGTGATAATGATATTAGGTTGACCTAAGCCAATCCCGAAGAAGTGACTACTTGAAATTTCTGGTGAGTATTGAATGGCTTGGTACAAACCAGAGAAGATTGGTAATTGAATTAATAAGGTTAAGCAACCAAGGCTAGGCATCATACTTGAATCATTTTCCTTATAAACCTTCATCATTAATTGGCTTAATTCGGCTTTTTCTTCAGGTGTTGTCGCAACCTTTTGTTGTGCTTGTACAATATCTAATTGTGGTTTCAAACGACGCGTTTTTTCTTGTTGCGCAGTCATTTTGTTTGATTGGTTAAGCATTAATGGGAGTAAAATCATCCGCACCACGAAGGTGATGATGATGATTGCCCAGCCGTAACCATTGATTCCGCCGAAGAAATCAGCGATGCGTTCCATAATATGTTGTAATGGGACGGCGATGTATTTGTACGATGAGCCATAGATGAAGCCGGTTGGGACTTTAGGATGGCTACTCATTTTTTGTGGCATACAGCCGGATAGAAATAATGTAACGGTCATTGCTAGCATCGCAAGTGTTGCGAAGCGTTTTGAATTTTTCATAAATTTAGCCCTTTCAAGATAAGTTTCAATAAGTGTAACTATACTGTAAGGGGCTACGTTTTTCAACCGACAACTGAAAATTTATGACACGCTGACACATCTTTCAGGGGTGTTTGGATGACGCGGTCAACGCGACCACTGGGTGTCGGTGACGCTTTGACGGCACCGATGAATTGTTCCAAAAGGGCATCGGGACCCATCGCAATAATTTTGACAGAGCCATCGGGTTGATTGGCAACCGTGCCAGTAATCCCTAATCGATCAGCGACCAGTTTAGTCATCCACCGGAAACCAACACCTTGAACCCGACCAAAAACATCTAATTGGACTGCTTTTTGCATATAAATCACCTCCAGTCTATTGTAATCGCTTGGCGGTGATTTGGCGATTAAAAAGCAAGACGAGGGTCCCATAGAATTTACAGCCCAAGTCGCGTATAATAGAAAGTACTAAATAGACTGGAGCACAACATGGAATACATTCAATCGAACCAAAATACTAAGATTAAAGCGGCTAAGAAATTAACCGTTAAGAAAAACCAACGTAAAGAAAATACTTATTTATTAGAAGGCTGGCATTTAGTGCAAGAAGCCATCCAAAATAAAGCGGTGATTCGCCAAGTCTTTGCGACAGAAAAATACGTTGATGAACGCGCCTTACGTGGTTTATACGACGATACTTTTGAAATCGCACCTGAAGTAGCCCAACACCTTAGCGAAACAAAAGCCCCTCAAGGGATTTTTGCCGTTGTTGAAATGTCAGAAACACCAATGCCTGAAAAATTAACGGGTCGTTACTTGTTATTAGACGCCGTTCAAGATCCTGGTAATATCGGCACAATGATTCGGACAGCTGATGCTGCTGGCTTTGCCGGTGTCGTTTTAGGGAACGGTAGTGTTGATCTATACAATCCCAAATTATTGCGGTCAATGCAAGGCAGTCACTTCCATTTACCAATCTATCAAGGCAACTTAATGGACTGGATGAAGAAATTCAATTCACAAGACGTGCCAGTTTATGGGACAGAATTAAACCCAGAAGCCATCAGTTATCAAGATGTACCTAAGGCAGCTGACATGGCTTTGATCTTAGGTAATGAAGGTAATGGTGTTGCAAAAGACGTCTTAGCTGCCACAACACAAAACCTTTATATTCCAATTCCTGGGAATGCAGAATCATTGAATGTCGCAGTCGCTGCTGGGATTTTAATGTTTAAATTAATCGAAGGCTAATTCTTAAGTTTTCTTAATGAAGCGTTTTTTTTGAAGCGAATGACTTCTTTTTTGATCAAAAAGCTGTTATTCTTGTAGCAGAATTTGAATTTAAATCAGTCAGGAGTCTTTGAATGAACGCAACAGCTAAGTGGTATCAAGATGCAGATTATATGGCATTGATTGCCGATTTGTTAGAAAAAGAAGAAGTTCAAAAATTAGCAAATTACACACAGCATCATCATTCGGATCGTTTAGAACATTCACTTAGTGTTTCTTATCGAAGCTACGAGATTGCCAAGAAGTGGCATCTTAACGTCCGCTCAGTTGCCCGCGCAGGCTTATTACATGATTTGTTCTACTACGACTGGCGTGACACGAAGTTCGATCTTGGGACGCATGCTTATGTGCACCCACGGATTGCACTCCGGAACGCTGAGAAACTAACCGAATTGTCACCAATGGAAAAAGATATTATTGTCAAACATATGTGGGGGGCGACAGTTAGCCATCCAAAATATCGGGAGAGTTATATCGTGTCATTGGTCGATGACTATTGTGCGGTAACCGAATTTTGCTCACCATTTTGGACAAAATTCAAACAAAAGGTATTACATCAATCAATTGCGACACAAACTAACAAATAGAAGATGTGCCAATCCTCAAGGTTGCTTTTTGCAACCTTTTTGAGTACACTTATTAATAATAAGTGTGAGGTGAGTAATGATGAGTATTGTAAAAGAAAATGCTATTTCTGACTGTCAAGAGACCTTCCAACTCTGTCCTAAATTTGAAAAAACATTCTCAATTTTAGGGAAGAAATGGAATGGTCTGATCATTGATGTATTATTAGAAGGGGACGCACAGCGCTTCAAGCATTTGGTTCATAGTGTACCTAAGTGCAGTGATCGTGTGTTAGTTGAACGCTTGAAGGAATTAGAACAAGCCGGAATCGTTGCTCGAATAACGAGTGCCGATTCATCGTTGATCGAATATCAACTAACTGAAAAAGGCGAATCGCTAGCACCTGTTATGAATGCCGTTCATAATTGGTCTGACCAATGGTGCGATACGAACGACTAGTTGCTTAATCATTGAATTTACGCTAAAATAAAGTTTATAGACAAAGATGAAAAAGAGTAACCTAACAACCAACTTTCAGGGAGAATAATCATAGACTGCAAGTTATTCAGTTGAGTTTAGGTGAAGTTCACTTTCAGAGTTGACCGTTGAGTCCGGTATTGCCCGTTACGCAAACTTGAGTGTATGACTAGGTCATAAACTAGGGTGGTACCGCGAAGCTTCGTCCCTTTTGAGGACGAGGCTTTTTTTGTTGGCAAAAATAAGGAGGAAATCAAATGTCATTGAAGGAACAGTTGGAACGCTTGCAACAAAAGAGTTTGCAAGATATCCAAAAAGTTGTTGATTTAGATGCATTGAATCAGATTCGAGTAGAAGTACTTGGTAAGAAAGGCCCTATTACGGAAGTTTTACGTGGTATGCGGGACTTAAGTAACGAAGAACGGCCTAAAGTAGGGGCTTTTGCAAACGAGATCAAGGGTGATTTGGCCCAAGCGATTGAAGCCCGTAAAGCAGAATTAGAAGCTAGAAAAGAAGCCGCTCAATTAGCACACGAAACAATCGACGTCACATTACCAGGTCAACCCGTTAAAAAGGGGACACCGCACGTGTTAACCCAAGTGATTGATGATTTAGAAGATTTATTCATCGGGATGGGCTACCAAGTTGTTGCCGGTTTTGAAGTGGAAGATGAAAAGCATAACTTTGAAATGTTAAACATGCCTGCTGATCACCCTGCTCGTGATATGCAAGATACGTTCTACATTACCAAGGATACGTTGATGCGGACGCATATGTCACCTAATGAAGCACGTGACCTTGAAAGCCATGACTTTGCTAACGGCCCAATCAAGATGATTAGCCCAGGGCGTGTTTATCGTCGTGATACAGATGACGCAACACATTCACATCAGTTCTACCAAATGGAAGGTCAAGTGATTGATAAGAACATTACGATGGCTGACTTAAAAGGGACTTTAGAATACACAATTCACCATATTTTTGGTGAAGATCGTAATCTACGTTTCCGGCCAAGTTACTTCCCATTCACGGAACCTTCTGTCGAAGTGGATATCTCATGTTTCCGTTGTAATGGTGAAGGCTGTAACGTCTGCAAACAAACTGGCTGGATTGAAGTTTTAGGTGCTGGGATGACGCATCCAAACGTTTTAAAAGCCGGTGGTGTTGATCCAGAAGTTTACGGTGGCTTTGCCTTTGGACTTGGGATCGATCGGTTTGCAATGTTGAAATATGGTGTGGATGATATTCGGAACTTCTATTTAAACGATGTCCGATTCTTAAATCAATTCACACAGGAGGGTTAAGCAATGAAAGTATCTTATAACTGGTTAAAAGACTATTTAGATTTAACAACTGCGCCAGAAGCACTTGCAGAAAAAATTACCCGAACAGGGATCGAAGTCGTAGACGTTGCGCAAATGAGTGCTGGCTTGAAAAAAATTGTTGTGGGACACGTTTTAAGTTGCGAACCACATCCTGATTCAGATCACCTACACGTTTGTGAAGTCGACGTTGGTGAAGAAGAACCTTTCCAAATTGTCTGTGGCGCCCCTAATGTGGCTGCTGGTCAATACGTGATTGTTGCTTTACCTAACTCACGAATTGCAGACAACGTGAAGATTAAAAAAGGCAAGATGCGAGGCGTTGTTTCAATGGGCATGATTTGTGGCCTACAAGAAATTGGTTTTGCCGATAGCGTTGTACCTAAAGAATATGTTGATGGCATCTTCGTTTTTCCAGAAGCAATTGCACCTGGTACTGAAGTTTACGAAGCACTTGGGATGACTGATTACATTATCGATCTTGATTTAACAGCTAACCGGGCCGATGCGCTTGGGATTCACGGTGTGGCTCATGAAGTAGCAGCTATTGAATCATTGACACCTCATTTTGAAGACGTAGCTGTTTCAGAAAGTGATGTTCAAACAAAAGATCAAGTGAGCGCTCAAGTGGCTGATGACCAATTAGCCCCTAGTTATCACTTGCGCATGTTACAAAACGTCACAGTCCAACCAAGTCCATTGTGGTTACAAACACGGCTTTGGAATGCCGGTATTCGCCCCATCAATAACCTTGTTGATGTGACGAACTACATGATGTTAACGTACGGTCAACCTTTACACGCTTTTGATGCCGATACTTTAACTGGCGATCACAAACAAATTGAAGTCCGTTTAGCTAAAACAGGCGAAAAGTTAACGACTCTTGATGAAGCAGAACATGATTTAACCAATGAAGATATTGTCATCACAGATGGCAACCAACCAATCGCATTAGCTGGTGTTATGGGTGGTTTCAATTCAGAAATTACGGCTAATACTAAAAATGTGATTATCGAAGCTGCTATTTTTGCCCCAACGGCTGTTCGGAAAACGGCGCAACGCCATAACTTACGTTCAGATGCCTCATCACGTTTTGAAAAAGGCGTGAATGTTGCTGATGTTCAAGTGGCTTTAGATGCTGCCGCAGCCATGATGGCTGAATTAGGCGCTGGTCAAGTGACTGCTGGGGTAGTGAGCCCAACAAACTTGGCACCACAACCTAAAGTAATTCAAATCGATTCAGCACGGGTCAACCGTGTATTAGGCACTGACATGAGTGTTCAAACGATGATTGATTTACTTGAACGTTTTGGTTTTGAAGTGGTTAACAACGCTGACCAATTGACGGTGACAATTCCTGCCCGTCGTTGGGATATTGAAATCCAAGCAGACGTGATTGAAGAAATCGCTCGTTTATACGGTTACGATAATTTACCAAGTACATTACCAACTGGCGACATGACAACTGGTGCTTTGACAACCGAACAAAAGGCGCTACGCCGGACACGTCATACGCTTGAAGGTGCTGGTTTAACCCAAGCAATTAGTTATGCCTTGACGACCGAAGAAAAAGCAGGGCAATTTGCATTAGCTGCTAAACAAACAGCGACTGTTCTTGATTGGCCAATGACGCAAGATCATGCTTATTTACGAATGAATCTTGTCACTGGTTTACTCGATGATGCTGCCTACAACGTCGCACGGAAACAAACAGACTTAGCATTGTACGAACAAGGCCGTGTCTTTTTACAACACGCTGATCAAGCGCGTCCTAATGAAGTCGAATATGTTGCTGGTTTAATGAGCGGTAATCGCCAAGTGAAATCATGGCAAGAAGCGGCAGCACCAGTGGATTTTTACACAATCAAGGGTGTTGTTGATACCTTGATGGCTAGCTATAACTTGCAAGAAGCAGTTGCCTACCAAGCAACAGATGCTTATCCAGAGATGCATCCGGGTCGGACCGCCGCTATTTATGTCGGTGAAACATTCATCGGAATTGTTGGTCAAATCCACCCTAAAATTGCGAAAGCCACACATTTAAAAGAAACTTATATTTTTGAATTAGACTTGGCTAAAATCTTAGAATTACAACGCCAAACAATTATTGCCAAACCAGCACCTAAGTTCCCAGAAGTGACACGGGATATTGCCTTACAAGTGCCTGAAGCAGTTACGAATGCTGAATTGGTCAACGCAATCAAGGAAAAAGGCGGCCGTTATCTTGTTTCAGTATCATTATTCGACGTTTATGCGGGCAGTCATATCGAAGCTGGCGAGAAGTCAATGGCTTATACATTGACATATCTCAATGAAGACGCTACTTTAACAGAAGAAGAAGTTAACGCGGCTTTTGAAAAAGTTGTGGCACACTTAGTGGCAACTTTCCAAGCGAAAGTCCGTTAATCTACGAATCTTTAATGCAATTTTTGAATAATTTGGTATAATGTTTTAAGGATTGTATTTAAAAGAGCAATTAGGAGGTCATCCTTTGAAGAATGCTGATCAAAAGGAGCCAGTTGATCAAAAAACGGCTGAAGAACGGCAATACGCTGAACGACGGGCTGAAAAAAAAGCAGCTAATAAAATTGTCTATTGGATTATTAGTATCCTGATAGCCTTAGTCATCATTATTGGTTTTATGGGGTATCGCTTTGTCCAATCATCGTTGAAACCTTATAACACAAATGCTAAACAAGAAATTACGGTTCAGATTCCTAACGGATCAACCAACAAGGAAATTGCCGCTATCTTACAAGATAAGCGACTCATTCGGAATGCATCTGTCTTTAACTATTACGTGAAGACACATAACTTTACCGATTTCCAAGCTGGTTATCACGTTTTGAAACAATCAATGAGCTTAGATAAGATTATTGCCAACCTTCAAAAAGAAGGGACGCCAACCCGTCCTCGCGATTCGAAGGGTAAGGTCTTAGTCAAAGAAGGGGTTACCCTTGAACAGATTGCAACTGCAGTCGGCAAGGAAACCAAATTCTCGAAGGCTGCTTTCATGAAGCAGGTTCAAGATAAGAAATTCTTGGCAAGTCTTGAGAAGAAATACCCACAACTCTTGTCATCAACGATGGCTAAGAAGAACGTTCGTTATCACTTAGAAGGTTATCTCTTCCCAGCAACGTATGAGGTCTATAAAGACAGCACGTTGAAAGAATTGATTACCGAAATGGTGAAGACAACGGATCAAAACTTACAACCATATTATGCAACAATGAAGAATAAGAAATTGTCTGTTCAACAAACATTAACATTGGCCTCATTAGTTGAACGTGAAGGGGTAACCGCAAGTGATCGTCAAAAGATTGCTGGTGTCTTCTTTAACCGTTTAGATATTGATATGCCAATTCAATCAGATATTTCTGTTATGTACGCATTGAATACGCATAAGACACATCTCTATAATAAAGATACTAAAGTCGACTCACCTTATAACCTCTATGTTCATTCAGGTTACGGGCCAGGACCATTTAACTCGCCAAGTTTACAATCTATAACGGCGGTCTTAAACCCAGCTGATCGTGATCAAGGTTATCTCTACTTTGTGGCTAACTTGAAGACGGGTAAGGTTTATTACTCGAAGACTTTCGAGCAACATACAGACACAACGAGCTCGATCGAAGATTAGTAATGTATCATAGAAGTCGACCTCAAGCGGGGTCGACTTCTGTCTGTCCAAAAAGAAGTTGAGAAAAAGGAGCGTCTAATGACGAGTCAAAAAAAAGCACCCATAATTATCGGCGTAACTGGTGGTTCAGGTAGTGGCAAAACCACTGTTAGCCAGGCAATCGCACAAAAATTTGCAAACCATTCGGTGATGTTATTACCACAGGATGCGTATTATAAACATCAAGATGGTTCGTTTGAAGAACGCCAAGAAACCAACTATGATCATCCAGATGCGTTTGATACTGATTTATTGATCGAACAAGCAACCATGTTGAAAAATCATCAATCAATTGAACAACCTGTTTATGATTATAAGATCCACAACCGGACAGATGAAGTTGTCCATGTGGAACCACAAGATGTGATTATCTTGGAAGGAATTTTGGTATTAGCGGATGCCCGGTTACGTGATTTGATGGACATCAAAGTTTACGTTGATACGGATGATGATATTCGTTTATTAAGACGGATGAGTCGTGATATGGAGAGTCGGGGACGTTCATTTGATGATATTGTGATGCAATATCTCAAGACAGTTAAACCTATGTTCCACGAATTTATTGAACCAACAAAACGGTATGCAGATTTAATCGTGCCCGAAGGTGGTAACAACCGAGTGGCGATTGATCTCTTGGTAACGAAGATTCAATCTATTCTAAATATGAATGACTAATAATTAAACGAGGTGACTATAATGGCACAAAAAAAATTCCCAATGACTGCAGAAGGTAAAGAAAACCTAGCTAAAGAACTTGAAAACTTAAAAATGGTTAAACGACCAGAAGTAATCGATCGGATTAAGATTGCACGTAGTTTCGGTGATTTATCAGAAAACTCTGAATACGAATCTGCTAAAGATGAACAAAGCTCACTTGAAACACGGATCGTTGAAGTTGAAAACATGCTTCGTTTTGCTGAAGTGATTGATGTTGACAATATTGCTGTTGATGAAATCGCTGTTGGTAAAACTGTCAGCTTCACAGATGATGAAGATGGCGAAGAAGAAACTTATCAAATTGTTGGCGCTGCAGAATCTGATCCATTTAACGGTAAGATTTCAAATGACTCACCAATTGCCCAAGCATTAGTTGGCAAACACGTCGGTGACAAAGTCGTGGTTCAAACACCAGGCGGCGACATGCACGTAACCATTACGGAAGTTAAATAGAGTGCGTCATTAAGCGGGTGCAACCTGAGGATTAGCCTAATAGGGCGGATAAGCGACGATAGTCGATTATTTGACCTATGTAGCTAACCGGAAAAGACAGTTTGAGAAGCACGTTTCAAAAATAACCTGCTAACTAAAAGGGTCGGGACAAAGTTAATTTGTCCCGGCTCTTTTTTTAGTTGAACTTTTATAGTCTGAACGTGCTCTGTAACCCATATCCTTTCGGTTAACCCTGAGCACCAAACAATCGCCGTGCGATTATTCGTCACTCTGTGTTAATCCTCAGGATATAACCGGGGTTACGACGCACTCTTATTTTAAATGTGCTTTTTGAAACTGACTTCTGTGCTTTGCTAAACTTATCAAACCGGTCATTTCATCACCAATTCGCTAAGTTCTGCAAATGCGCAAAAGTTAACCACTGACAACGCACTCTTTTTATGTTAATCAGCCCCTAGACTGATTGGCGTTTAATGATTAAGCTTGTATAATGATTTTAAAGAGTTGAGAGGAGACCAAATTATGCCGTTTTTCTGGCGGATTTTTTTAATCGTAGAAGCAATCAT
Source organism: Latilactobacillus sakei subsp. sakei DSM 20017 = JCM 1157 (assembly GCF_002370355.1). Taxonomy (NCBI): domain Bacteria; kingdom Bacillati; phylum Bacillota; class Bacilli; order Lactobacillales; family Lactobacillaceae; genus Latilactobacillus; species Latilactobacillus sakei. The sequence goes on from NZ_AP017929.1 coordinate 1,093,449, forward strand.
CTTTGGTACCTTTATATGGCAGATTATTACGTATCCGCCTTATTTAGTTTATATTATTATCGGGATTCTCGGATTAGTCTGGGCTAATAAACGCCGAATGGCTAATAAGCGGGGCTTTTGGACGACGTTTCTAACGATGATGAGTAGTGTGGCGGTCGCAGTGCCATTGTTGATTAATTTTTCATTATGGCTGATGTTGATTGTTGCGGTTGTTTTCATGGCGATCAACCATAGTCATGCGAGTCATTTTAATAACCGTAATTTAAACAATTTATTTGAAAATGCACCATGGCGCAAAAAGAATTTCATACCGATTAATACGACTGCCCCCAAGCCAAAACAAGCAACTGTTACACGGCATAATTGGTTTGGTCATCAGACGATTGGGACGAATATTTTTGAATGGGATGATATTAACTTTGCCGTCTTAGCTGGTGATACGATTATTGATTTAGGCAGTACGATTTTGCCTAAGGATGATAACCATATTGTCATTCGTAAAGGGTTTGGTAAAACGCGGATTTTAGTACCAGTTGGCACCGGGATTTATTTAGACCACTCGGCGATGCTAGGGACTGTCACGATTGACGAGCAACAATATCACTTGAAAAATGAGTCACTTCAGTTGTATAGTACCAATTATGATGAAGAAAGTCGCCATCTGAAAATTATCACAAATGTCGTGATTGGCGATCTTGAGGTGATTCTAGTATGAGTAAACTCGCGCGCAGTTTTGTGTTTATTAGTACCGGATTGTTGACGCTTCTGTTTTCAGTGGCGTTATTTTTTGCGTATTTCTATAGTATCCAACAGGACCAGTGGTTATTAAGTTTAGCAACAGTCCGCTTTTTCTATGTACCGTTAATTGCCTATATTATTGTGGCAGCGTTAATTGTGGCGACGGTTGTGACGAGTATTTTTTATCTCGTTTTGCGTCAACAGGTCTCACATACGGAGAGCCAATTACAATATTTAGTTTCCGGACAGTATGAATCACCCGTTTTTAAACAAATTAATGCCGATAATGGTAATTTTTCGATGACAATCGAACAAACAGTTGAACAATTACGACAAAAAATGATACGCTTACAACGTGACATTCAAAGTTATAGTGATCGGCCACCTGTGATTGCGGGTGAGACAAAAGAAGAAATTTTGGCCCAAGAGCGGCACCGTCTAGCTCGCGAGTTGCATGATTCCGTTAGTCAGCAGTTATTTGCGGCGACGATGATGTTATCGGCGTTAAGCGAAGTGGCCCAAAAACAAGCGGATAATCCGCAGCTGTTACAATCGCTAACGACGGTTGAGCGGGTCTTGAATGATGCGCAGTCAGAGATGCGGGCATTGTTGTTACATCTACGGCCAGTCACGTTGGAAGGTAAGAGTTTACGCGATGGGATTATTCAGTTGTTGAATGAATTGAAGACTAAAATTGCGGTGGAAATTACTTGGGATATTGATAATGTTACTCTACCAAGTGGGATTGAGGATAATCTGTTTAGAATTGTCCAAGAATTATTATCAAATACTTTGCGGCATGCGAAGGCTCAAGAAATTGAAGTCTATTTGAAAAAAATCGGTCAGAGCGTCTTATTGAAAGTAATGGACGATGGCCAGGGCTTTGATCCAAAGGTTGCGCAAAAGGCTGGCAGTTACGGTTTAAATAACATTACAGAGCGAGCACAATCGGTTGGCGGAACGGCTAAGATTATTAGTTTACCCAACCAAGGCACAAGCGTTGAAATTAGAGTACCACTTTTGAAGGAGCGAAATTAAAGTGATAAAAGTATTGATTGTAGATGACCACGAGATGGTTCGATTGGGGATTTCAACTTATTTAGGGGTGCAAGACGATTTAGAAGTGGTCGATCAAGCGGTTAATGGTCGTGAAGGTGTCGAAAAGGCATTGGCACTACGGCCAGATGCGATTTTAATGGATCTCGTCATGCCTGAAATGGATGGGATTGAAGCCACTAAGACGATTCTAAAGGCTTGGCCTCAAGCCAAGATTATTATTCTAACCAGCTTTATTGATGATGAAAAAGTCTACCCAGCAATCGAAGCTGGTGCAGCAAGTTACATATTAAAAACGTCGACGGCCGAAGAGATTGCCAACACGATTCGGAAGACAACTGCGGGGCAATCAGTTTTAGAACCTGAAGTCACTAATAAGATGATGAATCGTATGACGCATCAGGCAGAAACAAAGTTATACGAAGATTTAACGAACCGTGAACGAGAAGTCCTAGGTTTGATTGCCAAGGGTCGCAGTAATCAAGAAATTGCGGATGAATTATTCATTACACTTAAAACGGTTAAGACGCATGTTTCCAATATTTTAGCGAAGTTACAAGTCGACGATCGGACGCAGGCCGCAATTTATGCCATCAAGCACCAATTAGCGGATTAATTTAAAAATTTGGGAGGTTATGAAGATGCAAATTACAGTTACAGATGCAGCAAGTCACTGGTTTCAAGAGGAACTCGCTTTAAAACCAGGAGAAGCAGTGCGCTTTTTCGGTAAGGTTTACGGTCAAACGGCTGTTCATGACGGCTTTTCATTAGGGATGGAACGGGCTGAAGTCAGTCAACCGATTGGCCAAGTTGAAAAAGACGGGATTACTTATTTCGCCAGTGATTCGGATGCTTGGTTTTTTGCTGACTATGACCTAGCAATTGATTATGATGCGCAATTAGACGAACCAAAATATGCTTTCCCCAAACATTGACAATTGATGTTAAAAAAGGCCCGAGACAAAAATTAATTTTGTCCCAGGCCTTTTTTAATACTTAGAGCAGATAAATATTATGATCACGCTGGATATGTTAAGTTGGAAGTAGGCTTTATGAGAGGATGAGGACATTGTATCTAGCAATTAAGGAAATGAAGCATGCTAAATTGCGCTATTCATTAATTATTTTTACGCTTTTTTTGATTGCCTATTTAATTTATTTTTTAACAGGCTTAGCGTATGGGTTGGCCAACAACAACCGGTCAGCAATTGATCATTGGGATGCCAATCGAATCGTGATCAGTCAGTATGCGAATAAAAATTTGGCGGCCTCTGAGTTACAAACAAAGTCACTGCCAACGATTAAAGGGGACCAACAAGATCACGCCTATCTAGGTCAGATGATGGGGGTTGTTAGTGGTGCGCAAATCGAAAAACAAAATACGAGTGTTTTTGGCATTGATTTTGATGATTTTCTAAAACCGACGTTAACGAAGGGCCGCTTACCAAAAGCGACCCGTGAAGTGGCTGTTGATGATAGTCTCCAAGGGATTAAATTGAATCAGGAGATTAAATTAAACGGCCGTTCTGAAAAATATAAGGTAGTTGGGTTAACGAACGATCACCGTTATAACACGCAACCGGTCACGTATTTGAGCTTAAAGGATTTTCGTCAGATGCGCTATGGCCCAGCGGCTAACGATCAGATTAATGCCGTCGTTTTAAGAGATGGTGCCTCTATTAAAAAGGATGATCAATTAACGAACCTAACGATTAAACAGTTAATCGATAATATTCCGGGTTATGGGCCACAAGTGAAAACCTTCGCGCTAATGATTGGTGCTTTACTAATCATTGTCGCCTTCATTGTGGGGATTTTTATGTATATTATCACCATTGAAAAGACGACGGTTTATGGTGTCATGCGAACTCAAGGGATATCAGGTGGTCAATTAGTATCCAGTTTGATGTGGCAATCACTCTTCCTAGGCTTAATTGGCGTGGGTGCTGGTTTCATTGGCAACTTGCTAACAACCTTAGTATTACCAGTCAGTGTGCCGTATGCTAATAATAGTTTATTAATTGGGGCCTTTTCAGCGGTGCTATTGCTGATGACGGTGGTCGGTGCACTATTTTCAATTTGGCGGATTCTAAAAATTGATCCGCTAGATGCGATTGGAGGGGCTTAATATGAGTTTAATGCGCTTAGAACAAATTACTAAACGATTTGGCAGTGGTGATCAGCAGACGACCGCCCTCAAGCAAATCGATTTAACGATTGAAAAAGGGCAATTCATTGGTTTGACAGGGCCTTCTGGTTCAGGGAAAACCACCTTGCTAACGATTATGGGCAGCTTGCAAAGTCCTAGTGATGGTCAGCTCTATTTTAAGGATCAAGAAATAGGACACTTAACGGAAAAGGAACGGTCGGCCTTGCGATTTAACGATTTTGGTTTTATCTTGCAAAGTTCAAACCTCGTTTCCTTTTTAACGGTCAGTGAACAATTTGAACTAGTTGATCGACTCCGGAAAACAGCTAGTCCGAATAAGGCAGACGACCTTTTGAAGGAACTAGGGGTATTGGATCAACGCCGTCAATACCCGGCTAGCTTGTCAGGTGGTCAGCGCCAACGTGTTGCGATTGCCCGCGCGCTTTATGGTCAGCCAGCGTTAATTTTTGCTGATGAACCGACCGCCAGTTTGGATAGCAAACGTGCCATTCAGGTTGCTGAGCAGTTATCGGCAATTACTAAAAAAACGGGTCAGACGATTGTGATGGTTTCGCACGATGAACGCGTTTTAGCTTATACGGATCAAGTTTACATCATGCGTGATGGTCAATTGACTGATAAATGATAATCATAAACTTTGACGAATGGTTGAGTAATTCGTTACCATGAAGATATACTAATCAGTAAGGAGTGTTTTAAATGACAAATAAAGAGAAGTTAGATGGCATGAAAGATCAAGTTACTGGTAAGGTTCAAGAAACAGCCGGTAAAGTAACAGGCGACAAAGAAACAGAAGCAAAAGGTAATGCCAAGGGTATGATGGGCAAAGCCAAAGAAAAATTAGCGGAAGCTAAGGATAAAGTCGCTGAAAAGACAAATGAAGTCATCGACGATGTCAAAGAAAAAATGGATAAATAAGTCTAACTAAAAAGTGATTCTACGCATCCGTTATGGACGAGTAGAATCACTTTTTTAATGTTCAGTATCGATTGTAACGACCACGCGACCAGCTTGTTTAGTTGGCATGCTTAGTTCAGTTGCGAGTTCTGAAAATGCGATGTTGCGAATTAATGGCCAGGTTTGCGGTTTGAAGTTAGTGGCTAACAACTGCCAGATTTCTTTGCGATCCTTACGGGGATAATTGACCGAATCGATCCCGACGAGCGTTACACCCCGTAAAATGAAGGGAAAGACCGTTGTTGCGAGCTTAAAGCCTGCAGCGTTACCACAAGCTGCGACTAAACCATCTTGGGCCATGTAAGGGAGAATGTGTGCTAAGACATCACCACCAAGTGTGTCGATGACACCAGTATAGGATTGGTGGGCCAAGGGTTTGAGTGGGGCGGTTAAGAGGTCATCGGTTGCAATGACTTGTTTGGCACCCAGTTTGGTTAAGTAATCCGTTTGACTGAGATCGCGTGTCGTCGCTGTGATATTGGTGAAACCAAGTTGTGCTAACATTGTGAGCGCATAGCTACCAACACCACCAGTCGCACCTGTGATTAGTAGTGGTGTATCGTGATTCCGTGTAAAAGGCTGTCTAAGAATTTTAGTAAGGGCGATAGCTGCGGTGAACCCAGCTGTTCCCAGTTGCATTGTTTCTTGGGGTGTTAGTTCAATTGGACATTTCAAGAGCCATTCGCTAGGGACTTTGACGTATTGTGCATAACCGCCGTCGATGCTAATGCCGGTACCGTAGCCTGTACATAAGACGCATTCACCTGCTTCAAAAAAAGGATTGTCTGAAGTGACCACGGTACCGACAAAATCAACGCCGGGTGTTGCGGGATAGTTTTTAAGAACGCCACTTTTAGCATTCATAGTGAGGCGGTCTTTGTAATTGATATCTGAGTAGGCAACTTTGATTAAGACACCTTCTTTTGGTAAATCAGGTGTCAATTTTGTTGCGTATTGAGCAGTAACAGTTTCATTGTCATGCGTTAAAACCAAAGCTTGATAAGCGACCATAATATAAAACCTCATTTCCGATAGTTTAGTTAGCTTCATTATACAACAAAACAAGGTTTGAATTGGCATACTAAGCTGGAAACGGTATAATTGAAGGGATATTTATTAACTTATCGAGCCATTATTTATAATAGTATGTAGAGGGGATTACGAAAATGCAGCAACCAATGGTGGAATTTAAAAACGTCATCAAGAAGTATGACGATAATCAAATCCTAAAGGGAATTGATATGGCACTAGAAAAAGGTAAGTTTTATACCTTATTGGGGCCCTCAGGCTGTGGTAAGACAACAATTCTGAGAATTATTGCTGGTTTTACAAATGCCTCTTCTGGGGATGTGTTATTTGAAGGAAAACGGATGAATGATTTGCCGGCTAATAAGCGTCAGGTTAATACCGTTTTTCAAGATTACGCCTTATTTCCCCATCTGAACGTTTTTGATAATGTTGCCTTTGGGTTGAATTTACGTAAAGTTAAGAAAAGTGACGTTGAAAAAAAGGTGATTGAAGCACTGAAACTTGTACGTTTGGGTGGCTATGAACACCGTGAAATCAGTGAATTATCAGGTGGGCAGCAACAACGAGTGGCAATTGCCCGTGCGTTGGCCAATGAACCTAAAGTTCTCCTATTAGACGAACCGTTATCAGCGTTAGATATGAAATTAAGAAAAGCAATGCAATATGAATTACGTGATCTCCAACAACGATTAGGGATTACCTTCTTGTTTGTGACGCATGATCAAGAAGAAGCACTTGCAATGAGTGATGAAATCTTTGTTATGAACGAGGGGAATGTCCTTCAAAGCGGGACCCCCGTTGATATTTACGATGAACCAATTAATCACTTTGTCGCAGATTTCATTGGGGAAAGTAATATATTGCCCGGGAAAATGGTTGCTGATTATCAAGTAGAAATTGTCGGTAAAGTTTTTGAATGTGCTGATGCAGGGATGAAACCTAATGAAGCCGTTGAAATTGTGTTACGTCCAGAAGATTTGGATATCGTAGCCGTCAACCAAGGACAGTTAGTCGTGACCGTTGATACGCAATTATTCCGAGGGGATTATTATGAAATTACCGCCTATGATGACGATCGTAACCGGTGGTTAATTCATTCGACTAACCCAGCTAAAGATGGCCAACAAGTTGGCTTATTCTTCGAACCAGAGGACGTCCACGTCATGCGTTTTGGCGAATCTGAAGAAGATTTTGACGCGCGTCTTGAAAGTTATGAAGAGGAGGATTAAGGCGGCTTATGCGAAAAAAACAATTAATTTATTATTTACCTTACGCGCTGTGGCTTTTGTTATTCGTGCTAGCGCCGGTCGCTTTAATCGTTTATCAATCCTTCTTTGATATTAATAACCATGTGACGCTCCAAAATTATGTCACTTATTTTGAATCCGGCACTTATTTGAAGATGACGCTTAATTCACTGTGGTATGCTTTTTTGATTACGTTAATTACGTTATTAATCAGTTATCCAACAGCTTATTGGCTCCATCAAACCAAGCATAAGCAATTATGGCTATTACTCATTATTTTACCAACTTGGATTAATCTCTTGTTAAAAGCATACGCCTTTATCGGGATTTTCAGTCAAGATGGCGCCATCAATCACTTCTTAGGGTGGTTTGGTATCGGGCCACAACAGATTTTATTCACCAACTTTAGTTTCTTGGTGGTTGCAACTTATATTGAAATTCCATTTATGATTTTACCGATTTTCAATAGTTTGGAAGAATTAAATCCTTCTTTAGTAAATGCGAGTCGCGATTTAGGGGCCAGCAATTGGCAGACCTTTTCAAAAGTCGTGTTACCTTTGACGATGGCCGGTGTTAAAGCGGGTGTGCAAGCCATCTTCATCCCATCATTATCACTATTCATGTTGACGCGTTTAATCGGGGGTAACCGGGTGATTACTTTAGGGACCGCGATTGAAGAACATTTCCTAACGACGATGAATTGGGGCATGGGTTCGACAATCGGGGTTGTCTTGATTGTCGCAATGGGCCTTATCATGATGTTAACCGGTGAAAAGAAGACGAAGAAGAAGGTGACGATGAAATGAAACAAGCTAAGATTAAATGGCAACATGTTTGGTTAATTGTCGTCTTCATTTTGTTGTACGCACCGATTTTTTATCTGATTTTCTATTCTTTCAGTAGCGGCGACAATATGAACGGCTTTAAATCGTTCACTTGGCAAAATTACCAAGATTTATTTGCAGATACACGGATGATTGAGATTGTCTTAGAAACACTATTAATTGCGATTTTATCATCACTATGTGCCACGATCATTGGGACCTTTGGCGCGTTGGGGATTTATTCCACCAAGCAACGGCGGTTAAGAAATATTATTTTATCTTTGAATAATATTTTGATGGTTTCACCCGATGTTATCATTGGGGCCAGCTTCCTGATTTTCTTCACGTTCTTGGGCCTTGGACTAGGATTTGGGTCAGTCTTACTGAGTCATATTGCCTTCTCAATTCCAATTGTGGTTTTAATGGTTCTGCCTAAATTAAACGAAATGCGACCTGCATTAGTTGATGCGGCGCGTGATTTAGGTGCGACTGATTGGCAAGTACTCAGCAAGGTAATTTTACCGTATATTAGTTCAGGCATTTTTGCCGGCTTTTTCATGGCTTTTACCTACTCACTTGATGACTTTGCGGTGACCTTCTTCGTTACCGGCAACGGTTTTGAAACGTTGTCCGTTGAGATTTATTCACGAGCTCGACAAGGGATTAGTTTAGAAATTAACGCGCTATCAGCCTTGATGTTTGTCTTCTCACTATTGTTAGTGGGTGGCTATTACTTGTTAAATCAACGCAATCAAGCGCATAAAGCAAAACGGAAGCAGAAAATGGGGGCGCCAGTTAAATGAATAAATTAGGACGATTAACGTTAGCAATCCTCGTCGTCTGTGCAGCCCTTTGGTTCGGGACGGTTCAGCTACAAAAATCGCAAGGTTATACGAAAAATAATACATTAACCCTCTATAATTGGGGCGATTATATCGACCCATCATTAATTAAGAAGTTTGAAAAGCAAACCGGCTATCACGTTTCGGTTGAAACCTTTGATAGTAATGAAGCGATGTACACTAAGATTAAACAAGGTGGCACGGCTTACGATTTGGCAGTTCCCAGTGAATATATGATTGAAAAAATGCGGAAGGCCAATCTTTTGAAACCAATCGATCATTCACGCTTAACCGGCTTTCAAAACATTGGCAAACCTTATTTGAACCAACCATTTGACCCGGGCAATAAATACTCACTCCCTTATTTCTGGGGAACATTAGGTATTATCTATAATGATCAATTAGTCGATCAGCCCTTAACGCATTGGTCCGATTTATGGCAAGCGAAATATCGCGGTAAAATCATGGTCGTCGATAGTGCGCGGGACATGATGGCGGTGGGCTTGATTGAAAACGGTCAGTCCGTTAATAGTACCAACCCAGTGGCGTTAAAAGCCGCTAAAGCCCGTCTTGATCAGATGGCACCCAATGTTAAGGCGATTGTTGCCGATGAAATTAAGATGTACATGGTTCAAAATGAAGCGAGTGTCGCTGTGACCTGGTCCGGTGAAGCGGCTGAAATGTTAGCCAATAACAAACACTTGCACTATGTGATCCCAGAAGAGGGGAGTAACGTTTGGTTTGATAACCTCGTGATTCCAAAGACAGCTAAACATACTAAAGCAGCCTATGCCTTTTTAAACTTCATGTTAGAACCTAAGAATGCGGCGCAAAATGCGGAATACATTGGCTATTCAACACCGAATATGCCGGCTAAAGCGTTATTGCCGGCAGCAACCCGGAATAATCCAGCCTATTACCCAAGTCAAAAAGTGCTGAATAAACTACAAGTTTATAGTGATTTATCACCTGAGATGGTTGGTCTATACAACGATTTATTCCTAGAATTTAAGATGCAACATTAATTGTGAAGCTATCAGCAAACAAAAAGGCTTCATGGTATAATGGAAAAAGAAATTTTTTGAATGGAGGTCACCATGTCAGTTGATTGGGCACAATTGTTAACCTGGCGCATGTTAGCCAATATTTTGGATATCATTGTGGTCTGGTATTTTATTTATAAATTAATCATGTTGATTCGGGGCACGAAAGCCGTGCAGCTTTTCAAAGGCATCATGGTCATTGCCATCATCAAGATTGTCAGTTGGTACCTTGGTCTAAGAACCGTTTCGTACATCATGGATCAATTTATCAGTTGGATTGTGATTGCGTTAATCGTCATCTTCCAACCAGAAATTCGTCGTGGTTTGGAACATATCGGGCGCGGTTCGCTATTGATGCGGGGCAACAATCCTAAGCTTGAAAAAGAAAATAACTTGATTAAAGCCTTAGATAAGGCGATTCAGTACATGTCCAAGCGGCGAATTGGGGCATTGATTACCATTCAGATGAATACCGGGTTAGAAGATTATATTGAAACCGGGATTGATTTGGATGCTGATGTGACGGGGGAATTATTGATTAATATCTTTATTCCCAACACGCCACTGCATGATGGGGCCGTTATTATTCGCGAGGATAAGATTGCCGTTGCGGCGGCTTACTTGCCACTGTCAGAAAGTAATCTAATTCCTAAGGAACTGGGGACGCGGCATCGTGCGGCTGTCGGGATTAGTGAAGTAACGGACGCGTTGACGATCGTTGTTTCTGAAGAAACCGGTGGTGTCACGTTAACCAAGAATAACGAATTGATGCGCGACTTAACGCGGGAAGATTACTTGAAATACTTAAACTCACACTTAATTACGCAAGAAGAAGATAAGGTGAGCCTATTACAAGAATTCGTCGACGGCTTCAAAAAAGGAGGCCATAAATAATGAAAAACTTTATAGAAGGGCCTTGGTTGTACCGGATATTAGCGCTTTTCTTATCGTTACTCCTTTTTAGCTACGTTAATATTGATAAAATTAATACCACGCGCCAAATTAATAATAACAACACACAAATGTTAGCGACACGCAGTGAAACCGTGAAGGTCCCGTTGCAAATTAATGCGGATACCGATAAATACTTTATTACCGGTTATCCTCAAAAAGTTAAAGTAACCTTATCAGGTCCTAATGCGTTGATTACATCTGCTGTTAATACGTTGAATTTTCGGGTGATTGGTGATTTAACGAAGCTAGGTGCTGGGACGCATACGGTTAAATTAACACAAACCGGGATTAACAAAGACATCAAAGTGAAGATTGAACCAGCTACAATCAAGGTTAAAATTGAACATAAATTGACTAAGGAATTCCCAGTACAAGTTAACGTCAAGGAAGAAAATTTGGCGACTGGCTATAGTATTGGCAATCCTAAGATTAGTCAAGATGTCGTGCAAGTCAGTGGTGCCAAGGCAGCTGTTAATTCAGTTGCACGAGTGGTAGCGACAATTGATCCTGATAAAGGGACCAAAAATGATATTAATGAAGAAACACTTCTACAAGCGGTTGATCGTAATGGTAAGACGGTGAATGTTTTAATTTCACCTCAAACGGTTAATATTAAAATTGCCGTTCAGATGAATAAAAAAACGGTCCCGTTGAGTCTACAAAAAAACCGGTGAGAGGAGTGGCTACGAATACACATTGAGTTCAGAAACTGAACAAGTAACCGTGTATGGGAAGAAACAAACCTTAGCGACTTTAACAGACTTACCGGTAACGATTGATATGGCGGATATCACTAAAGATACGACGCGTACGGTGACTTTGACGCTTCCAAGTGGCGTCTATGACAGTCATCCTAAACAGGTGAAGGTCAATATTAAGGTGACAGCACCAACTGGGATGACGACTAGTCGTACAGAAACAACGACGCAGTCTTCATCGGAGTCGACGACTTCAATGAGTCAAAGCCAAGTGCAAAGTAGTAGCAGTAGTACGACAAGTGAGAGCCAGACGACTGATAATAATCAAAGCAGTGAGTCAAGTAGCAGTAGTGACAGCTCAAGCAGTACAGCAAATACGAACGAATCATAAAACGTTTAAGAAGATGGAATGGAGATAATTAGACATGACAAAATATTTTGGAACTGACGGTGTACGTGGCGTTGCTAATCTAGAATTAAGCCCAGAAATGGCATTTAAATTAGGTCGCGCTGGCGGCTACGTTTTAACAAAACATGCTGATAAAAACCAACGGCCTAAAGTGTTAGTTGCTCGCGATACACGGATTTCAGGACAAATGTTGGAACAATCTTTAATTTCTGGCTTATTGTCAGTCGGGATTGAAGTCCTATCATTAGGCGTCATCACAACGCCAGCGGTTGCTTATTTAATTAAGGTTCAAGAAGCAAGTGCCGGGATCATGATTTCTGCATCACATAACCCCGCTATTTATAATGGGATTAAATTCTTCGGAGCTGATGGTTATAAATTACCAGATGCCACTGAAGAAGAAATTGAAGCTATTTTAGATGCACCAGAAGATACATTACCACGTCCAGAAGGTGAAGGCCTTGGGACTGTTGAAGAATATCCAGAAGGTGCTTTGAAATATACACAATTCTTGGAACATACAATTCCTGATGATTTAGAAGGCTTAAAAGTGGCTGTTGATGGCGCTAACGGCTCAACAAGTGGTTTGATTAGCCGGGTCTTTGCTGATTTAGAAACTGATTTCACAACAACTGCTACTCATCCTAACGGTTTAAATATCAATGATGGTGTGGGTTCAACTCATCCTGAAAACCTTGTTAAAAAGGTTTTGGAATCAGGCGCTGATATGGGCTTAGCTTTTGATGGTGATGGCGATCGTTGTATCGCAGTCGATGAATTAGGGAACATTATTGATGGCGACAAGATCATGTTTATTTTGGGTCACTATCTTTCTGAAAAAGGTCGTTTGAAACAAGATACAATTGTCACAACAGTGATGAGTAACATTGGCTTGTATAAAGCAATTGAAGCTAATGGAATGAAATCTGCCCAAACAGACGTTGGTGATCGCCACGTCGTTGAAGAAATGCGCGAAAAAGGCTTTAACTTAGGTGGCGAACAATCTGGCCATATTATTATTTTTGATTACCATAACACTGGTGACGGGATGTTAACTGGGATTCAATTAATGAATGTCATGAAACAAACCGGTAAGAAGTTATCAGAATTGGCAGCCCCAGTTCAAACTTACCCACAAAAATTAGTTAACTTAACAGTTAAAGACAAGGATGCTTGGTTAACAAATGATAAGATCCAAGCCGCTATTGATACTGTTGAAAAAGAAATGAACGGTGATGGCCGCGTCTTGGTTCGTCCTAGTGGGACAGAACCACTATTACGTGTCATGTGTGAAGCCGCTACTGAAGAAAAGGTTAACCAATATGCGGACCAAATTGCCGCAGTCGTTCAATCTGAAATTGGTGAATAATTAAAAAAGAGTGCTTTGGGTTGCGGGTAGCAACTGAGCATTAATACAAAATTGCCAGTGATCCAGGGTTTTAGGATTACTGGCAATTTTAGATTAAGCGGAAGTTGTTATACAAACTGGAGAATATTATGATAGTATGGGTGCGCAAAAAAGGCTGATAGATAGTTCTGGAAAGAATTCCGATAGATTTAGATTTTTAGATGGAAACTCGGCATTGAAATAGGAGGAATAATTATGAAATTAGCGTTGTATAAGGCTATTGGGAATTTTGCAACAGAGGTAATTATTTTAGGAATTATATATTTTGGGTTGGTTTTTTTAAAGGTTCTCCCTTTAGATATTAATTGGTGGTGGCTTCTAACCGTCTTAACTATTATTTTTGTTGCGCAATTTGGTTATTTCTACTTAAGAAAGTAATGTTGGTTATGTATTAAATAAAAGGGGATAAAATGTATTAGGCCCTATCAAGTTGATATATATAATTGAATGTTTTTCTAAAATGGCCTTACCCAGTATTCATCTGAGGTAAGGCCATTTTTTTGTGCCTATGATTTTAATGCCAAGTGATTTGTTGATACATCAAAAAACTAAAAGTAATCAACAAGACAATCGCAGCGGAGATGTAATACCACTCTTTAACAAGAATCATCGGCGCCTCGGTTAACGAGAAGTTGCGGCGATAGCGTTTGATGCTGAGGATACTGACTTCATTGACGATTATCAATAAGAGTGGTTCGAGGAGCAACATGAAGCGACTACCAGATGAATCAACGACGTTATCAGCGGTGATATGTAAGGCGACGGTCTGAGGGGCAACCAAGATGAAACCCAACCCGACTAGTAACCCGATTAGCGAAATGAGGCGAAGCATTAGAATAGCTTTTTTCATGACCAAGACTCCCAATTAAGTTTTGAATAGGTCTAGTATAGCATAATTTAATAGGATTCATTCAGGACTATACCAATGTTTTGTATTGATATATACCAATAAAAATGTTGACAATAAAAACGTTGGTGTTATTATATTTAAGTGTTATACCAATTAAATTTAAAAATAAAACCAAAGAGAAAAAGAGGAATTTGATATGTGTGGAATTGTCGGTGTGATTGGTAAAGAAGATACGACTGAAATTTTATTAAATGGTTTAGAAAAATTAGCTTATCGGGGTTATGATTCAGCTGGGATTTATGTTAATAGTCAAAGTGGTCGCGATTATTTGGTTAAAGAACCAGGTAAAATTAGTGTTTTAAAAGCCGCAGTTGGTCCTGAAGTACAGGGTACAATTGGTGTTGGTCATACACGTTGGGCAACGCATGGTGTTGCAAGTCAAGCCAATGCTCACCCACACGTTTCAGAAGATGGCCGTTTTTACTTGGTCCACAACGGCGTTTTAACAAACTACGCTGAATTACGTGCAACTTATTTAAGCCAAGTCAACTTTGCAAGTGAAACAGATACTGAAGTGGCAGTTCAATTAATCGCTTATTTAGCTAAGACAGAACAACTATCAGCTAAGGAAGCTTTCCGCAAGGCCCTAACCTTGATTGAAGGCTCATACGCCTTTGTCATGATTGATCGGAACGATCCGGAGACGTTATACGTGGCTAAGAATAAGTCACCATTATTAATTGGTGTCGGTGCTGATTTCAACGTTGTTTGTTCAGATGCTTTAGCGATGTTAAACGAAACCAAAGACTTTATTGAAATTCACGACCGCGAAATGGTCACTCTTAAAAAGGACAAGGTTGAAATTGAAGATTTAGACGGGACTTTCATTCACCGTGATAGCTACCATGTTGACATGGATGCCAGTGCAGCCGGCAAGGGGACTTACCCCCATTACATGTTAAAAGAAGTTGACGAACAACCCGCAGTAATGCGCCGTTTGTTAACCGAATATGTGGATGACGCTGGTCAAATGAAAATCGATCCAGCAATTCTTAAGGCAATTGATGACGCAGACCGGATTTACATTGTGGCAGCCGGGACAAGTTACCACGCCGGTTTAATTGGTCAATCATTATTTGAAAAATTAGCGGAAAAACCAGTGGAAGTTCATGTGGCGAGTGAATTTGGCTATCACATGCCAATTCTATCGAAGAAACCATTCTTCATTTTCCTAACACAAAGTGGTGAAACAGCTGATAGTCGTCAAGTATTGGTGCAAACGAATAGATTAGGTTATCCAAGTTTAACAATTACTAATAGCCAAGGGTCAACCCTTTCACGAGAAGCCAATTATACATTGTTGCTTCATGCGGGTCCTGAAATTGCGGTCGCTTCAACGAAGGCTTATACAGCTCAAATTGCAGTTGAATTATTCTTAGCAGTAGCACTTGGTCGCCATACCGCTATCAAGGCCGCCCAAGATTTCGACGTTAATCATGAGTTGGCTTTAGTCGCAACTGGCATGGAAACTTTATTGAGTGAAAAACAAGCGATTGAAGATTTCACAACGATGTACTTGAAGACAACGCGCAATGCCTTTTACATCGGCCGTGGCGAAGATTATGCTTTGAGTTTAGAAGCTGCCTTGAAGTTGAAGGAAATTTCATATATTCAAGCAGAAGGCTTTGCTGCCGGTGAATTGAAACATGGGACGATTGCCTTGATTGAAGATGGCACACCAGTGATGGCCTTCTTAACAGATGCTAAGACGATCGATCATACGCGGGGCAACTTGCAAGAAGTTCGCGCACGTGGCGCTAAGACGTTAACGATTGTCAGCGAAGATCACGCACAAGCTGGCGACCAAGTCATCTTACCAAATGTTAATCCATTACTAGCACCATTATTAGGGATCATCCCAGGACAACTGATTGCTTATTATGCAAGTCTTCAAAGAGGCTACGACGTTGACCAACCAAGAAACCTAGCAAAAAGTGTTACAGTAGAATAAGAGTGGTTTTAAAACTCTGAGGATTAGCTCAGGGAGACAAATAAGCGATGGAATCGATTATTTGTCTAACGTGGCTAAACGGAAGAAGCTAGTTTTAAAGGCACGTTTCAAATAAGAGTGGTCTTAAAGCTCAATCAGATTTTGAGCATTAACTTAGAGTGACGAATATAAAAAGGCGTTCAGATTAATTTCTGAATGCCTTTTTTAGATTTGCTTAAATGTCATAAGTAGCGCGTGGGCCACCGACGTATTTTGGTCGTGATCGGAGTGCTGTCACGTGTGCAGCACCTAATGTATCGAGACTAGGACGAACGGGAACTTGCACAAACTTCACGTGCATGCCAATGGCCGTATCCCCAATATCAAGGCCGGCATGGGCGACGATATGTTCCACCTCAACGGGGTCGCTATATTGTTCAAAAGCAGCGACGGAACAAGCCCCACCAGCGTGCATTGCAGGAACGACTGAGACAATTTCAAAATCGTGTGCCTCAGCGACGGAACGTTCCATTACTAAACTACGATTGATGTGTTCACAACCTTGAACAGCTAATTGGATATCGAGTGGCTTGAGAATGCCTAAAAGGGTTTCGATAATCGTTGCGCCGACTTCGCGGCTAGAGGCTTTGCCAATGTGACCGCCAACGACTTCACTCGTTGAACAACCGAGCACGAAGATATCGCCGCGGCTTAGATTGGCGGCTGTTAAGACGTCGTTGGTAATTTGGGTTAAATCCTGTTTAATTTGATTGAGATTAATTGACATATAAAAAACTCCTATTCACTAAAAAGTTGGGGACGAACCCGGTAAAGTTGTTTGACCAGGGGAACTGTGACTAAAATACCAAAGCCATTTTGGACGATATTACTAAAAATAGAGGCGATTCCTGCGGCCCAACCGAAAAGCCAGCTCGTGGCTAAACAATAACCAACGACCATGATGACGCTCCCGCATAGCAGTGGCATGAATAAGCGTCTGGGCCGTTCATCATTGCGGGTGAGGTACGCCACAACAAAGCCTTGGGTCCCATGAATTAAAAGGGAGAACAAGCACCATTCCGGATAACCTGACAATAAATCGATTAGTAAACCGCTCAACGCACCAACTGCTAAACCACCCGGATTCTTTAAAATAATTGCCGTGGTGTAAATACCCACTTCACAGAGCGTGACAAAACCTTTAGTTGCTGGGACGGGAATGATGAATAACATAGATAAAGAAACGGTGAGGGCCGTTAGAATCGCAATAACGGGTATTTGACGCTGCTTAAAATTCATATGAGCCTCCTTGGCGCACATTACCGAAGCCATGGCGCAGTTGAATCCCATTTTGAATCCCGTGATAGACGAATTGTTTAGCCGCTTTAACTGCGGGATAAACGGCATGACCGCTTGCAATTTCAGCCGTAATGGCGGCTGATAGGGTACAACCAGCACCGTTGCGGGTTGCGCTAGTTAAGCGTGGTGCGCTGAGGTAGTGGTTAGTTGTGCCACTATGCAACAAATCGATGGCGTCATCACCAGGGAAACGTTGTCCACCCTTGATAACGACGTGTTGTGGCCCGAGAGATTGGATAATGGTTGCGGCTTGTTCCAGTTCTGCCCGTGTCTGAATCTGGGGCAAGCCACTTAGTATTTGGGCTTCAACTAGATTAGGGGTTACGACTAGGGATTGCGGCAATAAGAATTCCTTCAGACTATCTAGATAGTGTTGTTGCAGCTTATCAGTGGTTTCTTTGAAGGCCAAGACCGGATCCGTGATGATTTGCAAATGCGGTTGTTTTTGTAAAAGATGACCAATTTTTTCAAGTGTCGTGGCATCGTTGATTAAGCCAATTTTGATAGTCGTTAGTGGCACGTAATGCAAAATGGCTTCAATCTGGGCTAATACCGTTTCGGTTTCGATATTCTGAATTTGAAAAGTTTGATCCGGCATGACCGTTGCGAGGCAGGTCACAGCACTGACACCGAAGTGACCAAAGGCTTCGAAGGTTTTCAAATCCGCCTGCAAGCCACCGCCACCCAATGTATCAGAACCAGCAATAGTTAGAATGTTTGACATAAGCCGCCTCCTTTTGGTTATATTAACCTTAACGGATAGTGTGCGGTGACAAAAGAGCCAATTGGCTTGTTTTTTTACCAGCCAATTTATACACTTAAAGAGAGGTGAGGACTTGATAGATTGGGCACGTTATTTACCAGCACAGAAACCAAAATATTTAGCGATTAAAAAAATGGTGATTAATCTGTTAGAGCAGGGGTTATTATCGCCAGGCGAACAATTACCGGCAGAACGGTGGTTAGCAACACAATTAACAGTGAATCGCTCGACTGTGACGCGAGCGTTTGATGAGCTGACAACAGATGGTATATTGGTGCGGCGTGTTGGTAGTGGGACTTTCGTCAGTCAACAGGCTGGTGAACAACAAGCACAGCGGCGCGTTAATTGGCATACGTATTTAACGTCGCAACCTTTTCAAGTTGGGCAGGCTAAGCGTCTAGCACTGCAACAATTAATTGCACAGCAACCCGCCGATTTAATCGATGTTTATTCGAGCGACTTACCAGCTGATTTGATGCCGCAATTCCAATTTCCACCGTTAACGTGGCAAGATTTTAACCAAGCTCAAGAAGCAGAAACACGACTTGGTTATGCCCCATTGTTAACGGCGATTAACCGCTTGAATCAGGAGAATCAAAAATTGGTGCTCCCTGAAGGGCAACTTTTACTGACAGCGGGTGCGCAACAATCGCTCTTTCTAGTATTACAGGGTTTATTGGTACCGGGGGATGCAGTGGCGGTTGAATCGCCATCGTTTTTCCATGAAGCAACCTTATTTGAGGCAACGGGGATTCGCTCGTTTGGTGCACCGCTCGATGCAGAAGGCATTCAATTGGCTGCGCTGGAGCAGCTGATTGTAAAGCATCGCATTAAATTAGTCATTCTCAATCCAAATTATCAAAATCCGACGGGTCAAGTCATGAGCTTAGAACGACGACAGGCGGTTATTCGGCTTTGCCAGACTTATCAAGTGCCGATTGTTGAAGATGATGTTTTTGGTTGGTTACGCTTTGAAACGACGCCAGCCTTGCCAACGCTCAAGCAACTTGATCCTGAAAATGTGATTTATATGAGTTCTTTGTCCAAGATCATGGGTGCCAGCACCCGAATTGGGTGGGTCGCCGCAACGCCGCAAGTGATTGACCAATTGGTGCGTGTTCAGCGGGAAATGGATTTGGTTCCGAGTATTATGTCGCAAGTGATGGCGGCCTTGGCAATTCAGGAGCCGCATTTTCAAACGCAATTAGTCACGTTGCGTCAACAACTACAGACAAGGGCACAGCAGACGCAACAGTTTTTGGCGCGTGCATTACCTGACTGGCAGTTCAGTGTGGCCCAAGGTGGTTTTTATATTTGGGGGACACGAGCAGTTAAACCGTATGCACTAGCACCATTTGTTGCGTCGCATGTGGCACTAGCACCAGGCACATTATTTGGTGCGCACCAGGCTGCTTTTCGAATTAATTTTGCGCGTCTCAATACGTCTCAACTAACGGCATTGGCGCAGCGATTACAACAACTTTTAAATGAGGAGGACTGATTAATGACAGAAAAATTTATACCGGAAATTTATACACCACTTAAAACGAGTGTTGTTGGACCACCCGCAATTGCGCGCCAAGTTGGTGGTATTAAGATTTTAGGCCAAAAAATTAAAACGTTGATCTTCACGACTGACGTAGCAATCGTCAATAATACCAATGCGGATGCTGTATTAGCTGTTTATCCTTTTACACCACATCCCGCGGTAATGAATGCCATCAGTAATGTCGCGACCATTCCAGTTTTAAACGGGATTGGCGGCGGATTAACATCTGGTAGTCGCTCCGCATACATGGGCTTATTGGCGGAAGCGGCTGGTTCAATGGGTGTGGTGGTCAATGCGCCAACTTCTGTTGAGACCATTAAAATGATTAATAAGGTAGTGGATGTGCCAATCGTCGGTACGGTTGTCTCCGAACGTCAGAACTATGCGGCCCAGATTGAAGCCGGGGTTTCAATTCTCAATGTAAGTGGTGCGGCGAAGACACCAGCGATTATTAAAGCGATTCGCCAAAAATACCCTCAGATTCCAATCATCGCGACAGGTGGGCATGATGAAGAGGCCATTCTAAGTACGATTGAGGCTGGCGCCAATGCGTTGACCTATACGCCGCCGACTAACGGAGAGTTATTCGCTAAGAAAATGGCGGATTATCGTGCAGATTTAGATTAGTTGAAAGTTGACGATTTGTGAATTCCCCCGTATGCTTAAAGGATATTGAAGGAGGTTTTTGAATGATTCGTCAAGCAACAATTGAAGATGCACAAAGTGTCTTACCCATTATTAATATTGTTTTTGAAGAAATGGAGATGCCACTTTTTCAGGAGATACCGCTCGAAAATCTATTTAAGATCTTAAAACAAGCATTTGAGATGCCAGAATACCGGTATAGTTATGCTAATACGCTTGTTTATGAAGAAGACGGTGAAATATTAGGGATTATCGTTGGTTTCCCAGAAGAAAAGGAAGCCCACATCGATGATGTATTAGCACCACTTTTCCCACAAATCGGTTTACCTGAAGAAACTCGCTTTTTCACGGATAAAGAAGCCCAACCAGGTGAATGGTATTTAGACACACTAGCTGTGGCTGAACACGCACAAGGACGTGGTGTTGGGACCGCACTTTTGAAGGGCTTTACCTGATTACTTGAAACAACGCGGCGAGAAGATGATCAGCCTCAGCGTCGATTTACAAAATCCCGGTGCTAAGAAATTATACGAGCGCATGGGTTTTGTTAAAAAAGGTGAGCTAATGATTGGTGATCACCGTTATGAACATATGGTCAAAGCTATTTAATTTAAAATTTTAGAAAAAGGCTCGGACAAATTTACGTTTGTCCGAGCCTTTTACTTTAATAATAGCGATGATATACTAATACGAAAGTGGTTTAACACGTTAACTATAGAACGGTAGAATTGGAGGATCATTTAGAAATGAAGTAAAAAACGATGCGCTGGGCAAGGGGCTGTTCAATTGGTTGCCTAACTATCATGTTGTTATTTGGTGTACTTATTTTAACGATGTGTCATGTGCCAAAAGCAGAATACGGATCATATATTACGGCAGGTAATCGTTACTATCGAACAGTGCTGGGGATAGCACCCAAGATAACACACGATTGGATGTTTGCTGATGAAGACGGCGGGTTTGATATAACCGTTAAATTGACGAAAGAGCAACGTAAAAAGGCTTTAACAAGACTATATATGAAATCAATGTCAGGAGATAGTGAATATTCATTTAGGGGCACTTCGACAACTCCTAATATTGTTGGCTTATCAAAACAGGAAACAATGCTTTTGGAGCAGTCCAACGAATATTCAGAATTCAATCAACCAGTTTCTGAAATGCTGAGTGGTTTATTAGAAGGAAGTGCCGATAGAACAGAAATAAATGATTTGACCAATGGCGGGGAGATTCGCTTTTACTCAACTGAACTCGCTTTTTGGCGTCGTTTTTTAGAGCATTATACGTGGCTAAAGACTAGACCATTCAAAGAAAGAATCCAGTGGCTAAGTCGACAGACGAATAGTAGAACCTATTTTTATATTAAAAAATATATTCCGGTAAAAGAAATGTCAACGGGGATGCTCGCTAATTTGATTGAATCCGACGATGAGGGACTATCTGAACCAATGATGAAGCAATATTTACCCATAGAAATAATTCGGAATTTTCCAGTGGGTAGTCTTTATGAAATTGAACTTGAGAATCAGCAGTCTCGCAATTTATATGAGTCAAATGAAGCACACGAATTGATTAAAAGTCGGTATGAGTATCCGGTATCGTATTGATTACTAACCTAAAAAACGTTATTAGCACGAATGCTAATAACGTTTTTTAGTTTGGTGACTGAATCTTAATTTTACGATAACAGCGGCATGATCACCGTGGTCCATAGCCAGCTAAGTGGCATGACGAGGATCATTGCCGGGATCATATCCGCAATGGGAAACTCTTTAATTTTAACCATTCGGAAACCAGTTGCGAGCATTAAAAAGCCACCACAGGCTTTGAAATCGGCAATCATGGTAGGTGTGGTTAATGGGAAAATTAATTTAGCGAGTAAGAAAATAATATAGAAGATGATAAATTGCGGAATGGCAATGGCTGAAACGACATACCCTAAGTTGCAAGCAAAAATCGCTGCGGTGAAGAAATCGAGCACTGATTTGGAAATAAGGATGGTGCTATTACCAGTCATACCGGCATCGAGCGTACCATAGATACCGGTGCCGCCTGCACAAAATAAAACGATGACGGTTACGAGGGCTGAAATAAATTCAGCATCTGTCAAAGTTGTTTTACGAACTGGAAATAGTTTTGAAATGGGCTTTTCCATTAAGATGGCGCCACGATCAATCCAGTGACCGAAATGAACGGCTAGTCCAATGCCAGTCCCTAAGACAATTGCGAGGATAACGGCCGGCATATTTCGCATGACGACAATTGCGTTGATGCCCATTCCCATTGAACAAACGCCGAAGATTAAAGTGATCTCTGTTTTGAATCTAGCGGATAGTTTATCACCCAATAAACCACCGATAATACCGCCGAATAAGACGGATAATGAATTAATAATGACGCCAGTTGGCATTGTAAAGACCCCTTTAATTTTAAAAATAACATATTCAACTATACCAATTAAAAAAAGGGGACGCAAATTTTTATGAATTTAACGTTGGGCAACAAAAAAGTCACCGCTTTTGACGGTGACTCATTTGTTTAACTAAAGCGAAGCGTGTTAGGTGCTAATTTACGAATGAAAGCCTTCGGTTGTGTATACACCCAATGGTTTAAAACGGCTGCAATCAAGATACAAGAGACCTGATCTGCATCTTCCGCAATCGCTAATTTAAAAGTAGGCCCAGCACTTGTCAGGATGATATTAGTTTGCATGATGGTTTGGGTATGGTAGATAATGCGGTATTGATTCTGAATTAGGTCGCCCATGATTAGCCAGTTGAGATTTTTAACATAGACGAATTCATGCCAAACACCCCAAATCTTCTGGAGGCTGCCGATTGATTGGCCGTTTTGAAATAGTTCAAAACTGGGTGAAAACCCGAGTGATTTCTGTTTGATTTCACCGAGTAATTCACCCGAAAGCCGGTAGAGTGAAAAGCCATCTTGGCGTAAGCCGCGACTGCCGACTAAGAGGAATAAGGGCCGTTGGTGGTCATCCATAATCGTTGAGACCCCTTTTAAGGCACTTGCTTGATGCTTAATGTATAAATCAGGCATAACCTATCACTTCTTTTCGGCTGCTTGGTTAAGATCAATGGCGTGATAAATGGCTTGGGCAACGCCGTCTTGTGTGTTTTTAGCGGTATGGTAATTAGCTAAGTCGGTAATTGTGGGCACTGCGTTAGCCATCGCAACGCCAATGCCTGCTGCTTCGATCATGGAATAATCATTGAGATTATCACCAATCGCCATTGTTTCAGACATTGGAATTCCTTTTTCCTTGGCATAGGCTGCAAGTGCAATCCCTTTTTGCGCGTTGATGTGGTTGATTTCGATATTGTTGCTAGAAGAGGAGGTGACAATTAAATCGCCACGTTCTTCACAGAAAACCTTCACGGGTTCTAAATCCGCAAGACCTTTCGTACTGAAAGCAATAATTTTAACAATTTTGATGGTTGGATCAGCAATAATGCCGGCATAATGATCATCGACATAGTTGATATTCATTAATTCTAGACGCGCTGCAGCTAAGGCAACGGCAATTTTATAACTAGTATCAGGATTGAGGTCGACTAATAGATCGGCCACGTTTTGAATGCGATTGACCTGGCTGTCAGAATAGTTCCCGGCAGTGGTCATCAATTCAAAATAGTAACCACTAGCGCGTAATTCATCCGTAACTGCCACGACAGTAGCGGGTTCAATTGGAATGTTGATGACTTCGTTGCTCAATTGATCGAAGACTTGGGCGCCATTCATGGTAATTAAGGCTGGTTTGATACCACCTTCAGCCATTAGCGGAAGTGCTTCGTTGCGACTGCGCCCGGTAGCGACGATGAATTCAATACCAGCGTCTTGAGCCGCTTTGATGGCATTGATGTTACCGTCAGAAACCTGCATTTTATCATTTAAAAGGGTACCGTCCATGTCAGATGCGATAAGTGAAATCAATTCAATTCCTCCTGAAAACGTATTTTTAAAGACTTAGTTATATCTTAGCATGGGAGGGCACTTTCTTCTAGCAACTTGTGTTAAAACAGGATAAACTAATCGATGAGGTGAAAAAATGAAAACAATTATTCATAATGATTGGCAAACCGTCTTAGAACCAGAGTTTGCCAAACCTTATTATGGTCAGTTGCATCAATTTTTGAAGCAAGAATATGCGACGACTACGGTCTATCCGGAAATGCACCATATTTTCCAAGCTTTCGAGTGGACGCCATTCGAACAAGTCAAAGTTGTGATACTGGGTCAAGATCCTTATCACGGTCCACATCAAGCGCATGGCTGTAGTTTCTCAGTATTGCCAGGGGTTAAAGTGCCGCCATCATTAAAGAATATCTATAAGGAACTACAAACGGATGTCGGTTTTAATCCTGTTAATCATGGCTATTTGAAGGCCTGGGCAGATCAAGGCGTGTTCCTATTAAATACTGTGTTGACTGTGCGAGCCGGTGAGGCCAATTCTCATCGCCAGCAAGGTTGGGAGCAACTAACTGATGCGGCGATTGCGGCCTTGTCAAAACGCGGGCACGTGGTCTTTATTTTATGGGGCAATGCGGCTAAAGCTAAACGGGTCTTAATCGATGAAAGTCAAAATGCGGTGTTAACGGCTGTTCATCCAAGTCCGCTAGCAGCCTACCATGGCTTCTTTGGCTCCAAACCATTTTCACAAACAAATCAGCAGTTAAAACAGTGGGCAATGACGCCCATTAATTGGCAATTACCACAAGACGTTTCTGAACAAAAGTAAAACGCTCTCATTATTGACTTGTCGGACGATAAGAAACGTTGTATGATTGTATCAGATTATAAATAAAACGCTTTTATGGAGGTTACTATTTTGGATTTATTTGAAAGTTTGAAAGCAAAAATTACGAGTCATGATTTTAAGATTGTTTTTCCTGAAGGAACAGAACCTAGAATTATTGGTGCAGCAGCCCGTTTAAATGCTGATCGAATTTTAAAACCAATTTTAATCGGGGATGCAGCTGATATTCAAAGCATTGCATCTGCCAAAGGGTTTAACCTCACAGGGATTACAATTATTGATCCTAAAGCGTATCCTCAAGCAGATTTTGACACAATGGTAGCAGCTTTTGTTGAACGTCGTAAAGGTAAAGCAACGGCGGAACAAGCCCAAACTATTTTACAAGATCCTAATTACTTTGGCACAATGATGGTTTATCTTGATTTGGCCGACGGGATGGTCTCAGGTGCTGTTCACTCAACCGGTGATACAGTCCGTCCAGCTCTTCAAATTATTAAAACAAAACCTGGCATCCAACGGACAAGTGGGGCCTTCATCATGCAACGCGGTCGCGACAATGAACGTTATTTATTCTCAGACTGTGCGATCAACATCAATCCAAATGCACAAGAATTAGCAGAAATTGCAGTGGCTTCAGCACGCACGGCTGAATTATTTGATATTGATCCTAAAGTGGCACTTTTGAGCTTCTCAACAATGGGTTCTGCCCGTGGTGAAGAAGTGACAAAAGTCCAAGAAGCAACGAAGATTGCCCAAGAATTAGCACCTGACTTAGACATCGACGGTGAATTACAATTCGATGCCGCTTATGTCCCAGTAGTTGCTAACCAAAAAGCACCAGATTCAAAAGTCGCTGGGCAAGCCAACGTCTTCGTATTCCCAGAATTACAATCAGGGAACATTGGCTACAAGATTGCCCAACGTTTCGGTAACTTCGAAGCAATCGGTCCAATCCTACAAGGCTTAAATAAACCAATCTCAGATTTATCACGCGGGAGCAACGAAGAAGATGTTTACAAGTTAGCCATCATCACAGCTGCCCAAGCATTACAAAACTAGAGTGTCTTAGCATTTAATCAAAGAGGCTTAGGATAATGGTGACGTTATCTTAAGCCTCTTTATGTTTGCTTTTGAGAATCTTCGGATAGCAATGCTTTCCTCACTTGTTATTTTTCGGTATAATGCAGACAAAGAGTCAATAGAATGAGGCGAATTATGTTAGAATTTCAAACAACGCAACCAGAAGAAACGATTACGATTGCTAAAAAATTAGGCCGCCAATTGCAAGCAGGCGATGTTTTACTACTCGATGGTGATTTGGGTGCCGGTAAAACAACTTTCACTAAGGGATTAGCGGAAGGTTTGGATATTAAACGGTATATCAAAAGTCCCACGTTTACTTTGATTCGAGAATACCCAGATGGCCGGATTCCACTTTATCATATGGATGTTTATCGGTTAGAAGAAACCGGCGCCAGTGATCTTGGTTTAGAGGAATATTTTGATGGGGATGGCGTTTCAGTCATTGAATGGAGTCAATTTATTGCTGATGAATTACCAAGTGACTACTTGACGATTCATTTCAATAAAAATGATGACGACGATCAAATGCGGACACTTGTTTTTGAACCGCACGGTGCGCGTTACACGGCCTTGGTTGAGGCTAGTTTTGACAACTAAATCTTTAGTAATTCGGCCTGTGCAGGTAACGGATGCACGGGCTTATTTATGTTTTTTAAACCAAGTGGTACAGGAAACGCCATTTTTACCAATCGCAGCGGAAAACTTGGCGATGTCTGAGGCGTTTTGCGAACTGACGTTACGAGCCGTGCTTGATAGTTCAACTGATGCTTTATGGGTGGCAGTTGATGGGGCTAAGATTGTCGGGGCTGCTCGGCTTGTGAGTGAACCCGAACCAGGCTTGCAACACATTGGCGAAATAAGTGTTGCCGTTTTAAAAGTATACTGGCGACAAAAAATTGGCACACAATTGTTAGACGCACTATTACAAGCAATCAGCGCTAGTGGACAACCGCGCCGAATCGTATTAACAGTTCAAGCACGTAACCAAGGTGCGATTCAGCTTTATCAGCAATTTGGTTTTCAAATTGAGGCCAAACTAGAAGCGGGCTATTATGATCCGGCAGTTGGCATGCTGCCAGTATTGCAAATGGTGCGCTTGATTAATATAGAGTAGGAGATTTAAACGTGATACAACAACGGAGAAAAGGGATTTATTTAGCAATTTTAGGCTCAATTTTTTGGGGTATTCAGGGGCCAGTATCACAATGGCTATTTACAGATACACCAATTGCACCAGAGTGGTTGATGGGCGTCAAAATGGGGTTATCAGGGCTCTTCTTATTAGGTTATGCATTCAGTAAGCAACCGAAAACTGTCACAGCAGTTTGGCGGCAACCGCGAGATGCTGGGCGACTATTGGCTTTTGCTATTTTAGGATTATCGGCTGTCCAGTACGCTTATTTTTTAACAATTCAAGCTAGCAACGCACCGACTACGACGATTTTGCAACAATTAGGGACCGTCATGATTATCATTATCAGTCTTGTGATCTATCATAAGACACCTAGCCGAACCGAATTAATCGCTGTTATTGTCGCTTTATTGGGGACTTGGTTATTGGTCACTAAGGGGCAACTCACTCAGTTATCGATTTCAGGCGCAGCATTAGGCTTGGGCTTGTGTCTTGGTTTCTCAGGTGCATTAAATACGTTAATCCCAGGTAAATTATTTCAGAAGTATGATACGTTGGTGATTGTGGCCTGGGCAATGCTAATTGGAGGCGTGTTATTTAATGTGATTCATCCATTTTGGGTGGATGCACCACCAATGAACATGCCCACAATCATCAGTGTGTTATTCATTGCCATTTTTGGGACAGCTTTGGCTAACCTTTGCTTTTTAGGGAGCTTGAATTACATTACCCCCACAACAGCCGGTTTATTGAATACTTTTGAACCGTTAGCTGCGACAATTGGGACAGTGTTATTTTTAAAAACGAGTTTCAATCATTGGGAAGTCATCGGGGGCTTGTTGGTTATCAGTACAGTTTTCATTCTTAGTTTTGGAAATCGCCGGGGAATCAGCAAAAAATAAGTTAACGTAATAAAGTAAATGTGGTACAATTATTAGTGGATAAAAAGCTATTTAATCATTAGTGCGATTGCTAATGGTTAAATGTATTAATGACACACCTTAATGTTGATTTAGCTTTAATCCACCATTGCTAATAAAGAGGCTATCAGTAACCATTTCAGTTACTGATAGCCTCTTTTGTTGGTAGGATTAAATCGCTTTGAAGGGCATGCTATTTAAAACGTGCGTTCAAAGCTAACTTCTCCATCTTGCTACGTATTGCAAATAATCGACTAAAGTCGCTTACTCACAACACTATGCAAGTACTCGAAGTTAAACCACTTTGAAGGGCACTCTAGCCGATTATTTTCGTGACCTGTTTTAGTGGGTCTGTGCCAAACTCTTGTGCTTCTTTAATCAGAATTTTGGCGCATGCGATACTGTCAGCTAGTGCATTGTGGTGATTTTCGAGTGGAATTTCTAAGTTGGTACATAATGTATTTAACTTATGATTTTTAAATTGGGGATAAAGCCGACGACCAGTTGTTAAAGTGTCGAGGGCTAAATAGTGAGGTTCTGGGATGTCGTAGTGTTGGAGTGTGCTACGAAGGACACCGATATCAAAGGTCGCATTGTGCGCCACAACTAATTTTTGCGGTGTGAAAAAAGGTGCGATGTGTGGCCAAACTTGATCAAACTTAGGGGCTTGGGCCACATCATCTTCATAAATACCGTGAATCTGGCTATTACGGCTACTAAAATAAGTTTCGGGTTTAATAAGGGTGTAAAATTGATCGACAATTTGGTCGTTACGAACAACGACTAGTGCAATTGAACAAGCACTGTCGCGTTGACCATTGGCGGTTTCAAAATCCATTGCAACGAAATTCACTGTTTCTACCTCGCTTTATTTGAAGTTTGCTTATTCTAAGCGAATAAATCTTGTGTGTCAAGTTCTACGGGACAATGATCTGAACCATAGATTTCCGTATGGATTTTGGCATCCATTAATTTTGGTTGGAGCTCGTCAGAAGTGATGAAATAGTCAATCCGCCAACCGGCATTGTTATCGCGTGCATGGAATCGATAGCTCCACCAAGAATAAATATCGGCTTGTTCAGGATAAAAATAACGGAAGGTGTCTGTGAATCCAGATTGAAGAAGTGTCGTCATTTGGGCCCGCTCTTCATCAGAAAAGCCAGCACTCTTGTGGTTGGTTCGATCGTTTTTCAAATCAATTGCTTCATGCGCCACGTTTAAATCGCCGCAGAAAATAACCGGTTTTTGCGTGCCTAGTTGTTGCACGTAAGTTCTAAACGCGTTTTCCCAAGTCATGCGGTAATCTAACCGTTTTAATTGATTTTGCGAATTAGGGGTGTAGCAAGTGATCAAGAAAAATTGAGGGTATTCTAATGTAATTACACGGCCCTCATGGTCATGTTCAGGTTGTTGAATACCGTAAGTGACATTGAGTGGTTCATGTTTCGTGAAAATAGCCGTACCAGAATAACCTTTTTTCTCGGCATAATTAAAGTATTGATGGTAGCCAGGTAAATCAAGTTCAACTTGACCAGCTTGCATTTTTGTTTCTTGTAGACAGAAAAAATCGGCATCTAATTGTTCAAAGGTAGTCATAAAATCCTTTTTTAAAACGGCTCGTAAGCCATTAACATTCCAAGAGATAAATTTCATAGCGCTTCGCCTCGTTTCTATCCTATATTTTAACGGTCTATGAGTAATTACGCAAAAGAAGTGTTGACTGTTCAATTACGGTCTACTTTGTTAAACTAGAATAAGATTATTTGAGAGGAACGACAGCCGTGTTAAGTCAAATCAACGCATTTTTAGAAGCAAATCAAACAATTAATGTTAAAACCAATGAACCTTTAAGTAAATATACCTTCACCAAAACCGGTGGTCCGGCTGATTTATTAGCCTTACCAACGTCAGTTCCTGAAGTGCGCCAACTATTAGTAGCCGCTAAGCAGAATCAATTACCAATTACTGTGATCGGGAATGCTAGTAATTTAATCGTCCGTGATGACGGGATTAGTGGCTTAGTGATTATCTTGACCGCCATGGATCAAATCGATGTGCAGGGCACAACTGTGGTTGCACAAGCCGGAGCTGGGATTATCCAAACCTCTGAGGCTGCCTATAGTGGTAGTTTGACGGGGTTAGAATTTGCGGCTGGGATTCCTGGAAGCGTTGGGGGCGCGGTATTCATGAATGCTGGGGCATACGGTGGTGAGATTAGTGATGTCTTAACATCTGCCGAAATTTTAACGCAGGATAATGAAATTGAAACGTTAACGAACGTCGAATTAAATTTCAGCTACCGGCATAGTTTAATCCAAGAAAATGGGAGTATTGTATTGTCAGCCCGTTTTGAAATGGCTAAAGGTGTTGCACCAACCATCCGCGAGAAAATGGATGAGTTAAACGCATTACGCGCTGCTAAACAACCGTTGGAATATCCTTCATGTGGGAGTGTCTTTAAACGACCAGTGGGCCATTTTGTGGGGCCTTTAATTCAAAAAGCAGGCCTTCAAGGACATCAAATTGGCGGCGCACAAGTTTCAGAAAAACACGCTGGTTTTATTGTTAATCGTGGCGGCGCAACTGCCACTGATTATTTAACGTTAATTGCGTATATTCAAGAAACAATTTGGCACAAATTCGAAGTTCGCCTTGAACCAGAAGTGCGAATTATCGGTAAAAAATCAGAATAGTGAAAATGGGGGCCAGTCATTGTACGACCCCTATTTTTGCATGAAAGTGAGGGATTTAGATGGCTATCATTGAAGCTGTTATTTTGTTAGTGATGCTGTTGATTGTCGCTAATATCATCGGTCACTATGTACCACGACTACCGGTCAGCCTGATTGAAATTGGGTTGGGCTTGCTGGTGGCACTACTTTTTTCAGTTGAGATTCCATTAAAAACAGATTGGTTTATGTTAGTGTTTGTCGCGCCGTTGTTGTTTAACGACGGCCGCCGGTTTCCTAAAAGGGAATTATGGGCGCTGCGAGGACCGATTATTGGAAACGCGATTTTCTTAGTATTTGTCACTACATTGATTGGGGGCTTAGCGATTCATTTGCTAGTGCCTAAGTTGCCATTGGCGGCGAGTTTTGCGTTAGCCGCTATTTTATCACCAACGGATCCGATGGCGGTCCAGTCGATTTCAGAACAAGCTGACTTGCCGCCACGTGTTTTACATTTGGTTAGTGGCGAAAGTTTAATTAACGATGCCAGTGGCTTGATTAGTTTTAAATACGGGATTGCCGCTGCGGTAACTGGCTACTTCTCGATTCAACAAGCTGCCGGTGATTTCTTATACATCAGTATCGTTGGCGCAATTGCTGGGATGTTGTTGATGTATGCAATTCATTTTATTCGACTGTTTATGTTGCAACAAGGGATTGAAGATGTTGTTTTCCACACCGTCTTGCAGTTGATTACCCCCTTTGTGATTTATCTAGTGGTTGAAGATTTACTCCATGCCTCAGGTGTGATTGCCGTGGTTGTGGCTGGGATTATTAGTCACGCAAGTCGCAATATTTACTTGGATTATTTACCAGAATTAAAATTAGTGACGGAACAAACTTGGTCGATTGGTGTTTATTTATTGAATGGCCTTGTCTTTTTAATCTTAGGGATTGAATTACCAGTTGCGATGAGGGGGACGGTGCATAGTCCACTGATTAATACGGGAGAAGAAATTCTCCTGGTATTAGCGGTTTGGGGAATTCTAATTTTAATTCGAACCTGTTGGACATTAAGTTACTTGTTGTACACCAACAAATCGAATCCGAAGCAATTAAAAGATAACCTTAAAATTTCAGTCCTTTCAGGGCTTTCAGGTGTGCGAGGAGCCATTACGATGGCCGGGGTGCTTTCTGTACCGACTGTGCTTGCTGATGGGTCACCATTTCCAGAACGCGGTTTAATGCTATTTATTGCAGCCGGCGTTATTATCGTTAGCTTGGTGATGGCGATTATCTTTATCCCAATATTAACTAAGGTGAGAACGCCGATTGAATTACGGGGGACTGCCCACGAAGATACAAATGATGAGACAGGACTCGTACCAGTTGATGATCAACTGCTGAGTGAATTTGATGCCAAAATCTATATGTATCGTGTGGCAGTTGGGACGGTTGAATCGCTGCGTCATATTGAAAATAATCGGGCGGCACTAGATTTAATTGCTGAATATCAACTGATGATGCGCCGTTTTGAAAATCAACAAAATGAGCAGACAGAAGGCGATGAATTACCACCGTTGATTGCAGAAGAATTAATTTTGCGGCAGGTTGCCTTTGAAGGGGAACGGCAAAAATTAGAAACATTGCGGTCTGATGGTGAAATTACGGCCAAAACTTACCGTCGTGGTAAACGGAAATTACGGCAAAAACAAATTGCTTTGTCGGTGATTGGCAGTAATTTCAGTTGGCGTCATGTCCAATTGATGTTTTATAGAGGTTTGACGATGTTGAAGCGATTGATAGCGAGATTAAAGACATCGCAGAAATCGACAGCGGCGCTCACTGAATGGCGAACGACCGAAAAGGAAATGGCTAAAGCGGGCATCAAACAACTGTCGTATTTCTTGAAACAACCTGAGAACCGGCAGCATCATTATAACCGGCAAGTTATTTATCAAATTATTATTCGTTACCGGAATCAAATTGAAAATATGAAAAATATCGGCCATACGAAGACGGATATTTACGAACAACAACTACAAAAATTACGAATCAAGGCGCTAACGAGTGAACGACTTGCGATTCAAGAATTATTGGAACAGCATAAGATTTCATGGGGATTGGCGGATGAGTTACGCAAAGATATTAACTACGCTGAAAACGCGTTGATCTTGGCGGACACGGATACGGAATAAAAAGACGTTCAGGCAAAATTAATTTTGCCCGAACGTCTTTTTATTCTGTTTAAATATGATTTGTCTAAACGTGTTCTATAAGTCATATTCCTGTGGTTAACGCCGAACGACGAATAATTGCTAACGCAATTATCCGCCGCTCTCTGTTAATCCTCAGAATATACCCGACTTATACCACACTCTTCTTTTTTAAAATAATCGTCTTCTTCTAAAATAGCGCGTTATAATCGCAATTAAGATTGCCATTAGTCCTGATACCACTGAGATTAGAAGCCCTAGTTTGAAATAAGGTGGCCGGTAAGTCAGTTCAATTTGGTGATGACCCGCTTTTAATGGAACTGCGATGAAGTTCTTGAGCCCTTTGACTGCTTTTACGGGGTGGTTATCGACCGTTACTTGCCAGCCAGGGGCATAAGGAATCGTCGTCATTAAGACCTGATCCTTGTGCTTGATCGTGATATCACCGCTGATATGGGTATTTGAAAAGTGTTTGATGTGTAACGGTGATTGTTTTAATTGCGTTGTAATCTTGCTTAATGTTTCCAAGTTAAGACTGTAGAGATTGATGTTTTGAAGCCAAATTTCATCCTTTGAAAAGGCGATGTCTAACGTCTGTGGTTTCCCGAGTGCCTTGTTAGTCAAGTTAAGTGCAACCGTATCTCTAAAGGTATCGTATTGCGTAATCGGTTGACCGTTTAACGTCAAGCGCACAGCATTCTTCTCGAGACTTGAGCCCAGTGTTAAATAGTAAGGGTCATTCGTCGTCGGCGTGAAGGTGTAGGTCACGTGCGCATCTTTTTTAGAATTAATGCGGAGGAAGGTTTCGTTTAACTTCGGTTTTTGTTTAGTATTTTGATAAGAAACGGTGTTGAAATATTGAAGGGTAAATAATTGATTGCCAAGTGTTGGATTATCCGTTAGCTTGGTTGCAATGTTCCCCTGTTCAAGAATCGGATAGTCCGCCGTGACTTTATGCTTAAGCACTTTATCAGAAGCCGCAAAACCGAGTGGTAACGCATTATCATTTTGATAAATAGCAATCTGACCGTTTTGCTTGATTTGGCGATAGTCACTTAAATCGGGTTTGTTGGTACTGCGCGGCACGGTTGCTTGGACGCTGGTGCTGTTTAAATAATACCGATAACTTAATAATGCATCAGTGAACATCGTTTGGTTGGTATCGGCAACGGAACCATCACCAGCAGGTTCACCGATACTACCCATGAATTTAGGATAGCTCGGTTCCAACATCGAATTAAAGTGAGAACCGCCGAAATAATTGGCTTGCATCGGATCATTTTTAGTCCGCATGAACGTTTTACCAATCCGTTGGAATGGGACCTTGTTAGGGACGGCGGCGATAGCTGATTGGAGTTGTTCAGTATAATCAGCGTAATCCTTTTGTGAAACGTAGCTAATTTGATTTAAGCTGAGAACTGCATTGGCGGTCATTTCGCCGCCGGTAACCAGTAATAAAAAGACGGTAGTATAGCGTTTGAAGCGTGCTGGCAACATTAAAATTAAGCTGACCGCGATTAAAAAACCAACGCTAAGGAGTACTTGTCGTTCAGATAACGCCGAAAATGTTTTGACGTGTTTGAAAGTATAAGCAAGTGATGCCGCTAGTAGTAAAAGTGGTGCTAGCAAACTGTACCACTTAAACTGTGGCTGATAATGCAATCGCTGAACAGCTAAGACAATTAGCCAGAAACTAATCACATAAGAGAAGCGATAAGGGTACCAAACTGGGAATTGCATGCCGTGCCAGAGTAAATCGAGTGGTTCAAAGCACAGTGATAAGCCGAGAAAAGCAGTCACTAGTAATGCGGCCAGTCGTTCTTTAATCGGAATGCTACGGGTTAGGAAATAGGCGATAAAACCAATTAAAACGAGACTGCCAACGAAAATGTTGGGTTCGCCTTTTGGCATCTGATCGAAATTGAAATTCCCAACCACTAATTTAGAGAGGATTTTGAGGGGATTATATTCAATTTTCCAATGAATCTTTTGAATCGTATATTGGCCCTTACTTTGTGTTAATTGGAAGAAAGTCGGTAATAACAGCCAAGCCGCTAACAAGCCAGCTAGGATTGAACCACCGGCAAATTTGAGATAGGCGAGGCAAGTTTGGCGCCAAGTTTTAAAATGATGGACACTTGCCCAGAAAAAATAAGCAATCACAAATAAACAAACCATGTAGCCCATATAATAGTTAATAATCAATAAGGCCGCTAAGCTAAGTGGGTATAACCAAAAACGATGGCGCTCAAAGAGTTGTTCGATGCCTAAAACGACTAGTGGCAACCAAATCATGGCGTCTAACCACATCACGTTAAATTGGTTGGCAATTGCAAAGCCAGATAATGCATAGGCTAGACTGAGTGTTGGCAGCCACCAACCACTTAGTAGACGACTTTTCTTGAGATAATAGGCAAAACTCAGCCCACTAAAACCGTATTTGAGCAATACCATGAGCCAAACGCCAAAGCTCA
Organism: Latilactobacillus sakei subsp. sakei DSM 20017 = JCM 1157; assembly: GCF_002370355.1. Classification (NCBI taxonomy): domain Bacteria; kingdom Bacillati; phylum Bacillota; class Bacilli; order Lactobacillales; family Lactobacillaceae; genus Latilactobacillus; species Latilactobacillus sakei. The sequence goes on from NZ_AP017929.1 coordinate 1,129,248, forward strand.
ACCATTTACCGGGCGTCAATAAGACGAGTAGGTTAAACGGGCTCATTAAATAGTAGGCCCAAACGCCGAGCATATCACCGCCAAGTCCCTTGGCAAATGAATAAAAGAAGGTATCGGGATGCTGAAGTAAGGTCGTTCTAAAATAGGCAAAAAAATCGATGTATTGTTGCCCTAAATCAACCGTCATAATTGTTTGTCCGCCAAACGGAAAGACGTGGCGACTTAAGCCATAAATAAAAATAATGGCAAAAGGAAGTAAGAAGCTAAGGCCTAATGCGTAGTGGCGTCGTAAAAAAGTGTATAATCGAGTCACGAGAAACCTCCAATTAATAAAAAAATCTAAAAATTAGTTTGATGAACAGCTTTTAATGATGAAAAGCTGTAAAATATAACAGTAATGTTAATCCTCTTTAGGATACCATAATCTCACTTGAATTTAGAGATTGGGCATAGCTTGTTATGGATAATTTTGCTAAACTTAACCAATGAAGCATATGCTATGTACAACAATCTTATTTTATTAAGATTTAAATAAAGAATCGCAAGGCTTTTTCAAAAAGCCTAATAATAAGGAGTAACTGATTGTCCGTGAAAATTATGAAGAAAAAAACCAAGAGAAACCGGGAGAGATCCCATATTCCATTCAGACTTAACTTCCTATTTTTTATCGTTTTTGCATTATTTGCAGCCTTGATTATTCAATTGGGGCGCTTGCAAGTTTTAAATGGTGCGAGTTATCAGGCGATGGTCAATAGTACCGATAAAAAAATCGTGACAGGCAATGTCCCTCGGGGGATGGTTTTAGATGCCAAGGGGCGTGTGTTGGTCGGCAATAGTGCTAAATCAGCAATTACGTATACGAAGAATATGAACGTCTTGGCGGATAAAATGTATGCGGAGGCTAATCAGTTAACGAAATATCTAACCATCGATAAGTTGGATACGTTGACGGAACGTGATCAGATTGATTATTACCTCAGCAATCCGAAGAATCTTAAAAAATGGAATGCTCGCCTACCAAAATCTAAAAAAGTAGCGGCTGATGGTTCTAAAATTCCGGATAAGACGGTTTATCAATCAACAATTGATCTTGTTGAAAAGTCATTTACTGGCTTATCAGATAAACAAAAACAAGCCGCAGCGATTTTTAAAATCATGAGTGGTGCTTATCAACTCTCAACAGTTTACATCAAGAATGACAATGTAACGGATAAAGAAATTGCTGAAATTAGTGAACATTTAACCAGTTTACCTGGGATCAATGTCGGGACCGATTGGGAACGCTCATATCCTAACGGTGATTCAATGCGCAGTATTATCGGGCATGTTTCAACAGAAGAACAAGGATTACCAGAAGACGGTATCAATTCGTTATTAGCCCAAGGCTATTCACGAAACGACCGGGTTGGGACCAGTTATTTAGAAAAGCAATACGAAAGTATTTTGCATGGCTCTAAATCACAAACCCAAGTGGAAGTTGGTAATAACAACCAAATTCTCTCAAGCAAAGTGCTCTTCAAGGGCCAAAAAGGAAGTAATTTAAACTTAACCATCGATCAAGCCTACCAAACAAAAGTGGAAGCAGCCTTGAAGAAAATCTATGCCAAAGCAGTCGCTGCTGGCGCAACGACTTACTCTGACGGTGCTTACGCGGTTGCGATGAATCCAAAAACCGGTGCGATTTTAGCGATGGCTGGTGAACAAAACGACCGTACTACTAAGCAAGCCAGCGATGACGCGCTAGGGGTTATCAATCGCACCTTCGTCATGGGTTCTGCTGTCAAAGGGGCCACAGTGATGGGTGGGATGATGGACGGTGTTATTTCACCAAGTAATAATACCTTGCCGGATACGCCAATTTATTTACCAAGTACCCCAGTTAAGAAATCTGTTTACCCAGTGGGGACTTTCGGGTCATTATCAGCACAATCGGCTTTGGAAGTTTCTTCCAATATTTACATGATGCAATTAGCATTGCGCGAAGGGAAAGCTGAGTACATTCCCAATAAGAGCATCAAGATTTCACCGGATATCTTTACAAAAATGCGGGGTTACTTCAATCAATTTGGTTTAGGTCAAAAAACAGGTATCGATTTACCAGGTGAAGCAAAAGGGATTGAAGGACCAACTTTAACGGATGATGGGAGTACAGCCGTGGGTTCCGCACTGGATTTATCCTACGGGAACTACGATGCCTATACCTTGATTCAATTGGCACAATATATTTCAGCAATTGCCAACGGTGGTAACCGGATGAAACCTTATTTGGTGGATTCCATTCAACAAACAGGGACGGATGGAAATCTAGGTAAACTCGAATCTAAGACTAGTCCAACGGTCTTGAACACGATTAACGCACCAAAATCGTACTTTAATGTTGTTAAAGAAGGGATGTACAACGTTGTCAACGGGACTAATGCTTGGGGGACAGCGCACACCTTGAAAGATATCAAACCAACCTTTGGCGCTAAAACAGGGACGGCGCAATCATTTGCACGTGAAGATCCTAATGATTCAAACAGCAAGCAAGTGGAAACCGTCACATCAAGTCTTGTTGGGTTCGCCCCATATAATGATCCACAAGTCGCCATCGCGATTGTTTTCCCTAACTTGACATCCGATGAAGGGCACTACAATACCTTGTTGGCGCGTGAAATGATTACCGATTACTACAAATTAAATAATATTTCAAAATGAAATATTGCGAATTAACCTTTTCAGATACTAGAAAAAATGGTATGATACTAAGAGTCTAAGAATTAAACAGTTTTTTAGAAATTTACTTACAGCTTGGAGGCTATATCAATGCGTGTTCACATTACAATGGAATGTACAGAATGTCACGAACGTAGTTACTTATCAAACAAAAATAAACGTAACAATCCAGATCGCTTGGAATTAAAGAAATATTGCCCACGCGAACGCAAAGTAACTTTACACCGTGAAACTAAATAGTGACGCATAAAAAAAGCCGGGGCGCTTGCCCGGGCTTTTTTTGTTAGGAGGGGTCTTCGTGCAAACTAAGCAACAAGTCCGACAACAGGGTTTGGCAGCGTTACAGCGTTTAGCCCAACAACCCGCTAACAAGCAACAACAAGAAGCAATCTTGTTACAAAAATTAATTGACAGTGCGGCTTTTCAATCCGCAACCGTGATTGGAATGACGCTTAATCAACCGATTGAAGTCGCAACGCAACCGATTATTGAGGCTGCACAAGCGGCTGGTAAACGGATTGTAGTGCCCAGAACCTTGCCTAAGCGTCAGATGGCCTTTTATGAGTTGACACCAACAACGGTCCTTGAGAGAAGTCATTTTGACGTCTTAGAGCCGCAGATAACTGGTGAGCCAATTGTGCCGGACTTAATGATTGTGCCAGGGGTTGTCTTTAGTCTAGACGGTTGGCGTGTTGGTTTTGGTGGTGGGTATTATGATCGCTATCTGGCAGCGCATCAGATGAACAATGTTGCACTCGCTTTAAAGCCACAACAAGTGAAGGTGCCTGATTGGTCAGTTGATCAATTTGATGTTAAACTAAAGCACATTATTACGGCTTAAGAAGGAGAAGAGATGAAAGTAAATCATACTACCAAAGATTGGCGAGAAATACCATTTGTCGCTTATGCTTTGATTATCATGAACGTCCTTTATTTTGGGTTAATGTTTGTTGCACCAATGATTTGGGCGCAGGGAATTACGTCGGTGCAAGGCTTGCTGGCAGGTGGGGTTGTCCCATTTTTAATGGCTTCAATTAACCATATTAGTTTTTTAAGTCTCTTAATGGATTGTGTTATTTTATATTTTGTCGGGAGCCAATTAGAATCATTAATTGGTCATTGGCGCTTATTAGCAATCTATATACTCAGTAGTTTAGCAAGTTTAATCACACAAGGCCTTTTCTTAGGAACAGGTTCGCAAACGATTACAGCGGGCTTAGCCGTTCTTGGGATTTTTGGTGGTTTTTTAATGCTTGGTGATGCGTTCAAAGATAATCCAGTTTTTGGTCAGATTGCGCGCCAGTATTGGTTATTCCTATTTTTAACAGCCGGATTACAATTTGTCGTTAATCGCAATGCGATGTACGGGATGGTTGGCGGTATTTTAGGTGGCTTTTTAAGTAGTATGGCACTTGGCGCACCACGTATCGGGAAAATTAACCCGCTAAACCGTGTGGTTAGTGGGTTAATTTACGTCATTACCCTCATTTTATTTGTCTACTTGGGTATGAATCGTTAATAAATTTAGGTATAATATGATAGGTGAAGTTGATGAGAACACTTTATGATGTACAACAACTTTTAAAACAATTTGGTGTTTATGTCCATGTTGGTAAGCGACTTTGGGATATTGAGCTAACGAGTATCGAGTTACGTCATGTCTACGATGCTGGTTTAATCGATGGTAAAGTGTATCGCGACGCTAAGATGGTGCTAGTACATGAACATCGGTTGGAAGAAAAACAAACATTCAATCATGAATTATTGGAGGAAAAGTTTAAATGACAGACAAGAAGTTAATCGGCGTTGACTTAGGTGGTACAACGGCTAAATTTGCAATTATGACAGTGGATGGCGACATTCAACAACGTTGGAGTATCGATACAGATATTTTAGATGAAGGTAGCCACATTGTGCCCGATATCGTTGAATTGATTAATCATCATTTAGATTTATACAACATGACACCAGAAGATTTCATCGGAATCGGTATGGGAACACCTGGTAGTGTTAACAGTGAAGAAGGTACTGTTATTGGTGCCTTCAACTTAAACTGGAAAGTAACGCAATACTTACGTCGCGATATTGAAGCTGGCACACATATGAAACTAGCAGTTGATAATGATGCCAATGTAGCCGCTTTAGGCGAACGTTGGAAGGGTGCTGGTGAAAACCAACCTGACGTTGCTTTCGTGACACTTGGTACTGGTGTCGGTGGCGGGATCGTTGCTGATGGTCATTTACTACACGGTGTTGCTGGTTCTGCCGGTGAATTAGGTCACGTGACTGTTGAACCACGCGGTTACGAATGTACTTGTGGTAAAAAAGGTTGTTTAGAAACTTATGCTTCAGCAACAGGTGTTGTGCGTGTTGCGCGTGACATGGCTGAAGAATATGCTGGTAATTCAAAATTGAAGACAATGTTAGATGATGGCGAACAAATCAGTTCAAAACTTGTTTTCGACTTGGCTAAGGAATCAGATCCTTTGGCTGTCAAAGTGGTTGACCGCGTGTCATACTACCTTGGTTTAGCTTTAGCTAACGTTGGTAACATGTTGAACCCAGCCTACATCGTTATCGGTGGTGGTGTTTCAGCTGCTGGTGAATTCTTACGTAAACAAGTTGAAGCTTACTTTGAAGAATTTACATTCCCAAATGTTAAGCAAACAATGAAGGTTCGTTTAGCTAACTTAGGTAACGTTGCCGGTGTTATCGGTGCTGCTTCATTAGCTTTACAATTTGACCAACAATAATCTGTTAAAAAGGAAGTTTTGTAGATGTTTGTAATCGGGACAATTAATCCAATGTTTGTTGTTAATATTATCTTGATCGCTATTTTGTTATGGATAATTGGCGTGTGGGTTTACTATAAAATCCAACGTAAGCGTCTAGGCGGCGAACTGACTGAAAAGGCATTTGAAGAAAACATGCGTAAAGCCCAAATCGTTGATTTGCGTGAACGCAAGGATTTCGATGCTGGCCATATCTTAGGTGCTCGGAGCATTCCTTACCCAATGTTGAAACAAAACATGGGTGAATTACGAATGGATTTGCCGGTCTACCTCTATGATACAGGCATTACATTAAGCGTTCGTGCAGCATTAAAACTTCGCAAAGCAGGTTTTACGAACGTTAAATGGCTCCAAAAAGGTTTTAACAACTGGACAGGAAAAACAAAACGTAAAAAGTAGATTAAAAAAAGACCCAAAAGTCGCCAGTGAAAAACAGCAGACTTTTGGGTTTTTATATGAAAAAGAGTGCTTTTACCGCTTGGTCAGCTTTTGAGCATTAACCTAGGGTGACGAATTAGCGATGTAATCGCTAGTTTGGCACACGTAGTTAAGCACAGAAAGCTAGCGATAAAAGTACGTTTCAAGAAAAAGAGTGCTTTTCAAAGCGATTTGATTCTGAGCATTTGCCTAGTATCGTGAATAAACGACGCTAGTCGATTGTTTGCGGTACGTAGCAAAGCACAAGAGGCAGCTTTGAAAAGCACGTTTCAGCACAAAAAAAGACGCCACCCACAAAAGCAGGTCAACGTCTTGTGATCATCTTTAATCGCTTAGCCTTGGTGAGCTGAATGGCTCTTACGGTTAGCGCGACGACGATTTTCTTCGATTTTATTTTCTTCTTCTTCGATAGGATCTAACACGGTTTTCTTAAATGCAAAGAGTGAACCGGCAATCGCACCAACAGTAGAAACAGTCCCGATTACGAAACCTTTAAAAAATTTATGTTTCATCGTAAAACCTCCTCAATCATTCATTCAAACTATATGTTCATTATCGCGTATTTAGGCGCGAATAGCTAGTAAAATACGTTAATTAGTGTGGTGAAATAATGAAAAAAGAAAAGATAATTGTCATTGTAGGGCCCACGGGTGTTGGTAAGACGGCACTTAGCCTACAAGTGGCACAACAGTTGAAGGGCGAAATTATTTCTGGAGACGCGATGCAAGTTTACCGTCATCTTGATATCGGTACGGCCAAAGTAACGCCGGCAGAACAAGCCATTGCGCCGCATCATTTAATCGATGTCGCTGATATTGATGAACGTTTCACGGCTTTTGACTTTCAACAACAAGGTCAACAGTTGATTACAAAAATTACTGACCGTCAACATCTACCGTTGATTGTTGGTGGGACAGGTCTTTATTTGCAAGCTTTGTTGTATGATATGACGCTGGGAAGTGCAACGGATGCTGAACAGGATTTCAGTATTCGCAATAAATGGCAAGCATACTTAGAACAGCATTCAGAAACTGATTTATGGCAGGCGCTGGCTAAGATTGATCCAGATGCTGCGGCAAAAATTCCAGCGGCCAATACGCGTCGCGTTATTCGGGCGTTAGAAGTTTATGAAACAACGGGTGTTTTATTCTCGCAACAAAAGCCTAAGGAGTTGCGCTATGATACCTTTATTATTGGCTTGAATTGCGAGCGTCCTGTCTTGTACGAGCGGATTAACCAGCGTGTTGACCAAATGGTGGACGCCGGATTAATTGAAGAAGCAGGATGGGCTTATGAACGCCGTGCAACAAGTCCGCAAGCAGTTCGCGGTATTGGTTATAAGGAATTTTTCCCGTACTTTGATGGTGAGTGTTCACTAGAGGCAGCTATTGATCAAGTGAAGCAAAACTCGCGCCATTATGCAAAACGGCAATTAACGTGGTTTAGAAACCAAATTCCTGTTAACTGGTATAATCTAGTCGAGCATCAAGAAGCAGACTTAGCGCGCATCCAAGCAGATATCCAAACCTGGTTACAGAAATAGTGGAAACGGAGTGAATAATATGAATTGGCAAGATTCGTTAGCACCAGAATTACGGACCAAAATTGAAGCCGTTGACGCTCAAATTGCGCCACGACTTCAAGCGTTAGATGAACAAATCATTAATAATCAAGCAAAGGTGCTGCAAGCCTTTCAAGAAGAAAATATTTCAGAATCACATTTAAACGGAACAACGGGTTATGGGAACGATGACCAAGGACGCGATAAGTTAGAAGCGGTCTATAGTCGTTTTTTCAAGACGGAAGACGCGCTTGTTCGGCCACAACTGGTTTCTGGCACACATGCGATTGGAACAGCTTTATTGGGCATGTTACGCCCTGGAGATGATTTACTCTATCTGACCGGAGAACCTTACGATACGCTCCAAGAAGTTGTCGGGATGGCCGGTAACGGCATTGGTTCGATGAAGGAATATCAAATTGGCTTTGATTACGTGTCATTATTGGCAGATGGCTCGGTCGATTTTGAAACAGCTAAGACGAAGATCACGGCTAAAACGAAAGTCGTTGCGATTCAACGTTCACGTGGTTATGCCGATCGCGATAGTTTTACGGTTGCTAAAATTGAAGAGATGGTGCGTTTTATCAAGGGGATTAATCCCGAATTGATTGTCTTCGTTGATAATGCTTACGGCGAATTCTCAGAAACAATCGAACCAACGGAAGTCGGCGCGGATGTCATGGCCGGTTCATTGATTAAAAATGCTGGTGGTGGTATTGCCCAAACAGGTGGTTACATTGTTGGGCCAGAACGCTTGATTGAAATGATTGGTTATCGCTTAACGGTGCCAGGTGTTGGTGCCAGTGAAGGGGCCACACAAGGTAACTTACAATTAATGTTCGAAGGCTTTTTCTTAGCGCCAAGTGTTACAGGAAATGCCATCAAAGGTGCCGTTTTTGAAGCAGCGCTTTTGGAACAAATGGGCTTGAACGTTTCGCCAAAATGGGATGCCCCTAGAACTGATTTAATTCAAACAGTTAACTTTGGTAATCCTGATGACATGGTTAAGTTTGCGGGTTGTGTACAAGCACAATCACCAATCGATTCTTTTGTCACGCCAATTCCAAGTGACTTTGCCGGGTACGAAGATCAAATCGTGATGGCTGCCGGGACCTTTATTCAAGGCGCCAGCATCGAATTTTCAGCTGACGGACCATTGCGGGCACCTTACACGCTTTATTTACAAGGTGGTTTAACTTATGCGCACGTTAAACTCGCCATTAGTCGGGCAGTGCAAACAACATTCTTTGAAAAATAAACAGGTAGCGGTGAATCAAATTGACGTTTGATTCACCGCTTTTTTTGTATGTAAAGCGTGGTATGATAAGGGTGCAACGAATCGTAGCGGTCTGATTTAACCATTGCTTCAGATTGTTGCTGGTGAAAAAAGGCGGTTTTCGCTACGGTAGGTCTTGGAGGTGGTTAGATGTTAATTGGTCAGCGCTTAAAACAATTTCGATTAGGTGCGGGGTATTCACAACAGACGCTTGCGGATAAACTTAATGTTTCACGCCAAGTTATTTCTAAGTGGGAAACCGACAAAAGTGTACCGGATTTGAACTTATTAGTCGGACTTGCACAACTTTATAACGTGAGCTTGAACGAACTGTTAGACGTTGAAACAGTTACCAAATCAGGTTCGCTGTTAACGCGATTACGACAGCATTGGCATTTATCTGAAACGGAAGAAACAGTGCCGTTATCCGCTTTGGGACAGCTTATCCAAAAACCAGAGCGGTACTATGTTGACTTAAGGCAACAGTTTAGTGAAACGTTGACAGATGTCGCTGTTATCAGGGACGGGCAAACGATGCCGACACATTGGCGGCAAACACGGACGCCTTATTTAATAACGTTAGCACCACATCAAATCAGTTTGAAACAGACAGATTATTTAAAAGTGATGCCCACGAAGATGGTTAAGCAATTGGCGACAACAGTAATTCGAGCTGTCCATTATGCAGTCTTCCAAACTGCTGGACCAGCAGCGGGGATTGGGGGACTACCAGGTATCGGTCACGCTTATCGCGCCATTGTCACTATTGATACAAAACAATCCTTAGTGCCATATTATGTAACCAATCAGGACTTTTATCAGTTGGCAAAAGTCTTGAAGGCCTATGCGCAAGAGGAACACATTCAATTTGATGATTCGATGGGGTTACTACCGTTTTTCATGGCCCATGACACGACAGCGTGTTACGATTATTTAGAAACGCATTACAGCGAATTAGCGAAGAAAGTGGGCTTTCCAACAGAAAGTGCAGGACAGGCGGTTTATCGATGGTAGATGAGACAGCGAAAAATGATTTTAAAATAGCGACAGATGGTATTCAAGCCTATCATCGCTATTTTGGAACGCCAACTGATGATGATCAAATTTGGTTTGAACTCTTAACGGTTGGTGTTTTCCAGGTGGGTTTAAGTTGGAAAGTAGCCGCTAGTAAAATTCCAATTTTACGGCAACAAATGGCGGGGATGGTGATTGATCGGGTTGCACAATTTGATGAAATTGATGTTGAGCGACTTCAAGAAGCACCAGATATGATTCGCAATACAAGAAAGATTCGCGCCACTATTCAGAATGCGCGGGCGATTCAAAAAGTGCAGGATGAGTTCGGTAGTTTCTCAGCGTACTTGTGGGCGTTTGTTGACAATCAACCTCAATTACTTGATTCACAAATGGCTGGGGTCTCCGATAAATCAGCGCCAATTAGTGCCCGACTTGCCAAAGACTTAAAGAAACGGGGCTTTAAATTTGTGGGACCCGTCGTTACGCATTTATTTATGCTTGCGGGCGGTTTAATCCAGCTGATTGATGAAGAATAGCTTTTAAAAGGTAAACCAAAACGGTTTACCTTTTTTTATGCCATCCATGTCAGAAAACCTAACATGAAATGTTGACCGGTAAGAAGTCGACTGGTAAGATAAAATGCAAGTGAGGTGAAATAGATGGCTGAAAAGCAATTAAGACGAAATTTAGCGGTTTTACCGATTGGAACGGTGATGAAGTTAACCGGTCAAACGGCGCGTCAAATCCGTTATTATGAGAGTCAAGAACTTGTTTTGCCCGAACGTACGCCGGGGCACCAACGATTATTTTCGTTGAATGATGTTGATCGCCTATTAGAGATTAAGGATTATTTAGCAGAAGGAGCCACGATGGGTCAAATTCGCCAGATTTACCGCAAGCAAGCACAAAAAATAAAACAACGGCATCTGACCGATACCAAGGCCCGCCAATTGTTAGCCGAAGAAATGCTTTCGGTCGGTGGATTAGTAGGACAACGACCATCTATTTCACAATCATCTAAATTATATTAAGGGGCGACTAGATTAATGGCACGAAAAATGTTGACAGCAGAAGCAATCAAGCAATTAGTGGATCAAGAAAACGTTAAGTTCTTAAGATTAATGTTTACGGATATTAATGGGATTATCAAGAATGTGGAAGTCCCAATCAGTCAATTAGACAAAGTTTTAAGTAACAAAATGATGTTTGATGGTTCTTCAATCGACGGTTTTGTCCGGATTGAAGAAAGTGATATGTATTTGCGTCCTGATTTAAGTACTTGGTTGATTTTCCCATGGGAAGCTGAACATGGCAAAGTAGCTCGTTTAATCTGTTCCGTTTACACTGCTGATGGGGAACCATTCTTAGGTGATCCTCGCAATAACTTGAAAAAAATGGTTCGCGAAATGCAAGATAAAGGCTTCAAAGATTTTAACATCGGGCCTGAACCAGAATTCTTCCTCTTTAAATTAGATGAAATTGGCAAACCAACCTTAAAATTAAACGATCAAGGTGGCTATTTCGATTTTGCCCCTGTTGATTTGGGAGAAAATTGTCGTCGGGATATCGTATTGGAACTTGAAAAGATGGGCTTTGAAGTTGAAGCCAGTCATCATGAAGTTGCACCTGGCCAACATGAAATTGATTTCAAGTATGCCGATGCAGTCGATGCAGCCGATAATATTCAAACCTTCAAATTAGTCGTTAAAACAATTGCCCGTAAACATGGGCTTCACGCAACCTTTATGCCAAAACCATTACACGGTGTCAATGGCTCAGGGATGCACATCAACATGTCATTATTCAACCAAGATGGGACAAACGCCTTCTTCGATGAAAATGGCAAAGAACAATTATCAGAAACAGCCTATCACTTCTTAGCAGGCTTATTACGCCATGCTCGTGCGATTACGGCTATCAACAACCCAACTGTTAATTCATACAAACGCTTGGTACCTGGCTTTGAAGCACCCGTTTATGTGGCTTGGTCAGGCCATAACCGTTCACCATTAATCCGAGTACCACAATCACGTGGTTTATCAACGCGTCTTGAATTGCGGAGTGTTGACCCCAGTGCAAACCCATATCTTGCGATCAGTTCAATCTTAGCAGCTGGTTTATCAGGATTAGAACAAGGCCTTTCACCAGAAGCAGGTGTTGATCGTAACATTTACAGCATGGATGAAACAGAACGGAAGGAAAATCATATTACTGATTTACCATCAACCTTGCACAATGCGCTTAAAGAACTAGCTAAAGATGATATTATTAAAGATTCAATGGGCACTTATCTCTATCAAAGTTTCATGGATTCTAAGTCATTGGAATGGGCAGCCTATCGTCAACAAGTTTCTGAATGGGAACGCGAGCAATATTTGGAACTCTATTAGTCGCAATTTAAAGCTAATTTTTGTACAATGAACTTTTAGAAATAGAAAGTTGGCAGTGTATGAAAACATTAGTGATTGTCAGTCATCCTGAAATGGCCAACTCGCTTGTTCAGAATTTTTTGAAGGCGAGTGCGACACCGTTTCAAGATGAAGTGACTTGGCACGATTTAGCAACCATTCAACAGCTGGATATCGCCGCGGAACAAGCCTTATTGCGCAACCATGAGCGGATCATTTTCCAATTTCCGCTCTATTGGTATGCTGCACCAGCCAGTCTCAAAACGTGGTTAGATACTGTTTTAACTGGTGAATTTGCATTTAGCGGGCGAATGCCGCTACAAGGGAAATCGTTGGGGGTTGTTGTCTCGACCGGGATTGCTGGCAAACATTTTCAAGCTGGTGGCAGCGAGCAAGCAACGCTTTCCGAAATTTTACGGCCATATGAATTAGTCGCACGGAAATTAGGGATGACCTATTTACCGCCGCTTGCGATTCATCAATTTAGTTATTTAACCGAAACAGCCCGCCAATTATTATTAGTTGATTACCAGCGCTATTTAACGCAAACGACTTTTAACTTTGAACAAAAGGTGGCGTGGTTTGAACAGCAGTTGCGACACCGCCAATCGGCTGCGACTGATTCAGATCAGCAGCAACAGCTTGCGTTATTAGCTGATCAGTTGACAGAACAAGGTGAATTGTTAACCGATTTAGGTTGGCAAGTGCAACTGATTCGCCAGGAAGAAGGCGAAGGTTAATGACAAACGAAGAATGGTTAAACCAACAAATTCAAATGCTCAAACAACAAGCAACCACGTATGAGGATCAAGCCTTCTATGAAGCGCTTGCAGAACTCAATCGAGCATTAGCAACTCGGATTGAACAACGTCAGGGTGAACTGGACGGCCGTATCTGGAATGCGACTAAGTGGTAATGATTAGAAAAAGCCTTTCTAAAATCGAAATTTGATTTTAGAAGGGCTTTTTGATTGGTTATTTATTGTTGCATTAAAGATGAAATAGGATGTTCTTGTTGATATTGTTCTTTTTCAATTTCGTTGTCAGCAACGGATCCTAGTATGAAGATTAGAAGTAATAAACTAGTCACTACGATACCGGTAATCGCTAATTTTTTGTGATCCTTCTTAACTGTTCCAATAATTGATAGGACGAATCCTGCTATTTCAAGTAGTGATGGTATAATAAGCCCCAATCCAAAATCCGCTGGAAGCGAAAAAAGAAACCCTAATACCGCTAAACCAAAGCCGATTAATGTTAGTGAATATTGTTTCTTTGCCATGATAAAAATTTCCCCCAAAATAAGTATATTAGTTTTTATATCTTAATAGATACAAAAATAAATAAAATGTATCTAAAATGACATAAATTCATTTGTTAGTATAGCATACGAATCGTTTGAATTAAAACTAAATTTATTTTGAATGGACAAAAAAACCGTCGAAAACTGATCGACGGTTGAATTAATTAAGATTTAGTCAATATAACGGTTAATCAATGTAACAAATGCATCAACAATCACTTGGAAGAAGGCGATTGTATCTGGGTTAGCAACTTGGCCATTGTCGTCTAATAGGTTCATTACATTACCGATGTAAGCCTCGGGTTGTTGAACTGTTGGCATGTTTAGGAAAACGAGTGATTGGCGTAAATGATGGTTAGCGCCAAAACCGCTAATGGCACCTGGTGAAACGCTGACGATTTCGGCAGGCTTGTTATCCCAGACACTCGCACCATAAGGACGTGAACCAACGTCTAAAGCATTTTTTAAGACGGCCGGTACGGAGCGGTTATATTCAGGTGTGACGAATAATACGGCGTCCATCTGTTGCATTTTATTTCTGAAAGTCGTGTAGGCTTCGGGTACTTGATCAAGATCATCATAGTCTTGATTGTAAAGTGGGAGATCACCAATTTCAATTACCTCTAAATGCATGTCTTCTGGGAATAACGGCATCAATTGTTTGGCAATTGCCTTACTAAATGAATCCTTACGTAAACTACCAATTAAAACTGCTACATTTTTTGTCATAGATGTAACCTCCAATATTGAATTGACTACACTTCTAGCATAGCGAATTCCGCCACATTTTGGCAACTAAAAGGGTTAGTGGATTGAATTTAAATAGGTATTACAAGTATAATAAACGTAAGAGTTTTCGAAAGCAGGTTAACAAGTGATGGAAATTAAATGGCAAGTCGCCACACAACAATCACAAACAATGAAACAGTTCCTTCTAAAAAATGGGATTAGTCAGCGCCTATATGCCAAAATTAAGGCGCAGGGTCTACCGGTTCGCTTAAATAATCGGTTAAGCAGTCCTGCTGACCAAGTTCAAAACGGCGATCAGGTCAGTCTGACATTACCTGCAGAACCAGCCGATGAAACGGTCGCGGTCAGTGGAGTACCGATTGAAGTGCTCTATGAGGATGACTACTGGTTAGTCGTGAACAAACCGGCTGGCCTGGCAACAATCCCTGGACCAACTAATACGACAGATACGTTGTTGAACCGGATTAAAGGTTACTGGCAACAAAATGGGGCGATCGATTTAGTACCCCATATTATTACCCGTCTTGATTTTGACACGAGCGGGATTGTGTTAGCGGCTAAACACCAAGTAGCCCAAAGCTTACTTCAACCGCAGATTGAACAACATCAATTGCAAAAATTTTATCTAGCAGTTGTTGCGGGGACTGGACTACCTGAATTTGGGACGATTAAAGCACCGATTGGCCGTGTCGGGGTTGAACCACGTCGGCGGGTGATTGCTGACGGACAAAGTGCTTGGACTGATTATTGGCGTTTAGCACAAGATGAGCGCTTAACTGTCTTAAAAGTCCAGATTCACACCGGCCGAACACATCAAATTCGTGTTCACTTGAGTGATTTAGATCATCCGTTAGTTGGTGATCAACTTTATGAGGGGCCGCTTGGTTGGGGAATTGACCGCCAAGCATTACATGCGTACCAATTAACCTTTAATGATCCGTTCAGTCAACAGAAAAGACAGTTTACAGCGCCGATTCCAGCGGATATTCAAATGATTTTACCAACTAAAATTAATGACAAGCTGTAAGAAAGAAGTTTCAGGATGCGAAAATTAAGAATAGTATTGATTTGTGTTTTTTGTTTAGTCGTTGGTGGGGTAATTGGGACACTGGGTACCACTAGAGTTGCGGTTCAAGGCCTGGTTAGCCCGCAAAAAGCGGATCGCCAACCGATTGTTTTTGTACCCGGCAGTGGTGGCACTAATGACCGGTTCGATCAACTTTTTAAAACAGTTAACCAACATTATCGCCAACATAGTATTCTTAAAGTGGAAGTGATGGCGGATGGTCAAGTCAAAACGAAGGGCCAGATTGTTTGGCGCGATAAAGTCCCTTTAATTGTGGTCAGTTTTGAAAACAATAATGACGGGGACGAGAATGTCTTTAAGCAAACTGAATGGTTTGAAAAGGCAATGCAACAGCTGACTAAGCAATACCATTTTAAGAAATTTAATGGTGTTGGCTATTCTAACGGCGGGTTAGTGTTAACGCGGTATGCAGAACGCTATCCTAAAGAGGCGCAATTAAGCCGTTTATTAACGATTGGCACACCCTATAATGGGTTAAATGCCAGCATCAAAGATGAAAGCCCAATGTTAACGGATTTAAAATCTCAAAAAGAACACCTTTCTAAAAAAATGGTTGTCTATTCCGTTGGTGGCACAACGACTGGTGGGGATGATGGCATTGTCCCAGCTTCTAGCGTTGCGGCAGGTCGGGAAGTCTTCCAAAATCAAATCGCCCATTACATGTCGATGTTTGTGAGTGGTAATGATGCCAAACACACAAGTTTACCGGAAAATGAAACGATTGTTTATTTGATTGAGGAACTAATTGTGCAACAACCGGTCGATCCTCAGAAGCCACTGAGTGCAAAATTAAAATAGAATATTGAAAAAGGGTAGGGACAAAAATAACTTTTGTCCTTACCCTTTTTAGATTATTCACCAAGCGTGTTCAATAAACTGTGAGTGATGAAGAAGCCGCCGATTAAGACCACTAATTCGGTGAGCGGCACACTGAGCCAGACACCCGTTAGGCCAAACAAGGCTGATAATAATAAGACGCTCCCAATCAAGAGGACATACCCGCGCATAATCGCGACGAAAAATGATAGTCGCGGTTGGGCAATGGCCGTCATAAATAGGTTGTTGACGATATTCATACTTGAGAAGAAAAAGCTGATGAAAATCAACGGAATACCGGCGGCCGCGTAATGAACGAGTAATTGATTGTGATCATGATTGAAAATGGCGATGATCGGTTCTTTAAATCCAAGCAGGACTAGATACAGGCCAGTTGCGATCCCGAGTGCTGATAACAAACCGATTCTTAAACTAGTTTTAACGTTATGCCAGTTTCGTTTACCAAATTCACGGCTGACGATTGGTTGGACTCCAACGGCAACACCGTTAAATAACGATAAACCGACAAGTAAGATATTAGCAATAATGCCGTAAGCTGCGACGGCGTAGTTATCGGCTAAATGCAAAATAACGATGTTGAAGACGAAAATGCTAACGCCGGTACTCATTTCGGTTAAGAAAGAAGGAAAACCCAATTGGACAGCTTTAAACGTTGGTTTGAAGTTTAACGTGAGTTTTTTGAGGGTGAGTAAGCGTTCCGGGTGATGACGATGTTGCGTTAAAATCAAAAGGCTGACGAGCGGTGAACAAATCGTCGCGAGGGCCGCCCCCATCATGCCCATGTGTAGTGGGAACATCAATAAGTAATCAAAAATAATCACGAATAAACTTTGAGAAAGGGTCGCAATCATGGTTAGATGTGGATTGCTATCGTTTCGCACGAAACTGAGAACCAAATTATTGAGAATAAAGAGTGGGCTCCCAATTAAAATAACGCGTAGGTAAGCCAAGCTAGGCCCGAGCGTTTCATGATTAGCACCCAGTAGATGGAGGAGCGGATGAATAAAAATCAAACCGAGGCTCATGATGATTAGCCCCAATAAAATTCCGAAGGAGAGGACTTCAGTGAAAATCGCCTGACTCTTTTCGGGATGGTTAACCTTATTAATCGAGAAAATTGTTGCGCCACCAATACCGAGCATCAATCCTAAGCCGTTAAAAAGGTTAAAAAGTGGTAAATCAATATTGAGCGCGGCCAAGCCAATTGGGCCAACCGCGTAAGCGATGAAGTAGGTATCGGCCAAAATATAGATGGAAAGGCCGAGTGAACTGAAAACATCACGAATGATGTAACCAGTCAGTTCTTTTTTAATCTGTGGTGAGTTTGTCAAAGTGGAACACTCCTATTCAATTGGTAGTGGGGTCGCCAGTAATGTCGCAACGAAATCCTGGATTGGTTGGGGTAAACCCTTGCGATTAACCAGGTAAAATTGGCGTTGGTACTGTTTGGAAAGCGGTCGGTAGGGAATCTCTGGATAATCAAGTAATGCGGCACTTGAAATCAATGATTGGCCTAATCCTTGTCGTAATAATTGGACGATAATGGCATTACTTTTAACTGTCATCACGTTATCGAGCGTTAAATTATTTTCCTTTAAATAATTCATCGTGTAATGATAGACGCCAGAACCATTTTCACGTAAGAGCCACGGTTCGGTTGGTTGACCGGCTAAAACTAATTGATCCGTTTGTAGCGGCGTGCGAACGATATCTTTTTCCGTTAATGGTTTTTCGATAAAGCCAAAGTCCAATTTGTGTTGCGACAACTGTTCGATAATCTGCGAGGAATTTAACGTGCAGATTTCAATTTCTAAAGCATCTAAAGCAGCACGGTGGCGACTAAGTAACGCCGGTAAGAAGTAGGCCGCCGTGGTGTGTGAAGCAGCAATCCGGCAGGGGATTTTAGCCTGCCTTTCTTGATGTTGTAGTTGATGGAGATCTTGGTGCCATAAATCCAGTAATTGCTGGCATTGCTCGTAGAATAAATCCGCCTGTTTGGTGGGCACGATTTGTTGGCGACCATTGCGTTCGAATAAAACAACATCGAGCGACTCTTCAAGTTGTTTGATTTGCACTGAAACGGTTGGTTGCGACAGGAAAAGGAGTTGGGCCGCAGTCGTAAAATTTTTAGTTTCATAAACCGTCTTGAAAATTTCGAGCGTTTTAAACATCATATCACTTCCATTAAAATTCTTAATAACAACTATTATAAAGATTTATTTTATTAATTGAAAGAGTTTCGGTATAGTTAACTTATTGATTTGAGAGGAAGCGAGTAAAATGCAATCATTGATTAAGAAATTACCTGGCTTTATTGTATCATTGGTCATCGCGATTGGAAGCTACTATATTGCACAATTATGGTTACCAATGTTAGGTGGTGCAACCATCGCGTTATTTGTTGGCATTATTTTAGGCAATACCTGGTTAAAACAACCGGGCTTAGCCGCGGGCACGAAATTTTCTGAAAAAAGACTCTTGGAATATTCGGTGATGTTATTAGGCGCGACAATCACATTCCAAAGTATTCAAAAAATTGGCTGGCAAGGGGTTGTTCTAACGGTCTTGCAGATGAGCTTAACAATTGGCTTTGCCATCTGGTTGGGCCGGCGCTTGCGCTTTAGCGAAGGCACGTACTTATTGATGGCCGGTGGGAATGCGGTCTGCGGTTCTTCAGCAATCGGGGCGATTGCGCCCGTGATTGATGCGGATAATGAAGATACTGGGATTGCCATCACAATGGTCAATCTTATGGGGACAATCTTGATGTTGGCACTGCCAGTTTTAGGGACACTGTTATGGGGCCATGATAATCTTGCTCGAGGGATTTTAATTGGTGGCACGGTGCAATCTGTGGGTCAAGTGGTCGCCAGTGCCACCATGATTAATCAAGGCACTGTCGTCACAGCAACCTTATTTAAAATCTTGCGAATTATCTGTTTAGTCTTTGTAGTGACCGGTTTTGGTTATTTACATCAGAAGAAACAAAGCCAAGCAACCGATACGAAGTTAAGTCAACAACTATTGGCTAAAAAGAGTAGCTTAGTACCTTGGTACGTTTTAGGCTTTTTAATCTTTTGTGTGATCAACAGCCTACATCTTTTCCCAGGTCAATTCGGAACAATCTGCCATTTCTTGAGTACGTGGTGTGAAATGACCGCCTTAGCCGCAATCGGCTTACGGTTAAACTTAAAAACACTATTTAATCAAGGCAAACAATTGTTATTTTATGCCGGCGGGTTAGTCGTTTTCCAAGTTGCTGCTGCTATTTTATTAATTACGATCTTATTCTAAAAAAACACCATCAATGTGGACGCAATTGTCCAGAATTGATGGTGTTTTTTTGATGAAAGTCATTATTAACCTTCATAGCGGCCCATTTGAGGGAGATTTTGAAGTCGTTTAGGTGTGTGGTGTGAGTTTGCGAAGGCTTCTGTTAAGTCTTGTCCAGCTCTCAAGCCTTTAAAATGTTTGCCACCTTCCCAAGGTCCCATTGCGGATAGGTCATAGACGATACCTTCAACAGCAACGTAACTTGGTTGGCCATCTTGACCGTTATATTGTGCGAGTGTTTCTTTTGTAAAAATTTTATCAGTCATTATAAAAACCCCCTAGATATTAGCATAACTATAACGTTTTCGCGAACATTTGGCAACAATTAAGTTGTGCACGGCATAGTTAAATCTGACAGTCCACTAAGAAATAGTTTTCATCGTTAGGCGGACCATGTTAATATTAAGAAAATTAATGCGTTAAACTAATCACATGATTAGTAAAATGTAAAAATACTTTATTGGGGGAATAAAGGTGAGAGTTAAAAACAAGGTACTAATGGGTGCTTTCTTACTACTAACGGTGGGACTAGTAGGGTGTCAGGACAACACTAAGCATGCAAAAAAAGTAGAGCAACATGTCGTGTCACCTACTACTAAAAATGGTCGGATTAAGATTATTGGACAGAACTTTGCGGGTAGTTATCAAGGGGCTGGTACGAAGACGGACCCAAGCTACGAGTATTTAATGGCGTTTAAAGCAGATGGGACGTTCAGACAAGATATTACTGCAACAGATGGTTATTATGCCAAGTTTGTAGAGCAAGGGACCTACACAATTGATAAGCAGACAGCTAAAATTGTGATTAACATTCAGCAAGTTGTGGAAGTCACTTACGCGACTGAATATGATTTATCCCATCAACAGCCACCAATTAGTTATGATTATCGTAAACAACAAGGGGGCAAGGCTCTGACAGCAGCAGAGGATAAACCGATTAATATTCTAATTAAGTCGGATTATTTACAGGGAAGTGTTAATGGCATTCAGTTGCGACCAACAAAACATGCGATGATATCGTTCAACCATTTTAAGACAGCCGCGCAAAATGAAGTTCAATCGCAAAAAAGTCGTAAGACGACAACTAGCACGTCGCGTCAAACAACGAATACCACAAAAGTGGAAACTGCACCAACTGGAAGTAGTGAATTAACGCAGTTGAAGGCAGAAGTTGCGGGGCAGGATCCGAGTCTAAAGGTAACGAGTGAGTCGGTTATTGATACGAATATGGGAGTTGAACTGTATAATCTATTGGTTGGAAAAAGAATGAATGTAATGTGGCGTGTCTGGCGTAATAGTGGCGTTGATGATGATGCGGTGATAACTTTAGAAAGTGATGGCAGTTATAAATTGTTCTTTCAAGGCACTGCCACACCCGCTATCAGACGCTTTGGTGACGTTGCTGTATATGGCTTTATAAGAGAAGGTCCGGGCGCCGATCCAACAGATTACGAAAAAGAAATTGTTGATTTAAAAAATATGCGGGTTATCGGGACGACAACAATCGCACCGACACATATTCATGACTAGGGGGAGCGTCATAATGAAAAAAATGAAATTAGTAATGCTGCTGGCATTTGCTAGCTTACTATTGGTTGCATGTAGTCGCCAAGTGAAGTTAGCTAAACAGATTAGTCACGCACAACACCAAACTACAACACAAAATAATGTTAGCGGTGGCACTTATCACGGGACTTATACGGGGAATAAGTCTCATGAAGATCCAGATTATGATTATTTAATGAGCTTTAAAAAGGATGGTACATTCCGACAAGATATTACCGCCAGTAACGGATATGCTGGTAAGTTTGTTGAATCAGGGACCTATCAGGTGAATAAGAAGACGCAACAGATTATCATTAAAATTCAAAAAGTAGTTGAAGTCACTTACGCAAGTGATAGTGCGCTTAAACAAAAGGCAACGCCAACTGCATATCAATATAGGGACGAACATCAGTTAACAGCAGCTGAAAATAAGCCAATTGAAATTAAAATAACGCCTAAATATTTAGAAGGTTCAATTAATAAGGTTAAATTATATAAAGTAAAAACTAAAGTGGTTGATTTCGATCAATTCAAGACACAACAAGCTAAGCAATATCAATTAGCACCGAAAGTGGTCGCGCAAAAGTTGATTGGTGGTAAGAATTTTATGGGCCGAATTGATAAGAATCAGGTTTGGCTAACCTTTAATCAAGATGGTACTTTTAACTGGCAAGCAGTCTACAATTCCTATGGTGCTGGCTCAGTAGCCTATATGACGGGTCAGTACCATTTAGATGATCAAGGTCATATTACTTTTGATCATAACCAGGGGGATGTTTATGACATGAGTCAATTGAGTGTTGCGGGTAACCAGTACCGTGATCGGTCAAGTGTGTCAGCGCCTGATGAACGCTTTAATTTTGCGGTTTATGATAATCAGCTTATTATGCGGCTATCGGATTCGGTCGGTGGGTCGAAAGCAGCGTATCAAACACCGGATTCAGGGGCTTATAAAACAAGTACAGTGATGACTGAATCAGCAACCAAAACGCCAACTTATCTTGAAAAACGAGGCACAATGACTAAAGTTAATCCGCTTATCAGCCAATTTGAAAATGCAGAAAATTTTGGTAAGTGGGCGTTAATTGCCTATCGGACACCGAGTTTAGCAGGTATGTGGGGCCGCCCCCAAGCATTTGGAATTAAAGCGACTGATAGTAACGTGACACAAGGGGGGATTCGGTTTGCTTATCTGACGACGATTGAAGATGTTTCACCAAAAGATGAACAACAGATTGATGGCGTTGAATTAATTGGTTTAGGAGAAGATGGCAATATTTATCTAAATCCCGGGACGGGCTTTATTAAATCAGCGAAGTTTACAGACTATTTAAATGCTGAGAAGGTTGATTCTGCTAGCTTAAGTGAATTTGATGCATCAGCAAGCTACGATGACTAAGATAGTAAAAAAGAACCGCCAACAATTATTGTTGGCGGTTCTTTTTTATGGGATTAAATTGATGGACCCGACCAGATTCGAACTGGCGACCTCCTACATGCGAAGCAGGCGCTCTCCCAACTGAGCTACGGGCCCAAACGCTTACAAAAGATATTTTAGCACTTTCAGCTAAAATAGCAAGCGTCTTTAACGACGAGGCGATGTCCGGAGGTTGTTGGGCTTGCTGCCTTTAATTGTCCGTTGCTTAAATGTCGTTTGTTGTTGATCAGGCATAAATTTGAAATGTTGCATTTTGCCAGCGTAAGGTTTCCCGCTGACACGAATTTTTAGCCAGTCTTGCATGGCGACAATCATGCCATTTAATTTGGCAGCTTGTTCTGAGTTGCCTTGTTTTTGGACTTCAACGGTGACGTCATTGGTGAGATAAGCGAGTAATTTTTGATGGTATGCGACTAATTCTTCAGTTAGTGGTGCTTGGTTGTATTGGTTGAATAATTTTTGGACAAAACGCATGGCATCTTTGGCGTTTTGAGGTTGGTAAAAACGATCTTGCTCGGGCATTTTAAAACCTTCTTTCAAATGGTAGTATATCTGATTTTAATGCTTGGAACAACTTTGGTATACTGTAATCTGAGATTAATTAGCGGAGGATTAAGCATGTTTAAGAAAAAGAGCGATTGGTTCTTAGTGTTGGCACTTGTCATGATGGCAATTTTGTTTTATAGCTCATCAATGACGTATCATGAACAAACATCCGTCCCACTTTTGGAACGCGTCTTGAAAAATGAACCACTTAAGCAGTGGTTGAGTCAATTCTCCTTCCATTATGCAGGCAGTGAACAAAGTGTTAAGGCAAGTGGTTATTTTAAGTTTGTCGAATTCTTTGTGCGCAAGGGTGCCCACTTCGGCACATATTTCTTATTAGCGTTATTTAGTTATTTAGGATTACGTCCCCGAATCGAAGGCACTTTCTTAGCGGGCATCTTCAGTTGGCTGGCCGCCACCGGGTATGCCGCCACTGATGAATTCCACCAAATGTTAACGGGTGATCGGACACCACTTTTTCAAGATGTCATGCTCGATAGTGTGGGCGCTTTATCAGGGATTGTCATTATGAGTGTTATTTTATACTTTACAGGTCGTAAAAAACGACGATAAACGTGACTACCATTGCTTTTGAGTTGATAATTTGCTATCATAGATAACGACTTAGTACCAGAATTCTATAATCGAAAAGAGGAGTTAGATATGTCAGGACATTCAAAATGGCATAATATTCAGGGTCGTAAAAATGCACAAGATGCAAAACGCGGCAAGATTTTCCAAAAACTATCCCGTGAGCTTTTCATGGCTGCGAGAAGTGGCGGTCCTGACCCAAGTTCTAACGCCGCATTACGTTTAATTATGGATAAAGCACGTTCAGCTAACATGCCTAAAGATAACATCAAACGGGCAATTGACAAGGCTGACGGTAGCGATGGCGCGAACTACGATGAAATTACTTATGAAGGCTACGCACCAGGTGGTGTTGCCGTTTTAGTACACGCTTTAACTGACAATAAGAACCGGACAAGTTCAGACGTTCGTGTTGCATTTACTCGTAATGGCGGGACAATGGGCGCTGCTGGTTCAGTGGCTTACATGTTTGACCGTCGCGGTTATATCGCGATTGCACGTGAAGGCTTAGATGTTGATGAAGATCAAATGTTCGAAGACATTTTAGAAGCTGGTGCGGATGATTTACAAACCGAAGAAGATGTGTTTGAAATTTACACAGATCCTAAGGAATTGGCAAATGTCCGTGATATTCTTGAAAAGAAATACACTTTGGCAAATGCTGAATTAACAATGATTCCACAAAATACAACACCAGTTGATCCTGAAAAAGTAGAACAATTCCAACGTTTAGTTGATGCTTTGGAAGACAACGATGATGTTCAAGATGTTTATACTGCTGGTGAACTACCAGAAGAAGAATAATATTATTCTAAATAACCTTAAACCAATATTATTGGTTTAAGGTTATTTTTTTTGCAAAAAAATATGACCATCCCTAGCGTAATTTTAAGTAACAACTTAAAAGAAAGGTGATGGCATGTCAACTGAAGAAAAGCTAACAACTTTATTAAAGCATTGTGCTAAGCACCATGTGCAAGATCTTTATTTTACACCGACAATAGGTGGCTGGCGCTTGACGGAACGTCGTCAGAGCGATTTGGTCACCAATCAAGAATTGGATAAACCGACTGGAACGCGTTATTTAAATCGACTGAAGTATATGGCGGGGATGGATATCAGCGAGACTCGGCGTGCGCAAACCGGCCGCTCGGAATTACAACTGGCTGACCAAACAATTTATTTACGCCTAGCGACGGTTGGGGATTTTTTAAACCGCGAAAGCTTGGTCATTCGGTTTATCTATCCAATTGGTGCCATTTATCATTGTGATGATCAACAGATCTTGGCGCAATTAACGCAGATGAGTCGACAGGCGGGCTTAATTCTTTTCGCTGGGCCGACTGGTTCTGGTAAAACGACTAGTCTCTATCATCTGGCCCAACAATCAATGAGTGCCAAGATGGTGGTTGCTATTGAAGATCCGATTGAAATTGTTGCACCTGAGTTTTTGCAACTGCAGGTCAACGATAATGCGGGATTGAGCTACGCCGAGCTATTAAAAATTAGTTTGCGATTGCGTCCAGATACGCTGATTATCGGTGAGATTCGCGATTTAGAGACGGCCCAATATGCCGTTTCCGCGGCTTTAAGTGGCCACCTGGTATTGAGCACAATCCATGCTCGAAGTACACGGGGCGTGGTCGCGCGTTTATTGGATCTTGGTATTTCTAATCTGCAATTACGAGCCTGTCTAACGGGGATTGCCTATCAATCATTGGTGACAAAAGACGACATTGTGCAAGCCCATTATGAGTTATTAACTGGTTCAGATTATTTCTCGGCAAAAGAAGGTGGATGCGATGTATAAGTCACGACAACAAGCGCAATTTTATGCCGATTTCTTGCAGTTATTGGGGCGGCTATTAGAGAACGGCTTTTCATTACAACAAGCTTTTGCTTTCTTACCGATTGTCTTTCCAAAACAACGACAGTGGTTAAATCAGGTGAATCAAGCCCTTGAAAAAGGTGACAGTCTGGCAGTCAGTTTAGCGCATGTTCATTTTCCGGCTGATTATGTTGGTCAAATTGAACTAACCGAATTACAAGGTAATCTCGGGCAATGTTTATGGCATTTAGGCCGGATTCAAAGTATCCGCCAAAAGCGCCATCGAGAAATACGGGGGGTACTAGCTTATCCGTTATTTCTTTTGGCTTTTTTAGGGGGCTTAATCGGTTTATTACGCCATTATTTATTACCTGAGATTGCCCAGATAACGCCCGAGTCAAACCAGACAGGCTCGCCGCTGAATCGCATCATATTGTGGGGCTTTTTGTTAGTGCTAGTCCTTTTGATAATGGGCAGCGGTCTTTTTATGGTTTACCGCCGGTTACCGGTTTTAGTTCGATTACAAAAAGCGTTCAAGTGGCCAATCATTGGGCGTGATATTCAGCAGTATTATCATTATTGTTTATTATTTGATTTGAGCACTTGTCTGCAAAACGGGCTCAAGTTAACAGAAATTTGTGCTTTACAGAAGCAACTGCAACAAAATACATGGCTGGTGACCTTGGTAGCACAATTGGAAGTCGTACTCGCTTCAGGGCAATCATTGGATGCTTATCTTAGTCGCTCTGCATTTTTTCCACAGTCGTTACGATTGGTATTAGCTAAGCATAATCTCACGCAACAGACGACCGATGAGATCACCATGCTAGCTAACCTGCAGTATACGGAACTACAGAAGCAATTACAGCGGAAAGTGAGCTGGTTACAACCTATTTTATTTATCTTAATTGGGCTCATTATTATTTGTACGTATCTCAGTATTTTATTACCGCTGTATCAAACAATGGAGGGAATTTCATGAAGAAAAAAAGAAATGCTTTTACATTAATCGAAATGGTAATTGTTCTAGCAATTGTGGCGTTGTTAATTTTATTAATCTCACCAAATTTGGTGGCTCAAAAACAGCGCGCGGAGAAGAAAACCGATCAAGCTTTAGTGACGACTTTACAAACGCAAGTTGAATTGGCTGCCGATGAACAAGGTCATCAAATTAAGAGTCTAGATGAATTAACGGATAAGTATATTTCAAAAGACCAATTAAAGCACGCAAAGGAGAAGGGGATTACAATTGATAGCGGCACGGTTAAGCAAAAATGAGGGATTTACGTTGATTGAAATGTGCGTGGTCTTAGCAATTGTGAGTCTATTAAGTTGGTTACCGATTTATCAAATTAAGCAATACCGTGCGCAACAGGCTGAGCAGTTGTTTCTACATCAATTTGAAACGAGTTGGGATGCAGCCCGCCAATATGTGGCAATTGAACCGCGGGCGATTCGGGTGATGTGGGATGCACCAACACATGCGATCACATTTAAAGGTGCTGGTGAGTCGTTTAGAAATCACCAACTTGTATTACCAGAAACTTTAACAGTGAGTAATCCAGCCGAATGGCATTTAATTAATATTACTCATAATAAGGGGATCAAACCGCGCACCTTAAAGTTAAAATCAACGCTTAATAATCGTGAATATCAGTATAAAGTCCAGATGATGTGGGGGGTATTACATGTTCAGAAGTAGACCGGCCTTTTTGCTTGTTGAAAATATCATTGCCTTAACCTTAGTACTAGGGGCTTGCTGGCTATTAACGGTAAGTCTACTACACTTTAAGCAACAACAAACGCTTAAACAACAGCAAGTTGCACAACAGGCGGTTCTAGCAATGGCCGCTGAGCAGTTGAGAGCGCATCAGACAGTGAAAAAACGGTGGCAAATGGGGCGAACAATCTATACGGTGACGGCTAATCAGCAGAAATTAAAGGTAACCACAAAGGCAGGTGAGTCGGTTGCGATTAATTGGACGACCGATTAAACACTCAGCGTTCACGCTAATTGAAATGGTGATTTCAATGGCGATTCTAATCCTGACGAGTCAGTTACTGGTGGCAACGGTGGGTGTTTTACAAAAGGCAATTAAAGTGACACAACAACAGCAAAATACAATCAATTGGCATATCAGTACGATTCAGTTAGATCAGTTTTTAGCCGATGCGTATTTTACACATCATCAGGATCAAGATGGCTCCAAAATCACTTTTCGAAAACCAGACACTAATCAGTCAGGGGAGGAAGCGGAGACTGTTTACTATTTAAAAAGGATGAAAAATGAAATGGTTGTTGTCAGCCAATTAGATGGGTATATGCCATTATTAGGCAACCTCAAGCAACTTCAACTTGACTACCAGCGACCGTTTGTTCAAATCGATGCGACTTTTACGGATCAGAGTCGCTACCAACATGAAGTTTTCTTGGAGGAACAAGATGAACAGGCTAAAAAAAAGACGATCAAAACCGATTAAACATTCGGCGGTTGCATTACTTAACGCGATATTAATGCTGACATTAATCAGCGTCGTATTAGTAGGTGTGACACATAGTTATCAACAGCAACAACAGAGTTATCGATATTTGCTGAATCATTATCAAGCTAAAACACTTTATGAGTTGACCTTGGCTAGTCAATCCAAGACTGATTTAAAGGGGATTAAAGCCACAACAGGTGAAAGTAAAATTCTAAGGAAACAGCATCAAATCAAGGTGACACTTAAGAATGGCTATCAGAAACAGTTTGAAATAAAAAATATAACAGGTAAAAATAAAAATTCCATTTGATAAAGCGCTTACTATAGCTTATAATTTGTAATGTAACCATCTGTATTACTTGCGTTGATGTTGGATTACCGCTAGAATATAACAGAATCCAATGAATAGAGGTGGCTATTTTGCCTAAGAGTGCTGTAGAAACGTTGTTTGACTTAATTGATCAAACAACAACGTTGATTGAACAGAATTTAGAAACAACCTATTTAGATGCATTGACTGAATCAATTGCCAATATCGCTGATGGTGGTCGTGTGAAGGTTGAAGATAATTTACCAGATGCGCAAACTGTCGCACAACTTGAAACAATTTACGCAACGGTTAAGCTTAACCAGTTTGATGCGGAGACCATTCGTCAAGCCTTACAACTGGCAACCTTAAAAGGGCTTCGTCAAGTTAAAGTGGAGCCTAATAAACAAATGACACCTGATGCAATTGGTTATTTAGTCGCATATTTGGCGGAAGTATTTGGTGGCGCTGATCAAATTAAGACAGTGTTGGACCCAGTGATTGGTACAGGTAATTTATTAGCAACTGTTATGAATCATATTCAAAATCTAACGGGTAATAAGCTCCAAGGTTTTGGGGTTGATAACGATGATAGTCTGCTAGAATTAGCCGGTATTAGTAGTGAGTTACAAGGGTTAGACACCACTTTATTCCATCAAGATGCGATTGAACCATTAATGGTTAAGCCAGTTGATATCGCGGTTGCCGATTTACCAATTGGTTTTTATCCAATTGATGAACGAGCAGCAGATTTTGAAACGCATGCTGCTAGTGGACACTCATATGCGCATCATTTATTAATTGAACAAACGATGCACTATGTTAAAGACGGCGGTTTTGGTTTCTTCCTTGTACCAAATGTTATTTTGGAAACAGATGAAGCGAAGCAACTGGTAAAATGGATTACTAAACACGTCTACTTGCAAGGTTTATTGAGCTTACCAGTTAACTTGTTTAAGACTAAAGAGGGTCAAAAAGCCATCTTAGTCTTACAAAAACAAGGTGCTGGTGCCCAACAAGCTAAGCAAATTCTATTAGGTGAATTTCCAAATTCAAACGATCAAAAAGCGTTCGCTGCGTATTTACAACAGATTCGGACTTGGCATAAAGAAAATATTAATTAATCGAATAGAAAAGGTGATTAGATGTCAAAAATTTTAGCAATTAATGCCGGCAGTTCAACTTTAAAATGGAAATTATTTGTAATGCCTGAAGAAAAGGTGATTGCCAAAGGGATGGTTGATCGTCTCGGCTTATCCGATTCTGTCTTCACTGTTAAATATGGTGATGGTCAAAAATATGAAATCACGCAAGATATTGAAACTCAAGATGTTGCGGTTGATTTATTACTTAAGAAGTTAATCGAATTTAAGATTATTGCTGAATATTCTAAAATTAGTGGGATTGGCCACCGGGTTGTTGCCGGGGGCGAAGATTTTAAAACATCAGCCTTGATTACTGAAGCATCATTAAAACGCATCGAAGAATTAGCTGAATACGCACCATTGCATAATCCTGCTGAAGCCGGTGTGATCCGCGCCTTCCGTAATATTTTGCCTAATGTGCCACAAGTGGCAGTCTTTGATACCTCTTTCCACACGACAATGCCCGAAGAAAACTATCTTTACAGTCTACCATTAGATTATTATCGTAAATATGGGGCTCGTAAATACGGTGCTCATGGGACTAGTCACCGTTATGTTTCACATCGTGCTGCTGAAATGTTAGGAAAACCATTAGAAGATTTGAAGATGATTACTATGCATCTTGGTAGTGGCGTTTCAATGACTGCTATCAAAGATGGTAAATCATTAGACACTTCAATGGGCTTCACACCACTTGCTGGTGTTACGATGAGTACCCGTTCTGGTGATATCGATGCATCATTAGTCGCTTTCTTAATGAAGAAATTAGATATCAAAGATCCAGAAGAGATGATTGACATCTTGAACAAGAAATCAGGAATTTACGGTATTTCAGGATTATCACCTGATATGCGTGATCTTGAAAAGACAAGAGAAGAACGCCCAGAATCACAATTGGCAATCGATATTTTCGTTAACCGTTTAATCAAGTATGTTGGTTCATACGTTGCGATTATGGGTGGCTTAGATGTCTTAGTGATTACAGCTGGGATGGGTGAAGGCGATATTTTAATGCGTCAACGAATTGGCGATCGCCTTAGCTATTTCGGTGTCGAAGTTGATCCAGAACGGAACAATGTTATGGCACAAGAACGGATTATTAGTACTGATGATTCAAAAGTTAAGGTGCTCCTAGTACCTACAAACGAAGAAGTCATGATTGCCAGAGACGTTATGTCAGTCGGTCAAATTAAATAAGTTTAAAAAGTGATCAGCGTATTGCTGGTCCTTTTTTATTGGAGGTTCAAAGCAATGTCGAGTTTTACAATTTTTTATAGCATCCTAGCAATGGCTTTATTAGTCATTTGGCTAGTCGTGCAGTTTCATATGGTATATCGTGCTAAGAGTAGTCGCGTGATGCGCATCATTTTAACGGTAATTGCAATTGGGTTACTGATTGCCAGTGTTGTTGTCACGGGATCGGTAGATGATAAACTGACAGGTGTTGCATCAGTCATTATCTTGTTAGTCTTCGCCTTTTGGCCAAAAGGGTTTACCAAGACCATGCTAATTGCCAATTTAAATACGGTTCGTCAATTTGCCGCAATTTCGAAGATTGAACTAATCACAAAAGAGGCCGAAACGGTTGTTCAAGTCTTTAGCGGTCAAATTCAAATTACGACGTTAAAATTTAAATTAGATAGCCAAACACTAGCTAAATTCCTCAAAGAACGCTTCCCTGAGAAACGATTAGTGGTTAAATCGGCGTAATCCTTTTATATTACGCGAATTTATGATAGAATATGCTATGCATATCGGGGCCGTTACGGATTCGACATGTGTAGGTGAGCGTGAATTGCACTTCGTAGGTTACGTCTGCGTTAACAACGTTACAGTTAATTATAACTGCAAACAATAACAATTCTTACGCTGTAGCTGCCTAAACACCAGCATAGCGTGATCCGCCTGACTTCACCCAAGGGTTAGATCCGGGTCTCAAATTAATTGGGTTACGTTAAATGCCGCCGTTTGAAGTGTTTAAAAGAGATTTTCAAACTAGTTAGTCCATCCGAGCCTCTGTTGAACGGCGTTTTGGGCTAGCGAATTTCTAAATAGTTCGACTATGAGTGTAGAGATTGACGTGGCAATGCGCATGGACGCGGGTTCAACCCCCGCCGGCTCCATTGGATAAAACAAGGGTTAAGCCAATTAGTTGGCTTAATAAAAGGCATTTAACACTACCGTAACGGTGTTAGATGCCTTTTTTGTTGCAAAAAAATAACAGCCACCAGTGTGACTGTTAAATCAATTGCTTATGCCCAACGATTTGTTTTTGTTGGTAGGAGCATTAAGATGTAGAACCAGATTGTCCCGATCAGTGGTACGAATTCAATGAGAACCCACCAACCTGAGCGGTCTGTATCGTGCAGACGACGGATTTTAACGGATAAAGTTGCGATCCATACAATGAAAACTACGATATTACGGCCCATCGAAATGCCTAAATCACCAATGTTATAAATTTCTGAGATTGGATGCCCGGTCATTGCCTGAATAATCCCAATAATAATGCCACCTAAAATGTAATTAATAATAATTGGCCACCAAAAATCGGGACGATTTGAGGTCCCCGTGAAATCAAGAATACGTGCCCAATATCTTTGATATGATTTTACCATGATAAAAGCCCCTTTCCATTAATCAGCGCTTAACGTTTTTAAACGATAAGAAAAACGCTTTGCTGTTAATAATATTATGGCATATTGCGTTTGCTAATTAACAGTTTTTAGCTTATTAAGCGGTATTAAATGATGAATGAAGCGAGAATGTATAATAACCAAATATGGATTGGGTAGAAGAAGTAGAAAAACGATTTCATACTTCGACCTTTTTGACCGTTGTATAACAGGATTGGAATGATTGCAAAAATCATCATCCATTGGGTATTAGTCGTTAATAAACCAGTAAAGATAAAACCTGAGTTAGCGCCTGCGTTAATAACGGCAAAAACAATAATTGTCAGGCATTGCAGTAACCGATTATTGCGGAAAAGGTAAAAGAAGACACCGATATAAAGAAAAATAGAATTTTCGGCAAGTGTGATGGTTGGAATAACCATGCCGATATTTGCTGCTAACATTGCTGTTTTGGGATTAACTAGTAACAAGATAACGAGTACCGACATCATGATTGGCACGATAATGGCTAAAAAACCAATTACCATTTGCTTGGTATTATGGGCCCGACGACCAGCTGTGATTTCTTGGATTCCATACATTGCTAGGACGGCAATAAATAAATCTGTGAAGATGTTATTGGATAAAGCGATATCACCAACTGTGAAGAATTGCTGAACGAGTCGATCACCAAAATTCATCACCCAAAAGCCGATGAGCAGCTGAGTCAGATAGCGTTTTTGGTTACGTGTGTGCGTGAAACCTTCAACCGCCATGAAAAAGAAAATAGTAGCAACTGGTCTACCGAACCAATCGACCCAGTCAGGGACGCCTGCTCCGGCGAACATCTGGTGGATATGGTCAACAAACATGAGTAAGATTCCTAGAATCTTGATATCAAAATTATTCAGTATCTGCTGTGATTTGGTTTGCATAAGGTAACTCCCATAAAAGATTTAATGGGTATATTATCTCACGTTTTAAGTTTGATGATAAGCATTAAATTCTGGGTGACAATATAAAAAAGCAAAGTCCCAAAAGACTTTGCTTAATGTGCTTATTTGGCAGTTTTACTTGAACCGTCTGCGTAATTTAAAGTAACACCATCTGCAACGTTGAAGATATAAGTGTTAAATTGAATGCTATTATCGCCAATTGACTGACCTTCCATTTGAACCCCACGAGCCAGTAGTTCATTCCCTCTAAAAATGGGTGTTACGCGATAACGCACGTCACTTGAGGGATGCTTTTTAAGATAGGCTGCAATATCCGACTCGTGCGCCAACATTTCGGGGGCATTCAATTGGCGGGTACCGGTGATGAGGTTTTTAGGGTTGTTGTTTTCACCAGTCAGTTGATAACCGATTAAATGACTACGATTATAGAGCCAACCGGATTTCACCCGTTTATTACGCCAGCCAGTCGGGTTCCAAGTAAGACCTTCCCGTTTGGCAGTGGGCATCATACTTTTATTTAAGAGCGCATTGGCAGTGCCGGCCCGATTTAATTGGTCGAGGTTACTAAAAGTCTGCCAGGGTCCATTTGTAGTGGCAAGATCAGCCGTCGTAAAGGTAGACTGGTTATTGTTGACGATAATTTCGTTATCACCTTGATAATCTAATGTTGCCAGCTCAGAAGCAGCGTGATTTGTTGTATTAGCGATGGGGGTATTGGTTTCAGTTGCCAGTTTAGCGAGTTGCTTATTGAGCTTGTTAATCTGACGTTGTAATTTACTGATTTTCTTGCCGGTCTTTTTATTCTTCTGATTAATTTTTTGTGCTTGTTGATAATCCGCAGTCCCTGAAGCGGCTTGGGTTGGTTCTGGTGTGATGAGGGGGCTACTTGCAAGAAGTAATCCGATAATGAGGGTGGTGGTTGCTTTTAATTTTGACATGTTAATCCTCCCAGCCGCAAAGTGTATAGCCTTGTGCTTGTGCTTCGGCCAGAGTCATGGTTGTTGTACTCGTGGCACGCTTTAGGCCGCGACAGTTCGCATCAAGATGGTATTTTTTACCGGCGGTGGGTGCCACTGTCACCATTTCTTCAGCTTGATTAGTGGTTGTTTGGGTTGTATCAACCGTGGCAGTCGATTGCACACTACTTTCAGTAGCCGCTTCTTGTGAACTAATATGTGCTTCTTGTTCTGAAACCGCGATTGATAAGCTGCTAGCTTCAGATTTTTTGGCTGCTAGTTGTTTTTTAAGTGAGGTTGAGTTGGCGAGTGCTTCTTGTTTGGCACGTTGGCCTTCTTTTTTTGAAACGTGCTGAACCTTCGTTTTTGAGGCACTGGCCGCATTAATCAGTGTATTGGTGGTGCCTAAGCCGATGATTGCCACAAGCAAAAACGTCAGGCTCAACCAGAAGCGACGATGATAAGGGTGTTTCGTGAAATAATAAATGCTGGTGATGGTACTGATGATTAAAAGAATCGTCAATAGAATTGTCATTAATTAGCCTCCAAAGCAAATGATTTAGTTAATTGTATAACGAGCTTGATTTGAACGCAATCAACCACTAAAAAAGCCCCAGTCATCAGACTAAGGCTTGTGTTTTAATTTGATTGCACTTCTAATGAAACAATTGTGCTAGTACGGTAGTATTTATCTGGATGTTCGTCGAGCGTTAACCAGTCAGCGCTGGCTAATAATCCGGCGAGGACATTAACGGGTTGGCTATCAGTTTGTTGATTGGCTTTAGCAGATTCCAAAGCTTCTTGATAGCTTCCTGAGAAAATTGCTTCTAAATAGAAGGCTTGGTCTTCATCAACGCTTAGATAACTTGTATCGTTTTTCCAAGCGTGGAAACGTGCTGTTTCCGGTAAAGTAACGGTCTCGTTATTTGAAAAAGTCATTAAAAATGTCATGGTACCACACTCCAATTCTTAATTTAAAAATCAAAATGAATCCAACCTAAGTATACCATGATTACGAAAAAAGGCCTTCTTTTTGACATTATCTACTGAAGACTCGTAAAATGAAGTTAGAATAGTGAAAGGGGAAAGAAACGATGGCAAATGAAGAACGTTTAGATAGTCTTAAAGATCAGATTGAAGGCACAGTTAAGAAGGTCGTCGAAGAAGTGACCCATGATAAATCGCAAGAAGAAGCAAAAAAAGATAAACAAAAAGCTAAAACGAATCCAGAAAAATAGTTGCTAAAGACGCTCACTAAATTAATTTTAAGTGGTCGTCTTTTTTAGTGGCGTCATTTTAAGGAATACTGTTCGCTTTTAAGTGTCATGCTTGGTATAATTTAAGGGATAGTCAGAGGAAGTAGGTACAATAAATGGATTACGCAGAAATGTTAGACCGGCAAAAACACATTCGTAACTTTTCGATCATCGCGCATATTGATCATGGTAAATCAACATTAGCTGATCGAATTCTTGAGATGACGGATACTATTGCCAAGCGCGATATGCAAGCGCAAGTCTTAGATGACATGGAATTAGAACGGGAACGCGGGATTACCATCAAGTTGAACGCGGTGGAATTGCACTACCATGCTAAAGATGGCGAAACTTATATTTTCCATTTAATCGATACGCCAGGGCACGTCGATTTTTCATATGAAGTGTCACGAAGTTTGGCGGCCTGCGAAGGGGCCTTATTAGTTGTTGATGCAGCGCAAGGCGTTGAAGCCCAAACATTGGCCAACGTTTATTTAGCGGTCGACGATGATCTTGAAATCGTACCGGTTATTAATAAAATTGACCTCCCATCAGCGCAACCTGATGTTGTTAAGGCTGAAATTGAAGAAATGATTGGGTTAGATGCGTCAGAAGCCGTTCTTGCCAGTGCCAAAAGTGGGATTGGGATTGAAGAAATTCTTGAAAAACTAGTGACGGATGTACCAGCCCCAACTGGTGATTTAGAAGCGCCATTAAAAGCCTTAATTTTTGATTCAAATTATGATAGTTACCGCGGGGTTGTTTTAAATATTCGAGTGGTCGATGGAACGGTTAAAGTCGGCGACAAGATTCGTTTAATGAACAGCGGTAAAGAATTTGAAGTCACAGAAGTTGGTGTGATGTCACCCAAAGCGGTTAAACGTGATTTCTTAATGGTCGGTGATGTTGGTTATATCACAGCTAGCATCAAAACAATTCAAGATACACGCGTTGGGGATACGGTCACTTTAGCTGATAATCCAGCTGATGCACCACTTGATGGTTATCGTCATATCCAACCAATGGTTTATTCAGGGATGTATCCCGTTGATAATGCGAAGTTTAATGATTTACGTGAAGCGCTTGAAAAATTACAATTAAACGATGCGGCTTTAGAGTTCGAACCAGAATCATCGCAAGCTTTAGGCTTTGGGTTCCGGTGTGGTTTCTTAGGTCTGTTACACATGGATGTTGTTCAAGAACGATTGGAACGTGAATTTAATTTAGACTTGATCATGACAGCACCATCGGTTGATTACCATGTTGCCTTGACTGATGGGACTGAAGAAGTGATCGATAATCCATCAGAAATGCCAGAAACATCGAATATTTCAGAAGTTAAAGAACCATACGTCAAAGCGTCAATCATGGTCCCTAACGATTATGTTGGGGCTGTGATGGAATTAGCGCAACGTAAACGGGGCGAATTCGTAACAATGGATTATTTAGACACATACCGTGTTAATGTGATCTACAACATGCCACTTTCTGAAATCATTTTTGATTTCTTCGATGATTTGAAATCAAATACGAAGGGTTACGCATCGTTTGATTACGAAGTGACAGGCTATCGGGCCAGTGACCTGGTTAAGATTGATATCCTCTTGAATGGCGAAGCGGTTGATGCCTTGAGTTTCATCGTGCATCGGGACTTTGCCTTTGAACGGAGCCGTGTGATTGTTGGTAAGTTGAAAGAAACGATTCCGCGTCAACAATTCGAAGTGCCAATCCAAGCCGCTATTGGGAATAAGATTATTGCCCGTTCAACTGTTAAAGCTTTCCGGAAAAACGTGCTTGCTAAGTGTTACGGTGGCGATATCACCCGGAAGCGGAAATTGTTAGAAAAGCAAAAGGCTGGGAAGAAACGGATGAAATCCGTGGGCTCTGTGGAAGTGCCGCAGGAAGCCTTCATGTCGATTCTTAAGATGAATGATGAAGATACCAAAGGTAAATAAATAACAAAAGACCTCCGATAATGATCGGAGGTCTTTTTGTTATTGATACATATCGATTAGTTTTAGAAAGATAACGAGGATAATGATACTAATCCAGAAAGTGACGCTGGCGCTTTTTCTGAGGGTCGCGTTATGTTTATAAAAGGCGATGAAACTCATTACGGATGAGCCAAGAACGGCAACTGCTGAACAGAAGACGATAAATAATAGGATAATTTGTTGTGCTGATGACATGTGGATACTCCTTTGATGTGTTGACATTACAAAGTAGTATATCAAAAAAGTGGTGCTGCGAGAATAGGCGACGATGGTTGATGCCGGTATTGCTGGAGCAGGCATGCTATAATGACCACAGCTTAGTGAATTTGGAGGAAACTATGATGGAAGCAATGCAATTATCGATTGAAACGGTGGCTCGCGCCCAAGAACGTCTGTTAGAAGCTTTAGAACAGATGACACTGGAGGAGGCTAATACGATGCCTAATCCGCTTATCAAATCAGTAACATGGCTCATTTGGCATACGGCACGGGAATTAGACTATCAGATTTCAGATTTAAAAGGGCAAACACCATTGTGGCTCAGTGCTAATTGGACAGGCCGTTTTGGGTTAGCGTTACCAGATGATACGCAAGATTGGCAGCATAGCCCCGAAGAGGCGGCCAAGGTAGTCGTCTCTGATCGCCAACTTCTAATCGATTACTTGTCAGAAGCTGTTAAGTTAACACAAGCTTATCTCCAAGATGTTTCTCTAGAAAGCTTAGAGGAAGTGATTGATGATAATTGGACGCCGGCAGTGACACGCGGTGCGCGGTTAGTTTCGGTTATTGATGATGCTGTGATGCATTCAGGTCAAGCGGTGTACACAAGAAGATTGGTGATTGCCAAATAAACTGCAAAATCATAGATGAGTTTCAAAAAAAGATAAATCAACAAAAAAGGGATACCATTTGGTATCCCTTTTTTGTCATTTAGAAGATAGATTACGTGCTACTATATTGAATGTAATTAATTATTAATATTTGGAGGAATTATCTTATGAAGACTAAATTATTCTCAGTAGTAGCAGTAGCAGCATTGGTGGCACCAGCCGCAATGACAATCGGTTCAGCATCAGCTGATGCGGTAACACCACAAACATCAAAAGCAGACTTTACGGTTGTTGCTAAAGATCCAACTAACCCAACGGATCCTGAAAACGGTACTTTGGTTTTAAAATCAGTACCAAGTTTTAACTTCGGTACAATTGAAGCTAGTGATATTTATGCTGGGTTTAATGGTAAAAAAGCACAAGCAGACGGTACTTTAGAAGTATCTGATACACGTTTAGGTGCATCAGACTGGACATTAACAGCTAATATGGGTCAATTTGCCGATAAAGATAACCAATTAAATGGTTCAACGTTGAACTTAGCTTCTACTGGTTCATTAGGTGAAGATTTAGCAACTGCTATTAAAGATGATGCAAGTGCTGTTGAAGTTGTTAAAGGTAATGGTGCCCATGGTGTTGATACATTCAATATGGCAGCTGCCGATAGTAAATTGACAATGGCAGCTAACCCAGCTGCTGATTTAGCAAAAGATGAAGCTTTCTCAACAACAATTAACTGGAACTTATCATCAACAGCCCCAGTTGCACCAGAAGCTTAATCTAGAAATAATGAGTCATTGGCGCTAGTGATCGTCATCGTCAATCAAGTGAATGATGTGTTGGATAAGGGGCAGGCAAAGTGATTTGTCCACCCCTTATTTTTATAGGAGGCTACGAAGTTGTTTAAAAAGAAAGTATTAATCACAATGTTAGGTTTAATGTGTTTATTGGTGGGGATTGGTAGTTTTGCGCAAGCGGTGCATGCTGAAGGTGCTGAATTTACCGTAACACCTGAATATGGGTTAGGACAAACGGATGCTAGTTTGGGTTATTTCGCAATTAAAGCCGAAAAGGGGCAAACATATCCAATTACCGTCAACGTGCAAAATTTAAATACGAAGAAAACAAATGATTTCAATGCACAGCTTGTAGCCGCCTCAACGTCAAATAGCGGCAGTATTGACTATACACCGACGCATCAAAAAATGGTCAAAACAAAAGCGCCATTGTTACCTGATTTGGTCTCAAAAGAGGCCCGCAAACAAAGTTTAACATTAGCGCCAGGTGCTTCAAAAAAAGTGACTTTTAACGTTAAAATACCCCAAAATGGTTTTAAAGGAACGATTCTTGGTAGTGTTTATGTGAAACGAACGTCGAATAACGAACCACAAAAGAAGGGGTTCGGCATTAAAAATAGTTTTGCGATGACTGTTCCAATCGTTGTGACACAGGATTTTGATCAGAAAATCACACCTCGATTAACCTTAACGAAGACTAAGATGGATTCATCCAGTGGGGTGCCGCAAGTTGTTGGTCAAATCGCTAATCATGAACCGACAATGTTTGGTCAAATTAAGATGCATGCTTGGATTACCAAAAAGAATCAAACTAAAAAAATATATCAGAAGAACGCGGAAAAATTATCAATGGCACCGCGTTCAACATTTAACTATGCAATTGAGACGAATAATAAAATTTTGCCCAAAGGTCACTATACCTATCATGTCAAAATGGTATC
Organism: Latilactobacillus sakei subsp. sakei DSM 20017 = JCM 1157; assembly: GCF_002370355.1. Classification (NCBI taxonomy): domain Bacteria; kingdom Bacillati; phylum Bacillota; class Bacilli; order Lactobacillales; family Lactobacillaceae; genus Latilactobacillus; species Latilactobacillus sakei. The sequence goes on from NZ_AP017929.1 coordinate 1,168,993, forward strand.
GGGTAAGAAAACCTTTAATTTAAAACAACATTTTACGGTTGATGGTGCGACACGGGAACAAGTTAACAAAACGCTAATTGATCCAGAAAAACCAGGGATAAATCGGTGGTTATGGGGTTCTCTAGGGATTTTATTATTATTAGTGATAGCATTAGTCGCCTATTTAATTGGTCGAAAAAGGGGTGTAGGGGAACATGACGAGTAGTTTATCAGGACGTAAAGAAGGCTTAATGATGGGATTGTTGTTACTGATACTCTTATTGGTAACGGTAGCGCAACCAGTACGAGCTAATCGGATTGATAGTGGACAAAGTACCGCTAGTTTTGCGGTGCATATTGATCAAAAAAGACCAACGCCACCCGGGAATCATGGTCAGGATGGTGGTGTTGCACAGCCAACAATACCGGAAAATGGTCAAGAAATTCATTACACAGCGAGTGGTTCCCAAAATGCCACTGGTCGTTTACCACAAACGGGTGCTATAAAAAGTACACTATTAAGTTTAATCGGTAGTGCGATGATTCTATTGGTACTTGGCTGGCATCGCCAACAATCTAATACGAAGGAGGCGGACTACGATGCAAATTAAGCGCCTAATTTACGTGAGTTTGGCGGCAATGATGCTCAGCGGTAGTTTGATTAATGTGCCGGATTACGCTTGGGCGGCTGAATCAGAGTCAGCAACCAGTGTGAGTGAAACTGAAGAAGAAACATCAACAGAATCAATCGATGTCAATACAAAAAAGCCAGCTACGAGTGAGCAAGCACCAACTAGTCGCAGTGCTGAACCAGTTGGCACACCTAGTAATGCAGATAAACCTTCAAAAGATGGATGGAGCTTTTTATTAACAATTTTTAGAAGAGGGTTTAGCCGTCAGCCGCAAGAAGAAGATTATTTTGCGCTGCAAGATATTGATAAGGCTAAATTCTCAGGGATGAGTATCCTAACGAACTTAGGTAATGGGTTAGGAAAAGACATTACTGTTCGGCGTTGGCACTGGGATGCTAGTCAGAACAACTGGGTTGAAGATAAAAAGCAACCTAAAGCAAAGACCGGTTTGTCTTTGATCATGGGCTCTTTGGGCTTTTTAGATATTAATGACTATGCTTTAAATAAGTCGGGCAACTTAGGTGTCGGGACATACTATTATCAATTTAGTTTTTCAGATGGTATCTGGCCCCTTAATAAGACTTTCTATTCTGATTTAGCGAAAGTGGGGATTACGCCAGAACCGAAACCGGCTAAATCGATTAATGCCGATACGGATAATGCTGACGGTACACCTAAAGTCATCTATTCGGATGTTGATTATGGTGCTAGAGCGATTATTGATCCAGTCGATTCGACCGATGATATTACTTGGCAAGCAGCCAACGCTAAAGATCTCTTGAAATTTACACCAAGTAATGGTCGAAAAACATCTTTAATGGCCGGTAATGGTGAAGTGGGTAGCGACAAACAATATGTACCAGATTCTTATTACGTCAATCAAGTCAATCGTGATCCTAATGTACCGGGAATTCCCGCTAACTTTAAGATTGCAGCTGGTAATGTAGCGGCTAATAAGGATGTTTATGTTGGTGGTCTGCCAGCCTATAATCGGGCAATGGATGCCGGTGGTAGTTGGTCTGTGGACGGCTTGAGTGATTTAGTTAAAGCAACCGGCGCAACGAGTGCTTGGCATTATGCATGGCGTTTTATGGATAGTACTGGTAAAACGATTGAGTTGCCAGCAAATAGTGGCGTGACAAATAGTAGCGGTGATATTAATAATCTGGCTAACTTAAATACGGCACAACCGTTAACGTTTGCTAAAGATAGCCAGTTTATGAAACAGGCCGCAGCTGCGACTGCTAGCGGTAAGCGGTATCAAGCACAGCTAACACTAACGACGAGTGTTGATTCTGAAGAAGAATCAAGTAAGAAAGCAGAAAAGGTCGTCGTTGTCTCTAATAAGGCCGAACTACAAGTTGAGCCCTCATTAGGTAAGTTAACATTGGATCAAGTGCCTAACTTTAGATTTGGCAATGTTTTAGCGAAAGATGTTTATAAGGGAACAAACACTCAGAATCAGCCATATGAAGTTAGTGACACGTTAAAAATTACCGATACTAGAGTTAATCCGGGTTGGAAACTAACGGCAAAGATGACTAAAATGGCATCTAAAGCTGGTCATCGATTGAATACAACGACGGTTAATATGAGTGGCCTACCAGGAGGAGCTAATTTAGGATTGGTTGATAATAATAGTGAAACAACGATTGCATCTACCAAGTTATCAAACGCTTGGCAAGTAACGGGTAACTTATTGATGGCTGCCAATCCAGATCTTCAAATTGAATCTGGTGAAAATTTCTCTAGTGATATCACTTGGACATTAAATAATACGCAGCCTGAAGTACCAGCAGCATAACTAAAAAAAGTCTCGTAATTGGTTGTTAAATCAATTACGAGGCTTTTTAATTAGTCGATATATTTAACGGCTGTCCCGTAGGCAGCGACTGATTGCATGTCCGTTCCAATTGAACCAGAGTCAAAGCGCATCATCACAACAGCATCAGCCCCCATCTCAATGGCATTTTGGCGCAAGCGGTCGATTGCGACATCGCGCGATTCGGTCATCATTTCGGTATAGGCTCTAATTTCGCCACCAACCACGTTTTTAAGTGAGGCACCGATATTTTTGAAAACATTCTTAGATTGGGTTGTGAGGCCGAAAACTTCACCGAGCACTTCGTATTGTTTGCCCGGAATTGTTTCGGTAGTGGTAATTAAAATTTGATTAGTCATTATGAAAACTCCTTTTTTAAAAGATTAAAATTATTAACAATGTGATCAGCGCTGGTAAGCCTTGCAAGAAGAAAATCTTTTTCGTTGCGGTAAAAGTGCCATAAAGGGCAACGATGAAGATGTATAACATTAATAATGCTAAGACGGTTTTTAAAGCGGCACCGGTCAATAAACAATTGACGGCGATGATTAAGACACCAAGCATCCCATTATAAATTCCCTGATTAGCAAGGGCGACTTTGGTGTTGGGCAACCGAACGAAATCCAGGGGCATATCGAAGGCCTTGGCTTTTGTTTGATCGTTAGCGAACATTTCGAGTCCCATAATGCCGAGATGTTCGATGGCGATTAAACTCGTTAAAATTGTGATGAATAAAGACATGATGAACCTCCTTAAGTTCCATTTTTATTATAACAAATAAAGCAGTTCAAATCCGTCATTAGGGTTTGAACTGCTTTAATTTAGTTTAGCGATCAGCGTAACCGTTAGGATGGTTTAAATGCCAATTCCATGCGGTTTCAATAATTGCTTCCATATTATCATATTTGGGTGCCCAGCCGAGTGTTTCGCGAGCTTTGTCACTAGCAGCAATCAAGGTACTTGGATCGCCGGCACGACGAGGGGCCATTTCAAGTGGAATCGCTTTGCCAGTTACTTTACGAGCAGCTTCAACGATTTCCATGTTTGAAAAACCAGTTGATGAACCCAAGTTAAAGGCGTTGCTGTCATGACCATCAGCAAGATATTCAAAGGCCAAGATGTGGGCGTCTGCTAAATCTAAAACGTGCACGTAATCACGGACGTTCGTCCCATCTGGTGTATCGTAATCATCACCGAAGATTGATAATTGATCACGTTTGCCAGCCGCAACTTGTAAGACGATTGGTAAGAGATGAGTTTCAGGATGGTGATCTTCACCGATTGAACCGTCTGGCTTAGCGCCAACTACGTTGAAGTAACGTAATGCGACAAACTTGATGCCGTAAGCTTTGTCAGCCCATTTCATCATGGTTTCCATCATTAATTTACTTTCGCCATAAGGGTTGGTTGGTAATTGTGGATCTGATTCCTTGATGGGAATTGATTTAGGTTCGCCATAAGTAGCGGCAGTTGAAGAAAAGACGATGCGTTTAACATCGAATTCATTCATCACTTCTAATAAGGCGGTCATCCCGTAAGTATTGTTATCGAAGTATTTAAGTGGTGCTTGCATTGATTCAGGCACGATTGAAAAGGCGGCAAAATGAATGACACCAGTCACGTCTTCTTGTTGGAAAACGGTCCGCATGAAGTCTTTATCGCGGATATCACCTTGATAAAAACGGGCTTTTTGATTGATGGCGCCTTGATGACCCGTTACCAAGCTATCGACAACAGCGACGTCATAGCCGCGTTGGATTAATTGATCAACGGTGTGGGAACCGATGTAACCGGCGCCCCCTAAAACTAGAATTGACATGGAATTTCCCCCTAAGTTGAGAATACAGGTGTACTCTTAATAGTATAGCATCTATCGGATTAAACAAAAGGCGAAGTTGGGCGAAAAGTGCTAAATTTTGCTATAACGGTTTAGTTAATGACTGGGAAGTAGTGAGGGATTAATTTGGAAGCACAATATGAATGGCAATTAAAACCAGTACCAACTGAGGATGAATTACAAACAATTACAAAAGACAATCCGCTACCTAAGGCTGCGGCCCAACTTTTGTGGCAACGTGGCTTGCGGGATGCAGAGCAGATCAATGATTTTATGAATCCCAATGTCGGTCAACTTCACGATCCATACGCTTTGCATGATATGCAAAAGGCGATTGATCGAATTCAAGAAGCGATTGTGAACGGCGAAAAAATTACGATTTATGGCGATTATGACGCGGACGGGATCACAAGTACCACTTTGATGAAGGAAACTTTAGACGACTTAGGTGCCGATGTTGAAGTCTATGTGCCTAATCGTTTTAAGGATGGCTACGGTCCTAATTTAGAAGCTTATAAACGCTTGATTGAAAATGGCACCCAATTAATTGTGACCGTCGATAACGGGGTGAGTGGCTTAGAACCAATCGCTTACGCGCAAGAACACGGTGTTGACGTGGTCGTGACCGATCACCATGAATTACCATCAGAATTACCCAACGCAGTGGCGATTGTGCATCCCAGACATCCAGAAGGGCAATATCCTTTTGGCGAACTCTGTGGGGTCGGTGTGGCGTTTAAAGTGGCGACTGCTTTATTAGAAGAGATTCCTTACGATAAATTAGATTTAGCCGCAATCGGGACGGTTTGTGATATCGTCCCCTTAGTCGATGAAAACCGGACGTTGGTTAGTTTAGGCTTACAACAATTACAAAATACCGATCGACCAGGTTTGGTCGCATTGTGTCAATCAGCTGGCTTAGAACAAGCGACACTAGATGCCACTAACATTGGGTTTGGGATTGGTCCCCGTTTAAACGCAATTGGTCGTTTAGGTGATGCGACCCTTGGTGTGCAATTGTTAACGACGCTTGATGACGAAGAAGCGGTTGAACAGGCCCAATTTATTGAACAACAAAATAAAAAACGCCAAGGGCTAGTGCAAGAAATTACGGCAACGGCAATGACAATTGCTGAAACACCGGAAAATCAAGCGAGTGCCACCTTAGTTATTGCCCACGAAGGTTGGCATGAAGGGGTTCTAGGGATTGTGGCTAGTCATGTTGTTGAACAGACCGGTAAACCAACCTTAGTCTTGACGATTGACCCGGAAACTGGCTTAGCTAAAGGCTCTGGCCGTAGTGTGACAGCTTTCCATTTATTTAAAGCGTTAGATGCACACCGTGAATTATTGGTTCATTTTGGTGGCCATCACATGGCAGTTGGCTTGACCGCTAAGGTTGATCAATTAGCGTTGATTCAAACTGCAATGAACGAGTATGCGCAAGTTAATCAGTTAGATTTAACAGGACGCCAACCATTACCAGTTGATTTGGCGCTGACGCTAGCTGATATTACGCCTGATTTATATCAAGCATTGCAACAACTGGCACCTTTTGGCAGTGATAATCCAGAACCGTTGATTGAACTTAGCGCGCCCCAGTTAGCCGATGTCAAACAAATCGGTGCTGATCAGAAGCATTTGAAGATGATGGCGGTCGATCAACAACAACAATTAGCAGTTTTAGCTTTCAATAAAGGGGCTTTGATGCCCGATTTAACTGCCGCTGAAGATGTGAAATTAGTCGGGAGTTTGAGTGAGAATACTTGGCGTGGCCAGACAACGTTGCAATTAATGGTAAAAGACCTTGCTACAAGTGGGCAAGTCGTACTTGATCAACGCAGCAATCGTCTGACGAAGCAATTATTCCAATCAACAGGCGACTACGTCTTTTTTAATGATAAAATGCGCGAGCAACTGCAGTCTTATTTACCGGCAGGGAGTCAGGCGCTGTTAGCGACCGATGAACAAGTTGCTACTAGCCAAGAGCTAATTGTAGTTGATGAACCAGCTGATTTAACTGCTTTTGAACAATTTTATCAACAACAACAGGCCGCTAAATTAAGCTTGATTTTTTATGCTAAACACTCTGCTTATTTAGAAGGAATGCCGACAAAACAACAGTTTGCGACTTTCTTAGTTTACTTGCGGAAACATCCAAATATTGAAAAAGCGCGGTTAGCAGAATTAGCAGCGTATTTAAAATTACAATTACCGTTAATGATTTTCATGTTGCAGGTGTTTTTTGACCTCGGATTTGTTAGAATAGAACGTGGTCTGATTACGGCCGAGTTACAACCTGAAAAGCATGCACTGGAAAGTGCACCAAGTTATCAAAAACGATTAGCTAAAATTGAAATGGAAAAACAGCTTGTTTATTCAACCTTTACCGAGGTGAAAGACTGGCTAGCAACTCTCCCAGCAGTAGCAAATCGCTAAAAGAGTTAAGGAGCGAATTATATATGTCAATCAACTTTAAAGATTATGTCGCAAGTGTTCCGGATTTTCCGGAGGCTGGCGTTACTTTTCGTGATATCTCACCTTTGATGTCCGATGGTGAAGCATACGCAGCAGCAACGGATAAAATTGTTGAATACGCTAAGAACAAAGGCGTTGAAATGATCGTTGGCCCTGAAGCCCGGGGCTTTATTGTTGGCTGCCCGGTTGCTTACAAATTAGGTGTCGGTTTTGCACCTGCTCGTAAGAAGGGTAAGTTGCCACGCGAAACAGTTTCAGCTAGCTATGGTTTAGAATATGGTAAATCAACATTATATATGCATAAAGACGCGGTTAAACCAGGCCAAAAAGTCTTAGTAACAGATGACTTATTAGCAACCGGTGGCACAATTGCCGCAACAATCAAAATGGTTGAAGAACTAGGTGGTATCGTTGTTGGGACAGCCTTCTTCATCGAATTGAAGGACTTAAACGGCCGTGAAAAGATTAAGGACTATGATATTTTCAAATTAATGGAATACTAATAAAGAAGTGCGCCATCAACAGGTTGCTTTTGAACATTTGACTGATATAGCAAAGTGCAGAAAGTAGTTGATGAAAGCACGTTAAAGAGAAACAGATAAAAAAAGAAGTTCGCCTAAGCGAACTTCTTTTTTTATTACATGCGATCCCGGTAAAGGCCAACGACCTTCCCTAGAATGCTGACTTCATTTAAAATGATTGGTTCAAACGTATCGTTTTCTGGTTGGAGACGATAGTGATCTGCTTCTTTGAAGAACCGTTTGCAGGTTGCTTCATCTTCGGCAGTCATCGCAATGACAATATCGCCATTATCGGCGGTTGATTGCTTGCGAATGATAACTTCGTCGCCATCTAAGATACCGGCGTTAATCATACTTTCACCACGAATTGTTAGCATGAACAAATCTTGTTCGGTTTGCAAACTAGGTGGAAGCGGGAAGTAATCAGTTGCTTCTTCAACTGCTAAGATAGGCACACCGGCAGTAACCACCCCTAATACTGGGATTTTCTGGGGTGTCGCCCCAATTGCCGTTAGGCCAGCGGGCGTTAACTCGATCGCCCGTGGCTTAGTGGGATCCTTTTGTAATAAGCCCTTCTTCTCAAGTCGGGCTAAATGGCCATGGACAGTAGAAGTGGACGATAAATTAACGGCTTCGCAAATCTCGCGGACCGTTGGTGGGTAACCTTTGTCTTGAACACGTTCGTGAATAAAACGTAAGACCTCTAATTGTTTGGATTCAGTTTTAGTCATAAGCGCACCTCATTCGTTCTATTAAGCATATAGTAGCATATTTATAGGCGGATTTCAAACAAGTGTTCGTATTTTTTGACATTTTGAGCATTTTAGTCCAAAATAGGATAAAAGTTTAAATTTGGAGGCCGATGATGGCAATGGATCAAAAACGACTCGATCGTATCAATGAATTAGCACATAAAGCAAAGGCAGAAGGGTTAACACCCGAAGAAACAGCGGAACGTCAAGAACTACGGGACGCTTATTTGAAGGATTTCCGTTCTAGTTTCCGTTCACAAGTTGAGATGCTACAAGTTTATGATAAAGAAGGTAAGGAAGTCACACCTGAAAAAGTGAAGGACATCCAACGTGAAAAGGGTTTACGTGACGATTAATCTAGGAATTCCGCTTTCTTTTTAGTGCAATAATGTGTAGAATATTTAAGTGAACTGAATGAGGAAGGGGTGCATAAGATATGAATATTGGAATAGGCGTATTAATTTTTGTCATTGGGGCATTATTAGGTGCAGTTGCTGGCTTTTTCGGCGCACGTGCTTACATGAAGAAATATTTCGAAGAAAATCCACCAGTTAATGAAGATATGTTGAAAGCTATGATGATGCAAATGGGGCAAAAACCATCTGAAAAGAAATTAAACCAGATGATGAGCTCAATGAAAGCACAACAAAAACGTAGCAAAAAATAAACATGACTTAATTAAAGAGGCGTTTCGTACAAAAACTTATTTTTGTATGGAACCCTCTTTTTATTGGAAGAGAAATAATTGTCCCACTGAACTAAGATTGCTATAATGAGGATTATCTAATTTTGAAGACGGAGATATTTTATGGGTATATTTAAGAAGTTAGGCTGGTATTTTAAACAAGAATATCGCCGCTATATATTAGGGGTTATTTTTTTAGTCCTAGTTGCAATTGTGCAAATCGTGCCACCAAAAGTGATTGGGACGTTAATTGATTTAATGGCTGCCCGAAAGTTGAAGGCATCGGTCTTATTAATGTGGATTGGGGTCTTATTAGCAGCCGCGATTTTACAATATCTCTTTCGCTATGGTTGGCGGACTCGTATCTGGGGTGGCGCAGCCAAGTTAGAACGGACATTGCGGAGTCGTTTGTTCTGGCATTTTATGAAGATGGACACAACTTTCTTCCAGAAACACCGGACTGGCGATTTGATGGCCCATGCGACCAATGATTTAACCGCGATTCAACAAGTGGCGGGCGCCGGTATTTTAACGTTTGCGGATTCGATTATTACGGGTGGGACGACCATCATCGCGATGATTATTTTTGTCGATTGGCGGCTAACATTAATGGCCTTGATTCCAATGCCATTATTAGCAGTGGCTTCAGGACGCTTAGGGACGCATTTGCATACCGCTTTTAGAGAATCACAAGCAGCCTTTTCGAAATTAAATGATAAGACGCAAGAGAGTGTTTCTGGGATCAAAGTTTTAAAAACGTTTGGTCAAGAAGAAGCGGATATCGATGATTTCGACCAAATTGTGACGAAGACAATTGCGATTAACAAGCGCGTCAACTTTATCGATGGTTTATTTGATCCAGCGATTAGTTTAATTATCGGGCTAACGTACCTCGTTACAATTATTTATGGTGGAACGTTGGTCATGAACCACAGTATTACAATTGGCCAATTGATTGCTTTTATCAGTTATATCGCAGCCTTAGTTTGGCCAATGTTTGCGATTGGTCGTTTATTCAATGTGCTTGAACGTGGCAATGCCAGTTATGATCGGGTTGAATCATTATTAAAAGAAACCAGCACGATTATTGAAAAGCCAGATGCCATTCAAACGTTGGCAACTGGTGATATCGACTATGCCATTCAACAATTTTCCTATCCTGAAGAACAAACACCAACTTTAACGAATGTGCATTTCCAACTGCCACAAGGAAAGACACTGGGAATTGTCGGGAAGGTTGGTTCTGGTAAAAGTACTTTGATCAAGTTGCTGTTACGAGAATATGATCAATATCAGGGCCAAATTAAGATTAACCAGCACGATATTCGGGATTACACATTAGATGCATTACTCGATAGTATTGGCTATGTGCCACAGGACAACTTTTTGTTTTCAACGGATGTTCGCGATAATATTCGGTTCGCGGATTTTGAAAAGGAACAAGAGGCCGTTGAAGCAGCGGCTAGTTCTGGTGCGGTTCATGAAGATATTTTAACGTTTGCACAAGGTTACGACACAGTTGTTGGTGAACGTGGCGTGTCATTATCAGGTGGACAGAAACAGCGAATTGCTATTTCCCGGGCAATAATGACTGATCCTGAAATTTTAATTTTAGATGATTCATTGTCCGCGGTCGATGCGAAGACTGAAGAAGCAATTTTAATGAATCTTAAGACGCTACGGGCAAATCAAACGACAATTATTACCGCTAATCGACTCAGTAGTGTAATGCACGCTGATGAGATTATTGTTATGGATGACGGAACGATTGCCGAACGTGGCACGCACGACAGCTTATTAGCCCAACAAGGGTGGTATGCTGAAATGTGGGTTAAACAACAATTAAATCAAGCGATGGGGGGCCAATAGGATGGCACAAAAGTATCAATCTGAATGGTCACAAAAGATATCGACTAAAGAACAGTTTCAAATTATGAAACGACTTTTTGGTTATACCAAGCGCTATAAGAAACAATTTATCGGCGCAATCATCGCAGCAGCGGGCTTAGCAACGATTAACATTTTGTTGCCGCGCTTATTACAAGTTTTTATGGATCGTTACTTAACGAAACAAACAGCGACAACTCAAATTTTGCTAGGGGTTGCTGGGTTATATGCCTTAGGGGTTATTTTGAAAGCTATCACGCAGTTTGCCCAATCTTTCCTCTTTGGAATGGGATCAGAACGCGCGATGGAAGATGTGCGCCGTGATCTTTTTCGTCAGTTGCATCGTTTGGGCATGCGTTATTTTGATCAAACACCTGCTGGATCAATTGTTTCGCGAGTTACCAATGATACGATGACGTTAATTGATTATTGGAATGTGTTCCTATCATTATTAGTGGGTTCATTTTCAATTATCTCCGCGTTCATTGCGATGTGGTTATTATCACCGAAGATTGCACTAGCAACGGCTGGTTTTTTACCAATTTTATTAGTCATTATTTGGTATTACAGCAGTTATAGTGCCAAGGTTTATCGGCATATGCGTGAAAAGTTGAGTCAATTGAACACTAAGTTGAACGAATCGATTGAAGGGATTACAATTATTCAACAGTTCCGCCAAGAAAAACGACTCACAGCCGAATTTGAATCGGTTAACGAAGATTATCTTAAAACAAGAGAAGCAATGATTCGGACTAATTCTTTATTGTTAGCACCGGTCGTTAACTTGCTGTATACACTGGCATTAGTGGTTGTTTTAACTTTATTCGGGCTTACAGCGTTGCATAGTTTTGTTGCGGCTGGATTGGTTTATGCCTTTACGACGTACGTTAGCAACTTTTTCAATCCGATGACCAATATGATGGATTCATTATCCTCATTACAAGATGGGATGGTTGCCGGGCGTCGTATTTTTAGAATTCTGGATCAAACGGAATTTGCACCAGCCCAAGATGCAGATGCTGCTAGTCAAATTACCGATGGCCGCGTTGAGTTCAAACACGTGTCGTTTTCATATGATGGCAAGCATGAAATTCTCCATGATATTTCGTTTGTCGTTGAACCGGGCCAAACGGTTGCACTAGTGGGCCATACCGGTTCTGGTAAAAGTTCGATTATCAACGTCATGATGCGCTTTTATGAATTTTATGAAGGCGAAATTTTAATTGACGGTCAAGATATCCGCAGCTTTCAAACAGCAGAACTACGGCGTAAAATGGGCTTGGTTTTACAAGATGCGTTCATGTTTTACGGGGATATTGCTTCTAATATTCGCTTGTTTAACGATGAAATTACGGATGAACAGATTCAAGCCGCTGCTGAATTTGTTCAAGCGGATGAATTTATTAAGGAATTACCAGGCCAATACCATGCACGAGTGATTGAAGGTGGCGCACAATTTTCGAGTGGCCAACGACAATTACTCTCATTTGCCAGAACATTAGTGACCAATCCGAAGATTCTGGTCTTAGATGAAGCGACTGCCAACATTGATACCGAAACGGAATCAGTAATTCAAACCGGTCTCGCTCGCTTGCGACAGGGACGGACTAGTATTGCGATTGCCCATCGGTTATCAACAATTCGTGACGCAGAATTAATTCTCGTCTTGGATCAAGGTCAAATTGTCGAACGGGGCAATCACGATAGCTTGGTTGCACAAAAGGGCCGCTATTATGAAATGTATCAATTACAAAATGGACAGAGTGGGCTATAAGTCGGTTATATCCTGAGGATTAACAGAGAGTGGCGAATGATGACTGTAAGCCATCGTTTGACATTCGGCGTTAACCGCAAGGATATGACTTATAGCACACGTTTAGATTAGGTTAAGCGGAAGAAGCAATTTCAACAAGCACGTTTAGTACATTTTGGAATAACCAGGAGGATTTTTAGAAGATGAAAAAGAAACGCTGGCTTAAATGGTCTTTAATAAGCGTTGTTATTTTAATTGTGATTGGTGTCTTTGGCGCAACGCTGTATATGTATCAATATGCTTTCGTACCAGGGCAAAAGTCATTCTTGAATAATGGCAAGCCTAGCAAGTTTTATCGCGACAATCAGAAATGGTTGGCAAAAGCCGATAAAGTGAAGTGGTATCAAAAGTCAGCGACTGATGATCTTAAGCTAGACGCGATTTACGTACCAGCTGCTAAGAAAACAACTAAAACAATCGTTGTGGCACACGGCTATATGGGCTACAAAGAGGATATGGCGCGCTATATTCATCTCTATCATGACTTGGGGTACAACGTATTGGCACCTGATGACCGTGGTTCCGGCGAATCGGAAGGGGATTATATTGGCTATGGTTGGCCAGATCGCTTAGATTACGTTAAATGGATCAAACAAGTGATTGCCAAAAATGGTCAAGATAGCCAAATTGCACTCTTCGGGGTTAGCATGGGCGGCGCCACTGTGATGTACACTGCTGGCGAAAAGCTTCCTAAACAGGTTAAAGCAGTGATTGAAGACTGTGGGTACAGCAGTATCTCAGGTGAGTTGGCCTATCAACTCAACGATTTGTTTGGTTTGCCGAAGTTCCCACTATTTTATACCACTAACTTGATGGCGCGGGTCCGTGCTGGGTATAACTTTAGCGAAGGAGACGCAACCAAGAGTCTCGCTAAGTCAAAATTACCAATCATGTTGATTCATGGCGCTAAAGATAAATTTGTACCAACCAAGATGGTTTACGAAAATTACAAAGCCGCTAATGCGCCTAAGCAATTATGGGTTGTGCCAGATGCAGGCCATGGTGAAGCATTAGCCAAGCAACCAACAGCTTATCGCAATAAGGTCGCAAAATTCTTGGATCAGTATTGGGAAAAATAGAGTATTAAAAAAACGCACGTCAACGATAAATCTTCATCGTTGGCGCGCGTCTTTTTTTGTGTTATTTGTGATCGTCAATCTCATATTTAAAATCAGGATTGATGTCGTGATCGATTTGATCAAAAGCGGCTTGCATTTGATCACCAATCATTGTCAGGTTTTCGTCGTTTAATTTAAGTTTAGGGTCGACTGGAATTGGTTCGCCGAAACGAATCGTAATCTTTTTACGTTTTAAGACGTCTGAAAATTTCAAGGGGCCTTGATAAACGGCGGGGACTAATGGGACCCGCGCCATTTTAGCAATGACCACTGCGCCACCTTTTAATTCGCTTGAATAGCGGCTACCAGTGGGAAACATGATTAAAGATAAGTCCTTTGAACGTAGGGCTTTAACCGGTGTTTTAATCGCTGAGGGGCCGGGATTTTGACGATTAACAGGAAACGCGTTGGCGTGTTTCAAGATAAAACGTAAGATTGGATTTTTGAATAATTCTTCTTTAGCCATAAACGTAAACTTACGAGGGCTTGCAGCAAGTGCGAAGAAGATGGGATCCCACCAAGTCCGATGGGGGCCAACTAAAACGTAGGTGCCCTCTGGTAAAGCTGATTTGTTTTCAACGTTGATTCGGCCATTAAGTAACCAGGCAAGAATTCGCACGATGAAGCGGGCAAATGAGAAAAACATAATTTTAATTCCTTTCAAAAAACCTTTTTTAAGGCGATTTAACGAACTACCTAGCTATTATACCAAATAACGCTGGTCTTTGTTATAATATGGGCTAAATACAAGTGGGGTTGAAAGTAGTATGTTAAAAGCAGATGAAAGAATTGATCAGTTATTCCGATTAGATATTCAAATTATTCAAAGCCCATCCGTCTTTTCCTATTCAATGGATGCAGTCTTATTAGCTGATTTTGCGCAATTGCCCAAGCGAGGCCTGATTGTTGATTTATGCGCTGGTAATGGGGCGGTGGGCCTATTTATGAGCCCCAAAACAAACGGTCAAATTGTAGGGGTTGAATTACAACCACGCTTGGCAGATATGGCACAACGTTCAATCGAACTAAACGCGTTGACGGAACAGCTGCGTGTTTTAAATATGGATTTAAAAGACGTAACGACCGTTATTAAAAAAGATAGCGTCGATATTGTGACCTGTAATCCGCCGTACTTTAAGGTGGCGCCTAATAGTCAAAAGAATCCTAATGAACATCTAGCCTTAGCACGCCACGAAATTGCGACGGATTTAAGAACCGTGGTCCAAACAATGAGTGGTTTGTTGAAGATGAATGGTAAAGGATATCTCGTGCACCGTCCAGAACGCTTCCTAGAAATCTGTGATGAATTACGGGCAGCACGCATGGAACCCAAGCGTGTCCGGTTTGTTTACCCAAAGGCAGGTAAAGAAGCCAGCATGGTATTGATTGAAGCCGTCAAAGATGGTAGAAAAGGAGGCTTGCGAATGCTTCCGGAACTTACGATCTATGATGAAAACAGCGATTATACACCAGAAATGCGCACGAAGTTATTCATGGCAGAAGATGACTGAGAAAGCTTATTATTTTTACGTACTAGTCTGTGCCGATCGTAGTTTTTATGGTGGCTTTACGACGGACGTCACGAAACGCGTTGCCACACATAATGCTGGTAAAGGTGCGAAGTACACGAAGCTTCGGCGCCCAGTGCGTTTGTTGTATTACGAAACATTTGCGGACAAGTCATCCGCTTTAAAAGCCGAATACGCCTTTAAACACCAAAGCCGTTTAAAAAAGGAACAGTACTTAATCGCACACGGGATTGAAAGTACCCAATTTTAAACGGGATTACAGGTTGACTCTAGCGAATATCTTTAGTATACTTTTAAACGGTATTTCATTACCAAAAAATAATTCACACTGGTTGATTTCTAGAGAGGTGCTTGGCGACAAGTTCTCTAAAAAAGTGAAACCAGTGGTCGAATAAAACCATATGGAGGTCTGTTGACATGGCTGTATTGTCAATGAAACAATTATTAGAAGCGGGTGTTCACTTCGGTCACCAAACACGTCGTTGGAACCCAAAAATGAAGAAATTTATCTTTACTGAAAGAAATGGTATCTACATCATCGACTTGCAAAAGACAGTTCGCATGGTTGACGATGCTTATGACTTCGTTAAAGAAGAAGCTGCTAACGAAGGTGTATTCTTATTCGTTGGTACTAAGAAACAAGCACAAGATGCAATTGCTGAAGAATCAGTACGTGCAGGCCAATACTTTGTAAATCACCGTTGGTTAGGTGGTACATTAACTAACTGGGATACAATCCAAAAACGTATCAAACGTCTTAAGGAAATCAAAGCAATGGACGAAGATGGTACTTTCGAACGTTTACCTAAGAAAGAAGTTGCCTTGTTGAAGAAACAACAAGAAAAACTTGAAAAATTCTTAGGCGGTATCGAAGACATGCCACGCATCCCAGATGTAATGTTTGTCGTTGATCCTCGTAAAGAACGGATTGCTATCAAGGAAGCACAAAAATTAAATATCCCAGTCGTTGCTATGGTTGATACTAACTCAGATCCAGATGATATTGATGTTATTATCCCATCAAACGATGACGCTATCCGCGCTGTTCGTTTAATCACAGCTAAAATGGCTGATGCTATCATCGAAGGCCGTCAAGGTGAAGATGATGTTGAAGAAGCTACATTTGCTGCAGAAAACAAATCAGCAGACTCAATGGAAGAAATCGTTGAAGCAGTTGAAGGCAACAACGATACTAACACTGACGCTAAATAGTAGATTCAAATAAGCTGTCTTAGAGGTTTCGCAAATACTGCCTGACTTGTGGGACAGCTTTTTTTAAACCAATCATATTTAATATAAATTGTCGGAGGTACGAATTATGGCTGAAATTAAAGCTGCTCAAGTAATGGAATTACGTAAGAAAACTGGCGTTGGTATCATGGACGCTAAAAAAGCCCTAGTTGCTAGTGATGGTAACGTTGAAGAAGCAATCGATGCTTTACGTGAAAAAGGGATGGCAAAGGCTGCTAAGAAAAACGATCGGATCGCTGCTGAAGGTTTAGCTGGCGTTGCTATTGATGGCAATACTGCTGCAATCGTTGAAGTGAACTCAGAAACTGACTTCGTTGCTTCAAACGATCAATTCAAAGCTTTATTGAAAGATATTGCTGAAACAATTGCTAAAAACAAACCAGCTGACATGGCTGCTGCTGAAGAATTACCAATGGGTGAAGGCACAATTGCTAGCGCAGTAATCAACTTAACAGCTGTTATCGGCGAAAAGATCAGCTTCCGTCGTTTCGAATTAGTTGAAAAAAATGATGGCGATCACTTCGGTTCATACTTACACAATGGTGGCCAAATCGCTTCATTAGTTACTTTAGAAGGTGCTGACGATGAAGCAGCTCATGACGTTGCTATGCACGTTTCAGCTGTTAACCCTCAATACGTTTCTCGCGAAGATGTTCCTGCAGAAACATTGGATCACGAACGTGAAGTATTAACTGAAGAAACAAAGAACGAAGGCAAGCCAGAAAACATCATTCCTAAGATCGTTGAAGGCCGTGTTAACAAGTTCTTGTCAGAAATCAGCTTAAACGACCAAGCATTCATCAAAGACTCAGACCAAACTGTTGCACAATTCGTTGCATCAAAAAATGGTAGTGTTAAAGGCTTCGTTCGTTTCACTGTTGGTGAAGGTATCGAGAAAAAAGAAAATAACTTCGTTGATGAAGTTATGGGTCAAATCAAATAAGCATATTTGCTTCAAAAAGGGAACGCAATTTGCGCTCCTTTTTTTTGCAGTTTTGCGATAATTCAGAATCGCATACCCAAATGCCTAGTTAAATATGGTAAAATGGGCCTAGTAATCAACGGAGGGATATTAAATATGACAAATACAAAATATAAGCGAATTGTCTTAAAAGTAAGTGGCGAGGCATTAGCCGGCGAACAAGGCTTCGGGATCAATCCTGAAATCGTTAAGGTAGTCGCCAATGAAATTAAATCAGTTCATGATTTAGGTGTTCAAATCGCAATCGTCTGTGGTGGTGGTAACATCTGGCGCGGCGTGACTGGCGAACAAATGGGCATGGAACGTGCACAAGCTGATTACATGGGTATGATGGCTACTGTCATGAATGCTT
Organism: Latilactobacillus sakei subsp. sakei DSM 20017 = JCM 1157; assembly: GCF_002370355.1. Lineage (NCBI taxonomy): Bacteria > Bacillati > Bacillota > Bacilli > Lactobacillales > Lactobacillaceae > Latilactobacillus > Latilactobacillus sakei. Next base: position 1,186,631 of record NZ_AP017929.1, read on the forward strand.
TGGCATTACAAGACAATTTGGAAAGTATTGGTGTCCCAACGCGTGTTCAAACATCAATTGAAATGCGTCAAATCGCTGAACCTTACATCCGTCGGAAGGCTGTCCGTCATTTAGAAAAAGGCCGTGTGGTTATTTTTGCTGGTGGGACAGGGAACCCTTACTTCTCAACAGATACAACAGCTGCATTACGTGCTGCTGAAATCGATGCTGACGTTATCTTGATGGCTAAAAACAACGTTGATGGTGTTTACTCTGCAGATCCTAACACAGACCCTAGTGCTGTTAAGTTCGATACTTTAACACACTTAGATATTATCAACAAAGGTCTACAAGTGATGGATTCAACTGCAAGTACTTTATCAATGGATAATGATATTCCATTGGTAGTCTTCAACTTGAACGAAGCAGACAACATTAAAAAGGTTGTTGAAGGTGCCAATATTGGTACAACGATTGAAGGAGAGGAATAAAAATGGCAAATCCAATTTTAGAACAAGCTAAAGAAAACATGGAAAAAGCAGAAGCTTCATTGCGCCGGACACTTGGTCAAATCCGGGCCGGCCGCGCTAATGCAAGCTTAGTTAACCGTGTCAACGTCGAATATTATGGCGCAATGACACCTCTTAATCAAATTGCTGCAATCACAATCCCTGAAGCACGGGTATTGTTGATTACACCTTATGATAAAGGTGCACTTGAAGATATCGAAAAAGCTCTTTACACAGCTGATATCGGTATCTCACCAGCTAATGATGGCTCAGTAATCCGTTTAGTAATCCCTCAATTAACGGGTGAACGTCGTAAGGAAATCGCTAAAGAAGTTGGTAAGGAAGCTGAATTAGCTAAAGTTGTTGTCCGTAACGCTCGTCGTGACGCAATGGATAACTTGAAAAAAGCTGAAAAGGCTAGCGAAATTAGTGAAGACGAAATGCACGATTTGGAAGAACAAGTCCAAAACTTAACGAACGAAGCAACAAAGAAAATCGATGCTATTTCTAAAGAAAAAGAAAAAGAAATTACTGAAGGTTAATCTAACGGTCATTGAAAAAGGCGTTGAGACAAATTTTGTCTCAACGCCTTTTTTTGATTAATGAATAATTTTACTTTTGGCTGCTTCTTTATGGAGTTTTTCGAAGAAAGGATTAATCCGATCTTTTAAGAAGAGGCCGATGAAGAAGAAGACAACTGCGTAAATCGCTAGAATAATGAAATTATGCCAGAGATTTGGTGCGTAGATGCCCCCGGTTGGTTCCCGCAATAAGTTAACGCCGTAAGTAAATGGTAATAACGGGTTAATGAATTGGAAGAACTTATCGGATAAGACAACCGGGAAGTTCCCGCCCCCACCAGAGATGGAGAGCACGAGGATAATCATCGCCAATCCTTTACCGACATTACCGAACATCGCGGCTAAGACGTAAACAATCGTCATAAAGACGGTGCTGAGGAAGACGGCTAGTAGTAAGAGTGCTACTGGACTAACGATATAAGCCTTAATCAGGAAGATATTCCCAAGTGCGACAAAGACCGCTTGGGCGACCCCGATGACAATGTAGGTCAACCAACGGGCGATAAATTGTTGTTTCTTGCTGTAACGTTCTTTTTCCTTATCGTCTAACGAGAAGTTCGTGAGGACGATGTTACTGAGCAAGAGGGCACCAACCCAAAGACAAAGGGCGGTATAGAACGGTGCACTCGCTGAGCCGTAAGTTTTAATTGGATAGATATGTTTCTCTTGTAACTTAACCGGTTCGGCTAAGAAATTACTTTCCTTAGTAGCGTCACGGCGAAGTAGTTTGATCAAGTCTTTCAAATCAACTGTCTTTTGTTGCTTGCGAATTGCTTCTGCGCCTTTTTGAATCCCACTTCTCAAGAATGGCCAGTCATTATGAATTAAATCAGTGGCATCATTTAATGCTTTTTCAAGGAGTGGAAATTTAGCGTTGGCCATTGCTAGCGTGGTTGTTAAATCATTTTCGATACCGGGTAAATCGTTATTGATGAAGCCGGTTGCGAGTTGCAATTTATTTTTCAACGTTGGGTAATCGTTTTGATAGAGATCAGAAGCAGTGTTCAAACCGCTGACGATGGTTCCCATATTGCCATTTAAGAGGGTATTGGCATCGTGGATCTCTTGTTTTAGCGCTGGAATTTGCTTTTGATATTTTTCGAGGTAATCGATAGCTGTTTTTAATGTTTTTTGCGTATTTGTTAATAGTGATGGTAATTTTGGTAGCACAGCGGTGTTGATTTGATTTAAAACAGCATCGCCTTGCGTAATCATCGTTTCGAATTTAGCAAGGACGCTCTTAACGTTCGCACCGATACCGGCATTTTGAACTTGGCTCACGGTATTTTGAACTTGTTTAGCAAAAGCGATGATTGGTGTTAGTTGATTTTGAATATCCGTTAAAGAGAGATCATCATAATGGGCGAGCACGTTATCAATCTTAGTTTTTAATTGACCAAGATGGGTTGCAGCGGCGTTGAGCTTTTGAATTGGATCATCTAAGAGATGTGATTCAGGCTTGCCGGCTGCGACTGCTGATTCATTATAAGCATCTTGTAAACTTTGCAAGGTATTCGCCAATTGCGTGTTGTTAGCTTGTAACGTTGCGGTATGGGCTGATAATTGCTCGAGGTTGGTCTTCAAGGCAGCCTTCAATTCTTGATTATCAGGATCGTTTTTAGCTTGTTCTAATAGTTTATTAACGGCATTTAAGTCATTATCGATATTTTTCGCTAATTGATCAGTAATCGTTAAGCCTTGATCAACAGAACTTTGAATGACAGGTAAGGTCGTTTTGAGTTTTGGAATCAGGTCATTTTTAACCTGACTAGAAACTTGCTGCGCGGATTTACCAAAGGTAATGATTTCTGGGAGGACGGTTTGAGTCTTATTAAGAACGGTCAAACCAGTTTTGGCTTCGGAAATACCATTGGTTAAGGTATTGGCAATCCCGTCAAAATCACTATCAAGGGTTGCCACCTGTTTACCGGCACTTTGAATTTCTGGAATCTTCCCTTGAACCTTAACAGCTAAGGCACCCGCGGATTCAACTTCTGGGAGGTACTGATTGACGCCGACGACTTTCTTAGCCATTTTATTCGCTTCGGGTAAGAAGTTTACGAAGTCATTGGCTTGTGTTAATTTAGCCTGCATCTCAGGAATTTTCTTTTGCAGTGCGACGACCTGATCCGTATATTGGTTAATCTCCGGAATCTGTTGGTCTGTTTTGAGAATCATACTTGAGAAACGGTTAATGACGGGCAGATTTTCATCGAGTTTAAAGCCAGCCTTATTGAGAGAGGACATGAGGGTTTTAGCAACCGTCTGGACAAATTCCTCTGAAATGGTTGATTGAAGCGTTGTCGCGCCCGCACTAGTAATTTTAGGGGCAATGGCGTTAATCTTGTCATTGGATGAATAAATAATCGTTGGTTTTTGAATTTTACCGTCGACAAAGCTAATTAAGTCCTTAGAAAAGTTCTTGGGAACGTAAATACCGGCATAATATTTACCAGTTTTAACGCCTTCGTCCAATTGCTTTTTACTGCTTGTAAACTGCCAACCAAGTTTATCGTTCTTTTTCAATTGGTCGATTAATTCATCACCAATTGCGACTTTCTTTTTAGCGACAGTCACGCTTTGATCTGCTGAATAAACAGCGACTTTTAAATCTTGTGTCTTACTGTAAGGATCCCACAAAGCCCAGATATTAAACCATGCGTAGAGGGATGGGATGATAATTAGGGCGAGAATTAGTAAGAATGCGATTGGGCTTTTGAGAATCCGCCGCCAATCCAAGCGGAAGAGTTCGAATGTCTTTTTCATAGAGGACTCCTTTGAAAATAAAAGTTATTTAGTTAGTTTAGCACATTTAATAGGATACTTGGAGCTTATCATGATGATTTGAAAAAATATTTAATATTATTTTAAATAGTCACTCCCAGCAATTTTTGGTACAATCAGTGTTGAGTAACTAAACTGGAGGAGTCATTTTGTTTACAAATAAAAAGAAACAGCAAAAATTCAACTTGATCCGGAAAATATCCCCAACCATATTGCCATTATTATGGATGGTAACGGTCGCTGGGCTAACAAACGGTTAATGCCGAGAGTTGCTGGCCATAAAGCAGGGATGGAAAATGTGAAGACAATTACTAAAGCCGCTAGTCGGATGGGTGTTAAGGTTCTCACGTTATACGCTTTTTCAACAGAAAATTGGAAGCGTCCTAGTGATGAAGTTAATTTTTTGATGCAATTGCCCGTCGATTTCTTCGGCACGTTCATGCCAGAATTAATTGAAGAAAACGTGCGTGTGAAAGTCATGGGTAACATCCATGACTTACCTGAAAAAACGCAAAAAGCAGCGCAAGATGCGATGGCTGATACGGCGCAAAATACAGGGATGATTTTAAACTTCGCATTGAACTACGGTGGTCGCGATGAAATTCAACAGGCTGTCCAACAGATTGCCAAAGATGCCGTAAGTGGTACAATTGAGGCTGATTCGATTGATGATGACTTGATTAGTCAATATTTGATGACGGGCTTCTTAGGGGAGTATGCGGATCCTGAATTATTGATTCGGACCAGTGGGGAAGAACGCATCTCGAACTTTTTACTTTGGCAAATCGCTTATAGTGAATTAGTCTTCGTTGATGAATTCTGGCCAGATTTTACACCGCAAGTTTTTGAAAAATCAATTTTTACTTATCAACAACGTCACCGGCGCTTTGGCGGCTTAAAATAGACGTTTATTTATTAGGAGGCAGTTCAGTTTATGAAACAACGAGTGATTACAGCAGTCGTTGCGTTGATTATCTTTATCCCAATTTTAATTAGTGGGGGCATTTTCATTGATATCGCCGCAGCCGTATTAGCATTAGTCGCATTATCAGAAGTCTTTATTATGCGCAAACGGATTATCGTTTCACCAGATGCCATGGTGGCCGGTTTAGCCGTATTAAGTTTGGCATTACCAGCGGGAGCGTTTGACTGGTTGCCAGATGGTGTTTCACAATTTGATTTATTCTATCTATTCGTCGCAATCTTATTAGCCATCACGGTCTTCACGAAGAACCGTGTAAACTTCGATGATATGGGTGTCACAACTTTAGCCAGCCTGTATATTGGACTTGGCTTCCACTACTTAGCCGGTGCTCGTAATTTGGGCGGTTTCGATACAGTGATGTACATCTTATTGGTTATTTGGATGACAGATATTGGTGCTTATATGTTTGGTCGTGCATTTGGTAAGAATAAATTGTGGCCAGCAATTAGCCCTAATAAAACATGGGAAGGCTCAATTGGCGGGACTTTATTAGCCGTTGCCGTTGCAGCAGTTTACTTATACTTCTTCCCACAAATTTACTCATTGCCAATCATGTTAGGCTTAACCTTAATCTTCTCAATCTGTGGTCAATTAGGGGACTTGGTTGAATCAGCATACAAACGCTATTATGGCGTTAAAGATTCAGGTAAAATCCTACCAGGTCACGGCGGTATCTTAGATCGCTTTGACAGTATGTTGTTTGTACTACCATTACTACATTTGTTTGGCATCATTTAGCATGAATGACCCGTTTTTAAAGCTATCATTCAAATCAGAGTGTTTTTCCATCCGTTCATTATCACTAACTCGATCCTCTGCGATCAAGCTGTGAAAAGGGGCGCATGCAAAAGCACTCTTTTTTCTTTTCATTTCGTGATATAATAAGACAGTTCACTATAAAATCAGAATCTGAATGACGGTATTGAAAAAGGAGGTCGGATACATTGGCTGCAATTATTGCGTTTATCATCATCTTTGGTATTTTAGTAGTCGTTCATGAATTTGGGCATTTTTACATGGCTAAGCGCTCAGGCATTTTGGTGCGAGAGTTTTCTGTCGGCATGGGACCTAAATTATTTGCAACTCGCAAAAACGGCACAACTTACACCATCCGGTGGTTACCATTAGGTGGTTACGTTCGAATGGCGGGAATGGCCGACGATGAATCTGAAATTGAAGCTGGCACACAAGCGACTTTAATTTTAGACGAACAAGGACGCGTTCAACAGATTAATACAAGTGACAAGGTCACCACGTTAAACGGGGTACCTTTCCAAATTGCTAAAACAGATTTACAAAAGGAATTGTGGGTCGAAGGTTATGAAGGCGGCGACGAGTCAGAAATGAAACGTTATCCCGTCTTACATGATGCGACGATTATCGAAGCGGACGGAACGGAAGTGCAAATCGCACCCGTGGATGTCCAATTCCAATCAGCAACGTTGATTAATCGGATGTTAACGAACTTTGCCGGACCATTTAATAACTTCATCCTCGCAATTCTAGCCTTTATCCTCTTCGCTTTTCTAAGCGGGGGTGTGCCACAGCAATCCAATCAAATTGGCACGGTACAAAAGAATTCGGCTGCTCAAAGGGCAGGCTTAAAAGCCAACGATCGTCTTTTGAAGGTTGATAACAAAAAAGTAGCGAGCTTCACTGACTTTAGTGCGATAATTTCAGAACACCCTAACGAAACTGTTGCGGTGCGCGTTCAACGGGGCGCAACTGAAAAGACAATCAAGGTGACTCCCAAGGCTGTCAAAGTGGCTAACCAAAAAGAAAAGGTTGGTCAAGTAGGGGTCACACAAAAAGTCAAAATGGATCATAGCCTAAAGGCCAAGATTTCTTACGGCTTTACACAAGCTTGGTCAATTGCCAGTCAGATTTTCAAGATCCTCGGGTCATTTTTAACCGGTGGGTTCTCACTAGATAAATTATCGGGGCCGGTCGGTATGTATTCAATGACGACCCAATTTACCCAACAAGGCTTTAATGCGTTAGTTTATTTCTTGGCGTTCTTATCACTTAATTTGGGGATTATGAATCTAATTCCGATTCCGGCGTTAGATGGTGGTAAGTTAGTCTTGAACATTATTGAAGCGATTCGTCGCAAACCAATTTCACCTGAAAAAGAAGGCATCGTGACATTAATCGGTGTCGGTATTATGGTGTTATTAATGGTCTTAGTCACGTGGAATGATATACAACGATTTTTCTTTTAGAATATTTTTGGAGGCGTAACAATTTATGAAACAATCAAAATTATTTATCCCAACCCTCAAGGAAGTGCCTAATTCGGCTGAAGCTAAAAGTCACCGAATGATGCTTCGTGCGGGTTACATTCACCAAGTCTCAGCTGGTGTTTATAGCTACTTACCTTTAGCTTATCGCGTATTGGAAAACATCCAAGCGATTATCAAGGATGAAATGAGCAAGATCGACGCAGTACAAATGCAAATGCCTGGTATTTTACCAGCTGAATTATGGGAAGAATCAGGTCGTTATGCAACTTATGGCCCTAACTTATTCAAATTCAAAGATCGTCATTCACGAGATTTTATCCTCGGACCAACACATGAAGAAACATTTGCCGATTTAGTGCGCAATAACATTAAGTCATACAAGAAGTTACCATTAACGTTATATCAAATCCAAACGAAGTATCGTGACGAAGATCGTCCTCGTTATGGTTTACTCCGTGGCCGTGAATTCATCATGCAAGATGCTTATTCATTTTCTGCTAATGAAGCAGATTTGGATACAACTTTCCAACAAATGCGCCAAGCTTACACGAACATTTTCGAACGTTGCGGTTTAGATTTCCGCGCAATCGTTGGGGATGCCGGCGCTATGGGTGGTAAGGATTCAATGGAATTTTCTGCGATTGCTGAAATCGGGGAAGATACGATTGTTTACTCTGATCAAAGTGACTACGCTGCTAACTTAGAAATGGCAACGGGGGTTCGTCCTGGTCAAAGTTCAACCGATGTTCAATTAGAAATGGAAAAAGTGGCAACTGGCGATGCACATTCTATCGAAAAAGTAGCAGCACGCTTAGAAGTACCCGCTCAAAAGATTATTAAGAGTGTGCTTTTCATTGCTGATGAAAAACCAGTCTTAGTGCTTGTACGCGGTGACTATGAAGTCAACGATGTTAAGTTGAAGAACTTCTTAGATGCTGACTTCTTAGACCTAGCAACTGCTGAACAAGTTCAAGCAACGATGAACGCCCCAATGGGTTCAATCGGACCAGTTAATGCACCGGAAGATGTTCAAATCGTTGCTGATTACAGTGTTGAAGCACTTGTTAACGCCGTAGTAGGTGCTAACGAAGCTGATCATCACTTCCTGAACGTCAACAGCAAGCGCGATTTCAACGTCGCAGACTATGCTGACTTACGTTTTGTTCAAGAAGGCGAAACAGCCCCAGACGGTGAAGGTAAATTACAATTCACTAAAGGGATCGAAATTGGTCATATCTTCAAATTAGGGACTCGTTACACTGAACAATTCGGTGCAACATTCTTAGACGAAAATGGCCGTGCTAAACCAATCATCATGGGTTCATACGGAATTGGTGTTAGTCGTCTATTATCAGCAATCACAGAACAACAAGCTGACGAAAATGGTTTGGTTTGGCCAAGTGCCATCGCCCCATACGACTTACACGTTGTCCCAGTGAACGTTAAAGATGATGCACAAGTTGAATTGGCTGAACAAATCGAAGGCTTGTTAGAAGAAGCTGGTTATTCAGTCTTAGTCGACGATCGTAAAGAACGTGCTGGCGTTAAGTTTGCCGATAGCGATTTGATTGGGTTACCAATCCGAATCACAGTGGGTAAGAAAGCTGCCGAAGAAATCGTCGAAGTTAAATTACGTAAAACAGGCGAAACATTAGAAGTGAAGAAGGATGAATTAATCAATTCCCTCAGCATTTTGTTAGCCTCAGAAAAATAAAGATGAACTGACATTAGTCGAGCCTGGGATGAAACTTGCTTTTGTCTCAGACTCGTTTTTTGTCACTGAGTAAGCTTTAAAAAGGGTCAAAAGTAGCAAGATTGCACGTTTATGGGCAATTGTTACTTTTCGGCCTCTTTTTAATTCAGCGTATCACTAGAAGGAGGCCCTTTTGTGGCATTAGATCAAACCGCATTGTTTCAAAAATTATTAGAACAGATTGCTTTACCTGCGGATGTCGCGCACTATCCCGGCTTTAAAACGGGGCAGGTCGAACAAGTGATTGTCCACGAAACGTCAAAACGGTGGACCTTTAAATTACACTTCGATAACGTGTTACCCTTTGCGGTTTACACAGCGTTTGAAGAACATTTAGAAGCGGCTTTTCAAGCGATTGCGGCCGTTTCAATTGAAATCAGTACCGATGCTAAAGAACTTGATGGTGGTGTTTTAGCCGCTTATTGGGAATATGTCGTCAATCACAGTGGGATTCAATCGTCACTCTTGCATGAATTATGTGCCAAGGAGACGCCCTATATTGAAGGACGCAAAGTCTTGTTGGTTGTTGAAAATGACATTGTTAAAACCTTTTTCATCAATCAAGCGCAAACGACGATTCAAGCCGGCTATAAACGCCTGGGCTTCCCCAACTTTGCGATTCAACCATTAATCGACGAATCAGCTTCTCAAAAATCAATTGAAGATTTCCAAGCAAAACGGGCGGTGCAAGATGCTGAACGTGCGCAAGCAGCTGCCGAAGCGATTAAGAAAAACGAAGCGCTCAAAGAAAAACGCAAAACAGAAGGCAAGCCAGTTGATGGCCCAATCGTGATGGGTCGTGGCATTAATCCAGCTGAACCAGTTCGTCAGATGATTAGTATCACTGAAGAGGAACGTTCAATCGTGATTGAAGGCTTTATCTTTGATAAAGAAGTCCGGGTACTCCGTTCTGGCCGCCAATTATTAATCTTGAAGATGACTGATTACTCATCCTCATTTACGGTCAAGAAGTTCTCAAGAGATGCTAGCGATGAAAGTTTATTCGCCGCAATTGATAAAGGCATGTGGTTTAAGGTTCGCGGGAGTGTCCAAGAAGATAACTTCATGCGTGATTTAACGGTTAACGCCAATGATTTAGTTGAAGTTAGTCATCCTAAACGTGAAGATACAGCGACTGAAGGTAAGCGAATCGAAATGCATTTGCATACCAATATGTCTCAAATGGACGCGACCAACCCAATCGGCGATTACGTCAAACAAGCCGCTAAGTGGGGCCAACCTGCGATTGCCGTGACCGATCACTATAATCTCCAAGCCTTTCCGGATGCTTATGCCGCTGGGAAGAAAAATGGCGTCAAGATTTTATACGGCGTCGAAGTCAACCTGGTCAACGATGGCACGCCAGTCGTTTATAATTTGCGCGACCAAGTTCTAGAATCAGCTGAATACGTAATTTTTGATGTGGAAACGACTGGTTTGTCAGCCGTTTATGATTCAATTATCGAATTGGCTGCGGTCAAAATGCGCGATGGTGAAGTCGTCGCCTCGTTCGATGAATTTATCGATCCAGAGCGACCACTATCAGCCTTCACAACGCAATTGACCAGTATCACCAACGAAATGGTCCACGGTGCCAAGAAGGAAGCTGAAGTCTTGGCAATGTTCAAGGAATTTACTGGCGATGCCGTTTTAGCCGGTCATAACGTTAGTTTCGATATGGGCTTCTTGAACGCGGGTTATGAACGGAACGATATTGACCTGATCGATAACCCAGTCATTGATACCTTGGAATTATCGCGGATGTTGCATCCTGAATACAAGAATCATAAGTTGGATTCATTGACCAAGCGCTACAAGATCAACCTAGAACACCATCATCGGGCTAATGCCGATGCTGAATCAACTGGTTATTTATTGTATAAGTTGGAAAAAGAAGCCGCTGAAAATTACGATATGGTAAACGTCAATCAACTAAATGATCGCGTCGGGGTCGGCGAGTTTTACAAACAAGCCCGTCCAGCGCATGCGGTCTTAATGGCGCAAACCCAAGCTGGTTTGAAGAATTTATTCAAATTGGTTTCAGCCTCAATGACTGAATACTATTACCGGACACCGCGCTTGCCTAAGAGTAAACTCGATGCTTTGCGCGAAGGAATTTTAGTCGGTTCAGCCTGCAGTAATGGCGAAGTCTTTGAAGCAATGATGCAAAAAGGGTATAACGAAGCGCTCGATCGTGCTAAATACTACGATTATATCGAAGTGATGCCCAAAGCGGTTTACGCGCCATTATTGGAACGTGAATTGGTGCGCGACAATCAGGCACTTGAAGAAATCATTCGCAACTTAGTTAAAGTTGGCGAAAAACTCAACAAACCAGTTGTCGCAACTGGCGATGCACATTATTTGAATCCAGAAGACGCGATTTATCGGAAGATTCTGATTCACTCAATGGGCGGGGCCAACCCCTTGAACCGTTCGAAGTTACCAGATGTTCATTTCCGCTCAACTGATGAAATGCTGACGGCCTTTGACTTCCTAGGGCCAGAATTAGCGCAAGAATTAGTCGTAGCCAATCCACAAAAGATTGCCGATCAAATCGACGAAATTGTACCGGTTAAAGATAAACTTTACACGCCTAAGATGGCCGGCGCCGAAGACGAAATTCAAACCTTAACGATGAACCGTGCGCACGAATTGTACGGAGCTGAGTTACCTGAAATCGTCGAAGCCCGCTTGAAAAAAGAATTGAAGAGTATTATCGGGAATGGGTTCTCCGTTATTTACCTGATTTCCCAAAAATTAGTTTATAAGAGTGGCAAGGATGGGTACTTGGTTGGTTCTCGGGGCTCTGTCGGTTCGAGTTTAGTCGCAACCATGACCGGGATCACCGAAGTTAACCCGTTACCACCGCATTATCGGTGTTCTAACTGTCACTACTCCGAATTCTTTACCAAAGGGGAAGTTGGTTCGGGTTACGATTTAGCGGACAAAGATTGCCCTGAATGTGGCACGCCACTTGATAAGGACGGCCATGATATTCCGTTCGAAACTTTCCTTGGCTTCCATGGGGATAAGGTGCCGGATATTGATTTGAACTTCTCCGGTGATTATCAACCAGTCGCCCATAACTATACGAAGGTCTTGTTCGGTGAAAATAACGTGTTCCGGGCCGGGACAATCGGGACGGTCGCTGATAAAACGGCGTACGGTTATGTTAAAGCCTATGAACGTGATACGGAACAAACTTTCCGCGGGGCTGAAGTCGATCGGTTGGCAAAAGGCTCGACCGGTGTTAAACGGACAACTGGCCAACATCCAGCTGGGATTATCGTTGTGCCTGATTACATGGATATCTATGATTTCACACCAATCCAATTCCCAGCCGATGATCAAGATGCCGCTTGGAAGACCACCCATTTTGATTTCCATTCGATCCATGATAATATCTTGAAGCTCGATATCCTGGGTCATGATGATCCCACGATGATTCGGATGCTCCAAGATCTCTCTGGGATTGATCCTAAATCAATCCCAACCGATGATCCGGGTGTGATGGCCTTGTTCTCCGGAACTGATTCACTCGGCGTGACGCCTGAACAGATTAATTCGAAGATGGGGACCTTGGGTGTGCCAGAATTCGGAACGCGATTTGTCCGCGGAATGTTGGAAGAAACGCACCCCACAACCTTCTCAGAACTACTCCAAATTTCTGGTCTTTCTCATGGGACCGACGTGTGGTTGGGTAACGCCGAAGAATTGATTAATAAAGGCGTTGTCACCCTGAAAGACGTTATCGGTTGTCGTGATAATATCATGATGGATTTAATTCACTGGGGAATGGACGATAGTATGTCCTTCAACATTATGGAACGTGTTCGTAAAGGCAAAGGGATTCCGGATGATTGGCAACAAGCCATGCGCGATAATGAAAACGTGCCGGATTGGTATATTGATTCTTGTCTCAAGATTAAATATATGTTCCCGAAAGCCCATGCGACCGCCTATATTTTGATGGCGCTTCGGATTGCCTATTTCAAAGTGTACTTCCCCATTATTTATTACTGTGCTTACTTCAGTGTGCGGGCCAGTGACTTCGACCTCGTGGCGATGGCCCAAGGTGAAGAAGGCGTCAAGGCGCGTATGAAGGAAATCACGGATAAAGGGATGGAAGCCAGCACGAAAGAAAAGAACTTGTTAACCGTGCTTGAAATCGCCAATGAATGTTTGAAACGGGGCATCACGATTAAGATGGTCGACATCGAAAAATCAGATTCATCTGATTTCTTGATCCAAGACGACCATACCTTACTCGCACCATTCCGCGCCGTCCCAAGTCTGGGCGATAACGTTGCTAAACAAATCGTCTCCGCCCGCGAAGAAAAACCTTTCTTATCTAAAGAAGACTTATCTAACCGTGGGAAAGTATCGAAAACATTGATTGAATATTTAACAGAAAATAACGTCTTAAATGATTTACCAGATGAAAATCAATTATCGTTGTTTGATATGATGTAAGAAAAAAACTTAATGTTATGCAGAATTTTTCTGCATAACATTAAGTTTTTTTAATGGCTA